>JAUMBQ010000006.1:0-96278 GCA_032119595.1 Solirubrobacteraceae bacterium | reverse complement strand
GGGGGGTGGGGGGGGGTGCCCCCCCCCACCCCTCAAAGTCAACATCTCAGTTGCCGTCTGAATCGACAACCAAGTCAGAACGCGTTTCCCAGGTACCTCGCCGGAACCGAGCGCCGAGACGACGGCCGGGCGGCTGGTGGACCCGTAGGCGAGCGTGTAGGAGCGAAAACCTGCGCCCTCAAACACCGGGCGCCACGCCGAGGCGACGAGCGAGACCGGAGGGTCCACCAGCCGCCCGGCCTGGGCCGACCCTTAGGAGCCCGGCAGGTACCAACCCCGCCCGCGCTTTTCGAGCTTGCCGTCCTGCTCCAGGGCGGGGAGGACGCGGTAGAGGTAGTTCTGGTTGATGCCCATGCGCTCGGCGATCTCGCCGGCGGTGAGGCCCGGCTCCTTCGTGACGGCCTCGATGGCCTCCTGGGCGCGAGTGCCGGTGCCACGCGGGCGACCGCGGCGGGCGCCGCCGGGTGCTGCGGCGCGAGCGCCGGCGCGGTTGACACCTTCGAGGGCGTCGAGCGCGGACTGCAGTCGCTCGTGTTCTTCGACGGCTGCACGCAGCTCTTCCAAGCGCGCTTTGATTTCGTTCTTCTTGTCGTCCAGGAAATCGGACATATGTGCTCCTTCAGGTGAAGCTCGGGGGAGAATCTTCACACGGGGGCAACGTACACCACTTGGGCGACGCCAGTGGTGAAACGCTTACGAGTGACCCCGAGCCGGCGCGTTTCGATACGCGGTGAGCGTCAGTGGCGTGAGCGGTAGGTGTCACGCGGACGTGTTTGGTGTCAGGAGGCTCCGTCGAGGAGTGCGGCGAGCCGGTCGAGTGACTTGATGGCTTCCTGCTCGGCGGTGTCGCCCACGAGCGCTCGCGACGCGGCTGCACCAAGGAGTCCGCCTGGTGCGGCGAACTCGTTGCGGTATCGCAGGCTCGTGCCGCCGTCCGGAAGGGGTGTCAGGTCTTGCTCGATGCTGGCTTTGGAACGGGCGGGGCCTCGGCCACTCCAACTGATGTGTCGATCCTCCTCCAGCGCGTCGAGGGTCCAGCTGACCACGAACGGTGCGCCACGCAGGACGTAACGCTGCTTGCACTGCCAGCCTGGGGCTGGGCGACCGGGATCGACGCTCAGCACGGCGCGGCAGATGGTCACCCACTCCGGGGTGCGCTTGATGTCGAGCAGGTACGCGAAGACGGTGCTTGGGTCTGCGCGGAGTTCTACGGTCACGTCCACTGGTGCCATGTCAGTCGTCCTGGCCGTTGATGGTGTCGCTGCCGCGCAGGGCGCGCTCGATGGCAGCGTCGAGTCGGTGTCGCGGTGCGTCGAGGTCGACCTCATGGGGGTCGGGGTCGCGTGCGAGGAGGTCGCTGCCGAGGCTCTCGATGAGCGGCTGCACCAGCCCGAGGTCCTCGCCGGCGATGCCGGCGGCCACTGGCGCGGTGATCGCGTTCAGCGACAGCGGAAATGGCACGATCGGTCGCGACACCATCAGATGGTCGGCGATGGCGTTGATGAGTTCCGCGTAGGTGACGGTGTCGAGGCCGACGGCGTCCCAGATGGAGAGAGGACGATCGACCACGGCGGTTGCCGCAGACACCAGGGCGTGCAGCAGGTCGCGCTCGTCGATCGGACTCGTGCGGTTGTCGCGCCATGGCGGCAGCGGCAGGACCGGCATCCGCTCGACGAGGTGCAGCAGGAAGCGGAACGAGCGCGACCCCGCGCCGATCACGATCGATGCCCGAAGGGCGACGACCTCGGCGCCCTCGGCCGCGAGGGCCTGCTCGACCGCAATTCTGCTGCGGACGTGCTCGGAGTAGTCGGCGACCGGCTTGTTCGGGGTAAGGACACTCATGTAGACGATGCGCCGCACCCCTGCGGCTTGCGCGGCCGCGGCGAATCGCCGGGAGGCCGCCAGCTCTTCGGCCACAAAGTCCGTGGTGCCCTCCATTGAGTGCACGAGGTAGTAGGCGACCTCGACCCCTTCCAGCGCCTCCGAGAGCCCGACCCCGGTCGAAAGGTCGCCTTTGATGACGGGGACTGGGAGTGTCACCCGGCTCGGGTTGCGCGCGAACCCGCGCACGTCCCAGCCGGCTCGCTGTAGCTCGCCCGCCAAGAGACCGCCGACGTAGCCGCTGATCCCGGTGACAAGCGCTTGCATGTGGTCAGCGTACGGGCGCGCTGCTTGGAGCGACCATGCACCGGCGGTCGGCCGCTTCGCGGGCGGCGCATTCATCCCTGGCATGGCAACGCGCCACCCAGGCGTCAGTCCCGCTCTGAGCGACTTTTTCGCGTGTCCCCCGGACCGGACGTTTTCCGCTCTGAGCGGGAACACCGGTCGCGCGTCGACGGAAGACTTGCTTTGCTGGCCCCAGCCCCGAACAGGGCGACGCACCGCATGACTCCCGCCCCCCGCTCATCCGAACCGAAGCCCAGCTGCGAGGGTTGCTTCTTTGGTCGGCAGAAGCTTTGCGCTCTTGAGCTCGACGCTCCGTGTGCGACGTTCCGCCCGGACGGACCGGACGGTCTCCAGCCTCAGCGCCAGCTCCGCTTCGCGTTCCGCGTCGCAGACGGCGGGCGCCCGCAGCACCCGTCCCGCCCGATGCCGCGGCGGTCGCCCCACCGCCAGCCTGGCACCCGTCCCGAGCAGCCGATGCTCGAGCCGAGCCTCGTCGGCTGACGCGCGTTCCGGCCGCTGAGCGGTCTCCGGGGCGCGGGTGTTTGTCCCCCCGGGCTTCCTCCCGAACCTGGTGAGGGATAGAGTCCTGCGAGGTGGCCAACGACCGAGGAAACCTCACTGTCTTGGGCGCCTCGCCTTCGTGGCAGAACGCCGGTGAGGCGTGCTCGTCATATCTCGTCGATTGCCCCGGCACGCGCCTCCTCATCGATTGCGGCAACGGTGCGTTCGGTGAGCTGCGCAAGCACTACGACTACCTGAGTATCGACGCGATCGCGATCACGCATACCCATGGCGATCACGTGCTGGATCTGCTGCCGATGGCGTACGCGTTGCTCTACTCGCCACGCGCGCTGCGAGGCGAGTCGCGTCGTCCGAAGCTGTTCCTGCCACCCGGCGCCGCCGAGCGGCTGCGCGCGATCTTCGATCTCATCGACCGTGCTGAACTGCTCGACCTTGCGTACGACGCGGTCGAGTACGACCCGTCCGAGACGATCTCGCTGCCCGGTGTCGAACTCGAGTTCGCGCCGGTCCCGCACTTCGTGCCGACCCATGCGATCGGTGTCCGGACGGAAACCGGGGGTCGCCTCGTCTTTGGCGCCGACCATCGCCCTTCGCAGCGCATCATCGATTTCGCACGAGGCGCCGACGTCCTGCTGCTCGAGGCGACGTTGATGTTCCCGGAGGGCGGCGTGCGCGGGCACATCACGTCGGTTGAAGCGGCTGAGATCGCGCAGCAGGCCGAGGTCGATCGCCTAGTCCTCACCCACATGTCTGACGAACTCCCCCGTGAGCAACTGCTCGCACAGGCCGTCGCGATCCACGCTCAGACGACGCTGGCCCGCCCAGGCGCGTCGTACTCGTTCTGACCTGCGCTTGCGTCCGCATCGAGCGGACCGGTTCACCGCGTCGCCGTCATGCAAAGCAGCGGGCGCAGCAACGCTAGTCTTGGGCCCTCATGTCGACCGATCGTGATCTCTTCGCTGGATTCGACCGCATGCGTCGCGAGATGGACGAGCTCTTCGGCGACGTCTTCGATCGTGCGCTTGCGCCCCGACGAGTGGGGTTCACCCCGCGCGTCGACGTGTATTACACGCAGCAACCTGCAGCGGCGGTGATCGCCATCGACCTCGCGGGCATCACCCTCGAAGATCTCGCCATCGATGTGCAGGGCCGGGTGGTTCGCATCGCGGGGCGCCGGCCTCCGGTCATCGCGCAGGGCCGGGTCTACCAGCAGCTGGAGATCGAGCACGGGCCGTTCGAGCGCGTGATTGAGCTCGGTGCTGACGTGGAGTCTGAAGCCGCCCGCGCGAACTACGTCGATGGCGTGCTTGAGATCGAACTTCCGATTGCACGACGCAACCTGTCGACGCGAAGCGTTCCGGTGACGCGCGGCGAGGATGAAGCATGAGTAGCCCCTCCGACCTGATCGTCGTCGGTGCCGACGGGGCTCCGGTCGACGGGCTCCCGCCGGTGCCGCCCGCGCTCGGCGTGCTGCCACTTCGCGAGACCGTTCCCTTCCCGGACATCGTCATTCCGCTCGCGATCGGCCAAGAGCGGTCGCTCAAGCTCCTCGACGAGGTCCTCACCGGCGACCGCCGCTTCGTGATGGTCGCGTCGAAGGAGCCAGGAGTCGAAGCACCCACGCCCGAGCAGCTGTACGACATCGGTGTCGTCGGCACGATCGCGCGGATGATGAAGGTGCCCGATGGCACCTCCCGCCTGCTCGTGCAGGGCGGGCAGCGCGTGAAGATCACGCGGTGGACGCAGCGGGAGCCGTATCTGGTCGCGACGATCGAGGAACTCCCCGACATCGTCACCGAGAGCGATGAACTCACGGCGCTCGTGCGGGAGGTGCAGCGCACGTTCCTGGAGATCGTCGAAGCCGTTCCCTATCTGCCTGAGGAGTTGCGCCTGGCCGTCGCCAATATCGACGACGCTTCGCAGCTCGGCCATCTCATCGCCAGCGCCCTGCGCATCACGACGGGTGAAAAGCAGGAGCTGCTCGAGCAGCCGGATGTCGAGCTGCGTCTGCGCCGCCTCGTGCAGCTCCTGGCTCGCGAACTCGACGTGATCTCGATCGGGACGCGCATCCAGGACCAGGTCCAGTCCGAGCTCGACAAGGGCCAGCGAGAGTTCGTCCTGCGGCAGCAGCTGCGGGCGATCCAGGCCGAACTCGGCGAGGACGATGACTCGCAACGCGAGATCGACGAACTGCGTGAGCGGCTCAGCGCGCTCGACCTGCCCGAGGAGATCCGCAAGACGGCGGAGCGCGAACTCGGGCGCCTCGCGGCGATCCCGGCCGCGTCGCCGGAGCACGGCGTCGTGCGCACCTATCTGGAATGGATCGCCGACCTTCCCTGGGGTGTGCCGGCCGAGGTCCCGATCGACCTCACGCTCGCCAAGGACATCCTCGACGGCGACCATTACGGCCTGGATCAGGTGAAGGATCGGATCCTCGAGCACCTGGCGGTGCTGTCGCTCTCACACGAGTCTCGCGGCACGATCCTGTGCCTCGCTGGCCCTCCGGGCGTCGGCAAGACCTCCCTCGGCCGCTCCATCGCGCGCGCTATGGACCGCAGTTTCCAGCGACTGTCGGTCGGTGGTGTGCGAGACGAAGCGGAGATCCGCGGGCACCGGCGGACGTACGTCGGCGCGATGCCCGGCTCCGTGATCCGCGCGATGCGAGATGCGGGCACCACGAATCCGGTGATCCTCGTCGACGAGATCGACAAGATGAGTTCGGGCTACGGCGGCGACCCGACCGCCGCGATGCTGGAGGTCCTCGATCCTGAGCAGAACTCGACCTTCCGCGATCACTTTCTCGACCTTCCGTATGACCTCTCCGGCGTGACGTTCGTGTGCACGGCGAACGAACTGGACAGGATTCCGGGTCCGCTTCGTGATCGCATGGAGATCGTCACGATCGCGGGGTACACCGAGCGGGAGAAGCTGGAGATCGCGAAGCGCTATCTCGTGCCGCGCCAGCTCGAACGTGCCGGGCTCAGGCGTGGCCAGGTGAGCTTCAGCGACGCTGCCCTGCGCACGATCATCGCCCAGTACACGCGTGAGGCCGGCGTGCGTGGGCTTGATCGCGCGATCCGGACGGTGGCGCGCAAGCTCGCGAGGCAGGTCGCTGAGGGGACCCTGACGGGTCGGACGAATCTCAGCGCGGCTCGAGTGAAAGAACTCCTGGGAAATCAACGCCGAGAGAAGCAACGGCGCCGGCGGAGTTCCAACCCCGGCGTGGCGAGCGGCCTGGCGTGGACGCCGGTCGGCGGCGATGTGCTCTACATCGAGGCGGCCGCGACCCCAGGCAACGGTCGGCTCATGCTCACCGGGCAGCTCGGCGACGTGATGCGCGAGTCCGGGCAGGCCGCCCACACGTGGCTTCGCGGGCACTTGGCACAGGTCGCACCGGACGCGCCGGAGGACTGGTTCAAGAAGCACGATGTCCACATCCACGTGCCGGCGGGCGCGATCCCCAAGGACGGCCCGTCGGCTGGCATCACGATGGCGACGGCGCTGGCTTCGTTGGTGTCGGGACGACCGGTTCGCGACGACGTCGCCATGACGGGCGAGATCACGCTCACCGGCGATGTGCTGCCGATCGGCGGCCTCAAGGAGAAGGCGCTTGGCGCGCAGGACCTGGGCTATCGCACCGTGATCGCGCCGGCGCGCAACGCTCGGGACCTCGACGACTTCCCTGACTCGTTGCGCGAAAGTGTCGACTTCCATTTCGTCGAGCGCATCGACGATGTCTTGGGGATCGCGCTGAAGCCAGCGCCGCGCCGCCGACGCTGACCGCCTGTGCTGCGGGTTCCGTCGCCGACTGCGCCAATTTCGGGGAACCGAGGGCTATGCTGACGCAGAGCCAATTTCGGAGACCAGGCGACTGCCGCCACGCCACCAGCACGGTGGTGTCGGCACAGTCCCGCTGGAAGGAGACACCACATGGCAGCCAAGGACCGCGCGGAGCAGGGAGCCCAGCAGGGCCAGGCCCTGTTCGAGGCGCTTCGAGACAACCCGTACGTGCAGCGTGTGCTGGCGGATGAGGACCTGCGCAATCAGGTCAAGGATGCGGTCGACAACAGTCGTTCCGCGTACGCTCGCGCCAGCAAGGCGAAGCGTCCGGCCCAGGCGCTCGTGAAAGACAAGAAGCTCCAGAAGGAGCTGAAGACGGCGTTCGCCGCCGCCAAGCTCGCGCAGTCTGCACTGCGTGACGCTCCGTCGAGCCCCAAGCCGGGCCGCAGTGGTGGCAAGGGCAAGCTGTTCCTGCTCGCGCTCGTCGGCACGGGTATCGCGCTCGTCGCCAGCAGCGGTCTGCGCGACAAGGTCCTGGACCTGCTGTTTGGGCCGGAGGAGACGTTCGACTACGTGCCGACGTCGAACGGCAATGGCACCGGCGCGGCGACGACGCCGGCCGCAACGCCGAGCAACGCCTCCTAAGGCGAGCCGCCTCATCTGACCAACGAAAAGGGCGCCCACCGGGCGCCCTTTTTCGTGGCAGTCGCTTCGATTCCCTGAGCGAGCCATCGTGGATGAGATTCGGCCCGCCCGCGAACCAGCAAGTACAGCCGTACGGCTGGTTTGCGGGCGGGCCGAAGATCGCCGCGAGGGCCGCTCAGAGGCCGATCTTCTCGAGGATCGGGTGACGACGGGCGGAGGATTCGGGCGGCGGGCCGAAGACGGAGTTCTTGCCGGTGAGCAGGCTCCGGTCGCCGGAGACCCAGAGGCGGCGCTGCAGGATCAGTTTGATCGGGTTGGCGCGCTCACCGATGATGTCCATGAAGTCGCCGAGGTTCGACCGGATGCTCACGGTCGGCGCGGGATGGCGGTTCTCGTGGTATTCGAGGTGGCTGCCGTTTTGCAGGTAGTGGCGCGGGCCGATGTCGGTGAAGTCGAACTGCACGACGGTGCCATCTTCCGGCGGGTTTGCGCGGATGATGTTCTGCATCATGTCGAACAGCACGGCAAGGTCTTCGGGCTTGGTGCTCTTGGGCATGACGCCCTCGCCGACGTAACCAGCGTCGAGCAGTCGGAGCATCATCTTGCCCTGCTCTTCGAACGAGAGGTCGGGGTTCAGCGTGAGTGCCTTGCGGCGCTGCGTCTCGGTGAGGCCGATGCCGCGTAGGCGCGACGTGAGCGAGCGCATCGAGTCGGCGTAGAGGCCTTCGAGGCTGAGGCCGAGCGGGTCGAGGAAGCGGCTGCCGCCGTCCTTGGGGTACGCGAATGCCATCAGGTACGTGCCGGAGTTGCGGATCGCGTCGATGATGACTTGGCCGATGCCCTCGGGATCGCCTGCGTACAGGTCGGCCAGGGTCTTCATGCCGAAGGCGATGTGGCGCTGCTCGTCGAGGGCGACGTTGCGCAGGCCGTCGGCGAAGCCGGGGAGCAGGTCGGTCCGCTCGAGCCAGGACTCCATGAGGTGCTGGCCGGGCTGAGCGAGGGTGCCCTCCACGATGATGTGGTAGTTCGTGATCGCCTCGGCGAAGCGCTCGGGGGAGCTGTCGGTCCGGAGCTGCCGCGCGACCTTGGCGAGGTTCTTGAACGTCTCGCGGTGGCCCCAGGTGAGGTACGGCTTGGTGGCTTCGAGGGCGGAGGCGGCGGTGCCGTCGCCGAGGCCGACGACCTCGTGCATGAAGCGGCTGAAGAAGACCGAGTGGCGGGACTCGTCGACCTGCTGGGTGGTGAGGAAGTAGGTCTGCTCCTCGAGCGGAGCGGCCTCGACGTAGGGGGAGAGGTCGTCGGCGACTTCGTCCTCGCCGTGGAGGAAGAGCGCGAAGAACCAGAGCGCGCACTTGCGCTCCTCAGGAGACATCTTCTCCTGCCAGTCGATGCGGTCCTGGGTGAAGTCGATCTCGGTGGCCAGCCAGTGACCGCGCTCCCACCGGGCGTACAGGTCGGCGTATGAGATGTTCTGGGTCGCCTGGGACGAAGCGGCGGTGCTCATGGTCACATAGTACTCACGAGCCGGTGCATTGTCGTGGCGCAGGAGCCTCTTGAGCAGGCGTCAACAAGGCTTGGCGGCTTGACGTTCAGGCTGGTCGTTCCGGGCTTTTGCCGCGTACGCTGGCGGAACAGGCCGTGTTTCCTGGAGATCCGTTCGCTCTTGGTACTCCGGTGAACCCGGTTCAGCCACGCGTCGATCAATCGGCGTTCCTACCGCTCAGCGATGAGTCCACGCCGTGTCAGAGCGGCGTCAAGCGCGGAAACCGCGGCCCAAAGCGCAAGCCCCAGTGCTGCGAGCAACAGCACGCAAGCGAATGTGGTCGTCGTGCGGCCATCGCGGTCGTAGATGAGCAGGAGTCGGCCCAGGCCGTCGGTCGATCCGACCAGCTCGGCGGCGACCGCTCCGGGGACGACGAGGAGCGAGGAGACTCGGGCACCGGAGAGGAGTGCTGGGACGGCTGCCGGCAGCTCGACGAGGCGCAGTCGTCGCAGGCGGCTGGCTCCCGCGCCGCGGAGGAGTTCGTCGACGGCGGCGTCGGCTTGGCGTACGCCGGTGGCCACGGCCACGATCACGGGGAACACCGCGATCAACGTCACGACGATGATCTTGGGCTCGATGCCAAAGCCAAGCCAAGTCACCAGGAGCGGGGCGAGGGCGATGACGGGGACCGTCTGCGAAACCACGAGCAGGGGCTCGAGTGCCGCGCGGGCAGGGCGCGCGACCGCGATCAGCACGCCGAGCGCGGTGCCGACGACCAGGGCCGTTGCCAGGCCCAGGGTCGCCTCAAGTGCGGTGGTGGCAAGCGCGGGGAGGAGGACCTCTTGCGCGTCGATGAGTGCGCTCCAAGCATCGCTCGGCGCCGGAAGCGTGGAGGGCTGTAGGGCGAGGGCGGCGCACGCCGCCTCCCACAAGCCGAGGAGCGCCGCGATCGCCAGGACCGTGCGGATGAACGGACTCCTCATCGCGCGCCCGCGAGGAGAGAGAGGAGATCGTCGGCCAGAAGGCCTTGGAACTCGGCGTCGCGCCGATCCGGCGGAGGCGGAAGTCGCTCGGCGGCGACCTGGCCTGGTCGGCCGGCGAGCACCAGGATGCGATCGGCGACGCGTGCCGCCTCCGTGGGCTCGTGTGTCACCAGCACCACGGAGCGGCCCGTGGACGCGAATCCGCGGAGGCGGTCTTGGGCCGCACGACGCTCTACCGCGTCCACAGCAGAGAGGGGTTCATCGAGCAGAATGATGGGCCTGGCCAAAGCGAGGACGCCGGTGAGTAGGAGGCGCTGTCGCTCGCCACCGGACAGCGTCGCGCCGCGCCGGCCACCGCGGCGTAGCAAGGCCGGATCGGACGCGAGCAGGGCCTGCCTGGCCACACGGCGGGCCGTTCGCCGGTCCAAGCCGCTTGCTTCGAGTGGGAGTGCCGCGTTGCCGGTGGCATCCCGCCAGGCAACCGGGCGCGAAAGCTGAGGCAGGTAGGCGGCGTGCCGTCGCGCGGCCGGGTCGGTGCCGTCCTCGAGCACGATGGCCCCTGAGGACGGGCGGGCCAGTCCCGCGAGCGCGCGCACGAGGGTGGTCTTCCCGCTGCCGTTCACGCCGAGGATGGCGAGGACTTCGCCCCTGCGGAGCGTGAGGTCGACTGACTCGATGATCGGCGCGCCGTCCGCCCCGAGGACGGTGAGGCCCTCGGTGCGGAGCACGCTCGTCACGGCTGAACGCTCTCCGGCGGGATCGCGGTGAGCTCGGGAACGGTCAGCTTGCGGCTCGTGAGCCTGGCCTTGGCCGCAAAGGCCGCGAAGGCCTCGAGGTCGCCATCGTTCAGGCGGGCCGCCGTCTTCTGGTCGCCAAAGAGGGGCAGGTAGTTGACGAGTTGCTTGCTGGTCGCGTCCGGGTCGAGTTCCGGGTAGTCGTCTGCGATCGCTGCCAGGCCGTCGGCAGGCAAGTCAAGCACGTCGCGTGTGCCGTGGGCCAGGGCTTCGGCAAACGCCCGCACGTGGGCTGGGTCGGTCACGCGGAGACGGCGGCTCGTGAATGCGACGAGCCCTGGGTACTTTGGGCCGCCGAAGTCGTCGAGCGCGAAGGTGCGTGGCTTCTTGCCGAGATGCTCGAAGGTGACGGCGTCTGCGGGCCAGTAGGCCGTGGAGGCGTCGACCCGCCCGGAGCTGAGTGCCTTCAGGCCGTTGAATCCGAGCGTGATGTTCTGGGTCTTCAGCGGCGTTCCGTTCTCCTGGACCATGGCGTCGACGACGGCCACGTCTGAGGGGAGTCCGCTGACGGCGATGCGCTTCCCGCGGAGGTCGGCGGGCTTGCCGATCGGGCCGTCCGCGTCGACGATCAGGCCGCTGAGTGGTCGCTGCACGATGGCGGCGGCAACGGAGACCATCGGAGTCTCAACGTCAGGTTGACCCTTCGCCACGGCGTCGAGGGCGCGCTCGTTGCGACGAGCGACGTCGATGAGATCGGCGAGGCCGACGTCGGCTTTGCCGCGGCCGACCTGCGTGAGCGCATCGGACGTGGAGGACGGGGCGACGATCTCGAGGTCGATGCCCGCGTCGTCGAAGTATCCGGCGGCCTCGGCGCGCAGGACTCCGGCGTGGACAGCGTTCGGTTCGTAGTCCAGGACGAGCGTCCAGGAGACCGGCTTCGCCGGCGTCGTCGCGGCGGTGGTCGGTGAGGGGGAGGTCGAGGTGACCTGGTCGCTGTCGCCGCAGCCCGCGAAGAGTGCGGTAAGGGCGGTGAGGGCGAGGGTGGTGGCCGCCACCCGAGGGTGGAGGCGGGGCGGAGTGCCCGGCTGTGCCGGCTGACCCATTACGTGGGCTCCGCGATGCGTGCGTTGATCTGACCCATTACGTGGGCTCCAGGTGTCGTTTGGTGGCAAGGATCATCAGGAGGCCTCGGGGGCGCTGAGCTTCGGGGAGGTCCAGGGCTGCGCGAGGCGCTGGGCGAACCAGCCCGGGAGGTCGGCAATGGCAACGCGCGACTGCTCGAGCGAGTCGCGCTCGCGGACGGTGACCGTGCGGTCCTCGAGCGTCTGGTGGTCGACGGTGACGCACCACGGCGTGCCGATCTCGTCATGGCGGCGGTAGCGCTTGCCGACCGTGCCGCCCTCGTCGTACTCGGTGCGGACGATGCCGCGGAGGTTCTCGCGAATCTCCTGCGCCACCTCCGGCTGGCCGTCCTTCCGCACGAGCGGCAGGATCGCGGCGGTGATCGGCGCGAGCTGCGGGTGCAGGCGCAGGACCACGCGCGTTTCGCCGTTGTCGAGCAGCTCCTCGTCGTACGCATCGACGAGGAAGGCGAGCGTCGCGCGGTCGGCGCCGGCGGCCGGCTCGATCACGTGCGGCGTGTAGCGCTCCTTCGTGGAGCCGTCGAAGTACTCGAGCTTCTCGCCGGAATACTCGGTGTGCTGGGTGAGGTCGAAGTCGCCGCGGTTCGCGACACCCTCAAGCTCGCTCCAGCCAATCGGGAAGAGGTACTCCACGTCGGCGGTACCGGAGGAGTAGTGGCTCAGCTCGTCGGCGTCGTGCTCACGCATCTTGAGGTGATCCGGGCGGATGCCGTAGCGCACGTACCAGCCGTAGCGCTCCTTCTTCCAATGCTCATACCAGTCATTCACCTCGGCCGGTGGGACGAAGAACTCCATCTCCATCTGCTCGAACTCGCGCGTGCGGAAGATGAAGTTGCCGGGCGTGATCTCGTTGCGGAACGACTTGCCCACCTGCGCGATGCCGAACGGGGGCTTCTTGCGCGCGAACTGGAGCACGTTCTTGAAGTTGATGAAGATGCCCTGGGCCGTCTCAGGGCGCAAGTAGGCCACCGAGGCGGTCGATTCCACGGCGCCGACCTGCGTCTTGAACATCAGGTTGAAGTCGCGGGCCTCGGTGAGGTCGCACTCCGGGCCCTCGCCGGCGAGCTTGCTCGGCTTGCGCGGGCAGGTGAGATCGGCCTTCTTCTCTTCGAGGTGATCGGCGCGGAAGCGGTGGCCGCAGGTCTTGCAGTCGACCATCGGGTCGCTGAAGCCGGCGAGATGGCCCGAGGCCTCCCACACGCGCGGGTGCTGGAGGATCGCTGAGTCGAGGGCGACGATGTCGTCGCGCTCCTCGAGCATCGCGCGCCACCAGGCGTTCTTGACGTTGGTCTTCAAGAGGACGCCGTAGTGCCCGAAGTCGTACGTCGAACCCACCCCGCCGTAGATCTCTGAGCTGGGGAAGATAAATCCGCGGCGCTTGCAGAGCGCCACGATCTTGTCCATGGTCACGGAATCGCTGGGCACGCGGGCCAGACTAGACGAGCGCGCCCGGTGACCGCACGCAGGACGCGCCGAGGTACCGGCGTTCCTATACTCGATCGTCCATGCCGATCTACGAGTACCGCCGTCCGGACGGAACGACCTTCGAGGTCTTGCAGAAGTTCGCCGACGATGCGCTCACGGTCGACCCCGACACCGGGGTCCCGGTGCAGCGTGTCCTGAGCGCGCCCGCGATTCACTTCAAGGGCTCGGGCTTCCACAACACCGACTACGGCACCAAGAACCGCAACCGCGAGAAGGCCGCACAGGATTCCGCCGCGTCGAGCAAGTCGAGCAGCGACAGCGCGTCGTCGTCCGGCTCGTCGTCCAGTGGCTCGTCGTCCGGGTCGTCCAGTGGCTCGTCGTCCGGGTCGTCCGGTGGCTCGTCGTCCGGGTCGTCCGGGGGCTCTTCGAGTTCCTCGACCAGCTCCTGACGCGCGAAACACTCAGCGCCGACCGGCGTTTGCGCGTCGGTCCGTAGTCCAACGGGGAATCGGCTTCATTTTCTGGGCGCCCGGAACGTTGTGTTCATAGAGGGTCGGTTGCTAGCGTGGCCCGCAGTACGCCGTGAACCTCTGTGGCGCCTTCCGTCGACGCAGGGGATGTCCGTCATGGCGATCCGTTGGAGGAACCCGTGTCCCAGGTCCGTTTCATTCGGCGCAGTCTTATTGCGCTGAGCGTTGCTGCCGTCGCGCTTGTCGGCGCGCCGGCCGGCGCGAGCGCCGGAATCATTCCGGAGCTCCCTGAGTTGCTGCCGTCGCAGGACCCGGGCGCGTTCTACATCCCGCCGTCGCCGCTGCCGCCTGGTGAGCCTGGCGACCTCATCCGCTGGCAGAAGATGGACTTCTCCAAGGCCGTGACGAAGCCGCGCCGGTACACGCGTGGCTACATGGTGATGTACCGCTCGACGAGTGCCACCGGCGAACCGGTTGCGGTCACAGGGACGGTCCTGATCCCGAACGAGCGGCCCCTGCAAGGCGTCGCCAACCGGCCGATCATCGGCTACGGCAACGAGGCCCAGGGCCTCGGCGACAACTGCGCCGTGTCGCGGCTCATGCGGTACGGCCATACCGGCGAGCATGCGCTCATCGATCCGATGCTCGCGCGCGGGTACGCCGTGGCATCGACCGACTACGAGGGGCTCGGCACCCCGGCGGTCCACACGTTCGGGGTCACGACCTCGGCCGCGCACGCCGTGCTCGACATCGTGCGCGCCGCGCGGAATCTGCAGGCGGCAGAACTCCCGAAGAACGGGCAGGTGGCGCTGTTCGGATACTCCCAGGGTGGAGCTGCCGTCGGAAGCGCCGCGGAGATCCAGCCTGAATACGCGCCCGACGTGAAGCTCACTGCGGCCGCACTGGGTGGCCCTCCGATCGAGCCGGTCGCGTTCGTCAAGAAGAACGATGGCGGACCGTTCTCCTCGGTCAACTTTGCGGCGGCCGCCGGGTACGACGCTGCCTACTCCGAACTCGACCTCTACTCGTTCCTCAACTTCGCGGGCAAGGAAGCCATGACGTATGTCTACGGCTCCTGCATCGAGTCGATCTTCACGCTCGCGTTCCGCAAGACGGCCGACTACACGACCAGCCCGATCCTGGAAAGCCCGAAGTGGCTCGCGCGCTTCAAAGCGAACACGCTTGGCTACAAGAACCCCAAGGTGCCGACCCTGCTCTTCCACGCCATCGGCGACGAGGCTTCACCGTTCTCCACCGCGCAGACGCTCCGCAAGCAGTGGTGTGGCGCGGGCACCAACCTGCGCTTCGACGCGGTTCAGTTCTGGGAGCATGTCGCCACCGGGCCGATTTGGATGCCGAAGGCGGCCGAGTGGGTCGAGCAGCGCCTGGAAGGCAAGCCCACTTCGGGCAACTGCGGCATCTATGCGCCCCAGCCTGTGGCCCCGTAGGCCGAGCAGAGGCGCAGCGAAGCGTTTCGAATCGACGCAGCCCACTTGGCTGCGTCGGTCTGAAATCCGGTTGTAGAACCTGAGCAATGCTCAACAAACGGCTAGCGGCTGGTCGCTGGCATTACCCGTTGGTAATGTGGCGCCGGTCACGTTGCCTTAAGGCTCGCCATCTTGCACGCGCTTCGGCGCGGCAGCCTGATTCGCAGTGCAACCGACATTGTCCCCGTAGGAGTCTTGTGTCCCACGCCCGCCATATGCGCCGATCTCTCATTGCTCTCGCTGCCTCCGTGGTGGCTGCTGCGGCACTGCCAGCCGGCGCCAGCGCGAAGATCGTCGAACTCAACGGCCTCGAGGACATCCTCCCGAAGCCGACGTACGGCAAGTTCTACATCCCGCCGAACCCGCTGCCGCCGGGCAAGCCGGGCGACATCATCCGTTGGGAGAAGATGTCGTTCGCGAAGGCGTTCACGAAGCCTCGCAAGGGCGTCACCGGCTACCTGGTGATGTATCACTCGACGAGCGCGACCGGGGCTCCGATCGCCGTCACCGGCACGGTCCTGATCCCGAAAGAAGTCCCGAAGCAGGGCATCGCGAATCGCCCCCTGATCTCCTACGGCAACGAGGCCCAGGGCCTCGGCGACAACTGCGCCGTCTCCCGTCTCCTGCGTTTCGGTCACACCGGCGAGATTGCCCTCAGCGACCCGATGCTCAAGCGCGGCTACGCGGTGGCGTCGACCGATTACGAGGGCCTCGGCACGCCGTCGGTCCACACCTTCGGGGTCACGCAGTCCTCGGCGCGCTCGCTGCTCGATATGGCTCGTGCGGCTCGCAACCTCGAGGTTGCCGCCCTTCCGAAGGAGGGTCCGCTCGCGCTGTTCGGCTACTCGCAGGGTGGCGCCGCCGTCGGCATGGCCGCCGAAATCGCGCCGACCTACGCACCGGAGCTCAAGATCACCGCCGCCGCGATGGGTGGGGCGCCGATCGAGCCGCTCACGTTCTCCAAGTTCAACGACGGCAAGCTGTTCTCGTCGGTCAACATCGCGGCGTCGTCCGGCTACGACGCGGCGTATCCCGAGCTGAAGCTCAAGGATCTCCTGAACGACAAGGGCCGCGAGATCAACGAGATCACCTACAACTCGTGCATCGAGCAGATCTTCCCGCTTGCCTTCCACAAGGCGCGCGAGTACCTCAAGGACAACATCGACATCTACTCCGATGCTCGCTGGGTCGCTCGCCTGAACGAGAACGGGCTCGGCAACGCCGCGCCGCAGATTCCGATCTACAACTTCCACGCGGTCTACGACCAGGCTGCGCCGTACTCGATGGCCACGCGCCTGCGCCGCAAGTGGTGCGGCCAGGGCGCACAGCTGCGTCACGTCGGGCTGTACGTGATGGAGCACGTTTCCGCAGGACCGGTCTGGATGCCCGAAGCCGCCAAGTGGGTGCAGCAGCAGATCGACGGAAAGATCGACAAGGGCAACTGCGGCTACAACCCGCAGGTCAAGGCCAAGGAAGACGCGAAGGCTGCGGCCGCCGTGCCGAAGCTCTGACGCGATCCCGCATCACCAGCTTCATCGTGGCCCTCGGAGCGTTCGCTCCGGGGGCCACGTGCCGTTTACGGACCAATTCCTGGCAAATTGGAGTGCCACTCGATAAAGTGACCGCAGTCACACGGATGTGACCGTTGCGCGGATGTCACCCCGCGCTGCGCCAAAACGTGCGGCGCCTGTCCTGGCGCCACGAGGAAGTTCGTTGTCCCAGGTCCGTCCATGCCGGCGCTCGCGCTGGCTCTCGATCACCCCGCTCGTCGCGATCCTCGCCGGGCTCCTGCCCGCCGCAGCGTTTGGCGCGGCTGAACGTCCTACGTTCTACGAACCGCCCGTGCCCCTTGGGCCGGGCGCCCCGGGCGACGTGATCCGCTCCGAGCGGCTGTCGTTCCAAGGCATCACGCGTCCTCCGGCCGGCACCGTCGGCTATCGCATGCTCTACCGCTCAACGACCGCGCTCGGCGAGCCGGTCGCCGTTTCCGGCTCCGTCCTGTTGCCGCCGGGCGATGCCTCGAGCCGCCCGATCGTCGGTGTCGGCGTCGGGAACCACGGGATCGGCGACAGCTGCGCGCCGTCGAGGTTGCTCGCGGCCGGAGCCGAGCCTGATCTGCGCACGATGTCTGACCTCCTGCGTCGCGGGTATGCCGTCGCGGTGACGGACTACCAGGGGCTCGGCACTCCCGGCGACCATGCGTTTGGCGTGAACGTCGCACTCGGACGCAACGTGCTCGATGCGATTCGCGCCGCCAGGAACCTGCCGGGCACGGGTCTCCCGACCGACGGCAAAACGGCAGTGATCGGCTTCTCTCAGGGTGGCGGCGCTGTCGGTTCGGCCGGCGAGCAGGCACCCGTATACGCGCCTGACGTCAAGTTGAGCGGCATCGTTGCCGGCGCGATGCTGTCGGACCCAGGATCGCAAGCGCGCTACCTGGACGGTGGGCTGTTCTTCGGCGTCCTGCTCGCCGCCGCACTCGGTTATGACGCGTCCTACCCCGAACTCGCGCTCCAGAGCTACCTCAACCCGGCCGGCAAATGGCTGTACAAGCAGAAGCGAGACCTGTGCCAGCAGTTGGTACCCGCCTTCACGATGCAGCGCATCTCCTGGTACGCCAAGAGCAACCCGCTCAAGACGGCGCCGTGGAAGGCCCGTCTCTTGGAAAACCAAGTCGGCAACGGCATGCCAGATGCCCCGGCCTACCTCTACCACGGGCAGCTCGACGAGGCGCTCTCATGGCATCAGACGACCGGAGTTCGCCGCCGGTGGTGTGCACAGGGCAAGGGCGCGAATGTGAAGTTCACGATGGTCGCGCTCGGCGAGCACTTCACCACCCAGCTCGTCCAGGAACCCAGGGCGATCGACTGGCTCGCCCGGCGACTGGAAGGCGTCCCGGCGCCCCGTGCGTGCTGAGCGCGTCAGCCCGCCAGGAACCGCTCCACCTCGCGCTGCTTCTGGGCATCGGAGATGAATCCCGACTCGGTGCCGAGCACACGAGTCTTGCCGCCACTACTGAACGCCATGCCGGCCATCGTCGCGATGAGACGCGGGCCGGCCATGTCGGAGTTCATCGTCTTCGGCGCCTCCCACGCGATGAGCGGGAGACGCACGAAGCCGATCGGTGACAGCGCCCGGCGCTTCATCGCGGCGAGCACCTTTTGCTGCCTGCGAGCGCGGGTGAGGTCGCCCTCCGCGAGATTGCACTTGTTCTTCCTGGTGCGGGCGAGCGCGAGGGCCTGCTTCCCGTTCAGGTGGACGCGCTCGCCGGTTCTGATCCGGAGCGTCACGCCGCCGTTCTTGTAGCCGCCGTTGACCTTCGAGATCACGCACGATCCCTTGTAGGTGATGCCGCCCATGGCGTCGATCAGTCCAGGGAAGCTGGCGAAGCCGATCTGCATCACGTGGTTGACGTCGATACCGGTGTAGCTCTCGACGGTCTTGACCAGCAGCTCCGGCCCGCCGTACGCGTAGGCCGAGTTGATCTTCACGTTGCCATGGCCCTCAACCGGCACGATGGTGTCGCGCGCGATCGAGAGCTTGGTCTGTTTCCCGCCGCCGACGCGCAGGAGCATGATCGAGTCGGCGAGACCGTATCCCGAGGTCTGCGCGCCCGGTTCCTGCGAGTTCTTCGGACGCCGATCGGAACCGATCACGAGAATCGTCGACTTGCCGACTGGCGGGGTCGCGCCGCCGCCGAGCACCTGTGCTCCGCCGCTCCCGACATCGGCCTGGTTGAACTGCGCGCTGATGAGGAAGAGGAGCGCCGACACAGCGACCCACGCAAACGCCCACACGAAGAACCAGCGCAGCAGGCGACGGCCAAGGGACCGGCTGGGACGGAAGGCGCGTCGTGGTGAGAGCGACGGGCGACTCCTCGAGGGGCGCTCTGCGGAAGGTTCGGCAGAGCCGCGGCGTGGGCCGTCCGCGCGGTTGTCCTTGCGACCTGTGTCGCCGGGAAGGGGGCCTGGGCGTCCACTTTCTGCGCGCCGAAGGTCGCGGAGTTCGCCGAGTGGATCGTCGCCCGAGCGCGTGGTGGGGGAAGCTCCGCCGCGGTAGCGGCGGTAGCGAGGGTTCTTGCCGGACATCAGCGGTCTATCGTTGCAGCGATGTCAGCGACCGCGCGCCTGGTGATCGGGATCGATGTCGGCGGGACCAAGGCGCTCGCCGGTCTCGTCGACGAGAACCTGCGAGTGATCGCCACCACGAAACGTCCCACTCACGGGCTGGACGCGGCCGGTCTGCTGGCGGTGCTGATCGACGAGATCGACGAGCTGACCGCGGCAGCGAACGGCGACGTCGTCGCCGTCGGGCTCGGCATCCCGGCTCTGCTCGACAGCGCCGGCAAGGCGTGGCAGGCCCCGAACCTGCGGATGATCGAAGGGGCGTCCGTCGGTCCGGATCTTGCAGAGCGCATCGGGCTGCCGGTGGTGTCGGACAACGACGCGAACTGCGCCGTGATCGCCGAACATCGCATCGGGGCGGCCCAAGGGGCGACCGATGTGGTGTTGCTGACCGTCGGCACGGGCGTTGGCGGCGGACTTGTGGTCGCGAACCAGCCGGTCCGCGGTGCGCACGGCATGGCGGCAGAACTTGGCCACATCGTGGTGAAGGCGGACGGTCGGCCCTGCATCGGCGACTGCCCCAATCACGGGTGCCTGGAATCGGAGGCATCCGGCACGGCGTTGGAGCGTGAAGCAAACGAACTCGGCGCCGCGAACCCGGACTCCGTCCTCGGCCGCGAGCAGGCTGCGGGCACGCTTGACGGGCCCAGGATCACCGAACTCGCGAAGGCGGGTGACGAGTTGGCCGTGGAGGCGCTGCGCCGGATCGGGACGATGCTCGGCGTCGGCATGAGTTCCCTGGCCAACATCTTCGACCCCGATCTGATCCTGGTGGGCGGCGGCGTGAGTGCTGCCGGCGAGCTGCTGATCGGACCTGCTCGTGACGAGTACGCCATCCGCGCAATGCCACCGATCGTCGCCCGGTGCGAGGTGCGCCTGGCGCAGTTCGGCAGCGAGGCCGGGCTCCTTGGTGCGGCATTGCTCGCCTTCGACGCGGCCGGTGTTTACCCGGCACCGGCGCCGGTCATCACCCGCCCCGCGACCAGTTGATGACCATCGACGACGACTCCGCCGGCGGGGTCGCGAGCCGCGGCGGGGTGGGCCGGCTGATCCTCTGCCCGACGCCGATCGGGAATCTTTCCGACGGGTCGCCGCGGGTGGCTGAGGCGCTGCTCGGTGCCGATCTCGTCCTCTGCGAGGACACCCGGCGCACCGGCAAGCTGCTGGCATTTCTTGCCGCCGAGGCCGGTCCCGGCGTGGTGCGGCCGCCGATGCGCTCGCTGCACGATCACAACGAGCGCGGGCAGGTCGAGGGCTTGGTCAGGCAGCTCCAAGAGGGCGCCAGGATGGCGCTCTGCAGCGACGCGGGCACACCGCTCGTCAGCGATCCCGGCCTTGCACTGGTCCGTGGCTGCATTGCCGCGGGGGTGACCATCGAATCGCTGCCGGGGCCGAGTGCGGTGCTCGTGGCGCTCGGGGTGTCGGGCCTCGCCACCGATCGGTGGAGGTTCGTGGGCTTTCCGCCGCGCAAGGGCGACGCACTAACGGCCGCGCTGCTCTCGAAGGAGACGACCGTCGCGTTCGAGTCGCCCGGGCGCCTCGCCTCGACGCTCGCGGCCATCGCTGCGATCGACCCGTATCGCCAGGTCGTCGTCGCCCGTGAACTGACCAAGATGCATGAGGAGATCGTGCGCGGCTCGGCCGAAGAGCTTGCCGAGCGCTACGAAGGCAGCCCCCCGAAGGGCGAGGTGACGATCGTGGTGGAGGGCGTCGACGCCGAAGTCGACGACACCGTCGCGATCGAAGCGACCGAGCGGCTGGTCGCAGCCGGGGCGCGGGTCAAGGAAGCGGCGGCGGTGGTGGCGGAGTTGACCGGGGCTCGGGCCAACGCGCTGTACCAAGCGGTGCTCGACCGCCGTTAGAGCCGGCCTTTCACACAGAACTGCACCGCCTTCGTGCCGATTCTGGCTATCGGGGGCGAGATCACCCGCCGTCGTGCAACCGTCGGCGCATGCCCCTTGATCACCAGCCAGCCAGGTGGATGCCTCCGGTCGCTCCGGTCGAGGTGGAGCGACGCTTTCGCGAGGTCGCGCCGTACGCGGCCGGCGGCCACCGCGGGATCGATTTGGCTGCCGCACCCGGTAGCGCGGTCAGGGCGCCGTGCCGTGGCGTCGTCACGTTCCGCGGCCGCGTTGCCGGTGGAGCGCCGACGCTGACGGTCGACTGCGGTCATCTGCGCGCGACGCTCCAGCGTGTTGAACCCTCGGTCGGGGTCCGCGCGCAGGTGCGAGCGGGCGCTGTGATCGGCGCTGCGACGGGCGACGCGGTCGACCTGAGTGCGCGTCGCGGTGACGGGTCGTACCTGGATCCGCTGGCCCTGCTCCGGGCCGCTCCCCCTCGCACGGTGCCCCCGTTCGCCGGGCGCCCTCACACCCTTGAGCGACGGACGCCACCGCGCCTCCGTCCCGCCCACCTTCCGGCCGGGTCCCTCATTTCCCCGGCCGGAAGCGACTCAGCGGCCTGGCACGGACCGCGGCCGGGACGCCGCAGCGTGCCGAGCCAGGTTGCTGAGTCTCGACCTTCCCGGGCGACGCCAGCCACGCCACCGAGCGTTGATCGATGGCTCGCCTCGGCCGCCGGCGCGGCGATGGCCTGCTCCGTTTTGGCCGGCCTGGCGGCAGCGATGACGACCCAGCAGGGGCGACGGCGCCGCCGACGCTTGATGAGGCGGCCCCACCTCGTCGGCCTACGCCGGTAGCCTGACCGCCGAATGTCCCGCTACGTCACCACGCCGATCTTCTACGTGAACGCGGCACCTCACCTCGGCCACGCCTACACCGTGATCGCGTCCGACGTGCTTGCTCGTCACTGGCGCCAGCGTGGGGAGGACGTGTTCTTCCTGACCGGCACCGACGAGCACGGCGAGCCGGTCGCGCTGGCGGCCGAGAAGCTCGGCGTCACGCCGCAGGAACTCGCCGACAAGAACGCCGAGCACTTCAAGACGCTTGGCCCGCGCCTGGGCGCGTCGGAGGACTTCTTCATCCGCACGAGCGACTCGCGGCACGTCCAGCGCGTGCAGGAGGTGCTCGAGCGGGTCAAAGCGAACGGCTACGTCGAGAAAGGCACCTACGAGGGGTGGTACTGCCCTCGCTGCGCCGACTTCAAGACCGAGACGGAGATCGCCGAAGGCAACCGGTGCCCGATCCACAAGATCGACCTGCTGCGCGAGAAGGAGGACAACTGGTTCTTCAAGCTCTCAGCGTTCCAGGAGCGATTGGAGCAGCTGTTCGCCGACCGGCCCGACTTCGTGATGCCACCGCGCAGCGCCAACGAGGCCAAGGCGTTCATCGAGCGCGGCCTGCACGACGTCTCGCTCTCCCGCAGCAAGCTCAGCTGGGGCGTGCCGGTGCCGTGGGACCCCGAGCAGGTCGTCTACGTGTGGTGGGACGCACTCCTGAACTACGTCACCGCGCTGGCGTTCGCGGACGAGACCAAGGACCAGACCGACACGTACTGGCCGGCAACCTTCCATGTGATCGGGAAGGACATCCTGAAGTTCCACGCGATCTACTGGCCGGCGTTGCTGATGGCGGCCGGCCTCGAGGTCCCGAACCACGTGCTCGTCCACGGCTTCCTGCTGATGAAGGACTCCTCCGGTGAGGAGACCAAGATGAGCAAGTCGCTGGGGAACGTCCTGGACCCCTTCGAGATCATCGATCGCTACGGCTCTGACGCGCTGCGGTTCTATCTGCTTCGCGAAGTGTCGTTCGGGCAAGACGGCGCGGTCTCCGTCGCCGGCTTCGTCACGCGCTACGAGAGTGAACTCGCCAACGATTTCGGCAACCTCGCGAGCCGCTCGATCTCCATGGTGCACCGCTACCGCGACGGCCTCGTCAAAGCCGACGCGATCGATCCGGACATCGCCGCCGTGATCGACCCGCTGGCCGCTGAGGTCAGTGCGCAGATCGATGCCGGCGCGCCGAGCCAGGCCTTGGAGACGATCTGGGCGGGGGTGCGTCGCCTCAACCAATACGTCGAAGAGCAGACGCCGTGGGCGCTCGCGAAGGACCCAGAGAAAGCGGCCGACCTGGACCGCGTGCTGACGACGCTCGTCGACGGCGTGCGCGTGCTCGCCGTCTTGTTGCACCCCTTCCTGCCGGTCTCAACGGCCACGCTGCTGACCGCGCTGAGCGCTTCCGGTGACCCGGACGTGACGTACGCCCGCGCCGCGATGGATGGTGCGTTCGGCTTCGAGATCCAGACGCTCGAGCCGCTCTTCCCGAAGGCGATCTGACCCCGTGGCGCCTTCGGGCGCCCGAGTCAGGCACCATCGACGGGGTGATCGACAGCCACACCCACCTGGACTCCTGCAAGGAGCCCAACGCCGAGCTCGTGGAGCAGGCCCGCCGACTCGGCATCACCAGGATCCTCACGGTCGGCACGAATAGCCGGTCCTGCGCGGCTGCGCTCCAGGCCGCGAGCGACTTCCCCGAGGTCTTCGCCGCGATCGGCCGCCACCCCAACGAGGCCGGTGGGTACGACGAGGCCGTCGGCGCCGAACTCCGGCAGCTCGCTGCCGACCCGCGCTGCGTCGCGATCGGCGAGACCGGCCTGGACTACTTTCGCGACTACGCCCCGGCCGACGACCAGCGCCGGGCGTTCCTCGATCACATCGCGATCGCGCGCGAACTCGACAAAGCACTCGTGATCCACACTCGCGCGGCGAGCGAAGAGACGGTCGCCACCCTCCGCGAGCACGCCCAAGGCCTGCGCGTGGTGATGCACTGCTTCTCGATGCCCGACTGGGCGCACGCCTGCGTGTCAGAGGGCTGGTGGATCTCCTACGCCGGCAATGTGACCTACCCGGCCAACGCCGAACTCGCCGACTCGATCCTCGACGTCCCGGACGACAAGCTGCTCGTCGAGACCGATGCCCCGTACCTGAGCCCGGTGCCCGTGCGCCGGGAGAAGAACCGAACCGAGCACGTGATGCACACCGCCGACTTCGTCGCCGAAAAGCGTGGCATCACTGCCCGCGAACTCGACACCCTCGTCACTGCCAACGCCGCCGCGCTCTTCAACTGGTGACCAACAACGAGAAGGGCAGCCGCTCGGCCGCCGACGCCGCACGCGCCCAGCGCCAAGCCGCCCGGCAAGCCCGCGCCGCCAATGCCCGCAAGATCCGCGAAGAGGCTGCCCGCGGGTACGACGACGGTCCCGATCCCGCCTTCCAAGGCAAGGAGATCGGCGCCGACGGTGGTCGCAAACGCCTGCGCCAGCTTACGCACGAGCGTCTCGGCATGCGTGGCCTCTCGCCCAAGAAGGCACTCGGGCAGAACTTCCTCGTGTCCGACCACGTGATGGCGCAGATCGAGGGCTTTGCCGCGGTCACCGAGGATGATGTGGTGCTCGAAGTCGGCGGGGGATTGGGCGTGCTTTCCGAGCGCATCGCCGAGAAGGCCAAACACCTCCACATCATCGAGCTCGACGAGAAGCTCGCCGACCTGCTCGAAGAGATTCTCGATCCAGAGAAGGTCACGGTGCATCGCGCCGACGCGGTGCGGTTCGATCTCTCGACGCTCGACCCAGCCCCAAACGCGTTCATCGCGAACCTGCCCTACTCGGTCGCCGCCACGGTGGTGCTGCGCGCGGTGCACGAGATGCCGAGCGTCGAGCGTTGGCTCGTGATGGTGCAGAAGGAGGTCGGTGTGCGATTCGCCGCCCGCGCCGGCACCAAGGAATACGGCGTCCCGAGTGCGCTGGCACAGCTCAGCTGCACCGTGAAGCTTCAGAAGAACGTCGCCCGTTCCGCGTTCATGCCGTCGCCGCACGTCGATTCGGTGCTCATGGCAATGACCCGCGTGGCGCCTCCGGCCGACCCGGGGATCCGTCGTCTGATCACCTCCGGCTTCTTGCACCGTCGCAAGGCGCTGTCGCGCTCCCTGGCCATTGCGATCGGGGATCCGAACACGAAGGAGGCGACCCGCGAGGCGCTCATCGAGATCGGGATCCGCGAGGATGCCCGCGCTGAGCAGCTCTCCGCCGACGAGTTCCGCAAGCTCCACGCTGCGCTCGTGGCCCGAGGCATCGGCGGGCTCCAGTGAGCGAGCCCGGGGCGACGATGCCCCGTGAACTCGCGGTATCGGCACCCGCCAAGATCAACCTCTGCCTGTTCGTCGGCCCAGCCCGCGAGTCGGACGGCCGCCACGAACTCGTCACGGTCTTCCAGCCCCTCGACCTCGTCGACCTGCTCCATGCCGAACTCGACGAGTCGCTCCAAGGCGATGTCGTCGAGTGCCCCGGCGTCGACGGGCCGAACCTCGCAGACGTCGCTCTCGCGGCGTACCGCACGGAAACGGGCTGGGACGGTCCGCCGATTCGCCTGCGCATCACCAAGCGCATTCCGATCGCCGGCGGCATGGCCGGCGGCTCCGCCGACGCGGCCGCCGCGCTGCGCATTGCAGCGGCATTCGCCGGCGACACCGACCGCGAGCGACTTGAAGCCATGGCCGTTCCGCTTGGCGCCGACGTCCCGAGTCAGGTCGCCGGGAAGCGCAGCACCGGCACCGGAGCGGGCGAGAAGCTACGCCGCAGCGCCGCGAGCCCAGACTGGGAAGCGCTCGTGCTGCCCATCGACGCGGAACTCAGCGCCGGAGCGGTGTTCGACGAAGCTGACCGGCTCGACCCGCCACGTGGGCACGATGAGCTGCGCGAGCTGCATCGCGCGGTGCTTGCCGCTGAGCGCTCGATCGGCGTCGAGGCAGCTGGCCTCGCGATCAACGATCTCCAGCGTGCGGCCCGCAGCCTCTGCCCCGAGATCGATGTCGCGATCGCCCTGCTTGAAGACCATGGCGCCGAGCACGCGATGGTCTCCGGCTCAGGCCCGACGGTGGTCGGCCTGTTTGCGCCAGGCACCGCCACAGCCGTTCAGGCGTCCATCGCGATCGATCGTCCCGCGATCCGAGCGATCCCCGAGCGACGAGCCGACCTCGAGCTTCCGCGCTGGCCGTGAAGCCCTTCTGGCTGGTCCTTGCCCTCGCGCTGCTGTTCGCTTCCTGGCGGGCCAAGGCGCTCGGGCGGGTCGGCCGAGGGGCGGCCTTCGCGGCCGCCGTCGTCTTCTTGCTGTTCGGCACGAGCGTTATCGCGCTGCCGAGCATCGAGTCGATCGTTGACGAGATCGGCGGCCGACTCGGGGCCTGGACGTACCTGCTGGTCGGCGTCAACGCGTTCCTGGAGACCGGTGCGTTTCTCGGATTCATCGCGCCCGGGGAGACGATGGTCCTGTTCGGCGGCGTCCTCGCTGGTGCCGGCACGATCGAGCTGATTCCACTCATCGCGGTCGTCTGGGTGTCGTCGATGCTCGGTGATCTCTCCGCCTACGTGATCGGGCGTCGGTATGGCCGAGGGTTCCTGCTGACGCACGGTGCGCGCGTCAAGATCGGGGAGCCTCAGGTCCAGTTCGTGGAGCGGTTCTTCGAACGCCACGGCGACCTCACCGTGCTTATCGGTCGGTGGATCGGAGTGGTGCGGCCGCTCGTGCCGTTCCTCGCCGGCTCGTCGCGCCTTCCGTTCGTGCGATTCGCGGCCGTAGACATTGTCGCCACGTTCATCTGGTCGGTGGGTCTCTGCGTGCTCGGATCGGTGTTTTGGCAGAACTTCGACCAGGTGGTCAGCCTGGTGTCGCGGACGCTCTTCGTCCTGGCGACCGTCATCGTCGGGTCGGCCGTGGTCGGGCTGGCCGTCGGGACACGCCGTTCCCACCGGCGAAGCGAGGCGGTCGAGCGATGGATCGAAGCCCAGCAGCGCGAGCATCCCGTCATCGGGCGACCTGCCAGTGCCCTCTGGGGAGCGGTGACGCGCCTGGAGCCGCGCTTCCCCGGGAGGCGGGCGCGGCGCGAACCAGCCGCCGAGGACGCTACGGTCCAGGACGAGCGCGCTGCCGACGGCGGCGCGGCCAACCGCGAGCACCCTTCCGAATGAGCGCAGAGACCACCTCGATCTTCGTTGCCGGCATCTGCGCGGTGACCTGCCTGGGCTTCTGGATCTGGCTCGTCGCGGTCCCCGTCGCGCGCTCCTTCGATGGCGGACTGCGCCGTACCGCAGCGGTGGTCCTCAGCCTGTACACGCTCGGGATCGGCATCGCGATCGGTGTCGCCGCGGGACTGCTCGTCGCGTACGAGTGGGACCGCATCGCCGGGTAGCGGGCGCACCCTCGCGTCAAGCTTTCGTCCAACGCACTTAGACTCGGCGAATGGCTGACGCCCCTGAGCTTGTCGCGCTGGCGCAGATCGCCGAGCGACTGACTGCCGCCGGAAGTCCTCCGGCGGTCGCCCGTGCGCTGGGTGCTGCCCTGCGCTGCAGTGCTGTGGTCCGCGATCCGAGCGGCGCCACCGTCGCGCTCGTCGCGCGTTCGGCGCTCGAGGAGCGCACGCTCCGCACGCGCGAGAACCTCGATGTCCGCGAGCTGGTGATCGGCGGCCAGGTCGTCGGCTCCGCAGCCCTCGCCTGGCACGATGGGGCGCCGGAGCCGCCGATCATCTCGATCGGACTCGGTCTGCTTGCTGCGGCGATCGCCCTGTCTCACGACCCCGCGGGTAACGACGGAGCCGAACTTGCTCGGCTGCTTGGCGAGTTGCTCAGCCGCGGCGCCGGCCCGGTTCCGGCCGAACTCCTCGAGCGGGTCACCGCTCTTGAACCGACGCCGGTGCCACGCTCGGTCCTCGTCGTCCGTGCGCAGGCTGTCACCCCGCTTGATGAGGGGTGGCGCGACGCGCTGCTTGAGAGTGTCGCCTCAGCCGCAGCCGAGGCAGAGCCGCGCAGCATCGTGCTGTCCATCGATCTCCAGCGCGTCGGCGCCGCACCCGTTGTCGTGATTCCCGGCGACGATGCCGCTGCACTCCGCGTCGCCGAGCAGCTCGTTCGCCGGCTCGAGCCGCAGGCGACGAAGGTTCGCGCGACCGTCGGGTGCTCGCGCGCCGTGCCGTCGGTCGAAGAACTCGCCCGCGCCCGCGACGAGGCCCTGTTGGCCGCCAACGTCGCGTTCGCCGGCGGCGACGCACTCTTGGCCTTCGAGGAAACCGGCTCCTACCGCCTCCTGTTGCCGGCTATGACGAACGACGTCGGTGAACTCGAGCGCTTCTACGAGGAGACCGTTGCCCCGCTCATGGCCTACGACCGCCAGTACGAGACGGAGCTGGTCCGCACGGTCGAAGCGTTCCTGGAGAACGACGGGAACGTCGCAGGCACGGCGCAGGCGCTCTTCACCCACCGCCACACGGTCCGCTATCGCCTGGAGCGCGTCCGTGAGCTGGCGGGCCTCGATGTTGGTTCGTCCGATGGGCGCGAGCGCCTGTCCCTCGGACTGAAGGCCATGCGCGTGCTCGGTATCGCGCGGCAGCAGGCGACCGAGAACGGCGGCAACGCCGTCCCCTCGCCGCGCCTTCGAGCCAACTCGCGGTAGCTCCGAGGACGGCCTCGGCCGCCGCCGGGAGCCCTTTCGCGGTAGCTCCGAGGACGGCCTCGGCCGCCGCCGTGAGCCCTTTCGCGGCCGCTCCGGCAGCGGCCCCGGCCCCGGCCGAGACGCCGGTGACCTTTCCGGCGTTCGGCCTCAGCCAGCCGTCCGACCCATTTCGGGGGACAAGCGTTCATACCGGAACCTGCTTTCCGGTTGATCAGTGACGCAGATCACTTAGCGTTTGATGCACCCCGGAACGGTAGTTCCGGGGGCCCCATTTTGCAGGCGTTTCGCCTCCTGGGGATCAAACGTCGGTCCAATTCCGAGAGGAATTGAGGCTGAATTGTCCCCCAGTCGTCCACCAACTGTCCAATTCGGCTCAAGCCCGTGGAACTCTCCGCCGATCCTTCATGTGCGCGCCAGTAACGACGCGACTCCATTCCGTTCTCATGCACTCCGCTTCACTTCCCACCAGCCGGATGACCATCCGCCGCCCGCGGTGGAGCCCGTTCGTGGTCCCGACGTTCGTCATCGTCGCTGCATCGACGATGGTCGCCGGAACGATCAGCCAGCTCGACTCCTCGGTGCTCTCGGTGCCGCTCTCGACGCAGACGGTCACGCAGAGCGAAGTCCAGGTTTGGGGGCCCGCCCCGACGCTGCCCGTCGGTGGCCGTGGCGCACTGCTCGACGGCATCACCCGCACGCTCTCCGACGGCACCGTCGTTCGGCTCTCGGCGATCCCGAGCGCTGCGGTCAGCGGTGCGACCGCCGCCCCGATCGTTCGCAGCGCTGGTGGGGTCTCCGTTACGCCGCAGGCTTCGACGGTGGGAGCCGCTGAAGTCGGCATCGACGGGACCATCCGGACCTCTGGCACCACGGCGGACGACGGCCAGACGCCGAACGCTTCGACCACGGCGCCTGCAGCGGGGGTCACCCCCGGCGTCTCCGACAGCGACGGCGACGGCCTGACCGATCAGCGCGAACTCAACCTCGGCAGCGACCCGCTCACGGCGGACACCGACGGCGACGGCCTGCCCGACGCCTGGGAAGCGCGCTACGGCACCAACATCCGCGTCCCCGACGCAACCAACGACACCGATGGCGATGGCGTCGACGACAAGGCTGAGTTCGACCTCGGCCTCGACCCGACCAAGGTCAACACGACCGGCTCGGGCAGCGACGACGGCGCCGACGACGCCGACGGCGATGGCGTGTCCAATGCCGTCGAAGTGCTGCTCGGAAGCGACCCGGCCGACGCCGGCAGCATCCCCGACGCGTACAAGCCGCCGCCTCCGCCGGTTGACCCGGTCGTCGTCGACCCGGCTCCCGTCGATCCGCCAGTTGAGCCCGTGGCCACCGAGCCCGTGCCGGCGCCCGCCGAAACGGCGCCGGTCGCCGCGGAGCCCGTCGAGCCTGCCGTTGAAACCCCGGCCGAGTCCGAAGCGCCCGCTCCGGAAGCCAAGGTCGTCGAGCCCGCACCGCAAGAGCAAGCTCCCGCGGAACCAGCACCCGGTCCGAGCGCGCCCGAACCGGTGGTCGTCGAGCCCACCGAGCCCGCACCGGCGCCGGCCCCCGCGCCCGAACCGGTCGTCGCTGAGCCCGTCGCCGAAGTAGCGACCGAGTCGGTGCCAGCACCCGAGCCGCAAGTGGCCGAAGCGCCCGCCGACGCCGACGCGCACTGACCGGCACCGGCGGCCAGCGCCGCCGCGCGCCGCACACGCCCGCTCGGCGCGTATTCTCATGACGGCGCGGCCCTGCCGCCGATGCGGATTGGTGTAACGGCAGCACAGCAGCCTTTGGAGCTGTCAGGTCTTGGTTCGAATCCATGATCCGCAATACGAAACCGGGTGGGCTGATCGCCACCTGGTCAGCCGGCGTCCATCGATGGGGTCACCTGCGGTGGGCTCGGGTTCGAATCCATGATCCGCAATACGAAACCGGGTGGGCTGATCGCCACATGGTCAGCCGGCGTCCATCGATGGGGTCACCTGCCGTGGGCCGTCGGTAGCCTGACGGCGTGTCTTTCGCCGTCGTCGTCCTCGCCGCCGGTCGCGGTACCCGCATGCGGTCCCGCGTCCCGAAGGTCCTCCACGAGATCGCAGGGCGGCCGCTTGCCGGCTGGCCCGTAGCGGCCGCGCTCGAAGCCGGGGCCGCCCAGGTCGTCGTCGTGCAAGGCCCGGACCGCGCGCTCGACGCGCTGATCGCCGCCGCAGGCGAGCGGGTCTCCGGCGCGGTCCAGGAGGTGGCCAACGGCACGGCTGGCGCCGTGGTTGCCGCCCTGAGCGAGCTGCGTGGCGAAGACGTCGTCGTAGTACTCCCCGGCGACGCTCCGCTCGTGGATGCCGCGTCGATCCGGGAACTCGTCGATCGCCACACCGGGCGCGCCGCCGCCGCGACCGTCCTGGGCGCCGTACTCGACGACCCGACCGGATACGGACGCCTCGTTCGCGACGACGCGGGCGATCTCGTGAAGATCGTCGAGACCAAGGCCGCCGGCGACGCGACGGAGGCCGAACTCGCTATCCGGGAGGTCAACGCTGGCGTGTACGCCTTCAACGCGGCCATGCTGCCGGCCGCGCTCGATCAGATTGGCTCCGACAACGCGCAAGGGGAGCATTACCTGCCCGACGTGCTCGAAGTGCTTCGCGCCTCCGGCGGAGCGATCGGTGCCGTGGCCGCCGCCGACCCCGCGGTGATCCTCGGCGTCAACGACCGCTGGCAGCTCGCGCAGGTTGCGGCCATCGCCCAGGCCAGGATCGTCAAGGACCACGCACTGAGCGGCGTCACCTTCCTGGATGCGTCGTCCGTTCTCATCGACGTCGACGTGACCATCGGCGAGGACACCGTGATCGAGCCGGCCGTCCAGCTCCGCTCCGGCACCACCGTCGGTCGGGACTGCCACCTCGGGCAGGGGACGGTCGCGATCGGCAGCGACATCGCCGATGGCGCCACCATCCGCTTCAGCACGCTCGACGGGGCCACCGTCGGCGACGGCGTGTCCGTCGGCCCGTACGCCTACCTGCGGCCCGGAACGCGGCTCGAAGCGGGCGCCAAGGTCGGGACGTTCGTCGAAATCAAGAACTCCGTCGTGGGGGAGGGCAGCAAGGTGCCGCACCTGTCCTACATCGGCGACGCTGACGTGGGGCCAGGGACCAACCTCGGCGCGGCGACCATCACCGCCAACTACAACGGCAAGACCAAGGTCAAGTCGCGCACGACGATCGGGGCGGGCGTGCGAACCAGCGTCGACACCACGCTCGTGGCTCCCGTCACGCTCGGCGATCGGGCCTACACCGCCGCCGGCTCCATCGTGACCACCGACGTGCCCGCTGGCGCGCTCGCAGTCGCACGCGCTCGGCAGCACAACATCGACGGCTACGCCGACCGCGAAGGCTGACGCCCCGACGCGCGACCGGCGGGGTTGGACGGTCGCGCACGCACGCCGCTGAGCAGGGGAAACTGCTCGGTCGGCCGTCACACACCGCCAGGTTGCATCGGCGCTCTACAATCGCCCGGTGACGCTCACCAGCACCGAGCCGCGCATCGCGACGCGGCTCCCGATCGGCTACGACAAGCACCTGATGCTGTTTGGAGGCCGCGCGAATCCCGAGCTGGCGCTCCGGATCGCGGAGGACCTCGGGGTAGGACTGGGCCCGGTCACCCTCAAGACCTTCACCAGCGGCGAGGTGTACTGCCGCTACGAGGAGTCGATCCGCGGCGCCGACGTGTTCCTGGTGCAGTCGATCTCGGCGAACCCGGCCACGGGCATGACGCCGAACGATGCGCTCATGGAACTCATGCTCATGATCGACGCCGCCGTCGGTGCCTCCGCTCACCGCGTGATCGCGGTGACCCCGTTCTTCGGCTATTCCCGCCAGGACAAGAAGTCCGCGCCGCGCGAGCCGATCAGCGCCCGCATGATCGCCCGGATGCTCGAGAGCGCCGGTGCCGACCGCGTGGTGACGATGGATCTTCACGCCGGACAGATTCAGGGCTTCTTCCAGCGCCCGGTCGACCACATGACCGCGCTGTTCATGCTCTCGCAGTACTTCAACGACCTCAAGCTCGAGGACGTGGTCGTCGTGTCGCCTGACACCGGCCGCGCGAAGCTCAACAAGAAGTTCGCCAGCAAGATGGGCGCCGGCCTCGCGATCCTCGACAAGGACCGCCCGGCGCAGCAGGTCGCCGAGATCGGTTACGTCATCGGCGACGTGAAGGACAAGACCTGCGTCATCGTCGACGACATGATCGACACCGCCGGCACGTTGGCGGCCGCCGGCAAGGCCGTCATGGATGCGGGCGCGAAGAAGGTCTATGCCGCTGCCACGCACGCCGTGTTCTCCGGGAAGGCCTACGAGAACCTCGCGAAGGCCCCATTTGAAGAGATCGTCGTCACCGACACGATCCCGCTGCGTCCGGGGGCCCCGGACAACGTCCGCGTGATCTCCTGCGCGGATCTCCTCACGGACTCGATCCGCCGGATCTTCACCGACGACTCCGTCAGCGAAGTCTTCGGTGGCGAGAACCAGCTGTTCTAGGCCGGGTCGCGGCCGTGATGCCGGTGCAGTGCGGCGTCCCCCTTCCCAATTGCCCGGTCAAGGCGTAGGCTGCACGGAATGAGCATTCCGGAGGCCCCGGCCGGCCCCCCGCCTGCCTGGACGACGCTGACCAGCGAAGAGAAGCGCGCCAAGGTTCTCAGCGTTGCTGGTGAGCTGTTTGCCCGGGAGGGCGTGGAGTTCCCCATGCCCGAACTCGCCAGGGCGGTCGGCGTAGGCGTCGGCAGCCTGTATCGGCAGATCGGCAAGAAGGACGATGTCATCGCCGCCCTCGTGATCGAGCGGCTCGATGCCCTGAGCAAGCGCTACGAGGCCGCAGCCGGCACCGACGATCACCTGCAGGTCCTGCGTGGCGTGATCGACGCCACGGTTCAGGAGTGCGTGCACGACCGGGTCACGAAAATGGCCTGGGAGTTCGGAGCCGGCCGAGAGGACTGCGACGGCGCGCGGGCGCGGGCGCGCGTGGCCCTCCAGCATCTGATCGACAGCGCAAAACGCTCAGGCGACCTGCGCGAGGACGCATCAGGCAACGACCTGCGGTTCCTCTTCCGTGCCGCCCGAGAGGCGGAGAAGATCAAGCCCGGGGGCGCGGCCCGCCTCGGTGAACTCGTGTTCCGCGGGCTCCTAGCCCGCTAGCCGGCCGGTCCAGCGGCGGTCGCGCCCCGCAATCACGGATCGCGTTGGGCGGATCTAGCGCGGATCGAGTTCGGTCCGCAGCAGCATTTCCCGGCGCATGCCTGGCAAGCCGGCCCCGGTGTCGTTACCGACGGGCGCCTCCCACCGGGCGATGACGGCCTGCGGCGCGGGCCGCATGCCGATCCCAGCCCCTTGGCCGAGGGCCAGCGCCACGATGTCGCCGGTGCGGATGGCGAGTTCGGTCTCGAACCGGTGAGGCCCGGTGCTGGGGACCTGCTGGGTGCTGGAGCGTGCGACCTCCGAGATACGGGAGCCGTTGGCACGCAGCACCTGGAGCGTGAGCTCGCCGGCGGCTCCGCGGACCGTCCACGCGCGCAGCACGCCGTCCTTGGGCACGATGGTCGTCCGGCGGGAGAGGGCGCTTTGCGCAACCGAGCAGGTTGGCGAGGTCGTGGTGAAGGGCTCGCCGTCGCAGGTCGAGGTCGCCACGCCGTCGATGGCACGCAGGTCGCTCCCGAGCTCGACCAGGCCGGCGGCGACGGGGGGCACCTTCGCTGCGTTGGCCTTCTCCGGGTTCTCTCTGAGCAAGGAGTAGCCGATGAAGCCGACCGAGATCACCAGGATCGCGGCCAGGAGGGCGGCGCCGGCCGGAGTGATCCGTGGCTTCGGGGCGGCGTCTGCAGAGTCGGGCACGCCCGGATCGTACGGGTCAGGCGCCCTTCTTGCGCACCACGAAGCCTCGAGCCAGGAGGGTCTCGAGGGCGTCCTCGAAAGCTCCGTAGTTGTGCGCGAGCAGGTGCTCGTAGGGCGTTCCGCTGGGTCCGGATGCGCGGAGCCAGCGTTTGAGGGCCTCTCCGTTGACCTGCTCCGACGCGGCGCGCAGGAGTTCGTCGAGCACCGTGGTCTGGGGCAGCAGGTCGCCCTCGCCGGAGAGGAGTTGGACCGGCGAGAGCCCGAGCACGTCGCAGAGCTCGTCGTCTGCCAACCCGAGTTGGGCCTGGACGCGTTCGGTCGCTCCGGGCGTCAAGGCTTAGGCCTTCGCTTTGGATTTCGCCTTGGCCGCGGCTTCGTTCTTGTCGCTTCCGTGTGTGCTCTTGCCGAGCAGTGCCAGCGACGCCTTCTCGGTGCCGCGGTCGGCGAGGGCCTTCGTCACGGCGAAGACGAGGCCCTCGAGGGCCGCGCCGAGCAGGACGTACCGCAGTTTGACGCTCATGTCCTTGGGCTCCGGGCGGTCATGGCCTGGGACGCCATCGACGCGTCCGAGGGCGGCTGCGCTTACGCGTTCCGCGCCCTTGCGGGCCGCGAGGCCGAGTCCGATCGAGATGGGGAGGCGCACGAGAAACACACCGCTCAGGCTATCGGGCGCGGCGCCAGCGGTCCCGGGCAGGCCCCGCCGGAGCACGGTTGACGGTGGCCACGGTGGCGACGTCTCGGGGCGGCTCTGACCGCGCCGCGCGCTAGGAGACGGCTGCCCGGGCTCAGAAGTCGCTACCATCCACCGCCGGTATGGCCAACGAAACGCTCACGCTCGCCCTTCAGTCCAGGGAGGCCGGTAACTCCCGCGACGCTCGACGCCTGCGCCGCGCGGGCACGATCCCGGGTGTGCTCTACGGCCTCGACGCGGACCCGACTCCGGTTGCGATGCAGCCGGCGGATCTCCGCCTCGTGCTGATCGACAACTCGGCGCTGTTCAACGTCGAACTCGAGGGTGAAAAGGTTCCGGTCCTCATCAAGCAGGCCGACCGCCACCCGGTGCGCGGCAACGTCACGCACGTCGACTTCCTTCGTGTCGACCTGACCCAGCCGATCGAGGCCGTCGTGCCGATCGAGCTCAAGGGCGTCGAGGAGTCGCAGGGCGTCATCGACCGCGGCGTGCTCGATCATCAGCTTCGCGAGGTCACGATCTCCGCGCTGCCGACCTCGATCCCGGACTCGATCGTTGTCGATGTGTCCTGGATGAACCTCGGAGACACCTTCCTGCTGAACCGCATCACGCCGCCCGAGGGCGTCAGCATCGTCAGCGAGCACGCGGACGAGATCGCGGTCGTCACCGTCGTCGCCTCGCGCGGCGCCGTCGCCTCCGCTGGTGCCGAAGAGGGCGCCGAGGGCGACGAAGCCTCCGACGAGTCTTAGCCCGCCGTGCGGCTCGGCGGTACGCCGCCGGCCGACTGGCTGCTGGTCGGACTCGGCAATCCGGGCGTGCGCTACGCGCGCACCCGGCACAACATCGGCTTCATGGTGCTCGACGAGCTCCATCGCCGGTGGGGTCTCTCCAGTCCGAAGGATCGCTTCAAAGCGCGCGTCGTCGATGGTCGCACCGGTCCCGGTGGACCTCGGGTCGCGCTGCTTTGGCCGCAGACCTTCATGAACCTTGCAGGCCAGGCCGTCGCGCCGGCCCGCGGGGCGTACAAGACCGACCTCGATCACGTCATCGCGATCCACGACGAGATCGACCTGAAATTCGGTGATCTCCGCGCCCGCCTCGGCGGCGGACTCGCCGGTCACAACGGGCTCAAGTCGATGAAGGCGGAACTCGGAAGTCCCGACTTCGGGCGTATCCGGATCGGCGTGTCGCGCCCGGACTCCACCGATCCCGAGATCGTCTCGGCCTGGGTGCTCGGCCGGTTCACCGAGCCACCGATCGAGGTCGCCAGGCTCATCGCCGGGGCTGCGGATCTCGTGGAGTCTGTGATCGACGGCAGCACGACGCTCGAGCCTGGCGGCCAGCGCAAGCGCTGAGTTCCACGCTCAGGCGCTGGCAGCCCGCCCGACTGCGGGCCGGTTGCGCGCCGCGACATCGCGGCTGGGCGCCAGACGCCGTGCCGATCGCACTCCACCTAGACTCTCCCACCGCATGACGCTCCGCCCGCTGCTCGACCACATCGTCAAGGATCCGGCGGCAAAGTCGATCCTGAACGGCGGGACGGCGGTCGTCAGCCAGGGCATGCGGCCCTACGCGATCGCGGCCCTCGCGGCCGATCGCGACGAGCCGCTCCTCGTGGTCACGTCGAGCGAGGATGAGGCGCGCGAGCTGGCGCACGAGCTCGGCGCGTGGCTCGCTCCGCAGCGGGCCCGCTGGTACCCGAGCCGTGGCGTCGCTTACAAGTCGCATCTCGCGCCGCCACCGCACCTCATCGGCCTGCGCATTGCCGCGATCGACGCCCTCGTCGAAGCGGGCAATGCGGAAGTCGCGACGTGGACGGAGCCGCCGCCGGTCATCGTCGCCAGTGCCGCTGCGCTCTCCGAGCTGATCCCGGACCCGGACCTGCGTCCGAGCAGCCTCTGCCTGCGCAAGGGCGACCTGATCGACCTCGACGAGATCAGCGTCGACCTCATCGACCGCGGCTACGAGCGCGTGGAGCAGGTCGAGGACCGCGGGCAGTTCGCGATTCGCGGCGGCCTCCTGGACCTGTTTCCGGCAACCTCCGACAACGCGGTCCGCCTGGATCTGTTCGACATCGAGATCGAGTCGATTCGCAGCTTCTCGACGTTCACCCAGCGCTCGATCTCTGAACTCACCGAAGTTGAGATCGCGCCTGCGGCCGAGCTGAAGGCTGAGCTGCGGGTCGCACCCGAGATGGTCGCGGACGAGAAGGAGCGGCCGGACATCGCCGAACTCCTGCCGCTCGACCGGTTCGTGAGCCCGCTCGATCTCATCGGCGATGCCGGCGTGGTCGTTCTGTCGCAGGTCGAACTTCGCAACGCGGTGGCCGAGCACGCCCTTGAGGTCAGCTCGACCATCCACGAGGACGACGCCGCACGCCTCTACACGGAGCCGGACGAGCTGCTGAGGGCGCTGGCCGAGCGCACCGTGCTCGCCCTTGAACTCACCGGCGACCATGGCAACGCGGTCGAGCTCCGCGGGCAAACGCCCGACGCGATGGCCTCGACGCTGCGCGAGGCCGAGGGGCAGCTGGAGCAGCTCATCCGCTCGGGCTATCGCGTCGTCGTCACGTGGCCGCAGAAGGGCGAAGGGGAGCGCGCGGCGTTCAACCTCGCGCGCGTCAAGCACCGCTGGATCGGCGAAGGTGGCGGTGGCGAGGCCATGGGCCTCGGTGCCGGTGACCCGATGCAGGCCGGCGTCGTCGACTTCGCCGTCAGCCCACTGACCGACGGCTTCGTTGCCGCCTCGATCAAGCTTGCGGTCATCCCGATTCGTCGGCTGCTGCGGCGCCGACGCACGAAGGCCGAGAACGCCCGCCGCGGACGTGGCGTGCTGCGGTCGTTCGCGGACCTTCGCCTTGGCGACATCGTCGTGCACGAGGACCACGGCGTCGCGCGGTTCGCCGGCTTCGACACGAAGACCGTCGCCGGCACCACCCGCGACTACCTCGAGCTCGAGTTCCAGGGCTCCGACCGCGTGTTCCTGCCGACCGAGCAGCTCGCGAAGATCAGCCGCTACGTCGGTGCGGACGGAGCGCACCCGCCGCTGTCCAAGCTCGGCGGGAAGTCGTGGGAGACCATGCGCTCCCGCGCGCGCAAGGCGGCCCAGCAGCTCGCCGGCGAGCTGCTCAACCTCTACGCAGAGCGCAAGCGCCGCACGGGACACCCGTACCCGCGCGATGGTGAGTGGCAGACCGCCTTCGAGGAGCGCTTCCCGCATCGCGAGACCGCCGACCAGCTCGAAGCCATCGAGTACGTCAAGGAAGACATGGAGTCGGCTCGGCCGATGGACCGCCTGCTCTGCGGCGACGTGGGCTTCGGCAAGACCGAGGTCGCGCTGCGCGCCGCCTTCAAGGCGGTCGCCGACGGCAAGCAGGTCATGGTCCTCGCGCCGACGACCATTTTGGCTCAGCAGCATTTCGGCACGTTCACCGAGCGCATGCGCGACTACCCGTTCAAGGTCGATCTCGTGTCGCGGTTCCGCTCGCAAGCCGACCAGAACGCGGCGATCGAGAACTTCACCGCGGGCAAAGTCGACATCCTGATCGGCACCCACCGTCTGCTCGGCAAGGACGTGCGCCCGAAGGACCTCGGTCTGCTGATTCTCGACGAGGAGCAGCGCTTCGGCGTCAAGCAGAAGGAGCTGATGCGCCAGCTTCGGCTGCGCGTCGACGTGCTCGCGATGTCGGCGACGCCGATTCCGCGCACGCTCCAGATGTCGCTCGCCGGCATCCGCGACATCTCTGTGATCGCCACGCCGCCCGAGGGGCGTCGCGCGGTCAAGACGATCGTCGGTGAGTACGACGAAGAGCAGGTCCGCATGGCGATGCAGCGCGAACTCGACCGCAATGGTCAGGTGTTCTTCCTGCACAACCGCGTGGAGTCGATCGAGGAGACCGCCGAGCGACTGCGCGGCCTGCTGCCGACGGCTCGGATCGTCGTGGCCCACGGCCAGCTCGACGAGACGATGCTCGAGGAAAAGATGATGTCGTTCGTGCGCGGCGAAGCTGACGTGCTCGTATCGACCTCGATCATCGAGACCGGCATCGACGTCCCGAGCGCGAACACGCTCATCATCGACCGGGCCGACCTGTTCGGCCTCTCCCAGCTCCACCAGATCCGCGGACGCGTGGGCCGCAGCGCCGCCAAGGCCTACGCCTACATGCTCTACCCGAGCGCGAGTGAACTCACCGAGCAGGCCGCTCAGCGGCTTTCGGCCCTCGCCGACCACTCCGACCTGGGCGCCGGCCTCAAGATCGCCATGCGCGACCTGGAACTCCGCGGCGCCGGGAACCTGCTCGGCGACGAGCAGTCCGGCCACGTGGCAGCGCTCGGCTTCGAGCTGTACCTCCAGATGATCGACGAGGCCGTCCGCGCAATGGGCGGCGTCGGTGAGGGTGAGGACGGCGACGAGGAGGAGTTCGAGCCCGTCCGCCTCGATGTCACGCTCGACGCGTACGTCCCCGCCGGCTACATCGGCTACGAGCAGGCCAAGATCGACGTGCACCGCCGCATCGCCGGCGCCACCGGCATCGACGAGATCTTCTCGCTGCGCCATGAACTCACCGATCGCTTCGGCGAGCTGCCCGAGCCGCTGGAGAACCTCTTGCATCTCCAGCAGGCGAGAATCCTGCTCGGCCGCGCCGGAGCGCGCACGGTCAGCGTGCGCCAGGGCCGCCTCACCGCCACCCCGATCGACCTCGACAGCGCGGGCCTCAAGCGGCTGCGTGGCGACGTCCCCGGGGTCACCTTCGACTCCGGCCGCCAAACCGCGGTCGCCAAGCTGCCCGACGGCGAAGAACTCGCGCCGGCGCTCGTGTCGGTCGCAGAGGGCGTCCTGGCGGCGGTTGAAGAGACGCGCGAGCGCGCGGCGGCCACGGCAGCCGCCGCTGCGCCAGCGGTGTCCACATGAGCCGCCCGCATTTCAGGCTTCTGCTCGCTGCGGTCTGTTCGGTCGGTCTGCTCCCGGCATCCGCGTCCGCGATGCCGACCCCCACGGCCAACGTCGTGATCCCGATCCCGGTCCTGGCGCCACTCGCACCGCAAGCGATTCCCGCAGAGGCCTTCGCGGTGCTTCGCGATGACTCCGGCGTCCCGTTCGTCGCCCTGCGACGCGACCAATTCGAGCGGTTCTACCGATCGACGTTGGCGATGCACCAGTCGCGGGCGGTCTCGCGCATGATCGAGCCGGTACCGCCACACTTCGATGCGTGCGTCCGTGCACTGCGACGCGGCGTCGAACTCGGGGAGACCGGCCGGCCGGCCTCGGACTCGGCACGTCGCCGGGTGTGCGCAGCGCTGCGCGAGAGCACTCGAGACAGCGCAGCAAGACAGCTCATGAGCCTCCATTGGATCCTTGGCGAGGCCCAGCGCGAACGCATTGCGCTCACTGAGTCCCGCATCCATCACGAGCGCATGCGGATCGCGCGAGACCAGTTCAGCGGTCTTGGCGGGCTCCAGGCATTCCTCATCAAGTCGGGCTATGCGTCCTCAGACATCCGCCTCAACATCGTCGCGCAGCTTTCCCAGACGGCTCTGGTGACGAAGATCCGGGAGCGCCTAGGACCGGCTCGGGACGACATTGAGGCCGAGTCGCGCGCGATCGACGCGTTCCGCGGAACGTTCTACGCCGGCTGGTATGCCCGCACCGCCTGCGCTCCCGACTTCGCCTCGTTGCCCGCCTGCAAGTCGGCGCCGCCCAGCTGAGTCGGGCGCGCGAACGCTTCGTTTCGAAGTCGCTTCCATGGTCACGGGGTATCAACGCCCCTGCGCGCTGCGTCACAGTAAGATGCCCGAACCGTGAAGACGCCTCGCCGATCCCTGCTCCTCGTCCTGCCCGTCGTCTCGCTCTCACTGGCCGCCTGTGGTGGGCCGCCAAAGGGCGACGTCGCCGTCATCAAGACCAACTCCGGAGACATCGAAGTGTCCGAGGCGCAGTACAAGCGCTTCTTCACCGCGGCGCTCTCTCAGGCGCAGCAGAAGGAGGTCGCGAAGGTCACCCCGCTCGTGGCTCCCGACTTCAAGGCCTGCGTTGACGAGAAGCGTAAGGCGATCCCGAGCGACTCGCAGCGCAAGAAGACGTCCGACAAAGACCTCAAGAAGCAGTGCTCCGATCAGTTCGAGCAGACGCAGAACGCCGCGATCCAGCAGCTCGTCAGCCTCAACTGGATCAAGGGCGAGGCCGATCGCCGCGGCATCAAGTTCCGCAAGGCCGAGCTTCAGCGTGAGCTGAACACGATCATCAATCAGCAGTTCCAGGGCCAGGACGGCTACAAGACCTTCCTCAAGCAGTCCGGCTACACCCAGGCCGACGTCGACCTCAACGTCGCAGCGCAGCTTGGTCAGACCAAGATCGTCGCCGACCTCCAGGCCGAGGCCAAGGAGCCGAGCGAAGCCGACGTCAAGGCGTACTTCGAGTCCAAGAAGAAGACGTACGTGCAGCCTGAGACGCGCGACCTGCGTTTGATCAAGGCCAAGGACGAGGCGACCGCCAAGACCGCCAAGGCCGACATCGAGGCCGGCAAGAGCTGGACCGAAACCGCCAAGAAGTACTCCACCGACGCTGCGTCCAAGGACCAGGGCGGCAAGGTCCTCGCCACGACGGCTGATCAGCAGCCGCCGGAGTTCGGGTCCAACGTGTTCAAGGGCAAGAAGAACGAGCTGCTCGGACCGATCAAGACGTCGCTCGGCTGGTACGTCGTGAAGATCCAGAACATCAACGCCGAGAAGCAGCCGGTGTACGCCGAACTCAAGGAGCAGCTCAAGCAGTCGCTGGCCTCCGAGAACCAGCAGAAGTCGATTGACAGCTTCCGCACGCTCTTCAACGCGCGCTGGGCCGGCCGTACGACCTGCTCGAGCGACTTCGACGACCTCACCACCTGTGGTGGCGAGGAAGCCGCCACGCCGGCCGACGCCGCCTCCAAGACCACCGCGAGCCGCCCGACGCCTCGCGACGGCGGTGCCGGCCTCCCGAACGGCGCGCCGCGCCGTGCGCCCGAGCCGGCCGCGATCGATCCGTCGCAGCAGCAGGTTCAGCAGGCCGGCTGAGCCACGTGAGTGAACTGGGAGCAGTGCCGGCCAGTCCGCCACCGCTCCCGCCCGAGGGCGGCACAGTGGAGACGCTGGCCGCCCTCGATGCGTTGGTGCGGCAGTTGCGCGTGCTGTGCCCGTGGGATGTCGCCCAGGACGAGCGCTCGATCGTGCCGCACACCCTCGACGAGGCCTACGAGGTCGCCGACGCCGCCATGGCCGGCGAAGACGATCACCTCGCCGACGAACTCGGCGACCTGCTCTTCCAAGTCTTCTTCCTCACGCTGCTGCTCGAAGAGCGAGGCGTCTCAAGCCTCGAGGGCGTCGCCGCCGGCCTGCATCGCAAACTCGTGCGGCGCCACCCGCACGTGTACGGCGACGCGATCGCCGCGACGGCGGGGGAGGTGCGCTCGACCTGGGAGCAGGTCAAGCGTGGGGAGGAAGGTCGCCGCGGCGGCCTCTTCGGTGAAGTGCCCGAGCTCCTGCCAGCGCTGCTGCTGGCCCGCAAGAGCCAGCGACGCGTCGCCCACGCCGGCGGCGATCCGCTTGCCGACCTCGGACTTACCGCGCTCCGGCCGCCGCTTCCGGACGACGACACCGCAGCGTTCCGTGCGCTCGGGGATGATCTGTACGTCCTCGTCGACGCCGCCAGGCGTCGCGGGCTCGACCCCGAGCTCGCGCTGCGCGCGACGACCGCCCGCCTGCGGGCCACCGCCAACCCCATTTCGTCACCAGACCAAGGACCAGCATGAGCGCGATCCAGCGTGTCCACGCCCGTCAGATCCTCGACAGCCGCGGCAACCCGACCGTCGAAGTTGATGTCGAGCTCGCCAGCGGTGCCCAGGCCCGCGCAGCCGTGCCCTCCGGCGCGTCGACGGGTGAGTTCGAGGCCACCGAACTCCGCGACGGCGGCACCGACTACCTCGGCAAGGGCGTCACCAAGGCCGTCGCCAACGTCAACGACGAGATCGCCGGCGCCGTCAAGGGCCGCGATTCTGCCGACCAGGCCGGCCTCGACCAGGCGCTCATCGACCTCGACGGCACGCCGACGAAGTCGCGCCTCGGCGCCAACGCCATCCTCGGTGTCTCGCTCGCGGTCGCCAAGGCCGCGGCCGTCGAGGCCGGTAAGCCGCTGTGGCTGCACCTCGGCGGCGAGTCGGCGGTCACGCTGCCCGTGCCGATGATGAACGTCCTCAACGGCGGCTCCCACGCCGACAACTCGGTCGACTTCCAGGAGTTCATGGTCGTGCCGGTCGGCGCGAAGAGCTTCAGCGAGGGCCTGCGCGTCGGCACCGAGGTGTTCCACAACCTCAAGAAGCTCCTCCACGACCGCGGCATGGCGACCTCCGTCGGCGACGAGGGCGGCTTCGCGCCGAACCTCTCCTCCAACGAAGAGGCCCTCCAGGTGCTCGTCGACGGCATCGAGAAGGCCGGCTACAAGCCCGGCGTCGACGTCGCCATCGCGCTCGACCCCGCCACCTCCGAGATCTACAAGGACGGCGTCTACGTCCTCGAACACGAGAACCGCTCGCTCACCTCGCAGGAACTCGCCGAGTACTGGGCCGACAAGGCCGGCAAGTACCCGATCCTCTCCATCGAAGACGGCATGAACGAAGAGGACTGGGACGGCTGGAAGGCCCTCACCGACCTCCTCGGCGAGAAGGTTCAGCTCGTCGGCGACGACCTGTTCGTCACGAACCCCGAGCGCCTCAAGCGCGGCATCGACCTCGGCGTCGGCAACTCGATCCTCGTGAAGGTCAACCAGATCGGCACCCTCACCGAGACGCTGGAAGCGATCCGCATGGCCCACGCCGCCGGCTACACCGCCGTCATGAGCCACCGCTCCGGCGAGACCGAGGACGTCACCATCGCCGACCTCGCCGTCGCCACCGGCGCCGGCCAGATCAAGACCGGCGCCCCCTCGCGCTCCGATCGCGTCGCCAAGTACAACCAGCTCCTGCGCATCGAAGAGGCCCTCGGCGACCGCGCCGTCTACCCGGGCCGCTCCGTCTTCCGCTCCTAGCCTGGGCGGATCTCGCTTGCATCTTCCGTCCGGGTGGATCCGACATGGCCAGAGGCCTGAGTCGGTCCCACCCGAACGAAATCTGCGGCGCGATCTCTCGCCCAGGCTAGAAGCGGTCCGCTCCTAGCGGCTTTTCGTCCGCAAGCCACCATGCGAGGGCCGGTTCCGAAAGGGATCGGCCCTCGGTCGTTGAACGCCGGGCCTATGGATCGTCCCGTCGATGTCGTCAGCCAGGCCCCGCGAGGGATCACGCTGCGCCCCGACAAGCTCGTTCGGGTCTTCCTGGGGCTCTGCATCCTCTTCTCGGTCTGGCTGGCGCTCTCGCCGCTGCAGGACTACCTCAGCGCACAGGAGCGCGCCGGGGAGACCCGCAGGCAGCTGCACAGCCTCACGATCGAGCAGGAACGACTGAAGGCCCAGAGTCGCGACCTCTCGCGGGGGAACGGCCTTGAGGAGCAGGCGCGCCGCCAGGGCCTCATCGACCCCTCTGAGCGGTCCTACGTCGTCGAGGGCGTCAAGTAGCCGCAGTGAGGGTCCGTGGGCGCGGAGACGCACCCGCTACGCTCCGGGGGTGCACGACGACTCCCGCCTTACGGATTGGCTGGAAGCAGAGCGCCGCGTCGCGCGGGAGCCGGCCTCCCGCCGCACCCTGATCGACGACCTCGCCGACGTGATCATCGCCGAGCTCCGACGGCGCGTCGGCCGCCCCTTCGTGCTCGACGAGATCATCGCCGACTACGAGCGCGGCACCGCCTGGGCAGTCGACCTGCTCACCCGCCACGCCCCGAACGACCCATGGGCGTGGGCGCCGAACCTCGCCGTCGACACCGCCTACAGCCGCTACGCCCGCTTTGCCCGCGATGTCGGCGGAGGCCGCCGCATCGGCCAAAAGCGCTTCTCGGATCAAGACATGGGCCGAATCATCAACTAGAACGAGCGGAAGCACCGCGGCTTAGGCGGTGCTCCATGCGCGCTCTGGTCCGCCCCTGAGGGGCAGACGCGTTGTTATGCGTCCTGGGTGGTGCTGGAGGAGTCGCTGGGCGACTCAGCCGGCTTGCCCGGCTCGACACGGCGGATGATGATCTGATCCGCCTCGAAAACCACTTCGACCGGTCGATGACCGGCCCAGTGCTCGGCGTACACGGCGCTGTCGCCCACGGCGGGGTCGAGCCAGAGGCCATACCCCTCTTCGCCGTGGTCAAACGTCGCCTCGAACGTCGTCTCGGAGCTGCGACGGCCTCGGCCGCCGCGACGGCCGCGGCGGCGACGCCGGGTGCCGGCCTCGCCTTCGCTGTCGTCGTCATCGTCGTCGTCCGACTCGCCTGCTGCTGCGCGAGCTTCGGCCTTGGCTTTCGCCTCGGCCTCCGCCTTCGCTTCGGCTTCGGCGCGCCGGATGGCTTCAACTTCGAGCTCCTTCGCGATGAGCGCGTCGTCCTCCGCTCGGAGGTCGACCTCGCCAGCAGGGCTGACGGGCTGCTCTTCGGTGCTGCCTTCCGTGAGATCGTTCTCCGTCTTGAAGACGGCGATCTGCTGCACGGTGGCTTCGAGCTGATGGGCGATCCACGCGTCAGTCCGCCCCTGGCGCACCCAGGTTCGGATCTGATTCAGTTGGGGACGCAGTGATCGTCTAGCCATCGTCGGTCAGGTTACTTGAGGCTGCGGGGGCGGGGCGTGTGGCTCCCCCGGTTCGGATACGCTCGCGGTGGTTGCACCCAGACCCCGGTCGTGCTTGGATCGACGGACGGTCGGGTGTTCCCGCACCCTTCTTTTCATGCTCGTGCTCACACGCAAACCCGGCGAAGCGATCGTCATCGGCGACGACGTCGAGATTGAGATCGTCGCAATCGGCGGGGGCAAAGTTCGCGTCGGAATCACCGCACCGCGCTCAACTACGGTGCATCGCAAAGAGGTTTACGTCGAACTGCAGGCCGCCGCGGCCGCGGCCGACGGAGCTGAGCCGTCGGCGAACGGCACCGAGCCGACCGCCGAATCGGCCAGCGAAGCCAGCTAGTTCGTCGGTCTGATCGGCACCCTTTTGCGGTGCCGGCAAGTCTTCAGCGGCGACCCGATGGTCTCCGAACGCGCCATTTCCGCGGTCGAGACGGCATGAAATCGGTTGGAATCGCGGCCCGAGGAAGGGCCTCGCAGGGCCGCTTAGCTGCCGAGGACGAGGTAGAGCACCTTGAACATCACCACGGTCACGATGACGGCGGTGGCGATCAAAGTCATGACCAAGCCGAAGAAGCGGAGCGTCCCCTGGCGGTTGACGGACTCCACCTCGCGCTGCATGGCGCGGTGCGCGACCTTCGTCTGCACGAGGGTCGCCGCGCGACGCTCGTCGCGGATCTGATCGGCGAAAGCCCGTTCGAACTCGACGAGGCTCTGGTCCATGCGAACAGCCACAATTACAAAGGCTAGCGGACCTGACGGGGGTCTTGCAGCGAGTTGCATAAACCTCAACTAAACGTCGAGTGTTTTGGCGGCATAACGGCGTTTCCCGGGGCGACCTTGCGCCGGACTTCGGGTCGTTGCATGGAGAAATCCCCGCAAACGGCGCGGTTCGATGCGAATGGGACGTACCGATCGTGCAAGTCCAGAGGCCCTGTGGACCGAGCCATCCGGGGGGCCGCTGGCGCTCGAAAGGTGCGATGGCGCACCCAGCCGAATTCGTCCAGTGAAACGGCCTCAGCGGCCTGCGTCGCATGAATGGCGCACAGAACTCCTCCGCGAAACCACGCGAAACGACGTCCGGCCGCGACGCCCCCTACGGCAGGGTCGGGCGTCGCGGCCGGAACCGTCGCTCATGGCCCAGGCGTCACCGCCCGGGCCTGGAGGATCGCTAGGCGATCGTGACGTCCTGCGAGAGGTAGACGTCCTGAATGGCGTTCAGGAGGCCGATGCCCTCGGCGAGCGGGCGCTGGAACGCCTTACGACCGGAGATCAGGCCGGCGCCGCCGGCGCGCTTGTTGATCACCGCGGTGCGGACCGCCTCGGCGAGGTCGGTCGCACCGGACGACGCTCCACCTGAGTTGATGAGGGGCGCGCGGCCCATGTAGCAGTTGGCCAGCTGGTAGCGGGTCAGATCGATCGGATGATCGGTCGTGAGGTCGCTGTAGACCTGCTTGGAGGTCTTGCCGACCTTGATCGCGTTGTAGCCGCCGTTGAGCTCCGGGAGCTTCTGCTTGATGATGTCGGCCTCGATCGTGACGCCGAGGTGGTTCGCCTGCGCCGTGAGGTCGGCAGCGGTGTGGTAATCGACGCCGTCGACGACGAACGCGCTGTTGCGCAAGTAGCACCACAGAACGGTGAAGAGCCCCTCGCGGTGCGCCTCCTCGAACATCTCGGCGACCTGGACGATCTGGCGGTCGGACTGCTCGGAGCCGAAGTAGATCGTCGCGCCGATGCCGGCTGCGCCGAGTTCCTTGGCCCGCTTGACCGACGAGAACTTGATCTGGTCGAAGCTATCCGGGTAGGACAGGAACTCGTTGTGGTTCACCTTCACGATGAACGGGATCTTGTGCGCGTACTTGCGCGAGACCGAGCCGAGCACGCCGAGCGTGGAGGCGACCGCGTTGGTGCCGCCCTCGATCGCGAGCTTCACGATGTTCTCGGGGTCGAAGTACGCCGGGTTCGGAGCGAAGCTCGCGCCGCCGGAGTGCTCGATGCCCTGGTCGACCGGCAGGATGCTGACGTAGCCGGAGCCGCCGAGACGGCCGTGGTCGAACAGGCGCTGCAGGTTCACGAGGACCTGGTTGCTGCGATCCGTCTGCGCATAGATGCGGTCGACGAAGTCGGCGCCGGGAAGATGCAGGCTCGAGGCCGGAATCGTCTCCGACGTGTGCTGGAGCAGGGACTCGGCGTCCGCTCCGAGCAGTTCTTCGAGCTTTGAGCTCGTCAGTTCAGCTGTGGACACCGAGATCCTCCGTTGTGATGTGACTGGTGATGCGCCCGAAGTCTACGGACGTGGGGGGCCTTCGCGCATCGTCGCGCGCTGGTCGCACGGGGGACTCGGGGCGCGCCTCAGCCATCTCGCTGCGGCTGTCCTTGAGCGTCGCGCTTATGATCGGCGGGTATGGCAAGCGACTCTGTGACTCCGGCCGAGCTCGAGGCGGCGCTCGAGGCCCTGCGGGAACCCGGTCGCTTCGACGCGGCCGAGCGATTGGTGGGCCTGGCCGCGCCCGGGCTGCACCGCATTCTCATCGAGGCGATGGCCGGCGGCGGCTGGAACTCCGAGGACGACGCTCGCGAGATCGACAAGGCGCTCGCCGCCGGAACGCCCGATGTCGTTCGCGCGAATGTGCTCGGTCTCGTCGGCGAACAATCCCGCGTAGCGATGCTGGTCGGCGTGGCCGTCGGCATCGAACTCGCACGTGAGCTGGAACTCCATGAAGGGCCGCCACCGGAGCCGCCGCTCGCCGTCACCCGTCACTCCGTCACCGAAAGCACCTCATGAGCGTCACGATCAAGTTCCTGGGCCACGCTGCGTTTTCGATCGAGGTTGACGGCACCACCGTGCTCATCGACCCGTTCCTCACGGGGAACCCAAAGGCGGCGGTCACGGCGGCCGAGGTCGAGCCCGACGTCATCCTGCTCACGCACGGCCATGGCGACCACCTCGGCGACACCGTCGATCTCGCCACTCGCACGGGCGCGACGGTGCTCGCGATCGTCGAGCTGGCCAGTGAGATCGCGGGCAATCTGCCGGATGGGCATGACGTGCGCGATCCGAACTTCGGTGGCACCATCGACTTTGACTGGGGCTGGGTGCGGCTCGTGCCCGCCTGGCACACGGCGGTATCGCCGAGCGGCACCGCGCACATGCCGGCGGGCCTCGTGATCAACATCGGCGGCAAGACGATCTACCACCTCGGCGACACCTGCCTCTTCAGCGACCTCGTCCTACCCGGCCAGCGCGACACGCTCGACCTCGCGATCGTGCCGATCGGCGGCCACTACACCATGGATCGCCACGACGCCGCGCGTGCGGTCGAACTCGTCGGGGCTCCCGTCGTGATCCCCTGCCACTACAACACCTTTCCGCCCATCGAAACGGACGCCGGCGCCTTCGCGTCTGACGTCGAAGCAGCCGGGAAGCGAGCCATCGTGCTCGCCCCGGGTGAGGAGACCGAGCTGTGAACGCATCCGCCGTCGTGTTGATCGAGGCCGAGCGAACGGCCATGCAGACCCTGGGAGCGGCGCTGGCGGGGTTGCCCGGTGTGCGGCGCGTCTATGGCGTCACGGGGGAGTGGGACTTTGTGGTGACGATCGATGTCGACGCGCACAACAAGCTCAGAACCGTCATCACCGAGACGCTGAACTCGATCGACGGCGTCGCGCGCACCCAGACGCTCGTCGCTCTCGACACGTACGAAGGCACGGGCGGCCCCGCGTGAGCGAGGCCGGGCTGGCGCCAGCGCCGCACGACGAGGATTTGCCATTGGCCGCGGACGAGTCTGCGTTTGATCCTGATCCGACCTTGTTCGAGGCCGCACGCGGCGGTTCGCGCTGGGCGTGGGTCGGCATGGCCGTGCTGGCCGCCGGCGCGCTGACGGCGGTGCTGGCGCTGACGGTGCTGCGCCCCGGGAAGCCCAAAGGGGGAGGCGCGAGCGTACGTGTCGAGGGGAACCCGGGCTTCAAGATGGACTACGCGCGTGGAGAGCTGCGCGTCGTGGCCAGCTCCGCTGAGCGCGTCGAGCTGACCGATCACAAGGCCGAGCCGCAGGGCTCTCGCCTGATTGTCACGCCTCTGCAGCTCGCTGCGTACGAGGGCTCGCCTACCGGCGCGCTGCCGCTGGCCAGTCAGCGCGTCAAGGAAACGGTCGCCGCTAGGTTCGACGCCGGATCGGTCCGCTGGGCCGACGAAGGGCTCGTGAACGTCGGCCCGAATCCGGGGTATCAGCTGTCGTACGTCGCCAAGCGCGGCGGAGCGACCTGGTACGGCCGAGCGGCCGTCGTGGTTCCTGACGTTGACGGCGAGCGCGCCGCGCTCCTCATGGATGGCGAGGAGCAGCGGGTAGAGGGCGGCAAGATCTCGGGTCCGCGCGCGGTCGGGCGTCAGGGCGACCTGCGTCGACCGATGCGCTCGCTCGTCTTCGTCGACTGAGTCCCAGGCGGCGCGGGCGGCTGGGCTGGGCCTAGTCGCCGGAGGTCGGCGCGACCACGTCGGTCACCGGCTCGAGCACATCGCTGACCGGTGTCGACGGGTCGGGAACCACCGGAACCGGAACCGGAACCGGCGGCGGCGACGCGGCCGGTTCCGGCGCGGGAGCCGGCGCTGGTGTGGGCGGCGGAGATGGCTCGGAAGGTTTCGGGCGCAGGCTAGGCGGGACCGGCACCGGGAGCTTCACCGGCGGGTGGACCGTCGTCGCGTCCGAGCGATCCTCGATGTCGGGCAGTTCGGCGGTCCCTTCCCGGGTCTCGACCGTCGGCGACGTGGAGGGCGTCGACCCAGGCGTTGACGCGGCGGCCGGCTCGGTGCTCGGCGTCGTGCCGAGCGCGACCGTGACCGTGGTTGGGTCCGGCGTCGTGGCCTTCGCGGCGTCCCGCGCTGCGCGAGCCTGAGCGGTGGTGGCCTTTGGCTTGTCCGCCGTTGCCGGCGCCGAGTCGGCCGTTGGAAGCGCGACGCCGCCGGTCGGGTTGGTGGCAGGCGCGCTGGGAACGGCGACCGGCTTGGTTGCCGAGGCCTGCTGCGTGACGGCGACCGGCCGTTGCGGCGCAGCGACGTGCTTGACCTCGACGGCTGCTCCCGTGACCGCGATCGCAGCGGCGAGCCCGGTCATCGTCTTGGCCGACAGGACACCGCCGATAGAGATGAGGCCACCGCCTGCGGCCGACGCGGCGCCAGCAGCGCCGGCTCCGCCAGCCGCACCGGTGCCGGCGTGCCCTGCGAGGACCGACTTGAAGAGCAAGACAAGCCCGAACGCGGGCGCCAGCATCGCGAGTGCCTTGTTGGTGTCTTTGAGGTCCTGCTGGAAGGCGGAACAGCTCTTGCAGTCCTTGAGGTGGCGGCGCGTCGGCGGCGTGAGCTTGTCGACGAGTCCCTCGGCGTGCTGGCCGAGCTCGAAGCGAACCTCGTCGCACGACAGCCGTCGCGACTCTGCAGCCTCGGCGAGGCCGACGCGCGCACGCACGAGCAACGACTTGACGGCCGCAACCGTGTTGTCCATCGCCATCGCGATCTGCTCGTAAGAGAGGTCGTCGATCTCGCGCAGCAAGATCGCCGTGCGCTGCGTCTCCGGCAGGTTTTGAATGTCCGAGAGGAGCTGGCGAACCTCGGCGCGTTGGTGGACCGTCTCGGCGGTACCGATCCGCTCGTCGACCACCGTGAGTTCCATGCCCTCGATGCTCGGCATCGGGTCGCGACGAAGGTGGTTGAGGCACCGGTTGCGCGCGATGCGGTAGAGCCACGGGCGAACGTTGATCGGGCGTGTGTCGCCGAGCATCGCGCGGTATGCCGAGGCGAAGACCTCTTGGAGCACGTCCTCGGCGTCGCGCCGCGCGCCCGAGCCGAGCATGTGGCCGCAGAACGCCAGCAGGCGGACGCGATACCGCGACACGAGCACCTCAAAAGCCGCCTCGTTGCCGCGGCGCACATGCGCGACGAGCCGCTCATCGGCCTGCAGCTTGAGAAGCGCGGAGGAGGCACGGCCGCCGCGTGCGGTGCCGGGGCCAGTGAGTGTGGTGTCAGGGGTGTTCATCGGCGAAATCGAGGGCGCAGGCTGCAGCGGCGAAGCCGATCCTGAGCGCGTCTTCCTCTCAAACCCAGGGTACGCCGGGAAGTTGCGCGCTGCTGAACAAAGGCGGACGCGTGGGCGGTTGCGTAACCGGGCCCTCGCGCGTGAAGGCGTGCTGCGGCGCTAGCGAGAGAAGCGCAGCGAGCCTTCTTGCACGACGGCGAGCGCTGGGCGCGCAGAGCCGTCCTCCCGGACCAGGCCGGAGTCATGCAGGTCGCGGCACTGTTCGGCCGTCCAGTTGTACATGTAGAGCCGATCGACGCCGTCCTTGGCCAGGGCTGCGGCGTGGCTGAACATCCGCGTCGTGCCGGTGACCTGGCGACTCTCGCTGCACACGCGGCTGCGGTTGGACGCGATCCCGCCGCTCTCCGTGATCCAGAACCGGGCACGAGGGGAAAATCGCTTGGCGTAGGTGATGAGATCGCGTGAGAGGACGGCGCCTTTGGAGACGGTCAGGTCGCCGTAATTGTGCAGGCCGATCACCTTCACGAGTGACGCCTTGCGGCCCAGGGCCGCAAAGAAGCGGCGGGTGTAGCCGCGGTAGCTGGCGACGCCGACCGAACGAATCCCGCCTTGCGTGAGCAAGTCGAGCGCGACGACGGTGCAGCCGCGGCATCGTGCGGTCATCTCAAGGAAGAATTGCGCGGCGCGGTCCGGGCGGCCGAAGGTCGGCTGGGTGGGGTGGTTCTCCTCGTTCCAGACGCCCCAAGTCCGCACGCCGAGGGGCCGGAAGATCGCGATGAGCTTCGTGATCTGGCGGCCGTACGCAGCGCGGGAGGGGAGCGGCTCCCGGGTGCCGTCGACGATGCGCCCGGTCACGTGAAGCAGGACTTCGACGTCGCCTGCTCTCGCAGCGCGGACGAAGTTCAGGGCGCGCTGAAGTTCGTAGTCGTCGCCAGCGGCGTCCCACGGGATGAAGTACCGCGTGATCCTGAGCCCCATCGACGACCATCGTGCATCGTTGAACATCGCGGGGTGCTGATCGCCGATGCCGAACCGGACCGTGCTGGTCGCGGCCGATCCGGTGGAGGGCACCGCGATGCTGAGCGCGGCGGCCGCGATCAGTGAGAGGACCCAGGCAAGAGCGGAACGACGCACGAACGCAAAAGCACTCCTGCCGCGAAAAAGTTGCGGCAGGAGTGCTTTTGAAGGTCGTCCGATGGACGCGGCCGTGCCTACGTGGTGGCTTTGGCCTCGACGGGGCCGCCGACAGAGACCTGCTCGAGCACCTCGATCGCGAGCTCGCGATCACCGGCGATCTGCAGGGCGTCGTGCTTGGCGGCCGGACCGAGCGCGGCGCGCCAGGCGTCTTCGTCGCCGATCAGCGCGCTGGCCGGCTCCGCATCCAGGTCGCGGATGAGTCGCCCGCTGCCCTCCGTCAGTGCGATGCGCCAACGCGTCTCGCCGTGCGTCTCGTTGAGAATCACGCAGTCGATCTCGCCGGTGCGCTCGGTCACGATGCCGCCAACGGTCGCGCGCAGGATTGCGCCGATGTCGACGTGCTCGCCCGAGAGCGCTTCGCCCCACGCGTGCTGGTAGCCCCAGCGCGCGATCGCCGCGATGGCCGGCAGCAGTGCGCGGGCCTCCTCGGTGAGCTCGTAATCAACCCGTGGCGGCACCTCTCGGTACCGGCTGCGCGTGAGCAGCTCATCGTCGACCATGCGATTGAGTCGAGATCGGAGCTGCTCCGTCGAGATCCCCGGCAGCGTTCGCTGCAGGTCGACGAAACGGCGTGGCCCATCGGCCAGGTCTCGAATGATGAGCAGAGTCCACTTATCCCCGACGCGATCTAGCGCGCGGGCATCTGGGCTCCACTGATTGTACGGATGTCTTTTGCTGTTTAGCGCGGTCACCGTGAGCTCCTCCCCAAGAGCGAATGGCGATGAACGGCGAGGCCACCTTGGTAGGTCTCGCACGAACTTCAGGCCACCATAACGTGCCAAGCTCATGGTGACACGACGTTTGGTGGTCAAATACGGCTTTCCAGGCCAAACGTTGGACGAATATCCCCCCTTCAGGGGACGCAAACGCGCGAAACCGGAGAAATGATGTCGAACATTCAGCACGGGGGCCGTCTTGCAGCGGCCCGTTTGGCGGCGAATGGAGCCAAGACGGTCTTCACGCTCTCCGGCGGGCATCTCTTCTCGCTGTATGACGGAATCAAGAGTGAAGGCCTTTCACTCATCGACGTCCGCCACGAGCAGACGGCCGCGTTCGCGGCTGAGGGCTGGGCCAAGGTCACGCGCACCCCAGGGGTCGCCGCGCTGACGGCTGGCCCCGGGGTCACGAACGGCATGAGCGCGATGGGCTCGGCGCTCACGAATCGCAGCCCGATGGTCGTGATCGGTGGCCGCGCCCCCGCGATGCGTTGGGGTCAGGGGTCACTCCAGGAAATCGATCACCTTCCGTTCGTCGCGCCCCTCACCCGATACGCACACACCGCTGAAGGCCCGGCCGACATCCAGCCATCGCTCGATGCAGCGTTCGCCGCCGCGCAGGGCCCGCCCGGCGGCCCGGCGTTCCTCGACATCTCGCTCGATCACGTCTTCATGGAGGCCGAGCCGGGCACGGCGGCGCCCGCGCCCCTGCCGGCAGAGTCGCCGGTCGACGGCGCCGATCTGGAACGGGCCATCGCGCTGCTTCGCGCCGCCGAGCGGCCGGTCGTGATGGCGGGTACCGACCTCTACTGGGGCCACGCCGAGACGCAGCTCGTCGCGTTCGCGGAGGCCCTGCGGACGCCGGTCTTCACGAACGGCCAGGCGCGCGGCTGCATTCCGGCCGACCACGATCTCGCGTTCTCGCGGGTGCGTTCGCAGGCGCTCAAAGGCGCCGACGTGGCCCTGGTCGTCGGTGTGCCGATGGACTTCCGGCTCGGCTTCGGCGGCTCGTTCGGGCCGGAGACGACGATCATCACGCTTCAGCGCGCGCCCTTTGATGCCAAGCCGCCGCGCGCCGCGGACGTCGCGCTCGTGGGCGACATCGCCGCCGCGCTCGATTCGCTGGCCGCAGCGATGGCTGGCGCAAGCGGCCACGACGCCGCCAACCTCGCGGCCCTGCGTGAGGCCGAGACGACGGCCCGTGAGGCGCAGCGCGCCGAGCTGACCAGCGACCAGGTGCCGCTGCACCCGATGCGGATCTACGGCGACCTCGTCGACGTGCTCGGTCGCGACGCGATCGTGATCTGCGACGGCGGCGATTTTGCCTCCTACGCCGGGCAGGTCCTCGATCGCTACGAGCCCGGCACCTGGCTCGACCCGGGCCCGTTCGGTTGCCTCGGCGCTGGCCCTGGGTACGCGCTCGCCGCCAAACTTGCCCATCCGGATCGCGAGGTCGTGATCCTTTATGGCGACGGCGCGTTCGGCTTCAGCGCCATCGAATACGACACGCTCGTGCGCCACGGCGTGCATGTCGTCGGCGTGATGGGCAACAACGGCATCTGGGCGTTGGAAAAGCACCCGATGGAGTTCATCTACGGCTACTCCCTCGCCGCCGACTTGATCCCAGAGACGCGCTACGACCAGCTGGTCACGGCGCTTGGAGGCCACGGCGAACTCGTCCGCGAGCCCAGTGCCCTGCGGCCTGCCTTGGAGAAGGCGCTCGGAGGTTCCGGTCCGGCGCTCCTCAACGTGCTCACGGACCCAACGACGAAGTACCCGCGCAAGGCAAACCTCGGCTGACGCCGTCCGCGGCGGGTGCGCGCTGCGGCGCGCCCTGGGTGAGCGGCGGTTTGGTGTTGTCGGGGCAGCACCAAATGGCCGCTCAGCGCTGGTCGCCGCCGCTCGGCGGCGACGCGCTTACGGCCTGGTGGCCGGCGCGGTCGGCTTGGCGAGGCCGAGGGCGGCGCCGAGCAGGATGTCGTGTTCGGACACGGTGACCTCCTGCAAGCGGAACGCGTCCATGGCGGCCAGCAGGATCGTGAGACCCGGGACGATCACGAGCGCGCGATCCGGATGGACGCCGCGGACGCGCTGGCGTTCCTCGAGCGGGAGCTGGCGAAGGTGGTCGAGCTGGGAGGCCAGCGTCGCGCGCGAGAGCACGTGGCCGTGGACACGGCTCGGGTCGTACCGCACGAGTCCGAGTTCGATCGCCGCAGCCTGGGTAGCGGTGCCGGCGACGGCGATGCCGCGCAGCGAAGGAAGGTCGAGGCCGCGCGGGAGGGAGGCGCCGATGATTGCTTTCGCCTCGGCGGCCAGCGCGGAGAGTTCAGAAGCGGTCGGCGGGTCGTGCTCGAGGTATCGCTCGCCCTGGCGAACCACGCCGAGCTGGGTCGAGGTGTGGAAATGCACGCGCCCCTGGCGCCCGATCACCAGCTCGGTCGAGCCGCCGCCAACGTCGATGACGAGCACGGCGCCGGATTCTTTGAGGCCGGTCGTGGCACCCGCGAAGGTGAGCCTGGCCTCTTGCTCGCCCGTGAGCACCATCGGCGCGATGCCGTGGCGGTCGCGGATCGATTCGGCAAAGGCGGTGCCGTTGGTCGCATCGCGGACTGCGCTCGTCATGAGGGCGACGGCCTTGTCGATGCCGACCTCCTGCATGCGGGCTCGGTAGTCGTCGACGACCTGCCAGGTGTCGTGCATGGCGGACTCGCCCAGGCGGGCGTCCGCGTCGACGCCGCGACCCAGCCGCGTGACCGTCGAGCGACGATCGAGTTCGCTGACGCGACCCTGGTCGTCGATCTCCGCGATCAGCAACCGGGTGGAGTTCGTTCCGATATCGACGACGCCGATGCGCATTACCTGGCCCGAGCCTAGACGGTTTCCCGGCGTGCACTGGACAGTCTTCGTGCAGGCCCTCTGCCGAAGGCCCCCTGGCCACGTCGGCGGATCTCGTATACCCGGCCAGTTACTGGTTGGTCCTCTTGATCAGTGTCGATCACCTGTGCATGAGGATCCGACGTCCGTTCGCTCGTCGCGGCGCCACGCACGAGCATCTGGACGCGCTATGGGCGCAGTCCCCCGTCGGGGTTTTTCAGACCGACGCGCGGGGTCGATGCATCTCCGTCAATCCCAAGTGGTGCGAACTGACCGGGTTGCAGCCTGAGGAGGCCTACGGCGACGGTTGGACGAGCGCCGTGCACCCGGAGGATCGGGAGCGAGTCACGTACGCGTGGATGAGTTCGGCCGTCGAGGGGCGGGAGTTCGCGCACGACTTCCGCTACCAGCGCCCCGACGGCACGATCTCGTCGGTCTCTGGTCACGCGCGGACGCTCCGCAGCGCCGACGGCGACGTGCTCGGATTCCTCGGCACCGTCACGGACGTGACCGACCGACTCAACGCCCAACGGGCCCAAGCACAGAGCGAGCGTGAGTCTCAGGCCCTGCTCAAGGCGCTGCCCGTCGGAGTCTTCAAGATGTCGGCCGACGGCCGGTGGCTCTTTGCCAACGAGCGGTTCGCTGAGATCCTGGGCGTGCCGCATGCCGGCGCGGCGGCGATCGCCACCGCGTATCAGCGCAGCATTCACCCAGCAGACCGCGACCGGGTTGTGGACCCCTCGACCGACGAGGTCCAGCTCCTGAACGGCGCCGGCGTTGAGCACCGAATCGTGCGGCCAGGAGGCGAGGTGCGTTGCGTGGTCGTGGACTGCATCGCCAGCCGTGAAGACGACGACGACTCGGTCCTGTCGTACCACGGCACCCTGATCGACGTGACCGAGCGGCGACTGGCCGAGGCCGCGCTGCAGTCGAGCGAAGAGATGTTCCGCACGCTGGCGGTCTCGATCCCTGTGGGGGTCGCGCACCGAGACCCGTCAGGCAACCTGACCTTCCTCAACGCCGAGTTCCGGCGCATCATGGGCATCGGCATGGACGTCCCGACGGAGTCTGTTGACCTTGACGTGCTTCATCCCGACGACCGAGCCGAGATCGGTGCGGCGATGGAGCACACCTTCGCGACGGGAGAGCCCTACGAGCGGGATGCGCGGATCGTGCGTCCGTCCGGTGAAGTGCGCTGGGTGACCCTGCGCGGTGCCCTCCAAGCCGGTGATGACGGCGGCCCGGGCGGCTACCTTGCGACCGGCATCGACATCACCGCGCGGCACGAGGCGGAGACCGGCCGTCGCCTCGCCGACGAGCAGTTCCGCGTCGCCTTCGAACAGGCACCGATCGGTATCGGCGTGATCGGCATGCATGGACGCTTTGAGCGCGTCAACGACGCGTTCTCGGCGATTACCGGCTACACCGCCGAGGAAATGTGCGCCCACGCGCCTTACACGATCGTTGCCGACGCCGACAAAGCGGAGTCCAAGGAACACTTCCAGACGCTCCTGGCTCGCGAGGTTGATACGGCCGCCATGCAGTTCCGGATGGCCCACAAGGACGGCCACGAGATCTGGGCGGAGGGGCGGATCACGCTGATCCTCGATGAGGACGGCAAGCCGGCCGAGATCCTGATGCAGGTGCAGGACGTGAGCGAGCGCCGTCGGTACGAACAGCGGCTCAAGCACATGGCGCATCACGATCCGCTCACCGGACTCGTGAACCGGCGAGGGCTCGAGCGCGAACTCGATCTTCAACTCGCGCGCGCACGGCGGTACGGCACCGGCGGTGCACTGATGATGCTCGACCTTGATGGCTTCAAGGCGGTCAACGACCACCACGGTCACGCCGTCGGCGACGCGCTGCTCGTCGGCGTGGCCGGCGCGCTGTCTGAGCGGTTGCGCAAGACGGACGTGGTGGCGCGGCTGGGTGGCGACGAGTTCGCGGTGATCCTGCCGGGAGAGAACGCCGACCAGGCCCAGGTTGTCGCCGAAGGGCTCGTGGCGGCGGTCGCCGCGGCCTCGGCGCCCTTTGCGACGGACAGCCCGGTGACGGTCTCCATCGGTGTCGTCCCGCTCGACGACGCGATCACCGCCGACGAAGCCCTCGTCTACGCCGATCACGCGATGTATCGCGCCAAGGGTGCAGGCAAGAACCGGCTCGCGATGTACCGTGCGGCGGATGCCGACCCAGACTCGCGAGATCCTGTTCGCCCAGCGCCCCGTGGGGGTTCCGACCTCAAGCGTCTTCCAGCTTCAGGCGCGCGAGCTGCGTGACCCTGGGGACGGGGAGATCCTCGTCCGCAACGACTGGATGAGCGTCGACCCGTACATGCGGGGGCGCATGAGCGAGGCCAAGTCGTATGTCGCCGGGTTCGAACTCGGCAAGCCGCTGCAGGGCGGCGCGGTCGGCGAGGTGCTCCAGAGCAATGCCGACGGTTTTGAGCCGGGCGATCTCGTGGTGCACAGCCTCGGCTGGCGTGAACACGCCGTGCTCAAGGGCAAGCACGCGGTGAAGCTCGACCGGTCACTGGCCGCGCCGCAGACCTTCCTCGGGGCGCTCGGCATGACGGGTCAGACCGCTTACGCGGGGTTGACGCGGATCGCGGCGTTCAAGCCGGGCGACATCGTGTTCGTGTCGGGGGCAGCTGGCGCGGTCGGTTCGATGGTCGGGCAGCTCGCCAAGGAACTCGGAGCGAGCCGCGTGATCGGCAGCGCAGGCGGTCCCGAGAAGGCCCGTCATCTCGTCGATGATCTCGGCTTCGACGCCGCGATCGACTACAAGGCGGGCAACCTTCGCGGCCAGCTCAAGGAGGCGGCGCCGGACGGCATCGACATCTACTTCGACAACGTCGGCGGCGAGCATCTGGAGGCGGCGATCAGCGCGATCCGGCTCCATGGGCGGATCGCCGTCTGCGGGATGATCTCGCAGTACAACGCGACGGAAGCGCAGCCGGGCCCGCGCAACCTTGCGAACCTGATCGTCAAGCGATTCCGGATCGAAGGCTTCCTCGTGAGCGACCACGACGACCTGCTGCCGGAGTTCTTCTCAGTCGTTGCGCCCCTGCTCAGCAGCGGAAAGCTGGAAATCCGTGAAACGGTGCGCGAAGGGCTGGAGGCCGCACCCCAGGCGTTCCTGGACCTGTTGACCGGCGCCAACGTCGGCAAGATGCTGGTAAAGCTGGTCTGAGTCGCTCGACTCCAACGCTGGAGCGGGCGCACCACTTCACGGCCCGCCCTGTCCATCGCCCGCGTCGCTCGACCCCCGGTCGTGCGACGCCCGAGCGGCGGAGCGCCATGCAGGCGCTTCTCCGCAACTGCCAACCCTCCGAACGGTTTGGAACCCACATGCACCGACTCAGGATCCTCCTGCTTCCCCTTTTCGCTTTGATCGCGCTCGGAGCGCTGAGCTCGCCCGCTCAGGCGGCCAAGTCGTCGATCACGATTGGCATCGGCGATCAGGCGAGCAAAATGTTTGACTCCCCGCAGTACAAGGCGCTCGGCCTCAAGAAGACCCGCTACTTCTTCCCGTGGAACGGAATGGACGACGACTTCGCCCGTGATCGCGCGCAGGAGTTCGTCGACAAGGCCCAGGCCAACGGCGTGTCCGTGCTCTTCCATCTCTCGACTGACAACTTCGCGGCGAAGAAGGCGAAGCTGCCGACGGTCGCGGCGTACACCGCGCAGCTCAAGCGGATCGTCGCCAACTTCGGTCCGCGCGGCGTGCATGAGTGGGGCACCTGGAACGAGGCTAACCACGCCTCGCAGCCGACCTACAAGAACCCGAAGCGCGCGGCCGAGTTCTTCAAGGCGATGTACACCACGGTGCCCCAGGGCGACAACATCGTCGCGCTCGACCTCCTCGACCAGGGCGGCGTCGACACCTACCAAAAGAAGTTCTACGCGGCCCTTACCCCGACGTTCCGCAAGCGGGCGAAGATCGTGGGCATCCACAACTACGGCGATGTCAACCGCCAGCGCACCACGTTCACGTCGAAGATGATCAACACGTCGCGCAAGTACAACAAGACCACGAAGTTCTGGTTCACCGAGACGGGCGGCCTGGTCGAGTTCAAGACCACCAAGACCGTGTTCAAGTGCGATACCAAGCGCGCCGCGTCGAGGACCAAGTCGGTCTTCTCGCTCGCAACGAAGTACAAGAAGCTCGGCGTCCAGCGCGTCTACCTCTACAACTGGACCGGCGCCGGCTGCGGCAAGACCCGCTTCGACGCCGGCCTTACCAACCCCGATGGCTCGGTGCGCTCGGCGTACTACACCGTCAAGGCACTCCTGGCGAAGTACTCCGTCTGAGTCGTCGCCCGCCATCGCGCCGCTGACCTGGCGCGTCGGCACACCCTCGAGGGCCGTGGCCCGATCTTCGGATCGGCTGCGGCCCTCGGGTCGGTTCGGAGCGCAAACGCGACGCCCCGTCACGCCGCCGGGTGGACGAAGTGACGGGCCGTCTTGCCTGCACCTGTTCTATCAACCAACCTTCGGCGTGCCTTTGGCCGAGGGGCCAGAACGAGCGTCCACGAGGTGCCATGGATTGCGAGACGGCGCCCTCCTCGGGGGTTAGGTTGGAGCCGTGAGTACTCCCGAGCAGGTGACCCCCGATCCGACCGGTTCGGGGCTCGACAAGGGTGCGGTCGCGACGCCGCCGGCCGGTCCGCGGGCCAGCGGCGAGATTCGCCTGGACGGCGTCAGCAAGCACTACGGCGAGGTGACGGTCATCGACGACCTCACCCTCACCATCGAGCCAGGCACCTTCTACGCGCTGCTCGGTCCGTCGGGCTGCGGCAAGACCACGACGCTGCGGATGATCGGTGGGTTCGAAACGCCGAGCGTCGGCCGGATCTCGCTCGACGGCGACGACGTCACCGACCGCCCTCCAAACAAGCGCGACGTCAACACGGTCTTTCAGTCCTACGCGCTCTTCCCCCATCTCACGGTGCTGAAGAACGTGCAGTTCGGGATGGAGCGGCGGGGCGTGAAGAAGGCCGAGTCGGTTCGGCGCGCGCAGGAGATGCTCGAGTCGGTCCAGCTCTCCCATCTCGCCGATCGCCGCCCCGGCGCCCTTTCCGGTGGGCAGCAGCAGCGCGTCGCGCTGGCTCGCGCGCTCGTGAACCGCCCGCACGCGCTCCTCCTCGACGAGCCCCTCGGCGCCCTGGATCTGCGCCTGCGTCGCCAGCTGCAAGTCGAGATCAAGAAGGTCCAGCAGGAGGTCGGGATCACCTTCGTGCACGTCACGCACGACCAGGAGGAGGCGATGACGATGGCCGACGTGATCGCCGTGATGAACCGCGGCAAGATCGAGCAAGCCGGGAGCGCGAAGGAGCTTTACGACTACCCGAGTACCGCGTTCGTCGCGAACTTCCTGGGCCAGAGCAACCTCGTGAAGGCGACCGTCGGGGCGGACGATGGCGACTACAGGGTCGTCACCACGCACGATGGGATCAACTTCAAGGTGCAGGCCCGTCGCATCGCGGCGACCACGGGCGACTTGGCGGTTGGCGTGCGACCCGAGAAGGTCTGGATCAGCACGCTCGACGACCTCGACCCGGAGCCCTCACGCTGCAACCGGGTGCGAGCGCGGGTCGTCACGTCGGCGTTCCTTGGCGTGTCGCTGGAATACCACGTGATGACGGACGGCGGCGACGAGCTGATCGTGACGATCCAGAACAACGCTCGTGAGCAGGCCGAGACCGTCGCGGACGGCACCGAGGTCGAGCTGAGCTGGGAACCGGATCACACGTTCGTGGTCTCCGTTGGCGCCGATGCCTGAGCCCTCGCGCGCGGCGATCGAGTCGCATCTGGAGCAGCTGCTCTGGAGCGACACGCTCGATCGACGGAAGTTCCTCGGCCGCAGTGCCGGTGCGATCGCGATGGCCGGTGGGCTGTCGACCTTCCTGGCGGCCTGCGGGATCAAGGGCACCGCCGAGAAGAACGTCGCCGAACTGGCCAAGCTCGCGGCGTCGGTCAACCACCCGAAGGTGCCGATCGGCGATTGGACGTTCGCGAACTGGCCGCTGTACGTGGACAAGTCGGTGCTGAAGGAATTCGACCAGCAGTACGGCGGGCACGTGAAGTACGTCGAGGAGATCAACGACAACAACGAGTTCTTCGGCAAGGTCCGGCCGCAGCTCTCGGCCGAGAAGTCGATCGGTCGCGACATCGTCGTCCTCACCGACCCGATGGCGGCGCGCTGGGTGCGCAGCTCGTACGTCACGCCGATCGACAAGCGCAACACGCCGAACGTCGTCGCGAACATGACGGACTCGCTCAAGAGTCCGCCGTTTGATCCGCAGCGCCTCTACTCAACGCCGTGGCAATCCGGTGCGCTTGGGCTGGGCTACGACATCAAGGCCACGGGTCGCGAGCTGAAGAGCGTCAAGGAGTTCTTCAACCCGGAGTGGAAGGGGAAGGTGACGATGTTCCTGGACTCCCAGGACTCGACCTCGACGGTCCTGATCGGCGAGGGCAAGGATCCCGCCAAGTCGGACCTCGATGCGCATCTGGCTGCAGTGGAGACGATTGGCAAGGCGGAGAAGGCCGGGCAGTTCCGCCGGTTCACCGGCAACGACTTCACCGTCGACCTCACGAAGGGCAACATCGTGCTCGCGATGGCCTATTCGGGCGACATGGTGCAGCTCCAGGCCGACAACCCGAATCTGCGATTCGCGTATCCGGAGGAGGGCGCGATCCTTTGGACCGACAACATGCTCCTGCCGGCCAGGGTCCAGCATCCGTATGCGGCCGAGGTGATGATGAACTTCGTCTACGAGCCGGAGGTGGCGGCCAAGATCGCCGCGTACGTGAACTACATCCCGCCGGTGAAGGGCGTCCGCGAGATCCTCGCGAAGACCGATCCGGAGATCGCCGAGAACCCGCTGATCTTCCCGTCGGACGAGCAAGCGAAGAAGTTCTTCTCGTACGCGCAGCTCTCCAGTCCGCAGCGCCAGGAACTCGACAAGGCCTTCGCCAAGGTCACGGGAGGCTGACCTGATGCGGCTCAAGAACCGATCCCGGCTGATCCCGTGGTACTTCGCGCTGCCAGGCCTGCTCTGGCTGCTCGTCTTCTTCCTGATCCCGCTGCTCAACCAGCTCAACGTGTCGCTGCTCACCGGCGATCCCGAGGCCGGCTACGAGCTCACCTGGGCCTTCAGTAACTACACCGACGCGATCCGCGAGTACTGGCCGCAGATCCGGCGCTCGCTCGGCTACGCCGGCGTGGCGACGGTCATTGACCTGATCATCGCCTTCCCGCTCGCGTATTTCATCGCGTACCGCGCCGGGAAGTGGAAGGGCTTCCTGCTGCTCATGGTGGTGCTGCCGTTCTTCATGAGCCAGGTGCTGCGCACGGTGTCTTGGCAGCTGCTCCTCACCGACAATGGCTGGATCGTCGAGCGCCTGCGCGATGTGGGCTTGGTCAGCGAGAAGGGCCGCGTGCTCGCGACGAGCACGGCCGTGATCGGCGGCATCGCCTACAACTACCTGCCGTTCATGGTGCTACCGCTCTATGCGTCGCTCGAGCGGCTGGATCGCCGGCTGATCGAGGCCGCGACCGATCTTTACGCGTCGCGCGCCGTGGCGTTCCGCCGGGTCACCGTGCCGCTGGCGACGCCCGGGATCTTTGCCGGTTCGCTGTTGGTCTTCATCCCGGCAGCGGGCGACTTCATCAATGCGTCGCTGCTGGGTTCGTCGAAGCAGTACATGGTCGGCAACGTGATCCAGAGCAACTTCCTCACGGTGCTCGATTACCCGACCGCGGCGGCGCTCTCGTTCCTGCTCATCGGGATCATCCTGATCGGCATCGCGATCTACTCGGCCCTGCTGGGCACCAAGACCCTCACGGAGGCCGCGGGCTGATGGCTGCGACACCGACTGTCGGTAAGGCGACGACGGAGATCGTCGCGCCCGCGGGCGCGGGCGACCGCACCGCCAAGGCCCGCACGTGGGGCCTGGGCCTCTGGTCCGTCCTGGCGATCCTGTTCCTGTTCTTGCCGATCGGCGTGGCCGTGCTGTTCTCGTTCAACGAGCCGGCCGGACGCTTCAACTTCACCTGGCAGGAGTTCACGCTCGATCACTGGGCGCACCCGTTCCGCGATCCCGATCTCGCGCGCTCGCTGAAGAACTCGATCCTGCTGGCGATCGTGTCGACGATCATGGCCGTGGCGCTCGGCACCCTCCTGGCGATCGCCCTCGTCCGACACAAGTTTCGCGGGCGCGGCGCGGCCGACTTCTTCGTCTTCATCCCGATGGCCACGCCAGAAGTCGTCCTCGGCGCCAGCGCCCTCGGGCTCTTCCTCGTGGCCGGCGTCAATACCGGCTTCGCGACCCTCGTGATCGTGCATGTGATGTTCACGATCTCCTACGTCGTCGTGACCGTGAAGGCCCGCCTCCAGGGCATGGATCCCCACATCGAGGAGGCCGCCCGCGACCTCGGCGCTTCGGAGTGGCAGGCCTTCTGGCGCGTCACCTTGCCCACGATCGCCCCAGGCGTCGTGAGCGCCGCCGTCCTCGCCGCCGCCCTCTCCGTCGACGACTACGTCGTGTCCAGCTTCACCGCCGGCCAGACCCAGACCTTCCCGCTCTTCATCTTCGGCGCTACCAAGCAGGGCGTCCCACCCGAGGTCAACGTCCTCGCCACGATGCTCTTGCTCGGAATCCTCCTGCTGCTCGGCCTCAACCTCGGCGTGCAGAAAGCGCTGGCGCGGCGCGACAAGAAGCGGATCGCTGGGGCCTGAGGCTCGCCACGCTGCGCTGTACGGCGAAGCGCGGCGCAAAATCGCAGGCACTGAGCGTCCGCGCTAAGGCCCGCACGTCTCGGTGGCCGCGGGCACGAGTCGGGTGTCCGTTCGACTCGTGCCCGTTGTCGGCTTCACGAAGGCGCTGGTCCGATTCCCCCGGTCCGCTGCGCCGCCTACTCACATCGCGCAAGCGTCATTGCGCGACGCGTCACCAGTAGGGCTGAATCGAACCTAACGCCGGCTCGCCGTGAGTTTCAGAATCGCGTTCTGAAACGGAATGAATGGTGTGGCAGTGCCCGGGCGAGCCCAGCCCCGCGACGGCCGAGTCGGGCAGAGTGGGAGGGAACACCATGAGCCTCTTCCAACGCCACCGAGACCTCCCCGACGATGGCCACCTCGACGACGCTGAGGCCAAGGACGCAGAGCGTCGCGCAGCGATCGAGCAGGCGACCGACGACTCCTCGGACGAGCCGACCGAGGGCAAGCCGCTCGCTGAGAACGTGTCCGACGACGGCCGCCGGGACTACGCGCCGCACGGTCGCGACCCATCGACCTCGATGGTCGCAACGCTGAAGCGCACCGCCAAGGAGTTCAGCGAGGACGGCCTTACTGATTGGGCTGCGTCACTGACCTACTACGGCCTGCTGTCGCTCTTCCCGGGACTCATCGCGCTCGTCTCGATCCTCGGCATCTTCGGCGACCCGCAGACCACGACGAAGGCGCTCACGGACATCGTCGCCGAGCTCGCGCCGGGCTCGGCCGCCGAGACCTTCCAGGGCCCGATTGAGTCGATCACGTCGAACAAGGGCACGGCGGGGGTGATGTTCTTCGTCGGTATCGGCGTCGCGCTCTGGTCGGCATCGGGGTACATCGGCGCGTTCATGCGCGCGTCGAACGTGATCTACGAGACGCCCGAAGGCCGGCCGTTCTGGAAGCTGCGGCCGCTGCAGCTGCTCGTCACGCTCGTGATGGTGCTGATGCTCGTGGCGGTGGTGCTCGCGCTCGTGCTCACCGGTCCGGTCGTTGAGGCCGTCGCGGGGCCGATCGGCTTGGGGGACACGGCCGTGACGATCTGGGAGATCGCCAAGTGGCCGGTGCTCGTGCTCGTGGTGCTGCTGATGCTCGGCGTCCTCTACTACGCGAGCCCGAACGTGCGCCTGCCCAAGTTCTCACTCATCACCCCCGGCGCGATCCTCGCGCTTTGCGTGTGGGTGGTCGCGAGCGTGCTCTTCGCGTTCTACGTCGCGAACTTCGGCTCCTACGACAAGACGTACGGCACCCTCGGCGGCGTGATCTCGCTGCTCGTGTGGATGTGGATCTCCAACATCGCCCTTCTTCTCGGCGCGCAGCTCAATGCTGAACTCGAGCGCACGCGCGAGCTGAAGGCCGGCATCACCGACGCCGCCCGCGAGATCCAGCTCGACGCCCGCACCGAGCCCAAACCGCAGGCGACCACCTAAGGACCCCCGACGCCGCCGCGGACGGCCCGCAGGATCGCGTCGGCGGCGGCGCGCGGCGTCTCCCACATCGGCGTGTGGCCGGCATCGTCGATGCGTGTCACGCGGCTGGCGGCGGCGCCCGTGCAGAGCGCAGCGATGGCGTCATCATCGATCCGCTGGTCCTGCGTGCCGTAGATCAGGTGCGACGGCGTGCTGAGCGCGCCGAGGCGGTCCGGCAGCGATCCGCGGCCGAGGTAGTCGTCCATCGCCGCGCTCGACCGGGTGAAGGTCGCCCAGGAACACGCTCGCAGGTCGTCGACGAAGACATCCGGGACCGGGAACTCCGGGGCGAACGCGCTGCGCAGGCCATTGCGGAGTTTCGCCCGCGGCGCGACCCACCAGGCGACCCGGCCGATCACCGGCTTGCGGATCAGGCCCTCCGAGCCGCGATGGGCCGTGAGGCGACTCGCGACGGTCAGCGACGAATTGATCAGCACGATCCGGTCGACGAGCGACGCGGCCCGCTCGGCCAAGGCCGTCGCTACGAGGCCGCCCATCGAGTGCCCGACGACCACGACCGGGCCGGTGCCCAGCGCGTCGATGGCCTCGCCAGTCGCCTCGGCCATCTCCTCGATCGTGCGCGCGGGCGCGCGGCGGCGCTGCTCGCCGTACCCAGGAAGTTCGATCGGGGCGACCTGCAGCCCGGCCGCCGTAAGACTCGGCGTGACGCGGTCCCAGCAGCGCCGGGACGCACCCAGGCCATGAATGAGCGCGAGCGTGGTCGGAACGTCAGACATGAAGCTCAGCCCTTGATGCGGCTGTCCTGCCCAGCCCATTCTTTCTCGCGCAGCTCGTACTTCTGCACCTTCCCCGTCGACGTGCGCGGGAGCGCGTCCAGGAACTCCACGGCGCTCGGCGCCTTGTACCGGGCGATGTGCACCCGCACGTGCTCGATGATTTCGATCGCGGTCACTTCGTAGCTCGGGTCGGTCACGACGAACGCCTTCGGGGTCTCGCCCCACTTGTCGTCCGGGATGCCGATCACGGCGGCGTCGACGATGGCCGGGTGCGCCATGAGCGCCGCCTCGACCTCCACCGTCGAGATGTTCTCACCGCCCGAGATCACGATGTCTTTGGCGCGGTCGACGAGCTTGGCGTACCCGTCGGCTTGCATTACGCCGAGGTCGCCGGAATGGAACCAGCCGCCGGCAAACGCCGCCTCGGTGGCCGCTTCATCGGCGAAGTAGCCCTTCATCACGTTGTTGCCACGCATCACGAGCTCGCCGATCGTGACGCCGTCGGCCGGTACGTCGTTCATGTCCTTGTCGACCACGCGCAGCCGGTCGGCGGAGATCATCCCGACGCCCTGACGAGCCAGAAGCGTGGCGCGCTCGTCGGCGGGCAGCGCGGGCCAACCGTCCTGCCACTCGCACACGGAGTACGGCCCGTACGTCTCGGTGAGTCCGTACATGTGCACGATGCGCGCGCCGATCGCCTCGAGCTGCCCGATCGTCGTGGGGCTCGGGGCGGCGCCGGCGGTGCTGATCGTGAGTGGCGACTCCAGCGGTGCTGCGGCGTCATCGGCGGCCAGGGTCGACAGCACGATCGGCGCGCCATTGAGGTGCGTGACGCCCTCGCTGCGGATGAGCGACCACATCGCGTCGCCGCGGACCGCGCGCAGGCACACGTGGCGGCCGGCGACGCCGGTCACACCCCACGTGGTGCACCAGCCATTGCAGTGGAACATCGGGAGCGTCCACAGGTAGACGGAGGCGGCCGAATGCTCGGAGTGGATCACCTCGCCGAGCGCGTTGAGATACGCGCCGCGATGCGTGTACATCACGCCCTTGGGCTGGCCGGTCGTGCCGGAGGTGTAGTTGATCGAGATCGTCGCCAGCTCGTCGTCGACCTCCCACGAGCGCGGCGCGTCCGAGCCTCGCCCCAAGAGCTGCTCGTAGGTGGTGCCGCCGAGCGCCGGGCCGACCGGGTGCTCGACCGCGGCGTCGTGGAGCGTGACGATCTCGCGCACCGTGGCCAGGTCGGCAGCGACGGGCGCGACGTTCGTCGTGAGCTCGGAGTCGACGACCAGCAGCTTCGCGCCCGAGTGGTCAAGGATCTGGCGGAGTTCGGCCGGCGCCAGTCGCGTGTTGAGCGCCACCAACACCGCGCCAGCGAGCGGCACCGCGAAGTGGGCGATGAGTTGCTCAGGGATGTTCGGGCACAGATAGGCGACGCGGTCGCCCGGCTCGATCCCGGACGCCTGGAGCGCGTGCGCCAGGCGGGTGGCTTCAGCGGCCATCTCGAGGTACGTGACGCGCCGCTCGCCGTGCACGATCGCGACGCGCTGCGGGTGCACCTCGGCCGCGCGCTCAAGGAACCGCAGGGGCGTGAGTGGGGTCGGCGAGACAACAGGCGACGGAGCGGCGGACATGCCTTCAGCCTATGCCCGAAGGGGGTCGCAGTGGCGTCGAATAGCACCGGAATTCGCGGCGCATGACCAGCCTGTGAAGAACCTCCCGAAACGCGGCGGCCGGGCATCTAGGCTGAAGAGCATGTCGCTGGATGAGTCAGGCACCGCCGCACCGAGTTCGCAGCGGTCGGTCCTGGATCGCCACCGTGGCGACGGCACCGAGATCGAGCGCAAGTTCCTCGTCACGCGCCTGCCGGACGATCTCCTCTCACACCCGTCCGAGCGGATCGCGCAGGGCTACCTCGCGATCGATCCGGAGAGCGCTGCCGAGGTGCGATTGCGCCGTCGCGGCTTCCACACGCTGCTCACGATCAAGCAGGGCCACGGGCTCACGCGCGCCGAGGAGGAGTTCGTCATCGACCCGCCGAGGTTCGAGCGGCTCTGGGCCGGCACGGCTGGCCGCCGGCTCGAGAAGGTGCGCTATCGCGTTCCCGTCGGCGACGACGGGGCACTGACGATCGAAGTCGACGTGTTCGGTGGGGTGCTGACGGGATTCGTGCTGGCCGAGGTCGAGTTCTCGTCGGTGGAGGCGTCGGAGGCGTTCCGCCCGCCGGCATGGCTGCGGCCCGAAGTCACCGGCGACAAGCGCTACGGCAACGCTCGCCTGGCCGTCGATGGTGCCCCGGATCGCAAGGCGGTCGGCGAGCACGGGTTGCTCGACGGTGAGTCGGTGCTTGATGGCGTGCGGTTCGTTGCGTTGGCACAGGTCGATACGGCCGCCGACGCGCTGCAGGGCCGCGATGCTGAGGAGTACGGCAAGGCGGTGCACACCGCGAGGAAGGCCTTCAAGCGCGCCCGTGCGATCGTTCGCATCGCGCGCGACGGCCTCGGCGCTGAGGTGGTTGCGCGCGACAACGCGGCCCTTCGCGACGTCGGCCAGCGGCTGGCCGGCGCCCGCGACGCGCAGGTGGTGATCCAGACGCTCGACGGGCTCGCCGAGCGCTACCCGGACGACCTGCGTCCCCAAAGCATCGGCGGCCTGCGGGAGGCGCTGATCGCCGACTACGAAGAGGCTGATCGATCAGCGCGCGCCGACGCCGGCGCGGTCGACGACGTCCTGGTGACCCTCGAACTTGTTCGCGGCGACATCGAAACCTGGGAGCTGGGCGACGACCCGGCCGACGTGCTCGCCGCGGGGCTTGAGCGGATCTTCAAGCACGGTCGCAAGCGGCTGAAGCTCGTGAAGCAGCATGAGTCAGCCGACGGCGAATTCGACACGGAGCTTCTTCACGAGCTGCGCAAGCGGGCGAAGGACCTCTGGCACGCCTCCGAACTTGTCGAGATTGCCGCCCCGAAGCGCTTCCGCGCGCTCGCGGGCGACGCCCATGCCCTGGCCGATTTCATCGGCGACGACCATGACTTGGCGGTCCTCTCGACCCGCGTACACGAGCGCCCCGGGGTGTTCGCGGACCCCGAGGACGCCGAGGTTCTGCTGGCCCTCATCGGTAAGCGCCGGCGCAAGTTGCAGCGCAAAGCGGTGCGTCTCGCCGACGAGATCTTCAGCGCCAAACCAGACCGTCTCGTGGAGCGCGTGCAGGAGCTTGGCGCCGACTGAGCCGAATCCGTGGGCAGGGCCGCGCGGCGGCCCGGGCAGGAGCCCTCGCTCATCACATCTTGCTAACATGCCTGGTCGCGCCGCGGGGTGGAGCAGTCAGGTAGCTCGTTGGGCTCATAACCCAAAGGTCGCGGGTTCGAATCCCGCCCCCGCTACTCCGAAGTAGCTGTATCGAGGCCCTCCGCAAGGAGGGCCTCGGTCGTTCTTGGAAGCTGGCACTTTCGCACTTATGATGCGCAGGACTTGTCCCCCGCAAGTCCCTTCGAATCCCCACTGCTGGAGCGCGATGGTGATCTCGCGCGGCTGTCGGCTGCCTGGGACGCGTGTCGGCTGGGATCTGGTCGATTGCTGCACGTCGAGGGCCAACCTGGGATCGGCAAAACGCGCCTCCTGGGGGCTGCTAAAGACCAGGCGGTCGCGGCGGGCATTCGCGTGCTGTCGGCGCGCGGGGGAGCCCTCGAAGGCGACTACAGCTATGGCGTCGCGCGGCAGCTCTTTGAGGCCGAGGTGCTGCGGGATGCCTCGCTGCTGCACGGGCCGGCAGCGCTCGCCAGCGCGGCGCTGGGCGCGGGGGAGCCGTCAGGAGACGGACCAGACTCGCCATTCCCTGTGGTGCATGGCCTCTTCTGGGTCGCGTCGAACCTCGCGGAACGTGGCCCGCTTGCCCTTGTCGTCGACGACGCGCACTGGATCGATGGGCCGACCCTGCGATTCATCGACTACCTCGCCGCGCGGCTCGAAGGGCTTGCGATCGCGGTCGTGCTTGCGGCCCGCCCGCCCGTTACCGCCAGCCCGGTCGAAAGCCTGCTCAACGGCATTCGAACCCGCGCAGACACGGTGCTCGTTCGCCCCGAGCCGCTGGGCGTCACGGGCGCCAGCACCTTGATCAGGGCCCGTATGGGCTGCGAGCCCGACGCACCGTTCGTCAACGCCTGCCACACCGCCAGCGGCGGCAACCCGTTCATGCTCGGGGAGATGCTGGCGGCGCTGGCCCGCGAGGAGGTCCCTCCGGTTGCCGACTCGGTTGCACGGGTTGAGGCGCTCGGCCCGGAGACCGTCGAGCAGTCGCTGCGCTCGCGGCTCGCCGGGCTGCCACCGGAGGCCACCGAAGTCGCTGAAGCGTTGTCGGTGTTTGGCTCCGGTGCGGAGGTTCGGCACTTGGAATCGGTCATCGAGCGGGGGCACGCACGCGTCGGCGACGCCGTCGACATCCTCACCAGTGCCGGGATCCTGGCAGGCGGCCATCCAATCCAGTTTGCGCACCCGGTCGTGGAGCAGGCGATCTACTCGCGCCTCGCCGCGAACGCTCGCTCTCGCCTCCATCGGCGGTGCGCCGACGTGCTCCTTGAGGAGCAGCAGCCCGCGATCCGGATCGCGCCGCACCTGCTGGCCTGCCGGCCTGCCGCCGACGACACCGTCGTTGAAACGCTCCTGGCCGCAGCCTCCACGGCGCTGGCTCAGGGGGCCGCCGAACAGGCGCAGCGCTACCTCGAGCGGGCCGTCGCCGAGCCGCCGCTCGGGGCAACCAAGGCCCCGGTACTTGCGCTCCTCGGCGAGGCCATCGCGCTCACGGGCCGCGACCTGGACGAGGCCTGCGGACACCTCGAAGCCGCCGCGGAACTTGTGGCCGGGGAAGACGGGGGCGCTGAGTACCTGGAGGTCGCGGCCCGCGTCCGGCTGTTCCAGGGCGATCTAGAAGGCGCAATCCAGGTCCTGGACCGGCCGTTTCAGCGCGGCGCCGTTGACCGCGAGACGACGCTGCGCCTGCGCGCACACCAAGCGGGCATCGGGGTCCTCGCGCCGTCCATCGGCCGAGCCGCCGTTGACCGGCTTGAGCAGTACGCCGGTGTGCCGGGGGGCACGCCAGCAGAGCTTGCTGTGCTGGCCGAGGTCGCCGCGGCACGCTGGCTCGACGGCCGGATCGGTGAGGCCGCCGCGCTGGCCGAGCAAGCACTGGGCGGGGGCAGGCTCCTCGCCGCTGAGGGCCCGGTGTCGGTGGCGTTCAGTCACTGCGTGCACATCCTCTTCGACGCCGACCGCTACGACATCGGAAGCCCTGCCTTGGAATCGGGCATCGACCTTGCGCGCCGCCAGGGGTCGGTCCTCGGGCTTGGGAGCCTGATCGCCCTGCGCTCCGTGAGCAGCTGGCGGCGCGGCGAGATCGACGGAGCCGAGACGGCGGCACTCGACGCCCTCTCGATGCTGGAGCGCGGTGGGCAGCCGGTCGCCGGACCAGCTCAGCGTGGCTACCTCACGCTTGCGCTGCTTGAGCGCGGCGACATGACCGGAGCAGCCCGCGAGAGCGACCGCTCCGGAATCTCGCCGCGTCTGCTGGAACTCACGTACTTCGGGACACCGTTTGATGCACGCGCCCGACTGCAGCTTGCCCAAGGGCGTCCCGAAGCGGCGCTTCAGACCCTGATGGAACTCGAGTCTCGCGATGCCCGGCTTGGCATTCGGCACCTCAGCACGCCCTGGCGGCGGACCGCCGTGGAGGTATGCCTTGCGCTCGGCGACCGCGCCCGGGCGCAGGCGTTCGCCGCCGATCAGATCACGCTCGCCGCGCGATGGGACACCCCCTCCGCCCAGGGGCTGGCCCTGGCGACCGCCGGGTTGGCCGACGAAACCGACGAAGGCCTTGACCTCCTGGAGGCGGGCATCGCGGCCCTGGCGGCGTCGCCGGCCCGGCTCGATCTCGCCCGGGCGTTCGTCGACTTTGGGGCCGCGCTGCGCCGGCGGGGGCGCCGGTCGGTCGCGCGTGAGCCGCTGCGCCAGGCGCTGGATCTCGCCACCCGCTGCGGCGCGACGGTGTTGGCCACCCGGGCGCAGGCCGAGCTGGCTGCCGCCGGAGCCCGGCCGAGGCGACACCAGATCAGTGGCCCCGACGCGCTGACAGCGAGCGAGCGCCGCGTGGCTCGGATGGCCGCCGACGGCCTCTCCAACCGGGAGATCGCGCAGGCGCTCTACATCACGGTCCGCACTGTGGAGAACCACCTCAGCCGCGCGTACGCGAAGCTCGGCATCACGTCCCGTCGCGGACTCGTGAGCGTCCTCGCGCCAAAAGATGAGTGGCCACCACTCATGACCTGACCCGCCCGACTGAGCAGCATCGCCTGCGGTGAACTCGTCACGCCTCCCCCGGCCGTGACGAAACGAGAGGGTGTCCGTTGACGCGACAGGTAGAGGCAGCGAACCGACGGCTGAGGCGCGAGCGCGCCACGTGGGGCGGCCTCCGCTCCCTCCTTGCCCTCGTCGCCATCCTCCTCAGCTGCGGCATGGCGGCAGCGCCCGCCTCCGCAGCGATCGAGATCCTCAACCGAGGGATTGCGCCGGATCCGGCGGTCCCAGGCGGCACCGCCAGCATCACGATCGACGTCGTCGTCGATCAGGCGCCGTACATCGTCCAGCTCGACTGCTGCGACGTCATCAGCCCGAAGCAGACCAAGTTCATCGACGAGAACCAGCCGGAGACCCAGGGGCTCAGAGGCCGCCACACCATCGAATTCAACGTCGGCACCGGCATCAACTCGTTCGAGCGCCAGATCACCATCAAGGTGTTCGACTCCACCGGCGCCGTCGCGACCCAACGCTTTGAGTTCAGGCAGCCGGCCGTCGTGCCGCCCCCGCCGCCGGAGCCCGTCGTCGACCCGCGTGGCCCGAAAGACACCGGTGAGTGCCCGACCGTGGTCGAGTTCGGCCTGATCCAGGCCAAGCAGTCGCGCGGCGGCTGCTGGCAGAAGCTTGTCGCAGGCACGCAGGGCTACACCGACGGCAACGTGCCGATCGCCGCTGGCGCCGTGCACTACGAGGGCACCGGTGCGTTCATCCTCAACGGCATCCCGTTCCCGGATGCTCCGGCCGGCGTGAAATACGTGCTCGCTGAACCGGTGCCCGGATCACGTGAACGCGGCGGGAAGTTCGGCGTGAACGGCGCGATCAACGTCAAACTCGGGCCGGTCACGATCATCAACAAGCCGCTCCTCTTGACCCTCCCGAACCCGACCGTCACCGGGGAAGGTGTGCTCGCCGGCTTCACCATTCCGGACGGGCTCCTCGGCGGCCTTCCGATCGGCGGCGCCGCCCAGGTGCTGCTGCGCAAGCGGGCGGGCGGCTTTGCTACATCGTTCCTGATCAACGTCACGCTGCCGTCGATCTTTAAGCCCTCGCCGGGCGAGCAAGGCTCGATCACCGGAGCGACGGAGATCACCACCGACAGCACCGGCAAAGTGAGTCTGGACGGCGGCAAGATCGAAGTCGCCAACGCCGCAATCGGCAAGCTTGCGCTCAAGAACCTTTGCTTCTCGTACCTGTCGGCCAACGTGAGCACCAAGTTCGCGGCCTGCGCGCCGCCCTCGCTCAATGGCGCCCCGGCGCTTGAGTGCAGCCCGCCCACTCAGCAGCAGGAGCGCTTCGATGGCGCCCTGCACATCGGCCTGCCGACCAAGTCCGGCACGGAACTCGCCGCGTACGGTGGCATCGCCGGAGGCAAGTTCGCGTACGGCGGCGGGTTCATCGACAACGCCGCAATCCCCCTTATCCAGGGCATCACCCTGGAGCGCGTCGGGTTCGGCGTGTGCGTGCAGCCGAGTCTCACGATCCGCGGCGACGCTGGCCTCGGGTTCGCCGGAGGCATCGTTCGCGGCGACGTGTCGCTCCAGTACTCCGAGCTCGGCAACGGCAACTTCTTCATCGAGGCCGCCGGGTTCATGCGCGTCGCCGACATCCCGTTTGGAAACGGCAAGGTCCGGCTCACCAGCACGGGCGCCGTCGACTTCGAGGTCAACGGCGTCCTGCCGCTGGCGGGTGGCTTGATCTTGCTCAACGGCGGCGTGAAGGGCTTCGTGATTGCGAACCCGTTCGCGTTCAACCTCGACGGCACGCTCAGCCTGTGCCTGAACCTCGGTTCGCTCATTCCCGCGCAGTGCGCCAGTGCGTCGGCGACGGTCTCCCATCTCGGCGCGGGCGGCTGCCTGAAGACCGAGACGTTCTTCGGCACGATCGCCTTCAGTGCGTTCTCGTTCTACAAGAAGCCGGCGAAGGGCCCGAAGTTCGACTACGGCTTCGGCTGCGGGTTCCAGGACCGCATTCGCGTCCAGCGGGCGATCCGGGCGCAGGCCGGGCAGCCGCTCGTGTTCGACGTGCCCGAGAACAACGACCAATACGTCGCGCATGTGAAGGGTGTCGATGCGGCGCCGAAGGTCAAGGTCACGAGCCCGACCGGCAAGACCTTTGCTTCCAGTGAAGGCCCGGTGACGACCGACCAGGCGTCGTTCATCATCATCGAGAGCGCAGAAGACAAGGAAACCTCCGTGTTCCTGTCGGAGAACGCGGCGCCAGGCGACTGGAAGATCGAGTCGCTGCCCGGAGGCACCCTCACCGACCTCGAAGTCCAGGCGGAGGAGACGAAGCCGACGGTCGTGACCGCCGACGTGACCAAGCAGGACAACGATCGCATCGTGAACATGCGCGCGTTCATCAAGAAGGGCGAGAAGATCGCGCTGGCCGTGGTCGGCGAGAACTATCAGCAGGTCGTCGCCCCGAACGCCAAGGGCAAGCCGTGCAGCGGTGGCGTGAAGGCGCCGGGCCACAGCACCGGCGAGTCGAAGTGCGCGCGCATCAAGTTCACCCCGACCTTCGGGTATCAGGGCAAGCGCACGCTCCAGGCGACCATCACCGACGAGAGCGGCGGCACGATCGAAGTGGTCGACCTCGACACGTTCACCGCTTCCCCGCCGAAGCGGCCGGGCAAGGTGCCAGAGGTGCGCATCGTGCGCAAGGGCACCGACGTGTTTGCGATCTGGGGTGAGGGAACGCCGGAGACCGAGCGCTACGGCGCCTACGCCGTGCTCAGCGACGGCCGCAAGATCGGTCAGGCATCGCCGGACACGTGCTTCGCCTGGAAGATCCAAAACGTCCGTAGGCAAACCTCGGTGACGCTCCGAGTCACGGCCGCTCGTGAAGATTTGGAGTTCGGTCCGAAGGCAACGGTCACGCTTAAGGGAGGCGCGACGTATGCCGGCCCGGCCAAGCTGCAGCGGGCGAGAATCCCCAAGGCGTGCCCGGGGATCTAGGCGCGCAAGCCGTTTCGAATGCTGCGGGTTTCCAGTGCATCAAAGAGGGCGTTTGACGGTGTGAGTCCCCGCGTCGTAGCGTTGACGCGCCATGAGCCCTTCCGGTAATTCGCCAGGGCCTGAGACGGGAACCGGCACGCCGCCGGGGAACGTCAACGGCCAAGCGATCGCAATCACCGTCTTCAGCACCGTCAAGCGATGGGGCGTCCCATGGCTGAGGAGTGTTGCCTTCCTGGAGCCCAAGCTGCTCCCGCAGACGCTGCTCTGGTTGCAGCGGCTGTCGTTCATCCACTTCGCTCGATGGTCGCTCGTCACCGAGCTGCCATACAACGGCGCGCCGCAGCCCAGGCAGAAGCTGCGGCACCCGCACATGTACTTCGAGAGCAACTTCAACGGCGGCTGGGAGGAGTACATCGACGCGTTCTCCTACGTGCTGCGGCCCGGCATGGCGCTGTTCTGGGGGAGTTCGTATGGCTTCCCGGGCGCGGTGCCCACGGCGCCCTTCAAGAAGTACATCCAGACCAGCGACCACCGGCTCGTGGCCAGCCACTTCTACGCGGCGTACCCGGCGGCCACCGTGACGATGGTGAACCAGTCGATCGAACTCGACGGCCACCTCGACGGCTTGCGCGCCCGCGCCAAGGACCTCACTCCCGACGAGTTCGCCGTGGCCTTCGACGAACTCCTGGCAAAGGCGCAGCGATGCTTCTGAAACTCCCGATCCCCGGCCCGGCGGACCTCCCGATCCCGGGGCCTGTCGAATTCGGCCGACAGCTCATCGACACCGCCACGGCGATCATCGACACGAACCGCAATGGCCAGGCCTACGCCTTCCTCGCGCTCTGCCCGATCTACCCCGGCAAAGAGGCCGAGCTTCGCAAGACGCTCGCCAAGATCGACAAGCGCAAGGAGAGCCCATTTGCGCGCGTGACCCGGACGCACTTCGCGCGCTGGGTGATCCTCGAGAACTTCGACAACGGCACCGACTTCCAGCCGGCCGACGAAGACGACCTGGAGTGCCAGTTCCTGATCTTCTCGGCCTGCTTCGATGGCGACCGCGACTCCTACCTGGACGAGATGATCGACGAGCTCGCGCCGGAGATCAAAGAGGTCTGGAGCCACTGCATCGGCATCGAGGTCGATGCCCCGGCTGATGTGAAGCGGTACCTGCTGCACAACCAGATCGACTCTGGCTTCTTCTACGCCGCGTATCCGCACACGACGGTGCCCGAAGTGCGGCGGATGCTCAAGGCCCAAGACGACCTCCGCGCGCTCGCCGTGCGCAAGCACCAGCTCGCGCCTGAAGAGCTCCAGCGGCAGTTCCTCGACCACTTCGGAAGCAAATGACCAAGACCGACGACCGCCGTGCGCAGGCGCCCAGCAGCGTGCTGGACCTGACCGACATCCAGGGCGACATCCTCCGCGCGTACGGCAACGACTACGACTGCACCACCTACGTCTGGGTCACGCTGAGCGGCGGACCGAAGGCGGGCCGCGAGTTCATCGCAAGCCTCGCGGAACAGGTCACGAACGCGGCGCCGTGGAAGAGCGGAAAGCCTTCGCACCACCTCAACGTGGCGCTCACCGTGCACGGGCTGAAGGCCCTCGGCGTGCGCGACGATGTGATCGCGTCATTCAGCAGCGAGTTCCGGCAGGGGATGAAGGATCGCCACCTGCGGCTGGGAGACATCGGCCGCAACCACCCGGACCACTGGGAGCCGTGGTTCCAGGACGGCCGCGCGCACGTCCTCGTCACGGTCAATGCGCTCACGCAGGACGACCTCAAGGCGGCGCTCGCGCCCCTGCGCACGTCGATCAAGTCGACCTTCGGCCACGCCATCGCCGACGAAGAGCCGGCGAATCTGCTGACTGGCCAACGCGAGCACTTCGGCTTCGCAGACGGCTTCGCTCAACCGGCGATCGAAGGTGTCACCGACGACAAGGCACGCGGCGGTGGCGTGCCGCAGATGTTCGGCCGGTGGCGGGCCCTGGCACCCGGCGAGTTCATCCTCGGCTATCCGGACGAGGACACCCGAGACGATCCGGAAAAGGCGTTGCCAAGCGCCCCGGACGACCCGCTGGGCAAGAGCGGCACGTACATGGTGTGGCGCAAGCTGAAGCAGGACGTCGGACGCTTCCGCCAGACCGTCGCGGCCGCGGCCGAGCGATACGAGGGCGGCGACGAAGCCAAGCTGCGAGCCAAGATCGTCGGGCGCTGGGACAACGGCGCGCCGCTGGTTGAGTATCCCGACGCACCACCGGCCGGCGAGTTCGACGGCAAGGCCGAGGGCGCCAACGACTTCCGGTTCATGGACGACGACGAGTCCGGCGGGAAGTGTCCGATCGGCGCCCACGTGCGCCGCTCCAATCCGCGCGACGCGCTCGGATGGGACGGCGCCTTGTCGTTCCGCCACCGCATCATTCGGCGCGGTATGCCGTACGGCCCACCGCTCCCGGCGGACGCCACGAAGGACGATGGCAAGGACCGCGGCCTCGTGTTCATCGCCTTCAACGCGAGCATCTCGCGCCAGTTCGAGGCGATCCAAGTGCAATGGCTCAACGACGGCAACGTGTTCGGCCTCGGCCACGACTCCGACTACCTCATGGGCGGCGAGGACGACACCGAACGCAGCATGGTGATCCAGGGTGAGCAGCCGTTCTACCTGTCGCCGCAGCCGCCGTTCGTCTCGACCAAGGGCGGGGAGTACCTCTTCGTCCCGGGCATCGCGGCCCTCCGCGCGCTCGGCGCCGGGGACGTGAGCTAACCCGAGCACCTGGTCGTCGCGGTCGCTGGCCGCGAAGTCATCTTCGGTTCAAATACCGCGTGCCGGGAGACCGGCACGCGGTGTGTTGGCGCTCCTTCGCCTGCGGATTTAGCGTCCGAGTTCGCTCCGCACGTGTCCTGCTGAGCGTCAAAGGAGAACACGAACATGAGACGACAAGTCCTGACGGCCTCGGTGGTGGCGATGGCGGTGATCCCGCTCGGTGCGGGTCCCGCGAGCGCTGCACCGGCCAAGGCACCAACCGCGGCAAGTGAGTCCAGGGCCCTGGTCAGCAGCACCAAGGCCCTGAGCAAGAAGACCCCGAAGCGGGCACGGCTCATCGTGCTGGCGAACCGGATCAAGTCGCAGCAGGCCAAGCAGCCATGCGAGGCGATCAAGACGATCAACCTCTACCGCGGAGCGGTCCAGAAGCTGCCCAAGAGCAGCCGCAAGAGGGCCGTCTCGACGGACGCCCGTGCTCTCGCGCTGAGTCAGCGCCTGCTGCGCAGCAAGCGCGCCGCAGCCTGCGGCGGCGGCGCCGGACCGGCCACGGTCCTCGAAGCGACGCCGGCCATCGGACGGAGCGCCGCCGACGGCCTCGACGTGAGCGTGAAGCTCCCAGAGGTGAACCTCAGCTCGGTCGATCGTGGCGGCAAGCTCTGGACGGAACTGTCGGCCAAGGGCACCGATGCGCCGCAGCTTCCCGGTCAGCCGGCGATCCCCGTGGCGGCCTATTCAGTGGCCGTGCCCGACGGCGCGACGCTTGAGGCGACGGCCGTCGCTGGGGCGTCGTACACCCTGCCAGGCGTCGACGTCGTGCCTGCGCAGCCAGATCCGGTTGACGCCGGCAGCGACACCCCAGCGCCGAACTTCCGCGCCGGTGCCTTCATGGATGGCAAGTTCGTCGGCCCAGGCGACGCGTATAAGGGCGGGATCTTCCCGGCCAAGCCGGCCGACGCTTCCGTCGTCGGCAGTGCGCGCGGCCTGTCGATCGCGACCCTGCAGATCCCGCTTGCGCAGTACGACCCGCGCAAGAAGACGCTCCAGGTGCACCGGTCGGTCGACATCAAGCTGTCGTTCAAGGGCGGCTCCGGCTTCGGGGCTGACGGCGGCGGTGGCCCCTGGGACAAGTTCGGGATGTCGCTTGCTAGCGGCGTGATGAACGGCGACCTCATCAGCAAGCTCTACGTGGAGCGCAAGTTCATTCCTCGTCCGTGCGGCGAGGAGTTCCTGATCATCACGAACCCCTCGACCCGCGCTTCGGCGGATCGCCTGTCCGTCGCGCGTAACCTGGCTGGCATTCGCACGCGCGTCTACGAGACCGGTGCGGGCGCTGGGAGGGCCGGGACGACGGCGAGCGAGATTCAGGCGTTCGTTCGTAGCCACGTCACCCGTCTCTTCTGCGTGCGGCCCGGCTACCTCCTGATGGTCGGCAACGACGAACTCGTGCCGACGTTTGAGATCAGCGGCGCCACGTCCGACCTGCCGTATGCCCTGTCCAACGACGCCGACAACCTGCCCGACATCGCCTCCGGCCGTATCCCAGGCAAGGACGATGCCGAGGTCGGCACCGCGATCGACAAGATCATCGCGTACGAGACCAACCCGCTTCCCGCGGGAGTCGGCCAGCGCGCGCTGGTCGCGGCCCAGTTCCAGGACGACAACAACGACGGTCGAGAAGACCGCACGTTCGCGCAGTTCGGGGAGACCGTCTCCAAGGGACTGGAGGCCCGCGGCCTCTCCGTCACCCGTGTCTACGGCGAGGACCCGGCTCCGGCGAACAGCGATCCGCGCTTCTTCAACGACGGCACGCCGCTGCCGGCGTCACTGAAGAAGCCCGGCTTCGGTTGGAACGGCACCGGCGTGCAGGTCACGACCGCGTGGAACGACGGGGTCTTCCTCGCGATCCATCGCGACCACGGCTGGTCGGATGGCTGGGGTACGCCCGGGTTCACGACCGCCAATGTCGAAGCCCTGACCAACACGGCGCTGCCGGTGATGATGTCGATCAACTGCTCCAGCGGTGCGTATGACCGCGACGACACGTCGTTTGCGACGCGGTCGCTGGTGCGGCCGGGCGGCGGCGCCGTGGCGGTCTTCGGTGACACCGAGGACAGCCCGTCCTGGCACAACACGCAGCTCGGGTTCGGCTTCGTTGACGCGCTGCTGCCGTCGGTGCTCCCGTCCGAGGGGCCCGCTCAGGCGCAGCGTCTCGGCGACGCGCTGGTGCACGGCAAGATGCGACTGAATGGACTGGCGCCGGCGGCCAGTGATGGCAGCACGCTGTTTGAGATGCGTATTTGGCACCTGTTCGGCGATCCGACCATGCGCATGCGTGGTGGTTCGAAGTTCCGGTTCCCGTTCCCATTCCCGGGCCTCGTGCTCAAGTACGAGCGCCGCGGGCTGCCCGGCCCGCCGCCGGAGGAGATCAACCCGAACTACCAGGTGGTCCTCGCCGGCCTGCCTGGGGAACTCAACGGCCAGACCATCGGTCTGCGCAAGGGCGGCGATGTCGTCGGCCAGGCCCTCGTGGTCGACGGCGCGGCCACGGTTCCGGCGATCTTCGGGGACGGCTCGGTCCGCCCGAACGAGCTGAGCGTCGTGATCGATGCCCCGACCGACGACCCGCCGGTGACGCTGACGGTGCCGAGTGATCGGGCCGCGAGCACGCTCTCGCAGACCTGCCCGAAGGCCGTGCAGTACGACGACCCGATGACGGTGACCGGCCAGCTGCTCGGCGCCGCTGCCGGGGCCGAGGTGAACGTCACCTTCACGCCGCCTGCGACGGTCGGTGCCGCACCGCGGCCTGCGGTCGAGCAGACGGTCAAGACCGACGAAGCCGGCAAGTTCACGGCCGCGCACGTCCCGACCCAGAGCGGCTTTGGCACCTGGAAGGTCCAGTCGGCCTTTGCTGGCAGCGAGACCGTTGCGCCGTCGACCTCTGAGTCCTGCGACGTGAACGTCACGCGCGGGGAGGTCATCCCCTAGGCCACAGACGTCGTCCGGGCGCGGGTCCTCGTCCCGTGCCCGGACGATCCAATCGGCGAGCGGGCGCTGCGGTCTCCAGGTCGCAGCGCCCGCCGCTCGTTTCTGGGCCGTCATGATGGCGGCGTGTCCGAGCCTCTCGTCCAGCGCTTCCAGCAGGCGCGCCGCGATCCATCACGCGTCGTCCTGGAGGGTTTCCACGCGCTCAAGCACGCCGTTCGGTTCGGTGCTGACCTTGAGGTGATCGTGACCAGTGCGCCTCTGGCCTTGGCTGAACTCGCGGCGTCACTCGCGCCTGACGTTGCGGGGCGGCTCGGGTCGGGTACGGAGGTCGCTCCGGAGGCCTTGGCGGCGATGGCGCCCCGCGCGCCGCGCACCGCGGTGATGGCGATTGCCAGGCGCCCGGCGTTTGATCTCGCGTCGGTGCTCGCCGCAGGCCTCGCCTCGCCGGTGGTGCTCCTGGAGGACCCGCGCACGATGGGAAACATGGGCGCGTGCGTTCGGGTCGCGGCCTGTGCAGGCGCCGCCGCCGTGCTGACGACTGGGACGAGCGACCCGTGGCACCCCGATGCCGTGCGCGGAGCCGCCGGATTGCATTTCGCGATGCCGGTCGGACGGATCGAGGCATTCCCGGCGGACACGGGTGGTCGACCGCTGCTGGCGATCGACCCGGAGGGCGTCGAGCTGTCACCGGCGTCGTTGCCTCCTGGCGCGATCTTGGCGTTCGGCACGGAGCGCGACGGTCTCTCGGGCGCACTCTTGGAGCGCGCCGACGCGCGACTGCGCATCCCCATGGAGGCCGGGGTGTCGAGCCTCAACCTCGCGACGTCGGTCGCGGCCGTGCTCTATGCCTGGCGCTTCGCGCAACCGGCGCGCGTCGTCAGCCCGGGGTCCGCGTAATCAGGGAGGTGGTTCCGCACGGGAGCGTGGGGAGGAGATGCTCGACCGCGGTGGCCGCTCGCTGATCTCCGTCGGACCCCGCCTCGAACAGCAGCCCGCAGACGGTGCCGGAATGCCCGACGCAAAGGCCGAGCGCGTCGAACGCCGGGAGGACCGGGGCAAGGAACGGAAGGAGCGGATTGGCGACGAACGGCTCGTTCAAGATGGCTGAGCGGGTCGCTGCTGCAGCGACGGCAGCAATGTCCCGTCGTCGCATGGCGGCATCGATGTCAGCCAGCAACGTCTCGTACTCAGAAGCGATGCGGTGCTGTGCAGCCAGGACGGCGTCGGAGGTGCGCCGGGACGCGCCGGGGACGAACGTGGCAATCACAAAGCGTGGCCGCCATTCCCAGCGGCGAAGCAGTTCACCGGAGTGGTGGTCCACCGCGACAACGCCATCGAACATGACGCCGTCGCTCGACTCCACCGACGTTGCCAAGCGGGCCATGGTCATGCCGTCGATGTCTTGACCGCTGGCGCGCGCGAGCGCGCGTACGGCCGCGACGATGTCGGCGGTGCTCGACGCCATCCCCTTGGCCGGCGGGAGCGCGCTGGTGCGGTCGACCTCGATCTCGACGTTTCCGAGTTCTAGGAGCTGCGCGGCGAGTCGCAGCGCCCGTACCGTCTTCTCGGCGTCTTGCCACGTCGCGACGACGGAGAGGCGCGGTCCCGGCCGCACCCGTACCGAAGCCTCCGACCCCAGGTCGATCGGGCACGTCACATGGAACCGACGGCCGTCCGGGAGGACGCCCTGAGCCAGTTCCCCGCAGGTGCCGAAGGCCTGGCCGGCGCCCGAGCAGGCGATGGTGGTCGACGTCGGCGGCATGGCCGAGGAGAGTCTACGCGCGCGATTCCTCGCTGCGCACGGCGTTGCCGCTCGACTGTGCCGGCCGGCCTGGGGCATCATGGGTGCGTGATCGATGATGCCGCCGACCCGAACGATCCTGCCTGGCCGCAGCTCCGCGACTGGATGCACGAAGCCGGCAACCTGGTGGACGTGCACGAAGCCGACGCCGCCGTAGGCGAAGCGACGCTCGGCACCCTCGACGGTGTGGACGAGCGCTCAGCACTGGGTGCTCTGGCCCGCAATGCGGCTGGGGTGATCGTGGACGACTGGCTCCTGCTCCTCGGAGCGGGCAGCGACGACATCCCCGGGCTCCGCGAGTTCAACGGGCGCGCGATCGAGGGGGTCGAGGCCATCCCAGGAGCGTTGGTCGTCGCGATCGACCGGCTTGGCGGAGCCTTCGCCATCAATGCTGGAGGTCTACCTGAGGGTGAGGTTGGCGAGGTTGCCTACCTTGCGCCGGACGACCTTGAGTGGATGGGGTGCGGATTCGGGCACGCAGAACTCCTGGAATGGGCACTCGAGGGCGACGTCGATGGGTTCTTCGCCGATGCCCGCTGGTCCGGGTGGCGGGAGGAAGCCGCCGCAATGCGGACCGGGCAGGGGTTCAGTACGTTTCCGCCACCGTGGGTCGACCCTCAAGGGCAGGTCGAGGTTAGGCGGGTACCGACGCCGATCCTCGACATCTGGAAACTCGTCCTCGCGACCTCGTTGGCGCAGGGAACCTGGGCCCCGGCGGGAAACGGATGACCATGCGGCTCGAAGACTTCGTCACCTCGACCCCGGATTTCCCCGAACCGGGGATCCTCTTTCGCGATTTTAGCCCGCTCCTGATGGATTCCGGCGCGCTCGCGACCGCGATCGACGGGCTCGCATCGCTGGTGGCTCCGTTGGAGCCTGACTTCGTGTTGGCTCCAGAAGCGAGGGGTTTTGTCTTTGGGCCCGCCGTGGCTCGCGCGGTGGGCGCGGGCTTCCTGCCGGCTCGCAAACCAGGGAAGCTTCCGCCAGAACTCCTGACCCACGCCTACGACCTCGAGTACGGTCAAGCTGAACTTCAGATTGCGCCTTTTGAGGCCCTGAAAGGGGCTCGAATCGTCATCCACGACGACCTTCTCGCTACGGGCGGCACGGTCGACGCGCTCGCGCAGCTTGCCGCGCGCGCTGGGGCCCAGGTTGTCGGGGCGGTGTTCTTGATTGAACTGGAGGCGCTCGCTGGGCGCGAGCGCCTGGCGGAGCATTGCCCGGTGTCGGCGATCCACACCCTGATCCGTTACTGATCGGGGCTGCGCGGCGGGGGAGGACGGGCTGCTTTTTTACCCGCGCCTACGCGCGTGCGCCAGCGCACGAGTCGCACCATCGAGTTTGGTGCTGGTGCGCACGGATTCCTTGACATTTTGCGCCCGGTCCGGAATTGTCGGGCGTCTCTGTGACCGCGATCTCTTAACGGTAATCCCGTTTCGAGCCCGCCAAGTCACGGAGAAGTCCCAACATGTGTCCCAGATAAGGAAGGAAGTCCCGATGAGGGGATTCCCCAATGGCGCGCGTTCTCGCGTACGAGCGCTCAGGCAGATAGCCGCGCTCGGCCTCGCCGCAATGTTCGTGGCAGGTGTGCCGGCCTCTAGCCACGCTGCTGCCACCGCGTCGATCACCAAGCTCGACCCCGTCGAGGTCTACCAGGCAGGCGACGAGATCGTCTACGTCGAAGGCACCGGCCTTGACACCGTCACGGCCGTCACCATCAACGGCGTTGTCGTTACGGACCCGGCCACCAACCCGTTCGTCAACGAGGGCGACGGCACTTGGACCTTCTACACGCCGGACACCGGTCTTCCCCTTGGCATCGCGCAGGTTCGCCTCGTAACGCCGGGCGGCACCACCGCCGACAACGGCACGATCGATGACCTCAAGGTCGTCCCGAACCCGCCGCCGGTGATCGTTACCGGCGTCTCGCCGAAGACCGGTGCAGTTGGCGGCGGAAACACCGTCACCATCACGGGCACGGGTCTCGCCGGAGCGGTTGGCGTTCTCGTTGGCAACTTCGCGCTCGCGACGATCGACTCCGGTTCGGAGACGCAGGTCACGATCACGATGCCCGCGGGTACCGCTGGCAAGGTTGACCTCGCCGTCCTCGGACCAGCCAATGGTCTGAGCAAGCCGACGCCGCTCGACAACTACTTCTACGGGCCGATCCCGACCGCTCCGACGGTGACCTCCGTGTCGCCGAAGTTCGGCCAGGCCGGCGACACCGTCACCATTACGGGGACGCTGCTCACCTCCTGCAACACGTTCTTTGGCTCAGAGGTCTCCGACTTCACGCAGGGTTCGTCCGGAACGTCAGTCACGGCAATCGTGCCTGCGGGCCAGGGTGCGGTCGACATCGTTGTGGACTGCGCCGCCGGTGCGTCTGTGAACACCGCAGCGGACAACTTCACCTACGGAGCTGCTCCGACGCCGACGCCGACGCCGACGCCGACCCCGACGCCGACGCCGACGCCGACGCCGACGCCGACGCCGACGCCGACGCCGACGCCGACGCCGACGCCGACGCCGACGCCGACGCCGACCCCGACCCCGACGCCGACCCCGACGCCGACGCCGACGCCGACTCCCACGCGGACCCCGACGCCGACGCCGACCCCGACGCCGACTCCCACGCCGACGCCGACCCCGACGCCGACTCCCACGCCGACGCCGACCCCGACGCCGACGCCGACCCCGACGCCGACGCCCACGCGGACCCCGACGCCGACGCCGACGCCGACGCCGACGCCGACGCCGACGCCCACGCGGACCCCGACGCCGACGCCGACGCCGACGCCGACGCCGACCCCGACGCCGACGCCGACGCCGACTCCCACGCGGACCCCGACGCCGACGCCGACGCCCACGCGGACCCCGACGCCGACGCCGACGCCGACCCCGACGCCGACCCCGAACCCGACGGCGCCTTCCATCTGGAAGCTCGCTCCGAACTCGGGCTACATCGGTGGCCGGACCGTGGTCTACATCGCTGGCAAGAACCTGACGGGCGCGACCAGCGTCAAGTTCGGTGCGACGCCTGCGGCGAAGTTCGAGGTCCTGACGTCCGAAGTCATCCGGGCAACCTCGCCGGCTGGCACGGGTACGGTCAATGTGACCGTCACCACGCCGGGCGGAACGACGCCGAACACCGTTGCCGACGACTTCAAGTACGTGACGATGGCTCCGGTTGTCAAGTCCATGACGCCTCAGGTCGGCCTTGCCGGCGTGGGTGGCGTGGTCTCGATCTCCGGTGACTACCTGAAGTACACGACGGGTATCCGGCTCGTGAGCCGGAACACCGGGAAGTCCACGGCGAGCCCGATCTACACGTTCAAGTTGGGTGGAACGATCCTCGCGGTCGTGCCAGGTCTGCCGCAGGGCACCTACGACGTGTTCGTTGACTCGCCGTTCGGCTCCAGCCCGTCGACTCCGGCCGCGCGTTACTACTACGCGGGATTCAGCTGGGGCTGGTAGCCCCTCCTGCAATCGGTGCTTACAGCACCGTTAGCGCATCGGTGATGCGCCTCGGCTACGGCCGGGGCGCATCAGCCGACAACTGATTTCGTGGCCCGGGGCAGCAATGCTTCGGGCCACGGTCGTTCTAGGGTCAGACGATCGGAGCCGATTCGGCACCCCGGCTGGGCGCGGTCGGGGCCGCGTTCTGCTGCCTGACCGCTCCGTTCTCCGGTAGGTTGTGTTGTATGTGTGATGGGCCGCACCCTGCGCGCCCTCCTGTGTCCCAACCGGAGTACTGAGTGTTCGCCTCCCGTCTCGAAATTCGACGCTTCTCGCGCCAGACTGTCTGGCCGGGGCGCGCTGCGCTGGTCGCTGCGTCTGCTCTTGCTGCGCTCGCTGCGGCTCCTGCCAGTTCCCTGGCGGCCGTCGGCGACGTGGAGCTGAAGTCCGTCTTCGCCAGCCCGGTCGACGCCTCGCCGTTCGGCGATGGCACACCGACCGACGTGCAGAACGAGCGAAGCCTCTGCACCCCTGAACCGTCAGGCCGTCGGATCTACGGCACCTCCGCGCCATTCACCCCCAACACCCTGCTGACGAACGGTGGATTGAGGGGCTCTGGATGGCCGGAGAGCGTCTCGGGTGGCTACCCAGCGACGGCCGGCTACGTCGCCCCGAACTTCCCGTCGAAAGACGATCTCGTTCCGGTCCTGCAGGCGGGAGCCAACACGGACCTCTGCTTCGGCTTCACACTCACGCCGAACGTGCAGCCCGACTACGTCCGCACCCCGTCCAATCCGAACGGTCGCCGGATCCAAGACGACCCGCCGGTCCCCGACACGCCCGCCACGCATGTGGCGCTCGACGCCGACAGGAACGCGATCAACAACGACGACCTCAAGACCATCGCCATCGATATGCCGGCCGGCTTCTCCGGCGATCCGGACGGCGGTCCGACTTGCACGACCGCGGACTTCGCCGTCGAAAAGTACGTTGCCGCCCTCTGCGATGACTCGACGTTGGTCGGGACGGCTTTCCTGCGCGCGTACACGATGCTCAACATCAAACCGACGAATCCATCAGCGAGTCCGTCGAAGCTCGGGCTCGCGCTCGGCGGTTCACCGAACAGGCTTACCAACGGCGCGCTCGACGGTGGCCTGGTCTACAACCTTGAGCACGGTCCGAACGAACTCGGCCGGCTTGGGGTATCCCTGCAGCCCGCTTCAGGCCTCCCGCCAGCGAAATTCATCGTGCGCCTCCAACTTGCGCCCGACGGATCCGGCCGCGTTCGGACCTTGGTCGATAATGCTCCCCGCAACATCTACCAAGAAGCGAGCATCGACATGGTGCCAGAGTCGCCCACGTACGGCTTGCTGAAGCCAGACGCCGACCCGATCCCGTTGTACGTCGAGTCGATCGGCATTCGCGCGTGGGGCAGCAAAGCCGAGCATCCGACGCTCTCGCAGGACTTCGCGGAGTGGGGCACCAACTGCACCGACCCGATCAAGGCCGACGTGTCGCTTGAGACCTACCTTGGTACCAAGAGCACGATGGCGTCGTCGCCGATCCAGCTCACGGGCTGCGACCAGCTGCCGTTCCTTCCGTCGCTCACGGTCGAGACGACCGAGCGCCGTCCGGGCGTGCCGACGGCTACGGAGGTCAAGGTCGGCCTCGGCCAGACGGCTTCCGGTCTGAAGACCGCGCTCCTGCGCGACGCCACCGTCACGCTGCCCTCCGGGCTCGAGCTTGGCGCACAGGCCGGGTCCGGACCGAACGGCCTGCCGCTCTGCTCGGCCGCGCAATTCGGCTTCACCCAGCAGGACGTCGAAAACACGTGCCCGGCCGCGTCGAAGACCGGCGAGGTCACCATCCTCACGCCGCTCCAGAACCTGCCGCTCGTCGGCTCGATCTACCTCGGTGAGCAGCCCGCCGTCGGCGAGCTGCCGGCGCTGTACATGCAGGTGAGCCCAGAGGGCGCCACCGCTGCCGACGCTCCTCGCATCAAGCTCAAGGGTTCGGTCTCGGTCGACGCGAACGGCAACATCACGACCACGTTCAAGGACAACCCGCAGCTGCGGTTCAGCGAGCTGCGCCTCAAGTTCCCGGGTGGCGACAACGCGCTGTTCTCGACGCCACGCGCATGCGGCACCACCACGGGCACCTCGAAGTTCGTCTCGTGGGCCGGCAGCACGGTGGACGTCGTGTCGTCGCTCGTGATCGACCAAGACTGCGCGACGCCCGCGTTCGCACCGACGCTCGCCATGGCTCCGGCCGATTCCACGGTCGGCGCGTCGAGCCCCACGACCATCACGCTGGCCCGTGAGGATCGCTCGCCCTGGCTGAAGGACTTCAAGGTCTCGCTGCCGCCGGGCTTCCTCGCCGACCTCAATTCGATCACCGAGTGCTCCGCGGCACAGGCAGCAACGGGCGCATGCCCGGGCTCGTCCCGCATGGGTTCGGTTGTGACCACGGCAGGCGTCGGCCCCAAGCCGCTGACCCTCGGAGGCGAGATGTTCTTCACCGAGCGCGAGTCCGGCTCGGTCGCTGGTGCGGTCATCGTCGTCCGCGCGAAGATCGGTGACATCGACCTCGGTGATGTCGTCGTGCCCGCTCGCATCAACCTGCGCCCGACGGATGGCGTCCTCGAACTCACGACCTCGGCACCGACGCGGTTCAAGGGGCTCGCGCTGAATCTGCGCTCGTTCACGGTCACGCTCGATCGCAGTGGCTTCCCGCTCAACCCGACCGCGTGTGGTCCGCTGCTCGCGTCAGCTCAGCTCACCGGCGATGGCGGCCAGACGGCGACGGCGAACACCAACGTCTCGTTCACGGGTTGTGCCGCGAGGCCGCTCGGGTCGAAGATCACCCCGACGCTTTCGGGTGATCTCAAGGCGAGCGGTCATCCCGAGCTCAAGGTCGTGGTTGAGAATCGCAAGGGCGACACCAACCTGAAGACAACGAGCGTGATGCTGCCTGCCGGGGTGTCGTCCGATCCGAAGAACCTGAAGAACCTCTGCCCGCTCGAGTCGTTCAACGCGGCGAGCTGTCCTGCGGCGAGCAGGGTCGGTTCGGTCTCCGCGAACGTCGCAATCACCTCGGAGACCGTCTCCGGTGACCTGCTGCTGGTGAAGGTGCCGGGTGAGGCGCTTCCAGGGATCGGCATGAACTTCACCGGTCGGTACGCATTGCGTGTGCTGTCCAAGGTGAAGGTCGATTCCAAGACCGCCCGGCTCATCACGGTCTTCGATTCGATTCCGGATTTCCCGATCACCAGGCTCGATCTCACCGTGTCCGGTGGCGCGCTCAGCCCGATCATCGTGTCGGGCAAGCTGTGCGACTCCGCGTCTTCCTGGGATGCGAACTTCGGTGGTCAGGGCGGTCAGAGCTTGGACGTCAAGGTTCCGTTCGACTGCAGTTCGCCCAAGCCGACGCTCAAGTGGTCCCGTAAGGCTGGACTCACGTTTGTCGTGACCGCTACGAGCGGGAAGACCCTGAAGAGTTCGAAGCTCACCCTCCCGAAGGGCTTCAAGCTCGACCGCAGCAAGAAGGGCAAGAAGAACCTGAAGGTGTCGGTTGCTGGTGGTAAGGCCAAGACGAAGGTTTCCAAGACCAGCGTCGCGATTGTGGCGTCCGGCGCGGGCCCGACCAAGGTCACCATCAAGATCAAGCCCAAGGGGCTGATCTTGCCGAAGACCAAGGCCTTCAAGAAGGGCCTCAAGAAGGGCGCGAAGCTCAAGGTCACGCAGCGCACCGTCACCAGCGACGGGCGGGTCGCCGCGACGGCGACGACCGTGAAGGTCGGTTAGCGCACGTACGCGAGGATCGCCGAGCGCACGGCGGTCAGGACGGCGTCGGCTAGGCCGGCGTCCCCGACCGTCGTGAGTTCGCTGCGGCGGTCATTCACGAGTGCGGCAGACCACGCCGCCGGCGATCCGCTCGATCGGGTCGCCGGCGGCGTGGGTTCGGCGGGGTCTGCGTCAGCTGCCGCGATCCGGAGTCTCCCGTCTACCACCCGGAGTTCCACGGGACTCGCGGTCGAGGCATCACCGGAGACGATCCAAGCGAGCGAAGCCCGCTCGCTGATGCCAGTCACCCGGATTGACGGGAGCACGCTGAGAAGGAGGCCCTCCAGGTCGAAGGCGTCGATCGGGCCGGCCGCGCCGCTGTGCCGCGCCTGCCACCAGCTCGCGAGCAGAAGGATCGCCGACGCCGGGCGCCATCGGTCCTCGAGCGAATAGATCGTGCTTCGGGGGACCTGCCCTTCTGTGGTCCGGTTGACCGCGCCGCCCTCCACCAGGACTGCGAGTCGGCGGTACAGCGTTCGCCGCGGAGTGGGGAGGCACAGGGCTTCGAGTTCGAGTGGCCCGAGTGGCCCGTGCTCGGCGAGGCAACGGACGATCTGGCGTACCGTGGGATCCGCCAGTGCGGAGACCGTCTGCTCCACGACCTCGTCGCGATACTCCGATCGCACGAGCGCAGTTCGACCCGTCGCACGGGTGGCAATGCGCGCGATGAGCGGCTCCAGTCGATTGAGATCCTCGCCGGCATCGGTCAGTAGCCAGTGGGCGTGGCTGCGACCGCGCGTCAGGTCGTCTTCGGTGGCCGAGAGAATCCCTGCGCGGTTCAGCGTGCGGAGTCGATCGCGGATGAGCCGGGGAGCGACATCGAGCGGAGAACGGTCACTGACGTCGGCTGCGGTCAGGGCGCGCCCCCGCGCCTCGGCAAGCGTGGCGACAATCGTGCGGTTCGCACGGTCGGCAAGGAGCGCGACGGCCGGTGGGGTCGACGCGGTCGGGGAGGGGACACCCCCCTGGTCTTCGGCTGGGACTGCCATTGGGTTGCCCTGATCCTGCCATGCCGTCGGGACGCGCGCGAAAGGTTCGCCGGCGCGGTCCTCCATCGGTCCAGCTACGTGCGAGCCATGGCGGTCGCGCCAGCCCGATCGCCAGGCCACAACACTCGTCGAGTGCCGGGCAACTAGGCCGTCGTGCCACTTTGGCGTCACATAAACCTGAATCTTTGCAGGTGCCCCCAGCATGCTTAAAGCCCTGCAAACTCGGGCATTTCGCAAGTGTGCTTTGGGTCACGGGTCTCCGCCGCGCCGTGTCAAGGCTCACAGATCGCGGACACTTGTCGAACCGTCGATGTCCCACGACGGGTTCGCACAGCATTTGGCAGCGCTGGGAAGTCGTTGCCAGCTCAGGAGGATCAACGTGTCCCTTAAGTCCCGTAAAGTACTGGCGCTCGCCGGTGCATCCGCGCTGCTCGCTTCAGGCGCCGCCGCTACCACGGCTCAGGCTGCGACCAAGACGCTGACCTACAGCTGCGTCTACCCGTTCGTCGGCGCGCAGCCGCTCAAGGTGGTTATCGACCACAACATTCCGACGTCGTACACCCCGGGTGTGCTTCTTCCGGCGTTCCAGATCGACGCTGTCGCGACGGCCAACCCGGCCACGCTCGGCGCGGTCGACATCATCGGCGCGACGTCCATTGAGGGTGTCACCAACGCTGTCTCCACGATCACGATGCCGGGCGTTACCCCGCTCGTGCTCACCGTGCCGATCACCATCCCGAACCAGCCTGCAGTGGCTGCTGCCGACGGTTCCGGCAACCTGATCCTCAACGCGTCGGGCAAGACCCCGCGCATCACGGTCAAGAACCCGGGCACGACGACCATCTCGGTCGACTCGATCGCCCTCCTCCTGAAGGCCAAGCTGCCGGACGGCACCTACGCTCAGGACCTCGACACCGAGAACCTGGACGAAGATCCCGACACGTTCGCGGTCTCCTGCAAGTACTCGCCGACCACGCAGGACAAGATCCTCCAGACGCTGACCTCGGGTACGGTTGTCACGCCGACGCCGGTCCCGCCGACGCCGACGCCGGTCCCGCCGACGCCGACGCCGACGCCGGTCCCGCCGACGCCGACGCCGGTCCCGCCGACGCCGACGCCGGTCCCGCCGACGCCGACGCCGGTCCCGACGCGCACCCCGACGCCGACGCCGGTCCCGCCGACGCCGACGCCGGTCCCGACGCGCACCCCGACGCCGACGCCGGTCCCGCCGACGCCGACGCCGACGCCGATCAACTGCGCCACCACCGTTGAGCCGACGCAGGTCGACTACAAGTACACCCTGGCTGGTTCGGCCACGCTGAAGACGCTGGTCAAGGGCTCCCTGCCCCTCACCGGTTCGATCAACGCGAAGCTCGGCGTTCCGTCCGGCTGCTTCTCGGCTGACCTGCTGCTGAACAAGACGTCCGGCAACCTGACGGCGCTCGGCTTCCTGCCGGTCAACGCTCAGGTCGTCATCGTCCCGACCGAGAAGGTCACCGGCCGTCTCACGGGCGGTGTCCTCACGGCCAACGCGAAGTTCCGCATCAAGCTCCCGAAGGTCACGCTCTTCGGCATCGAGCTCGCTGGCGGCGCCAACTGCCAGGCCAAGCAGGTCTCCAGCTCCGTGCTGAAGTCCACGCAGGCGACGTTCTTCCCCCTCCAGGGCGGACCGATCGCTGGCACGTTCTCGATCAGCGATCTCGCGAACTGCGGCTTCCTCACCGGAATCGTTTCGCCGCTGACCGCTGGCAAGGGCAACGCGATCCTGCTGAACCTCAAGCCCAACAACTAAGACTCACGACTAGGGGGCATTCTGCCTCTTAGACGCGAAGCTTAAGGCTCGCTAAAACGCCCCCGTCGCGCTCACGCGCGGCGGGGGCGTTTCGCACTTTTGCGACCTGCGCGCCTGGCACTGAGAGGGTGGCGTACCTTCGCGGCGGAACGTCCGTTGCGAGATACTCAAGCGCGCCCCGGAATCAAGGAATTTTCGATCTTGTTGATCACACGCACCCATCTGAAGACCGCCGCCATGGCCCTATTCGTGACGGCAGCGCTGGCTGGCTGCGGCGACTCCGACGACGTCGCGTCGACGCCCACGACGGCCTCGACTCCGGCATCGACGCCGCCGGTGACGTTCGAGCAGGAGCCGGCCGCGGACCCCTCCAAGCCTGCCAGCAAGAAGGATGCGGCGTGGGCGGAGAAGCTCTGCACCGCCATGGTCGGCCGGGTCTCGGCGATTAGGCCTCCGACCGTCGCGGCATCGTCGCCCGAAGCCACGCTCAAATCACTGACCGGCTTCTTCACCAGCGTCGTTGAGGAGCAGGGCAGCCAGCTCTCGACCCTCGAAGACATCGGTCCGCCGCCGGAGGCGAAGGCGAAGCAGGAATGGCAGAAGACCGTGGATGAACTCCGCTCGGTTCGCAAGGACGTGTCCGGCGTCGTTGATGGGCTCGAAGAGTCGTCGGCGACGAGCGAGGCCGAGGTCACCAAGTTGATCGCATCCCTGCAGACGCAGCTCGCGACGCTTGGTTCCTACCGCGGTCCGATCAAGTCGCTCTACGCGAGCAAGACGGTCGGCCAAGCGCTGCTGGCCGAGCCCGCCTGCGAAAAGGTCAGCTAGCGAGCGGGCCTAGATCCGCAACTCCGCGTCTCTCCTGTGGGGGGACGCGGGGGCGGACAGCCCTGGTCGGCCTCCGGGTCGCGTATTGAAGGGCCGTCCAAGCGGGGGACGCGGGTTGACAAGTCCCTCGAAGTACGAGAAGTTCCTTAAACTCTGTGACGGCTGTCTCGCTGGGCCTGGTTCCCGGTGCGTCGTGTCCTCCGGACCAGGGTGTCCCAACATGTGTCCTAAGAACAGAAGGAAGTCCCGATGAGTGGATTCCGTAACGAGCGCTCGCGCTCTCGTACAGCTGGCGCGCGCAAGGTCGCAATCGCCGGTCTCGCTGGCGCCGCCGCGTTCACCACGTTCGCCGCACCGGCTCACGCCTTTACGAAGTCGTTCACCTACAGCTGCGTGTACCCGTTCGTCGGCGCGCAGCCGCTCAGCGTGGTCATCAACCACAACATCCCGGAGTCCTACACCCCGGGCGTTCTCCTTCCGGCGTTCCAGATCGATGCCGTCGCGACGGCCGGTCCGGGCACGCTCGCCGCGGTCGACATCATCGGCGCGACGTCGATCGAGGGCGTCACCAACGCTGTCTCGACGATCACCATGCCGATCGTCAACCCGCTCGTGCTGACGGTGCCGATCACGGTCCCGAACCAGCCGACCACGGCGGACGCGAACGGCAACCTCGTCCTCCAGGCGATGGGCAAGACCCCGCGCATCACGATCAAGAACCCGGGCACGACGACCATCTCGGTCGACTCGATCGCGCTGCTCCTGAAGGCGAAGCTGCCGGACGGCACGTTCGCTCAGGACCTCGACCTGGTCAACCTTGATGAGGATCCCGACACGTTCGCGGTCGCCTGCAAGTACGCGCCGACCACGCAGGACAAGATCCTGCAGACGATGACGTCGGCCACGCCGACGCCGACGCCGACGCCGACCCCGACGCCGACCCCCACGCCGACGCCGACGCCGACGCCGACGCCCACGCCGACGCCGACCCCGACGCCGACCCCGACGCCGACGCCGACGCCGACCCCCACGCCGACGCCGACGCCGACGCCGACGCCGACGCCGACGCC
>JAUMBQ010000005.1:0-344048 GCA_032119595.1 Solirubrobacteraceae bacterium | reverse complement strand
GCGTTGAGCGGCCGGCTGGCGTTGAGCGGCTGGCCGGCGGTGAGCGGCTATTTGTTGTTGTCCTGACGACAGATTTTGGCCGTTCACGCCCCGGCCGGCGTTGAGCGGCTGGTCGGCGTTGGGTGGCTCGCGGCATGTTCTGGCGCGTTTGGAGTCCATCGAGGGGGGCGAATTTCCGCGGCTCGAACCCTCTTCATAGATATGGGAGATTTGCGGGTGGAAGAGTTGCTGGAAGCGAACCGTGGCGTTGCGGCCGTCTGGCAGATGGAGGAAGCGGACTGTTCGCCGGGCGTGATCCGCCACGCGGTAGCGCCCATGCGCGAGGTTCACAACGGCGTCTTCGTCAGCGGTCATGGACCGCCGACCGACTGGCAGCTCTGGAAGGCCGCGACGCTCACCGCCCCGGGGACGTTCGTCGCTGACTGGAGCGCGGCTTCGCTCCTCACGATGCGGGAACGGCCCGACCGGATGCCGACCACGGCGGTCCGCAACGGCAGCGGGTCGACCCTTCGCATCGCGCCGAAGCCCGGACGGATCGGGTCACTTCACGTGCGAAGGGCAATCATTCTTCCCAATGAGGTCATCGACGCCGATGGGATCCCGACCATCAGCGTGCCGAGAACCACCCTCGATCTGATCGCCCGCATAGGCGAGCCAGCTGCGAACCGCCTTATCCGCGATGTGTTGCGAAAGAAGCTCGCCACGCCGACCGCGCTTCGGGCCTGCCACGCACAGCACTACGGCGAGCGCGGGGTCGCGCGGATGAAGTCCTTGGTCGATCTTTACGGCCCGCTCGGCCTAGGCCGCTCCAAGAGCGACGCCGAGGGTCTGGCGCTTTCACTCTTCGCGGAAGCCGGGATCGCCCCTCCGGCCCACAACGTGTACATCGCCGGCGAGGAGGCCGATTTCGCCTGGTTCAACGAAAAGCACATCCTCGAAGTCGACGGGCCCCAGTACCACCAATTCCCGGAGCGCGACGCGAAAAAGCAGGCCGCGTGGGAAGACGCGGGATGGTCCGTGAGTCGGGTTCCGTCCGGCGACGTCTACGACCGTCCCCACCTCCTGCTCGCCGCAGCCGAACCACCGGACCGCGACCAGCGCTGAACCCCCCCCGCCCCGGGCCGGCGCTGAGCCCCAACCAACCCGCAGCGTCCCCGCCAGCGGTGAGCGGCCATTTGTTGTTGCCCTGACGACAGATTTTGGCCGTTCACGCCCCGGCCGGCGTTGAGCGCCCCGGCCGGCGTTGAGCTGCCGGCCAGCGTTGAGCTGCCGGCCAGCGGTGAGCGGCCATTTGTTGTTGCCCTGACGACAGATTTTGGCCGTTCACCCCCGGCCGGCGTGGAGCGGCCGGCCGGCGCTGAGTCACCGGCCAGCGCTGAGCCACCGGCCAGCCAGCGGTGAGCGGCCATTTGTTGTTGCTCTGACGACAGATTTTGGCCGTTCACGCCCCGACCGGCGTTGAGCGGCCGGCCGGCGGTGAGCGGCCCGGCCAGCGGTGAGCGGCCATTTGTTGTTGCTCTGACGACAGATTTTGGCCGTTCACGCTCCGGTCGGCGTGGAGCGGCCGGCCGGCGCTGAGTGACCGGCCAGCGCTGAGCTGGCCGCCGGCCGCGCGGGCTCCGTACCCTTGAACGTGATGACCTCGCAGGCCAACGATCCCGCCGGCGCCGCGCCGGCCGCTCCGACCCGCTCACTCCACGACACCTGGCAGCTCGCCGGCCTCGACGTGCCGAACCGCGTCCTGCTGGCCCCGCTGGCCGGAATCGGGAACTGGTTCGTGCGCTTCCAGGCCCAGCGCCACGGGGCGGGGATGACCGTCAGCGAGATGGTCTCGAGCTTCGCGATCCACTATCGCAACGAGAAGACCTGCACCGAACTGCTGCGCGTCGACGAGCGTGAGCGCGGGGGAGGCCCGTTGGCGATCCAGCTCTTCGGGCAGGACGTCGAGGTGATGCGGTCGGCCGCGGCCTACGTCGCCGAGCACGCTCGCCCCGACGTGATCGACCTCAACATGGGCTGCCCGGTGCCCAAGATCATGGGCTCCGGCGCGGGCGCCGCGATGCTCAAAGATCCCGACACCGCGGTGGCCGTCGCCAAGGCTGCTGGCGAAGGCTCCGGCCTGCCCGTCACCGTCAAGCTCCGCTCGGGCGTGAAGAAGGGCGAGGCCGACGGCTACACGCTCGCCGCCCGCCTGGTCGAAGAGGCCGACGTGAAAGCAATCACGTTCCACCCGCGCTCGGCGCAGGTGCAGCACAAGGGCGAGCCCGATCTGGAATTGGCCGCCAAACTGGTCGAAGAGTTGCCCGTGCCCGTGATCCTCTCCGGCGGCATGAACGACCCGGAATGGATCACGAACGCGTGGCACCAGACGGGCGCGGAAGCGATCATGCTCGCCCGCGGCGCCCTCGGTGACCCGTGGCTCTTCGCGCGCGTGCTCGGCCTGCGCGAGGGCGACCCCTCCCGCCCGGAGATCGCCGGCGAGCTGCTCTGGGTCATGGACCAGGCCGTCTCTCACCTCGGCGAGGCGCGCGCCACCGGCTACCTGCGCAAGTTCTACCCCTGGTACGTCGAGACCCTCGGCGACGGCCACGCGCTGCAGAACACGCTCCAGCGCGCGACGTCGATCGAAGAAGCGCGCACAGCGATCCTCGAGGCCGTGCCGGACCCGGCTCCGGTGGACGAACTCGGCGTGCTCGGCTCGACGTTGCGCGCCGTGCCGACCCCCGCCTGAGCAGGACAAACGCCGCCGACTCTGGCCTGCTCGCTCGCCGTCCAACGAGCGTCTAGGACAGTGGCAGGGTGACGCCCGGCACCTTGCTATGCTCCCCCGCTCGCCGCGGGGCCAAAGCCCTCGTGGCCGCCCTGGGTTCGCCCGGTCCCCCGCTCAGACAAACGATCAAGTAGTCCTCATGTCTCGCGACGTCATCCTCACCCGCGACGGTCTCCAGAAGCTCACCGCCGAACTCGAGCACCTCGAGTCCGAAGGTCGTCGCCAGGTCGCCGATCGCATCAAGGAGGCTCGCGACTTCGGCGACATCTCGGAGAACTCCGAGTACGACGACGCCAAGAACGAGCAGGCGCAGATCGAGTCGCGCATCATTCAGCTGCAGGACCGCATCCGCTCGGCCACGGTCGTCGATCACGACGACGTGCAGACGGACGTCGTCCAGGTCGGCGCGACCGTCGACTTCACCGACGAGGGCACGGGCAAGGCGCAGAAGTACACCATCGTCGGCTCCGCCGAAGCCGCGCCCGGCGAGGGCAAACTCTCCAACGAGTCGCCCGTCGGCAAGGCCCTCCTGGGCCACAAGCTCGGCGCCGTCGTCACGGTCATCCTGCCCAAGGGTGAGCCGCGCAAGCTCAAGATCAACAAGATCGACGTCGGCATCTAAGGCGGGCCCATGGCCCCCAGCGCCGATCCCGCAACCTCAGACCGCGCTCCGCTCCCGGCCTCCGTCGAGGCCGAGCTATCGGCTGCGCTCGAGCGCGCGACCGAACTCGCGTCGCGCGTTGGCGCGCTGAAGAACGCGTCGTCGGGCTTCGCGCGCTCCCCAGAGGACCAGGCCGCTGCGACGGTCGCGCACGACGCGATCACGCCCGTCCTCGCGATGCGCGCCGAACTCGACTGGGACGCTGACTGGGCCGGGCTTCCCGTCGGGCCGCAAGGCAGCCCGGTCTACCGGCCACTCCTCGAGTGGTTCGCCGATGCCGCCACCGAGCTGGCGTCGATCGACACCGACGTGCAGCGGCTGGCCGGCGGTGAGCCGGTCGACGACCCGCGCGCGCTGTCCAAGCCGCTGTCGGTCTGGATCCGCAGCGCCGGGAACGAACTCAAGGCTCAGCACCGAGTCCTGACCGAGCATCTCGACCAGGCCGCCTCCTCACGCGCCGAAGCCGAGATCCTCGCCGCGCGCCGCGGTCGCCTTGACGCGCTGCGCGCCGACGGCATCGACCCGTTCCCGTACTCGTTCGACTCGCCCGAGCCGATCGCCGACGTGCGCGCCGCGCACGCCGACCTCGAGCCCGGCGCCGAGACGCAGCAGACGCACCGCGTCGCCGGTCGGCTGGCCTCGCGGCGTGGCCAGGGCGGCATGAGCTTCCTGGATCTGTTCGACCGCTCGGGCCGCATCCAGCTCCAGGCCACGTCCGACACGCTGGATCCCAAGCAGTTCGCGCTGCTGAGCGACCTCGTCGACCTGGGCGACCTGCTCGGCGTCGAAGGCCGCGCGTTCGTCTCCCAGCGCGGCGAGCTCACGATCCAGATCCAGTCGGTCGAGATTCTCGCAAAGGCCCTGCGCCCGCCGCCGGACAAGCGCCACGGCCTCCAAGACGTGGAGGCGAAGTACCGCCACCGTGAAGTCGACCTCCTCTCGAACGAGTCCAGCCGCGCGACCTTCATCGCCCGTTCGCGGGTCGTCTCGGCCTTCCGCCGCGCCCTCGACGCCGACGGCTTCCTGGAAGTCGAAACCCCGATCCTCCAGACGCTCTACGGCGGCGCCGCCGCCGAGCCGTTCGTCACGCACCACAACGCGCTCAACCGCAAGCTCTACCTGCGCATTGCACCCGAGCTGTACCTCAAGCGCTGCCTGGTCGGCGGGCTTGAGCGCGTCTACGAGATCGGCAAGAACTTCCGCAACGAGGGCCTCAGCCCCAAGCACAACCCGGAGTTCACCTCGATCGAGTGGTACGAGGCCTACGCCGAATACCACCAAGCCGCCGACCGCACCGAGCAGCTCGTCCGAGCCGCGGCCGATGCCGCCGGGTACGACTACGACGCCGAGGGCGCCATCCGCTTCGACCAGCCCTGGCGCCGCGTCACGTTCGTCGACGCCGTGCAGGAAGCGACCGGCATCGATCTCCTCGCGCACGTGCAGTGCTCGATCGGTGGCGGCGAGTACGAGATCGAGGACGACAACGGCGACCCGACCGGCGAGATCGTCGACCAGAACGAGTTCCTGCGCCGCGCCGTGAAGGCCAAGCCGAAGCTGGCCAAGCAGATCGCCAACCTGGACGACCTCAGCTGGCCGCAGCTCGCCGACGAACTCCTCGGCACGTTCGTGGAGCCGACGCTGATCCAGCCGACCTTCATCCTCGATCACCCGGTCGAGCTCTCACCGCTGGCCAAGCGCCACCGCACCATCGACGGGCTCACCGAGCGCTGGGAGGCGTACGCGAACGGTGTCGAGATCGCCAACGCGTTCTCCGAACTCAACGACCCCGACGAGCAGCGCCAGCGCTTCGAGGCCCAGCAGCGGTACTCCGAGGGCGGCGACGCCGAGGCGCAGCCGTACGACCATTCGTTCGTGCAAGCGCTCGAGCAGGGCATGCCGCCCGCGGCCGGCGTTGGCGTCGGGATCGACCGGCTCGTGATCATGCTCACCGGGTCGGGATCGATCCGCGACGTGATCCTCTTCCCGGCCCTGCGCGAGATCTAAGCGCGCCCCTGCCGTGCTCGGCGACGACCTCCTCGACGCCCTCGGGCCCGTCCTGCCGGCCGACCACGCCCGGCAGTCGTTCGCCCAGGATGTCCTGAAGCATCAGCTCGACTGGCTCGAAACCACCGGGCTGGCGCAGATCGACGCGACCGAGGTCGCGACCCGGCAACCAGTCGTCGTCGATGTCGGGTGCGGCCGCGGCGAAGGGCTCGACGCGGTCCTCTCCAAGAGCCCGAAGGCGCACTGGCTGGGGGTCGATATCGACTCCTCGGCCGAGGTTGGCGAACGGCCGCAGCGCAAAGACGCCGAGTTCCGCACGTTCGACGGCATCAACATCCCGCTGGCCGACGGCGGCGCCGACCTCGTGTTCTCCCAACAGGTGTTTGAGCACGTCACGCTGCCGGAGCCGTTGCTGGCCGACATCGCACGCGTCTTGCGACCCGGCGGAATCTTCTGCGGCTCGGTGTCGCAGCTCGAGCTGTTCCACTCGCGCAGCGTCGGAGGGTTCACCGCCTACGGCTGGCGACTGGCGCTCGAACGGGCCGGGCTGCACCCGCTGGAGATCCGCCCCGGCGTCGACGTGGTGACGCTGCTGGCCCGGCGCGTGATGCACCGATCGCGATTCTTCGACCGGTATTGGACGCGCGAGTCGCCAGTCAATCGCGTGGTGAACGGCGTGAGCCGGGTCGGCCGACTCAATACCGCGCAGCGCAACGCGCTCAAATTGATGGTTGCCGGCCAGATCACGTTCGTCGCGCAGCGGCCCTGGGGCTAGCGGAACGCCGCCACAGCGTCCCGCGGTGCCCCGCGCCTGACCCTGGCGCGGAACGCCGCCACAGCGTCTCGCAGTGCCCCGCGCCTGATCCTGGCGCGTCAGCAGCATCAGCACTCGCCGCTCACCGGGGCGGCACCGGAAAAGGCAAGCACGCTCGGGCACGGTCTGTCTAGGGCCGTTCGCCGCGGATCTGCACCAAGTGTCCATCCGGGCGGTTGGGCGCATTGGGGTCTGCCGGCCCGTTCGGGGCACCCCAAATGGTGCTGCGGGCAGCCTTGCAGAACCGCCGAGAGTGCCCGTGCGCGCTGGCCACTTCCGCCCTCAGCGGCCCACTGGCCAGTGCATCGTCTTGCGGCCCGGTGAACGGTGGACATGGTCGACCTTCGGGCGTTGTAGACTCGGCCTACGCGGTGAATACCGAAGCCCAGCCTCAGAAAGTCGCTCCTGCGGCCGATGACTGGAGGAAGGAGCACCGCGCACGGAAGGCCATGTGGCCGGAGTGGAGGACTGCCAGCAATGTTCGAGCGATTTACAGAGCGCGCACGCCAGGTCATCGTCCTCGCGCAGGATGAGGCCCGCACGCTGAAGCACAATTACATCGGGACCGAGCACGTCCTGCTTGGCCTGCTCCGGGAGGAGCAGGGTCTTGCAGCGCGTGCGCTCGAAGGTCTCGATATCACCGTGGAGCGGGTGAGGGCGCAGGTCGTCCGCATCGTCGGCTCAGGTGAAGAGGTGACGACGGGCCAGATCCCGTTCACCCCGAGAGCGAAGAAAGTCCTTGAGCTGGCGCTCCGGGAAGCCCTCAGCCTCGGCCACAACTACATCGGCACCGAGCACCTGTTGCTCGGCCTGGTCCGGGAGAACGAGGGCGTCGCTGCCCGCATCCTCCTCGACTTCGATGCCGACGCCGAGAAGATTCGCGGCGAGGTCATCCGCATGCTGTCGGGCCCCAGCGGTCGCCGTCAGGGTGAGGCCTCCGGCTCCGGTGCGAGTTCCGGTTCGAGTTCCAGCAGCTCGGGCTCGGGTGAAGGCAAGAAGTCGAGCAAGCTGCTCGACCAGTTCGGCCGCAACCTCACCAAGCTCGCCGCCGATGGCAAGCTCGACCCCGTCGTCGGGCGCGCCACCGAAGTCGAGCGGATCATGCAGATCCTCTCGCGCCGCACGAAGAACAACCCGATTCTCATCGGCGAGCCGGGCGTCGGCAAGACGGCCGTCGTCGAAGGCCTCGCTCAGGCGATCATCCAGGGCGACGTCCCGGAGCTCCTGCGCGACAAGCAGATCTACACCCTCGACCTCGCAGCCCTCGTGGCCGGTTCCAAGTACCGCGGTGAGTTCGAGGAGCGCCTCAAGAAGGTGATGAAGGAGATCACCCAGCGCGGCGACATCATCCTGTTCATCGACGAGATCCACAATCTTGTCGGAGCCGGTGCCGCGGAGGGCGCGATCGACGCTGCCAGCATCCTGAAGCCGGCCCTCGCCCGTGGCGAGCTGCAGACGATCGGTGCGACCACACTCGATGAGTACCGCAAGTACCTCGAGCGCGACTCCGCCCTGGAGCGTCGCTTCCAGCAGATCCGCGTCGAGCAGCCGACCGTCGAGCAGACCGTGCAGATCCTGCAGGGCCTGCGCGATCGTTACGAGGCGCATCACCGCATCGACATCACCGACGACGCCCTCGTGGCGGCCGCCGAGCTGTCGGATCGCTACATCTCCGACCGCCAGCTGCCAGACAAGGCAATCGACCTCATCGACGAGGCGTCTTCCCGTAAGCGCATCAAGTCGATGAGCTCACCGCCAGTGCATCGCGAGCTCGAGGACGAGATCGAGGAGGCGCGCCGCGCCAAAGAAGCCGCGATCGAGGCCCAGGAGTTCGAGAAGGCGGCTAGCCTGCGCGACGACGAGCGCAAGCTCGTCGCCAAGAAGCGCGAACTCGAAGACGAGTGGCAGGCAGGCGAAGGCGAGGGCGAGCGCGCCTCGATCGGCGAGGAAGAAGTCGCGGAGATCGTGTCCATGTGGACCGGCATCCCCGTCTTCAAGCTCACCGAGGCCGAGACGCAGAAGCTCATCCGCATGGAGGAAGAACTCCACAAGCGCGTCATCGGGCAGAAGCCGGCCGTCGAAGTCATCTCCAAGGCGATCCGCCGTTCGCGTGCGGGTCTCAAGGATCCCAAGCGGCCGACGGGCTCGTTCATCTTCCTCGGCCCCTCAGGTGTCGGCAAGACCGAGCTCGCTCGTACCCTCGCGGAGTTCCTCTTCGGGGACGACGAGGCGATGGTCCGCATCGACATGTCCGAGTACATGGAGAAGCACGCGGTCAGCCGACTCGTCGGTTCGCCTCCGGGCTACGTCGGGTACGACGAGGGTGGCCAGCTCACCGAAGCCGTGCGCCGCAAGCCGTACTGCGTCCTCCTGCTCGACGAGATCGAGAAGGCGCACCCGGACGTCTTCAACCTGCTCCTGCAGATCCTCGAGGATGGTCGCCTGACCGACTCGCAGGGCCGCACGGTCGACTTCCGTCACGCCATCGTGATCATGACGTCGAACATCGGCGCCAGCGAGATCGCGAAGGGCACGCCGCTTGGCTTCCAGGTCGTCGAGGACGAGATGGGCGTGTCGTACGACGACATGAAGGGCCGCGTGATGAGCGATCTCAAGCGCGCGTTCCGCCCCGAGTTCCTCAACCGCATCGATGACGTCATCGTGTTCCACAAGCTGCAGAAGGACGAGATCAAGCAGATCATCGATCTCCTGCTCACGCGGATCAAGGTGTCGCTGTCGGAGCGCGAGCTCCAGCTCGACCTCACCGACTCGGCCAAGGACTTCCTGGTCGACAAGGGTTGGGATCCGGGTATGGGTGCGCGTCCGCTGCGTCGCGCCATCCAGCGCTACATCGAAGATCCGCTGTCCGACTTCGTGCTCCGGCACACGATGGATGCCGAGGCTGGCAAGACCATCCTCGTCGACCATCAGATCGGTGGCGAGAACGATGGCGAACTCACGCTGACATTCGTTGAGTCCGATCGCAAACCGGTTGCGGTTGGCGTCACGACCGACGACGATGCGCCCAACCTCACCAAGACCGACGACGGTCCAGAGTCCACGCCTGGCGCGGACAGCCTCAAAAAGGGCTAACTCCAGAGACACCGTCGCCGAAAGGCCCGCTGCGCGAGAGCGCGGCGGGCCTTTCGCTTTTCTGGGGCGTCGACGCCCCATCGACCGTTCACGCTCCGACCAGCGCTGAGCGGCCATTTGTTTTTGTCCTGACGACACCTTTTGGCCGTTCACGCTTCGGCCGGCGCTGAGCGGCCATTTGTTGTTGTCCTGACGACACCTTTTGGCCGTTCACGCCTCCGGCTGGCAGTGAGGGCCATCGCTGACCGGCGTCGTCCGGGGCTTGCACGGCGTCGCCCGCACTTCGGGGCATGGTGGTGTGTTCTGCATGGCAAGCACCCGATATCCGCTTGCGGAGGCCTCCTCATGAAGATCAAAGCTCCCAGTCCCGCGATGGGCGTTGCCCTGCTCGCGCTCGGCGTTGCCTCGACCGGCACGGCGGTCGCCGCGACGACCTATGCCACGAACGCAGGCAAAGTCGACGGCCGTGATGCCGTGTCTTCGTCGTCGTCGACCGCCAAGGCCGCCGGCAAGCTCGTCGCCACCGCCGCGTCTGGGCCCGCGAAGGGTCAGATCCCAGGCAAGTTCCTCAGTGACGTGATGCGCGGCGAGGCCGACTCGTTTGCGCGGCTCACCGCCGTCAACGACAACGCCACCGACGTCCCGGGCATTGTGTCGTCCATCGAGGGGCTCGGTGAGCTGTCGGCGACCTGTGGCGACCAGAACGCCAAGGCTGGGGTCGAGGATCCTGTCACGCGGCTCACGTTCGCCAACAAGACGGCTGGCAACGTCAACATCGCCCGGACGATCGGCAACGGCGCCCCCGAACTCGGTGTCGTGGCCCCAAACACGGTGAACACCGTCACGATCGGCGGATCGAACACCTTCCGCATCACGCTGGAGCAGGCTGGGCTGAACTCGGTCTTCGACGGCGTGGTTCGGCAGGATGGTCGGGCCACGCCCGACGCCCAGTGCCTGATCTACGGCTTCGCGCAAAAGGTCAGCAACGTCCGGTAGATGCCGTCGGGGCGACTCTGGGTGGGCGGGATCCGGAGTCGCACGACCTGGCGCGCGCCTGCCCCTTGAAACCGGGGCTCCGACGTGCCACGGTGGGGCCTGACCTGCGGCGCTAGCGGGGGCGTTTGCCTCTGAGCGCTACGTAGCGTTACCCATACTGGAAAATCGGGCCTTTTCTCGATACCATAGGTGGGTGATGTCGGGGCGTCTGGACGAGTTTATCGACCCCGACGGCCAAGAACCCAGACTCCTTCGAGCCCTGGAAATGGTGGCTCCGGGGACCGCGCTGCGTGAGGGCATCGACAACATTGTGCACGCCCGAACCGGCGGCCTGGTGATTGTCGCCGATCCGGACGAGGTCTCGTTCATGTTCTCCGGCGGGATCAAGCTCGATCTCGATTACTCGCCGGCGATGGTCTACCAAGTGGCCAAGATGGACGGCGCCATCGTGCTGAACGCCACGGCGACGAAGATCACGATGGTCAACACGCAGCTCATGCCGGATCCGACGATCCTCTCGCTCGAGACCGGCACCCGCCACCGCACCGCCGAGCGCGTCTCCAAGCAGACCTCAGCGCTCGTCATCGCGATCTCCGCTCGCCGCGACGTCGTGTCGCTCTACGTCGATGGTTCCAAGTACATCTTGGAAGACATCACCGTCGTGCTCGCCAAGGCCAATCAGGCCCTGGCTACGCTCGACAAGTACCGCGCTCGCCTCGATCAGATCGCGACGCGACTGATGGCAATGGAGTTCGAGGGGCGCGTGCTCATGCACGACGTTCTCACGGCGCTACAGCGCTACGAGCTGGTCGCGCGCATGGCCGTTGAGATCGAGCGGTTCATCGTCGAACTCGGCCGCGAGGGTCGCCTCATCGAGATGCAGCTCGAGGAGACCATGATGGGCGTCGCCGGCGACAAGACCGCGCTGCTTCAGGACTACCTCCTGGACTCGTCCGACGAGGCGCTCGCTGGCGCCCTCGACGAGCTCTCCCGCCTTCCGCATCAAGAACTCCTGGACTTCGGCCGTCTGGCTGAACTCCTGGGGTACGACCGCAAGGTCAACACCCTTGATGAGCGCGCCGCCCCTCGTGGGTATCGCGCGCTCGGACGAATCCCCCGACTCCCCAAGCTCGCCGTGGCGCACCTGGTGCGCACGTTCGACGGGCTTGAAGGACTTGTGGCCTCCGATGACATCGACCTCGAGCAGGTCGATGGCGTCGATGCCACCAGGGCGAAGGAGATCCGCGAGGGTCTTCGCCGCCTGCAGGAGGTCAACTTCGTTGATCGTTTCCTGCATGACCATTAGACGCGCCGTCCTCCGGGACGCTGACCAAGGAGCTCACCATTAGCGACGAGACCGACATCGACATCATCGACCTGGACGACATCCAGATCGTTCTCGAGCACATCGACTTCGAGCTCGGTGACAGCGTCGTCTACCCGCACCACGGTGCCGGGCAGATCGCTGGCAAGGAGCTGCGCACGATCCTCGGTGAGGAGCGCGAGTACCTCACGATCAAGATCCTCCACAACGACATGACCGTGATGGTCCCCGTCGAGAAGGCTGCCGAAGTTGGCCTTCGTCGTGTGATCGATGAGGAGACCGTCCTCAAGGTGCTGGCCGTGCTCGAGGCCGAGACCTCCGAGATGCCGAAGAACTGGAACCGCCGGTTCAAGCACAACCGCGACAAGATGAAGACGGGCGACATCTACGAGCTGTCCGAAGTCGTGCGCAACCTCGCGTTCCGCGAGCACGACAAGGGCCTCTCGACGGGTGAGAAGCAGATGTACACCCGCGCGAAGAAGATCCTCGCGTCGGAGCTCATGTACGCGCTCGACAAGAACGAGGAAGAGGCCGAGGCGCACCTCGACGACCTCCTCCTGGCAGCGCACGGCCAGACGACGGCCGTCGCCTCCTGAGCATTCGCTCAGCGGCGGCGAGCGCGCTGCTCGTCGCCGCCGGCAAGGGCGAGCGCCTCGGGAGTCCGCTTCCGAAGGCGCTCGTACCGCTCGCCGGCCGCCCCATGCTGGAGTGGTCGGTGCAGGCGCTGCGCGCCGCCGGCATCACCGACATCGTGATCGCCCTGCCGCCGCAGGACGCGATCCCGCCGGGCTTCTGGCTCCCCGAAGGCACCGTCGGCGTTCCCGGTGGCCGTGAGCGGTCCCATTCGGTCCGGGCCGCACTCGAGGCGAGCTCCGGCGACCCGGTCCTCGTACACGACGCCGCTCGCCCGCTCGTCACGAAGGCCCTGATCGACGCAGCGCTCGCCGCGCTCGACGACGACCCTGACCTCGCCGCGGCAATTGTGGCGGCCCCGGTGACCGACACCATCAAGCGCTCCGCCGACGGCGTCCACGTCGCCGAGACCCTCGATCGCTCCCAGCTCTGGGCGGTGCAGACCCCACAGGTGTTCCGCCGCGAGTGGCTCCAGCGCGCGCTCGCGGCGCCCGACGACATCGTCGCCGCAGCGACCGACGATGCGTCGCTCGTCGAGGCGCTCGGCGGGCGCGTGGGACTCGTGCGATCGAGTCCCGAGAACTTCAAGATCACGACGCCCCACGACCTGCGCGTCGCCGAGCTGCTGCTCGGCGAACGGGCTGCGGCCTGCTGAGGCCCGCCGTTGGGCCTCAGTCCTTGATCGCGATCCAGGACTTCACGATGGGCCCGAGGCGCTCCGGCACCAGCTCAGCGCCCGGGAAGTACGAGGCGAACTGCGTCTTGCCCAGCAGTTCGACCCCCATCGCATCGCGGAGCGCGGTCTCGCGATCCTTCACCACGCGGTAGCTGCCGATCGGCCATCGCGTCACGACGCGCGCCTGGAGCGACAGCGGCAGGTGCTGCATCGCCGGCATGAGGAAGTGCGGCTCGATCGGGAAGTAGCGGTAGGGCGTCTGGACCCAGAAGCGCGGCGCGGACCGCTGGATGAGTTCGGCGTAGCGAGCGCGCCGCCAGTGCCCGCCGACGTGCTCGATCACGCTGTTGCTGTAGACGAGGTCGAACGAGCCGAGGTCGAGGGCGTCGCAGGCGTCCCCGCGCACCGTCGTCATCCACGGCTCGAGCGGCTCGGTCTGCGCGTCGAGATTGAGCAGGGTGAGGTGCCACGGCCGCACGCCGGAACCCTGCCAGGCGCGGGCGTAGCCGCCGACGTCCAGCACGCGCATCGAGCCGACCTCCGGAAACCGTGCCGAAAAGGTGGCCCAGCGCCGGCGCCGCATGGCGGCGCTGACGCGCTGCTGATCGAAGGCCGGCACGCAGCCCGGGATGCGGGCGGCGGCGGACGAAGGCAGGATGGGCATACGGGTGTAACCACCCACGGCCCGGCGAGTTGCGGCGCGCCAGCCTGCCAGGCCGTGATCGCCTCGCGGCGGCTCAGACCAGGTGCGACGCCGAGATCGCGTGCCCGCCCGGCTGGAGCTCGAAGGTCCGGTCGTGGCGCTCGGCCCAGGCCGCCAGGACGGCTTGCTCGCCCGGCCGGCGCGCATCGTCGAGAACGATGGTGGCATCAGCCGCGAGCATCGGCGCGAAATGATCGAGCGCCGGCTCGCGGGAGAGCTGCGTCTCCTCGGTGTACGCCGGCGGACCGTCGACGACCAGCAGGCCGACGTCGGTGAGGTCGGGGATCGCGGCCTTCGCGTACCACCCGTCGCTGAGCGGGGCATCGATGACCTCAGCGACGCCCGTGAGGCCCTCCGCCTTCAGCGCCTTGCGGGTCGCCTCGGCCCAGGTCGGCTCGTGCTCGATCGACACGAGGCGCGCCGCGCCACCGCGCTTGCGCAGCAGGCGGGCCATGTAGATCGTCGAGTTGCCGCTGCCGCACTCCACGATCAGCCGGCGGTCCCACAACGTGATCTCGTTGAGGAGGTCGACGATCGCGGCTGCCCGCATGCTGAACGACGTCCACGGCAGGTAGAGGCCGGAGAGCGGCGCGAGGCGCGCCATGGCGAGGGCATCGAGGGCGGCGTCCTCAGCGGCGCTGGCACGCTCGGACTGGGCAGGGACATCGATCGTGGACATACCAACCACCGTATCCCCGATCGGGTCGGCGCGGGCCAACGAGATGTGGCTTTGAGTATCCGCACGGCGAGCGCATTCACCGGCGCGCCGCTCGTGGCAGTGCTCGTCTATTCGGAGGGCGCGAGCAGGTAGCTCGACGCGCTGACCAGCACCGGCTTGATGGCGGCCCAGCGGGCATCGATCACCGGTCGACCCCAGGTCGGGATCGCCATGATCAGCCCGCGCATGATCTGCACGACGCCGTCGATCAGCACCGGGAATTGTGGGTCGCGTGCCTCGGCCGGGAACACCGTCGCAGCGGTCGTCATCACGATCTCGGCCACGCGCATCTCGAGCTCTCGCAGCGCCGTCGCGAGCTCGGGCTCCGTCCACGCCGCGCCCCAGAGCTGTGCCGCCGCGAGCGCATCCGGGCTCGTGAACGTCGTCCACGCGCGATCCAGGACGGCGGAGCGGTGAACCTCGCCGCTGAGCGAGGTCGGGTCGATCTCGGCGATCGCCGTCTGCGCCAGCGACGCAGCGAGGCTGGCGACGGCCTCGACGAGCAGCAGCTCGCGGGTCTCGAAGTGATGCATCAGCGTGCTTTGCGCGATGCCGGCGCGCTCGGCGATCCGCCGCGTCGTGAGCGACCCATAGCCCGACTCGGCGAGCTCGGCGACGGTCGCGTCGAGGATCGACCGGCGGGTCGCGAGCCGTTTGGCCTCTCGGCTCCCCGGTAGTGGCGGTGGTGATGGCTCCGCGGGGGCATGCGGCGCTGGCAGCGGCATCCCGCCGCTGGGTGTGGCCCCGCCGGGGGACGCTTGTGTGATGTCTTCACCGATCACGTGATCGATGATGCTATAGAGTCTCACTTCGCCGATCGCTTGATCGGCGAAAACGCTTCAGGGCTTCGGCCCCGCGAAAGGCCCCATCGTGAGCAAGAAGATCAAGACCTCCCGCATGGTGCGTGTCGCCTCGATGGGTGGTGCCGCAGGCGGTACTGCGGTGCGGATGGCCACGTCGAAGGCGTGGCATTCCGGCTCCAAGTCGACGCCGGAAGCTCGCCAAGCCGCGGCGACTCGTCAGCAACTCCTCGCTGCGCGCCAGCTCGTCAACGTGCTCAGCAGCATGCGCGGCGCCGCGATGAAGGTCGGCCAGTCGCTCTCCACGATCGACATGGGCCTCGTCCCCGAAGAGATCCGCCCGGAGTTTCAGAGGATCCTCGCCGAGCTCCAGGACTCAGCGAAGCCGTCGCCGTTCAAGGACGTGCGTAAGACCGTCGAGGCCGATCTCGGTGCGCCGCTCGACGAGCTGTTTGGCTCGTTCGAGGAGACGCCGATCGCGGCGGCGTCGATCGGACAGGTCCATCGGGCGACGCTCGTCGATGGTCGCGCCGTCGCCGTGAAGGTGCAGTACCCCGGGATCGCCGAGGCGATCGAGTCCGACATGAAGAACCTCGGTCTGGGACTGAAGTTGCTCAAGTCGATCGTTCCGGGTATCGACACGGCCGCGATCGCCGACGAGATTCGCGAGCGCATCTTCGACGAACTCGATTATGAGCTCGAGGCCCAGAATCACCGTGCGATGGCGCGGATGTATCGCGGGCACCCGTTCGTGGTCGTGCCCGAAGTGATCACGTCGCTGTGTGGGCGGCGGGTGCTCGTGACGGAGTTCGTCGAGGGGCACCGGTTCGAGGACATTCGCGACTGGCCGGCCGAGCAGCGCGACCGGATCGGCGAGATCCTCGTGCGCTTCTACCTCAACGGCCCGCTCCGTCACCGCCTGCTCAACGGCGATCCGCACCCAGGCAACACGCTGTTCCTCGACGACGGCCGAGTCGCATTCCTGGACTTCGGCTTCTTCAAGCGCCTCTCGGACGACGAGGTTGCGCAGCTCGTCGATTCGTCGATCGCGACCCACCGCAAGGATCCCGTCGCACTGCTCAAGGTGATCGCCAGTGCCGGAGCGCTGCCGCCGACCTCCGATCTTGCGCAGCCGATGTTCGAGGCCTACAACGCGATCTTCGGCTGGCTGATGGGGGAGGAGCCGCTCACGATCGAGCCGGCCCGGACCGCCGAGATGATGCGCGTCTACACGGAGCTGCGCAACGCGGACGGCTTCGAGGACCTGATCCTGCCGGCTGAACACTTCGTGCTGCTGCGTGGCGTGATGCTCCTGCTGGGCGTGCTCGGTCAACTCGAGGCGACGAATATCTGGTTCGACACCGCGCGGGAGTGGCTCTACGGCGAGGAGCCGGGCACCGAACTCGGCCGTTTGGAAGCCAAGTTCTTCGCGAACCGGCCGTACACGACGGCAACCGTCGCGGCCTGAGAGCCGGGGCGCGCGCGGCAAGGCCGTTGCGGAGGCGCTCACCTGCTTGAATCAACGGGCAGTGCTCACCGATTATCACGTGCACCTTCGCCCGGACGAGCCCGGGACGACGGCCGACAAGTACTTCACCGCCGCCAACATCGACCGGTACCGCGCTGCGGCCGGCGAGCAGGGGATCGCCGAACTCGGCGCCAGCGAGCACATCTACCGCTTCACGGCGGCGCTCGACGTGTGGCAGCACGACCTCTGGAAGGGCGCGGCGGTCGATGACATCGACCAGTACGTCGAGCTCCTTGGCGAGAACGGCGTGCGCCGCGGGATCGAAGCCGACTTCATCCCCGGCCGCGAGGACCGCATCGCGAACCTCCTTGAGGCTCGCGACTTCGACTACGTGATCGGCTCCGTGCACTTCCTGGGCGACCTCGCCGTTGACCACCTCGGCTACGACATCTGGGACCACACTGGTCAGACGCCGGATGCGATCTGGACCCGGTACTTCGAGACGCTCGGCGAGTGCGGCCGCTCCGGGCTGTTCGACATTCTCGCCCACCCGGATCTCGTGAAGGTGTGGGGTGGCCGGCGCCCGAAGCCCGAGGGCGACCTGCGTCGGTTCTACGAGCTCGCGATCGAGGGGATCGCCGAGGGCGGCGCGGCGGTCGAGGTCTCGACGGCCGGGCTCCGCAAGCCGGTCGGCGAGCTCTACCCGGACCCCGCCTTCCTGGATCTCTGCATCGACGCGGGCTGCGACTTCACCCTGTCCAGCGACGCGCACCTTCCGGCCGATGTCGGCTCGCACTACGAGCAGGCGGTCGAGTTTCTGGCTGAGCACGGGGTCACCGAACTCACCGTGTTCGAGGGGCGCAAGCGGCGCAAGGCGCCGATCGGATGACCGACGGCTGGCGGCCCGGGCCGCACGACCGTCGCGTCGGAATCGGTTGGGACTCCCACCGCCTGGTCGAAGGGCGCCCGTTCATCCTGGGTGGCATCGACATCCCGTCGCCGCTCGGCCTCGACGGCCACTCCGACGCCGACGTGCTCTCTCACGCGATCACTGACGCGATCCTCGGCGCCGCCGGCCTCGGCGACATCGGCGACCACTTCCCGGACACCGACGCCGCCTTCAAGGGCGCCGACTCGATCGAGCTGCTGCGCAGCGTCCTGCAAAAGGTCCTCACGCTCGGATGGGAGATCGACAACGTCGACGCGACCGTCGTCGCCGAACGCCCCAAGCTCGGCCCGGCCAAACGCGCCATCCAGGAGCGCCTCGCCGAGGTGCTCGGCGTCCCGGTTCACGCGGTGGGCATCAAGGCCTCCACGGGCGAGGGGCTCGGCTTCATCGGGCGTGGGGAGGGCGTCGCCGCACTGGCGGTGGCGCAGCTCCGTGGGCCTGTTGCGTAGCCTGCTGTCGTCGTGACCGCCAGCCACCTTCCTCCGCGGGACGGCCACGTGCCGGCGTCCGCCAGCTCAAACGGCCATGCCACGGTCGGCAGCAAGTCGCCGGTCGAGGACGACGGCGGGCTTGTGCACCAGTCGCGCTCTGAGCGGTTGCTTGCGCTCACCGAGCCCGGGCCGTTGCACGTCCGCTGGGGGACGGTGGTGCTCGCGAGCCTTGTGATCGCCGGCATCCTGACGCTCTGGCTTGGCGGCGCCCCGACCTACGACCCGTGGGCCTGGATCATCTGGGGCCGCGAGATCATCGACGGTGATCTCGATCTCGTCACCACGGCCGGACCGTCGTGGAAGCCGCTGCCGATGATCTTCACGATCCCGTTTGCGTTGTTTGGTGACGCGGCTCCCGACCTCTGGATGTGGGTCGCGCGGGCCTCGGCGCTGGTGGGCATCGTGGCCGTCGCCGACCTCGCCGCACGGCTCGGTGGTCGCCTCGCCGGCGCCCTCGCGGGCGTCGCCGTCGCGCTGATGCCGCTGTACTACGCCTATGGCGTGCAGGGCAGCTCCGAGGGTGCCCTCGTGCTCGTCTGCTGTCTGGCGGCGACGAGCTGGATGGATGGTCGCAAGGATCACGCGTTCTGGTGGCTCGTGGCCGCCGCGCTCCTGCGCCCCGAGGCCTGGGCATTCGTGGCCGTCGTGGGGCTGCAGCGCCTGTGGACCGGACCGAAACGGATCTGGTGGATCGGTGGGGCGGGTGTCGTGGTGATCGCCTCGTGGCTGATCCCCGAGAAGATCGGCTCCGGCGCCTACTTGCGTGCCGCGACCCGCGCGCACGACCCGAATCCGGAGAGCGCAGCGTTCGCGGCGAGTCCGACGCTCGAAGTGCTCGGGTCGATGGCCAACCTCATGCTGTGGCTGCCGTTGATCGGTGCCTCGCTGGCCCTGATCTTCGGGGTGGTCGCGTGGCGCCAGTCCGACGACGCCCGTCCGATCTCCAAGCCGGTCTTGCGCAACGCCGCTTTCCTGGCGCTGCTGGCGTTTGGGTGGGTCGCGATCGTCGCGGCGATGACCGAGGGCGGCTACGCCGGCAACCCGCGCTACCTCGCAGCGCCGCTCGGGCTCATGGTGGCGGTGGCGCTCGGCGGCGTCGCCTGGCTCGTGCGGGCGCTGGCACGCCACAACGGGTCGAGCTTCGCGGAGCTGCTCGTGATGGCGGCGCTCCTGCTGCTCGTGGTCGTGGCAGGTCTCCGGCTGCCGGGGCGCACCGAGGAGATCACCTTCCAGGCGGCCAACCGCGAGCAGCTCGCCGCAATGGCCGACCGTCCTGGCTTCAAGCGGACCCTGCTGGCCTGCGGTCCGCTGGTCTCGCATCCGCTGATGGTGCCGCCGATCGCCTGGAGCTTCCGGCTTCACATGGCGGACGTGATCAGTGACGAGCCGGCGCCTCCCTATGGGACGTACGTGGTCGGCACGAACGCCGCCTCCCGACCGGTCCGGCCGAAGCTGCCCGTCGGGCAGGCCACCCAAGAGATCCGCCGCAGCAGCCAGATCAAGATCGTGCGGAGCTGCGCGCCCTGATGGCCGGTCGGGCTTCCGCCGATGCGTCGGCGGGCCAGGTCGGGGATCCGCCGGTCTCCGCCGGGTCGGGTTCGCGCCGGGCGGGTCGGAAGGGTCCGGTCGTTTGGGCCGTCAGCATCGTGCTGCTGCTCGTGCTCGCCGCGTTTTCGGTGCTGCTGCGGACGCGCGCGATGGACACGTCGTATTGGATCGACGAAGGCATTGCGACGGGCATCGCCCGCTATCCGCTTCGCGACATCCCCGGCGTCCTGCTGCTCGACGGCTCGCCACCGCTGTACTACCTGCTGCTGCACGTCTGGGAGACGTGGTTCGGGACGGGCGAGTTCGGGACGCGGTCGTTGTCGCTGCTCGCGGCGACCCTCACGATCCCGGTGTCGTTCCTCTATGCCCGGCGCATCGCGGGCGGCCGGGCCGCCTGGGTGGCGGCGCTGCTCGCCGCCGGGCATCCCTTCCTCACGTACTACGCCCAGGAGACGCGGATGTATGCGCTCGTGTCGCTGGAGGCGCTCATCCTCGCTGGCGCGCTCGTGCTCGTGTTCACGCAGCGCGAGCGCCGCTTCATCCCGGTGGCGATCGCAGGCGCGGCCGCGCTGCTCTACACCCACAACTGGGGGATCTTCGCGGTCGCCGCCAGTTTCGTCGCGGCGCTCGTGGCGGTGTTCACCGGCCCCAAAGAGGTCCGGCGCGCGGCGGTGACGGATGGTGTGATCGTCTACGGGGCCGTCGGTGCGCTCTATCTGCCGTGGCTGCCGTCGTTCATCAAGCAAGCCAGCTCAACGGGCGCCCCTTGGTCGATGACGCCTGGTCTCGACGATCTCTTCAGCGCGGTCGTGGTGCCGTTCGGATACGAGCTCACCGGCATTCTGTTGGCCGTGATCACGGCTGCTGCGGCCGTCCGTATCGCGACCCGCGGGCGGACTGGGGACGAGCCGACCACACGGGCGGCGGTCCTGCTTGTCGTGATGATCGTCGGCGCCGGGGGGCTGGCGTGGTTCGCGTCGCAGCTGTCGCCGGCGTGGTCTCTGCGCTATCTGGCGGTGTCCGTCGGGCCGGTGTTGCTGCTGTCGGCGCTCGTTCTCGCGCGCGTGCCGACGGTCGGCGCGGCCGTGCTTTGTCTGTTGGCGTTTGCTTGGGCGCAGCCGCTGGAGGAACGGGTCCGGCAGAAGAGCAATGTGGCGCAGGTGGCGGCGCTGGCCGTGCAGGCGGGTGTCAATCGCCCAGGCGACGTGCTGATCTCACCGCACCCCGAACAGCTCCCGGTCATCAGCCATTACCTCGGGTCGGCGCCGCGCTACGCCACGAGCCTCGGATGGCAAACCGACACCCGCGTCTTTGATTGGCGCCACGGGCTCGACCGCCTGGAAGCGGCCCGACCGGGGCAGGTCTGGGGTCGCATGCGGCCGGATGTCGCGGTGGGGCAGAACGTCGTCCTTGCCGTGCCGATTCTCCGCACGGCCGCCTGGCGCGCGCCGTGGACGAGTCTGGTCCGAACCCGCTCCCTGCAGTGGCAGCGCACCCTCGATCGCGACCCCGCCCTCCTGCGCGTGGGTGAACTTCCGCGTTACGGCGACCGCCCGCTCCCACGCGGCCTGCGCCTGATCGTCTACCGCCGCCGCTAGCGCGAAGCGCGGGAACGCGGGGCCGTCCAGGTTCCGCCGATGGACCTGGTGATCTTTAGGTTCCATTTAGGTAAGGTGCTCTTTATGACCGCTCCGCTCGACAGTTCAGCGATCGCGCCCTCGCCGGGAACCACTGGTTCCCGCGACGAGAGCGCTCCCACCCTGGTGCTCGGTGGCGGGCCCGCGGGCCTCACCGCCGGCTACCAGCTGGTGAAGGAGAACCGCCCGGTGCGGGTCTTCGAGGGCGAGGACCAGGTCGGCGGCATCGCGATGACCGTGGAGCGCGACGGCTACCGCTTCGACCTCGGCGGCCACCGCTTCTTCACCAAGAACCAGGAGGTCGACGACCTCTGGCACGAGATCATGGGCGACGAATTCCTCAAGCGCCCGCGCCAGTCGCGCATCTACTGGAACAAGAAGTTCCTGGAGTACCCGCTCGAAGGCACCGACGTGATCAAGAAGCTCGGCCCGGTCGAGCTGGTCCGCGCCGGCTTCTCGTACCTGAAGGCCGCGATCTTCAACAAGAAGGGCAACGAGCAGAACCTCGAGCAGTGGGTCATCAACCGCTTCGGCCGCCGCCTGTACGAACTCTTCTTCAAGTCCTACACCGAGAAGGTCTGGGGCGTTCCGTGCGACGAGCTCGGCGCCGACTGGGCCGCACAGCGCATCAAGGACCTCTCCTTCATCTCGGCCGCCAAGGCCGCGTTCTTCGGCGATGGTGGCGGCAAGCACAAGTCGCTCATCAAGGAGTTCAACTACCCGCGTTTCGGCCCCGGCCAGATGTGGGAGCAGATGACCGACCGCATCAATGAGCTGGGCGGGACCGTCGAGCTCGAGAGCAAGGTCACGGGCATCACGATCGAGGGCAGCCGCGTCACGCACGTGGAGGTCAACGGCGTCCAGCAGGAAGCCGGCTACGTGATCAGCTCCCTGCCGCTGCGCAACATCGTCGGCCTCGCTGGCGAGGCCGCCCCGCAGAAGGTCGTCGAAGCAGCCCAGGGCCTGCGGTACCGCGACTTCCTCACCGTCGCGCTCGTCGTCGACGGTGCCGACCTCTTCCCGGACAACTGGATCTACATCCACGAGCCCGACGTCAAGGTCGGCCGCATCCAGAACTTCCGCTCCTGGAGCCCCTGGATGGTTCCGGACCAGTCCAAGGCGTCCGTCGGCCTCGAGTTCTTCTGCTTCGCTGGCGACGAGATGTGGGAGATGGACGACGACGACCTCGTCGCCCTCGCCACGAAGGAACTCGTTCAGATCGGCCTCATCGACAAGGCCTCCCGCGTGGACCGCGGCTACGCCGTGCGCGTGCCCAAGGCGTACCCGATGTACGACGAGGACTACGACAAGCGCGTCGACGTGATCAAGGACTGGCTCGCTGGCATTGAGAACCTCCAGCAGGTCGGCCGCAACGGCCTGCACCGTTACAACAACTCCGACCACTCGATGCTCAGCGCCATGCGCGCGGTGGACAACCTCGTCCACGGCCATCAGCACGACATCTGGGAGGTCAACGTGGAGTCGGCCTACCTCGAAGAGGGCGAAGTGTCGGTCGACAACCCGTACCGCAACACGCCGGAGACCGAAGCCCAGAAGGCTCCGCTCACCCACTGAGTTCCGTCCCCCGCGGCTCAGCGCGCGGGGCACGTTCGAGCGGTCGGCCTCAAGACGACCGCTCACCCGACGGGCGCCCTCCGGGGCGCCCGTCGTCGCTTCCGGGACGGCCCCACCATCGGGTGAGCGGCCAAAATGTGTTGCCAGGACAACACATTTTGGCCGCTCACCGTTCGGGGGGCGCCTCGCCTCGCCTCCTCGCCTCCTCGCTCGGCTTCAGGGTCCGGTTCAGGGTGGTGCGGGGTGGACGGGCCAGCCGACGGTCGGTAGATCTTGTGCCGTGTCCAGTCCGCTGTCCCGTCGCAACCTGCTCACCGCCGCTGGCGCCGGAGCACTCACCGCGGCGGTTGGGGCCTCCAGTGCTGCGACCACTGCGGCTGCGGCCGAGCCAGCGATAGCGGGCGAGCTGCCGGTCATCAGCGTCGACGTCGCCGTCATCGGGGCCGGGCTCACCGGCCTCAGCGCGGCCCGCAAGCTGCGCGACGCCGGCCGCTCGGTGCACGTGGTGGAGGCCGACACGCGCGTCGGCGGCCGAGTTTGGACCGAGCCCGCGAGCGACGGCACCCCGCTGAACTGGGGCGCCACCTTCATCGGGCCGACCCAGGATCGCGTCCTCGCCCTCGCTCGCGAGCTGGGCGTCGGCACCTACAAGACCTGGAACTCCGGCAAGAACATTGTCTCGTTCTACGGCGGCCTGAAGACCTACACGGGCGCGATTCCGCCGGTCGACCTCATCGCGCTGCTGGAAATCCAGTCGGTGATGACCAAACTCAATTCGTGGGCGAAGTCGATCGACCCGGCCGCGCCGTGGGCCGATAGTCGCGCCGTTGAATGGGACTCCCAGACGTTCCACACCTGGGTGCACACGAACATCAACACGGCCGGTGCGCGCAAACTCGCGGATCTGCTCGTCCTGTCGCTCTTCAGCGTCGAGATGCGCGATCTCTCCCTGCTGCACGTGATTTGGTACATCCGGACGGCCGGCAGCAACCTGGATCTGCTCCTCAATACGGCGGGAGGTGCGCAGGAGAGCCAGTTCGACGGCGGGTCGCAGCGCCTACCCGAAGGCCTTGCCGCCAAGCTTGGCGCTGGTGCGATCACCCTCGATTCGCCAGTCCGTCGGGTCTCGGTCGACGGCGCGGTCACCCGGGTGCATTCGGAGCGCGTGATCGTCGAGGCCAGGCGCGTCCTCGTGGCGGTTCCGCCGCCGATGATCCCCCGGATCGTGTTCGAGCCGGGCCTCTCGGCGATGAAGGACCAGCTTTGCCAGCGGATGCCGATGGGGTCGGTCGCCAAGGCGATCGCGATCTACGACACGCCGTTTTGGCGGGCGAAGGGCTACACCGGGCAGGTCACGAGCGACCAGGGGCCGGTCAAGATCACCTTCGATCTCTCGCCGACGAGCGGCGGGCGCGGCGTGATGATGGGCTTCATCGATGGACAGGACGCCCGCGAGTTCGGGCTGACGAGCCCGGCAGCGCGCCGCACGGCCGTGCTCGCGCAGTTCGCGAAGTGGTTCGGCGCCGAGGCCAAGCTCCCGCGCGAGTACCGCGACCTTTCATGGGACGCGCTCCCGCACCATCGCGGTTGCCCCGTCGCGGTTCCGTCGCCGGGGTCGATGGTCGGCTTCCGGGACGCGCACCGCACGACCGAGGGCCCGCTGCACTTCGCGTCGACGGAGTCGGCACTGAAGTGGGCCGGCTACATGGACGGCGCCATCGGCGCCGGCGAGGCGGCAGCCGCCGAGATCCAAGCGGCGCTCTAAGCGCCGGAAGCAGGCGCCGCTGAAGCACCAGAAGGCGGCGCAAGCGCGCGGCGCTGAAGCGCCCGCCGTCGTCGCGGGGTGCGCCAGCCGGCGGTGAGCGGCCAAAATGTGTTGCCAGGACAACGCATTTTGGCCGCTCACCAGCCCGGGCGAGATTCAGTGCTTGGCCGGCGGCGTTGCTTCGCCGTGCTCAGTGCCGGGTCCGGGCAGAGGCTCGTCTGGCCCTTCGCTGGGCCCGCGGCGGACCAGGCGCACCCAGTCGACGCGCACCAGCAGGACGATCGCGCCGAGGAGCAGGACCTGGATCGCGATCCCAGCGGGCGACTGGAACGACGCGGTGATGACGTCAGACATGCTGGCCTCGGCCAGCGAGGCCCCTGCGACGTAGACGGCGTAGGAGACGATCCGCCCCGAGAAGAACGCCGCGGTCAACGGCAGCAAGGGCACGTTCAGGAGCCCGGCCGATACGAACAGCTGCGCCGATGGAAGTGGCGAGAGGACGAACAGCGTCAGGCCGCCGATGGTGCGCCAGTGATTCGCCGTCAGCAGCTCCTGGGCGGCGGACAGGCTCTCGCGCCGCTTCTCCGAGAACCGCGACCGCAGGCGGCGCGAGGTGTGGGCGAGGATGAGTCGTCCGGACGCTGCGGCAAGCGCGCCGCCGAGGACGAGCGGGACGTGCGGGGCACTCGTGTTGACCGAGAAGAAGAGCAGCAGCGCCACGGTCGGAGGGCCGAACGCGGGCAGCAGGTTGGTGCCGAAGATGCACGCGAGTGCCAGGAGGATGGTGGTCGGGTCCGACACAGGCCGGGATCCTACGCGTCAATGCTCCGCTTCCTTGGGGTCGGCGGCGAGCAGCGTGCCCGAACGGGCGGCTGCGGTCCGATACCGTGCGCGCGTGGCCCCAACCCCCGAGATCCGACTGTTCGACACGCGTACGCGCGAGGTTGTCCCACTGCTGCGCCGCGAGCCCGGGAAGGTCGGAATCTACGCCTGCGGGCCGACGGTCTACCAACCGATCCATATCGGCAACGCTCGGCCGTTCATCACGTTCACGTGGCTCAAGCGCTATCTGGAGGCGATCGGCGACGACGTGACGCTCGTCATCAACGTCACCGACGTCAACGACAAGATCTACGCCGCGGCCGACGCCGCCGGGGTCGACTCGGCGGCGCTTGCGGCCGAGATGACGCAGCGGTACTTCCACGACACGGACCTGCTGGGCATCGGCCGCCCGGATGTTGAGCCGCTGGTCACCAAAGAGATCGACGAAATTGTCGCCCTGATCGCCGCCCTCATCGAGCGCGGCCATGCCTACGCTGCGGAGGGCGACGTGTACTTCCGCGTCCGTAGCGATGAGCGCTACGGCGAGCTGTCGCGGCGCGATCTGGCCGATGCCGACCAGGGCGAAGGCGTCGAGGGTGCCCACCGCAAGGAGGACCCGGCCGACTTCGCACTCTGGAAAGCCGTCAAGACCGGCGAAGACTCTGCGTGGGACGCCCCATGGGGCCGTGGACGCCCGGGGTGGCACATTGAATGCTCGGCGATGGCCGAGCACCACCTCGGTGCCGAGTTCGAGATTCACGGCGGCGGGATGGATCTCGTGTTCCCGCACCATGAGAACGAGGCTGCGCAGACCCGCTGCGGCACTGGCCACGACCTCGCCCGCATCTGGATGCACAGCGGCATGCTGCAGCTCGGCGAGGAGAAGATGTCGAAGTCGATCGGCAATGTCGCGCTGCTGTCCGACGTCGTGGAGCGCTGGGGCCGCGACGCAGTCCTGTATCTCTTCGCGACGGCCCACTATCGCCAGCCGCTCTCCTTCTCCGACGCGACCATGGAGCAAGCAACCTCTCGTGTCGCGCGCTTCCGCGAGACGGGCCGGCTGCTCGTCGACGGGCCTAGCCCCGCCGACATGGCCGCGCACCGCGAGGGCTTCTTCGATGCGCTCGCCAACGATTTCAACACCGCGACGGCGCTGGCGTCGCTGGCGTCGTGGGTCAGCGAGGCCAACCGGCGTGAGCGAGGCACGGTCGGCCGCGATGACCTCGTCGCCATGCTGCAGGTGTTCGGCCTGGAGACCCTCCTGGACGCCGAGGCCGACGGCGGCACCGACCCAGCGCTACAGGCGCTGCTGGACCGCCGCGCCGAGGCGCGTGCGTCCAAGGACTGGGCGGCCGCCGATGCCGTGCGAGATGAGCTCGCCGCGCTTGGCTGGACCGTCCGCGATGGGGTCGACGGCCCCGAGTTGGTGAAGGCATGAGCCCCCGGCCTAGTGGTGGCGGCGGTGGCCGCCCGCGCCCCGGTGGCGGCGGACGTGGCGGCAGTGGCGGCGGCGCTGGCGGCGGACGCAGCGGCGGCCCGGGCGGCTCAGGCGGCGGACGTGGCCCAGGAGGCCCCGGCGCGGGACGTGGAGGACCGGGAGGAAGTCGCGGTGGCGCTGGCGGTCCCGGACGCGGTCCTGGTGGGCCCAGTGGCGGTCGGGGCGGACGCTCCGGCGGTGGAGATTTTGATGGCGGACGCGGCGGCGCCGGTGGACGTGGCGGGTCGGGCGGCGGCTTCAGTGGTGGACGTGGCGGCTCCGGTGGCGGACGGGACTTCGGCGGCGGACGCGATCGCGGCCCCAGCCGCGGTGGCCGCGACTTCGAGCGCGGACCCGGCCCGATCGGCGGTCGCGGCGGTCGCGATGCGTTTGAGCGCGGACCAGGCCCGGTCGGCGGGCGTGGGGGAGACCGCGATCGTGATCGCCCCGAGCGGGGTGGCCCGCGTGGGCGCGACGACGGCCCAGGCGCGCCGAACGATCGCCTCGTCTATGGGCGCAACCCGGTCCGAGAGCTGATCCGCGCAAAGCGTCGGATCGTCGATCTCGTGCACGTGACCGATCAGGTCGCGGGGGCGCCGTGGCTCGAGGGCGTGCCCGTGCGCGTGACCAACAGCGAGATCATCGCCGACATCGCCGGCACGAACGACCACCAGGGGATCGTCGCCGAGTGTGCCGGGTACCCGTACGTCGAGCTGTCGGAGCTGATTGGCAAGCCAGGGGTCGTCGTCGTGCTCGATGAGATCACCGATCCGCGCAACGTCGGCGCCATCGCGCGCAGCGCGGAGGCGACCGGCGCGATCGGGCTCGTCCTGCCCGAGCGGCGGTCTGCGCACGTCACCGCGACGGTCTGCAAGACCTCTGCGGGGGCTATCGAGCATCTCAAGGTGGCGGAGGTCCGCAACATCGCCGACGCGCTCGCAGCGCTCAAAGAGGGCGGTGCGTGGACGTACGGCGCGGCGATGGACGGGACGCCGGTCGGCGACCTCGATCTCACCGGCTCGGTCGCGCTCGTACTGGGCGGTGAAGGCAAAGGCCTGCGACCGCGCGTCACCAGCGCCTGCGACGCGATCGTGTCGCTCCCGATGGTCGGGAAGGTCGATTCGCTCAACGTGAGCGCGGCCGCGGCCGTGCTGCTCTACGCGGCCATGGCCGCGCAAAGCAGCTAGTCCCGAAGGGACGCCGCGCCGGGAGAGGCCGCCGAGCGTCGGATTACCCACCCCAGAGGGGGCATATTCCGACGTTCGGCTGGGTATGGCTCCCTCGCGGCGGCGCCGGAGGAGCGGCGGCGGTCGCTGGCCGCTTTGCACGGCTGACCGGGTCTGTCCATGAGGCTCGACCGGTGGGTTTCCATGAGGCTGGTCGAGGGTCCTCGCAACCGATGCACCATGTCTTGCACGAACTGCTTGACATGCAGGGTTTCTTGCGGCTAGGTTCAAGCGCAACGAGTCTCTAGTCGATCTAGAGGCTCAGGGTTGAACCTTCAAGTTCAGCCTGATCATTTCGAAGAATCACCGATTTGGTTGGCACCCTGGGAGGGGACTGTCATCCGGATCAGATCCAGGAAACCGGCAAACGTCTTGCCGGTCGAAAGACTGACCCGTGGCACACATCTCCCGCAAAGCATCCAGTGACGTCCGCGTCGACGATCGCTTCCTCATCGCGCTCGCCAAGAATGGCGACCGCGGTGCTCACGACCGCATCGTGCGCCGGTACTACGGCTTCGTCCGCATGAAGGCGTCGTCGTACTTCCTGGTCGGCGGGGACCACGACGACCTCATCCAGGAGGGCCTCGTCGGGCTCTACAAGGCCGTTCGCGACTTCCGCCCGGACCGCGAGAGTTCATTCCGCAACTTCGCCGAACTCTGCATCACGCGCCAGATCATCACGGCCGTGAAGACCTCGACTCGCAACAAGCACAAGCCGCTCAACGGCTACGTGTCGTTCTCGCGCACCAACGCGAGCGCCATGGAGAACGAGCCGACGCTGGAGGAGATGCTCCCCGGCCCGGCCACGCTCGACCCCGCCTCCCGCGCGGTCTCCTCCGAGGAACTCGGTGCCCTGGTCGGTTGCCTTTCCAGCAAGCTCAGCGAACTCGAGTCGCGCGCCCTGGCGCTTTACCTCGACGGCCGCTCGTACGAGGAGATCGGCGAGCGCGTCGGCTGCCCGCCGAAGGCCATCGACAACGCCCTGCAGCGCGTCAAGCGCAAGGTGCAGACCCACCTCAAGGAGCGCGAGGCCACCCTCGTGCCCGTCCCGTTCGGCGGCTGACCGCCCGCGGGCCGCGCTCGCGGCCCGCAACTTCTGCTTCGCTAGCGGCGCCACGGCCGCGGGCGATGCTCACGAGACCGCTCGGAGGATCGACCCCGGGCGGTCTTCGTCGTTCTGCGGCGCGCAACCGGGGTGTGCCGACGCGGGCAACCCGTCGGTCCATGGACGCTCGACGCGTTCGTAAGACCCGCCTGGCATGGCGGCGAAGCGGTGACGGAGTCCGATCCGATCGGCCCATCGATACACCCGGAAAAAGTAGGCAGGTTGGCGCTGGAGGGGTTAGGGCCAACCTCCCTGCCTTTTTCTGGAGTAACGCAGGCGGCGCCACAGGCGGTCCCGTTGAGTGGCGTGGGCGGCCGCGTGGAGTGACTCAGGCGGCCGGCAGGCCACCAGAACCACGAAGGGCGCCCCGCAGGGCGCCCTTCGATCGGCGATCAGTACCGGAAGGCTCCAGAACGAGGGATCGCGCCGCAGATTCCGTTCGTGCGCGAGTGGTTCAGGCCGCCAGGCCGGGCCACTTCCGCGCGGACGGAAGATGCAAGCGAGATCCGCTCACGCCATCCGGCTGAAGATGCAAGCGAGAGCCGTTCTGGTGCCTTACGGGGCGGTTTGGACTTGTGCGCCGCCGGCGCCGGCCTGCTCGAGGGCCTGCTGGAGGGCCTGCTGGTCGACTTCGCCGCCGGCGCCTGCTGCGGCTTCGGGGGCCTTGGGGGCCTTTTCGGTCTTCTTGGCGTCGACGATGAAGACGAGCGTCTCGCCGCCGGGAATGTCGGTGCCTTGGCCTTGGTCGCCGTAGCCCTTGGCGGCCGGGACGATGAGGAGGCGGCGGCCGCCGACCTTCATGCCCGGGAGGCCTTCGGTCCAGCCGTCGATGACGGAGCCTTTGGCGAGGGTGAAGGGGATTTCTTCCTGGCCCTTGCGGTCCCAGCTGGCGTCGAACTGCTTGTTGCCGCCCCAGGCGACGCCGACGTAACGGGCGGTGAGCGAGTCGCCGGTCTTCACGGTGGCGCCGGTGCCGACGACGATGTCCTTCTTGATGAGGGTCGCGGGCGGGAGTACGTCGGCGATGTCGATGCCGGGCTTGACCTTGAGGTCTTTGGCATTCGTGATGTGGACGTTGTCGATCGTGGTGACCGGGCCCTTGGCGGTGGACTTGTCGTCGCCACAGGCGGCGAGGGAGGTGCCGGCGGCGACGAGCAGGATCGTCGCGCACGCGCGCCGGGTGGTGGTGCGGAGAGTCATGGTCCGCGAACCGTACTGTGACGGAGCGCGCCGAGGAGCACCCCTCCTCGCAAGGTGCGTTCTGGAGCGCTCCGCTGCGGCTTCGCACGCTTGGATGCTGCCTTTGGCGCCCAGAGCGCGTACCGTGGTCGTCTGCGCCGGGGTAGCTCAGTTGGTAGAGCAACCGCCTTGTAAGCGGTAGGTCGAGGGTTCGAGTCCCTTCCCCGGCTCTGCGGTGCGACCGGAAGTGCTGGCGAACCGGCTGCTCACAGCCCCCTTGCGGCTATCGTGGATGGCGATGACGAGCCCCGCAGAGGACCGCACCGAGCACGCTGCGGTTTGCTATCGACACCCGAACCGTCCGACGAGCGTTCGGTGTCAGAACTGCGAGAAGCCGATCTGCGCCGATTGCATGCGCGATACGCCGGTTGGATTCCGCTGCCCGGATTGCGCGGGGACCAGCCGTCAGATTTTCCGCGAGGATCTGATCGTTACCAAAGTGCTCCTGGGGATCTGCATTGCGGTGTACCTCACGCAGGTTGTGCTGGGCCTGTCCGAAGGCAGCGGTTCGGCTGGGATCATGAGCGTGGGCGGCCGCCTGTTCCAGGAGGGTGCCCTGCAGGCCAACATCGTTGCGGTCAACGGTGACTGGTGGCGCCCGATCACCTCAGGGTTCCTTCATGCCGGCCTGTTCCACATCGCGCTGAACTCGTGGTTCATCTACTCCTTCGGGCAGCTTCTGGAGCCGGCCCTGGGCCGGCTGAAGTTCGGCTTGCTCTACTTCGTCGGCATGATGGGCGGCGCCACGGGTGCCCTCCTGCTGAGTGCCCCGGGCGTGGCGACGGTGGGCGCTTCGGGGGCCGGCTTCGGCCTCCTCGGAGCAGCGCTTGTGATGGCGCAGCTCCGCAAGAACCAGGCGATGGCGCAGCAGCTTATGGTCCTGGCCGCGATCAACTTTGCGTTCACGTTCGCCGTGAGCGGCATCTCCGTCGGCGGGCACGTCGGTGGGTTCCTGGCGGGAGCGCTCTGCGGGTATCTCGCCTATGGCCCGCTCTTGCGCAAGCAGCAGGTGCTGCTCGTCGTGTACGTCGCCCTGCTGCTCGGGCTCTTCGCCGCATCGCTCGTGGTCGCGGACGCGGTCGCGAACGTCCCGTGGCAGCTCGTTCAGTAACGCCGCCTGAAAGTTCGTGCGCGGCCTTGCGTTCGCGCGGCCTTGCGTTCGCGCGGCCTTGCGTTCGCGCGGCCTTGCGGTTGGTGGGGGGCGTGGTCGAGACCGGGTCTCAGCGCACTTCGAGCCAGGAACCCTGCGGCGCTTCGATGCCCGTCGTTGGGTGGAGGACCGCGCTGAGAAGCTCGAGGCCCTCGACGAGGCGCGGCCCGGGCCGGGAGAAGTAGGCGCTGGCGTCGACGGCGATGATCCGCGAGGCGCCGAGGGCCGCGATCTGCTCGTAGTGCTCGAGGGCTTCGTCCATCGCCTGCTGGGCCGAGCGCCCGCAGGGCATCACGATCACGACGTCGGGCTTCGCGGCGATGGCGACCTCCCAGGGCAGCTGCTCCGACGGCTCGCCAGGCATCCCGAGCACGTCCTCGCCGCCGGCGTACTCGATCATTTGCGGCACCCAGTGGCCACCCACGAAGAGTGGGTCGAGCCACTCCACGGCGAGCACCTTGGGGCGATCCAGCCCGCGGCTCGCTAGGCGGACGCGGTCGATCCGTGCTGCGAGGTCCTCGATCAGGTCGACGCCCTCCTCCTTGCGGTCGGTGCGGCCGGCGATCGTCCGCACGTCGCCGAGAGCCTCGCCGAGCGTGTGCGGGTCGAGCGCGAGCACCTCGGGCTTGCTTGGGAGCCGCTCGGCGATGGCGACCACGTCGTCGTGGCTGACCGCGCAAACCGAACACAGGGCCTGCGTCACGATGAGATCGGGCTCAAGGGCAGCGAGCGCCGCCTCGTCGAGTTCGTAGATCGACTCGCCGCCGTGCGCATACGCCTTCACGGCTTCGTCGATCTCGCGGGCGCTGAGTCCGGCGGGGACGCGGTCGCGCGTGACCTTCGGCAGCTCAGTGGCTTCCCAAGGGAAGTCGCACTCGTGCGTGACGCCCACGACTTCGCCGTCGAGTTCGAGCGCGAAGAGCAGCTCGGTGGCGTGGGGGACGAGGCTTACGATGCGCACGGGGGTTCAGGGTAGGACAGTGGACGCCGCCCCGGGCCTTGGTACCGTTCGCGCCAGACGCCCTGCATGGACGACGACCCACGACTCAAGGCCCGTAAGGGCTCCCGACGGCGGCGCACGAGATGACGCTGATCCTGCTCGCGTGCGTCGTCGCGCTCATCTTCGTCAACGGGTTTTTCGTGGCGGCGGAGTTCGCGCTCGTGCGCGCCGGCCGACCAGCCATCGAGACGGCGGCGACCGGAGGCGACAAACGAGCCTCGCGCGTCCTGCTGCAGCTCGACGAACTCAGCGAGTATCTGTCGGCCTGCCAGTTCGGCATCACGCTCGCGTCACTCGGCATCGGGTTTCTCGGCGAACCGGCCGTCGCTTCGCTGTTCGAACCGGCCCTCGGGAGCGCGCTCGGCCATGCGGCCGGGGTTGCCGTGGCGATTGCCGTCGCGTACATCCTCATCACCTCGTTCCACATCACCATCGGCGAGCAGGTGCCGAAGATCTTTGCGATCGTTCGCCCGGAGACCGTCGCACTCGTCGCGGCCCGACCGCTCGGCCTGTTCGCCACCAGCATGCGCCCGTTCATCCGGGTGCTCGACGGCGCCTCCAACGCCCTACTGCGGACGGTCGGGATCGACGTGAATGCGGTCCACAACCAGGATGCGACCCCGCAGGAGCTGCGTGCCATGATCCAAGCGGCTCGTGTGGGGGGCTCGCTCGACGCCGGTGAGGCCACCATGCTCTCCGGCGTCTTCAACTTGCATGAGCAGCAGGCCCGCCAGGTAATGACACCGGCGCCCGCCGTCGTCACGGTCGACGTATCCGAGACCGTCGAGACCGCGATGCGACGGTGCATCGCTTCCGGGCACACGAGGCTCCTGGTGACCGAGGACAACGACACCGATCATGTCGCGGGCATCATCCACGCCAACCAGCTCGCGCAGGCCATGCTCGACACCGGTCTCGACGTGCTCGTTGCCGGACTGGCACGCCCAGCGACGATCGTTCCGGAGTCGCGACCCGTCGACGACGTGTTGGCCGATCTTCAACGCGACCATGCCTCGATGGCTGTGGTCGCCGACGAGTACGGCCGGGTGCTCGGCATCGTCACCGTGGAGGACATCGTCGAGGAGATCGTCGGCGAGATCGAGGACGAGACCGATCCCGCCGGCGGCGCGGTGCGTTTGCTGCCCAGCGGCGATTGGTACGTGCGCGGGTATACGCCGGTGGCCGACCTGGCCGACTACGGCATCCTGCTTCCGCCCGGCGGCGACGACTACACGTCGGTCGGCGGGCTCGTGTTCACGCGTCTCGGGCGACTGCCGCGGCAGGGGGAGAACCTCTACGTCGACGGCTACAGCCTGCGGGTGGAGTCGGTGCGGGAGAACCGTGTTGAGGCCGTTCGCGTGCGGGAGCGTGGGCCGCGCGCCCAGTCGGCCCTGCCGCTCTAATCAGGCCGGTCCAGCGCGGCGAGCGCGATCGATGCGAACCATCGCCTGGCGAGGCGTGCGGCCGGCGAGGCGTGCGGCTGGCGAGGCGTGCGCCTGGCGAGGCGTGCAGCCGCGCAAGGCCGTCAGCCGGCCAAGGAGTATTCAGGCCGGGCTCGGTGGAGATGAGTCCAAACCGAGCCCGCCCGAATAGAAACGGCCCACCGAGGCGGGCCGTTTCCCAGTGTGTGTCACCAACATCTGGAGGAAGTACAAGTCTCGGTGTCCAGTCGAAGCTTGCCCTCATAGATTCGGCACTGCCAGCGATCTCCTTGAGTGCCCTGGACGTTCGTACGAGTTTTTCGGACTCGTTCTGAAAACACCGTTTTGCAGGGGGAAAGACGCCTTACCACCGGTAATACTCGGTACCCCAGTGCTGGCGGGGTGGCTCGCCAGCACGGAGGCACATGAGGCGGGTATTAGGCCCGCGGCGGGTACATCCCGGAGCCAGTCTTGCGGCCGAGCTCGCCAGCGGCGATCTTCTCGCGCACGAGGCCCGGAATCTCCGTGTTGATCGTCTCGCCGATGGCGGTGGAGACGTCGAGGCCGACGACGTCGAGCAGCGCGAGCGGCCCGATCGGGTGGCCCGCACCGAGCTTCATGCAGGTGTCGATGGTCTTCGGGTCCAGGCCCGTTTCCTCCATCAGCTTCACCGCATCGAAGAGGTACGGGAACAGCAGGCGGTTCACGACGAAGCCGGGGGTGTCCGGAACTTCGACGCCCGTCTTGTCGAGCGCGGTGACGAGCGCGCGGGTGCGCTCCTTCGTGGCGTCCGTGGCGGCCGCCGGGAAGATGACCTCGACGAGCTTCATGACCGGAACCGGGTTGAAGACGTGCAGGCCGACGAACCGGTCGCCGAGGCCGCTGAGCTCCGCGAGCTTCTCGATCGAGAGCGACGACGTGGTGGTCGACAGCACGGCGTCCGGGCCCGCGAGCTCGGCGAGCTTCTGCAGGAGCGGCGTCTTGACGTCGTAGTCCTCGGTGGCGGCTTCGACGAGGAACGTCGCGTCGCCGAGGGCGGACTGGTCGGTGGTGACGGTCACGCGGGAGACATCGGCGCCCTCGTACCGGGACGCGGCCTTCTCGATCGCGGCCTGTGCGCGCTGCTGGGACGCGTCGCTGCGCGCCCAGAGGATCACGTCGCCGCTGGCGGACGCGACGACCGCCAGGCCGGTCGCGATCGTGCCGCTGCCGGCAATGCCGAGCTTCTCTGCCATGAGTGTTCTCGCTTCAGGTGAGTCGTGGGGGCGGCGGGAGGGACTCCCCGCCAGCGTGCCGCGCGCACGGACGCGCGCCGCAGGCGCCACAGGGTAGAGGGGCGGCGGCACGGACGGCGGTCAGCCTTGCGGTGGCGGACGGCGGTGCCCGCTCCGTTGGTGGCCGCGCCCGCGCCCGCCAGCGGTGAACTGGTTGCTCCGGACCGGCCGAGTCCCCAAGATGCAGCCGGTGGTCCTGCTCCGCCGCATCGTGCCCCGGCGTCGCCGTTCCCGCATCCTCGCGCTCGTGGCCGTCCTTGCGGTGATCGGCTCGGTCGCCGCCTGGGCGGGGCGTCCGCAGCGAGTGCCGGGCCCGCCGGTGCGGCCGGTGGCGACGATCGACGCTGAGGAGCGGGCTGCCGAGGCCGCGGAGGCGGCGGAGGCGGCGGAGGCCGCAGAGAGCCCCGCGTCTTCTCCGAGCGAGCCGCTGGCTACGCCCGACCGCAGTACCGCGGCGCGCGCGGCCACGGTGCCGGACATCCCCCTCGCCTGGCGTCGCATCGCGGAGCAGACTCAGGCGTGGCCGCCCGCCACCGACCCGCCAAACCTCGGCGCAGCAGAGGCGCTCCCGACGGTGCCCGCCTCGCGCGTCCGCGACACGATCGGGCTGAACATCGACACCTGGCGTACGGAGGGCGGCTACCGCGACTTCGGGCCGGTCCTCGCCAAGGTCGCCGAGCTGCGGCTGCGCCACGCACGGGTGAACATGTCGGCGAGCGGAGGCGAATGGGGCGTCGCCAGGCTCCAGCAGCTCGGGCAGATCGGCGTCCGGCTGAACCTCATCATGGGCGACGCATTCGGCCGGTACGGCACGGCGCCGTACGCCACGCTCGACCGGCGCCTGGACCGTGCCGTGATGCCGTACGTCGACAGCCTCGAAGGGACCAACGAGCCTGACCTTGCCAAGGAAGATCCCTGGGCGCCGGGTGCCCGGGCCCACCAACGCAAGGTGGTCGAGAGCGCTGCGACCAGAAGGACCCGACCGGTTGCCGTGGTGGCGCCGAGCGCCGGTCGCCTCACCAACCTCGGGATCCTCGGCGACTACACCCGTCTTGCCGATGCCGGCAACGCCCACGCCTATTCCAGCGCGGAAGAGCCGTCCGGGCCGATCGATCAGTGGCTTGCCGCGCTAAAGGTGCAGATGCCCGGTGGGGCGCCGACGGTGATCACCGAAGCGGGCTTCCAGGACGACCTCGGGCAGCGTCGCTGGCACTCGCCCCTGCCTCGCGACCTCGCCGCGAGCTACGTCCCACGGACGATCCTTGAGGCGATGCGTCGTGGGATCCCGCGGGTCTATCTCTACGAGATGATCAACCGCTGGAGCGACCCGTTCCACGTCGACACCGCCGCGCACTTCGGGCTCCTTGATCACGAGCTGCGGCCCAAGCCCGCGTGGACGGCTCTCCTGCGGCTCCAAACGGCGCTGCTAGACGGCGGGCGGCCCGACCGCGAGGTCACGCCGGTGCGCGCCACGATCGAGGAAGGGCCCGGCGACCTTCGCGTGCTCGCCTTCCGTCGGCGCGACGGGACGGCGTCGCTCGCCGTCTGGCGCGCGGTGTCTGAATGGGATTCTCAGGCGGCCGTTGCTCGCGTGGTGTCGCCCGCTCGCGTCCGAATCAAGGTCGACGGGGCCGTGCGCGGCGCCGTGGCAACGAACATCGCTGACGGCGCGAGGAAGACGATGGCTTCGTCCGACGAGATCGTGATCGACGTCGCAGGCGCGCCGATCGTCGTCGACGCGATCCGCTGATCAGCCGAGCCGCTCGTCGCTGGGCCAGCGGAAGCCTCGGAGTTCCGTCGGCGCGTCGAGCGGGGAGGAGGGGAGCGAGTCGCCTGGCTGGAACGCGTGGAACGCGACCGGGGCGACATCATTCGCGCCGTCCGGATGCAGGAGCGACGCGAGCAGGATGATCTGTCCGCGACCGACCGACAGCTCGAACTGGCCACCGCCGTACCGCTGCGCCCCGAGCTTGTCGAGCTTGTCGTGCACCGCGAGCAGCCCCTGGATCGAACCGATCCGCGACGGCTTCACGTTCATGCGCTTCGCCTTGATCGGAAGGGCCTTGATATCGGCGGGGTCGTGGATCGGAGCGTCCCAGCTCAAGCGGTCCGCGTTTCGCTCAGCCACTAGCTTGGTCGCCTTCCCGGGAGCGACATCCTCGAGCGTGGCCGTCGGCAGCGCCTCGGCGATGCGCAGCGTGTGCTTGGGCGAGATGTCGACATCGACCACGGTGCCCGTGTAAAAGGCCTTGAAGTCGACGCAGTCGGTGCGGTCCAGTGCGGCGAGTTCCGCAAGGAACGCGTCGTCCCAGTCCGGGCCAGCATCGAGCTTGAAACGCAGCCCGGGCACGGCCTCCATCAGCGGCCGCAGCGCGTCGACGGTCGGCGGACTCCCGACCCGCGCGGAACTCACGAACGTGACCGGGCGCGCGGCGCGATCAAGGGCCGTGGCGAGATCGGTGTCGGCTTGGCGCAGCGCCAGGTCGAGGGCCGCGGACTCCCAAGCCCAGCGACGGTACCGGCGCGAGACCTCATGATCGGGGTCGCCGGCCGGAAAGAGATCGGTGGCAGCGAGCCGGTCGCAAAAACTGCCGAGCGTCCAGGTGCCGACCGCCTCGAAGACGGGCGGGCGGGCGCGGACCCGATCATGCTCCTCGGCTTCGTACGTGACGTCTTCGCCGAGGCCCGTCTCACCGAGGCCCTTCAGCGCGATGACCGTCGTCACGCGTTCCCATTCGCCGACTGGCAGTCGAGGGAACGCAAGCTCGACCGCCTCGACGGTGAGATGCAGCGCCGACAGGCGCTCCCAGGCGGCAGCGCCCCACGGCATCAGGAAGCTCAGTCCTGCTCGGCGGCCGCCGGAGCGACGGAGTCGAGCACCGGCAGGATGGCGCCGTGGCCCGCGCCACGTTGCTCACCGGCGGCCGCGAGCTGGCGCAGCCGCTCCAGCTCGCGCTCGCCGAAACGACGCACCGGGTCGGTGGGCTCAAGGCCGTCGATCAGACGCGCGATGCGGCCACGGAGCTGCAGGGCGAAATGCGGCGTCGCAGGCCCCGAGAGCTCGAGGATGTCGTCGATCGTCGCGGGGCGACCGAGGCGGGCGCTGGACTCTGCTTCGCTCATGGGGTGGCTTCCGTTGCGGTGTCCGTGGCGGCGGCGTCGCCGAGGGCATTGGGTTCGTCGGTGGGCACGATCTCCAGGAGCTGGTCGATCCGCGCCTGCGTCGAGGCCTCGATGGCGGTCGACGGTCCGACGATCCAGCCACGATTGTAGAAGCCCTGCGTGGCCGGGTGGGTCGCGTCATAGCCCGGCTGCACCGCCAAGAGATACGCGCGCATCGCCGGCTCGACGTGATCAGGCCGGTCGACGTAGAGCATGGCCGGGTAGTTCCCGCCGGACGAGAGCGCGGCCGCGGCGATGCCCATCGTCGGATCGGTCGTCGGCGCGAAGACGAAGCTGTGGCCCGGCGTGCGGTAGTTGAAGCCCATCAGGTTGTCGGAATACCGAGCGAATGCGATCGAGAGATCGGCGGGCGTCGAGTTCGCCTGCTCCGGCTGGATCCGGTAGACGGTCACGCCAGGAATCTCCTGCAGCGAACGCACCACGAAGCTGCTCACCACGTCTTCATCGCCGAGCACGTAAACCTTCGGGTTCTCGTGCTCCAACAGCGCCGTCTTGGTGTCCGCCGGCACGTTTCCGCGTCCGACGAACAGGATCGGATCGCCCGAACGCGCCGCCCACGCCGCCGCCGGTGCCGCGCTCTTGACGTCCTCGCTGTTCACGATCAAGACGCGCGAGGACGCACGCTTGCGCGCCTTGGTCAGCTGCCGATCGGTCTGTAGGGCGAGCCCGGCCGGCGTGGTCGACGTGACGAAGCGCGTGCGCAGGCTGTCCGGCCGGCTCGAGACCCCAATCCGCAAGCCCTGGGCCATGTTCATGAGTCGCGACCCCGCGGGCTGAAGCTGACCCAGCACCGACTTGGTGACCGGCGACATCTCGACCCCATCAACGAGCAAGAGCGGGAACCCGAGCGGCTTCGCTGCAAACGACGACGCCAGCAGCATCGCGCGCCAATCATCCGCACCGGCGAACGTGACCGCGTCAGGGCGAAGGTCCTTTGCCGTCGACGGATACATCGTGATCGCCGTCTGCGCGGCAACCGCGGTGGCGTCAGCGGCGTCGATGCGGGTCGTGTTCTTCGTGCCCGACCGCGGAACCGGCAGCACCGTCGAATCCTTCGTCGCGGACCCCTCGGTGGTCGGCGTCGTCGCGCTCACGGGCGTCGACGTGGGCTGAGGATCGTCGCCGCCACACGCCGCGAGCGAGAGAACGGGAAGAAGTGCCGCACAGAGCAGCAGAGACAGGTGCGGTCTGGGCATCGAGCCGCACGATATCGAGGCGCCAGGGCGTGCACCGCCGCCAGCGACCGCGGCCCCGAAGGACGCGCGCCTTGCCAGTGCAAACGAGCGCGAAACAGGGTCGAGGTGGCACGCCCCGAAGACCGGTCTATGGCCAGACGCCGCAATTCCCAGCATTCCGGGAACTCCGATTGCGGGTGTGATGCATCGGCGCCAAGGGCGTGTGAGCGTGGGCACAGAAGTCTCATGGCTGTCGACACCCCGCCGACAAGGGAGGAGACCCAAGAACAGGTCCCCCAGCAGGAAATGCCCCGCACCACGCGAGGTCACCACTGCAGGGAAAGCGCACGATTCCGCCCAAAGCTTGTGGTACCGTGCCGTTCACGCCGAATTGACCCCCATAGGGGTCGACCGGGGGAACCAATCCCCCCATCGGGCCGAATCTCCATGCATCCGAGCAAGGAGACGCGCACTGCGCGAGGCCGTCAGCTAACTCCGGAGGCGCCCCCACACATGATTCGCACTGCCACAGTTCTGCGTACCCTCACGCTCGCCGCCGCTCTCGCGGTGACCGTCGTCGGTCCCGCATCCGCCGCTTCCCGCCAGGGAGGGATCTCGCTCGACACGGCCCCCGCGCCCGCCTCGATCACGAACCCGACCACGCCCGGCTCGGTCGCCGTCCTCCAAGCCGACGGCACCGCACTCGCCCCCGCACTCGCCCCGCTCGAAGTGCAAAAAGCCATCTGGGCCGCGAACAAGCTCATCGGCAAGCCCTACCGCTACGGCGGTGGCCACGCCCGCTTCAACGACACCGGCTACGACTGCTCCGGCACCGTCAGCTTCGCCCTCAAAGGCGCTGGCACGCTGAAGTCACCGCTCGACTCCGGCAGCTTCATGAACTGGGGCGAAGCCGGCGCCGGCACCTGGATCACGATCTACACCAACCCCGGCCACGCCTACGTCGTCATCGCCGGCCTCCGCCTCGACACCTCCGCCGCGAACGACCCCAAAGGCCTCAAAGGCCCCCGCTGGCGCGCCCTCCCGCGCCCCGCCAAGGGCTTCAAGGTTCGCCACCCCCTCGGCTTCTAACGATCCTGAGCGGATTTCGCTTGCATCTTTCGTCCGGGCGCAAGCGGCCCGGCCTGGCGGCCTGAACCACTCGCGTCCGAACGAAATCTGCGGCGCGATCTCTCGCTCAGGATCGTTCGAAGTGTCCTGAGCGGATCTCGCTTGCATCTTTCGTCCGGGCGCAAGCGGCCCGGCCTGGCGGCCTGAACCACTCGCGTCCGAACGAAATCTGCGGCGCGATCTCTCGCTCAGGATCGTTCGAAAGACCTGAGCAGATCTCGCTCGCATCGGTTGCAGCGGCCGCGAGCGGACCTTGCGGAACGCGGCGTTGGTCTCGGCAGGTCCGGCGGGTCCGCCGTCGAACCACACGCTGAGCGTCGCAGGGCATCCTGCGCGCGAAACCCCTGCTCACACCTAGACTGTCTTCCCGCATGCGTCGCCGCACGATTACCGCCGGACTGGTGGGCTCCTCACTCACGCTCTGGGCCATCTCACCGATCATCGGGCAGTCCGCTCCCACCGCGGCGGAACTCGGCAAGAAGATCGACAAGACCCAAGGCAAAGTCGAGTTCCGCAAAGGCAAAGAGAAGGTCCTCACGCGCGACATCGCCGCGTACTCCGACCGCGTCGCCAAACTCGACGCCCGCCTCAAGGCGCTCTCCCAGCGCCAAGGCACGCTCGAAGAAGACCTCACCGCCAAACGCAACGCGCTCAACGAGACACAAGCCGAACTGCGCGACGAACGCGCCAGGCTTGTCCGCCTCCAACGCCGCTCCCGCGAAGCACGCGGCGCCCTCGAAGCGCGCCTCGTGGACCAATACAAAAACGGCCGCACCGACCTGATCTCCGTCGTCGTCGAAGCCGACGGCTTCACGCAGCTCATCGAGCGCGGGGAATACCTCGGCCGACTTCGCAAGAAAGACCAGCTCGTCATCAAGCTCGTCGCCGACGCCAAGAAAGAGGCGACCGCGACCGAGAAGAAGCTCGACTCCCTCGAGAGCAAGCAACAGAAGGTCACCGCCGCGATCCAAGCCCGCCGCGACGAAGTGGCCCGCGTCAAGACGAACGTCGCGACCGTCGAATCCACCGTCCGCGACGCCCGCAACGACAAACGCCAGCTCCTCAGCAAGGTCAAAGTCGAGCGCAAAGAACTCGAAGAAGACCTCTCCGCCATGCAAGCGCAGCAGGCCAAGATCTCCGGCGCCCTCAACGGCGCCCTCCCGGCCGGCTCGATCAAGAACGGCACCGGCCGCTTCATCTACCCAATGAACGGCACCTTCACCTCGCCGTTCGGATTCCGCTGGGGTCGCCTCCACGCCGGCATCGACATCGCCGCGCCGATCGGCACCCCGATCCGGGCCGCCGACGGTGGCCGCGTCGCCATCGCCGGCGCCGTGTCCGGCTACGGCAACTACACCTGCATCCAGCACTCCAGCACGCTCTCCACGTGCTACGGCCACCAATCATCGATCGCCGTGAAGGTCGGGCAGACCGTGACCAAGGGCCAGATCATCGGGCTGTGCGGGAACACCGGCCACTCCACCGGCCCGCACCTGCATTTCGAGGTTCGCGTCAGCGGCACCCCGCAGAACCCGATGAGCTACCTGTAGGCCGATCGGCTCGGCGCGACGCCCTGCAGGCGTCGCCCCTCTTGAGCAGCAACGCCAGCCGGACGGCACCACGGCCTTCCGGGCAGCCGCACAGGTAGGTTCCGGAGCGTGGTTCCATCGATCGACCTTGGCCCGCTCACGATCCAGACCTTCGGGCTCTGCGTCGCGCTCGCCTTCCTCGCTGCCGGCGCCGTCGTCTACCGCCGGTTCGACGAACTCGGCTGGGACCCAGAACTCGCCTACGAAGTCACGGGCGCGGCGCTGGTCGGAGGGATCGTCGGTGCCCGCCTCTGGTGGGCGCTCGGCGACCCGGGCGAAATCATCGATGACCCGTGGGGCCACCTCATCGGCGGGTCAGGGCTCACCTGGTACGGCGGCGCGATCGGGGGCACCCTCGCGGTGTACGGCGTCGCTCGATGGCGAAGGCTGCCGGTCTGGAGCCTCGCAGGAGCAGGTGTCCCCGCGCTCGCACTCGGCTACGCCCTGGGCCGCATCGGGTGTCAGATCTCCGGCGACGGCGACTACGGCATCCCTTCCGACGTGCCTTGGGCGATGGCGTTCCCCGAGGGCGTCGTCCCTACCGACGACCTCGTTCATCCGACTCCGATTTACGAGACCCTCTGGATCGGCGTCGTCGCACTCGTGCTCTGGGAACTCCGGACCCGCCTCTCACCCCAGCTGCTGGTCGCCACGTACTTGGTGTCGTCAGGCCTTGAGCGGTTCGTCGTGGAATTCTGGCGCCGCAATCCGAGCGTCGAGAGCTTCCTCACGGTCGCCCAGATCAGCGCGCTCGTCCTGATGGCCGCCGGAGTTGCCATGGCCGTAGCCCTGCGCCGCCATCCGCCAGCCGCGGGCGGACACGGCGGCGGCCCGGCCACCAGCTGAGACGCGGGCGCGCTTCAGCGCTCGTGTTTGAACGCCATCGCGGCGAGCCCCGGCAGGCCGGCGGCAAGGGCGACGGCGGCACCGGCGGGAACGTCGACGTTGGCCGACACGATCAAACCCACCGTGACGACGACCAAGCCGACGCCGGCTGACGCGACGATCTGCGCGCCGACCCGGTGACCGCCGCGGGTCACCACGGCCGCCGGACCGACGACCAGGGCAAACGCCAAGACCGCGCCGACGGCGCCAGCGGCCAGCGCCACCGAGATCGCGAGCGCGATCATCGCGAAGAACTCGACCCGGCCGGGAGAGACGCCCGCGACGCGAGCGGCATCGGGCCCGAGGGTGGTCGCCAACAAGGCACGATGGCCGACGAGCGCGGCAACCGCGATCACGGCCGCGCCGACCAGCGTCGGCGCGAGCGACGCGGTCGTCGCCGCGAGTGGATCGCCGAAGAGCAGACGTTCCAGGCCGCGGGTGCCCGACGCCTCGATCGTGAGGATTGTGCCGAGGCCGGTGGCGGCGCCAAGCACGGTCGTCGCGGCACTGTCGAGGTCGCGCTCGTCAGCGCTGGCGCCCCGCCCAAGGAGCGCGATCGCGCCTGCGCCCACGAGGGCGCCGACCAATCCACCGAACGTGATGCCGAGGCCGAGGAGTGCGGCCGCGCCAGCCGCCGGCAGCATGGCATGCGGCAGCACCTCGGCCGCGAACAGCGCGCGGCGGTGCAGGGCCCACACGCCGACGGGGGCCACGAGCAGCGCGATCGCCGCGAGCTCCAGCCACGCCGTGCGCAGCGCCGGGTCTAGCGGCGTGATCACTCGTCGTCGTGGCGGTGGTCGCACGGGCCATGCCCGTGTCCCGAACCGCCGTAGGCCTGCTCGAGGAGGCCATCGTCGAGTTCGGCGGGGTCGTCGAACGCGAGCTGGCGGCCACCCGAGAGCACGAGCACGCGGTCCCAGCGGTGGAGTTCGCTCAGGTCGTGCGTCGCCACCAGCAACGTACGACCGGCGGCGGTCTCCTCGACGAGAATCCGGTGGATGCGCTGCGCCGAGCCTGGGTCGATGGCAGACAACGGCTCATCGAGCGCCAGAACCTGGCCGCCGTGCACGAGCGCACGGGCCAGCAGGGCCCGCTGGCGCTGCCCACCGCTCAGCTCGGCGACCGGCCGCTGCGCGACCTCACTCAGGCCGACCCGCTCCAGCGCGTCCAGCGCCAGTGCGCGGTCCGCCTTCGCCACCCGCCGCAGCAGCTTGGTGCGGTGATACGCGCCCATCGTCGCAAGTTCGGCTGCCGTGATCGGGATGTCGCGACGCAGCTGCTCGTGTTGCCCGACCGCTGCAACCCGCCCGCCGACGGTCAGGTGCCCCTGGGTCACCGGCAACTCGCCGGTGATCGCTTTGAGCAGCGTCGACTTGCCAGAGCCGTTCGCGCCGAGCAGTGCCACGGCCTCGCCCGAAGCGATCGAGAACGTCGCCCCGCAGAGTGATGGGGCGCCTTCGCCGGGGTAGGTGACGGACACGTTGTCGGCGGTGATCCCGCCAGTGAGCGTGGTGAGGGCGTCGGTGGAGCTCATGCGGTCGACTCCGGTCGGTGAAGGATTGCTGCGGTGGCCAGCTGCGTGGCGACGGCGGGAGCCCAAGGGGCGAAGGTCCGGGTGCTCGGCGACCCGGTCATGCGGTCGCCACTTTCGGTCGAGCGGCCCGCGCGATCGACACGACGGCAATCGCGACGGCGACATCGACGGTCGCAGCCAGCAGCGCCGCGCTCGCTCCCGGAGGAAGGTCGGTGGCGTCGGCGATCAGGAGCGCTCCGAACACCTCCGCCGAAGCGATCGCCCCGGCAAGCGGGACCAGGCGCCTCGGATGTGGCGCGATGCGCTGGGCGGTGGCAGCGGGCACGACAAGCAGCGTGCCGGCCAGGAGCGCGCCGGCGACCGGGAGGAGCGCAGCCGCCGCAACGCCCACCATCAGCAGGAGCACCAGGTCGGCGCGGCGAGCGATCGGCCCGGCCCCGGCGAACACGCCTGCGCCGCCGTGGGGCTGGAGCGCGCCTGCGAGCCACCAGCGGCCAAGAGCCAATGCGAGGACCACGGCGATCGTGGCGACCGCGAGGGCGGTGAAGACGTCGGCGTCGCTGGCCAGCAGGGTGGACCCGAGCAGCACCGACGTGCCGGTCTGCGGCGCGCCGCTGCGGGTGGCGATCACGCCAATCGCCAGGCCGCACGACAGCGCCAGGCCGGTCGCGACCTGGGCCGCTTCCGGGCGACGGGCGGCCAAGCGCCCCGTCAGCGCTGCGACGATCGCCGACGACGCCAGGGCGACCGGCAACACGGGCAACGCAGCGGTCACGGCGACCGACGCCCCGGCGAACGCAGTGGCCCCCGACGCGTGCGCGAGAAAGGCCTGGCGGCGCAGCACAACCCAGCTCCCGAGCGCTCCGGCGAGCACGCCGGTGGCGACGGCGAGCAGCGCCAAGCGCACCGTCGTGTCGTCGAAGGTCATTAGCGGCGAGCATAGGGACGGCGCGCGCGGTCATACTGCACGGCTGTGTCCGACGTCGCCCTCCAGCTCAGCGCTGCCTGGCCCGCCGGCGCCACCGTAGACCAGGGATCCCTGGTCCTGGGTGGCGTCCCCGCCGCTGAGCTCGCCACCCACTACGGCACGCCGGCGTACATCGTCGACGAGCCCGAGCTGCGGGCCCGCGCCCGCGAGTACAAGGCCGCGTTCGCCGCGCACAGAGGGCGCGTGCAGGTGGTCTTTGCCAGCAAGGCCTTCCCGTGCACGGCCGTCATCCGCGCCATCAACGAGGAAGGCCTCGGGGCCGACGTTGCATCCGCCGGTGAACTCTTCATCGCGCTGAAGGCCGGCGTTCACCCGGCCGACATCGTGGTCCACGGCAACGGCAAGTCGCTCCGTGACCTGGACGCCGCGGTCAACGCCCGCGTCGCGCTCGTCGTGATCGACAACCCCGACGAGATCGACCGCCTCGCGTCCGCCGCCGCGTCCGAAGGCATCGTGCAGGACGTGCTCGTGCGCGTCACTCCGGATGTCCGCGGCGTCACGCACGACAAGATCTCCACTGGCCAGGCCGACTCCAAGTTCGGCTTCTCCCCGGACGCGGCTCGCACCGCCCGCAAGCGCATCGCCGAGCACGGCTCGCTCGCGTTCCGCGGCTGGCACATGCACATCGGCTCCCAGCTGTTCGAACTCGAAGCGTTCGACAAGGCCGTCCGCACCCTGGCCGACACCGGGCCGTGCGAGGTGCTCGACGTCGGCGGCGGTCTCGCTGTCGCGTACGGAGCGGACCAGGAGCCGCCGACGCTCGCCGAGTACGCCGAGACGATCCTCACCGCCGTCCATGACACCGTCGGACCGGACGTGCACCTGATTGTCGAGCCGGGCCGCTCGCTCGTGGCCAAGTGCGGCGTCACGCTCTATACCGTCACCTCGGTCAAGCAGAACGTGTCGATGTGGGTCGCCGTCGACGGCGGCATGAGCGACAACCTGCGCCCGATGCTCTACCAGGCGAAGTACGAGGCGGCGATCGTCGACCGCGTGCTCCCGGAACCGAGTGTGGCACTGACGACGAGCAAACTCGCAGGCCTGCACTGCGAGTCCGGCGACATCTTGATCGACGCCGTCGACCTTCCTGAGCCGGCCGCAGGCGACATCGTCGCCATGCCGACCACCGGCGCCTACACCTTCAGCACGGCCAACACCTACAACGGAACCCCTCGCGCACCCGTCGTCTTCGTCGGCGATGGCGAGTCCCGAGTGGTGGTGCGCCGCGAGACCATCGAGGAGCTTGGAGCACGCGATGTCGAGTAACCCAGAACAGGATCAGGGGGCCGTCGTGAAGATCGGCGTCCTGGGCCGCGGGACCGTCGGGACAGCGCTCATCACGCTGCTCGAAGAACGTGCCGACGTGATTCAGGCCGAGACCGGGGTTCGCCCCGTCGTCTCCGGCGTGCTCACGCGCAGCCTCGGCAACGGCGAAGGGATCGTCGACGAGGCCGACGTCATCGTCGAGCTGATGGGCGGCCTGGATCCGGCCGAGAAGCTCGTCCGACGCGCCCTGGAGCAGGGCAAGCCGGTCGTCACCGCCAACAAGCAGCTGCTGAGCCGACGCGGGCACGAGCTGTTCCCGCTGGCCTCGGCCAACAATGCTGCGCTGCGGTACGAGGCGGCCGTCGCCGGCGCGGTGCCGATCGTGCGCGTCCTGGGCGACACGCTCAGCGCGACGCCCGTCGAGCGCGTGCACGGCATCGTCAACGGCACGACCAACTACATCCTCACCGCGATGGCCAAGCGCGGCGAGAGCTACGCCGAAGCCCTCAAGGACGCGCAGGACGCCGGCTTCGCCGAGGCCGATCCCACCGAAGACGTGTCCGGCAGCGACGCCGCCGCCAAGATGGCGCTGCTGGCGATGCTCGCCTTCGGCACGTGGGTGTCGTTCGACGACGTCGACTACTCCGGCATCGACAAGCTCGCCTTGGAAGACCTTGAGTTCGCTCGCGAGTTCGACCTCGCGCTCAAGCTGGTCGGAACCGCCGAGAAGATCGGCGAGACCGTCTCGGTGCGCGTGCACCCGATCTTCCTGCCGCTGAGCCACCCGCTGGCGAGCGTCGACGGGTCCTACAACGCGGTGACGATCGAGTCGCCGCACGTCGAGGAGATCACGCTCCAGGGCCCGGGCGCCGGCGGCATGCCGACCGCCAGCGCGGTGCTCGGCGACGTGATCTCGGTGCTCCATGGCGCCGACGAGCCCCGCCACGCCTGGCAGGTGCTGCCGAAGGCCGACGACATCGAGTCGGCGTTCTACCTCCACTTCGATGTCGACGACGAGCCGGGCGTCCTCTCGCAGGTCGCCCAGGTGCTTGGCCTCCAGAAGATTTCGATTCGCTCGGTCGCCCAGAAGGGCATCGGCGATGGAGCCCGCCTCGTGATGATCACCCACCGCGCGCCGGAGTCGGCGATGGCGGCGGCGATCGGCATGATCGGCGGCCTTGGTTTCGTGCGCGGCGAACCGCGCGCCATCCGCGTGTTTGATGAGGAGAACGCATGAGCCGCGTCGGACTGATCGACCGCTTCCGTGACCACCTGCCGTTCGAGGACGGCGACCCGGTCGTCACCCTCGGCGAGGGCTCCACGCCGCTCGTGCATGCCCCGCGGCTGTCGGAGCGCGTCGGGGCGGAGGTGCATCTCAAGCTCGAGGGCATGAACCCGACCGGTTCCTTCAAGGACCGCGGCATGACCGCGGCCGTGTCGGCCGCCGTGAAGGAGGGCGCCAAGGCCGTCATGTGTGCCTCGACGGGCAACACTGCCGCCAGCGCCGCCGCCTACGGCGCGCGTGCGGGCATGACCTGCGCCGTGATCGTGCCGTCCGGCAAGATCGCCACGGGCAAGCTCGCCCAGGCGCTCATGCACGGCGCTCAGGTGCTCGCGCTCGACGGCAACTTCGACCAGGCCCTGGAGCTCACCCGTGAGCTCACGCGTCGCCACCCGATCGCGCTCGTCAACTCGGTGAACCCGTGGCGTTTGGAAGGCCAGAAGACCGCGGCCTTTGAGCTGCTCGAGGATCTTCCGACCATCGACGGGCTCTGCATTCCGGTTGGCAACGCGGGCAACGTGACGGCGTACTGGAAGGGCTTCCAGGAGCGCGGTCACGATCTGCGCCTCTACGGCTTCCAGGCGGCCGGCTCGGCTCCGCTCGTTGATGGTCATGTGATCGAGAACCCCGAGACGATCGCCAGCGCGATCCGCATCGGCAACCCGGCGCGCTGGGAGGAGGCGGTTTCCGCCTTCACCACGTCGCGCGGCCAGGTGCGCGCGGTGACCGACGAGGAGATCCTCGCCGCGTACCGCTTCCTCGCTCGCGAGGAGGGCGTGTTCTGTGAGCCCGCCAGTGCCGCTTCGGTGGCTGGCCTCATGAAATACGGCCGCGGCGACGCGACCACCATCGCCTGCGTCCTGACGGGCCACGGCCTCAAGGATCCGGACAACGCCCTCAAGCAGTCCGGGTCGGTCGTGCCGTGCAAGCCGACGATCGAGGCCGTCGAGGCGATCGTCATCGGCGCCAAGTGAGCCAGCCTCTTTCGGGCACGCGCCGCGGTTCGGCGGCCTGCGGGGCTGCGGGCGTGGGCGCCTGATGCAGGGCGTACGCGTTCGTGTGCCGGCGTCGTCGGCGAACCTCGGTCCGGGCTTTGATGTCTTGGCGGTCGCGCTTGATCTCTGGCTGGAGCTGGAGGTCGTGCCGGCGCGTTCGTTCTCGTTCACGACCGATCTGGATGTCCCGAAGGACGGGACGAACATTGCCGTGGACGCGTTCGCGCAGGTCGGCGACCCGGGTCATGCCGCGTTCACGATGCGTTCGGAGATCCCGCTCAGCGGTGGGATGGGCTCCAGCGCCGCGGCCCGCGTCGCGGGCGCGTTTGCGGCGCTCGTGATGGGCGGCGAGGAGCCGCGCGAAGCGCGCCATGCGGCGCTCGCGATCGCGGCCGACCTCGAGGGTCATTCCGACAATGCTTCGGCCGCTGTGCTCGGCGGCGTGAGCGTCGAGTTGCCCGATGGCCCGCTCACGCTTGCGGTGCCCCAGCGGCTCGGGTTCGTGATTGTGGCTCCGCATGAGGCGGTCGCGACGAGCGAGGCGCGCGCGGCGCTCCCGGACCGCGTGCCGATGCGCGACGCAGCCTTCAACGTTGGCCAGGCCATGGCCCTCGCGGCGGGTCTCGCGTCCCGCGATCTCGACCTCCTGGCCCGCGGCCTCGGCGATCGTCTGCACCAGCCCTACCGTGCGCATCTCTACCCCAAGTCCGCGCAGCTCTTGGCGGACGCCAAGGAGCTTGGCGCCCTCGACGCCACCATCTCCGGCGCCGGCCCCACGGTCCTGCTCTGGTGCGAGCGCGACAAGATCTCCGAGGTGCTCCAGAACGCCAAGGAGCAAACGCGCGGCTGGGCCAAGGCCTTCGCGGTCGACCCAAGCGAGCGCGGCGCCGAGGCAACGCTGCTCTAGGCGCCGGATGCCCGGAACCGAGCGGTTTGCGTCGTAGCGGCGGAGGTCTGCGTCGAAGGTGCGGAGCGCCTGTGCCGACATGCGTCGCCGGCTCAATGGGGCGGACGTCCCGTGCGACGGTCATTCGATGAGGAGGTCGTATCTCGTTGCGTTGACGGTCGCTCCGCGGACCCGGTCCGATGTCATCGAGCCCAAGGTGGTTGAAGCGATCGAGGGGCGGGCCGGAGTAAACCGTGCGGTCGCAGCTCGTGGGCCCCGGGTGATTCGCCGGACTGATCTGTGGGCGCTTGATGGCGTGAGTCCGTCGGCGTTGATGGCGATTCTCGATCGTGTCGGCCGTGACCCTGCCCTGGTGGTCGGGATCTCGCTCAGCTCGCCCAGGCAGTGGGAGTTCGCGGTGTCGCGCCTGAGCGAACGAGCGCGAGCGACGCCGTTGGGGCTTGCGATTGGCCCTGGCGCCCCCAAAGGCGTGACCGCCGCTGTCACCGCGCTCCTGGAGTTCCATCTGCTCACCCTTCGCCAGCGGACCCCGGCCCAGTGGCAGGCGGTCGATGCGCGCCGGACGCACGGCACCGCAACGGCAGCAGCGGAGTTCCTGGGTTGCTCACGCCAAGCGGTCACCAAAGCCCTCCGTCGCGCTGCCGCCCCCACGACCGCCCGAACCCAAGCCGCGCTCATCGCCATCCTCGACCTCGCCGCCGACGCCGCCGACGCCGCCGACGCCGCCGACGCCGCCGACGCCGCCGACGCCGCCGACGCCGCCGAAACAGCGGAGGCAGCCGAGGCAGCCGCCGACCTCGCCGACGCCAGCGACCCGGGCTCCTCTGTGAAGGTGCCCTCTATCCGCCGTTTTTGACCCGTACCCACAGGCGGTTGCGATTTCCCGCTCAGAACGTCGCTGTGTCAACCCGTCCCGGTTGCTGGACGTCAACCGAGGCCCGCAGCCTCCAGCGGTTGCGGCACGAAGGTCGAGGGTCGAAGCTAGAGCGTCGAAGTCGAAGGTCGAAGGTCGAAGGTCGAAGGTCGAAGGTCGAAGGTCGAAGGTCGAAGTCGAAGTCGAAGGTCGAACGTCGAAGGTCGAAGGTCGAAGGTCGTCTCGGCGCTGGTTGGGGTGTTCGGTGCAGAAGGCTGCAGAAGCGCGGCCGAGGATCTTCCGCGTTGAACCCATGCGACCTGCTTTGCATGCGACCTGCTTTGCATGCGACCTGCTTTGCTTGCGAGTCTCTCACGCGGCCCTTCATTGCTCGCGCGGTGGCAACCGTGGGAGGGTGCGCCCGGGGGCAAGCGTCCAGCAGCCGCCAGGGGTTGCGGATTCTGGCCAGGGAACCAGGATTCGCAACCTTAGGCGGCTGCGGGTCGAATTCGGTGTTTTGGGGTGCCCAACCGACCGGTCGCGTTGAGCAAGAGGCAGTCGGTCGCGCGCCGGGACTCGCTACGGCCGCACGAACACCGTGGCGCCTGGTGGCACGTTGCGCACGAGCCACCGCGACGCCTTGTCGCCGACGCGCAGGCAGCCGAGGCTGGCCGCGAGACCGATCGACTGCTTGTTCGGCGTGCCGTGGATGGCGATGCGGTCGCCGCCGGTCCAGCCGGCCGGGAGCTTGGTCTGGCGGGCCGACAAGACCAGGGCGCAGCAGCCATACGTGCCACGCGTCTTCGCGGTGAAGATCAGACCGTCGGTCACGGCATACCGACCCGGCGGGGTGGGGTGGGTCACCTGGCCGACCGCAGCCTTGATCCGGCGAACCACCTTCCCGTTCTTGCGGACGATGATCGAACGGCTCCGCACGCGAATCGCGATCGAATACTCCACGGCCACGAACTTGGCGTTCGGCTGCACCTTGGTCCACGCCACCTTGTTGTTCTTGCGATACGGGCTCACGACGGCAACCCAATCGCCACGCGCCTTCAAGATCGGCAGAATCACCTGGCCGCCATACGGCGTCTTGCGCCCGATCTTGCCCACCAGCCGACCATTCGCCGCCGGCCGGGTCCGCAGCAGCTGCGGCCGCGTCACCTTGAGCGCCACATGCCCGCTGCCGAGCTGATCTTCGGCCGTGCCAGCCTCCAGCTCGCGGGGCTGGGCGGCGTCGGTCGGCGTGGACATCTCCGGCGTGGTTGGCGGGGCGGCGACCTGCGTACTTGACCCCGACTGGTCGCCGCTTCCGGTGAAGATGCCCGCGAGCGTGTACACCGCGAAGGCCACGACCACCACGCCCAGGGCGACCAGCAACGCCTTTGGCGGACGCCGCTTGGGGCCTCCGGCACCTGGTCCTCGACTGGTTCCGCCGCTCAGCCCAAAGCTGAACGCCGATGGCGCGTCGTCGTCGGTCACGCGGCAGCGGGCAGCATCGCGCGAACCTTCTTGCGCGCTGCGGTCAGCTTCAGTCGACCGAGAACCTCGTCCGCGAGGGCGATGTAATCGACACCCCGAGCCGGGCGATGGTCAAGGATCGAAACGCCGCGCTCAGCCGATTCGGCGTACGCGATCGAGGCGCGGATCACGGTCTCCAAGAGCTTGTCGCCGATGTGCTCCTTGAGATTCGCCGCAGCCTCACGCGAATGTGTGGTGCGCATGTCGGCGATGGTCAACACCACACCGAGGAACTCAAGGTCGGGATTGAGTCCGTCCTTGGCGAGATCGATCAGCGACGTGGCCTGCTCCACGCCCTGCAGTGCGAAGTACTGGGCTTCGGCCGTCAGCAGGGCCTGGTCGGCGGCGACGAGCGCGTTGACCGTGAGGAGTCCGAGCGTGGGAGGGCAGTCGAGCAGCACGATGTCGTACTTCTTGGACACCGTCCGCAGCGCTCTGCGCAAGGTGAGTTCGCGGCCCATCTTGCCCGCGAGCGCCAGCTCGGCCTCAGCCAGCGTGAGATCCGCCGGCATCACATCGTTGTGGATCGCGTCCTTGGCCTCGGCACGCCCGACCAGCACATCGGCGATCGTGGGCGTCGCATCCGGCGGAACATCGAAGTAGTCCGACAGGTTCCCCTGCGGATCCAAGTCGACCACGAGGACCGACAGGTCCGCGCGACGGAACACGTCGGCGAGCGTACGCACCGTCGTGGTCTTGCCGGTGCCGCCCTTCTGGGAGAGGATCGCAATCGTGATGCTCACGGGCGCCGATGATAGACGGCCGCGCGGGGCACACGACACGGTCCAGACCCGGCGGGCGCCGGGAACGGCCGACGGGATGGTGCACCGCTCCAGCCGCTGCCACGCTCAGTACCTCCCAAAACGACGAAGAGCGCGGCCGAAGCGCGCGCTCTTCGCAGAAAACCGGTGTTTGGTGCGATCAGTCGCTGATCAGCAGACGCAGCACGAACTCGCCGATCTGAACTTCGTCGCCGTTCCCGAGCGTCTGAGCGACATTGACGCGCTCGCCGTTCACATGCACGCCGTTGAGTGAACGGTCGTCGAGCACGCGAATCCCCTCGTCGCCACGCTCGATCACCGCGTGTTTGCGCGAGACCATCGGATCTTCGAGCTGGATGTCGGCGGTGATCGACCGGCCGATGCGGTGGCTGCCTTCGGTGAGATCGTGGACCCAGTGGTCGCCGCCTTCGAAGACGATCATGACCGCCGCCCGGGAATTCGATTCTCGCACCTGTTCGGCGACGAGATCCCTGGATTCTCGCGTCAGGAACGCGTCCGGGGTGATCGATGCGGCGCGAACAGCAGTCGCGTCGATGTGCGTAGTGAGCTGCACGACGTCCATGGGTCTCTCTCCTCAAGCAAGAGCTCAGCCCCTTCTTAGCAGCGTTCGGAGACCAGCGGGCGCGGTTCGTCCCCTCTTTCGGGACGGCCTCAGCCTCGCCGCGCTCCGAGCTCCGCCCCCCAAGGGCCGCGCTTCGCGGATCGCAACTGTCTCATGGCTGCGTGCGTTGCGTCACGGAACTCGACGGATGATGGGGCAGAATCCCTGTCATTCGACCAATGGACCGGAATGCATGTTCCGCCGGTTCCTGGCGTTTCGGGCGAGGGAATCCGAATGCGACATTTCGAGGTCTCGTCATCTGCGGCGAGCCAAGTGGGAACGCGCCAACTACACGCGGCGACGTTTTGTCTCGCGTGCTGCCGACGGTTCGCGGCGACCTGCATCCCCACGTGCAGGAGGGCGGGGCAGCGCGGCGAAGTCCGCCGCATGGGCATCGCCACGCGCAAGACCATCGACGAGGCCGACCTTCAGCGCGACCTGCTCCGCGAAGAGGCCGCCACGAGTCAGATCGAGCAGCACCGCTGCACCGGCTGCGGCCGCGCTCCGCTCATCGGGGAATCGGTCGCGCATTACGCCGACGGCGCGCTGCGCTGCGACCTTTGCCGCAGTGTGCACCGCGAACGGCCCACGTCTGAGTCGCTGGTCAAGCACGCGCCTGACGGTCCGCGCTCACGCGTTCGCGTGATCCGGCGCCTCCCCGTCTGACGCACCCGAAGTTCTCGCTCGGTTCGCCGCCCGCCGATCGCATACGATTGGCGGCGATGGACGCACTCCGAGCTCAGGTAACGATCGAGCGGCCCCCGGCCGAGATCTACGACTACCTGATCGACATCGCGAACCACCCCGAGTTCTGCGACCACTTCCTCGTCGACTGGCACCTCACCCGCGAGGACACGCACGGGATCGGTGCCGGCGCCCGCTTCAAGATCGACGGCCGCGACCGGTTCGCCTGGGGCGACATCACGATCGTCGACGCCGTTCGCCCGCTCAGCATCAGTGCGCGCGGCCGCGGTGGCCGCTTCAACCGCGTTCGCACCGTGTACCTGTGGACGCTCACACCGAACGCCACGGAGACCACGACGGACGTCGCCATCGAGGTTCAGCGCGACGCCGCTGCGCCGTTCGACCGCTTCCGCGACGCGATGGGCGGGCGCCGCGCTGACCTGCGTCATTGGCGCCGCGCACTCGCCCGCTTGGAGGCCATCATCGAGCACGATGAGCGCCGCGGAACACGGGCCACGCTCAGCGGTGGCCCACGCAAGCCGGCCACCGGCTCGCCGCTTCGATAAGGTCTCGCCCGCAATGCCGCGCCTTCGTCCCGCTCTCGCCCTCGCCTCGCTGGCGCTCGTCGTGCCCTTCGCCGCCTGCGGCGATGGCAACGACCCCGTCACCGAGGCGCACAACGAGGGCATCTACGTCACGACCGGGGGGCTGAGGTACCAGGTCCAGATGTCGCGGAAGCTCAACCCGTACGACATCGAGGACCGCGACTACCTGTCCGGTATCCCGAACGCCGCCAAGCAGGTCGCGAACCAGGACGTCGCCTGGTTCGGCGTCTTCCTGCGCGTCGAGAACCGCACCCACAAGGGCGACGGCCCCGAGAAGACGATCCAGGCTGCCGACAAGTTCAAGATCGTCGACAACAAAGGCACCGAGGCCGAGCCGTACCCGATGCCCGCCACGAACGTTTACGCCTACCGCTCCGTCCCGCTGAACGCCAAGGGCCAGATCCCCGCCGCCAGCTCGACGGCCGCGCAGGCCCCGATCGGTGGCGCCCTCGTCCTCTTCAAGGTCGAGCAGGGCATCCTCGAGCGTCGCCCGACCCAGCTCCTCATCGAAGCCGCCGACGGCTCCGGCGAGGCCGAGGTCAACCTCGACATCTAGTCGCCTGGCCTTCGGGCCGCACCGAGCTTTCTTCGACGGGCGTCCTTGGGGCGCCCGTCGTCGTTCTGGTGGTTTGGGCTGGCTGGGCCGGGGCGGGGTGGGTTCCTGCCGGGGCCGACGATCCGATCATCCGGTTATGGCCTGGCGGCCAGAACCGTACGATCGGCCGCGGACTCGCCCCGGCAGGAACCCACCCCGCCCCGGCCGCTCGTCTTGGCGGCAGGGCACCAGAACGCCGACGGGGGCGGCCCGGCGGCCGCCGTCGAAGGGCCGCCGGTCCGGGCCCGAGGGCCAGGCGGACCCGATGCCTGCTTGGCTCGGCCTCACCCTCGCGTGCAACCGTTCTGGGGTGGGCCAACGCGGCTGCGGTGTCTGAGACCGGAGTCGTGAAGCGCCGACCAGCGGTGAGCGGCCATTTGTTGTTGTCCTGACGACAGATTTTGGCCGTTCACGCCCGGGCCGTTCACGCCCGGGCCGTTCACGCCCGGACCGGCGTAGAGCGGCCAGCTGGCTCAGCGGTGAGCGGCCATTTGTTGTTGTCCTGACGACAGATTTTGGCCGTTCACGCCCGGGCCGTTCACGCCCTGGCCGGCGTAGAGCGGCCAGCTGGCTCAGCGGTGAGCGGCCATTTGTTGTTGTCCTGACGACAGATTTTGGCCGTTCACGCCCGGGGCGGCCTCGAATCGACCGGTCCGGCACGCCGCGTTGCGGGGCCCAGAAGAGGACCGCCGAAAACCGCACGGCACTCCCGCAGCAGGCCGCCGGCCGCTGCGAGGGCACGGCCAAGGGCGGCGACCCGCAAGCCGGCGTTCAGGGCCCTGGCGACAGCCGCGCTGAAGAAGGGGGGAGCGCAGAGTGGGCCGGGGGTGGGTGACCCTGCCGGGGCGAGTCCGCGGCCGATCGTACGGTTCTGCCCGCCAGGGCATAACCGGATGATCGGATCGTCGGCCCCGGCAGGGTCACCCACCCCCGGCCCCAAACCAGCGAGCCCCTACTTCAGCGCGGAAAGGGCCACCGACCTGAAGGCCGGCGCGGCGGTGTCGCCGCCCTTGCCCTGGCCGACGAGCTGGACGGCGATGGCGATGCGCGGGGTGCCTGCAGGGGCGAAGCCTGCGAACCAGGCGGTGGTGTCGGTGGTGTCGTCGGCAGCGGGGCATCCGCCGGGTGGCGGGTTCTCCTCGTCGCATTCGCCTTGGGTGGAACGGAGTTCGGCGGTGCCGGTCTTGCCGGCGACTTTGACGCCGGTGATGGCAGCGAGGTTGCCGGTGCCGCGGGAGACGACTCCGGTCATCATTGAGGTGACATCGCTCGCGACGGTGCGCGGGATGGTGCGGGTAAGGCGTGGGCTGCGGCCGGCCTCAAGGGTGAGTTTGGGGCGCTCGCCGCGCTGGGCGATCGTGGCGGACACGAGCGCCATCTGGAGGGCGCTGGCTTGGACGCGGCCTTGGCCGATGGCGCTGGAGCCAATGGCGAGGTCGTCACCGATCTCGTCGGCGGGAGGGATGGAGCTGGTCGCGGCGCCGGGGATGCCGAGTTCGGCGTTGAACCCGAACGCTTCGGCGGTCTCGATGAGGTGGTCGGCGCCGACCTTCGCGCCGAGGGGCGCGAAGACGGAGTTGCACGAATGGACGAAGCTCTCGATGAGCGTGCCACCGCACGATTCGCCGTCGGCATTCTGGATGTCGACACCGGAGATGGTGGCGGCCGTCTGGACCGGGTAGACGGTGCTTGGCTTGGCAGCGCCATAACGAAGCGCGGCGGTGACGGTGACGATCTTGAACGTCGACCCGGGGGGTTGGAGTCCCGAGAACGCCTGACCGGCGAGCGCGACGACGGCTCCGGTAGCGGGGCGCACGGCCGCGATCCCACCAATGCGGCCAGCCAGGGCCGCAACGGCCGCGCGCTGGACGGTCGGGTTGATGGTGGTCCGCACCGCCGAGGCTTCTTCGGGCTCGGTCGTCGCGAGTTCGCGGTTCCCGGCGAACAGTGTGCCGCCGGCGGTCCCGCGGACGCGATCCTCGAAGACGCGCTCCAGACCGCTGATCCCCACAAAGGCGTCCGCCGGGACGCCTTTGGCCGCGTACTCCGCCTTCTGCTCGGCGGGGATCGGGCCCATTTGGCCGACGATCGAGTTGAGCGCGGGGTCGGTGTGGGGTGTCCGCGCACCACCGGAGCCCTTGACGAGGCCGGTGTTGTCGCTCGCGAGGATGCTGGCGCGCGCCGGGAGGGTGGTCGTGCGGCGCAACTTCTCGCCCTCACGCAAGCCGGGGAACGAGAGCGCCTGGGACCAGTCGACCGCTTTCTCCTTGCCGTCCTTGACGATCGGCAGGAACAGGTCGCCGGTCAGGGTGCCGAACAGCTCGGTCGCGACGGTGATCGGGACGCGGACACGGTCGCCCTCGGTCGAGGTGACGAGTCCCGTGCGGATTCTGGTGACCGTGGCCGTCTGACGGGCCGTCTGCTGAAGCTCGGTGAACCGTTCGACGGTGATGGCGCGGCGGTCGCTCGCGGACAGCAGGGCGTACATCCCCGCGTAGTCGCCCTTGGCGAACGCAGCGCCGTAACGCGCGCCGACATCGGTGCCGTCGTCGCCACCCAAGACGACCATCCCAGCTCCGCCGAGCGCGATCCCGACCAGCGCGATCCCGAGCGGCAGGAGTAGGTGCCGGCGACGGCGACGACGAGCCGCAGCGCTTGAGGGAAGATGGCCGCGATGCGGCCGCGGCACTGCGGAACGTGTGGACACTGCGCCCGTATCATGCCGCGCCGGAGCTCCGAACCGCGCCAAGCGTCTGCAGGCGCCGTCCAGCAGGCACCCTGGGGTGTCTGCGCGCCGGTCTGGGGACAGGCAGTGCGCCCCGCGCGGCAACCCGCGCTACGCTGCCCCCGCTGTGAGCCGCATCCTCATCATCGCCGAGAAACCGTCTGTCGGGCGCGACGTCGCCCGGGTGCTTCCCGGTCCCTTCAAGAAGGGTGAGGGCTTCCTCGAAGGTCCGGAGCACACGATCACGTGGGCTGTCGGCCACCTCGTGCAGCTCGCTGAGCCCGAGGAATACGGCGAGCAGTTCAAGAAGTGGCGCATGGCCGATCTGCCGATCGTGCCGCCTGCCTTCAAGCTCGTCGTCCGCGACGAGCGCTCCAAGAAGCAGATGAGTGTCGTCACGAAGATGCTCAAAGAGGAAGACGTCAGCCTCGTCATCAATGCTTGCGATGCGGGGCGCGAAGGCGAGTTGATCTTCGCGTACCTGTTTGAGAAGGCCGGCGCCGCCAAGCGCAACCTGCCGATCAAGCGCCTCTGGCTCTCGTCGATGACGAAAGCCGCGATGGAGGATGCGTTCGCGAACTTGCGCGACGCCAAAGACCTCTACACCCTCGAGCAGGCGGCCCGCTCACGCTCGGAGGCCGACTGGATCGTCGGCATGAACGCGACGCGCGCCGCCACGATCCGGCTGCGCTCCTCGTTCGATGGCGCCGTGTCGCTGGGCCGCGTGCAGACGCCGACGCTCGCGATCCTCGCCCGCCGCGAAGAGGAGATCAAGGCGTTCGTGCCCGAGCCGTACTGGCTCGTCGATGCACGCTTCTCAACGGATGATGGACGCGGCTACGACGGTCGCCTGCACCAGGGGGCCGCGCCGCGCCTGCCCACGGCCGAGGAGGCCGACGCAATCGCCGCCGCCGTGAAGGACGGCACCGGTGAGATCACCAAGCTCGAGAAGACGACGCGCAAAGAGATCGCGCCGATGCTCTACGACCTCACCTCGTTGCAGCGCGACGCCAACACCCGCTTCGGGTTCTCGGCGCGCCGCACGCTCGGCGCTGCCCAGAAGCTCTACGAGGAGCACAAAGCCCTCACCTATCCGCGTACGAGTTCGCGGTACCTCACGACCGACATGGTCCCGGACCTCGTACCGATCGCCGAGCGCCTTGGTGAGAACCGCGACTACGCCGCAGCATCCAAGTACGTCGTCGGGCTCCCCGAGCTGCCGCTGACGCGCGTCGTCAACAACGAGAAGGTCGGCGACCACCACGCCATCATCCCGACCGACGCCGTTCATCCCATAGACAAGATGGGTGAGGACGAGAAGAAGGTGTACGACATGGTCGTGCGCCGCTACCTCGCGGTCTTCCATCCGGTCGCCGTCTTCGAGAACACGCGGGTCGAGACCACGGTCACCGCGCCCACAGCCCCGTCGAACGAGGTCATCGGCCACATCTTCCGCACGCGTGGCAAGGTGCTCGTCGAGGCCGGCTGGCGTGGCGTCTACGGCGAACTCACCGAAGGTGAGACGGCTGCGGCCGACGAAGACGACGGCCGCGACCAGACGCTGCCGAAGCTCCTGAAGGGCGAGACGGCGTCGGTCGACGCGGTCGAGGCGATGGAGAAGGAGACCAAGCCGCCGCGGCGTTACTCCGATGCTTCGCTCCTTGGGGCCATGGAAGCCGCCGGCAAGCTCGTCGACGACGACGAGATGCGCGAGGCGATGAAGGAGTCCGGCATCGGCACGCCGGCCACGCGCGCCGCGATCATCGAGCGCCTCATCGACGTCGGCTACGTGGAGCGCGACGCTCGCGCCCTGGTCGTCACCGAAAAGGGCACGAACGTGATCCGCCTGCTCGGCGAGCACATGCTCACGTCGCCCGGGCTCACCGGCGACTGGGAGAAGCGCCTGGCGGCCATCGAGGCTGGCACCGAGAAGCGCGAGTCGTTCATGGCTGACATCGCCAAGTTCGCCGAGGCGACGGTGCTGGAGCTCGACACGGTTCTCAAGGACGTGCGCATCCCGCGCGCCAACCTCGGCCCGTGCCCGGTCTGCGGCCACGACATCATCGAGAACCGCAAGGGCTACTCCTGCTGGTCGCGCGAGGATCCGGGCTGCGGCTTCGTGATCTGGAAGGCGAAAGCCGGCAAGACGCTCAACGCGCAGGTCGTTCGCGAACTCATCCGCTACTCCAAGACGGCCCAACAGGTCACCGGATTCCGAGGCCGCTCGGGCCGCCCGTTCCGCGCGAAGCTCGCGCTCATGCAGAACGACGAGGGTCGCTGGCGTACGGAGTTCGACGAGCCGTGGGCCAAGGAAGGCGAGAAGACGGGACCGGCGACCGACGAGACGCCCGACGACGGCGCGATCGTGACCACTCCGGCTGTCGCTGCGAGCGGCGACGCCGACGCCGTCAAGGCCGCCTGACCCCACGGGCCGCAGTGGAGGGCGGGGGCCGCACGGAGCCGCCGGCCAGCGTCCGACTCGTTCGGCAGCGCCTCGGCGCGTCGCCTGCGTTCGAGACGGTCGTCGCGGCCGTCGCGGCCGAGCCCTACCCGTTCGTTCTGGCCGGGAGATGGGGCCTCCCGGACGACGCCGCGCCGGACGCCCGCGTGGTCGTGGCCGGCGCCGCGCCAAGTCGGCTGGTCGCCGGAACGGATCGTCCCGCGGACGGGTCCTCAGCTGATCCGTTTGCGGCGTTCGACGACATGCCCGCATTCCAGGGTGACGTGCCGCCCGGCGCGATCGGGGGCGGCCTCGTTGGATGGCTCAGCTACGACCTTGGCCGTGATGTCGAGCGTTCGCTCGGCGCTCAGCCGATGCGGCCCGACCCCCTTCCGCGGGCGCAGCTTGCGTGGTTCGACGATGTGCTGCGGCGCGACGACATGGGCGCCTGGTGGGTGGAAGCACTCGTGGACGCGAGGGACCCGGACCCGCAACGCACGCTGGACCAGGCGACCGACCGCTGGCGGGGTCGCCTGGCCGACGTTGGAGCGGCACGGCCGGGCACGGCCTCCCTGGGATCCGTTCGCGCACGCGCCGGCGCGACCGCTCACCGCGCCGCCATCGCCGAAACCATTGAGCGCATCCACGCCGGGGAACTCTTCCAAGCGAACATCTGTCTGCGACTGGAAGCCGAGCTGCGCGGCCCGGCCGCCGGGCTGGTCGAGCCCGTCCTGCGTAAGACCGATCCTTGGTTCGGCGCGTGGATCGACGCGGGTGCTGGCCAGGGCATCGTGAGCGCCTCGCCTGAACTCTTCCTCCGCCGGCGTGGGCGCGAGGTCGTGACCGGCCCGATCAAAGGCACCGCGCCGCGAGTCACGGGCGGGACGGACCCGACGACGGACCCGAACGCCGCACGGCTGCAGCAGTCGGGCAAGGACCACGCCGAGCACGTGATGATCGTCGACCTCATGCGCAACGACCTTGGCCGCGTCAGCGACTACGGGTCGGTCTGGCACGACGACGAGCCGCGCCTGGAGCCTCACGCCGGGGTCTGGCATCTGGTGAGCCAAGTCGGGGGCAGGCTGCATGCGGGCCTCGGCGACCATCGCCTCCTGCGTGCCACCTTCCCGCCGGGGTCGGTGACGGGTGCGCCCAAGGTGCAAGCGATGCGGGTGATCGCCGCCGTGGAGGGCACTGGACGGGAGGTGTATACCGGGGCGCACGGGTTCTCCAGCCCGGCCGCTGGGCTGGAACTCGCGGTCACGATTCGCACCATCGAGCTGGCCGGCGAGCGCGTGTGGATTGGCGCCGGCGGCGGCATCGTGGCTGACTCCGACCCGACGGCCGAACTCGACGAGGCCCTCGGCAAAGCGGCGGCGCTCGTACGGGCGGCCGGCGGGCACCTCGAATCCGCGATCGACGAGCGAACGTTCATTCGTGGGGTGCCCTGGATGCGTTCAGCCGACCGTCGCCCGGATCCGGCGGCTGGGCTGCTTGAGACCCTGCGGGTCGACGACGGGCGGGCCCTTCACCTGGCCGGCCATCTGAGCCGACTCGGCGACTCGCTCCAGGCGCTGGGCTATCCGGCAGCTCCGGCGGACTTGGCGGCACGGATCGAGGCGCTGGCTGCGACGGCCGTCGCGCCCGCTCGGATCCGGGTCCTGGCCACCCGGCAAGCGAGCGAGCTTGCCGTCGAGCTGCAGCTCTTGCCGATCATGGCGACCGGCATCGGCACGGGCGCGACGGCGCTCGCTCCCGCGATCGTTCCCGGCGGCATCGGCCCGCACAAATACCTCGACCGCGAACTCATCGATGCGCTCACCGCACGGCTCGGAGCGACGCCGCTGCTGCTGGACGCGGGCGGCAGCGTGCTGGAAGCCGGCTGGGCCAACCTCTGGTGGATCGACGAGGACCGCCTCGTCACTCCGCCGACCGACGGGCGGATCTTGCCCGGCGTCACCCGCGCCGCGCTCCTGGCGCGACGCCACGAAGCACCGTTGCCGATCGCGGTCGCCACGGCGGTCTTCGACGAGATCCGCGCGATGCCGCTGTTGCTCACGAGTGCGCGAGGAGTGAGTGTGGCCCGGCTCGCGAGTACCCCGCCGCAGGCGCTCCAACGAGCCGTCGAGCTGGCGGCGCAGCTCGCGCCGCTGGTGAGCGACCCGAGCTGAACGGGGCCGCCGGGCAGTCTTCGGCGCTTACTGCAGGTGGGCGCTCATGCGGACCGGCATCGCCGGGGACTCGACCGCGACGTGGGCCCGAGCGGGCCGGCCAGACTGCGTGAGCGGCGACGGCACCCCGACTTGGAAGCCCTGTGCGTAATCCACGCCGAGCGACCCGAGTCGCTGGAGGCAGGCCTGCGTGTCGACATACGGTGCGACGGAGCGCACGCCGAGGCTGCGGGCCGTCGCAGCGACGCCCTCGATCATCGTCGCGGCGCGCTCATCAATGGCGGCGTCGCGCGTGATGCTGCCATCGATCTTGACGTACTCCACCGGGAGCTCCCGCAGATAGACAAGCGAGCCCCAACCGGCGCCGAAGTCGTCGAGTGCGAGCGGGCAACCGGCGCTGCTGAGTTGATCCACGAAGCGGCGAGCCATGGCCAGGTCGGCCAGCCGCGAGGTATCGGAAAGCTCAACCACGAGATGGCCGGCAGGGAGGTCATGTTCCTTGATCGAGTTGGTCAGCTCGCGCACGAGCTCCGGATGGTCGGCCGAACGGGCCGACATGTTCACGTGCAAACGCGGGAGCGAACGCCCCTGCGCGCGTTGCGCCCCGAGCAGCCCGATGGTCTGCCGCGAGACCCACGCGTCGAGTTCGGTCATCAACCCATGACGCTCAGCGATCGGAAGGAATTCGCCCGGCGCGAGCATCTCTCCGTCGTGGCCCACGAGGCGCGCGAGCATCTCGTGCTGCGAGACCCGATTGGTGTGCAGATCGAGGATCGGCTGGCTGTGGAGCACGAGCCCGTCACCGCGGATGGCTTCGCGCAGCGCAGCCAGGATCCGGTCGCTGCGGCGAGCCGCGTCGCCGGCGACGATCGCGGCGGCCTCGACGACGCAGTCGCGACCCCACTCCTTGGCTTCATACAGCGCCATGTCGGCACGCATCAGGACATCGTCCACGTCGTCCATCACCGGATCGACCTCCGCCAGGCCGATCGAAACCGTCATCGGAGGCCGGCCGTCCCGCCGCTTCCCGGACTGGTCGCGGACGACCTCGAGCAGCGCGCTCGCGCTCGCGCGGGCGCTGGTCGGTCCGCCGACGCAGAGCACGGCGAACTCGTCGCCAGCGATGCGGGCGCAGGGATCGCGAGGATCGATGACGGTGGTGATCGCCTCCGCGAGTTCGCGCAGCATCGTGTCGCCAGTCGCGTGGCCGTGGAGATCGTTGATCGTCTTGAAGTGATCGATGTCGATCAGCAGCAGGGTCCGCGCCTCGTTGCGGCGCCGCCCGGTACTGAGCGAGTCGGCCACTCGTTCGCGGAATCCGCGCCGGTTCAGCAGTCCGGTCAGGGAGTCGTGGTTGGCGATCGTGCGGAGTTCCTGCTCGTAGCGGTCGCGTTCGGTCTGATCGAGCACCTGCACGATGGTGCGGGCGCCCATCGCCTCCTGTTCGAAGCCGATCATGTGGACGGCGCAATGCACGCTCTCTCCGTCTTCGCGGAGCAGGCGCGCGTCTCCGTCTTGGCGGAGGCCGCCCTCACTGCCAGCGCGGGTCGCCTGAATCGCCCGGTCGATTCCCATCGCGTCCCGGGGCAGCACGAGGTCGGTGAAGGCGAGGCCGACGAGTTCTTGCGCATCGCGGCCGACGAGATCGGTGAACGCCGAGTTCGCGGACTGCACCAGGCCGTCGATGTCGAGCATCGCCTGGGGGATCGGCGCCAGCTCAAACGATGCTCGGAACCCGCGCAGCACGGCGTCACGGACCTCCTCCGCGGCGGCTTGCTCGGACACGTCGCGTGCCACGAGAATGATGCCGACGACCGCGGTGGTGAACGGGTCTTGGATCGGCGCGGCCTGCGCGTCGAACGTGATGCCCGTGATCTCGTCCTCGTAGCGCCACGCCGTCGTCTCGCCGCGGCCGGCGATCTCGAAGTGACGTCGCATGAGGGCTGCCCGCTCCTCAGGAATGCCCTCGAGGAGCGCGACATCGGTGACGACCGTGCCCGGCTCCCGGTCGAGCCCCGCGATGGTCGAGGTCATCTCGATTGCCACGTGGTCGAGATCGAGCACGGCGACGACGAGCCCAGGCAGGTGGCCGAGGGCCTGCGGGGTGATTCCCGTGGAACGCTCGAGCATTGAGCGCAGTTGCTGGCGCTGGGCAAGCGGCCGACGTCCCGTCCGGTCCGGTCCGGCCGGTGACCCTTCGTGCGTGGCCTCGTACATGCGTGCTCCCCTGGAATCCATGCGTTCAGACGGGCCCAGGGGGAAGAGACCGCTTCAACTGATCCGGTATTCGGCCAGAGAGGTCAAACCTTGAGCAGAAGTGCTCACTTGTCTTCTTGTCCCCGGCTTGAGGGACGCTGCGGGTTAGCCGGACCCGGCGTTCAGTTTCACCAGGAGCCGGTCCAGTGGTTCCGGCTTGCCGAGGAAGTAGCCCTGGGCAAAGTCGACGCCCGCATGACGAAGCTGCTCGAGGCAGGCGCGGTCGCCGACGAACTCCGCGACGGTCTTCACGTGCATGCCCCGAGCGATTGCGAGGATGCCGTCCACGATGAGCTGATCGGTCGGGTTTGCCGCGAGATCCGCGATGAACTCACCGTCGATCTTGAGATACGAGAACGGCAGGTGTTTGAGGTAGTGCAGGCCGCCAAACCCTGCACCGAAGTCGTCGAGTGCCAGTTCACATCCGAGGTCCCGCAGCGTCTCGGCGAAGGCCAGTGCCTGTGGAACGTTGGCGATCGCCGCCGTCTCAGTCAGTTCGAAGATCAGGCGAGGAGCGGCAACCGCAGAGGCTTTGAGGCTCTCAGCGATGCCGTCGAGGAGCGCCGGGTACGAGAGCGAACGTCCCGAGATGTTCACCTGGAAGCACAGGTCGTGGTCGAGCGTGGCGAGCGCGGCAACGCCGGTCCTGGCGACCCACGCGTCGATCTCGCCGATGAGGCCGTAGTGCTCGGCGAGCGGCAGGAACGCGCTCGGAGACAGCAACCCACCATCCTCATCGCGCATGCGGACCAGCAGCTCGTACTGCGAGACCACGTCGTCGGCCAGACGCACGATCGGCTGGGCATGGAGCTCGAACCGCTCGTCGCGGATGGCCCGGCGCAGGCGCCCGATCGCGGTCTGTGATCGGCGCTCGCCGGGGTACGACACGAGCTCTGGCACGGCGATGCGGTCGCGGCCTCCGGACTTGGCGGTGACCACGGCGTGCTCGGCCAGGACCAACACATCGGCCGGTGCCGCGACCTCGGGCGTGAAGGCCGCGACGCCGATCGAGAGTGTGAACCCGACGCGCCCGGCGGCACGGGCGACCCGGGCGTGGTCTTGGGCTCCGGACCGGATGCGCTCCGCGGTCGCCATCACCTCGACCAGTCCGCCGCTGGACAGCAGGACGCCGAACTCGTCGCCATCGAGCCGTCCCACCACGGCGTCGCCGGGAAGCCCGCGCTGAATGAGGCCGGTGATCTCGACAAGCTGGGCGTCACCGGCCACGCGGCCGTGCGCATCGTTGATCTGCTTGAAGTGATCGACGTTGATGAGGATCACCGCGCCGTCGTGTCCATAGCGCGAGCAGGTGTCGAGGTGACGCTCGATCGCCTCTTCGAAGCGGGCACGGTTCGGTAGACCCGTGAGGCTGTCGTGCCCCGCGAGGTACCGCAACTGCGCATCGTGGCGGCGCTGTTCGGTCTGATCGACGATATGCACCGTGACGCCGCTCTCTGGGTCGCTTGCGGCGCGCCCGGTGAGGTGGAGCGAGCAACTCACCGGCGGCTCGCCCGGCAGCAGCAGCCGCGCTTCGCAGGTCGCCGCCGACGTCGACCCCGACAGGAGTCCCGGGAGGACGGCATCGAGCCGATGGACATCTCTGGCGTCGAACAGCGTGGGGAGCGTCCGCCCACGCATGGTGTCTGCGTCCAGACCGGTGAGATCCCGAAGCTTCGCGTTGCCGAGGCGGAGGCCGCCCTGAGCGTTCAGGATCACCATGGGGAGCGGCGCGTCTTCGAAGGCAGCGAGGAACCGTTCGAGCTGCGTCTCGAGCCGCCGCTCGGCGTGCGCCTGTTTGGTGATGTCGCGCCCCGCGATGATGAGCCCGACGACGTCGCCGGCACCGTCTCGCAATGGACCGACCGTCATGTCGAACGTGCGGCCCTGCTCGCTCTGGAAGAAGACGAAGGAGCGTTCCTGGCCGCGAAGCCCAGCCGCGTACTGCGGCGCGAGCTGCGCCGATTCCGACGGCGGCAGCATCTCGAGCACCGACCGTCCGAGGAGCTGCTCGGCAGGGACACCGCCGAGCACGGCCTGGGCACTGAGCGACACCATCCGGAACTCGCGATCGAGGATCGTCACGAAAATCCCGGGGATGTTTTCGAGAACTCGGCGCGCCAGCATGCTCTCATCGCCAGCGATGCGCGTGATGGCATCGACATCGCTGGCGCGTCGGCGGTGGGCGGCGGGAAGGCTCGGGCGTTCCGTTGCGTGTTCGCGCACGGCAGGGCGCCTGGAATACGGGGGTTCTGGGGGACTCATGGCGCTGGCCTGATGAGTCGACCGTAGTCGGGCCGTTAGGGGCTCGCAAGGGGGTCCACCGATGGTCGATGCTGCCGGTCAAGCAACCGTCCGGAAGACTCCATTTTGCGGCGAGTTAGCCGATGCACCGGGCGCAGGCCAGCGCTTACGCGCCGCTTCCCCTCCGGCCGCTGGGATCGACCGGTGGGCGGACCGTCCTCCCGTTGCGGCAAGGTGGCGGGTCGTGTCGCTGCGCCTCGTGATCGGTCCGGCTGGCGCCCGCAAGGTCGGGTCGCTGCTCGACGCCCACGCTGCAGCCTCCCGGGCCGGGCGCACCGCCTGGTTCGTCGTGCCGAGCAGCGCCGACGTGGAGCCGTTTCAGCGCGAGCTTGCCGGTCTGCAAGCGCCCCCTGGGCAGCTGGCACGTTCCGGTGCTCCGTTTGGCGCGGTGCTGACCGAGGCTCGCCTGGTCGATCGTCTACTGCGCCGGCTCGGGACGGGCCAGACGATCCTGACGCCCGAACACCGTCGCGCGGTTGCGCTGGCGGCGATCCACGGGACGGAACTCACGGCGCTGCGGCCTGCCGCGCGGTCGGGCTGGCTCGCCGACGAGCTGATCCGGCTGGCCGAGGAGCTGGCTTCGACCGGCGATCTCGGCGGATCCGCGGAGGCCGGGCTGCAGGCGTGGTCGGCGCGCACCAGCGATCGTCGCGGCGACGAACTTGCGGCGTTGCTGCGTGCCGACTCGGCGATCCTGCAGCGCCTGGACGAGAGCGCGAGTTCGCGCCAGGTCGATCGTGCTCGCGCTGCCGCGATCATCGGCGCCGCGTTGCGCGCTGATCCCGCTGCCGGCTTGGATCTCCACATCGTGTTCCAGGGGTTCGACGATCTCGACCCCGTTCAGCGGACCCTGGTCCTCGCGCTGGGCCGCTCGCAGGCTCGCGTCGTGATCTCCCTGCCGTACGAAGAAGGTCGCGAGGCGCTGGCCGCCGCCCGGCCGCTCGTGGAGGTCCTCGGCGCCGAGGCCGGACCGGACGGCGTGGAATACCTGGCGGCGACGCCAGCCGGCGATGCGCCGTCGGTCCTGGAACACCTCGCCATGCGGCTCTACGAGCACGAGGTGCACGTGGCGCCCCCGCCGTCGACTGCGGTTCCGCTGGTCGCACCAGAGCCGGCCCCGTTCGACCTTGGTCCGCTGGTGCGGTACGACGACGAGAACGAGCTCGTGGGTGAGAGCGAGGGCGAGAGCGTCAGCGCTGCAGGCCTGAGCGAGCTTGGCCTCGACGCGGAGGCCATCGCCGATCCGCCGGACGCCGGTCCCGGAACCAGACCCGACGACTCGGCGGCCGAGGTCGACGTGGTGACCTCACCGGTCGTCGAACTCTGCGGCGGTGGACCCGACGAGGAGGCTGCGTTGATCGCCGAGCACGTGGCCGCCCTGATCTCGTGCGGGTATCGACCTGAGCGAATCGCGGTCGTGGTCGACCAGCCCGCTGGGCCGGGGCCTGCGTTGGCGGCCGCCCTGCGGCGGGCCGGCGTCCCCGTGCATTTGGTCGCACGCCGCCGGCCGGCGCGGCTGTGGCCGTCGGTCGCCGCGATCGTGGGCTTGCTGCGAGCGGCCGGTGAGGCCGGCGAAGCACGTCACCTCGTCGACTGGATCTCGGGGCCTGGCGGTCCGGGTGGCGCGGAGACGTTCGACGCCGCAATCCGCCGCCGCGGCGCAACCGGCGTCTGGGACGCGCTCAAGGTCTGGAGGTCGCTCCAGCACGAGCGCATGGTGGAAATCGACGACCTCCGCGCCGCGGCCCGCAGCCGCGAACGCGATCGGTTGCAGGCCGACCCAGACCGCGGGGCCGACGTCGATGAGGCCGACGACGTCGCTCAGCTCGACGTGACGCCGTCGCTCGAAGCGCTCGTCGCATCGCTCATGCGAACCCGCCTGGCGGATGCGATGGCCGCGATGACCATCCCGACGCCGGAACAGGAGCGCGACCTGCGCGCGGTGGGGAGCATCCTCTCGATGCTCGACGGTCTGGTCCGTTTGGCCGCTGATGCGCCGGATCTCGGTCTCGGCCTGACCGAGCTCACCACACTGATCGAGCGCGCCCCCGCGCCGGCAGACCGCGAGCCGCCCGGCAGCGTGGCGATCGTCGACCCCCTCGACATTCGCACCCGGTACCCGGAGGTGGTCGTCGTTGCGCGCACTGTGCGGACGAGCTACCCGGCGGCCGAGCCGATCCGTCAGCTCCTCACGCGTTCCGACCGTGCCGCATTGGGCAAGCACCACGACTGGCCGGCGCCGTCTCGCCCCGACCATGCTGCCCGCCAGCGTTACCTGGCCTACGAGGTCGTCGCGCGTCCGAGTCGACAGCTTGTGCTGGCTTGGCATCGCGGCAACGGCGACGGGAAGCCGGTCGAGCCCTCGCCGCTCCTGGCGGAGGTCCGGCGGGTCGTGCCCGTCGTCGTGCCCGTCGTCGCCCTGGCTGCTGGGGCTGCGCCGCGTCGAGCGGCCACCGCCGATCGTCGCGCCCGCCTCGACGCCGCGCGTGGCGGGCCGCGCTACCGCGAGCGCACCCTCGACCGTAGTCCGTTGCTCGCCGCCCAGGACCGCGACCGATATGCCGTTGGCGCGCTGCAGGCCGCGTCGAGGTGCGCGGCCCAGTGGTTCGTGCAGCACCACCTGCGGCCCCAGCCGCTCAGCCCTGATGCGGCGCCGCTCACGGCTGGACGGATTCGGCACGATCTGCTCGCCGACATCGTGCGCACCGCCGTCACCGGTGGGGCTGCCCTGGAGCCAAGTTCCGCGCCGATCCTGCGTGCCGCGCTGGAGGAGGCCGCCGCGCGCCTGGCGGCCAAGGCGAAGGACGAGACCCAGGCCGAGCGCCTGATGCGCGAACGCGTGGTCGCCGAGGTCGACGCGACCATCCCGGGCCTCTGCGGTGACCGGCGGCTGGCACATCAACCGCGCGAGTTTGAGCTGCCCTTCGGGACGGCGCCACGTGAGGCGCAGGGTGGGCCGACCGACGACTCGCTCCCGGGCGCCTCGACCGGCGACGGCGACGGCAACGACGATGACGCGCGCCCTCCCGTCGTCGTCGAGCGGGCCGGTGAGCGACTCGTCCTCGCCGGACGGATCGACCGACTCGATTACGACCCCGGTACCGGCGAACTCGTCGTCGTCGACTACAAGGGCGCGAACGTCGACGCGTTCAAGGGCGCCGGCTGGGTCGAGGGACGCGAGCTGCAGGCCGGCCTCTACGCCCTCGCCGCCGAGGAGCTGGTCGGCGGTCAGGCCCGGACGGTGGCGTCGCTGTACCAGCCCGTGCCGGGGCCGGCCAACCAGCCGCCGCGCGGAGCGACCTCGACCGATCTCCCGGGACGCAGCAGCGTGCTGCGCAACGACCGCCTCTCACCCGAGGCGTGGGACGAACTCCTCGATGCGCTCGTGCAGCTCGCGGCGGATGCCCAGCGCGGCATCGACGACGGCGTGATCGCTCCAGTGCCGCTGCGATGCAGCGCCGGCGGGTGCCGCTTCCCCTGGCTGTGCCGTGAGGTGCAGGCGTGAGTTACCAAGAGGAGAGCCTCGCCCCACCGCCGACGCTGTACGCACCGGCCCGCGAGGAACCCGCCTACCGGCCGTCCGCCGAGCAGGAGGCCATTCGAGCGCGCGGCCACGCGTCCAACGTGCTCGTCGCCGCTGCTGGCAGCGGCAAGACGCGTGTCCTGACGTGGCTCTACGCCGACGCTCATCTGGAACACGGCATCCCGATCGATGCCCTGCTGGCGATCACCTTCACCGACAAGGCTGCCGGCGAACTGCGTCACCGCATCGGCGTCGACCTGGCCAAGGCGTCGCTCACGGGGACGGTCGATCTCGGCGAGGCGTGGATCGGCACCTTCCACGGGATTTGCGCGCGAATCCTGCGGGAGTTCGCGCACCGCCGCGGCCTGGATCCCGCGTTCGGCGTGATCGAGGAACTTCAGTCGCTGGAGTTGCAGGCCCAGGCGTGGGACGAGGCGGTCGAGGGGCTGCTGCGCGCACATGGCGGCGACGCGGCGTCGCTGATCGCGCAGGTCGGCGATCGCATGCTTCGCGCGGCGATCATCGAGTGGTGGACGGCTCGCCGGAGTTCTGGCGAGGTTCACCCGGAGCTGCCGACGCCGCAGACGACGGCCGCCGACGTCGAGGCCGCCGCGGACGCGTATCTGCGTGCCTGCGAGCACTACTCGGAGGTGCTCGACGACCTTCAATCCCAGCGCAGCAACCCGCTGAAGTCGCTCACCGACCGGCTGGAGATCGCCAGCGCGATGGCGACCACGGCCGCGCGGGTCAGCGAGGCCGCGCGGTCTACGGAACTCACGCCTGGCGCGGTAGCGGAACTCTCGGCCGCGGTGGAAGCGGAGAAGCCCAAGGCCGGCGTCCCCGTGCCCCGCGCCGAGCACAACGCGCTCCTAGCCGCTCGCGACGCCGTGGTGCGGCGGCTGGCCGAGCATGTCGCGGGCCCGCGCGTGCGCCTGCTCGGCGATCTCGTGCGGCGCTTCTCGCACGCCTACGAGGACGCCAAACGCCACAACGAACTCTTGGACTTCGACGATCTCGAACTCGAGGCGCTGCAGCTCCTGCGTGAGGACGACGATGTCCGGCTGCGGTTGGTCGAGCGGTTCGAGCGCATCCTCGTCGACGAGTTCCAGGACACCAACCCGCGCCAGGCGGAGCTGGTCGATCTGCTCGCCGGCGGGCCGACGTGGATCCCGGTCGGCGGCGACGGGCGCCCCGCGGTCACGGTCGTCGGTGACCCCCGCCAAGCGATCTATGGGTTCCGCCACGCCGACGTCGAGCTCATCGGCGGCGCAGCCGAGCGGATCGCCGACGAGGGCTCGATGCGGCTCTCCACCAACTACCGCAGCGACGCCGAGGTGCTCAGCGCGATCGACGAGGCGTTTGGCACTCTGGATCCCGACCATGAACCCGTCACGGCGTTCCGCGGTCCGGACCGGCTTGCGTCGGGCGAGGCTCGCGTCGAGCTGCTGATCACCAAGGAGGAGCCAGGCGGCAAGGATGCGCCGTTGCCGTCCTGGTCGGAGGTGGATCTTGGTGGCACGGTGGGGGAGAAGTCCGGAGCGGCCCTCGCCGAGGCGCGTTTGGTTGCCGCGCGCATCGACGAACTCCGCCGCGCCGAGCCGGATCGATCGATCACCGTGCTCGGTCGCGCACGAAGCGTGCTGGCCCCGATCGCCGAGGCGCTCGGCGATCTCGGCATCCCGGCCTCGATCGATGGCGCCGAAGGGTTCTGGGAGCGCCTTGAGGTCATCGACGTCCTCGCCTGGATTCGGCTCGTCCGTAACCCAGCCGACGATGCCGCGCTCATCATGGTGTGCGCGTCGCCGCTGCTGGGGCTGTCGGCCGATGGGCTGGCCCAGCTCGGTCTGCTCGATGCCGAGCGCCGTCACGGTGGCCGCATCGAGGCGCTTCGTGCATGCATCGATCGGTTCGACGACGTCGACACGCCGCGCTTGGCCGGGCTGTTTGCCCTGCTCGACCGCCAGCGTGAGCCGGGCCGTGCGGCCGATCCGGCCGGCCTGATCGACGAACTCCTGCTGGCCACCGGCTATGACGAGCACGTCTTGCGCCTCGTCGGCGGCGACCGTCGAGCGGCGAACGTGGTGCGCTTGCGTCGGCTCGCGAGTGAGATCGCCGCCCGCGGCGGCGACCTGACCGATCTCGTCGAGCGTGCCGAGAAGGAGGTCGGGCACGAGTTGCGGGCCCCCGAGGCATCGGTCGCGGGTGCCGGAGCCGTCACCCTCATGACGGTCCACCAGTCCAAGGGCCTTGAGTTCGACACCGTCGTCGTCGTCGGGCTCGGCTCGCGGCAGCGACTCTCATCGCCGGCCCTGATTGGGGCGCCGCGCTCAGGCGACGCCCGCCTCGGCCTGCGACTTCGGCCGTCGCCAGGGGCTCCGGCCCAGTCGCTGTTCGATCACGATGACCTCGTCGCCGAACTGCGGGCACGAGAAGACGAGGAGCTTCGGCGGGTGCTCTACGTCGCCCTGACTCGCGCACGCGAGCGCCTGATCGTGAGCGGCCTGGCGAGATGGACCCAGAAGGGCTCGCCGTTCACGACCGAGCCCAGCACGTCGGCGCCGGTCCTCACGTGGCTCGCCCCAGCCATGGTGCCTGAACTCGACTCCGTGATCGAAGCGGCGAGCGTGGCTCCCCTGCGCACGTCCGGAGGCATCACGCTGCGCGTGTCCACGCCGGACGGAGACACGCTGCCACCACGGCTGCGCGCACCTGAACGCCCCGAGCTGCCCGTCCACCAGGGCGAGGGCCCATGCGTTGCGTCGCTCCCTCCGGCCGGCTCACCGCCTCTGCAGGCGCCGCGAGTGCTGTCGTACACGGCCCTCAAGGGCCATGCTCGCTGCGGGCTGCGGTTCTACGCTGAGCGGGTCCTCGGGGTGAGTACCCCCGAGGACTCCGGTTCAGGCAGCCAAGCGGCCTCGATCCCGCCGGTCGCGGTGCGGTCGTCGGCTCCCCTCGGCCAGGCCGTTCCGTCGGACCAAGCGCGCGAGCCGACCGCTGCCTCGCCGCTTTCCTATGCGTCGGCCAAGGCGCCCAGCGAGCAGCTGGACCTGTTCTCAACGCTCGCCGAGCCCGCGCTGCCGACGGACTCGGACGCCTCAGCACCGGCTCCGGGCAGACCGGTCGATCCACCGGACCTCCTGGAGGTGGCGTCTGATGTCGCCGACGTCACGGACCACGCCGACCGCTCACCGATTGCAGCCAACGAACTCGGCTCCGCGGTGCACGTCGTGCTCGAGCGAGTCAGCCCGCAGATCGATGCGGCCGGGCTCAGGGATGCCGTCGAAGCGGCCACCGTCGGCGCTGCCTGGAGCGCGCATCCCGACGCCCGTGACGAGGTCCGGTCGCTCGTGGAGCAGACCCTCCGGGCGCCCGTGCTTGCTGAGCTGTGGGCAGACGGCAAGCCGAGCCGCGAGGTGTCGTTCACGCTGGCGGTCGGCGACGCGGGCCTGATGATCACCGGCGATCTGGACGCCTGGCGCGTGAACGCGTCCGGCGAGGCGCTCGTGGTCGACTACAAGACCGACCACGTCAGCCCCGGCGAGGATCTCACCGCCAGAACGGCCGACGACTACGGACTTCAGCAGCGCATCTATGCGCTGGCGGCGCTGCGGGCGGGGGCTCGGAGCGTGCGCGTCGTGCACCTGTATGTGCGGGCGGCCGAAGGCACCGTCGAAGCAACGTGGGACGCATCGCAGGCTCCAGCGCTCGAGGCCGAGCTGGCCGCCGCGGCCGCCGCCGTGGACCGCGGCGATGCCGTCCCGCAGGTCACGGTGGCGCCGCAGCGATTCACCTGCGACCGATGCCCCGTCGGCGGGACGCTCTGCGGATGGCCCGTCGAGCTGACCAAGCGGGCGCCCGGCTCCGGCCCGGCTCCCAGCTCCCAATGGCGCGGCGATCCGGCCGTCTTGCCGGCCGCAGCCGGCGGCGCGTTCAGCCTTCGGTGACCCTCAGCGCTGCTTGCGCAGCTCGACGCGCGCCCGCAGCGGGTCGGGGTCCGGAGGGTGCAGGAGCGCGTCGTCGGCGTCGTCGCTCACCTCGGGGCGGGCGCCGGCCGGATGCCCGGCGATCGCGGGGTCGTCGGCGCCGGGCAGGCGTACGAGCGAATGCGGGCCATGGCGGCGACGCTCGAGTTCTGCGTTGACCTCGGCTCCGAGCAAGACCGCGACCCCGCTCAGCCACAGCCAGAACAGCAGGATGATCGGCGTGGCGAACGTGCCGTAGGTGGCGCCGAGCGAAGCGAGATTCTGGATGTAGAAGGTGAACGCTCCCGAGACCAGGATCCAGCCGAGGCCGGCCACGATCGCGCCGGGCAGCAGGTGCCGGAGCGGAGGGGAGTGGATGCGATCGGGCGCGACGCGATAGAGCACGAGCATCGCGACCACGATGCCGGCGAGCAGCAAGATTGGCCGAAGCACCTCCCACACGAGCGGCGCGCCGCGCTCGGCACCCATCCAGCGGAAGAGCTGGTCGGCGATCTCGCCGCCCGCCGCGAGCGCCGTGAGCGCGAAGATCAGCATCGAGACGAGCACGATCGTCCAGAGGGAATAGCGAAGCCGCCCCGCCGCCGGATTGCGACCGTGCCGACGTGCGCTGTCGGGCTCGATGGCGCGGCCTGCTGCCGCCAGCCAGCCCGAGGCGCTCGAGATCGACGTGACCGCGGCGACGACGGCAGCAAACCCGACTCCGCTACTGGCCTTCTCAGCGGCGCCCTGGAGCGTGTTCTGCAGGGCGTCCGCGAGCTTGGGGTCCAGACCCTGGGCGACGGCCCAGTCCACGCCGTCGTTGACGGTGCCAGGCGAACTGAGCAGCAGCGAGACGAGCACGACGACGAGGAGCCCCGGGAACAGCGACTGGATCGCGTAGTACGCCATAGCAGCCGCGCGGTCGGTTCCGCCATCCATCAGGCCCTTGATGGACGACCAGCCGATGGAGCCCAGGCGTCTTGCCCGCCCCTGGCCGGGTTCTTTGCGAGCTTCGTCCACGAACCGAGACCCTAGAGCGCCCCGGTGTCGTAGGGATAAAGGACGGCCGGAGCAGGCAGACTCGTTGCAAGCGCAACAACTCTTCACAAGTAGTTGCAATTGCAAGCACTTGGTGCCATACTCCAAATCCAGGCGAGCAAACGAACATCGAGAGGGAGACACGATGGAACCAGGCGATCAGCTTGATCAGATCCTCAGGGCTGCGGAGCGTTACCCGCTGCTCAGTCACCCCGAGGTCATCGAGCTTTCCAAGCGGATCGAGGCAGGCGACCTCGGTGCCAAGGAAAAGCTCATCAACTCCAACCTGCGGCTGGTCGTTTCGATCGCTCGCAACTACCAGGGTCAGGGTCTTCCTCTGGGCGACCTCGTCCAAGAGGGCATGCTCGGACTTATCCGTGCTGCCGAGAAGTTCGACTACCGCAAGGGGTACCGCTTCTCCACGTACGCGACGATCTGGGTCCGGCAGGCGCTTCAGCGCGGGCTTGACAACAGTGGCCGCACGATCCGACTGCCCGCTCATGTGGCGCAGCGCGTTCGCCGGATGCGTCGTCTGGAGCGAGAGCTCTCGACGCAGCTGGGTCACGTGCCGACAGAGCTTCAGCTTGCTGATGCCCTGGCGACCGACCTCGAAGAGGTCGCGAAGCTCCGGCATCACGACCGCACGATGGCTTCGCTCGACGCTGGCGTCGGTGAAGACGGCGAGACTCCGCTCTCGTCCCTGCTTCCCGATGACGGCCCAGAGATTGCTGAAGTGGTGGCCGAGAACTCGGTGCGGGATGGGCTGCGGACGCAGATCCAGGCCCTTCCCTCTGATGAGCGCGACGTGATTACGCTGCGATTCGGGACGGGCATGGATGGTGCGCACACCGTCGAGCAGGCGTCCCGCAAGCTGGGCATTCCGGCGTCGCGTACGCGTGACATCGAAGCCCGCGCGCTGGACCGTCTTTCGCGCCAGCCAGAAGTGGCCGCGTTCCGCGAAGTGGCGTAACCGTCCGCGCATAGCGCAAAATCGCTGAAATTGACACGCGGAAGTGCTGCGTGTCACACGATCAGAGGAGCCCGGTGCGGATGCGCGCCGGGCTCTTTTTGTCTATCGGTCCAATCGGGTTCCCGTTGCTAGACTTCGCCGACCTTGCGTGCGCCCGCGCCGCGGGGAACCGTCCTGGCTGGATCCCCTGGCCAGGACCTCCACCCACCTCGAACCTTGCGGACTTGCATGACGCGACCGGCGGACGGCCTTTACGACCCTCGCAATGAGCACGACGCCTGTGGCGTCGCGCTGGTGGCCAAGCTGGACAACGTCCCGACCCGCGAGATCGTCTCCATGGCGCTCCTCGCGCTGGACAACATGGAGCATCGCGGCGCCGAAGGCGCCGATGCCAACACCGGCGACGGTGCGGGCATTCTGCTTCAGATGCCCGACGCGTTCCTGCGTGGCGTCACCGGCTTTGACCTCCCTGAACTGGGCCGCTACGGCGTGGCGATGTGCTTCCTCCCGCAGGACGCCGAGCGTCGCGCGGAGATCAAGGCGTTCCTCGCTGCGACCGTCGAGGCTGAAGGGCAGACCGTCCTTGGTTGGCGCGACGTTCCAGTCGTGCCGGAGTCCGTCGGCGTCACGGCCAACGCCAGCCGCCCGGTCTTCGAGCAGCTCATCATCGGCGCGTCCAGCGACATCACCGATCGCGACGCCTTCGAGCGCAAGCTCTACGTGATCCGCCGGGTCGCCGAGCTGCACTGCGGAAGCGACCTCTATGTCGCGTCGTGCTCCAGCAAGACGCTCAACTACAAGGGCATGCTCATCTCCGGGCAGCTCATGAAGTTCTTCCCGGACCTCGCCGATGAGCGCGTCGCCAGCGCCGTCTGCCTCGTGCATTCGCGGTTCTCCACCAACACGTTCCCGAGCTGGGATCTGGCGCACCCGTTCCGCGTCATCGCGCATAACGGTGAGATCAACACGCTCCGCGGCAACATCAACTGGATGCGGGCCCGCGAGAGCCAGCTTTCGTCTGAACTCTTCGGCGACGACCTTCAGAAGATCATGCCGGTCGTGCGCCCGGACGGCTCCGACTCCGCGACGTTCGACAACGTCCTGGAGCTGCTCATGCTGGGCGGCCGCTCGCTGCCGCACTCGGTGATGATGATGGTGCCGGAGGCCTACGAGCGCCGCACCGATCTCCCGGAGGCATTGCACGGCTTCTACGCTTTCCACGCTGCGCTGATGGAGCCGTGGGACGGCCCGGCGGCGGTCTGTTTCACCGACGGGTCCATCGTTGGCGCCACGCTCGACCGCAACGGCCTGCGCCCCGGTCGCTGGGTCGAGACGACCGACGGCATCGTCGTGCTCGGCTCCGAGACGGGCCTGCTGCCGGAGATCACCACCGATCGCATCAAGCGACTCGGTCGCCTGCAGCCGGGCAAGCTCTTCCTGATCGACCTCGAGGCCGGCCGGATTATCGACGACGCCGAGGTCAAGAACGAGGTCGCCACCCAGCAGCCGTACGCGGAATGGTTCCGCGAGCACAACGTGACCCTGGGCGACATCCCCGCCCGGGAAGCGATCGCCCCGACGCTCTCGACCCGCCAGCGTCAGCTCGCCTTCGGATACACCCAGGAGGACGAGCGCGTGATCATCGCGCCGATGGCCGCCAAGGGTGAGGAGCCGCTCGGTTCGATGGGCAACGACACCGCGCTCGCCGTGCTGTCGGACCGCCGTCCGCCGCTCTACTCGTACTTCAAGCAGCTCTTCGCGCAGGTCACGAACCCGCCGATCGACCCGATCCGCGAGGAGGTCGTGATGAGCCTCACGACCCAGCTCGGGTCCGAAGGCAACCTGCTCGACGAAGACCCCGATCACGCTCACCAGCTCCGCCTGGATCAGCCGATCCTGCGCAACCACGAGCTCGAGGCCGTGCGCCACATCGATCACGGGCTCCTCAAAGCCCGCACGCTCGACGCGACCTTCCCGCGTAGCGGCGGCGAGCAGGGCCTGCGTGACCGTCTCACCGAGCTCTTTGCCGAGGCCGACGCCGCGCTGGCTGCCGGTGCGACCGTCCTGATCCTCTCCGACACGGGGGTGAGCGAAGAGCGCGCTCCGGTGCCGGCGCTGCTCGCCGTGTCCGGCGTGCATCACCACCTCGTCCGCGAGGGCACGCGCCTGCAGGCTGGGCTCGTGCTCGAGTCCGGTGAGCCGCGTGAGGTGCACCACATGGCGGTGCTGCTTGGCTTCGGCTGCAACGCGATCAACCCGTACCTGCTGTTCGACACCGTCGACAAGCTCCTGGCCGAAGGCCGGATCCCGGGTGACCTCGACGCGGCGACGGCCCAGAAGCACGTCGTCAAGGCGATCGGCAAGGGGCTGATGAAGACGATCTCCAAGATCGGCATCGCCACGATCCAGTCCTACACCGGCGCGCAAATCTTCGAGGCGATCGGCCTCTCGAAGGAACTCGTCGACGAGTACCTCACCGGTGCGGCCTCGCGCCTGGGTGGCATCGGCCTCGATGTCATCGCGACCGAGACGCTGGCTCGCCACCAGACGGCCTTCCCGACCCTGGAAGACGACCTCCTTCCAGTCGGCGGCATCTACTCCTGGCGGCGCGACGGCGAGAAGCATGCGTGGGGCCCCGAGTCGATCGCGCTGCTCCAGCATGCAGTCCGCGGCCGCGGCGGCAACTCCCAGGACACGTACGACAAGTACGCCAAGGAAGTCAACGAGGAGAGCAACCGTGCTGGGTTCCTTCGCGGCCTCCTGAAGTTCAACCACGAGGGTCGCACGGCGATCGACCTTTCCGAGGTCGAGCCGGCCGTGGAGATCGTCAAGCGGTTCGCCACCGGCGCCATGTCGCTCGGGTCGATCTCGCGTGAGGCGCACGAGAACCTCGCCGTCGCGATGAACCGCCTCGGCGGCAAGTCGAACACCGGCGAGGGCGGGGAGGACCCGATCCGCTTCAAGCCGGAGGCCAACGGCGACACGCGCCGCTCCGCGATCAAGCAGATCGCCTCGGGCCGCTTCGGCGTCACGATCGAGTACCTCGTCAACGCCGACCAGCTCCAGATCAAGATGGCGCAGGGTGCCAAGCCCGGTGAGGGCGGCCAGCTGCCCGGCCACAAGGTCGACGAGTACATCGGCAAGATCCGGCACTCCACGCCGGGCGTCGGCCTCATCTCGCCGCCGCCGCACCACGACATCTACTCGATCGAGGACCTCAAGCAGCTCATCTACGACCTGCGCTGCGCGAACCCGGGCGCGTCGGTCTCGGTGAAGCTCGTGTCCGAAGTCGGCGTCGGTACCGTCGCCGCCGGTGTGGCGAAGGCCAACGCCGATCACGTGCTGATCGCCGGGCACGACGGAGGCACCGGCGCTTCGCCGCTTTCGTCGGTCTACTCGGCCGGCGTTCCGTGGGAGATCGGCCTCGCCGAGACCCAGCAGACGCTGCTCAAGAACGATCTGCGTCGCCGCATCACGGTCCAGACCGACGGTCAGCTCAAGACCGGTCGCGACGTCGCCGTCGCTGCCATCCTGGGCGCCGACGAGTTCGGCTTCTCAACGGCTCCGCTGATCGCGACGGGCTGCATCATGATGCGCGCCTGCCACCTGAACACCTGCCCGGTGGGCATCGCCACGCAGGACCCGGTCCTGCGCGAGCGTTTCAAGGGCGAGCCCGAGCACGTCGTCAACTTCTTCTTCTTCGTTGCGGAGGAGCTGCGCGGCATCATGGCCTCGCTGGGCATCCGCAAGGTCGACGAGATGATCGGCCGCACCGAGCTGCTGGCCGCCGACGACGCGATCACGCATTGGAAGGCGAGCGGTCTCGACCTCACGCACCTCCTGGCGTTCCCGAACGACGTCGATCCAGAGGCTCCGCGCTTCCGCATCGAAGCGCCGCCGGCCGTGCTTGGCGATCACCTCGACTGGGGGCTCGTCGAGCAGGCCCAGGATGCGATCAACGCCGGCGAACGGGTCACGCTCACGCAGCCGATCCGCAACGTCGACCGCTGCTCGGGCGGCATCCTCTCCAGCCACGTGGCCGCGCGCTACGGGCAGGCAGGGCTCCCGGACAACACCATTCAGGTGAACTTCACCGGCTCGGCCGGGCAGTCGTTCGGCGGCTGGCTCGCGCACGGCGTCACGTTCTCCCTGGAGGGCGACGCCAACGATTACGTCGGCAAGGGCCTCTCCGGCGGCGTGCTGTCGGTGCGTCCGCCTGAGGACGCCACCTACGTCGCCGAGGACAACGTCATCGCCGGGAACACGGTGCTCTACGGCGCGACCGAGGGTCGCGCGTTTATCCGCGGCAAGGCCGGCGAGCGGTTCGCGGTGCGCAACTCGGGGGCCAGCGCGGTCGTCGAGGGCGTGGGCGACCATGGCTGTGAGTACATGACCGGCGGCCGCGTCGTGGTGCTCGGTGAGACGGGGCGCAACTTCGCCGCCGGCATGAGCGGTGGCCTCGCGTTCGTCTACGACCCGAGCGGCACGTTCGACGCCCGGGTCAACACGACCATGACCGACCAGCTCGAAGAGCTGACCTCCGAGGACCAGGACGAGCTGCGCGCGCTGCTCGAGGAGCATGTGCAGCGCACGGGCTCCACCCTGGCCGAGGGGATCCTGAGCCGTTTCGACGAAGCGGTGTCCGATTTCGTGAAGATCTTCCCGACCGATTTCAAGCGGGTGCTCGCCGAGCGAGCCGCGGCGGCCGGGACCACCGGAGGCACGGCCTAATGGGTGAACTGGGCGGCTTCCTTCGCATCGAGAAGCACAACAGCGGGTTTGATGACCCCAAGCAGCGCGTGAACCACGTGCACGAGTTCATCGACCGTCTCCCGGACGCCGAGATCTCGCAGCAGGGCGCGCGCTGCATGGACTGTGGCGTGCCGTTCTGTCATAACGGCTGCCCGCTGGGCAACCTGATCCCGGACTGGAACGACCTCGTCTACCGCGACCGGTGGCAGGACGCGATCGTCCAGCTCCACGCGACCAACAACTTCCCGGAGTTCACCGGTCGTCTGTGCCCCGCTCCGTGCGAGGCGGCGTGCGTCCTGGAGATCAACGAGGGCAACAACGTCACGATCAAGCAGATCGAGCTCGCGATCATCGACCGCGCGTTCGCCGAGGGCTACGTCAAGCCGCTGCCGCCCGAGCATGAGACGGGCCACAAGGTCGCCGTCGTCGGCGCCGGCCCGGCCGGCATGGCTGCTGCTCAGCAGCTGCGCCGCATGGGTCACACCGTCACGCTCTTCGAGCGCGACGAGTCGGCTGGTGGCCTGATGCGCTTCGGCGTCCCGGACTTCAAGATCGAGAAGACCGTCATCGAGCGCCGCATGGAGCAGCTTCTCGCTGAGGGCGTCGAGCTGCGGGTCGGCATCGACGTCGGTACCGACGTCACCGTCGAAGAACTCCGCGACGAGTTCGAAGCCGTCATCCTCGCGACCGGTTCCCGCGTCCCGCGTGACCTGCCGGTCCCGGGCCGCGACCTCGAAGGCGTGCACTTCGCCATGGAGTTCCTCTACGAGCGCAACCGTCGCGTCTCGCGTGAGTTCGGTCCCGAGACGCAGGGCATCATTCCGCCCGACGGCGGCATCACCGCCAAGGGCAAGAAGGTCGTCGTTATCGGCGGCGGCGACACCGGCGCCGACTGCGTCGCCAACTCGCTCCGTGAAGGCGCCGTCTCGGTGGTGCAGCTCGAGCTGCTGCCTGAGCCCCCGGCCAACCGCCCGGACGACCGCACCCCGTGGCCGCTCTGGCCTGCCAAGTACCGCAAGTCGTACGCCAAAGAAGAGCTCGACGCGCTCGACAAGGGCGAGCAGGACTTCTCGGTCATCACCACCGCGTTCGAGGGTGAGAACGGCGTTGTGAAGCGCCTCAAGGTTTCCCACGCCGCCGACGCCCCGCCGTTCGCGCCCGTCGAAGGCACTGAGTTCGAGATCGAAGCCGACCTCGTCCTCCTCGCCATGGGCTTCCTCCATCCCGAGCAGGAGCTGCTTGACGCGATCGGCGTCGAGAAGGACGCTCGCGGCAACGTGAAGTCCGTCAAGCCCTACACCTCGTCGGTCGACGGCGTCTTCGCGGCCGGCGACTGCCGCCGCGGCCAGTCGCTCATCGTCTGGGCGATCAACGAAGGTCGTCGTGCTGCGAACATGGCCGACCGGTACCTCGGTGCCCGTGCCAAAGACGTTGCTGACGCCCTGAGCGTCTAAACGTAGAACTGCGGCGAGCGGGGTTAGAGGCCTAGGGCCTCTACGCCTCGCTCGTCGAAGCCGAGGTGGTGTCCGAGTTCGTGGCGGACGACTCGGCGGACCTGGTGGGCGAGGAGCACGGGGTCGTGGCCGAAGTCGCGCAGGAGCGTGTCTCGGTACACGAAGATCTGGGCGTTCCAGTCCTTGCGGGCGATCGTGGCGCCCACGTAGAGGCCGTACGCGCTGAACTTGGCGCCGTCGTCGGAGATCACCACGGGGCACTCGTCCAGGGCGCGGAGGAACGGTTCCGGAAGCTCGTCGAGGCTGGCCTTCACGAACGCCGCGAAGCGCTCCTCCTGAGCCTTGGCAACCTCAGGATCGGACTCGGTGACCTTCCAACGCTCAGGCGTGGACTCGTCGGCCGGATAGTGGTGGTAGACCCGCATGGTTCGATGGTGGTCGAATTGAGACGAAGCGCACAGTGCGAACGCGCCAGAATCGCACGATACCGCGGTGGCCAGAAACCAAGAAGGGCCCCGGCGTTTGCCGGGGCCCTCCTTGTTTGGCAGGCGGTGCTTTCAAGGAGCACCGCGTGCTGCGCGGGTGTGCGTAGCCGCGCAGGCTTGTTCAGCTGGCGTTAGCCGAGCTTGAGCTTGGTCGACTGACCGCGAGCGATCAGCGTGTAGGTGCCCTTGGTCAGGCGCTTGGTGGCCTTGAGGGTCAGCGCGCCCTTCTTGGACACGGTGCCGCGAGCGACCGTCTTGCCGTTCTTGACGAGGCGGGCAGCGGACTTGCTGCTCGTCGCGCCGTACGACACGGTGCACTTGACCGTCTTGCTGCCCTGCACCTTGCAGGTGACTTCCGCGTCGCGGCCGGCCGGGCCAGCAGCGCCGGCCGGGCCAGCGGACCCGGCCGGGCCAGCGGAGCCGGCAGCACCCGGAGCGCCGTTGGAGCCTGCAGCGCCGTTGGAACCCGCCGCACCGGCAGCGCCGGCGGGGCCAGCGGTACCAGCGGGACCGGGCGTGCCGGGAGTGCCGGGCGTACCGTCGAGGCCGTCCTTGCCGGGCGTGCCGCCGCCAGCGATCTTGCTCGGCGTCTTGCCGTTCAGGATGCTGAAGATGTCGGTCTGGTCAAGCGTGCCCTGCACGTTGGCGGCCTGCGGTCCGGACGCCCACAGCGGCACCTGCGCGCCGGTGTGCGACTGGGAGCCGCTCGTCGTTGCGCCGTTGCCCGTGTCGGCCGTGCCGTAGACGATGCGCATCGGCGCGCCGTCGACGGTCTGGACCGTCGCGTACGCCGAGCCCGTGGCCGGCTTGCTGGCCGCGTTCACGATCTGCGAGGAGTGCGAGTGGTCGGCCGTCACGATGATGAGCGTGTCCGGGTGCGCCTTCTGGAACGTCTGCGCGACGCCGATGGCTTCGTCGAGTGCGAGCATCTCGCCGATCTGGCCGCACACGTCGGCAGCGTGGTCGCGCTTGTCGATCGAGGCACCCTCGACCTGCAGCGTGAAGCCGTCAGCGTCGTCATCGAGGAGGGCAATGGCCTTCTTCGTGAGTTCAGCAAGCGACGGCTCGTTGGTGGTCGGCTCGCGCAGCTCCTCGCAGCGCGTCGTTGCGCTGCCGCCCTGGGTCTTCGGGTCGAGCGTCGCCGCGTTCGCCGTGAGGTACGCGTCCGTGCGTGCGTACAGCGGCTTGTAGTCGGTCGTCATGTTGCTGTTGTTGAACAGCCCCAGCACCTTGCCGCCTGCGAGCGACGTGATGCCGGCGAGCCCGGCCTTGTCGGTGGGCTGCTGCGTGTAGCCCTTGGCCGTCGCGTAGGTGAGCACCGTGTCGGCGCCGCCTGCCGCGAGGGTCTGCGTCCAACGGCTCTTGCCGCCACCCAGGATCACGTCGTAGTTCGTGTCGATGGTCTGCTCGGCCACGGAGCCGAGGCCGCCGGCCGTCTTGGCTTCGGTCGGGCACGTCGTGCGCGTGTCGGCCGGGCCCTGGCAGGCGCGCTGGGAGATGTGGGCGCTCGGACCAGCCGGCGTCGCGTCGGTGATCTCGGCAGTGGAAACGTTGCCCGTCGCCTTGCCGTTCTCCTTCGCGATCTCCATGTAGGTCTTGTAGCCGGCGTTGGTGCCGGGGACGTTGCCCGCGGTCGAGGGGCCCTGGGCGAGGCGACCGTCGATCGTGCGCTTGCCTGTGGACCAAGCAACGGCCGTCGGAGCCGAGTCACCGGTGTAGTTCGGCGCGTAGTTGGGGCCGGGGCCTGCGCTGAGCACGTAGTGGATGGAGCTGCCGCGGAAGGGCAGGCGGTCCATGTTGAGACGGCCAGCGGCGCCCTTGCCGTAGTAACGAGCCGAGGTGACCTCGGAGTCGCCCATGCCGTCGCCGACGATCAGGATCACGTTCTTCGGGACGGACGGGTCGATCTTGGCGGCGAGCGCGGCTGAGTAGTCGTCGTCGGACGTGGCGGCGACGGCGAGGCCGGCCGTCGCTGCCACGGCGGTGGCGGTGAGCGCCAACACCTGGAGCTTCTTGGACTTCATGGTTCTCCTGGAAGATGGTCGGGGGGACCGGCCGGAGTCTCGACCGCGAGCAGTGCCTGCTTGTGACCCTCGTGTGAGGGACTCGTGTCCTTCCTGGGAACCGGTCCTGCGACGGGGTCCGTCCGCGGTCCGGCTCGCGGACGGGGAGCCAAGCGGCAACGTCGCGGTGGCGCGAGGCGGTCGGGGGGAGCGGCGGTAGGCTGGGGGCGTGACGCCACCGACACGTCCCAGCGTCCTCGTGATCGGCGCAGGCTCTGCCGGCATCGCCGCCCTCAAGACGCTCCGCGATCGAGGGCTCGACGCTCACGCGGTCGACGCCGCACCGCGCGTCGGGGGCCGGTGGGGAAACGCCGACCCATCGGTCGGGCCGATCGCCTACCGCACGCTGCACAGCGCGACCAGTCGCGACGCACTGGCCTACGCCGACTTCCCGGCGCCGCGTCACCTGCCCGTCTTCCCAAGCGCGGAACAGGTCGCTGAATACTGCGAGGCCTACGTCGACACGTTCGACCTTCGCGACCGGATCGAGCTCGGCACACGCGTGACTTCGGCGGCACGCGACGCCGATGGCGCGTGGACCGTCGAGACATCGTCCGGCGTTCGCCACGCGGACGCGATCGTCGTGGCGACCGGCCCGTTCGGTCGGCCACGGCATCCTGAACCGGCGCTGCCCGGGATCGCCGGGTTCAAAGGCGAGATCGTCCATGTGCACGACTACCGCGGGCCGTCGCTCCTCGAGGGCAAGCGCGTCGTCGTCGTCGGCGTCGGCACGTCCGCGGTCGATCTGGCCTGCGATGCGGCCGAGCATGCCGATGTCGCGATCCACTCGATGCGCCGCGGCGCCTGGTTCATCCCCGAGATCCTCTTCGGGCGGCCGGCCGACCGATACCGCCCGCCCGTGCCGATGTCGTGGAAGGCCCGCCGGGCACTGTTCGCTCGCGCCGCCGCGCTGCAGCTCGGGCCGCTGGCGACGTATGGCATCGCTCACCCGGGGCACGGCTACGGCGAGGTCCACCCACTTCGTTCTGGACGGTTGCTCTCCCACCTCGCACATGGGCAGCTCACCACCCGACCGGCGATCGCGCGGCTCCTGGAAGGCGCCGTTGAGTACACCGACGGCCGCATCGACGAGGTCGACGTCGTCGTGCTCTGCACCGGCTGGTACGTCGAGCATCCGTTCCTACCCGAGGCGTTCCAAGGCGACGGGGCTGGCCCCTCACTCCTGTCGAGGATCTTCCATCCAGACGCCCCCGACCTCGCGTTCGCGGGCCTGATCGATGCCGGGACGGTCGCCATGCCGATCGCCGAAGCGCAGGGACGCCTCATCGCCGACCACCTGTGCGGCGACTACCAGCCGCCCCTCGCGGCGGAACGCAGCGACGCCATCGCCCTCGAAGAAGCCATCAGCCGTGAGCGGTTCCCCGCCGCGCGGCGCGTTCGCTTGCAGGTCGACGGATACGACTACCTCGCAGCCCTCGAGAAGGAACGCCGGGCCGGGTTCGCTCGAGCGCGGCGAGCGCGGGAACGCTAGCCGCGGGTCATCGCGGACCGGGCCACGGCGACCCCGCTCGACGGGATCCAGAGTGGTTTTCGGCGCGGCGTCAGTGCGGGCCGCTGTCGGCGCCAGCGTCGCCCGCGGGACCCGGGGCTCCGATGGCGACGAGCCTCGGTCCGCCGCGGAGGAGTTCATCGACGAGCTTCGGATCGACCTGGTCGAGCGCTACCGACGCTCCCACGATCTCCCGTTCGCCGATCTCCTGTTCGCTGATGATGGGTCGGCGGTCGGCTGGTCCGTCGGACGGGAAGAGGCGCTGGAGTCGTCCCTCGGCGCGATGGAGATCGCGGAAGAAGTGCGGCGCAACGCAGATCAGGAGCTTCGGGCCGCTCGGCGCGTCGGCGGTGTCGATCAGGCTGACGCCGATCGCGGACTTGCTCCCGAGGACGGCCGACCCGACGATGGTTTGGGCGGCGGGGTCACCGAGACAGGACTGCACCGCGGAGGGCGTCTCCGCTTCGATGGCGTTCGGCTGAGGGGCCGTCTGTTCCAGGGCGCTTCGCTGTGCCGGCGTGCCCCCGACGACGGTTCGCGTTTCGCCATCGAGGATGGTCGCGTCGCCGATCTGCGTGGCGGTGGTGGGACGGCCGGTCGCACCCTCAAGACGCACGGCGCCGGAGCCGAGGACCAGGCGCATCACGCGCTGGCTGTCCGGCCCGTCAGCAATGGCCTCCAGCTCGGCGACGTTCACGTAGCCGATACGGCGTCGCGCGCTGGGGCTGTCGGCGATCCGCGAGAGCGTGCCGGGCGCCACCGCCGGCTTAGGCTGCGCCTGGTCGCCCGAGAGACGCTCGACTGCCAGCGGTGCGGAGTCCGGACCTGCACTTCCGCACGAGCTCAGGAACGGTGTGGCGGCCAGGGCCACGAGGACGACGTGCTTGATCACGACTGCGCATTGTGGGGACCGCGACAGAGCTAGACGTGAAGCGGGTGTGAAGGGCCGGAACGGCACATATCTCGGCGCGCTTTACAATGCTCGCCGTGCCCACCTTCTGTCGCCACGGTCGCTTCGAAGCCAGCTGTGGGATCTGTCGTAGCGAGAAGGCCAAAGCGGAGCCAGCGGCGCGTAAGCCCGCGGCCCGCGGTGGCGGGACGGCCGCGCGAAGGCCGGTCTCGTCGAGCACCGGCGCTACGCCCAAGCCGCGCACGCGCGCGGTCGTCACGGGCAAGCTTTCACGCAATGCCGACGACGGCTTCCGCAGCGATCTCCTCCCTGGCGTGCGCTCCAGCGCTGACGTGATGGTGCTCGCGCAGGAACTCACGACGGCCGAGGCGCGCCTGTCGGCGCTTGGAAGTCCGGAGGCCGGCGCCTGGGCTCCGGTTGCCGCTCACGCGGGCGACCCAGCTCGCGCCTTCGTTGCCGCGCTGACGATCGCGGTCGCGTCACCTGACGAGACGGCTGGGTCCGACGCGACCGCCGGCACGGCGTTTGCGGCGCTCCTTGCGGTCGACCCGTCGCTTGAGTCCCTTGAGCACGTGGCAGGCGCCTCCGAGGTCGCCTCGATCCTTGACGGCGGTCCGCGTGGGCCCCGTGCCCACGACGCGGCAGGCGCCGCGCTCGCGGTCCCCGCGCAGCTCGCGGCGCGGAGCGGAGGTTCGCTCGAGGCGAGCCTGATCGGCGAACAGGCCTGGTCGCCTGAGCGGCGGTTCGCGCGCCTGCTCGACCGCTTGGCGCTTCGCGGTCTCCCTCGCGCCGTGCGCTACGACATCCTCGTCGCGCTCGGCCGCACCGGAGCCCTGCCCGTGCGCGCCGATGGGCTTCACCTCGGCGGAGATCAGGTCACTGACGCGGCCAAGCGGCTCTTCGCCGTTGGCGATGTCCCACTCTTGGAAAAGCGCGCGGCGGCGGTGGTCGAGGCCACCGGCGTGGCCTGGGATGCCCTCGAACTCGCACTCTGGAACATCGCCGGCGCTGACGCGACCGGCACAGGCGCGGCCGCGCGCTGGTCGACGGCCAAGCCCCCGACGACGCTTGGGCTTCCCGGGCAAGCGGACGACGAACTCGCGCTCACCATCGCCGGCTTGCTCGAAGGCTAGACAGGGCCAGGCTGGGCGCAGCCTCGCCGCGTCCCGTTCGGGTCGCTAGAAGCCGTGCCGCAGGAGGCGGCGGGGCAGCGCCAAGCTGCGGCCGTCGCGAGCGCGGATCCCGAGCCGGAACACTCGCCGCGGTCCCCTGCGAATTGCGGCGATCACGTGAGGAACCCGGGTGGGGCGACCGACGCGCCATCTCGGCGGCCCGGCGGGGTCGCCGGCGCAGACGGAGCGGGCGCTCCGGCCGGGCCCGGGATCGCAGGATGCTGGGGGGTGGCGGTCAGGTGCCCGGGCTGCGCGTTGAGACGAGGCACCGATGGCGCGCTGGGCTGCGGCGGCGCGGGCGCGGGCGCCGGGGCCGCAGGGCGCGGCTGAGCAGAAGCCGCGGCGCGGCTCTGGGCGGGCGCGGGCGCCGGTGCCTGGGGCTGTGGGGTTGCCGCCTGTGGCGCGGGCGCCTGGGGCTTTGGGGTCGCCGCCTGTGGCACGGGTGCGGGCGCCTGGGGCTGTGGGGTCGCCGCCTGTGGCGCGGGCGCGGGCGCCTGGGGCTGTGGGGGTGTCATGGCCGCTTGTGGCGCGGGCGCCTGGGGCTGCGGCGGTGCTGAAGGAGCGGCCGCCGGGACCGGGGCTTGAGGACGTGGTGGCGCCGAAGCGGCGGCGTGACGAGCGGGTGCTGGTGCCTGCGGCGGACGCGTTGCAGCCGGCGCAGCCTGGGGCGCGATCGGGGCCGGACGGGCCGCCGCCTGCGGCGGCGCCTGGGGCGCCGCTGACGGGGCGGGGCGCTGCAGCGCGGAAGGGGCGGGGTAGGCCGGGGTCTGTGGAGCGCTCGGGCCCACAGGTGCCATCAGGTTCGGGCGAGCCGGCGGCGGCGCCGCGAGGCTGGCGTCGGGGCCCGCGTTGGGGTCCAGGAGTTCGAGCGGAACCGACGATGTCGCGCGGTGGCGATGCTCGGGCGCGCGGTCCGGCGTCGTATGAGCGCCGGGCGCAGTCGCAGGGAGGGCCTCGCGGAGCGCGGCCCGCTCCGCCTCGGGGGAGTCGTCCGGGCCGCCGGTGGGGAGCGGGATGAAGGACAGCGGGTCCGACGCGCCGCGCGGGACGAAGGTGTCGGCGGTTCGGCGAGCGGGGTCGGAGGCCATGTCGGGGTCCTGGAACTGAGGGGGAAGGACCGAGCGCGGTCGCGCAAGGTCGCTCCCAGGAGATCGGACCTCCAGCTCGGCGCTTGAGGCCGCGGGGGTAACACCCGTCCACCGGTCCGCCGCTTGTTGAGCAATGCTTAACGGATTTCTATGCGCGGAGCGTCGTGAACCTGCGCCAGTGCCTCAATACTCCGAAATCACCCGTCCTTTAGCGACACTCCACAACTTGAAGTTCTGGAAAGCGGTGCGTACCGTTGCTCGCTCGTGCCGGTCGTCCCACCAGTTCGAACAAGTTAGGGGGGCGAATTTCTGGGCGCCGAACCCTCTTACTAGATGTGAGCCCGTCCTCTTCGCCCGACCTCCTCGACGCCGAGTCGCCGCTGCCCGCCGCCCCTTCGAGGGCCAGCGGTCGCGCCCGCGAGCGCGTCGTCGCCCATGCGCTCGCCGGCGACGTTGCGCGCCTCCACGGTGAGGCACTCCTGCGGACGGCCCTGCGCTATTCGCAGTCCGCAGACGATGCTCACGATGCATACCAGCGAGCCATGGAGCGGCTCCTCGAGCACGCCGGCACCATCGACCGCTCCAAGGCGGTCGCCTGGATGCACGTGGTGGTCCGCCGCGAGGCAGGTCTGGTTCGGCGGAACCACGGGCCCACGACGGTCCCCCTCGAGGCGGACGACGTCGACGTGGCCATGCACCGCCTGGCGCGGCTCCCCGATGAGCACGTCCACGCCATCGACCTCGCGCAGCGCGCCAGCGAGGCGCTCGCGACGCTCAAGGAGGCGGAGGCCCAAGCGCTCTGCCTCCGCGCCCAGGGGCTGAGCTACGACGAGATCGCGGATGTCTACGGCTGGTCCTACTCCAAGGTCAACCGCGCGGTGACGGAAGGACGCAAGGCGTTCGTCGATCACTACACGGCGGTCGAGAGCGGGGCGGTGTGCAGCGCGACCGCCTCGCAGCTCGGTAAGTACGTCGAAGGCACGCTCAAACCGCGGGCCGTCATCAAGGTCCGGGCGCACCTGGTGCGGTGCTCGGGGTGCCGCGCGCTGCTCCATGCACAGCGCGACGCCGACACAGCGCTGCGCGCTCTCCTCCCGACCGTGCTCGTGGCGGCCGCGAGCGACCGCACGACCCGCCTCACGGGTTGGCTCCACGACCACCTGCTCGGCCCCATCGGCCACGCAGCTGGGCGCCTTCAGCCCGCCGCCGACCATCTCATCGGCGGCAAGGTCGGCCTCGTCGCCGCTTCCACGGTCGCGCTCGCTGGAAGTGGGATGGCCGCCCAGCATGAGCTGGCCCGCTCGGCGCCGCCGCCAGCGCTCAAAGCCGGTCTCACCGACGCGCCGTCCAAAACCCCGACGGCGCCCGCACTCTCACCCGGGGCCCTCGTGGGCGTGGTCGACCACGCCGTCGACAACGGGAAGGCGTCGGCGGCTCGGGTCCAGCAGCGCGCCGCCGCGAAGATCCGCACCCAGAAACGTGCCGCCCGTCGCAAGCAGGCCGCGAAAGCGCGCCGGCTCGCCAACGCACGAGAATTCGCCAGCGGGGTCAGCGAATTCGACACCACCACACAGGCGTCGGCCGAGCGTTCCGCAGCGGCCGCGTCGGCGACGTCATCCAGCGGATCGACGGGCTCGCCAAGCACCGCGACGAGCGGCTCCGCGCCAGTCACCGAAGTGCCCGTCGGCGACGCCACCGCGGACTCCAGCGTCGACGTCGTCACCGAACAAGCACCCGCCGGCGACACCGGTTCCGGCGCGTTCGGCGACTGAGTACCTGCAAGCGGCGGTACTTCGCCAAACCACCCTCACCTCCTTCATGGATCCGTCCGACCCGGCACTTACCGTATGCCCAGACGCCCACACCCTGGACCGCCTTCTCTCATGCCTCTCTGCTTCATCGAACCCCACGACGCGATCCGCGTGATCATCGAGTCCGTGGGCCGCGAGGCGCGTCGCCAGCTCCTCGGCGAGCTGATCCGTGCGTGGGTCGACGACATCCCGGAAGAGCAGCTCGCCAGCCACTACGCGCGCGCCGTCCAAGATCTCGACGACGCCGATCTCTCGATGCTCGCCGCGTGGCACGCGTCGCTCGAGATCGGCCAGCCGATCCCCAGCCGCGACTTCCTCCTGCGCGTCTTCCCGACGCTCGGCGAAAACCGCCGCGAAGCCCTCAAGCTCGCGGCCGGCTTCCGCGGCGAAGAAGCCTTCGAATCCGGCATCTCCGAAGAGCAGGCGCTCAACACCGTCCTACCCTCACTCAGCCGCCGACGCGCCGAGGAACTCGTCAACGAGTCCCTCGAGCTCTACGTCTGGGACCGCATAGGCTCTGATAACTAGTCGGATCGCGTGTGAGCGGATCTCGCTTGCATCTTCCGTCCGGGCGCAAGCGGCCCGGCCTGGCGGCCTAAAACACTCGCGCCCAAACGAAATCTGCGGCGCGATCTCTCGCTCACACGCAATCCGACGACATCGGCCAGAGTGTCGGTCCCTCGGCGGCGGTTACCGCTTGCCGGGCACCTTGATGGCGGCTGCGGCCTTCTTGGCCTTGTCAGCCGCCGAGCCCTTGCTCTTCAGGATGCCCGCAAGCTCCTGAGCATCGCCTTTGAGCGACGCGGTGCCACCGCGCTTCGCGATGACCTTGTTGGCCTGCTTGCTCAGCTTCTTGAAGTCCATGGTGTCCCCAATCGAGTGGTGCCCCGCGCACCAACCGCTGGCGCGCTTACACCCGACTCTACGCCCTGCGCCGGGGCCCAGCCGCCATTTCGCGGCACCGGGTACCCTGAGACCCATGGCCACCGTTGACGAAGTCGAAGAAGCGCTCACGAACGTGATCGACCCCGAGCTAGGGCTGGACTTCGTCGAACTCGGCCTGATCTACAGCATCGAAGTCGAAGGCAGCCACGTACACGTGACGTTTAGCCTCACCTCACCCGGCTGCCCGATCGGCCCGCAGGTCGCCGAACAGATCGAAGAGTTCTCCAAAGAACTCGACGGCATCGAGACCGTCGAATCCTCGCTCGTATTCACCCCGCCGTGGACGCCCGACCGGATGTCCGAAGACGCCAAGTTCGCCCTGGGGTACTGAGCGGCCTGTCGGCAGGGTTCCGCTTCGGCGAGGTGGCAGCTAGCGGTAGCTACCGGCGTGCGCGGCGGCCGTGAGCTCACGAGCCGCGCGCATCGAACCCACGACGCCGTGGACCGACCGCTGGTCGACGACCACACCATCTGAGCGGCGCAGCAGCACCGTGTGCTGCTTGAGACCGATCGCCAGCGCAAACACCGTGATCGGAATGATCAGCGCCAGCACGAGTGCCAGTTCCGCGACGAAGATCAGAAGCGGGATGATCACGATCACCAGGAACACCGCGAGCAGGATCACGCCAATCACGGCAAAGATCCCGAAATCGTCGCCTCCGCCGAAGTCGAGACCGGACGGGTCGAGATCCCGACCGCGAAACCTCGGCTTCCAGCCGATGCTCGGCAGGTGCCGCTCGAGTTCGAAGACCTGCCCGAGGCTCGTCCGGACGGTCTTGCTCACTCGGGAGTTGACCCCTGGTGCTCGTGTGAGAGGCGCACGAGCTCTGCCAGCGACGACGTGATGCCGTCGCTGATGACGTCGATGTCCGGGATGGTGTCGAAGTCGGCGAGCAGACCGAAGTCCAGGCCGCCGTCGTACGAGAACACCGCGACCGACAGGCCATGCCCGGTCGGCAGGAAGGCGATCGGGAAGATGTCGAGCAGCTTGCGACCAACCATGTAGAGCGGCAGCTGCGGCCCCGGCACGTTCGTGACGAGCAGGTTGAAGAAGTGCGTGGAGAACTGCAGGCGAGACGCCTGCGCCAGCAGCGTCGGCGGCGCCAGGTTCTGCACGCTGGCAAGGACGCCGGCACCAAGCGCCTGGCCGGACGCCTTGAGGTCATCCATCGCCTGGCGCACGATCAGGTAGCGATCAAGCGCATCGTCGACGTAGACCGGCAGCGGGCCCTGCATGACGGCGAGCTTGTTGCCGAACTCGCCGCGCTCGGCATCGGCACGGACCGAGACCGGCACGAGCGCCCGGAGCTCAAGGCCCTCGGTACGCACGCCACGCGACAGCAGCCAGTTGCGCAGCGCGCCCGTGACGATCGTGACGACGACATCGTTGATCGAGCCGCCGAACGTGTTCTTCACCAGGCGCAGGTCCTCCAGCGATGTACGTACGCCGCGGTACCGCCGGTGCGGGCCAGCAAGCTGGTTGAGCGGAGAGGAGGGGGCAGGAGCGAGCGAGGCCCAGGCCAGCGACCCGACGCCACGAGCGACTTCGCGCGCCTTGCGCACCGCCTGCTCGGGCTGCGACACCGCGCGCAACGCGCCGGTTGCCGCACCGATGATCTCCCGCGCAGTGTTCTGCGCGGAACGACCGAACAGCTCACCGGTGCCGGGCTGCGGTTTCGGGCTCCACGGCTTGAGGTCGGGCTCCTCGGGCATCTCCGGCCCAAGCGTGCACAGAACGGTTGCGAGGTCGACGCCGGACACGCCGTCGATCAGGGCGTGGTGCGTCTTGGAGATCAGCGCGAAGCGGTTGTCCTCGAGACCCTCGACGATCCACAACTCCCAGAGCGGGCGACCGCGATCCAGGCGCTGCGAGAAAATGCGTGCGGCGAGCTTCATCAGCTCTTCCTCGCTGCCGGGGGACGGCAGCGCGGTGTGGCGGATGTGGTCCTCGATGTCGAACGACTCGTCGTCGATCCAGTACGGGCGCCCCGCTTCGCGCGGCGGGTAGTGCAGCCGCTGGCGGTAGCGCGGAACCAGATGGATCCGCATGCGGACGGAATCGAGCACGTCGGCCAGCTCGGGCGGTGGGCCCTCACAGATCGCGATCGCGCCGATGTGCATCAGCGCCGCGTCGTCCTCCTGGTGCAGGAAACCGGCGTCGATTCCGCTGAGCTGATCCAGGTGCTGCTGCGCCACGAGGCGATCCTAGACGGCGACGCGGCAGTGGGTCGCACGGTGCGTCACACAGGCGCGGTCGCCCGCCGTCCCGGGCGGCCCTTCGAGCGCGCCTTCGAGGGCCCAGCGGCGACGCCTCGTCGCCCGTGTGCGACGCTGAGCAGATGAGCGGCACGAGGACTCAGGGCGAGGACGAAAGCTGGAACACCGGCGTGCGCAGCCTCGCCATCGTGCTCCTCGTAACCCTGCTGTTCGGCGCAGCCCTCCTGAGCTGGGTCGGGTTCGGGCGCCCGCTCCCTGGGCTCGCACGAGAAACGCCCGCCGGCGACGACGGCTCGGCGCTCACCACCAAACCCAAGACCGAGCGCTTCAATGGTCAGCGCGCGTTTGCGCTGCTGCGCCGCCAAGTCGTGGTCTACGGCTCTCGGCCGGCCGGGTCACAGGCGAGCAAACGCCTCGGCGACGATCTCGTAAAGCGCCTTCCAAATGGGACGTTCCAAGCCGTGCCGGGCGGCTTGCGCAACATCGTCGGCACGCTCCCTGGCACCGGCGCCCCGATCGTGATCGGCGCGCACTACGACACGGAGGCGTCGATCCCCGGGCACGTCGGCGCCAACGATGGGGCCGCCGGGACGGCAGCGGTCGTGGAACTCGCACGGGCGCTGCAGCGAATCGACCGAGGCAAGAACGCGCCGCCGCTGCGGTTCGTCCTGTTTGACGGTGAGGAGGAACCCCCCGGCACCACCGACGAGGACTTCGAGGCGGTCGCGCTGCGCGGCTCCAAGGTCGAGGCCGCCAACGACCCGAAACCTCGGGCGATGATCTTGCTCGACTACATCGCCGAGCGGCGAGGCCTGCGCATCCCGCGCGAGGGCAACTCCGATCGTGCGCTCTGGAAGCGTCTGCGGGCCGCCGCCACTCGCGCCGGCACCGCCAAGATCTTCCCGGACTCCACCGGCCTCACGATCATCGACGACCACGTGCCGTTTCTGCGCCGCGCGATCCCGTCGATCGATCTCATCGACTTCGACTACCCCCAGCGCGACACCGTGGACGACGACTTGGCGCACGTCAGCGAGGCCAGTCTGGACGCCGTCGGGGAGACCGTGCTGGAGATGCTGCGCCGCTGGTGATTGCGGCGGTATGAACAGGAGCGCTTGTGTGCGCCGGTCCGGCCCGTCAGCCACCAAACCCGCCTACACTGGGAGGAGATGGCCATCGAGAAGATCCTGCTCGCCTGCCCGCGCGGGTACTGCGCCGGCGTGAGCCGCGCCGTCGAGACGGTCGAGCGTGCGCTCGACCTCCACGGCGCCCCGGTATACGTGCGCAAGGAAATCGTGCACAACAAGCACGTCGTGGAGACGCTGCGCGACCGCGGCGCGATCTTCGTCGACGAACTCACCGGCGAAATCCCGGAGGGTGCGATCACCGTCTTCTCCGCACACGGCGTCTCGCCGGCGGTGCATGCCGACGCCGCCGCGCGCCAGCTCCGCACGATCGACGCGACCTGCCCGCTCGTCACCAAGGTGCATCGCGAAGCGATCAAGTTCGCCGCCGATGGCTACACGATCGTCTTCATCGGCCACGGAGGCCACGAAGAGGTCGAGGGCACGATGGGCGAAGCCCCGGGCAGCATGGTGCTCGTCGAGACCGAAGCCGATGTCGACACCCTCGACTTCCCGGCCGACGCCAAGCTCGCCTACCTGTCGCAGACGACCCTCGCGGTCACGGAAACGCGCGACATCATCGCCCGGTTGCGCGAGCGCTTCCCGTCGATCACCGGTCCGCGCACCGACGACATTTGTTACGCCACGACGAACCGCCAGGCGGCCGTCAAGGAGCTCGCTCCGCACTGCGATCTCGTCCTCGTGCTCGGCTCACAGAACTCCTCCAACTCCAAGCGCCTCGTTGAGGTCGCCAAGGAAAACGGCGCCGCGTCGTACTTGATCGACAGCGAGACCGAGGTCCAGGAGTCCTGGCTCGATGGCGCCTCGACGATCGGCATCACGTCCGGTGCGTCCGCGCCCGAGGAACTCGTGGAGCGCCTTGTGGCGTTCTTGCGTGAGCGCGGCGGTCCAAAGCCGGAGGACTTTGAGGTCCTGCGCGAAGACGTGCGATTCATGCTGCCGAAGGAAATTCGGCAAGGCATGGCTGCTGCAGCCGGCCGCTAACCACCGGGCTGACTCTTGCCCACCACGCTGCTGATCTCCGACCTCCATCTCGGAGGCCGGCTCAACACCGACATCCTTCGCGCGACCAAGCCGCGGGAGATGCTGAAGGAGCACATCGCCGATGTCGACCGGCTGATCCTGCTCGGCGACATCCTGGAGTTCCGTCATTCCCCGCAGCGCGACGCGCTCCGCGAGGGCCTGCCGATCCTGGCTGATCTCGGGAAGGCGCTGCGCAAGGGCGCCGAGGTGGTGATCGTCCCGGGCAACCATGACTGGTCGTTCCTAGAGCGATGGAACGCGCACCGCGCGGCCGAAGACTCGCCGAAGCCGCTCGGCCTCGACGACGCGATCACCGCCTACGAAGCGTCGGAAGCGGCCAGCGCGGTCGAGCAGGCGATGGGACGTTCGGTCGAGTTCCGCTACCCAGGGATCTGGGTCGACGAGAACGTCTACGCCACCCACGGGCACTACCTCGACGTGCACGCACTGTTGCCCACCGTTGAGCGACTCGGGGCGGGCGCGCTCCAGCGCCTGTCGGGCGAGATGGTGCCGCTGGCGGCCAAACCTGCCGACTACGAGCGCGTGCTCGCACCGTGGTACGCCTTCATCGGCGCCAGCGTCGAGCGGCTGTCGTCGGCGAACTCGACCCGTCGCGCGACGACCGGGGCGCGGGCGTACGAAAAGCTCAAGAGCCGCAGTCCGCAGGCCAAGGCGTTCGGGATCGGTCTTCGCGCCGGCGTCGCCGCCCTCAACGCGACGGGGATCGGTCCGCTCTCGGCGGAGCTGTCCGGCCAGGCGATGATCGCCAGTGCCATGCACGCCATCGACGAAGTCGACGCGCGCCTTCACATCGGCGCCGACCACCTCATCTTCGGCCACTGCCATCGACCCGGGCCGCTCCCAAACGACGACCTGGACGCGTGGCTCACGCGCGTGGGCACCAAGCTCTACAACACCGGCAACTGGGTCTACGAGCCGCGCTTCCAGCGTTCGGCAGGTGCCGACGGCGCGTACTGGCCCGGCACCGGCGTCGTCGTCGACGAGGGCAAGCCGCCGCGGGTGCAGCGCGTGCTTGACGCCGTTACTGCCGAGCACCTGCTCGAGGGCCGTGGCGACCTGACGGGCAACCGGCAGGCGCCAAACGAGCTCACCGCCTGAGCGGGCGGCGGCTCGGGCCTTCCCGGGTCGTCAGTCGCCGTTCGCCACGCCGGGCTCGAGCTGCACGGCATCGCAGACGAGGTCGCCGGTGAGGACAAGCTCGAGCGCGCCCGCGGTGTGCAGGCCGTGATCGACGACGAGGTACGTGCCGTCGCCATTGATGGCGATCGGGTCGGCGCCGCCGGCCGCGACGGTCCCGCTTCCGCGGAGCTGCAGCCAGACGGCGCCGGCGGCGTATGGCCCGTGGAAGTCGCCGGGCAGCAGCTCGGCCGGTTCGGGGGCCACGTAGGGTGCCGCGTCGGCGACGGGCTCCGGGAGATCCTCTGGGGCGGGCGGATGCACGAGGAGGCGCGGCTGCTTGGCCGCCGGCACCGAGGCGCCTTGATCGCAGCCTTCGTCGACCTCCGGCTCCGCGGCAGGAACCGCAGCGGCCACGACCGCTTCGGCTTCGCCCTGGGCGCGCCGCTCCGCGAGGCTGCGCTCGCCGTGCTCGACGAGAACTCGCAGGAGCGACTCGCCATCGGCGAAGCCGCCGAGGCCGAAGTGCGCGTCGATCAGGCGAAGGCCCTGATCAAAGACGTAGCGCGAGGGCACACCGCGCAGACCGTAGGCGTCGGCAATGAGCAGGTCGGTGTCGAGCACGATCGGCATCGTGAGGCCGAGCCGCTGGGCGGCCGCTTCGACGCCGGCCTCGTCGATTCCGGAGCCATCGCCGTCCACGTGGACGGCGATCACGCGCGCACCGCGCGGGCCGTACTTGCGGTGCCAGCGCTCAAGCTCGAGCAGCGGACGCAGGCTGACGGCGCGTCGCGCGTCCCAGAAGGCGACCACGAGCGGGCGGCCGAGCTGCTTGTCGATCCTCAGCGCTTCGGTGTTGATCCACGGCAGCGACCGCGGGAACGGAGGGGCGTGGATCGTGTCGGTGGCGGGGCGCACCGGCGCAAGCTAGCACCGTGCGAAGAACGCGCGAGATCCCAGCGCCGGGCGGTCGTGCCCGGGCAAGCGGGAATGCGCCGTGCCACAGGGATTTCCGTCACCCGACCGCAACTTCGCGGGTGGTTCCGGGTCCCTATCAGTGTGATACAAGTCACCAACGGTCAGTTGCGCGCTCGGACGCCGCGATCGGCCGTGGACACCCACGGAGGACACATGAAGAAGATCGCACTGATCTCCGCTGCCGCTGCAGCAACCCTTGCCTTGGCTCCAAGCGCCTTTGCCGCCCCGGAGCAGACGCTCGACGTCAAGCTCGGCTCTTCGATGGCTGGCACGACGAAGAAGCCGGTGACGACGAAGATGACCTTCGCGACTGGCACCAAGCTCGCCGATCCAACGCGCAAGACGCTTGAGACGATCAAGTACGCCAAGATCACGCTGCCCAAGGGCATCAAGCTGAACTACCAGGCATTCCCGGAGTGCTCCGACGCGAACACCTGCGCCGATTCGGCGCCGAAGTCGCAGATCGGCAAGGGCACGGCCAAGGCCGCGTTCACGCAGGGCACGTTTGATCCGAGCGGCACGCTCACGCCGTTCATCGGCACGGGCGGGCGCCTGATCATCCGCACGGTCTTCGACCAGCCGGCGATCATCGACCAGCCGCTCGTCGGCAAGATCGCCGTGAAGAACGGGATCTACTCCTTCGACTTCAACGTCCAGGAAGAGCTCCAGGTCATCATCCCGCCGGACACGTTCCAGCAGATCCTCGACTTCCGCATCAACTTCGACAAGAAGGTTGTGAAGAAGGGGTCCAAGAACATCGGCCTCATCGATCTCGTGAGCTGCCCGAAGGGTGGATACGTCTTCAAGGGCGACTTCATCTTCCGTGACGGTCAGACGGCCACGGCTTCCGACACGGTGCCCTGCAAGCCCGCCAAGAAGAAGTAACGCCGCTCGCGCACTCGCGCGAACGGATCTCGGCTCTCTGAGTCACGTCGGACGGGGCGGCCTTCGGGTCGCCCCGTCCTGCGTTCTGGGTCACGTTCGGTCGCGTAGGATGCGGCCGGTGCCTCGGCTGATCGCTCTCCTCTCCGCGGCGTTCCTGCTTGCCATGCCCGCCGCTGCGCAGGCGCATGGGCTCGTCGGGCGCCGCGACCTCCCCGTGCCCGCTTGGATGTTCGCGTGGGGCGCGGCGATCGTCCTGATCGTGTCGTTCTTCGCCCTCGGGGCGCTATGGCGCGAGCCGCGGCTGGCAGCCACGAAGGAACGTCGCCTCGGGCGAGTCCCGGCGTGGCTGGAGCTCCCGATCGGTGCGCTGGGGGTCGCACTCCTGGGCCTCACGATCATCGCCGGATTCGCTGGGCTGCAAATCGACACCGCGAACTTCGCACCGACCGCGATCTTCGTCGGGTTGTGGGTCGGCGTCCCCGTCGCGTCGCTGCTTGTCGGCGATCTCTACGCGGTCCTCAATCCGCTTCGCGCGCTGGGTCGCGCGACCGGCTGGGTGGTCGGCAAGGTGGCTCGCGGTCAGGTGCCCGAGCCGCTCAAGATGCCCGATCGGATCGGGCACTGGCCAGCCGCCGCTGGCCTGCTCCTGTTTGCGTGGGTCGAGCTTGCGTTCCCGGGGCGCAGCGACCCGTCGCAGCTCGCCGTGCTCGTCGTGCTGTTCTGCGTCGTGCACGCCGTCGGCATGAGCCTCTACGGCACCGAAGCTTGGATCTCGCGCGCCGACCCGTTTGCCGTCTGGTTCGGCTGGGTTGCGACGCTCGCGCCGCTGCGATGGGACCGCGGGACCGTCTATCTGCGTCCGCCAGCCGTCGGCGCGGCCCGGCGGCGCGCGGTGCCCGGCGACGCCGCCGTCGTGCTGGTCGCGATCGGCACCACGACCTGGGACGGGCTCTCCGGCGGCGACATGCTCGGCACAGCGACCGCCGACATCGCGGCGCAGATCGCGAAATCGGGTCTCTCGGCCACCTGGAGCAACGCCCTTGTCCTCACGCTCGGCATGGTGCTGGCCGTGGCGTTCGTGACCGCCTTGGTGTTCGCCGGAGCCTGGGGGATGCTGAGCCCGGCCGCGCGCCGCCGCGCCGCCGGCGACGAGGGCCGGCCCGCGCCGCCGTCTGTGTCGCGCCTGGTGCGTGATTTTGCGCCCTCGCTCGTGCCGATCGGCGTGGCCTATGCCGTCGGCCACTATCTCTCGCTGCTCGCGTTCCAGGGCCAGGCGCTCCCGCAGCTCCTCTCCAACCCGCTCGGGCGGGAGCTGGCCCCGGGCGACGGCGGCTGGCTTGGTACCGCGCAGTGGACGATCGACTATGGGTGGCTCAGCGCCAACGCGATTTGGTACCTGCAGGTTGCAGCGCTGCTCGCGGGGCACATCGCCTCGCTCGTGCTTTCGCACGATCGAGCCTTGGAGCGGTTCCCGAAGCGTCGCGCGGCTCGCTCGCAGCGCGCGATGCTGGTCGTTGCCGTGGTATTTACCTGCACGGGTCTCTGGCTGCTCTCGGCGGTCTGAGTCATGGGTGTCATCGCTCATATCGCGCACTGGTACGAGTCGCTCCTGTACGCCCTGCCGATGGTCGTGATCGGCGGGGTGCTCTGGTACACCGCCCGCAAGGAGCGGGGTCGCGAGGCCGAGGGCGAAGCGGGCTGGGACGGCGAGGACGATTCCCGGTGGGACGACGAACCTCGGCTCAAAGACGACTGATCAAGGCGCGCTGACCGCCGCGCGCACGGGTGCCTCTTCCGTACGCTCTCGGGTGCGATGGGCGCCCGAATCAGAATGACCGTGATCGGCTTCGGCGTCCTGTTCATGCTCGCGCTCACCGGCTGGTTGCTGCTCGATGCACCCGGCATCCCGCGCGACGGCGGCGCATCGGCGGCGGACGCGTCCGGGTACGCGGGAGCGATCCGCCCATCCATCCCCGTTCAGCCGCTCGATGGCCTCACCGATGAAGAAGGACGCCCCGCCAAGCTCGGCGGCGACGTGACGATCGTGACGTTCCTCTACACGAACTGCGAGGACAGCTGCCCGACAACGGCTCAGCAGATTCGTGCCGCGATCGACGACCTTGAGGACCCGCCGCCGGTCTACGCGATCAGCGTTGACCCCGTAGGCGATACCCTCAAGACGGCCCGCAAGTTCCTGGTCGACCAGAGCCTGCTCGGTCGGATGCGCTACCTCGTCGGCCCGCCGGTGGCCCTGCAGCGCCAGTGGAAGGTCTACGGCATCCAGCCGCAAACGCGTGAGGACGAGCACAGCCTGTCGACGGTGCTCCTGGACCGCACCGGGCGCCAGCGGATCGGCTTCCCGCTCGACAAGCTCACCCCCGAAGGGCTGGCACGCGATGTCGAGCGCCTCCGGGCCGAGGGCTGAGACGCCCCCTAAGGTTCGATCAGGCCGCGACGGATCGCGTAGCGCACGAGTTCGACGCGGTCGCGCATGCCGAGCTTGCGCAGCAGGTTGCCGCGGTGGCTTTCGACCGTCTTCTCGGAGAGGTGGAGCACCTCGGCGATCTCGCGGTTCGTGTGCGCCTCGGCGATGAGTTTGAGGACTTCCTGCTCCCGGGCGGTAAGCGGCTCGTCCGGTGCTTGCCGACCCGGTTCCTCGCGCCAGGAGCGCACCAGCGACGCCTCAGCGGCGTTCGTGAGGAACGACTCGCCGGCCGACACCGAGCGCACGGCGTCGACGAGCACCCGGTCGGCCTCGCGCTTGAGGACATACCCGGACGCACCCGCCTTGAGGGCCTCGAACAGGTACCGCTCGTCCTCGTGCATCGAGAGGATCAGCACGACCGTCTCGGGGAGGTGCTGCTTGATCGTGCGCGTCGCCTGCAGGCCGGTCAGCTTGGGCATCGCGACGTCGAGGACGCAAAGGTCAGGCCGTTCTCGCAGCGCGACCTCGACGGCTTCGGCGCCGTCGCAGGCCTCGGCGATCACGGTGATGCCAGGCTCGCGCTCCAGGAGCAGTCGGATGCCGCTGCGCACCACGCCGTGGTCGTCGGCGATCAACACCCGGATCTGTTTGGTGGAGGCTGACGTCTCGATGGTGGCGTGCGTGAGGGGGGTGGTCACAGGGCGAGCTCCACGGAGGTTCCGGATGGGGATGACTGAAGGTCGAGGGTGCCGCCGACCAGGAGCGCGCGTTCGCGCATCCCAGTGAGGCCCGCGCGTTGGCGTTCGCCGAGTTCGTGCGGCGCTCGACGGTTGCCGATGCCGCAGCCGTCGTCGACGACGCGCAACAGGACGCCGCTCCCGACGGGCTGCAGGGAGACGGCCACTTCGCTGGCCCCGGCGTGCTGCACCACGTTCGACAGCGCTTCCTGTGCCACGCGGAACAAGACCGTCTGCTGCTCGGGGCTCAGGCTGGTGAGGTCTGGGGCGATGTCGCTCTTGACCACCAAAGTGGTGTCGTTGCGCAGCGCCTGCAGGCGCGTCTCCAGCGCCGCCGACAGGCCGAGGTCGTCCAGGGCGCTGGGTCGCAGGTCGTGGGAGAGACGCAGCAGCTCGCCCATCGCCTGGTCGGTGAGGTCGCGCACCTCCTGCAGGGCGTCGCGGGTCGGGCCATCGGTGTCGCGGGCGATGGCTGAGAGGCGCAGCATGACGCCCGTGAGCGACTGGTTGACCTCGTCGTGCAGATCGCGCGCGAGCCGGGCCCGCTCGGACTCCTGGGCGTCGAGCACGGCGCCGGCGCGGCGGCGGCGTTCCAGATCCAGGCGGTTGAGCATGCGATCGACGGCGTTGCGCAGCAGCTCCACGTCCATCGGCTCGCCGCGCTCAGGGCGCGACGTGATGATCGGGCGCTCAAGGTCGACATCCTCGAGTGAGTGGATGAGTCGCTCGAGTGGGCCGAACCGCCGCCGCAGGATCCAGCCATTCACGAGGGCGGTGCAGAGGATCGCGAGGATCGCGACGAGGAAGCTCTTGAGGCCGTCTGGCGTGTGAATGTCCAGGCGGGCCGCCACGCTGGCCACGAAGACCGTCGAGATGATGATCACCGTGTTGACGCCGAGGACCTGCGTGAACAGCGAGACCCGCGACGGTCGCGGGCCGGCGATCGTCAGGTCGTTGCGCCAAGAGCCCTTGCGCGCCTCGCGCTCGGATCCACGAGCGGGCGAAGCGGCCGCGGGCGGCGCGGTGCTGCTCGACGGATCAGGCGGAGCAGCGGCAGGTGGGGCGGGAGTGGAGGCGAAGGGCCGAAACATGGAAGGAGAGCGCGCACGAGGGGCGCTCCCCTCGGTCATCGGTCGTTCGGCGCTAGACCCGGAGGCCTTTCGGCGCGATCGGCGCGAGATGGGGTCTGGACCCGATGTACTGCGGGCCTTTGGCGCCCGATAGTTGCTGTGCAGCCTCCACTCGATCCGGGGGGACGAAGGGGCCGCATCACCACCAGACAGTTTGCGTAGGCACGCTCGACGGGACATCGCACCGCGGAACGCCGGGAAGCACTCCCGCGGTGCAAGTGAGCCACCTCTCCGTAGGTGGGTCGCTGGGATTCAGAACACAAGATGCGGCCGGTGAGCGATCACCGGCCGTTCTCGTTCTGAGCACCGTGTTCCGGCCTGGCCAGTGGGGAAACGATCCGGGGGCGAGCGGGACGCTATCGTCCTGTGGACACGCTTAAGCGTCAAACCCACGGGGGTTTGAGGCATTCGTCCGCGAAGGAGGGCGAGATGGCCCCATCGGGCGCCGAATACATCCGGCACGTCAAGTCGCAGATCACCGAGATCGATCCCAAGGAAGTGGACGAGCTTCGGCACGACCCGCGGGTCTCGATCGTCGATGTCCGCGAGTCAGACGAGATCGTCCAGGGCAAGATCCCGGGCGCCATCACGATCCCGCGCGGGTTCCTGGAATCCCGGATCGACGGCTTCGTTCCGGACCGCAACCAGAAGGTGATCATCAACTGCGCCTCTGGTGTGCGCTCCGCGCTGGCGGCCAAGACGCTCCAGGATCTGGGCTTCGCCGACGTGGCCTCCGTCACCGGCGGCTTCACGCTCTGGAAGGACCGCGGCTACGACGTCGAGGTGCCGCGGACGCTCACCGCTGAGCAGCGCGAGCGCTACTCGCGTCACTTCCTGCTGAGCGAGATCGGCATCGAGGGGCAGACCAAACTGCTCGATGCGAAGGTCCTGCTCTTGGGTGCCGGTGGCCTCGGCTCACCGATCGCGCTGTACCTCGCGGCGGCTGGCGTCGGCACGCTCGGCATCGTCGACGACGACGTCGTCGACCTGTCGAACCTTCAGCGCCAGGTGATCCACACCACCGACCGCGTCGGCACGAGCAAGGTCGAGTCGGCCGCGCAGGCGATCCACGACCTCAACCCGGGTGTCGAGGTCAAGCAGTACGAGACTCGCCTGGATGCGTCCAACATCATGGACATCATCAGCGGGTACGACGTCATCGTCGATGGCGTCGACAACTTCCCGACGCGCTACCTGCTCAACGACGCGACCGTCCGCCTCAAGATCCCGGTCGTCAGCGCCTCGATCCTCGGGTTCGACGGGCAGATCGCGATCTTCGCCCCGTACGACGGCCCCTGCTACCGCTGCCTCTACCCGGTCCCGCCGCCAGCTGAGCTGGCCCCGTCGTGCGGCGCCAACGGCGTCCTCGGCGTGTTGCCGGGCACCGTCGGCTTGCTGCAGGCGACGGAGGTCATCAAGCTGATCGTCGGTATCGGCGAGCCGCTCATCGGCCGCCTGCTGTTGTACGAAGCGCTCAGTGCGACGTTCACGCAGCTCAAGGTCCGCCGCGACCCGGAATGCCCGATCTGCTCGCGTCCGCCGGAGAGCATCTCCGACGCCGAGATGGGCGTTTTCCCCGACTACGAGGCGTTCTGCGCAGCCGCCGGCTGAGCCGACCGCAGCTACACCCCAGGAGTCAATTCATGGCCAAGATCCGCATCCCTCCGGTCCTCCGCCCGTCCGTGGGCGGGGAACGTGAGGTCTCGGCCGACGGCGCCAACGTCGGCGAGGTCCTCAAGTCGCTCGTCGCGCAGCACCCGGACACCCAGTCCCAGCTGTTCGGCGCCGACGGCGATCTCAATCGCTTCGTCAACGTCTACCTCAACGACGAGGACGTCCGCGTCCTCCAGGGCCTCGAAACCACGGTTTCCGGCTCCGACGAGTTGGTCATCCTTCCGGCCATGGCTGGTGGGCGGTAGTCCCATCAGGCGGGACCGAGTGGCCCTCGCTGGGGCTGCTCGGTCCAACCGGGCGGGCATACGGGCCAGCCCGTAGCGCGCACCGGATAGACTGAAGCGTCCATGAGCGTTCCTCCGCTGCAGAACAAGCCGTGTGGCGGTCGCTATGGCGACATCGTCGAGGCGATCGGTAATACGCCGCTCGTCGAGCTGAAACGCCTCTCGCCCAAGCCGGGCGTGCGCATCTGGGCCAAGATGGAGTCGTTCAACCCGACGGGCTCCGTCAAGGACCGCGTTGCCAAGGCCCTCATCGAGGATGCCGAGGCCAAAGGTGCGCTCACCCCCGGGATCACGATCCTGGAGCCGACCTCGGGCAACACCGGCATCGCGCTGGCGATGATCGCCAAGCGCAAGGGCTACAAGCTCAAGGTCGTCATGCCCGACAACGTCACGCAGGAGCGCACGCAGCTCCTGAAGATGTACGGCGCCGAGATCGTCTACTCCCCGGGCGACCAGGGCAGCAACGGTGCTGTCGCGATGGCCAACGAGATGGCTGCCGCCAACCCCGACCTCTATTACATGCCGTACCAGTACGGCAACGAGGCCAACCCGAACGCCCACTACAACGGCACGGCGCTGGAGATCCTCGACGAGCTCGACGGCCAGGTCGACGCGTTCGTTGCCGGCCTTGGCACCGGCGGCACCCTGATGGGCCACGCCCGCCGGTTCAAGGAAGAGCTCGGCGACCGCGTGACCATCGTCGCGGCGGAGCCGATGCAGGGCGAGCCGGTGCAGGGGCTGCGCAGCCTCGACGACGGCTTCATCCCGCCGATCATCGACATCTCTCTTCTGGATCGCAAGATCTTCGTGACGAACGAAGACGCGATCGTGTGGACCCGCAAGCTGCTCGACGAGGAAGGCCTCTTCGTCGGCGTCTCATCTGGCGCGATCGCCCGCGTCGCCGTACGGATCGCCAACGAGATGGACGAGGGCAACGTCGTCTTCATCGTCTGCGACGACGGCTGGAAGTACCTCTCCAGTGGCATCTACACGCTGCCCATCGACGAGGTTCAGAACCTCGACTCCACCCTTTGGTGGTAGGCCGATGATCCCGAACGTCGGCCCCATGGAGATGGTCGTGGTCGTCGTGATCGCGCTGCTCGTCCTCGGACCCAAGAAGCTCCCGGAGGCCGGCCGGTCGATCGGCCGAGGCCTGCGCGAGTTCAAGGACGCCATCTCCGGCGCGTCGGACGACGAAGACAAGATCGGTCGCCACCCGCACGATCCCACGCTGCCTCGCTCCTGATGCAGATCTCCGCCGAACATCTCGAGCTCATCACCGAGCATGCCCTTCGCGACGCTCCCAACGAGTGCTGCGGCTTCGTCGCGGTCAAAGGCGACGTGGTCACGCGCGTGCTGGAAGCCGAGAACGAGGCCCATAGTCCGCTGCGGTTCGAGATTTCCGGCAAGGCGCTCTTCGACCTCATCACCGACATCGAAGATGCCGGCGAGGAACTCGGCGCGATCTACCATTCGCACACCCGCAGCGCCCCGTACCCATCTCAGACGGACATCAACTTCGCGGCCGGCTGGCCCGGCATCGAATGGTTGATCGTCGGCACCGCCGGCGACCAGCCCGAGGTCAAGTCCTACCTGATCCAAGACGGTCAGGTCTCGGACGTCCCCGTCGCGATTGCCGGCTGATGGGACTCTTCACGAAGCTCTTCGGCAGCCCGAACGAGCCGAACTTCGTGCGCGTGGCCGTCGCTCGACATCAGCCGGAGGGCGAATTGCTCCTCTCACTGCTGCGCGACGCGGAAATCCCTGCCTACTATGGGCGCACGCGTGGCTTTGATGTGCCCGACATGCTTGCTGCGGGACCACGAGACATTCTCGTGCCCGCCCACCTCGAGTCGGAGGCCCGCGACGTACTGCAGCCTTCGCTCGATGACCTCAACCCGGAAGAACAACGATGACTGACATCTCCTATGAGGACGCGATCCTCGGCGCGTCCGTCCTGTCCTTCGATGGCCGCGTGCTCGAGATGTTCAACTGGCAGTCCGGCAGCGCCGGCCGTCTGAACTCCAAGCTCCTGTACGTCGACGTGGACGGCCCCGATAAGAAGGGCCGCCGCTCGATCATGTTCACCTGCGCGCCGGCCAAGCGCGGCGGCGGTTTCCGGGTGATGGTCGATGAGTCGCAGTGGCCGCGCCTGGAGCCGCTCGTGAACGAGGTCTCCACGGCCGTCACCGGCTAGCGATCGCAGCAGCGGGCGGCGCAGGCGTGCCGCCCGTCGGCGTTGCCCACCCGGGCGACGCCGTTCATCGGTCCTGCTCGCGCTCACGCGCCTGGCGCTCGGCGGAGCGGGCTGCAGCCCTCACGGCCGCCGCATCGAGTTCCGCCACCTCGGCGGCCGCCTCCGCCTCCTGCTTGGCGACCCGGGCCGCGATGATCGCGGCCTCCGTTGCTTCCTGCTCGGCGCGGACCGCTTCGGCTGCCGCAGTCGCGGTGGCCGTCGCCTCTGCCAGCACGGCGGTGCGGGTGCGGTCGAGTTCGTCGAGCAGCATGCGCCACCGTACGTCGCGCTCGGTGGGGCCGAGCCCTGAGAGGGCGCGGTTGATCCATGCCTGGGGCGAGGGTGGCAGCGGATCACGCAGCAAGGCCACAAGGCCCGTGAGGCCGCGCTCGCGCAGCACCAGCTCCACGAGCGACCCACCGAGCACGATCGCGTCGCGGCCAGGCGGCGGGATGGTGAGCGCGCGGCGTTCGCGGCGGCGCACCGCAATCGTCGACGCGAGCATCGGCACCTGGCCGACGAGCGTCTGTCCTGCACCCCACGCGAGCCATAGCCATTGGCGACGACGCAAGGCGCGCTGGAGCGACAGCCCGGGGTTGAGATGACCGAGCGCCAGGTGCGCGAGCCCGCACGCAGGGGCGCGCTCGAGGGCCTCGCGCATGCTGATGTGGCCTTCGGTGCCGCGCATCAGGCGTCGTGGCGCGATCAGATGAAGCGTCGAGCCGGACGACCACGACGCGAGATAGCGGCGCCCAACCGACTCGGTCAGGCTCTGCGCGAGGAGAAACGCGGGCTGCGCGAGCCCGAGCGAGACGGCGGTCGGGTGGAACACGATCGTCGGATGCGCGGGCAGCACAAGGCCGTGGGCCTCGAGGCGCGCAGCGACGGTCTCAAGGACGTGCACGACCTCCTCGACCTCGGTACGTGATTCATCGTCGAATCGAACCCTGAACAGGTTCGAGCTGGATTCGGTCCAGGTGCCTATGGCGGGGCCTCACTGGCTCTCCTGGTGCGGAGAGCCCTACAACGCAAAACGGGGCCGCCCCGCAAACGCGGAGCGACCCCGATTCAAGCAGGTGTGAGTGCTTACGCGAGCGCCGGAACGGCGATGCCGCGGCAGACCGACTCGATCTCGCTGGCTGCGCGCTCGAACTCGTCGTCGCAAAGCACCGGCGTGCCCTCGAACGGGAGGTCGCGCGCGATCTCCAGCCAGGAGCGCGTGGAGCCGAATTCGTCCTTCACGCGCACCGTGACGGGGCGCGGGATGCGGTAGGCGCGGAGCAGCAAGACGTGCAGCGGCTCACGCGGCTTCCACTGGAGGCGGCGCACGGCGTACGCCGGCGTCCACACGTAGAACGGCGAGAGCGCGTCGACGATCCGGGGATCGCTGATCGTGTAGCTCGCGGTGACCTCAGCCCAGGCACGGATGCGCACACGCTCCGGCTGGACGATCCCACCGTGGAGGACGTGCTGGTCTGACGGCTCGCCGTCAGGCCAGACACCCTCCTCGAGGGCGCGACGCAGCTCGGGCTGATGCGACTCGCGAACGAGATCAGCGCGCTGGTGGTCAAAACTCGGGTACAAGAAGAACCGCGAGTGGTCGAGTTTGAAGCGGTCGTCACCAGTGTTCGGTCCACCCTTACGAAGGGTGAGCAGCTGCTCACCTTCGGCAAGCGCGCGAACGGTAACGGCCCATTCCTTGAAAGCAATCGGCATATAGAGCGGGGGATTTAGAGGTGCGGGAGCTGCGCGCAGAGAGCGGGCACAGCAGGACTGCGACACTAACGATCTCTTTACGATTTTCCAAGTGGTTAACGCCGGATCTCCCGCACACAACGAGCCGATAGTGGACGCTCGGTCGATGGAATGCCACCCGTCCGGCCCATTCCTCGGAGGACTAGCGGCTCCAGAACGCTGACGCGCCACTTTTGTGCTGTAGGTGCGCCATCAGCTTGGCGTGGCTTCCTGTCGCGAACACGCCCGGTCGAGGCGCGCTACTCGGACCGGGGTGGACGCCCCAGAACGAACAAAGGCACCTCGCTCGAGGTGCCTCTGAAACGCGCGGCGGGCCGGAGCAGTCCCACCCATGGTTGCTCCGGCCCGCCGCCGCGTTCTTATCCCGCTCAGCCCTAGGTGTCCCGACCCAGGGCGCGTTCGCTGCCTGGAATCAGGCGGCGATTGCGGCGAGTTCGTCGGTCTCCGCCAGATGCTGATGCGACGGGCAGTACCCGTTGCGGTGGAGACCAGGTCGTTGGCACGGGGCTCCGCGCCGCGTAAACGCCCGGCACTGAATGTGCCGGCCGGCGCTCGCGGCCTCGGGGTGCTCGTCGATCCAGCGGGCGATCGCGCGCATGTACGCCGAAATCGTCTGCCAGGCCTGGGCCTGGTGATCGATCGGGAAGTGCGCGCGCACCTCTTGGAAGAGCCACCGTGAAGGGTTCTTGAAGTAGTAGCGGTCGGTCACGAGGCGCTCGGTGGCGGCCTCGCAGGCCTGGAGCACCGCCTCGCGGGACTCCGTGGCCTTGTGGGTCCCGTCCTCACGGATGAGGGGGGAGAGTTCTCGGTAAATAGCGCGGCTTAGCTGGTGCATGGTGTCCTCGTCGGGCAAGGACTACTTTGCAGCTCGCGTGTTCCCGGTCTGTGGGGGCTGCGTTAGGGCCGCGTTAAGAGCCCGACGCTCCGGTTTCCGGGGCAAGTTTGGCGGCGGGGCGATGGCCCTCGTCGTCAATCCCAACGTTCGAAACGCGCGGTCTCCGTGACCGGATCGAGCACCGTGTGCAGGCCGTCGAGGGCGTGGTCCTGACCAAGCGCATCGCGGCGCCAGTGGGCGCCGCGCTGCTCATCGCGATGCAGGGCGCAGGCGGCAACCCATCGGGCCATCGGATGTGCGCTCGTGGCGAGCTCCCGGAGCTCCTCCGCCGTCCGCATGACCCCTGCACAACGCCACACGGCGTCGCGGGTGGCGCGATCGGGCGTGAGGAGCGGTGTGGGCATGGTCGTCCGCGCCGGGGCCGGGAACGGAAGTGGGGGGAGATCGACCGCAGCCTCGGCGGCTCGGTCGCCCCAGACCAAACATTCGCTCAGCGAGTTCGAGGCGAGGCGGTTGGCGCCGTGAAGGCCGGTGCACGAGGTCTCGCCGATGGCGTGGAGGCCCTCGACGGTGCTGCGTCCGTGGAGGTCCACCACGACGCCACCCATCATGTAGTGGGCGGCCGGGCTGACCGGCACCAGCTCTCGCGCCGGGTCGAGCCCGGCGTCTCTCAGCGCGGAGACGACGTTCGGGAAGCGGGTGGGCTCGACCATGCGCATGTCGAGCGAGACCGATGTGGCCCCGGTCTCCTCCAGGAGCAGCGTGATCGCACGGGCAACCTCGTCGCGCGGCGCGAGTTCTTCGACGAACCGTTCGCCGTCGGGACCATGCAGCGTCGCGCCCTCACCCCGGATGGCCTCGGTGACGAGGAAACCTTCTCGGCCGGGGACGCCGGCCAGGGCTGTGGGGTGGAACTGGAGGAACTCCAGGTCGGCCAACTCGGCGCCAGCAGTAGCCGCCAGCGCCATGCCGGTGCCCTGCGAGCCCGGCGGGTTGGTGGTGCGACGCCAGAGGGCGGCGGCGCCGCCGGTGGCGAGCACAGTGGCGCGCGCGTGGACGGCATGCCCGTCCTCAAGGACGATGCCGATCGCGCGTCCGTCTTGGGTCCACACCTCGGCGGCGCGGCGTCCCTCGAGCACCGTGACCCGCGGATGTTCGGCGACGAACGCGGACAGGTCGCGCACGATGCGCCTCCCTGTGGCGCTGCCACCGGCGTGGACGACGCGTCGATGACTGTGGCCACCCTCAAGCCCGAGCGACAGGTTGCCTTCGCGGTCGGCGTCGAAGCGAACCCCGAGGGCCTCCAAGGCAAGGACGTGCTCGGGCGCCTCGCGCACGAGGACCTCTGCGGCGGACCGGCGCATCAGGCCTCGTCCAGCGATCTCGGTGTCCTTCAGATGCGCCTCGAGTGAGTCGTCGACGGCGATCGCGGCCGCGACGCCGCCCTGGGCCCAGTAGCTGGCGGTCTGCGCCAGGGGCGTGGCGGAGACGAGCGCCACGCGTGCGCCGCGCTCGGCAGCACGAAGCGCGCAGTACAGCCCGGCAGCACCGGCGCCGACCACAACGAGGTCGACCTGGGAAGGCTCCGGGATCACGAAGCGTCGGCCGCGGAGCTCGCATCGGCATGGGCCGACGGGCGAGCGGTACCGCAGTGGGCGCAGAAGCGGTCGGCGGGACCGATCAGCGCGCTGCAGCTCGTGCAATGAACGACGCCGAGCTGCGCGACGGCCTCGACGGTCCGTTCGTCCTCGAGCGCGGACTCGATCGCGGCGATCTCGCTATCGAGGTCGGCGAGGAGCGCGGTGCGGCGACGCACGAGGGTGCCGCCGGTCGGGTCGCCGAAGCGGCTCTGGTCCAGGACGATCGCGCCGAGCTCGGCCAGGCCCGCGTCGCGGCGGGCCCGCAGGCTCTTGACGCGTCGGCGCAACGCCGAGCGTTCGGCGAAGGAGGGCTTGATCGCAGGGGCCGGGATGACCACGGGCGCGGACGACGAGGGTCGGGCCGCGGGCTCCTGCTCGGCGGCTGGCGCCGGGAAGGTGGTCGACTCCACGGCCGAGTCGTCGGTCGGCTCAGCAGACTTGCGGCCGGTGAGCGACTTCGCGCGGCGCCCGACGATCGCGAGCCGGCTCGTGATGGAACCGGGGTCTCTTGGTGCAGTCGTGGAGTCGTCGGTTTCGGCGGCCGGCGTGGCGGAAGCAGGCGAGCCCGCGTCGCTCTTCACAAGTTCGATCTTCTCGTCGTCGCTCGCGGCGGCGGCGGCCGGTTCGTCAGCGGGCGTCTCCGCGGCGGCCGGGCCCTCGACGTCCGTGAGCCCGGAAGGCGCCTCGCTCCTCGCGTCGCTTGAGGGCTGGTCCACGGCCTGATCGGCGGCATCCGGCTCGCTTGAAGCCTTGCGTTTACCGAACGCTGGGCGCCAGCTTCGGCGTCCTGACGACTCGGGGACGGCTGCGCTGACCTGCGTCGGCTGGTCGTCGCGCTCCGCGGGTGGCGGGGTTTCGCTGACCGGCGATGCTTGGTCCTCGGCCGCGGCTTCGTCCGGCTCGTCGCCCGGGAGGGTCAAGGCCTCGTGAAGCGCCGTAGGCGTCCACTCGGGTTCGCTTTCGTCCGGGATCGACGTTGGGATCCCGGTTGATGCCGACTCAGGTGCAGCCGCGTCCTGCGGGGCAGCAGCGTCGCCGAGGCTGCCCGAGGCGGTCTGGTGCTCGTGTGACGTGGGCTCGGCGTCGAGGGACTCCGGCGATTGGTCCGAGGGCGAATCGGCGGGTTGCGCCTTCTTCGGCAGGACTGGGGGCGACAACGTGGGGCCAGCGTCTGGGACCGATGCGCCCGGAGCGGGGAACGACGTGTCCCCCGTGGCTCGTGGCGGCGGGACGATGGCTCCGGTGGGTTCGCCGATCGCCTCGGCTTCGGCGACCCATGCTGGTGTCGTGTCGTCACCCGTGGCTGCGGGAAACGGTGCGGCGGGTGGCGTGGGGTCGGTCGGCGACAGCGGCGCCCAGATCGGTGGCTGGTTGGCGGCGCTCGGGGCATCCGACGCGTGCTGTGCCTCGGATTCCCAGATCGGGGCGGGCGGCGCGATACCCAATTCGGGCTGTGGCTCGAACGGGGCTTGCCACGCAGGTGTTTCGGCCGGTGAAGGCGTATTGGCCTGGAACTCGCCACCGAGGTACGGCGACGGCTCGACGGAGGAATCGGAAGGTTGGGTCGGTGGCTCGATCACGTCGTCGGCCGGCGGTGCCCAGTCGACACTGCCTGACGGTGCGGCAGCCGCCGGAGTCGCGTCGTACTGCGGAGGGTCGAGCCAGATCGGAGCGACCGCAGGCGTCTGCGTGAGTTGGTCGTCCGACAACGCCGGCGTCTGGGTCGTCGGTTGGTCATCCGACAACGCCGGCGTCTGGGTCGTCGGCTGTTCGTTCGACAAAGCTGGGAATTCCCCGGTCGGCTGCTCATCGGGCGGCGTGGCGGCGTCGGGCAAAGGCTCAGGGGCGGCGGCAGCAGACGACGGCTCAGGCCCGGCATCAGACGACGGCTCGGGCGCGGTGGGAGTGGCCTGCGGTGTCTCGGACGCGGTGGCGTCCGAGGCGGCTGGCTCGGTCGGCGCCGCGGAGGCGTCGGCCGGGTGATCGCCGACGGGCCGCTGCGCGGCCGAGGCGTCTGAGGCGTCGCCGACGTGGCGGCCGGAACGGCCGGCGAGCGCCTTGAGGCGCTGGGCGAAGGGACTGGAGTCTCGAGCCATGGGAGAGCGGGTGCCGAGCACCCGGCGGCCAGTCTACCCCTGGCGATGGCGGCGAGCCCCCGCCGCCGCCTTCCAGGCGTCGACAAGGTGCTGCGCCATCGTGTCGGAAGACCAGGGCGCGGCGCGCTGGGGGCCGTCTTTGTGTTGGGCGTCTTCGGTCATCGCGCGGTCGACGAGCGCCGACCATTCCTGGGCATCGAACGGGGTCGCGCGGCACCAGTCGATCGGGTCGAGGGCTGCGGCGTGGACACCAGTCGGCGTTGCGATCACCGTCGTCCCGCAGGCGACGGCTTCGACGGCTGCCATCCCGAAGGTCTCCCAGTCGGCCGGGCAAAGCACCACGCTGGCCGCGTTCAGCCACAGCCGCATCCGGTCGCGGGTCTCATAGCCGAGGGACTGGAGGGGGTGCGTTCCAGCCGCGAGCACGGCGCGATCGTGGCGCTTCACGGCGCGCGCCGGGTCGTACGGGAAGAGTACGAAGGGGCGGGCGGGGTCGAGCCCGAGCGCCCGGCGAGCCTCGGCGCGGTCGATGGGCACGAAGGTGTGGAGGTCGATGCCGCACGGCAGGATCTGTGCGCGCTTGGCCTGGGCCGGCGGGAGGTACGAGCGGGCGTGCTCGGAGGGGACGCCGACCACGTCGTACCGCGGGAGCACGGCCAGGGTGACCTTTCGCGAGCGGGGCGCGATCATGTCGGTGCCGTGGAGCGTGACGCCCCGAACGGTGCCGCCTGCGGCCAGAGCGGGCAGTGCGGTGAGGCCAAAGTGGGCGTGGACGACGTCGTAGCCACGGCGTCGGGCGAGGCCGGGGATCGCGGTCGCGTAATGCCGTCCTCCGGGCGGAAACGTGTGGACCTCGACCTCCACGTCGTCGCGTCGGCGCAGCGCTTGCACCTGATCGCGAACGAAGGTGCCGAGCGCAGGCCGCTGGGCCGTCGGCCACATGTTGCTGACCACGAGCGCGCGCACGCCGCGCAGTATCGCGCGTGGGCGCTGGCGACGATCCCACTGCGCAAAGTTGGAACGGCCTTGCGCAAACACGACACACCTGGATCGGCAGCGTGCGTCGTGCCAGTCAACGGCGCCCGATGCGGCGCTGCATCAACGCCAGGAGCACCCAATGTCCACGCACGCCAACACCTCCCACGATCTCCGCGCCTGTGGCGGTCCTGACCCGTGTGGACTCGCTCCGGCAGCGCTTGCGCCGATCGATCCGATGGCACAGCTCCCCGTGCGCCGAGGTTTGCGTCGATCGGTGCGGGTTCGCGCGGGACTCGTTCGTCAAGGCGGCGCGATGCGTCACTTCGCCAGTGAGGTGGGGCAGGGGACCGTGGAGTACGTCGGCTTGTTGCTGCTCATGGCCACCCTGCTCGCGGCGATCGTGGGTGGCGCGAAGTCGATGGGCGGCGACAAGAAGATCGGTCAGAAGGTCGTCGACCAGATCGGTGCCTCGATCGACAAGGTCGACTCCAAGAAGTGACGACGCACGGGCGCCCGCACGCCACCAGATGCCGCCGGGAACTGTCTGATGTGCGATTCCGTGACGCCATACGGCGACGGAACCGATCATCTAGGCTGAGCCCGGTGATCGCTGGCGCCCAGCCCCGAGCGCTGCCGAGCGTCCTCGAGGGCCGCAAGACCTTCCGCTTCGTCTCGTACGACCTGTCCGAGGCCGGAGAGATCAGCCTGCGATATGCGCTCGACGACGCCGTCGAGTTTGTCGAGCGGGTCGTCGTTCCGGTCGACGCGCCGGTCACGCAGGAGCAGCGGGCGCAGGTCGACGGCCTTCTTGGCCTGCTGCACCTCGTCGGTGGCGTGAGCTACTTCAAGCTGGCGGCTCCACCGTTGGTCGCGACGGAGGCCGGGGTCCCCACTCCGGCGGTCGCCGCCCTCTTGGAAGCGTTGTATTCCGAGGGGCTTGGGGAGTTCGCGTACGAAAACCGTGACCGTCTCCCCGGGGGCTTGCCGCGGCCGGTGTTTGCTTCAGACGCCGGAGTGGCGCCCCGGGCGCCGATCGCGACCGGCGATCGGGGCGTGCTGGTGCCGGTCGGCGGCGGAAAAGACTCCGTGGTGGCGATCGAGACGCTGCGTGTGTCTGGTCGCCCGTTCGGGCTGTTTTCCGTGAAGAACGCCGTGCCGATCGCCCGCACGGCGGAGATTGCCGGTGCGCCGCGGCTCATCGCGGATCGTGTCCTGGACCCGCAGATCGGGCCGCTCAATCGTGATGGTGCGCTCAACGGCCACGTTCCGGTGACCGCGATCGTGTCGCTGATCGCGCTGATCACGGCGGCCTTGAACGGCTACGACGCCGTGGCCATGGCAAACGAGCGTTCCGCTTCTCAGGGCAACCTGCAATGGGACGGCATTGTCGTCAATCACCAGTTCAGCAAGAGCCTGCGCGCGGAGCAGCTCCTTCGCTCGGCTCTGGCCGATGTGGCTCCTGGCCTGGAGTACTTCTCGATCCTGCGATCGGCATCGGAGCTGGGGATCGCGCGAGCGTTCTCGCGCTTCCCCCAGTACCACCACGCATTCACGAGCTGCAATGCCGTCTTCCGCCTCGATCCCGCGCTGCGCCTGCAGTCGTGGTGCCGTGACTGCCCGAAGTGCCGCTTCGTGTATCTCGTGCTCGCGCCGTTCAACGACCCGGAGCATCTGGCCTCGGTGTTCGGCACTGACCTCCTCGCCGACCCAGCACAGGCCGACGGGTTCGCGCTCCTCACGGCGACCGGCGGGCACAAACCCTTCGAATGCGTCGGGGAGGAAGAGGAATCGATCGCTGCGCTTCGGCTCCTCGTCGCGGACCCGCGGTGGAACGAGCATCTCGTCGTCAGGCAGCTTGCCTCCGACGTCCTCGACACCGTCGGCGCCGATGTCGGCGACCCCGCCACCGTGCTCGCGCTGTCCACCGAGCATGCGATTCCACCGAGCCTTCAGGCGGCCGCGGATGCGGTTCTCGGAGCTTGACGGCGCGCGGGTCGGCGTCTGGGGACTCGGCCGCGAGACGCGATCACTGATCGACCAGCTCCGGCGACGGGTGCCCGGCGCGACCATCAGTGCGGTCGTCGACGACGCACCGATCTCGCCCGAAGACGCGGCTTCGTTCGGGGCTGAAACGACGATCGCGTCGGGGGCAGGCATCGCCGACGCGCTACTTGGCTGCGGTGTGGTCGTGCGATCACCGGGCGTTTCGATCTACGGTCCTGCCGCGCAGGCACTCCGGCAAGCCGGCGTTCCCCTGACGACCGCCACCTCGCTGTGGCTGGCCGAAGACCCGACCCGCAACGCCGTCGCCGTTACGGGAACCAAAGGCAAGAGCACCACCTCGCTGCTGATCGCTCACCTCGCCCGCAGCGCTGGTCTGGCGGTCGAGCTGGCCGGCAACGTCGGCCGTCCGGCGCTGGATCTGCTCGACGAACCGCCCGCCGATCTCTACGTCGTCGAGTTGTCCAGCTACCAGATCGCCGATCTGGCCTCGGCAGCCCGAGTCGTCGTCGTGACCAACCTCTATTCCGAGCACCTCCCATGGCACGGAAGCTTCGAGGCCTACCGCGACGACAAGCTGCGCCTCCTCACGCTGCCCGGCGTCGAGCGGATCGTCGCGAACGCTCGCGACCGTGGTCTCGACGCCGCGCTCGCGGCCGCCGAAGCGCCCATCCTGGCGTTCGGGGCGCCAGGCGGTTACGACCTCACTGGCGCTGGCATCGTCGACGGGGACCGAGTCGCGCTCGCGCGAAGCGAGTTCCCGCTTCCAGGCGACCACAACGCGCTCAACGTCTGCGCGGCCCTTGAGGCGCTGCGCGCGCTCGGCATTCCCGAACCGCCCCTGCCGCAGGCGCTGGACGGGTTTGTCGCGCTTCCGCACCGCCTGGAGGTGATCGGCGATCACCACGGCCTGCTCTGGGTAAACGACAGCATCTCCACGACGCCCGAGTCAACGGTCGCCGGGCTCGACAGCTTCGCGCGTTCGCCCTCGATCACGCTGATCGCCGGCGGGCTCGACCGCGGGCAAGACTTTGGCGAACTCGGGCAAGTACTCGCGCGACGTCAGGCTCGGCTCGTGACGCTGCGGGACACCGGGCCGAAGATCGCGGAGGCCGCACTGGCTGCTGGGCTCGCCGCCGACCACGTCGCCGCCGCCACCACGCTTGAGCAGGCCGTCGAGATCGCCCGGCGCGACAGCCCGCTCGGCGCCACCGTGCTGCTGTCGCCCGCCGGGGCCAGCCAGCCGCATTTCAAGGACTTCGAGGCCCGCGGCGAGGCCTTCCGCCAGCTGGTGGCCACCGATCGACAGGACGCCTGACCCGCATGCGATTCGTGCTCTCGACCCGCAACGACCACAAGGTCCGCGAACTCGCCGACCTGCTCCCCGGCCACACGCTGACCGCGCTTCCAGCCGAGGTCGAGCTGCCCCCGGAGACGGCGCCGGACTTCGTCGGAAACGCCCTGATCAAGGCCCGGGCGGCCTGCGCGGCCCTCGGAGTCCCGGCCATCGCTGACGATTCTGGGCTGATCGCGGACGCGCTCGATGGCGCGCCGGGCGTGCGCTCGGCGCGATATGCGGGTGAAGACGCGACGGACGCGGAGAACCTGGCCAAGCTGATCGACCATGCGCCCGTCGGCTCAGGCCTGGCGTACGTATGCGCGATTGCGGTCGTCCTGCCGGACGGAACCGAGCGGACCGTGGAGGGACGATGCGCCGGCACCATGGCGGACGCACCGCGCGGAGACGGAGGGTTCGGTTACGACCCTGTGTTCCTCGCGAGCGACGACCCGAACGGACGCACCATGGCTGAGATGACCGATGCCGAGAAGGGCGCGATCAGCCACCGCGGCGCCGCCGTGCGCCTGCTCGTCCCGGTGCTCGAAGAGCTCGCGAGTACCTAAGTCGTCCATATGGCTGCTCGGTCGCCCGGGCGTTGAGTCGTCCAGGTGATCGCTCGTCGCCGGGGCTTGGCTGCCGCGTCGCCGCAGGCCGTGCGGTCTAGTCGCCCGCGTGTTTGCCCGGCGCGAGGTTGACCGACGCGGCGAGCGAGAGCAGGACCGACAGCAGGCCGTAGCCGCGGAAGCCGTTGTGGAAGAACAACAGTGCGGCGATCAAGCCGATGATGATCGTGACCGACCAGGCGATGCGTTCGAACTGCATAAGAGAGCGTGGGGCGACGTCGCCCGACGGCTCCATCGTCGCGGATCGGGCGGCGGCGATGTCGCGTCCCTCGTGCCTTACCATCGCTCGCCAGTGTCCGCACCTGCCTCAGCCCCGCCGTTCGGCGACCGTCTCGCCGATGCCTGCGAGCGTCGCGGGACCCCACTCGTCCTCGGGCTCGACCCGGACCCGGCCCGCCTCTGGCCCGGCGTCTTCCCAACTGACCCAGCGTCGGCACTTGCCTCGCTCGGTCTCAGCTGGGCCGCCGACGACGACGCCGCGCGCCCTGCAGCCTTCGCCGCCGTCGCCGTGCTCGAGCATTGCCGTCGCTTGATCGACGCCGCAGGCGAAGCGTGTGTCGGCGTGAAGCTCCAGCTCGCGTCGTTCGAACAACTCGGGCCTCCTGGTTGGGCGACGCTCCACGCCGTCGCCCGGATCGCCCGCGACGCTGGCCTGCTCGTGATCGCCGATGGCAAGCGTGGCGACATCGACGTCACCGCTGAGGCGTACGCCGCTTCGTTGTTCGACGGCCACGACACGCCGTGGGGGCACGCGCCAGGCCTCGGCGCCGACGCCGTCACCGTCAACCCGCTGATGGGCAGCGATGCGATCGCTCCCTTCCTGGCGCGGGCACGCCGCGTGGGGGGAGGGATCTTTGTGCTGGTCCGCACCTCGAACCCGGGTGCCGCCGACTTCCAAGAGCAGCAGCTCAGCACGGGCGAGCCGCTGTGGGCGCGTGTGGCCGCACAGGTCGCCGCGCTCGACGACGGCCGTGGCGCCCTTGCGGATGCCGGCGCCGTCTGCGGCGCCACCGCACCGGATCGCGTGACCGCGCTGCGCGCGCTGATGCCGCGCGCTCCGTTCCTGCTCCCCGGGGTCGGCGCCCAAGGCGGCACCGTCGATGCGCTCTCTGCCGCGTTCGTACCTGGTCTCGGCGGAGGCCTCATCACCGTCTCCCGCGCGGTGGCTCGCGCCCACGAGACGACCGGCGGCGACCCCGCCACGGCCGCGCACGCCGCCGCCCTCGAGCTTCGCGACGCCTGCCGGCGCACGGCAGCCGCCCGATGACGCGCAGGCGCACCCGCCTCCTGGGGCCGGTTCTCGCCGCGTCGCTGCTCGCTGCCCCGACGGCGTCCGCGGCGCCGCCGACGATCATCGCGCCGTCGGCTGCCGTGATCGAGACCACGACGGGGACCGTGGTCTACGTCAAGAACGCCAATCAGCAGCGCGGGATGGCGTCCACCACCAAACTGATGACGGCGCTGGTCGCGCTCGACGAGAAGGCACTCGGGACCGTCTACACCGCCATCGACTACGGCGGTTCGGCCGCCGAGACGCGCCTTGGCCTCGTCGGCGGCGAAAAGATGACCCTTGCCGATCTGGTGCGCGCCATGATGCTGCCGTCGGCCAATGACGCCGCGCAGACCGTGGCTGTCCGCACCGCCGGCACCAAGGCCAAATTCGTCGCGCAGATGAACGCGAAGGCCAAGGAGCTCGGCCTCACGCGCACGCACTTCACGAACTCGATCGGGCTCGACGCGCCGACCCACAAGACCACGGCGCTCGAACTCGCGAGGATTGGCGTCGCCGCACACAACAATCCGTTCATCCGGACCGTCGTCAAGCGGCCCAAACTGACGCTCACCAGCGGCTCGGTCAGTCGCACCATCTTCAACCGCAACCGCGTGCTCGGCACCAAACTGCCTGGAGGCGGCGTGATCGACGGGATGAAGACCGGCCACACGACGAGCGCCGGGTATTCGCTCGTCGGCTCGGCGACCAAGGGCGGCGTGACCGTCGTGTCGGCGGTCCTCGGCGACCCGAGCGAGGCCGCGCGCGACGCCGACACAGTGAAGCTCATGCGGTGGGCGAGCCAGTTGTTCGTCAAGCGCGAGATCGTCGCGAAGGCCGAGCAGGTCGCCACGGTCCCGGTGATGAGCGGCAAGGTGGAGTCGGTCGACGCGATCACGCCGAAGGCGCTGGTGCGCGTCGTCCCCAAGGGCGCGAAGGTGACGCTGAAGCCTGTGTCGATGTCGCCTGGGCTGGAAGCGCCGGTCGCGGAGGGGACGGCCGTCGGCACGGCGCAAGTTCGCGTGAACGGCAAACTCGTCGAGACGGTCCCACTCGTCACCGCCACGGCGGTCGAGCGGCAGGGCACGCTGGCGGCGCTCGGCGAATGGCTGGGCGACCACTGGCAGGGAACGCTGCTCTCCCTTCTTCTGGTGCTGGGCGGTAGCCTGACGATCGTGCGGGCGCTCAGGACAGGGCGCCCGACGACCCGTCCGAGCGCTCCCGCGCCGGTCGAACCGACGGAGCGGACGTCCGCACCATGATCATCACGGTCACCCTGAATGCCGCGATCGACAAGACGTTGATCGTTCCGAACTTCCAGCCCGGCCGCCGTCATCGCACGGTCGAGCAGGGCACGCTTCCGGGCGGCAAGGGCGTCAACGTCGCCCGCACGCTCAAGCGCCTCGGCGTGCCCGTCATCGCCACCGGCTTCCAGGGCGGACCGACCGGCACGCGCATTGTCGAGGCCCTCACGGCCGAGCAGGTCCTCAGCGACTTCGTGCGGATCCGGGAGGAATCCCGCACGAACACGGCGCTCCTCGATCCGACGAATGGCATCCAGACGGAGATCAACGAGCGCGGCCCGCAGGTCAGCGAGGCCGAGGTCGAGTTGTTCCGCGACAAACTGCTTTACCTGGCATCTGGGGCCGCGATCGTGATCTTCGCGGGGTCGCTCCCCCGTGGCGTGGAGCCGACGCTCTACGGCGATTTGGTGCGCGACCTGCGCTCGACCGGGGTCACCGTCGCGGTGGACGCCGAAGGCGAGGTCCTCCAGCACGCGGCGCGGTCCGGACCGGCAGTCGTGTCGCCAAACCGCCGTGAGGCCGAAGAACTCGTCGGCTACGAGTTCTCCGGCGACGCCGACGAAGAGCTGCTCGACGCGCTCGGCGCGGTGCGGCGGCTCGGGCCCCAGGAAGCGCTGATCACGTTGCCGGACGGCTGTGCGGCGGCGCTCAAGAACGGCATCGGCATCAAGGTTCAGCGAGCGCGCATCCCGCAGCGCGAAGCGGTCGCTCCGATCGGCGCGGGCGACGCGTTCCTCGCCGGATTCCTCGCGGCGCGGTACCAAGGCCGCCCGGACGACGATGCGCTCCGATACGCCGTTGCGTGCGGCGCCGACTCCACCCAGCGGCTTGGTGCCGGCGTCGTCGACCCCGAAGAGGTCTCCCGCCTCTTCGACATGGTCGAGCTCGCCGAGCTCCAGGCTGACCCCGCCACCGCCTGACGAAGGCGGAGGCGCGCCCGGTTAGCGGCAGGTTCTCCCTGCACGCGGTGCCCTTGCCTGACCGGGCGATCCACCCTCCGGGAGCGTTGCTAGAGTCGTTGGTCCGGTTCTGGTCCTGCCCCTCTCAGGCAGCACCGGCACCGCGGCGTTCGTTCGTTCACAGCTGCCCCGATGAGGGGGCGCTTCGACCACCCTGGGGTTGCACCACGCATGGAGATTGAGATCGGTCGAGGCAAGAAGGCGCGCCGCGCCTATGGATTCGACGACATTGCGATCGTCCCTTCCCGCCGAACCCGCGACCCCGATGATGTCGACATCTCGTGGAAGCTCGGCGACTACCGCTTCGAGCTTCCGCTGCTCGCTTCGGCGATGGACGGCGTCGTGTCTCCCACGACGGCCGGCATCATCGGCAAGCTCGGCGGGCTGGCCGTCCTCAACCTCGAGGGCATCTTCACCCGCTACGAGGACGCCGAGGAGCAGCTCGAGCGCATCTCGAAGCTGCCCAAGGACGAGGCCACCCGTGAGATGCAGCGCATCTACCAGGAGCCGATCAAGCCGCACCTGATCCCGCAGCGGATCAAGGAGATCAAGGACCAGGGCGTCGTCGTCGCGGCCTCGCTCACCCCGCAGCGCGTCGCGGCGCACTACGAAGCCGCGCTCGACGCCGGCCTCGACATTCTCGTGATCCAGGGCACCGTCGTCTCCGCGGAGCACGTCTCCGAGGACGAGTCGCGTCCGCCGCTCAACCTCAAGCAGTTCATCCGCGAGGTCGGCATCCCTGTCGTCGTCGGTGGCTGCGCCAGCTACCACGCTGGCCTTCACCTCATGCGCACCGGCGCTGCCGGCGTGCTCGTCGGTGTCGGCCCGGGTGCGGCGTGCACCACGCGCGGCGTCCTCGGCCTTGGTGTTCCCCAGGCGACGGCGATTGCCGATGTCGCGGCGGCCCGCCTCCAGCACATGCTGGAGACCGGCGAGTACGTGCAGGTGATCGCCGACGGCGGCATGCGCACGGGTGGCGACATCTCCAAGGCCTTCGCCTGCGGCGCCGACGCCGTGATGATCGGCAGCCCGCTCGCTCGTGCCCACGAGGCACCGGGCCGCGGCTTCCATTGGGGCATGGCGACGTTCCACCCGGATCTTCCGCGCGGAGCTCGCGTGCAGACCGTGCAGAACGGCACGCTCAGCGAGATCCTCACGGGCCCGGCCCACGAGAACGACGGCACCTTCAACCTGATGGGTGCCCTCAAGACCTCGATGGCCACCACGGGCTACAAGGACATCGCCGAGTTCCACCGCGCCGAAGTCATGGTCGCTCCGTCGCTCCAGACCGAAGGCAAGCTCCTGCAGAACTCGCAGGGCGTCGGCATGGGCTCGCGCGGCGGCAAGTCCTAGTGAGTTCCCCGGCAGGCGCCGACGCTCCTGAGCTGGCTACGGCCGCACACGAGCGGGTCGTCGTCCTCGACTTCGGCGGGCAGTATTCGCAGCTGATCGCGCGGCGCGTCCGCGAGCTCGGCGTGTACAGCGAGCTGCTTCCGGCGCATGTCGGGATCGAACAACTCAGTGCCAATCCGCCGCAGGCGATCATCCTGTCCGGCGGGCCCGCCTCGGTGTATGCACCGGGCGCTCCCGAACTCGACGAGCGTCTGCTGGACCTCGGCGTTCCGGTCCTGGGCATTTGTTATGGCATGCAGCTGCTGGCCCATGCCCTGGGCGGCAAGGTCGAGGGTGCCGACGTCGGTGAGTACGGCCGAAGCGAGCTGACGGTGCAGACGCCCGGCACGCTCCTGGCGGATCTGCCCACCGAGCAGCCGGTTTGGATGAGTCACCGCGACACCGTCTACGAAGCGCCGCCCGGGTTCACCGCGCTCGCTTCGTCGACGAGTTCGCCCGTCGCGGCGCTCGAAAACAACGAGCGCAAGATCTACGGCATCCAGTACCACCCGGAGGTCGTGCACACCCCGCACGGCCAGGCTGTCCTGCGTCGGTTCCTGCAAGACATCGCTGGGCTGTCGCTCACGTGGTCGGCCGCGAACATCGTCGAGGAGCAGGTGCGCCTGATCCAGGAGCAGGTCGGCGACCGCCACGTCATCTGCGGCCTCTCCGGCGGCGTCGACTCCTCGGTGGCGGCCGTGCTCGTGCACAAGGCCATCGGCGACCAGCTCACGTGCGTTTTCGTCGACCACGGGCTGATGCGCAACAACGAGGGCGACCAGGTCATCAAGGCCTTCCGCGACCAGTACCACATCCCTCTTGTGGCGGTCGATGCTGAGGAGCGTTTCCTGGCGCGCCTCGCCGGTCAGACCGACCCGGAGACCAAGCGCAAGATCATCGGCGGCGAGTTCATCCGCGTCTTCGAGGAAGAGGCTCGCAAACTCGGCGATGTCGACTTCCTCGTGCAGGGCACGCTCTACTCCGACGTGATCGAGTCCGGCGGCGGTCCGGGCTCGTCGACGATCAAGAGCCACCACAACGTCGGTGGGCTGCCGGACGACCTCCAGTTCGAACTCGTCGAGCCGCTGCGGCAGCTCTTCAAGGATGAGGTCCGTGCCGTCGGGATCGAGCTTGGCTTGCCCGAGCGCCTCGTGTGGCGCCAGCCGTTCCCGGGGCCTGGCCTCGGGATCCGCATCGTCGGCCAAGAGGTCACGAAGGAGCGCCTTCAGATCCTGCGCGACGCCGACACGATCCTCCAGGAAGAGATCCGCGCCGCTGACCTCTACCGCGAGCTGTGGCAGTCGTTCTGTGTCCTGCCCGCCATCCGCACGGTTGGCGTTCAGGGCGACGAACGCACCTACGGCTACGCCGTCGGCATCCGCGCCGTCACGTCCGACGACGCGATGACCGCCGACTGGGCTCGCCTCCCGTACGACCTCCTCGAGCGCGTCGCGGCGCGCATGATGGGCGAGCTGCGCGACGTCAACCGCGTCCTCCTCGACATCACCTCAAAGCCCCCGGGCACCATTGAGTGGGAGTAACGCCCGCAGCGTTATTCAATGATCCTTGAAGGGCGATCACTGCGAGGTGGTCGCCCTTCTGCGTTTCAGCGCTTCGCGAGCCAGTGGCCTGGATGCGAGAGCGCTGGCGGGAGCTTGGTGGAGCGGTCGCCCTTGGCGGCATTGAGCTGCGTCTGGGTGAGGAAAAGGCTGCCCGTGAGATCGGCACCCGTGAGTTCGGCATCGCGCAGATCAGCGCCGATGAGATCCGCGAACCGCAGGTCGGCGCCAGCGAGGTTCGCCGCGATGAGGTACGCCCCGCGCAGATCAGCACCACGGAAATCGGCGCGGCGCAGATCGACGCCGATGAAGTCCGGGCCGCGGCCAGGCTTCTTGCCGCGACGCCCGACGCTCCGGACGGCGTCGGCGCGGATCATCTCGCTGGCATCCAGCAGCAGAGAACTCACGTCGGCCCGGTGCTCGTCGTAGTCGAGCCGAAGGAGCGACTCGACATCGAGTTCGGTGAGCCGGCGGGTCTCGGAGAGGGCCTCGTCAAGTGCGGCGTGAAGCGGCCTTGCCGACGGGTGGTCACGGACTTCGGTGAGGTACCAGAGCAGCTCGTGGAGTACCCGCTGCACCGAATAAACCTCGAACATCGGCAACCGGTTGGCCGGGTCGGCGCGCCATGAGACGCCCTTGAAGGTCCCCTGCGAGGTCTTCTGGCCGGCGCCGAAGCACTCGTAGACCGTGCAGCCTCGAAAGCCGCTTTCGCGCAGGCGGTCGTGGATCTGGCAGCGGAAGTCGTCGTTCAGGTTCGGGCAGGGCTCCGCATAGCTCTTGTCGATCGCGAAATCGGCCGTCTTGGCGAACGGAAGCGCGACGCAGCACAGGCCGAAGCACTGTGAGCAGTCAGCTCGCAGGTCCTCGCGGTGCCCGTCGGTGACCGGGAGGGCCGGAGGAGCCGAGTCAGACAAGACGGTTCCGCATAGTCGGCGCTGAGCATGGCAGTTCGGACAGCGACACGGCCAGCCCACGATCACGGCCAGGGGCGTTTTCGATCAGAGTCCGGTTCGCTCTACTTCTTCACGGTGGTGGTCACGACCGTCTTGGCGCTGCCGGTCGCCGAGCGGCAGTCCACCGCGATGGCGAGAGTCAGCTTCTTCGCCTTGGCGAGCTTGCCGATGAGGCCCTTCGGCAAGCGCACGGCCGCTTCTGCGGAGACCCCACGCACGGTGATCTCCGTCGACGTGAACTTCGTTTTCGTCGACGCTTTCAGCCGCTTCAGCTCCTTGACGGTCACCGCTGGAGTCAGGGTGCAACGGGTCACTGCCCCGGAGAGGGCGAGTTTGATCGGGACGCCCTTCTTGCCAACCTGAGCGAGCTTCACCTTCTGGACGGTGGCGCTCACCCCCTCCCGAGACGTGGGAGCGTCCGGGATGTTCCCGCCGGGTGCCGGGGTAGAGGCCGCCCTCGGGGCCTCAGGGACCAGTTCCGCGCTGGGCACGATTGACGGCGCGGGCGTCGTGGTGATTGGGGTGGGCGTCGGTGTCGCGACTGGCGGTGGAGTCGGCATGGCCGGCTCAGTGGTCGGGCTCGGGACCGGTGTGGGTGTGGGTGTGGGTGTGGGTGTGGGTGTGGGTGTGGGTGTGGGCGTGGGTGTCGGCGTCACTTCGGGAGCGCGCACTTGCACCTCCGGCGACGTTGACGTCGCGGAATGCCCGACACCGTCCTGGACGGTGATCTCGAACCGGTAGGTGCCCGGAGCGCCGTCGAACGCGAACGTCCGCTCGGCGGCGGGCACCACGATCGAAGTGAGGCGCTGCGCCCCGAGGATCGGGACCACGTTGATCGAGGTCACCCCGGTCCCAGCATCGGAAGCCGTGAACGGGAGGAATGCCGGCGTCTTGACCTCGGTCGGTACCCCATTGGCAGCAACGACGGGCGGCGAGCGGTCGAGCCGGTTGAGCGCCGGAGGCGTGAGAATCGTTGGGCCGCCGGCATGCGGGTCGAAGACGATCGACGCGACATTCCGGATTTCGGTCCCCGTGGAAGCCGACGCGATCGGGGTGACCTCAAGCGTCAGCGAGCCCTCGCCGCGGCCCGTGGCGTCGTTCGGCGGCAAGAAGTCGGCGTACGGGGTCGGCGTGAACGGGTCTTCGAGATTCGGTGGCCCGCGGAACGACGCCTCCAAACGTCCGGTGTCCGTATCGACGCTCACCGTCAGGCCGACGGAGCGCTCGGTTGACTCGTCGAGCATGGCCGAACCAGTCGTTCTGCGCACATCGCCGTCAAGGGTGCCGGTCGAGAGGTCGAGGGCTGTGCCGCCGACATCGGCCGCGACGATGCGTACCGACGAAGCATCGAGCACCGCGGGTAGCTCGTCGGTCACATCGACCCGCTGTGCTGCCGCGCTTGCACTGGCGACGTTCTCGAACCTGATGACATACGGGATCGGGTCGTCGCCGGTGATGTCGTGGGCGGTGCCATAGCCGGCGGGGCTCAGTTTGTCGTTGGGATCGAGCGCCTGCACCCCGAAGCGGGTGTCGTCGAAGCGCTTCTCGATCTTATCGGCGGTGTCGAAGAGCCCTTTCACCAGCCCGTAAATGCCGAAGATCTTCTTGAAGAGTGTCGCTCCGGGAATCCTCTTGAGCACGCTCTTCTCCGCGTGGCTCTGAACCGCGCCCGAGACGCTCATCGAGCAGTTGCTCCCGACGAACCCGAGCGTGAGCCCGGAGAACGACATGCACATCGATCCGCTGGCAAGGGTGCGGATGTCGTTGAGGCTCCCCATATACGCGTCGGCCGTGGCGCAGAACGAGGCGTATTCGCCGCTGCAGTCAACGTTGCTCGGGATGCTTCCGGTGCGGGCGTAGATCGCCGTCGAGCGGGAGATGGGGGAGACCGTGCCGGTACTGCTGAATAGTTGGCGGTCCACCGGCACCGTGGCCGTGACCGGTGCGGTGACCACCGCTCTTGGGATCGTCGTCACCTTCACACGTGCAGTGCCCCCGGCGGGGATCGACGGAACCACCGAGACGGACTCAGTCCGGCCGGTATCGGTGTTCACATAGGTGTCGGGCGCTGACGGAAGCTCGGCCTTGAGCACCGCCGCGTCCTCCTCGGAGATCCTTGCCACCTCAGGCACGGCCGAAGTGGTGAGCCGGTCGATCACAAGCGACTGGAGTTCGCGTGATCCCTCGCCGTCCGGAATGAGCTCGACGTCCTTCGGCACCGAGATCACGACGGGGACCTCCTTGATGTCGGCGTTCGATGGGTTGGTCACCGATACGTAGAACGATCCCTTGGTGTTGAGCCGCACTGCGGTCGGGCCGACCACGGTGATCTCCGGGTCCCGGTATACCGCGCCTTCGACGGTGAGCGTGTCGGGCATGGTCGCGACCACCGTGTCCCCGGACAAAGCGACGAGCTGGGCAGAGCCGCCGACAGGCAACGACGTGGTGTTGAACCTCAACGAGCGGGACGAACGCGTTCCGCCAGAGGAGGTCGCGCGGGAGCGGGCGGCCCCGACGCGCAGCTCCCAGGAGAAGCCGTCATCGAGGTGGGCCCCTGATATGTCGATCGTCTGTTCAGTCACGCGTGCGATGCGCCTCGGTGCGTGGTCGGTGATTGCGGCCTGCACGATCGAGAACTGAGGTTGGGCGCGTTCCGGATCGGCCGTGTACCTCGACTCCAAGCGAGTCTCGACGAGCGCATTGCCGAGCGTCGCCGTCGGGGCTGCCCGCACGGCGAACGTGAGGTCGGTGCGGGTGGGGGTCGCGGCGGCGACGACCCAGCGAACCGAGGTCTGATCGCCGTCGGGAGTGACCGTCGGGTTCAGCAGGCGTGTCTGCGGCGGCGCTGGCTCAATCGAGGTGCCAGCGGGCAGGATGGCCGTGAACGTCGCACCGGCAAGGTCGGCGTCCTCCAGTGCTGCGACGCGCACGCGGGAGCTGCCGCCACGCGGCAGCTCGGGCGACTCGAACGCGACGTCGTAGACCGCGGCGCGCCGTTCGGTCGCCGGGACACCAAACCCGGTGGAGAGGGCCACGGCGTTGTTGGTCGAGACCTGGTCTCCTCCGGCCGAGACGCTCACGCCCGCGCCTGCGGTGCCGACGGCGTTGTTTGGCACCGGGAAGCTGATCGCCAGATCCGGGATCCCCGCGCCTGGCGCTACTACGCCGACGTGGGTGCACACAAGGACGGACGTGCAGATCCAGCCGTCGCCGCGCGCCTCGGCACCGCTGAACGGCGCATCGAGCCGGACGGTCACGTCGCCGGTAGTGGCCGCGTTGCCGACGTTCCGCACGCGAGCGACGTAGGAGGCGCTCTCGCCGGCCCGCCAGGGGCCGACGGTATCGACGGTTGCAGTGATGTCGACGTCGGAACCACCGATCCCGGCGCTGCCGGTAACGGCATTGTTGGTCGTGAACCGGTCACCGACCGGGTCGATGCTCGCGCTGAGGCTGTAATTCGCGGGAGCATCACGCGTCGGGACCGAGTACTCGGTCGTGAGTGGCGGAAGCGACCCGTCGGCGGGTACTGGGCCCGCGTGCGAACAGACCTGCGACGTGGTGCAGATCCAACCGTCGCCAGTCGCCTGGCCCCCGGCCAGACTGTTGCTGATCCGCACGGTCACATCGCTCGCGGAAGCGACCGGGCCGCGATTCCTGACTACGACGGCGACCCCACCGTCCTCGCCCGGCCGAAGCGCCGGGGTGCCGTCAAGGTCGACGGAGAGATCGGGCGTGGGTCCGACCGGTCCACCAGAGGCGTACGACCGGTTGTTCGTGAGTACCTGGTCGCTTACAGACTCGATGGAGACATCGGCACCGGCGGCTCCGAGGGCATCGGTGGCCGGAACCTCGAACCCGGTCGTGATCGCCGGAAGTGCATCGCCCCCGGCCACGTCGCCAGCGTGCGTGCACACGAGTTGTGCGGTGCAGACCCAGCCCGTGCCGCTGGCCTGAGCGCCACTGGCGTACGGCGAGGAGATCCGGACGGTCGTGGGACCAGCGGCCATGGTCGCGCCAAGGTTGCGGACGGTGGTGGTAAACGAAGCAGGGGAGCCGAGGCTCCACGAGCCGAGGTCGCCGAGGACGGCCACGAGGTCGGTGCCCTGGCCGCCGACGCCCACGGAAGCCTCGGCGCTGGCGTCGTCGTCGTCGACCGACGCGCTATCGGTCTCGGCCGATGCTCGGAACCCGATCTGGCCGGGGTTCTCGGACGGGCGGGGGGCGCCGGTGGTCGTGAGAGCCGGCAGCGTCGCACCAGCGCCGAGCGGGCCGGGATGCGTGCAGGCCCAGCCGGAGCCGCTCTCCACCTGGCAGCTCCAGCCGTTCCCGTCCGGCGACGCGGCACCGAACCCTGACACGTGGGCGGTGATGGTCCCGATCGCGTCCGCCGAACCGGTGTTGGAGATGCGGGTCACGGCGACCACGGGCTTTGAGGACGGACTCGCGGCTAGGGTGACGGCCGTTCTGAGGCGTGCTCGTGCGCTGAGGGCGTTCCCGACGACGAACGCCCCGGCGGACGCGCTGTTGTTGCTTGAGACCGCGTCGTCGTCGCTGAAGAAGGAGATGCCGCCGTAGGCGTAGCGCGTTGCGAACTCTGCGTCGGAGGTGGGCACCTCGATCCGCAGCGGCGCCAGGGACCCACCGGCGGGGATATCGGTGTCGTTGACGCACCGGCCGGTGAAGAGCGGACAGGTCCAGCCGCCAGTCGAGAACACCGACGATGTCGCCTGCTGGCTGCCGACATTTACCTCGGTCCGAGCGGTCGCGGTCGCGGTCCCGAGGTTGGTCACTACGCCCGAGAAGACCGCGGGTGAACCGGCGGATACCAGCCCGACGGGAGCGTCGACGTGGCCGACCAGGTCGACGGCGGTACGCGTCGACAGGACAGCCGTCCCGGAGGCATCGTCGTTGGCCGGGATCGGGTCGGCTGGAGCGATGATGCGGACGTTCAGACCGGCCGTGCTGCCGCCGGACGGTGCATCCGCCTGCGTCGGGACGCCCACTTCGAGCGCCGGTAGAGCGCCGCCAGCGGGCACGTCCGTGTCGGTGACGCATCGGCCGGCGTCAGCTGGGCAGCTCCACCCGTTGCTCTCGGTGGTGATGGTCACGCCGGCAACTGCCTGGCCGCCCGCTGACAGCGACAGTTCAATGCGCTCGGTGACGGCCGAGGGGCCGGTGTTGGTACCGGTGATCACGAAGGGCGCGGGTTCGCCGGCCTTCGAGACGCCACCGCGCACCCGGAGCGCGAGATCGCCGGAGGTCGCCGCGACGATCGGAACAGTCAGGGAGGTGGAGTCGTTGCCGGAGTCCACGTCGCCACCGATGAACGAGACGGCGAGCCCGGCGAATGGACTGTCGCCGGTGAGGCCGCGGCTACTGACGGCTTCAACCACGAGTTCGGGCAAGGCGGCACCGGCCGCGACGGTGGCATCGGTGAAGCAGCGGTCGCTCGACGACGGGCACGACCAGCCAGGACCGGAGGCTCGGAGTTCGGAAACGCGTCCCTGTTGGGTGAGGCGCAGCTCGGTCCTGCCGGAGCGAACGGTCGTACCGACATTCCGGGCGGAGATCTGGAACCGGGCGGCGGAGCCAGCGGCCGTCGCGGCCGCACCACGGATGCCCAGAGCCAGGTCGGTCCCAGCACGGACCGAGAGCGGCGACTGGCCGCTGGCGTCGTTGTTGGCAGGTTCACGGTCGTTGGCGATGTCGACCGAACTCATGAGCACCGCGGTGCCCGCACTGCGGACGTCGGTGGTGGTGTTGATAGGCACGATCAGATCCGGGAGCGTGCCGCCGGCCGCGACGTCGGTGTCGGTCCGGCAGAGGTTGCCGGATCCGACGCAGTTCCAGCCTTCGCCGGAGGCCGTCACGGGCTCGCCGGTGGTACCGCTCGATGGCCGATACCGCAGGGTGATCCGGCCGGTCGCGGCGTCGCCGCCGACGTTGCGGACCGTCGTGCGGAATGTCGCCACGCCGCCAGCGGGAGTCGGCGTCGCGGAGCGGGTCGTGTGGACGAGGTCTACGCCGCCGGCCGCGCGCCGCGGGAGGGCAAGCGTCGAGACTGACGCCGCGCCCGCGGCGCCTTTCGCCGACACGACGAACGACTCTCGGCTCGTCGCCGAGTCGGTGGCCCGGATGTGCGACGTGAGCGTGGAGGCCTCGCTTGCGAGGATCGAGACGGTGCGGTCACAGGTCGTTGGCGTCCCGCAGGTCCAGCCCGGGCCGGTCGTTGATTCGAGCACGATTCCGGCGCTCGGCGTGATGACGACCTTGAGGGGCGCGGCGGCGTCGCGCGCGCCCGCCGCACGAACCGAGATGGTGACGTCCTCTCCGGACGTGGTGGACACGTCGCCGGAACTTGACCGCGTCATCGCCACCTGGAGCCGGTCCTCTCCGCTCGTGGCGATGAGCGGGACCGTGACCGCACTGGCGTCATTGGCCGAGAGCTCGTCCGGGGCGGCGATGAGACCGGCTGCGGCGCCTGCAACGCTAGGGTCCTGGTCGGCACGGAACCGGCCAGTGGCCTTGAGGTCTGGGAGGACGGCGCCTGCCGAGAGCGGTCCTGCGTGGGAGCAGACCAGGCTCTCATTACAGGTCCAGCCGTCGCCCTGGATCGCGGTGTCCCCGGACCAGGGCGTCTGGAGCTGCACGACAATGTTGCCTTGCGAAGCGCGGAATCCTGAGTTGGTGATGCGCGTGGAGAACGAGGCGAGTTCACCGAGCTGCCAGGGCGCCGAGACGGCGACGAGCGGGGTGAGATCGATCGCCGGCCCTGCGGTCACGCCGCTCGACGTCGCCGTGTTGTTGCCGGTGATCGCGTCGGCGTCGGAGCTGACGGTCGCGCTCACGGACGACCCGTCGAGCACGTCACGGCTCGGAACGCGGAACGACGTCGTAACGGTTGGAAGTGACGCTCCGGCCGCGATGGGCCCCGGATGCGAGCAGACCAGGTCTGACGTGCAGGACCAGCCGTCGCCGGTGGCGCGGCCGCCGGAGAAGGGCGCCGAGAGTCGGAGGACCGTCGGTGCCGTGGCGGCGGCCGTTCCGGTGTTGTGCACGTTCGTCTGGAATGTGCCCTCCTGTCCGATCTGCCAGGGCCCGACGCGACCCAGCGACGCCACGACGTCGACGACGGCGCCGCTGATGCCGGTTGACGCAGTCGCGGCGTTGTTGCTGTCGGTCTCGTCCGACGCGTTCTCGACCGAGGCGCTGAATCCGCGGCTTTCGAGGGCGTCGCGGGCCGGGAGCGAAAACGCGGTGGTGATGTCCGGGAGGCTCGCGCCGGGGGCGATCGTGCCGGCGTGCGAGCAGATCAGAGACGAGGTGCAGCTCCAACCGCTGCCGGTCGCGGTGGCCCCGGGGGAAGGGGCGTCGATGCGGACGGTCGTACGGCCGGTTGCCGCCGCGCTCCCGGCGTTGCCGACCGACGTGACGAACGAGGCGGAGCGGCCTAGCCGCCACCCGCCGGGGTCACCGATCGACAGGGCCACGTCAGTCTTGGGGCCGCTCACGGTCCCGGTGCCGGAGACGCCGTTGTCCTCCGGGATCGTGTCGGCGGCTGCCGTGACAGACGCGCTGAAGGACACGGCTTCGCCACCGCCACGGGAGGGGACGGTGAAGGTCGTGGAGATCGGCGGTAGTGCGCCCCCTGCCGGCACTGGCCCGGGATGGGCGCAGGCGAGCGACGACGTACACGACCACCCAGGGCCCGTGGCCCGCGCTCCGGGGAAGGGCGAGGACAGCGTCACGGAGAGGGGGCCGTCGGCGGAAGGGCCAGCGTTCGTCACGGTGGTCGTGGCGGTGCCTTCCTCGCCACGAGTCCACGGACCGAGGTCGGAAAGTGAGACGGTTGGATCGATCGGCGTGCCGTTGCGCGTCTGCTGGACGGTGCTGAAGGCACCGTCGTTTGCGGTGACGCGGTCGCCGGCTACCGAGACTGTCGCGCCCAGGAAAGTGGCGTTGTTGTTCTCGACCGTTCCTACCGACACGGTCAGTGGCGGCAGCGACGCGCCCGCAGCGACGTCGATGTCATTGAGGCAGGTGTTCGTGGTCGCCGGGCAGGTCCAGCCTGTGCCCGCGCCGGCCGCTACCCCGTCGGCGTTTCCGGACGGCGAGAGCCGGACCTCTACCCGCGCGGTCGTCGCAGCGGCGCCCGAATTCCGGACAGTCGCCACGAATGTCGCCTGGCCGCCAGGCCGGACCGCCGCGCCGGGCGCGACAGCCATCTGTAGGTCGGCGCCGCCAGGGGAGACCACCATGGAGTTCGTGTGCCCCGAGTTGTTGGCGGAGAAGGCGTCGCCGGGTGTGGAGGCAGTCGCCGCCAGCGACACCTGGCCGCCCCGGTCGAACGTGCCGACGGTCGGCGCCGAGATCGTCAGGAGCGGAAGTGCGGCGCCGGGAGCGACATCGGCGTCGGTGACGCAGCGGTCGGCGTCGCCGGGGCAGGACCAGCCGAGTCCAGAACCGGTCCGCGCGCCCGTTGCGGAGCCCCCGCCGACCGATAGCTGGACTTCGACGCGTCCGGTCGCGGCCGTGCCGCCGAGGTTGCGCACGGTGACCCCGAAGGACGCCGCCGACCCGGCCGTCGAACGACCGCTCTGGACCGCAGTGACGAGATCCACGTCGCCGAACTGGAGTACCGGTGCCGTGGCGTAGGCACTGTTGTTGGACGGCACCGATTCTCCGGCTATAACCACGTTTCCAGAGAGGGAGGCGTAGGCTTGCCCGGCGCTTGTCGGAACCACTACAGACAGTTCCGGAAGCGCGGCACCGGGAGCGACGTCGGCATCCGTAGCGCAGCGGTCGCCGCCCGCCGGACACGTCCAGCCGGCGCCGGTGGCCGATATGGGCCCGCCAGACGAGGATGCGGTCAACTGGACCTCGATCCGGCCGGTCGCAGCCCGCGAACCTGCGTTCTCGATGCGAGCAATGAAGTTGGCAGGGGCGCCAGCACGGACGGGGACTGACGCAACGATCGAGTGCACGAGATCGCTGCCCGCTGCGGCGACCACCGGAACGGTGCTCGACGCGGTGTTGTTCGTCGTGGCGGTGTCGTTTGCGGAGACGACCGTGGCCGAGAGCCGTACTTGCAACGGTCGGCTACCGAGCCCGGACGCCACGGGGTAGGTCGCGGTGAGCGGCGGGAGCGTGGCGCCTGCGCCGACGTCGGCTTCTGTGCTGCACTCGCCGGCCGTGATATCGCATCGCCAACCGGTTCCCGACGCCGACAAGGCGCTGGCTCCGGTGTGGCCGTCTATGGCCAAACGCAACGTAATGCTGGAGGTCGCGGCGGTTCCACCAACGTTGCGAACGACCACTGAAGAGGTGGCGTCAGCGCCAGCGCCGGCCGGGCTGGAGGCGGACACCACGGCCGTGAGGTCGACGGGCGTGACTGCGGCGCCTGCGGTGGCGGGCGCTGCGAGGACGGTTGCGGTGAGCGCAAGCCCCAAGCTCCGCATTGGAAGGCGGACTGTTGCGCCTGCGATGCGCGGGAAGAGCCGGTGCACGCGAAGCAGCTGAGTCACGGCGGCCACCGTATTGGCCGTCACCGTTTTGGGCGAATGAATTTGAATTCGTGCGGAGGGCCGCCGCCGGGTAGTAAGTGCGCGGGCGCCGACGAGCGCCTCCTCGCGTTTCTGGCGAGTCAGCGTGCGGCGAGCACGCCGGGGCCGGCGGCCCACTGGCGGAGCGTGGGGAGGGGATCGACCGGGGTTCCGGCGCCGCCGACTCCCTGCCAGTTTCCGTTCCACAGCTCGAAGTGCAGGTGGCAACCATCCGCACGACCGGTGTCGCCGACTTCGCCAAGCGGCGTACCAGCGGCGATCTGAGTGCCGAGCTTGGGGAGCGCTGGCCCCTTCAGATGGGCGTACATCGCGTCGTGCACGCCGCCATCGACGTCGACCACGATGTAATTGCCGGCGCGAGCGTGGAACTTGTTGGCCATCACGGTGCCGCCCTCGGCCGCGACGAGTGGCGTGCCGCACTTGGCGAACACGTCCTGGCCCTCATGGCTGCGGCCTCCGCCGAACGTCGCCGTGCCGGTGCCGAACTTGAACGTCCCGCGGATCGGGAAGAACGGGCCGGCGCCGCTGAGCGGCGTGAGGTTGGCGATCGGGATCGTCTCCCCAGGCAAGGTGACCTGCTCCACGCTGGCCGGGGACCGGGCGCCCGCTTTGATCTCGATCGCCACCGGGCCACTGTGTGCACGCTTGGGGAAGGAGGCAAATGCCAACTTGGCCCCACCGGACTTCTTTACGCGCAGCTGGGCGAGGACGTCGTCGGCATCGCCAGGGCCGCCAAGGTAGACCACGCGCCGCCCGCGCGTGAGCATCGGGCCCTGGAACCGCAGGACGGCACCGGCCTTGACCTCGTCGATCGAGGCGCACCCTTTCAAACAGGTGATCTTGCGCACGACCATGTTCTGGGCTTGCGTGTGCGCAGACGGGGTGACCGAGATGCCGCCGGCGTCGGCCGCATGCGCGGCGGGCGATGCGACCGCGGAACCCACGAGGGCGGCGAACGCGCCAGCCGAGGCGGGCAGCGTGAAGCGCTTGGGCGGGGCCGCGCCAGGGCGACTGGAGGGGGGAGTTCCGGCGTACCGCATATCGGGGTCTTGGGAGATGTCGCGCGTGAGCGCGGCTACCACGAGTGCCGAACCCTATCGTGAACGAGGCGGAACGCGGGAGAAGCTGTGATCTCGTACACTTCCCGTTCCGCGCAGGCCGCCTCAGCGTCCGGCCGCGCCCATTTTCTCATGAAGACCTACGTCGCAAACTCGAACGATCGCGAACGCGATTGGGTGCTCATCGACGCGACCGGACTCACCCTCGGTCGCCTCTCCACCCAAATCGCGGAAATTCTCCGCGGTAAGCGCAAGCCCGAATACACGCCTCACGTGGATACCGGCGACTTTGTCGTCGTGATCAATGCTGAGAAGGTTGCCGTCACTGGCAACAAGCGTGCCGACAAGCAGTACTACCGACACTCGGGTTTCCCGGGTGGTCTGAAGTCGCGCACCCTTGAGGAGATGCTCGCGCGTCGTCCCGAAGAGGTCCTGCGCATTGCTGTGAAGGGCATGCTTCCCAAGAATCGCCTGGCGCGCAAGCAGCTCACGAAGCTCAAGATCTACGCCGGTACCGACCATCCGCACGTGGCGCAGAAGCCGCAGCCCCTGGAGATCAGCACGTGATCGACGAAACGACCACTGACGGCACTCCTGAAGAGGAGCCGCAGGCAGCAGCCGAAGCTACCCCCGAGCCCACGGAGGCGCCCGCAGCTGAAGCTGCCGAGCAGCCCGTGAGCGAGGCGACAGAGGAGGCCCCGGCTGACGCCGAGGCTCCCGCGGTCGTCGCCGAGGCCGAGGCCGAGGCCGAGGGCGAAGACGAAGAGGTCGATGAGACCCCGCGCGTCAAGCCGGCGATCCCGGGTGCCGACCTTGAGGTCGACATCGTCGAAGAGGGACAGGATCCCTTCTCCGGCGAGTCCGACGAAGACGACGAGGATTCCTCCGAGGACGACGATCTCGTCGACCACGGTCCGATCACGACGACGATCGAGCTTGCTGCCGATGCGCGCTACCGCGCCACCGGCAAGCGCAAGACGGCCGTCGCTCGCGTCACGCTGAAGCCCGGCACCGGCAAGTACACGATCAACGGCAAGGACGTTGACACCTACTTCCCGCGCGCCACGCTCCAGCGTGTCCTGCGTCAGCCGCTTGAGGTCGTCGCCCTCGAAGAGAAGGTCGACGTTGTCGCCGCCATTCATGGTGGTGGCGTTGCCGCCCAGGCCGGCGCCCTGCGCCACGGCATCTCGCGCGCTCTGCTCGAGGCCGACCCGCAGCTCCGTACCGAGCTCAAGCGCCGTGGGTTCCTCACGCGTGACGCTCGCGTGAAAGAGCGCAAAAAGGCCGGCCTCAAGAAGGCCCGTAAGCGTCCGCAGTTCAGCAAGCGCTAGTCAGCCCAGTCATGGCCGAACGTCAACTGTTCGGCACAGACGGGGTCCGCGGTGTCGCGGGCGAGGTCCTCACGGCCTCGCTCGCGCTCCAGCTCGGTCGTGCCGCAACTGACGAGCTGGGCGCAAAGCGCATGCTCGTGCTGCGCGACACGCGCCGCTCCGGGCCGATGCTCGAAGCGGCGCTCGCCGCAGGCGCCGCGAGCCGCGGCGCCGCGGTCCTGCTCGGTGGCGTCCTTCCGACGCCGGCCGCGCCGCTCCTTTCGGCGCGCCACGGGTTCGATCTTGCCGCCGTCATCTCGGCGTCGCACAACCCCTATGCCGACAACGGCATCAAGTTCTTCGGTTCCGACGGGCACAAGCTCGACGATGAGACCGAGGCCCGGATCGAAGCCCGCATGCGTTCGGATGCTGGGCTCGGCGCCGTCCACGGCGACGTCGGCCGGCTTATCGGCGCCGGCGAGGATTATCTCCGCGCCCTCGCAGAACGGTTCGACGGTCTCGACCTGTCGGGGCTGCGGGTCGCACTCGATTGCGCCAACGGCGCCACCTACAAGGTCGCCCCAGAGATTTTCCGCCGCCTCGGCGCCGACGTCACCGCGGTGGCCGTGGTTCCCGATGGCGAAAACATCAACGCGAACTGCGGCTCGACGCACCTGGGCCCGCTCATCGAGCTGATGAAGGCCGGCGATCACGACATCGGCTTCGCGTTCGACGGCGACGGAGACCGGGTCCTCGCGGTCGACCGCACCGGCGAAGTCGTCGATGGCGACGAGATCATCGCGCTGATCGCCAAGCACCTCTCGGTGACCGGCGAGCTGGGCGGCGGCGTCGCCGTGACCGTCATGACGAACTTCGGCTTTCATCGCGCCATGAAGGACCGCGGTATCGACGTCGAGGTCACCGGCGTCGGCGACCGATATGTCCTCCAGGCGCTGCGCGAGAAGGCCTGGCGCCTTGGCGGCGAGCAGTCCGGCCACATCATCGACCTTGGCTTCTGCCCCTCCGGCGATGGCATCGCCAGCGCGCTGCTCGTGCTCGAAGGGCTCGAAGGCGCGGATCTCGTTGATCGCGACGGCATGCGCAAGATGCCGCAGCTGCTCGTCAATGTGCCGGTGCCCGATCGGGACGCCGCATTGCTGGACGAGTTGGTGTTGGCAGCACGTGACGATGTCGCCCAGGAACTCGGTGCCGATGGTCGCATCCTGCTGCGCGCGAGCGGCACTGAGCAGCTCGTGCGCGTCATGGTCGAAGCGCCGACGGCCGAGCTCGCCACGTCGCTTTGTGAGCGCGTCGCCGAACGCGTCCGCGCGCTCGCCTGATTCTTTCCTTGGGCCTTCTCCGAAGGTCCGATTGCTAACGTCGAAGATCGGTCGACGGGCTCTTCCCTCGCCGTCGACCTCGGAGTAACCCATGTGCGGAATCGTCGGATATCTCGGCCCACGTGACCTTGAAGAGGTCCTGCTCGCCGGCCTGCAGCGCCTGGAGTACCGCGGCTACGACTCAGCTGGCATCTCCGGCCTGAACGCCGACGGCAGCGTCTCGGCCGTCCGCGCCGTGGGGAATCTCGCCAACCTTCGCGCCGCCGTGGAAGAAAAGGGCGGGCTCAACGGCGCGTCGAACGGGGTCGGGGTCCACACCGGCATCGGGCATACGCGTTGGGCCACGCATGGGCGGGTCACCGAAGCGAACGCCCACCCGCACTTTGACACCGCCGACCGCGTCCACGTGGTCGTGAACGGCATCGTCGAAAACTTCGCGGTGCTCCGTGCGCGCTTGATCGCGGGCGGCGCGCAGTTCACGTCGGAGACGGACGCTGAAGTGATCGCCCACCTGATCGCCTCCCACGGCGACGAAGACCTCGTCGATGCCGTCGCGGCGGCCGTCGCCGAACTCGAAGGGCACTACGCGTTCGTGGCCATGTCGGCGGCTGAGCCGGGCCGGCTCGTTGCGTACCGCAAGGAATGCCCGCTCGTGATCGGCCAGGGCGACGGCGAACTGTTCGTCGGCTCCGCCATCCCTGCCTTCCTGCAGTACACCCGTCAGGCCCTCACGATCGAGGATGGCGAGATCGTCGAGCTCCGGGCCGACGGCGTGACCATCCATGGCTCCAATGGTGCGGGCGTCATCCAGCGCGATACCTACGAGGTCGAGTGGGACGAGGAGACCGCCGAGAAAGGCGGGTACGACACGTTCATGCTCAAGGAGATCCACGAGCAGGCGGACGCCGTTGCCGAGACCATCGCCGACCGTCTCTGGCAGGACGACGCCGTCGACTTCGGGGAAGGTTTCGATCTGAAGCCGCTCCGCGAAGCGACGCGGATCGTGATCGTCGCCTGCGGCACGTCGTTCCACGCGGGCCTGCTGGGTCGTTACGTGATCGAGGAGTACGCGCGGGTCCCCGTGGATGTGGAGGTCGCCTCCGAATACCGGTACCGCAACCCGGTCCTGCGGCCCAGTGATGTCGTTATCGGCATCACGCAGTCCGGCGAGACCGCTGACACGCTCGCGGCCATGCGGGTCGCACGCGAGTCCGGCGCGACGGTCATCGCCGTCACGAACGTGATGGGCTCACAGGCCACGCGCGACGCGGACGGCGTCATCTTCACGCGGGCCGGCCTCGAGATCGGCGTGGCCGCCACCAAGACCTTCATGGCGCAGCTCGCCGTGATGTACCTGCTCGCGCTCAAGCTCGCCGAACTCCGCGACACGCAGTCCGTGGCCGAACGCCGGGAGCTCATCGCCGGCCTCAAGGCGATCCCGCACGCGATCACCGAGCTGTTGGAGCAGTCGGAAGCGTCGATCAAGCGCGCCGCTGACGACCACTATTCCGCCGACTTCTTCCTCTACCTCGGCCGCCATGTCGGCCTGCCGATCGCGCTTGAGGGTGCCCTCAAGCTCAAGGAAGTCAGCTACATCGCCACCGACGCCTACCCGGCCGGTGAGATGAAGCACGGGCCGATCGCGCTGCTCGACGAGAACACGCCCGTCGTCGTGGTGGCGACGAACTCACCCGTCCGCGAGAAGGTGATCTCCAACATCCAAGAGGTCCGCGCCCGCGGCGCGCATGTGCTGGCCGTCGTGACCGCCGGCGATGAAGCAGCCATGTCGGAACACACCGACGAGGTGTTCCCCGTGCCGCTCACGGACTGGACGCTGCAGCCGCTCCTCGCGGTGATTCCGCTTCAGCTGCTGGCGTACGAGATCGCCGTGCGTCGCGGACTCAACGTGGATCAGCCACGGAACCTCGCCAAGACCGTCACCGTCGAGTAGGCGGGCAGCGCCGTGGTCGGGATCGATTTGCTTGAGGTCGATCGGATGGCCGTGGCGCTGCAGCGCACGCCGAACCTGCGGGCACGGCTCTTCACCGACGGGGAACAGGCGTATGCCGATCGCCAGGCGGTGCCGGCGCGGCACTATGCCGCTCGGTTCTGCGCCAAGGAGGCGGTCGTCAAAGCGCTCGAACTGACGGTGTGGGACGCGCGCGACATTGAGGTGGTTCACAAGCCGACGGGGGCACCCGGCGTCGTGCTGCACGGGCCGCTCGCCGGGCTCGGACCAGTCGCCCTGTCGATCACGCATACGAAGCTCGCCGCCGCCGCGGTGGCGATGGTCGTGGTCGCGTGACCGCGTCACCGCTGCCGAGCTGGCTGGCCCCGCTGCTCTCCCCCGAGGAGCTGGGAATCAGTGACCGATTCGCCGTGGAGCAAGGCGTTCGCGGATTCGACCTCATGCTTCGGGCGGGCCGGGCCCTGGCGGTTGCGGCCGCCAGTCAGCTGCCGGGTGGCCGCATCGCGGTGCTCTGCGGCCCCGGGAACAACGGTGGCGACGGGCTGGTGGCAGCGCAGGCGCTGCACGAGGCCGGGCGTGACGTGATCGTCCTCATCACGCGAGGCGCCGATGGATACCGCGGCGATGCGGCCCTCGCCCGCGATGCCTGCTCGCTTCCGCTCCGCGCCTTCGAGCCGACACTGCTCGACGGCGCGACCGGCGCGATCGACGCACTCCTGGGCACCGGGGCGACCGGCGCGCCGCGCAACCCGGAGCTGGAAGTCATCAGGACGGTCGCGGAGCGTGGTTTGCCGGTCATCGCGTGCGACCTGCCCACCGGCATCGATGCCGCCACAGGAGAAATCCTGGGTGAGGCGATCCAGGCCATCCGCACCGTGACGTTCCACCGGCCTTCGCCGGGGCACGTCGTGCGTCCCGCAAAGGGGCGTGTCGGCGTCTTGCAAGTCGTCGACATCGGGATCCCAGCCGGTGCCCCTGTCACCTCGCAGACGGGCGCATTGACCGACGCGGTGCTCCGGGCACTCCCCACTCGAGGCGGCGACTCACACAAGTACGCGGCGGGGGCGGTCGTCGTCCTGGCCGGCGGCGCGAAGTATCCAGGGGCCGGCCTGCTCTGCGTGCGTGGCGCCCAGCGAGCGGGCGCCGGATACGTGACGGCCGTCGTCTCGGAGCCTGCGGTCGCGCTCGTCCGCGGGGCCGCTCCTGAGGCGATCGTCCAGGCCTTCCCGGACGAGTCGGTCGACGATGTCCTCGCGCCACTCCTTGCGCATCGTGCCGACGCCATCGTCGTAGGGCCTGGGCTTGGCGACGACGACCATGCCGCTGCCCTCATTGACGCGGCGCTCGGCACGGACCGTCCGGTGGTGCTCGACGCGGATGGTCTGGCGCCGTTCGCGGGTACCCCCGAGCGGCTGCGGCGCAGCGCGCCGCTCATCATCACGCCGCACGCCGGTGAACTCGCGCGGCTCTTGGGCCTGTCCTCGGCGCAGCTGTCGGCGGCTCGGCTCGGCAGCGTCCGCGAGGCGGCTCGCCGCAGCCAGGCGGTCGTCGTGCTCAAGGGCGACGACACCCTGATCGCGGTGCCGGACGGGCGGGTCGCCATCAACGACCTGCCGGTCCCGGCGTTGGCGACCGCCGGGACCGGCGATGTCCTCGCTGGCGCGATCGGCGCGTTGCTCGCCGCCGGGATCGATCCCTGGCTGGCCGCCTGCGCCGGGGTCCGCCTGCATGCCCGGGCCGGACGCCTCGCTGCGGCACAGGCCGGGGCGCCCGATGGTGTGGTCGCGTTCGACGTCGCCGAGCATCTCCCCGCAGCACGCGGCAGCTTCCGGCCAAGCTAACCGCCCAGGGTCAGGGCCGGCGGCGCACGGGCTCCGGAGCGCAGCCAGATACGATCGAACGATGTCTGACGCCGCCTCTGCTTCGTCGCTCCGGCCGCGCGCGGAGCGGGCCAGTGCAAGGATCGACGCCGCGGCGATCACGGCCAATGTCGCCCGGATGGGTGGCGAGGCGCCGCGAAGCGTCTGCTGCGCCGTGGTCAAGGCCGACGGGTACGGCCATGGCGCCACGACTGCGGCCCGCGCTGCGCTGGCTGGAGGTGCGACGTGGCTCGCCGTCTCCACCGCGGCGGAAGCGGCTGAGCTTCGAACGGCCGGCATCGATGCCCGCCTGCTGATCCTCGGGCCGCTGACCGCCGACGAACTTGAGGTGGCGTTGGCCGCAGACGCCGATCTCGTCGCCTGGACCGACGCGATGCTCGACGCCGCAGCGGCACTGGGCGGCGCCCGCCTGCACATCAAGCTTGACACGGGCATGGGGCGGCTCGGAACCCGGGACCCTGACAAGGCCAGCCGGCTGCTGCAGCGGTGCGTCGACGAGCCTGGGTTGGAAGCCGCCGGCGTGATGACGCACTTCGCAACGTCCGACGAACTGGGCGACCGGTTCTTCGGCGAACAGCTTGCTCGATTCGCCGCCTGGGTTCCCACGGCCCGGCAGATCGCGCCAGGCCTCGTGGCGCACGCCGCCAACTCCGCAGCGATCCTGCGGGACGACGCCGCGCACTTCGACCTCGTACGGCCCGGTGTCTCCATCTACGGCCTCGACCCCTTCGGCGCCGACCCGCGCTCGCGTGATCTCGCACCAGCGCTGTCGCTTACGGCCTCGCTCGGGGCGGTGCGTCGTGTGCGCGCGGGGGAGAGCACCGGGTACGGGCGTCGCTGGGTGGCGGACCGCGACGGATACCTCGGCATCGTGCCGGTCGGGTACGCCGATGGCTGGCGTCGCGGCTTGACGAACCGTGCCGAGGCGCTGGTCGAGGGACGCCGCGTCCGGACGGTCGGGACGGTCAGCATGGACAGCGTCGCGGTGGACCTGGGCTCCGAGCCCGTGCCCGTCGGCTCGGAGGTGGTGCTGATCGGCGAGCAGGGTGAAGAGCGCATCCTCGCCGAGGATCTCGCACGTACGCTCGGGACGATTAACTACGAAATCACCTGCGGGCTCGGGCCGCGGATCCCCCGCCGGTGACGGCCACGGCCGATGTCGAGGCGATCGCCGCCAAGGCGCTCGCCGTGGCTAACGACGCTGCGCCCGGCCGCGGCTGGATCGTCGGCGGGGCCATCCGCGACGTGCTCCTCGGCAATCCGACGCCGCTGGATCTTGACCTTGCGATCGATGGCGATCCCGGACCGGTTGCACGGGCCGTGGCTGACGCGCTGCGCGCTCCGCGGTTCCCGCTCTCAGACCGGTTCGGCGGATTCCGGGTCACGGCCGCGGGCGGGATGCAGGTCGATGTCATGCCACTGCACCCCGAGGGCCTTGCGCCGGACCTCCTGCGGCGCGACCTCACCGTGAACGCGCTCGCGCTGCCGCTCTCCGAAGCGCGGTCCTGGCCCCACTTCTCGGCCGAGGCGATCATCGATCTCGTTGGCGGACGGGAGGATCTCGCCGCCCGCGTCCTGAGGGTTTGCGGGCCCGCCTCGTTGGACGAGGATCCGCTTCGCGTCCTGCGGATCTCGCGGGCATTGGCCGGCGCGCCGTGGACGGTCGACGGTGAGACGGTTCGGCTGGCAAGGCGGGCGGCGCCGGCGTTGTCGCAGGTCGCGGGAGAGCGGATCGGAGCTGAGGTCCGAGGCGTGCTCTTCGGTCCGCGGCCCCTCGAGGGCCTCACGTCGTTGGCGTCGCTCGGTGGCCTCGATGCCGTGCTGCCGGAAGTGGCGGCGCTCGACGGGGTGCAGCAGAGCGCCTATCACCACCTCGATGTCGGCGGGCATACCCGCGAGGTCCTGAAATACACCGTTGCGCTCGAACAGTCCTTGGCCGACTTCGTCGACGACGACGCGGCCGACTGGTTCTCGCGCCGCCTCGGCGACGAGGTCGCCGGAGGCGTCACGGTGCGCGAGTGCATGCGCTTCGGGGCGCTCCTGCACGACATCGCCAAGCCGCAGACCCGTGTCTTCAACCCCGAACGGGGGAGCTTCGGATTCCCGGGCCACGATCGCGTCGGCCACAAGATGGCGGGCGACATCCTCGAACGCCTTCGGCTGCCGCGGCGCGTCATCAAGGTCGTGCAGGGCCTGACGCTGCATCATCTGCGTCTTGGGTTCCTCGTCCACGCGCAGCCGCTGAACCGTGGCGGCATCTACGACTACATGCGCACCTGTGAGCCGGTCGAGGTCGAGGTCACCGTGCTCGGCCTCGCGGATCGCCTTGCGACGCGCGGTCGCCGTGCCGAGCCAGCGATCGAGGCGCACGCCGAACTCACCCGCCTGATGCTTCCGGAGGCGATCGCGTGGCGTGAGGCGGGCGGCGCCCCGAGCCCACTGCTCGATGGCGACCAGCTCGTCGCTCGGACCGGGCGCCCGCCCGGCCCCTGGCTTGGCGTGGCCCTCGAAGCCCAGCGGCGCGCGCGCTACCTCGATCCCGCACTCACTGGCGACGCTGCGCTCGCGGCGGCCGTTTCCGCCGCGGACGAGCGGTAGCCTGCGGCTGTGCCTGACGACTGCATCTTCTGCGCCATCGTGAGCGGGCAGATCCCCGCTCAGAAGATCGATGAGGACGACCGCGTGATCGCCTTCATGGATATCAACCCGGCGACCCGCGGCCACGTCCTCGTGATTCCCCGCGTTCACGCCAAAGATGTCCTGGAGATCGACGACGAAGACCTCGCCGCCTGCGCCCGCATGGGCCAGAAGGTCGCTCGGCGCGCCATCCGAGGCCTCGGCGCCGACGGCGTGAACCTCCTCAACTCCTGCGGCGAACACGCCTGGCAGACCGTCTTCCACTTCCACCTCCACGTCATCCCGCGCTACGCCGCCGACCCCCTTCAGCTCCCCTGGGTTCCGCACTCAGGCGACTCCCAGGACATCGAGGCTGCGGCCTCGGTCCTGCGCGCGACCTCCTAGGGCGACACGCTGGTCGGGCCGGGGGCCGGGTGTCTCCCGTCCAGACACCCTAAGCCGTTCGCTGGCGCTCACTGGCGGTCGCCACGGTCTGGCCGGGAGACACCCGGCCCCGGCCCTGCAGCGGTGCGCTGGCGGCGGCGCTTGCAGGCCTTGGGGCGGCCGGCGCTGGTCGGTGGGGGTCGGCCTGCGCTGTTGCGGGCCTCTTCTGACGGGGTCTGGGCCCGTCCTTCCGCTGGCGGGCCTCACCCCACATGGCGCAGGGGTCGCTGACCGATGGGTCTCGTTGAGCGCCGCCGTCGTCGCTCAGCGTTCGTAGCGGCGCAGGCGCACGAGCGCCCAGAGGCTGAAGATGGCGCCCATGACCAAGAGGGCGGCGAGGGCGTGCCAGGTGACGGCCCAGGTGATATCGCCGACGTAGCACTGCCGGATGCCCTCGACCACGAGCGTGACGGGGTTGTGCTCGGCGATGGTGCGCATCCACGGCTGGAGGAGTTCGAGCGGGGCGTACGATGCGGAGAACAGCAACGAGCTGAGAATCGACGACTGCATCAGTGGCGAAGCCTGTTGGCTCTTGAAGATCAAGGCCAAGATCGACGCCCATGTGGCGGCGACGGCCGTGAACATCACGACGATCACGAACGTGATCACGACGCCGAGGGCGCTCGGGACCGGGGCGCCGACGGCGATCGCGATGAGCAGAAGCGGCGGGACCGGAATCAGGACCCGCAGCGAGGCCGAGAGTACGAGGCCCACGAGGATCGTGGCCCGACTCGTCGGCGAGAGCAGCAGTCGGTCGAGCCAACCACCCTCGATGTCGCGCCCGAGGTTGACGCCGGTTGCACCGCCCGTGAACCCGGCGCTCTGGAGGAGCGCCACCGGGAGGACAAACGCAAGGAAGCTTGACGTTCCGTAGCCGGGGATATCGGTCGCCTTCCCGAACACGAGCACGAGCCCGATCAAGAAGATCGCCGGCGACACGATCCCGGGAATCGCGGCGCCAGGCACCCGAAGCAGCTCGTTGAGGCCGCGCACGACCAACGCGCGCACGGCAGCCCAGTCGATCAAGCGCTGTCTGCCCGGTTCTTCGGATCGCTGGACCGGAGCGCTCACGAGATCAGACGGCATCAGACAACCTCCAGCGAAGTCCAGCGACCGCGAGTAGGGACGCCACCACAATGACGGCCCCGGTGACCGCAAAGCCCTCAAGGATCGGCGTCCACTCCAGCCCGAAGGCAATCGGCGTCCGGAGTCCGTCGGCCATGTAGCTCAGCGGATTCCACGCGGAGATGGAGTCGGCGGGGGAGCCCAGAAGCTCGCGAGGGAAGAACGCGGACGAGAGGTAGAGAATCGCGAACACGAACGGGAACATGCCTTGAACCACTGATGCTTGCCTGGCTCGGAACGCGATGGCCATGCCGATCGCCGCAAAGGCCACGGCAGCCAACGACCCCAACACGAGAACGAGGACGGCGCCTCCAACGCCAGCGGCGACCTGCGCGCCGAACACGAGGCCGACGACCAAGAAGAACGCGACCTGCACGACCGCGAGCACCGCGGCGGCGATGAGCCGACCAGCGACGATCGAGAGCCGCGCGACGGGCGCGGTGATCAGCCGGTCGAAGAACCCGCTCTCGATCTCCAACGCCACGGCGATTCCCGCCTGGAGACCGCTCAGCATCAACGACTGCACCATGGCAGCGGGGAGCTGGAAATCCAGGAAGCCGGAGGTCTCCGGGAATCCCGGAAGCCGCGTCGTCGACGCCAACCCACCGGTGTTTACGGCGAGGAAGATCGACGGCATCAGAAACAGCGGGATGAGGAACTGCGGGCGGCGGAACGTCAGCCGAAGCGCGCGCTGGCCAAGCGCCAAGGACGGGGCGATCACGCTGCTGCTTCCTCGGCGAGGTGCTCGCCGGTCTTCTGCAGGAAGACATCGTCGAGGGTTGGACTCACGACCGCCATCGACTCGACGACGATGCCGGCGTCGTCAAGGACGCGCACGAGGGCAGCGAGTTCGCGCGAACCGTGGTCGACGGAGACGTCGAGGCATGACGGCGTCACGCCAGGCCGCGGACTCCCGACGGAGGCGGACACCTCCAGCGCCATTGGCAAGTCTGCGGGGTCGCAGAGCCCGATATGCACGTGCGGTCGCCCGACCTGCGCCTTGAGCGCGGCCGGCGTGTCCTCAGCGACGAGCTCGCCACCGGCGATGATCCCGACGCGATCGGCGAGCTGATCGGCTTCCTCGAGATACTGCGTGGTGAGGAACACGGTCGTGCCTTGGTCGCGCAGGCGACGAACCTCGCTCCACAGGAGCAGCCGGCTTGAGGGGTCCAGCCCGGTGGTCGGCTCGTCGAGGAACAGCACGGAAGGTTCGTGGATCAGCGCCATCGCGAGATCCAGACGTCGGCGCATGCCACCGGAGTACTCGCCAACGCGCTTGTCGCCCGCCTCGGTAAGGCCGACGCGCTCCAGGAGCAGGTCGCTCCGCGGGGCCACCGCCTTGCGCGGAATGCCATGCAGGACCGACTGCAGCCGCAGCAGCTCGCGGCCCGTCATGAGCGGGTCGATCGCGGCGTCCTGCAGCGCGACGCCAATGTTGGCCCGGACGGCGGCGGGGTTCTTCACGACGTCGTGGCCCGCGACGAAGGCGGTGCCCGCCGACGGCCGAAGCAACGTGACGAGGAGCCGGACCATCGTTGACTTCCCGGCTCCGTTTGGACCGAGGAATCCGTAGACCTCACCGGGGTCGACGGCGAGGTCGACACCGCGCACGGCGTACGTCCCGCCTCGCGGATATCGCTTCTCGAGGCCGGTGGTGACGATGGCGTGGGGTGGCACGCCGAGGCAGTCTAGGGTGGTGGCCCCAACGCCCCGGTCAGGCCCGCTCGGGTCGCCGCTGACCGTCAGGCAGCGTGGGCCAGCTCGGCCCCGCCGCCGCTACTTCTTGGCGGGCGTTTTCTTCGGCGTCGGCGTCATCGGCGGCGTCGGCACGAAGGCGGCGCTGTAGGCCAGACGAGCCCGCTGGTAGAGGGCGCCGAAGAAGCCCTCGGTCGTGTCACCGACGAGTGCGCGCTGCGTGCGGAAGTCCTTGGCAACGACCTCCTTCAGTGGCTTGCTCGATCGCCATGAGGTGTCGGCGCCGAGTCCGGTCTGGAGCATCGGAACCCAGCTCGGAACGGTCACGCCGACGACCTGGCCCTTCTTGACCGGCAAGGCGGTCGGGAGGGCGAACGTGGGGGTGGTGCCGAGGTAGTTGGTGACGTCGGTCAACGGGCCCTTTTCGACGACACGGAACTTGGACTTGCCCAAGGGCTCGAGCACGACGATCGCCAGGCGCGGTGCCCCGCCGAAGTCGGCACCGACCTCTTTGACCTTGGCGGCGCTGACCGCAGCGAGCGAGACCGTCCAGGCGACGAGGTGGCCCGAGGACGGGACCGTCGTAAACGCCTTGGTCGTGCCGACCTTGGCCTGGAAGCCGGTCTGCCGGACGACGACGATCTTGCAGTCCTCTTGCGCGAAGCCGGGGCAGCCAGCGGTGGCGGTGCCGAGGGCACCGATCTCGCTCACGGCGGCGGTCGCGGCCGACGGGGCGGCGAACGCTGCGATCGAGGACAGCAGGGGGAGGAGGAGGCGTCGGTTCACGAGATCTTGAAACACGCTTGAGCGGGGAATGGAGCGGTCTGGACCGCTCAACACACGCCAGGGTTGAGGTCGCAGAAGTTGCTGTCGGCGCCGCCGGTGGCAGCACCGGTGTCGCCCGTCGTACTGCCGCCGGTCGTTGCGCCGCCGGTGGTCGCGCCACCGGTCGTCGATGTCCCGCCGGTGGTCGGCGCGCCACCCGTGGTGGAGGTCCCACCCGAGGTCGACGTGCTCCCGGAGGTGGACGTGCCGCCCGACGGTGCCGTCGTCGTATCCGACGACGTGGCGCCCGTCGACGTGTCCGGAGTGGTTGGCGTGGTCGATTCCGGCGTCGTTGATTCAACGGTGGTCGGGTCGACGCGGTCCGGAATGGCCGTCTCGCCAGTGGGCGGGACGATGTCGACCGCGCTCCGCGGCTCGGGGGCGATCTCAGATCCTCCGCCGCATCCCGCAATCAAGAGGGTTGCGGCGACCGCGATCAGGCCACGGGAAGCCGGCAGGCGCACGGAAGCTCTAGTCGCTGAGAGCCGTCATGCGGCGTCCGCACGTCGGGCACTCGTTGAGGTCGCGCTGGGCCATTTGGCCGCAGTGCGGGCAGATCCGCAGCGTGGCGACGGACCAAGGGAGATTGGAGGTCGAGGGCGCGAGCGGGAGGACCTTCCCCATGACCTGCAGCGGCTCACCGCTGATGTGGTCGTGGTAGACCAGCTCTGGGTCGGCCTCGAGGATGAGCTCGCGGCCGCTGCTCGGCGTACGGAACCGGTAACGCTGCTTCACGGGATGAACCCTACCAAGGCGTAGGGCGGCTCACGCCTCCGGGGGGCCAGAGGGGAACGACGGCGCCCCCGATATGGCCATCGCAAGGAGCGAAGACCACGGCGGGGGCGCGAAATCGGTCAGCGGCCGGGTGGCCGCTCTTGGCCGTCAGGCCAGGAGAAACGAACGGCCTTCGACCGCCGTCTGTGGCTCGTCGAGGCCGAAGCGTCGGCGAACGCGGAACTCCGACGGCGAGAGGCCGTGGTGGCGGCGGAACGCCTTGGCGAACTGTGCCGGCTGGCGGTAACCCACCTGGAAGGCGACGCTCCGCACGGAATAGCGCGGGTCAGTCAGGAGCTCGGCGGCACGATCCATGCGGACGGCCGTGAGGACGTCTCGGAACGTGGTTTCGCCGACCTCGGCGAACGCTCGTTGCAGCTGACGTCGAGACGATGCGATTTTCACCGCGATGTCGTCAAGCGTCAACGTGGAGGCGTAATCGGCCTCGATGACCGATACCGCCTCACGATAGAGGGCGGTTCTGCTGGCAATGGTTGAGGCGCGATGCTCGGTCATGGAGTTACCTCGACTGGGGGTCTCGGTCATGGGGTGTGGGTCGCGTGGGGTGGGTGATCGCGGGCGACGCTCAGGTGTGGGAACCCCGGTGGACATCGGGCCTGAGCGCGCCTAGCTTCTCGTGGAAGCTGATCCTGGCGCGTGTGTGCTTGCAAGAGCAACTATAGCGCCTCAATCGTTGCTTAAGCAAGCAAGTGGTGGGATGAGTGTGCTTGCGCGCTGTTTTGGCGCGGTCACGACCGGTCATCTCGAAGGCGCCCGTCATGCGTTTCGGGCACGTTTCCGACGCATCTCGATCGTTCGCGGCTGCTTGCAAGGGTGGACATTGTGACGATTGCTGCGATATGCTCGGCGGGTCGTCCGGCCGCTCGGACGACCGGGAGATGGCCGGCGCATCAGCGTCATCCGGGGACTTGCCGCCTCTCGAGATTGCTAGAAGCCCTTGGAGAGCAGAGCGAAGATGGTCAAGGAAGTCGTCAGCGAAGCGATGTCGTCGGTGGTGCTCGCGGTCGGACCGGGGCACACCCTGCGTCAGGCTGCAGAGAAGATGGCCGAGAAGGGCGTCGGCTCCGCGGTGGTCATTGATCCCGAGGCGATGGGGCCGGGTGTAGTGGCCGAGCGCGACATCGTCCGCGCCGTCGCGGCCGGTCTCGATCTCGACGCCGAACTGGTCACGCACCACATGGCGCGTGACACCGTCATCGCCGTGCCTTCGTGGCCGCTCGAGCATGCCGCCCAGATGATGCTCAAGGGGCGGTGCCGTCACCTCGTGGTGGTCGAAGGCTCCGAAGTCGTCGGAGTCGTCTCCATTCGCGACATCGTCGCTGCGTGGGAGCCCATCGCCATCGCGATGCACTCCGCTACGGCGTAACGCATCGTCTGCCGCGATCACGCGGCATCCTGCTCTGGCCGACACCGCCGCGCTCTCTGGCGGGTGTCCGCCTTCGATCAGGTAGGGATTGCCCCGCACGAAGGGCACAGCGGCGACTTGAGCCCCGAAACGACGAAGGGCCCCGCGTCGCGGAGCCCTTCAGTCAAGCGATGGAGGCGGCAAGCCGCCGCGGCTCAGTGCTTGCCGAGATCCGGCGCGGCAGCCAGCGTGTCGTCAGCGTGGGCGTGCGCGTCATCGTGGCCGTGATCGCCATGATGATCGGGCAGTGCCTTGAACTCGGCGATTGCATCGCGAATCCATGCGTAGAGCGTGACGACCAGGATGGTCGCACCGATGATGAAGACGACGGGCGTCTCGATCGTCAGACCGATCAGCGCGATCATGGTGCCGACCGCGGTCATCAGCGGCTGGGCGCTCGGGCCGGGGAGGTGGATCTCCTCGCCGACGGCGGGAAGCTTGCGTTCGGTAGCCATTACGGCGTGCCTCCGACGTAGATCACGGAGGCGACAAACCCGGCTCCGGTCATCACGAGGATCACGAGCGTCGAGATGATCGTGACCCGGAAGTTACTTCTCACGAGTTGCTTGTCCATGGAGATTCCAGTCTAGACCGAAGAATGGGCGGGGGCGCGATCGCGCTAGAGGCGCGTGTCGCAGACCATCGCGCCGAAGACGAGCGCGAGGTACAGAAGGCTGAAGAGGTAGAGGCGCAGCGCGAGCGCGCGGCTCGGGCGACGGCGGAGCAGTTCGGCACCGATGAGGAAGACCGCACCGAGGATGAGCGCCGACGAGATGTACCGACCGCCCATGCCCTCCGTGAAGATCGGGACCAGGGTGCTGAGCACCAGGACGACGGTCGAGCCGAGAATCCAGTTCCGGGTGACGCGCTCGCCTTTCACGACGGGCAGCATCGGGACGTTGACCTTCGCGTACTCGTCCTTCATGAGTAGCGAGAGCGCCCAGAAGTGCGGCGGGGTCCAGAAAAACACGATCGCGAAGAGTGCGACGGAAGTCCACGTGATGTTGCCCTGGACCGCAGCCCAGCCGACCATCGGAGGGAAGGCGCCGGCGGCGCCACCGATCACGATGTTCTGCGGCGTCCGGCGCTTGAGCCAGAACGTGTAGACGAACACGTACCAAAGGAAGCCAGCGAAGGAGAGCCCAGCCGCGAGCCAGTTGACGGCGAAGCCGAGCAGGAACACGCTGGCGACCGCAAGGAAGATGCCCCAGCCGAGCGCGAGCCCGGGGGAGACGCGACCCGACGGGACCGGGCGGTCAGCCGTGCGAGCCATCTGGATGTCGATGTCCCGGTCATACCAGTGGTTGACCGCACCGGAGCCGCCAGCCGACATCGCTCCGCCAAGCAGAGTCAGTGCGATGAGTTCGAGGGATGGAATCCCCGCGACGTACATCGCCATGACCGTGGTGAAGAGCAAGAGGCTCTGGACCTTCGGCTTGGTGAGCTCGAAGAGGTCTAGGGCGAGCTGAACACCCCGCGGTCGGGTGACCGCGGGGGAGATGGCAGGAGTGACCGACACGAGGTCAGTGAGCGGCCGGGGCCGGGGCTTCCGTCGCGCCGGGGGCCTGCGAGCGAGCCGCGACCTCCTGACGGATGTCCTTGAGCGGCTCCACGGAGCGGACGGTCGGAATGATGTCGAAGTTGTTGACCGGCGGCGGCGAGGGGATGAACCACTCGAGCGTGTTGCCACGCCACGGGTCGGGGCCGGAGACGGCGCCCTTCTTCAGCGAGCGGTAGGCGTTGATCATCGAGAGGAGCAAACCGAATCCGAGGATGAAGGAGCCGATCGTCGAGATCAGGTTCCAGGTGCCCCAGTTGCCGATGTCCTCGTACTCGTAGATGCGGCGCGGCATGCCATCCAGGCCCAGCGAATGCTGCACGAGGAAGGTGATGTTGAAGCCGACGAACATGAACCAGAAGGACCACTTGCCCATCGTCTCGCCCATCATGCGGCCGGTCATCTTCGGGTACCAGTAGTAGAGGCCCGAGGTGATCGAGAACATGGCGCCGCCGACGAGCACGTAGTGGAAGTGGGCGACCACGAAGTAGGAGTCGTGGAGCTGCCAGTCGATCGGGAAGGTCGCAAGGACGATGCCCGAGATACCGCCGATGAGGAACATCGAGAGGAAGCCGACGGCGAAGAGCAGCGGCGTCTTGAACTCGATGGCGCCGTCGTACAGCGTGAAGATCCAGTTGAAGAGCTTCACGCCGGTCGGGATGCCGATCAGGAAGGAGCCGATCATGAAGAAGATCAGCACGGCCGTCGGGCTTGGCGTGGTGAACATGTGGTGGGCCCACACAAGCGTGCCGAGGAAGGCGATGGAGGCGGTGGCCGCGGCGATCGCCTTGTAGCCGAAGATCGGCTTGCGGGAGAAGACCGGCAGGACCTCCGAGATGATCCCGAAGCCCGGGATGATCATGATGTAGACCTCGGGGTGACCGAAGAACCAGAAGAGGTGCTGCCACAGCATCGGGTCGCCGCCACCGGCGACGTCGTAGAAGTGGGTGCCGAAGTGGCGATCGGTCAGCAGCAGCGTCGCGGCGACGGCGATGACCGGCAGGGCGACGATGAGCATGATCGAGTAGATCAGGATCGTCCACACGAAGATCGGCATACGGCCCCAGCCCATGCCGGGCGCGCGCATGTTGGCGATCGTCACCACGAAGTTGACCGCGCCGACGAGCGACGAGATGCCCGTGAGGTGGACCAAGAAGATCCACGAGTCGGTGCCGAACCCGGGGGTGTACGCGTCGTCAGAGAGCGGGGCGTAAGCAGTCCACGCGGCTTCCGGGGCGCCGAAGAACAGCGACGAGTAGAACACGACGCCGCCGGCGACGTAGAACCAGTACGAGAGGCCGTTGAGCTTCGGGAAGGCCATGTCTCGCGCGCCGATCTGAAGCGGCGCGAAGTAGTTGCCGAACCCAGCCATGATCGGGATGACGAACAGGAAGACCATCGTCGTCCCGTGCATCGTGAACATCGCGTTGTAGGTCTGGGGATCCAGCAGCGTGTTGTCGGGCGTGCCGAGCTGCAAGCGGATCAGCAGGGCCTCGACACCGCCCAAGACGAAGAAGACCAGGGCGGTCACGATGTACATGATCCCGATCTTCTTGTGATCGGTGGTCAGGACCCAGGCACGCCAGCCCGTGAGCTCTGGCTCGACGGAGTGGGTGGTGAGAAGGGGGACCTTGGGGAGCGTCTGCTCCTCGGTCTTGGTGGTCACGTCAGCGGCAGCCATCGTCAATCTCCGTCCGCTACTTCAGCGTCTCGCCGGCGTCGACGAGCTTGCGGGCCTCAGCGGCCTGCACCTTCGCGTCATCGAGTTCGGTCTTCTTGTTCTTGAGCCAGGTGCCGAACTCCGCAGGAGTCAGCGCCTTCGCCGAAGCGGTCATGTTTGCGTGGTTGCGGCCGCAGAGCTCTGCGCACTGGCCGCGGAAGCTGGTGTCCGCCTTCTCCGCGGGAATCTTGAACCAGGTCCAGTTCTTGAAGCCGTTCACGGCATCGAACTTGCCGCCGAGTTCCGGGATCCACCAAGAGTGGATCACGTCACGAGAGGTGATGCTCAGGAGCACGGTGGTGTCCGTCGGGACATACATATCTCGGTACGCAATGACGTCGTTGTCGGGATTACCGTCGCCGTCGTCGTACGCGAACTGCCAGCCGTACTGGAAGCCGAGGACCCGGATGTGCAGGGCCTTGCCGTTCGGCGGGAGCTTCTGGTTCGTGCCCGGGTCCGCCGCGACGACGGTGGTGGCAAAGCCAGCCGCGTCGGAGTTGGGCGGGTTGCGGATCTCGCCGAGCTTGAAGAACGAGACGACTGCCAACACGATCACCAGCACCGCAGCGCCACCGGTCCAACCGATCTCGAGGGTCGTGTTGCCGTGGATCTGCTTGGCCTCGTGGCCGCGGCTCGCGCGGAAACGCCACAGGACATAGAGGAGCAAGCCCTCGACCGCGAAGAACACGATCAGCCCGGTGACCAACAAGATCACATAGAGCGAATGGATCGCGTCAGCATTCGGCGATCCGCCGTGCTCCGGTGCGATCCAGTTAGCCGAAGCGGTTTCGGCGAGGAAGAGTGAGGCTGAGGCGGCGGCTGCGAGCGGGACAAATGCCTTCTGCAGACGCGCGAAGAGAGACTTGCGCGGCACGACCGGCCGGATGATAACGCTGCGCCGGTCGGCGTGGATGGTGGCCTCATCGGCGACGTCTCCAAAACGCCTCAATTGCGCCGGTCGCAGTGGTCACGCGTGAGCGCGCGCGGGGCCGGCCGGAAGGCCGGGCAAAGCACGCCGGGGGTGCGGGCTAGACTCGCTCACCGCATGCGTCCGCCCCTGCCAACCAGTGAGAACCTGCCTGGTGACGACGGGGACGAACAGCCCGAGGAGTTGGCGCCGCCTGGCCACCGTGCGCACGCGGTCGAGCGGCCGGCGCCGCTGACCGCGCAAGACCAGCACGACGACGAACTCGATGACGAGGACGAGCCCGGCTTCGACCTCGGGCGTCGGCAGATCATCACGGCGCTCGCCGCCGTCGTCGTGATTGCTGGCGTTCTGTATGTCGGTCTGCCGCTCCTCCCCGGGATCGAGAAGAGCTTCGGGCGTATCAGGGACGGTGCGCCGCTCTGGCTGGCGGCGTCGTTCGGCTTTGCGTTCGCGTCGTTCGCCGGGTACGTGCTGATGTTCCGCGGCGTCTACAAGGCGGGTGGCAACGAGCGGATCGACCTGTCCGCCAGCTACCAGATCACCATGGCTGGCCTGGCGGCCACGCGGATCCTTGCGGCCGGGGGCGCCGGCGGTCTCGTGCTCACGGCGTGGGCGCTGCGCCAGGCCGGCATGGACAAGCGCGCCGTCGCTGATCGCACGGTGACGTTCCTCGTCCTCATGTATTTCCCGTACATGCTGGCGATCGTCGTTGGCGGGCTGGGCATGCGCTGGGGGATCTTCCCGGGGCCGCGGACTTGGGGCATCACGGTGCTCCCGGCGCTGCTCGGGATGACGATCATCGGTCTCGCCCTGGCCGCTGCGCTCGTCCCGGCCGACCTCGAGCGACGGATCGAGCACTGGGGCACCCGTGGCGGACGCCGCGCCCGGATCGCGCAGCGTCTCGCGAACCTGCCCGCGTCGGCGTCGACCGGCGTTCGCGGTGCGTGGTCGCACGTCCGACGCGGTGACCTCGTCACGATCGGCGCGTTCCTCTACTGGGGCGCACAGGTCGCGTCGCTCTGGGCGGCCTTCCGTGCGTTCGGTGAAACGGTCCCGGTCGCGGTCGTCACGCTCGGGTTCTTCATCGGAATGATCGGCAACCTGCTGCCGCTGCCAGGCGGCGTCGGTGGCGTCGACGGCGGCATGATCGGGGCGCTCGCCGCCCTCGGCCACGGTGGCGGCGTCGCCGTCGCGGCCGTCCTCACCTACCGCGTCTTCGCCTTCTGGCTGCCCACGCTCCCCGGGTTCGTCGCCTACCTCCAGCTCCGTCGCACGGTCGCGCATTGGAAAGAAGAGCGGCGTGCCGCTCGTGCTGCTCGTGGCGGGTCAGCGGCTTCGGCGCCAGGCTGAGCGGCTGGCGTCCGGGCCTCGAAGGTTCCGTTTCGAGCGTCGGCGCCCGCGGGGGCGCGTCAGGCGCGCGCGAGGCCTACTAACGTCAGCGTCATGAGCGACCGCATCGAGAACGTCGTCATCGTGGGCAGTGGCCCCGCTGGCTACACCGCAGCCCTGTACACCGCACGGGCCAATCTCGAGCCCGTCGTGATCGAGGGCTTCCTCTGGGGCGGTCTCCTTCAGCAGACCACCGACGTCGAGAACTTCCCGGGCTTCCCCGAGGGAATCATGGGCCCGGCGCTCATGCAGAACATGCGCGACCAGGCTGAGCGCTTCGGCGCAAAGCTCGTGTCCGACCTCGCAACGGAGATCGTCCTGTCCGACGAGCCGGGCGGCGTCCACGAAGTCCACGTCGGCGACGAGGTGTACCGCACCCGCAGCGTCGTCCTAGCGATGGGCGCCGAGCACAAGAAGCTCGGCGTGCCCGGCGAGGATGAGCTGAGCGGCCGAGGCGTCTCCTACTGCGCAACGTGCGACGCCGCGTTCTTCCGTGAGCAGCCCACCCTCATCGTCGGCGGTGGCGACTCCGCGATGGAAGAGGCGATCTTCCTCGCGAAGTTCTCCTCCAAGGTCGTCGTGGTGAACCGCCGCGACGAGTTCCGCGCGTCGAAGATCATGATCGAGCGCGCCAAGGAAACCGAGAACCTCGAGTTCCTCACCCCGTTCGTCGTCGACGAGTTCGCACCCGGCGAAAACGGCGCCCTCGCGATCGCACGCCTCCGCAACCCGCAGACCGGCGAAACACAAGAACTCCCCGTCAAGGGCGCCTTCATCGCCATCGGCCACGAACCCCAGAGCGAACTCGTCAAAGAGCAAGTCGCCACCGACGACGAGGGCTACGTCATCATCGACGGCCGCTCCTCACGCACCGCCCGCCCCGGCGTCTTCGCCGCCGGCGACCTCATCGACCCCTCCTACCGCCAAGCCATCACCGCCGCCGGCTCCGGCTGCGCAGCGGCGCTCGACGCCGAGCGGTACTTGCGTGACACCCCGCTTCGGGACGAGGAAAAAGGTTCCGTGCAGGCGGCCTGAGCGCGGTTGGTGGGTTCCGGCCGGGGACGGGGGTGGCCCTCCCTCCGGTCGGAGATTTCCCGCCTTGGCATTGGCGACTTTGGTCTGGGCTGGTTTGCGGGAAATACTCCCTGCGGGAGGGCCACCCCCGCCCCCGGCCTGCTGGCTCCGGGTGCTCAGGCCGGTTTTCGATCGTCTTCTGACCGTGCCTGGGCGGGCGGGCGGGGTGCCTGTTTTTGGGTCTTCTGACGGGGCCTTTGCTGGTGCCGGCGGGAGTTGGTGTTGGTTGCGGCGGCGGGCGGGACTTCGCGCTGGTTGGTGAGGCGCGTTCCGCGCCTCCTGCATCGAGTCGTCGGCTTCGCGCGTCGTGGGGCCCGCTGGCAATGTGCGCTGAGTTCCCAATCAGAACGGTTCGGCTTGACTCGTCGGGCTGGCTCGTCGACGACGCGCGGGCTCAGACCCCAAGCAGAACGCTCCGTTCAGGCGTCGAGCTTCCTGGGCGAGCAGACGAAGCGGCTACGCGGCCGAGACGGGCCCCGGGGCGTCGCCAGCGAGCGAGCGCCAGCGAGCGTCGCGAGCCGGGGCGGTGGGCACCCTCCCCGCGCGAGTCCGCGGCGGATTGTCCACTTCTCGCCGCCAGGCGATAAGTGGACCATCCGATCGTCGGCGCGGGGAGGGTGCCCACCGCCCCGGCGAGGACCGCGAACCCGGCGTCTAGCGAGCCGGCGTCGTACCGGGCGCCCGGCGCGGCCGCGTGGCCTGCTTCGCGCGCTCGACGAGGAAGTCGGCGGTGCGGGCGATCTCTGTGGAGAGCTCGTCGACGTCGGGGATGGTGATGGGGTCGGCGGTGAGGCCGATGCGGATGGAGCCGTTGTAGGAGACGGCGGCGGCGGCGAGGCCGCGTTCGCCGGTGAGCGGCATGATCGGGAAGACGGCGAGGAGTGACCGGCCGAAGAGTTCGCGGGTTTCGCGGGGGCCTGGGACGTTGGCGATGAGGATGGCGCGGCCGTCGCCGCCTGCGGCGAGCCGGGTGGCGTCGGCGAGGACGGTCGGCGCGGCGAAGCGGTACATGCGGGCGATCTCGTCGGCGCCGAGGGCGTCGCCGGATTCCACGGCGCGGGCCGTGGCGGCCTGGACTGCGCGCAGCGACTCGACGGGGTCGGCGCGGTGGAGGGGGAGGGGCATCTCGATCGGGTCGAGGCGCACGCCGCCGTCTTCGCCGCGCTTGGCGATCGGCACGAGCGCGGACACGGAGAGGCCGTGGGCGCGGAGGCCCTGGGCATGGCGCCAGCGGCGGACGCCGCCGGCGATCGAGGCGACCACCGCGTCGTGGATGGTGCCGCCAAAGCGGTCGCGCACGACACGCAGTTCGGAGAGCGGGAGCGTCACGGTGCTGAACGCGCGCTGCTGGCCGCCGCTGGAGTGCAGCGGACGGTCATCGCGGCCGCGACGCAGGGCCGTCTCCACGAGCGTTCCGGCGGTGTGCTTGGCGATGGAGCCGGCGAACTTCGTTGGCTTGCGGGCGATCGACGCCGCCGACAGCGGAGCTTGGAAGAAGCGGTTGGCGAGGGAGCCGGCGCCCATGGCCGCGAGCTGCGCGTCGGAAGGGGCCGGGCGCGGGAGCCAGCGCAGCGCCTCCTGTGACGGTCGGTCGGCAAAGAGGGCGGTGACCAGGTCGACGGCGACGCCACGTTCGACGAGCGCGTAGGACGTCTTGGCGAGAATCGCGAAGTGGCCGCGCGCGAGGCCCTCGATGACCCACAGCTCCCAGAGCGGCTTGGTCACGTCGAGCGGGGTCGAGAGAATGCGGGCGACGTTGCGCTCGAGCAGCTCGTCGGTGCCGGGGCGCGGAAGGGCGGCGCGGCGCAGGTGATAGTCGAGGTTGAACGTCGGATCGTCAATCCACCGCAGCGGGCCGATCGGCGGGTCGACGACGCGCTGCCTCGTGCGCGGTGAGGCGGAGAGGCGGGCGCGGACGTGCGCTCTCAACTCGTCCGCCGTCGGGGGCGGACCTTCAAAGATCAGCAGTGTCCCGACGTGCAGCCTCCCGGCGTCTCCGCGCTTGAACAGCGCGGCGTCGTGGCGTTCGAGCTCGTCGGCGTACCCCATGGTCTGGAACGGCAGTCTAGACTCGCGGCCGTGCAACGTCGTGATCCTGTTCACGCATCCCGTCTCGCGGATGCCAGAACTGCCCGGAAAGTCGGCTCTTGAGGGCGTTGATCGTCGGCGGTGGTGAGCGCGGTCTTGCACTCGCCGAGCGGCTCCGGCAGCGCGGGGACGCCGCACGAGTGATCTCGCGGCGCCCAGAACGACGCTCCGCGATCGAGGCCGTCGGCGCCGAATTCCTCGAGGGCGACCCCGACCGAATCGGCACGCTGCGGTACGCCTGCGAGAACGTCACGGTGCTCGTGTGGGCGCTCGCGTCGGCCACGGGCGACGACCAGGAAAAGGTCGACGCGCTGCACGGGTCGCGACTGAAGATGATGCTCGAGCGCACGATCGACACGACGGTTCGCGCGGTTGTCTACGAGGCGGCGGGCACGCTTCCGGACCGTGTCCTCGCCGAGGGCGTCTCCGTCGTCGAGGCGATGTGTCGCAAGAACGAGATCCCGTTCTCGATTCTCAGGGCCGACCCGGCTGATGCGGGCGCCTGGGCTGACGCGGCCGACGCCGCCATCGCGGAGCTTCTCGCTCGCGATCGCGGCTGAAATCGGCCGTGCAATCAATCATCTAGGGTTGCTCGCCGTGAGCAGCAGCGCACCGGTCATCGAGGTACGCGGACTGCGCAAGCGGTTCGGCGGGCTCGAAGCCGTCCGCGGGCTGGATCTCACGGTCGAGCGCGGCGAAGTGCTCGCCATTCTCGGCCCGAACGGTGCGGGGAAGACGACCACCGTCGAAATCCTCGAGGGGTATCTCGAGCGCGACGCTGGCGAGGTGTCGGTCCTCGGCATCGACCCGTCTGGCGCGCCGCGCGCGCTGCGACGCCGCATCGGCATCGTGCTTCAAGAAGCCGGCATCGACCGTTTCCTCACGTGCCGCGAAGTCCTTCAGCAGCACGCGAGCTTCTACGCCGCGCCGCGCGACCCCGATGATCTGCTCGAGCTCGTGGGCCTGACCGAGAAGGCGGACGAGCGCGTGAAGCGCCTGTCGGGCGGGCAGCAGCGCCGGCTGGATCTGGCCCTCGGCATCGTCGGGAATCCCGAGCTGATCTTCCTCGACGAGCCGACCACCGGCTTTGACCCCCAGGCCCGACGCCAGGCGTGGGAGATCGTTCAAAAGCTGGCCGACGGCGGCACCACGATCCTGCTCACGACGCACTACCTCGATGAGGCCCAGGCGCTCGCCGATCGGGTCGTGGTCGTGTCCGGCGGCAAGGTCGTGGAGAGCGGGACGCCCGACGAACTCGCGAACCGGACCGGGCTCACCCGCATCAGTTTCGTCCTCCCGGGAGGGGTGGAAGGGCCGCGGCTGGAAGGCCTCGCGCACGACGGCGACCGCTTCGTCTTGCAGACGCTCCACCCGACCTCCGCGCTCCACGAACTCACCGGCTGGGCGCTGGACGCTGGCCACGACCTCAGCGAGCTCGCCGTGTCGCGCCCGTCGCTCGAAGACACCTATCTGTCGCTGATCGACGACGAGGAAGAACGCGCGGTCATGGAGGCCCTCGATGCGTGATCTCGTGCTCACGTTCCGGCAGGTCGGCTACGAACGCCGCAGCTTCTTCCGCAACCCCGCTGCGGCCGGGTTCACGTTCGTTTTCCCGGTGATGTTCCTCGTCATTTTCGGCGTTCTCTATGGCGACGGAACCTACGACGGGCCGACCGGCCCGGTGCCGGCGATCCAGTACCAAATGGCTCAGATCCTGGTCTTCTCGGTCGTCGGGACGACGTTCGTGGGGCTGGTCACGATGCTCGCGATCCGACGCGACTCCGGGGAACTCAAGCGCAAGCGCGGGACGCCGGTTTCGCCGGCTGTGATCCTCGGCGGTGTGGTTGGCAACGGCGTGTTGCTGTCGGTCCTGATGAGCGCGCTCGTGATCGGACTGTCGCTGTTGCTGTTCGGCGCGCACCTCGATGTCGAACGGCTCCCGGTGCTGGTGCTGACGATCGTCGTGGGCGCCCTTGCGTTTTGTGCGATCGGTGCCACCGTCGCGGCGTTCGTGCCCAACGGCGACGCGGCCTCACCGATCGCGAACCTCACGATCTTCCCGCTGTACTTCCTCTCCGGCGTGTTCATCCCGGACATCCCCGAGACCTTTAAGGACATCGCCGGCGTCTTGCCGCTGCGGCCGTTCCTCGTCGCGCTCGCAAAGGTCTTCGACGATGCCGCGCCGGCTGGTCCGGACTGGGGCAACCTGGCGGTCATCGCCGCCTGGGGGCTCGTCGCCTCACTGCTCGCCGTGAAGTATTTCCGGTGGAGCCCACGCCGCTGATCGGCGGAACGGCGAGCAGGTTTTGCCGGGTACCGGAAGGTGGTTCGTCAAGGCACCGCGGACGAGTGGGCGACGGGTCGCAACGGCCGAAGGTCGGGCCGATAGTGTGGCCGACAACCTTCTGATGGAGTCCCCATGTCGATCTTTCTGACCGGCGCCACAGGCCTGATCGGTCGGCACCTCGTCGAGGTGCTTCTCCGCGATACCGACGCGGACCTGCACCTCCTGGTGCGCGACGCTTCCCTGCCCAAGCTCGACGCGCTCATGGCAAAGTGGCCCGCCGACGCTCGAACCCGCGTGCATCCTGTCGTCGGCGATCTCGACGCCCCGTCGCTCGGAATCGACAAGACGTGGGTGAAGGAGCACGCCGGCACCATCGATCACTTCTTCCATCTCGCAGCGCTCTACGACCTGAGTGCGTCGGCCGCCGACAACGCGCGCGCGAACGTGTACGGCACCCGCCACGCCGTCGACGCCGCTGGCGATCTGGGCGCCGGCTGCCTGCACCATGTCTCCTCGATCGCGATCGCGGGCCGCTACGAAGGCGTCTTCCGCGAGGACATGTTCGACGAGGGCCAGGAGCTGCCGACGGCCTACCACCGCACGAAGTTCGAAGCCGAGCGCATCGTGCGCGAGGAGAACGACGTGCCGTGGCGGATCTACCGTCCGTCGGTCGTCGTTGGCAACTCGTGGACCGGCGAGATGGACAAGATCGACGGTCCGTACTACCTCTTCCCGATCATGCGGCGCCTCAAGTCGATCGTGCCGCCGTTCGTGCCGATCGTCGCTCCCGATGTCGGCGACACCAACCTCGTGCCCGTCGATTACGTCGCTGAGGGCATTGCGCACCTCGCGCAGGTCGAGGGACTGGACGGCCGCGCATTCCACCTGACGAACCCGTCGCCGCAGCGCGTCGTTGACGTCTGGAACGCGTTCGCCAGTTCCGCGGGCGCCCCGCAGGTCACCGTGTCGCTCGACCGCCGTGCCCTTGGGCTCGTGCCATCGGAAGCGTACGACGTGGTGCTGCGCGGGAAGGCGCTCACGCCGCTGCGCAAGCTCGCGACGGAGCCGCTCGGTATCCCGGACGAGGTGATCGGCGAGATCGCGCTCGCTCCGACGTTCGACGCGACCGAAGCCCGCCGGATCCTGGCGGCGGCCAGCATCGACCCGCCGGAACTCGAGGACTACGCCGGCCGTCTCTGGGAGTACTGGGACCAGCGCATGGACCCGGTCCGCCCGCACGTGGGTCGCAAAGCCAAGGCCGCGCTGCGCGGCAAGACGGTGCTCGTCACCGGGGCGTCGTCCGGAATCGGCAAAGCGACGGCCATGAAGGTCGCGGCTGCGGGCGGCATCCCGCTGCTCGTCTCGCGTACGCGCGACAAGCTCGAAGAGGTTCAGCGTGAGATTGAGGAGCAGGGCGGCACCGCACACGTCCACCCGTGCGACCTGTCGGACCTCGAGGCGATCGACAAACTCGTCGAAGAGGTCACCTCGCGGTACCGCGTCGACGTACTCGTCAACAACGCCGGACGCTCGATCCGCCGCTCGGTGGCGCTCAGCTACGACCGCTTCCACGACTTCGAGCGCACGATGCACCTCAACTACTTCGCGCCGGTGCGCCTGACGCTCGGGATCCTGCCGCACATGGTCGCCCAGGGCGGCGGCAGCATCGTGAACGTGACGACGATCGGTGTCACCACGCTCGTTCCGCGCTTCTCGGCGTACATCGCCTCCAAGTCGGCACTTGATGCGTTCTCGCAGGTGATCAACAGCGAGATGGTCAGCAACAAGGTGTCGGTCACGTCGATCCGCATGCCGCTCGTGCGCACCCCGATGATCACGCCGACGAAGGCGTACGACTACTTCCCGGCGATCTCTCCGGAAGACGCTGCAGACCTCATCATTGAGGGCGTCGTCGGCAAGCACCGCACGATCAACACGGGCGTCGGCAGCCTCTCGCAGGTCATTCATGCCACCGCGCCGCGGTTCGCGGATCGGGTCAAGCACATCGGGTTCCGTGTGTTCCCGGACTCGCTCGCCGCGATCGGCGACAAGGCCGAGAAGGACAAGATGGGCTCGCAAGGCACGATCGAGCAGCGGGTCGTCGCCGCGCTGCTGCGCGGCATCCACCTGTAGCGGCGGCCGCGCCGATCGCGTGCCCGTCGGGCGCCTACGGGCGCTTGCCGATGCGGTGCACGATCCGGTCCGCTGGGTCCAACTCGGGGAAGCTGCCGATGACCGGCGCCAGGCGCAGCAAGAGTTCGTCGAGGATGCGGGCGGTCGCGCCCCAGACGGCGCGATCGGGCGCGAGCGGAAAGACCGGCATGTCGATGGCGACACCGCCTTCGCGCTGCACCGTGTGCACCTCGCGCGTCGCAATCAGATCGATCAGGCGCGGCTCGGCGACTTCGCTCACTTCGCTCACCTGCGCCACCCACGTGGGGGACGCATCGATGACGCCGACGAACGGGGTGATGGCGTAGCCGGTCACGTAGGTGGTCGTGATGGGGAGTGTGCCGATGACCTCGATGAGATCGGCGGCGATCCCAACCTCCTCGTGCGCTTCACGCAGGGCGGTGTGCATCGGTGTCGCGTCGTGAGGTTCCGGACGCCCTCCGGGGAACGAGTACTCGCCGGCATGCTTGGCCAGGTCGGCACTACGACGCGTGAGGAGCACGCGCAGCTCACCGTCGCCGGTCAGCAGCGGGACGAGTACGGACGCCGGACGATCGCTGTCGGACGGGCGCCAGACGTGGAGGTCATGGTGCTCCGGGCCGCGCTCGAGCAGCGCCGCAAGGGCCGCGGGCGAGGGAAGTCCGGAGCGCGAGTTCACGCGCGGGCGCGGCGCTCTACGCGCTCGCTGAAGATCGCCTCGCCCTCGAGCGTGCGATGGATCGGGCACTTCGCCGCGATCACCTTGAGCTTGGCGACCTGCTCGTCGGTGAGGTGGTCGGGGAAGCTCAGGAGGAGCTCGAACTGGGTAAGGGCGCCCCGCTCGGCCGGCTGGAAATCGGCTTCGACCTGGAGGTCGTCGAGGTCCCAGCCCTTGCGCTGCGCGTAGAGCTGCATCGTGATGGCCGTGCAGCTCACGAGCGACGCGGCCAGGAGTTCGAGGGGGCTTGGGCCGGAGTTGGCTCCGCCACGCTCGGTGGGCTCGTCGGTGATGATCCGATGGTCCCCGACCTGAACGAGGTGACGGAGGCCGCCTTGGGAAGTCGAGACCGCTCGCATAGGTCTCTGACGATAGCTCGATTGCCAGTCGTCGGCGGCAGCGTCCGCTGGGCCCGCGGGCCCGCGACCGCGGGGTTAGCCGCGGTAGCCGAAGTCCGTCGTGTACGTGGCGCCGACGGACGAGGCGGTGGCGACCGGAGCGCCGGACGCGATGCCGATGCCGATCTCCTTGAACTTGCGGTCCAAGATGTTGTGCTTGTGGCCCTCGGAGTGCATCCAGGCGTCGACAATCGCGGCGGGGGTGGCCTTCGCGCCGGTGCCCCAGGCGATGTTCTCGCCGAGCGACCAGCTCCGCGCACCCTTGGTGTAGCGGACCTTCTTGACGCGCGTGGTGAGCGTCGATCCGCTGGGGGAGACGTGGTCGAAGAAGCGCTTGCTGACCATCTCCTTGGAGAATCCGGTGGCGGCCTTCTCAAGCTTCTTGTGCTCCTTGAGGGGGCGCAGGCCTTCGGCGGCGCGCTCCTCGTTGAGCAGGCACAGCGTGGCGCTCTTGAGCGCAACAGCCGAGACCGTGCCCGGAGCCGCCGTGGCGTTGGCGCAGCTACTGGCAGCTGCCGCCGAGCTCGTGGTGGAGAGCCCGGCGGCCAGTGCCGTGGCGATGATGATTGAGGTCGTCCGTGCCCGCATGGTCATTCGCTCGCGACGTGGAAGACATCCGTGCCCTCCATTGGGAGTTCGTCGCGCTTGACTCACTCATCGGTGTGCGTGAGGTCTGAAGAGAGTCTTGCCTCAGCAACCTGGACGCTCGGCGACTGGTCCCTCCAACGAGTGTCCAAACGCCTCGAATCGGCCGGACGAACGTCCACCGCACACTTGTGTGGCGGGGGGTCGCCGCCGACCCGCGCGTCGCGCGGGAACACCATCAGGCCCCGCTGGCGCACTGGACATCGTCGGAACGGTGGATCAAATGGCCAGTTCTTGGCGTAACTCCGACTTGAATCTGGACGATTGAAAGCGGACGCCGCGCCCGTCCGCTGCGTCTTTGTCCTAACCGGACCGCAGTTCACCGCCCGCTGAGGGGGCTGAACCGCGGTCCACTTTCGTAGCGCGCAGTGACGGCCAAGCGCTCGTTCGAGGTGGCGTGCGGGGAGGCGTGCCGCGCTCCGCCGCACTGGGCGCGTACGCTGTGTGAACCGCGCGGGGCGTGGCGCAGCTTGGTAGCGCGCCTGCTTTGGGAGCAGGAGGTCCTCGGTTCAAATCCGGGCGCCCCGACTAGGTCGGATTCTCCGCAGCGAAACGCAGTTCATTCAGGCCGGGTGTTTCAGCCCGACGGCCTGGGTGGACTGCGCTGGAACCACGCTTGAAAACGGTCACGCGCCCGGACTTGGCCGCGTGAGTCGAAGTGGCACGGGTTCGTTCCCGCCGGCTGGCCGTCCAACTCGGTTCTCCGTGGTCGGAGGCGAGTCGGTGGCCCTGCGTTCGGTGCTGTCATTGATGCGCCTGCGTCGAGCCGCCCAGAGCACCTTGCCCATCACCCGGAAGCGGATTCGCGCGACGCGATAGCTCACGAGGAGTCCGGCGACCAGGGCAGCGACGTAGAAGATCCCGCGGCCCTGATGCGCGGAATCGGCACCCGCCGTCAGCACCGCCGCGAACACGAGCGCGGCGGAATACGACACGAGCGAGTTGTTCGTGAGGAAGAACTGGGCCGTCGCACGCTGCAGATGGCCCTGTGTGTCTTCGTCCGTTCGCAATTCAGCGAGGAGGAGATACAGCCCGTCGTATTCGTCGTACGGACGCAACTTGATGAGCTGTTCCCCACAAGGGTCGACGCCCGCTGGCACTCTAATCGGGTCGAGTTCGGGCCCGAGGAACCGACCTCCGACGAGCACCGACTCCAGCAGGATCCCGAGCGCCTGCGTCAGCACCATGATCGTCACGGCGATCCCCGGATAGGCCCAGCCCGACAGCGGACCGCTCGCTTCGGAGGCCAGCAGGCCGGGGTCGATGATCAGCGCAGCCCCATAGAGCAGTGCGATCGTGATCAGCCCCGGGAACACCGTGGCGAGCGTGATCCAAACCGAGATGCCGAGAAAGGCAGCCATGGTGTTCTCCGTTCGTGAGCGGGTAGGCCCTGGCGGGACTCCTGGCCGCATCGTCCACGGTGAGGTTTCGCACGACATCCGCTTCGTCGCGCAGCGAGGCGGGGGAAGACTACGGAGCCGGTCGCGGGCGCCAGCTCGTCGGCCGTCCAGCGTGCTGGGCCGCCCGGGTGCCGGTATAGACTTCGCGGTCCGTCGGCTGGGGTGTGGGTGCAAGTGCCACGCGCTCCGTTCAGGCCGACCCGAGCCCCCGTAGCTCAGCTGGATAGAGCGGCAGATTTCTACTCTGCGGGTCGCAGGTTCGAATCCTGCCGGGGGTGTCTCTGTCTGCGGACTGGCCAAGTCTCTGGCCGTCGCGTAGTCGTCCAATACGCTTGCACGATGTCGCCGCGACGACCCAAGGGAACCCCTGGCCCGGCCAAGCCGGCGGCCAAGTCCGCGCTGGGGCGCACGCGTGCCCTGATCGGCGACCGCATGGAGACCGTCGTCCGCGACGGCTATCTCGATGCGCTCGGCGCCGGAGATGTCCGGCGCTCGGTCACGCAGTACGCGATGCAGTCGCGCTTGCTGCCGCGCGTCTACGAGCAGCTGTGGCGCCCGCTGGCCTTCGGCGCGGCCACCCTCGGGTTGAGCGAGAAGGACGAGGCCGCGCTCATGCGGGAACTGCTGGACCTCGAACGCGGCGACACCGTGCTCGATGTGGCCTGCGGTCCTGGGAACACGCTTCGTCGGCTCGTCGACGACGTCGGGAGTACCGGGCTCGTCGTCGGCGTCGACGCGGCGCCGGGAATGCTGCAGCGGGCCGTGCGGGACACTGAATCCTCCAACGTTGCGTACGTGCGTGCCGACGGATCGGACCTACCGTTCGAAGACGGAACCTTTGACGCGGTCGCCTGCTTCGGCGCGCTCTACCTCGTCGAGCGACCCTTCGATGTCCTCGACGAACTCGTTCGCGTGATCGCGCCGGAAGGTCGGATCGCGATCCTCACGAGCTGCCATCGGGGCCCGGGGCTGACGCGACCGATCGTCAACTTCGCCGGCGCCACCTCGGGCTTTCGCTGGTTCGGGCCGGACGAGATCACCGGCGCGTTCGAGGACCACGGCCTGGTGGAGATCCGTCGCGAGATCCGCGGTGTCATGCAGTACGTCGGCGCCCGCCGCCCATAGCGAGCGGCACGGCTACACCCAGATGGCCGCGTTGCGGCGGCCTCGCTATTATCCGCTCGGCACGGTGGGCGTAGCTCAGTTGGTAGAGCTCCTGGTTGTGGTCCAGGCGGTCGCGGGTTCGAGCCCCGTCGCTCACCCCTCGTGCCTGAAGCCCTGCGCAAGCGGGGCTTCTTGCGTTTCCGGGGCGTCAGTCCTTGCGGCCACTGATGGCCAGGCTCGCTCCGATGCCGACCATGGTGACGCCGCCGGCTCCGCCGATCGTGGCTAGGCGCCGGGACGACCCCGTGAGCCAGCCGCGCGCGGTTCCGGCGGCCAAAGCCCAGGCGCTGTCGCAGATAAGGGCAATCACGAAGAAGATCCCCCCGAGGATGAGCATCTGCTGCGGGACGGCGCCAGCGGAGCGGTCCACGAACTGCGGCAACAGCGCGACAAACGCGACGATCGACTTCGGGTTGGCCAAGCCGACCACGAAGCCCTCGCGTGCAATGCGGCGAACGGTCTTGGGTGAGACCGGCTCACTGAGCGACGCTTCCAGTCCGCGGCGATGCAGAAACGCCTTGACGCCGAGGAAGACCAAGTAGCCAGCACCGACGAACTTGATGATCGTGAACGCGGCCACCGACTCCTACACGATCGTGCCGAGGCCGACCGCGACGGCGATCACCTGCACGTACACGCCGAAGGCATTGCCGACAACCGTGGCCACGCCGGCTCGTCGGCCCAGCGTGATGGAGCGCGTAATGACGAACAGGACGCTTGGTCCGGGAACGCCGATGATGACGAGGGCCGTAAGGACGAAGGCCAGCAGATGCTCGGACGGCGGCATCTGGCAAGGGTACGACGCGCGGCCCGGATGGCCTAGCGTGTCAATCGAGCGATGCGCGAGTCGACCCCGATCACCGTCGACCTCCTGCACCTCGGTCGCCCCGGCACGGTCGCGGCGCACCTGATGGACGACGTGATCGTCGATCCCGGCGCCGAAAAGACGATCGACCGCGTGGTCGAGGCGCTGGACGGAGCCACGCCGCGGGCGGTGCTGCTGACGCACATTCACTTCGACCACGCCGGCGGCACCGGCGCACTCGTGGAGCGGTTCCCCGAGATCGAGGTGTGGGTGCACGAACGGGGCGCGCCCCATCTCGTCGATCCGGGGCGGCTGGTCGCGAGCGCCCGCCGCGTCTACGGCACACATTTCGACGCGCTGTGGGGTCAGGTGATCCCGGTCCCCGAGCGCAACCTGCGCGTGCTGCAGGGCGGCGAGCGAATCGGAGCGTGGGAGGTGGCGTACACCCCCGGACATGCCCAGCATCACGTCTCGTACCTGCACGCGCCGACGCGCACCGCGTTCACGGGAGACGTCACCGGAATCCGCATCGGGACCGGCCCGGCTTTTCCGCCGACTCCGCCACCGGACATCGATCCGCCGCGCTGGCACGCGTCACTGGACACCATCGCGGCCTGGTCGCCGAAGCGGCTCGTGTATTCACACTTCGGGCAATCGATCGACGTGCCGCACCACCTCGCGATGATGCATGCCGCACTCCACGAGTTCACCGCCGCGTCGCAGACCACGGACGCCACGACGATGGCCGCCTGGATCCGGCAGTGGATCGTCGAGCGAGTGGGGGAGGAGGCCGTCGACCTCTACTACTGGGCGTCACCCTTTGAAGGGATGTGGAGCGGACTGGATCGATACCGGCGTTCGACGGAGAGTCCTGCTGCCTAAACGCCTTTTCGACCGAATTGTCAACACTTCGCGACGTCGTCGCGGACGTGGTGTACGTTGGACCCGCCCCGACCTTCTCGGCGCGTTCGCGCGCCTCGGAACCCAGCGACGAACGGCCGATGTCAGACACTCCATTCTTGGGCGAGCTTCGGCTCATGAGCTTCAACTTTTCACCGCAAGGCTGGGCGTTGTGCAATGGCCAGTTCCTGCCGATCAACCAGAATCAGGCCCTGTTCTCGCTGCTCGGCACGACGTATGGCGGCAACGGTCAGACGACCTTCGCGCTGCCCGACCTCCGAGGTCGAGCGCCGATCCATATGGGTGGCGGGTTCACACAAGGCCAGGCTGCGGGACAGGAGTTCCACACGCTCACCACGTCCGAGATGCCCGAGCACACCCATCAGCTCATGGCGTCGTCGGACAACGGCACCCAGGCGTCGCCTGGACTCCTTGCGGCGGCGAACAACCAATGGGGCGCGCTGTCGGATATCACGACGATCCACCCGCAGACCCTCTCCAATATCGGTGGGAGTCAGCCCCACGAGAACCGGCCGCCTTACCTGGTGCTCAGCTGGTGTATCGCCCTCCAAGGGATCTTCCCGAGTCAGAACTAGGACACCTGCATGCCTTACGTGGGAGAGATCCGGATGTTTGCCGGCAACTTCGGGCCCAATGGCTGGATGTTGTGCCAAGGGCAAACGCTGCCGATCTCCGAGAACGAAGTCCTGTTCCAGCTCATTGGGACGACCTACGGCGGAGATGGTCAGGAGACCTTCAACCTGCCCAATCTCCAAGGGCGCCTACCGGTGCACATGGGGCAGGGGCCTGGGCTCTCGCACAACTACCAAATCGGTGAGATGGCCGGCGTCGAAAGCGTGACGCTGACGGCCCAGCAGATCCCCGTGCACACCCACTCGGTCCTTGCGCACAACGCGCTCGGAACGAGCGCAAACCCGCAGGGCAACATCATCTCCCAAGGGACCGAAACCAGGATCTTCCTGCGTGATTCGCCCGTGAGCGCCATGCCGGCGCAGACGGTCAGCCCAGTGGGCGGCTCCCAGCCGCACGACAACATGGCGCCTACCCTCGTGATCAACTACATCATCTCGCTCTTCGGCGTGTTTCCGAGCCCCTCATGACTGATCCTTTCGTCGCCGAGATCCGCATCTACGGCTTCAACTTCCCGCCGACCGGCTGGGCCTACTGCAACGGTCAGCTCATGCCGATCTCGCAGAACACCGCGCTGTTTTCCCTCCTCGGCACGATGTACGGAGGCGATGGCAAGTCGACCTTCGCGTTGCCGGATCTCCAGGGCCAGGGAGCCATGCAGCAGGGGCAAGGCGCTGGCCTCTCAGATCGGTTCCAGGGCGAACAGGTCGGCGAGCAGAACGTCACCCTGCTGCAGTCAGAGATGCCGAATCATCAGCATGTGCCGATGGCTGCGCTCGACCCCGCTGAGCAGGCCGCACCGGCTCCCGACCGATCCCTCACGCGCGCGGCGCCCGGGCTGCCTTATGTGGCCGCGAGCGCCAACCTTGTGCCGCTCAACGCGCAGGCCGCGAGCGTGACCGGGTCGAGCTTCCCGCACAACAACATGCCGCCCGTCCTCACGCTGAACTACTGCATCGCATTGCAAGGCGTCTTCCCGCAGCGACCGTGACAGAAGGGCCCAACGCGCCTGCCGCGCCGGCCGTCGCGTTGCGGACCGCTTCCCCGGAGGATCGAGACTTCCTCGCGCAGGTCTATGCAAGCACGCGCGAGGAAGAACTGAGGGGCGTGCCGTTTTCCCCTGAAGAGAAGGCGTCCTTCCTGGAGCACCAGTTCACCGCGCAAAGCCTGCACTACGAGCGGCACTACTTCGACACCACCTTCGACGTGATCGAGGTCGATGGCCAGCCGGCGGGCCGTTTGATCGTCGGACGGTGGCACGACCAGGTTCGCATCGTTGATATCGCGTTGTTGCCCGCGTTTCGAGGGCAGGGCGTCGGGACGAAAGTCCTCGGTCCGGTCCTCGCCGAGGCGGACGCGCGAGGTGTTCCAGCCACCATCCACGTCGAGCGGTTCAATCCCGCGCAGAGTCTGTATCGCCGACTCGGATTCGTGCCAACGAAGGAAGACGAAAACGGCATCCACCTCTACTTCGAACGGCCTCCGGCGGGGCCTCGCTGAACGCCGATCGGGACTGAGACGCTCCGCGGGCCGCGCCTTGCGCCAGCGGGCCGGAGTCGTCAGCCGAAGATGATTTGGTACCGCATGGCATCCGCGTCGCGGGCGATCGGCACCATGAACATCTCGAGCGGCCCATCGAACGTCGGGTGGGTGAGCGCGTACATGCCCTGCCCCAGCTCCGGCTCAAGCGGCCCGCTCAGGACGACGGAGAACGGGCGGGGAGACCCTTTGGCTTCGGTCTCCACCAAGGCCAGCGAGACGGGTTCGCGACCAGGAACCTCCGCGACGTATGGCGCGGTGTCGGTGAAGTCAGACGCGGTGAGATGCTCGAGCATCAGCCCAGTTTGACGCTGCGCCGGACGGTCGTCACCGAGCCGTCACGGGCAATCATCCGCACAACGAGCAGATAACGACTGCGGGTCAGCGCTTTCTTGCTCGTCAGCGAGAGCCGGAGCTGATGGGGGCGCGGGGCGGGTGAGAACGCTCGTGCTACCACGGTGCTTCCGTGCATCAGCGTTGCTCGCACGCCGACGATGTCGCGCGTGTTCGCAAGGGCGAGTGTGGCGACAACCCGTTGCGGCGATTTGCTCCGCGTGACCGACGAACGCCTGAGCACCGGCGTCTTCGTCGCCGGCTTCCGATCGGTCGGCGTTGCCGCCGAACTGGCAGCAACCGCGGGCTGCGCCGCCCGCGCGGCCGGAGCCTCCACGGGGACCGGCGTGCCCTCCTCGTTGATGCCGGCGATCCGCACGGTGCGATCGACGATGGCCTCGTAGGTCTGCGTGCCATGGGCCGGGACACCGACGGGGGTCAGGAACAGTTCGGTCGTTCCCAGTTCGGGGCTGGTGAGCGTCGCGGGGCCCTGCTCGAGCCCGGTGTCGCCGGCGAAGCGAAGCCTGAACGCACCGTCGTGGCCATGCAGGGAAGGCAGCAGTGCGGCAATCGGCAGGTCGGCGACCTCGATCAGCTCAAGCGACCCCGAGAACGCACCCGAGGCGGCAACGATGAATGGATCGTGAAGCGCGTTCCAGGTGGAGCGGCGCATGACTGGCATGAGCGCCGATCCCTCCGCCACACCCTCGAGCAACCCCCATTGGGCTCCGACCGCGATAGCGGCGGCCCCTGTAGCGCTCCGGTGGAGCAGGTGGCGGCGAGAGAGCAGCGTGGGGGAGAGCAAAAGTCCGGGGGAGAGTAAGGCGCGCAGGCGTCGCGCGCGTGGGTCCCTCTTCGGGGTGTTCGGCCTGCAGAAGCCGAACTGAAGAGGGCAAACGTTGACCCAAGTCTACGCCGCCTTCAGAAAACAGTCCAATGGTGGCCATATGTCCAACGAGTGAAGTCAGGCGACCATGTGTCTGACGCTTGAGGTACGTTCACCACCTCAAGTGCCGGTGTACGGCTCCTCGTTCCGCTTCCGGTGCCATGATTTCGCTCTTCGCTCGTTTTTCGGCCCGCCTTCTGGCCGGTGCCGTCGTCCTGCCTCTCGTTTCGGCTGCGCCCGCGGTTGCTGCCGTCTCGCAGCCGCAGGCTGAGCGGGCCGCGATCTCCGCGCTCAAACTCGGTACCGGGAACGAGCCTGTCGTGCTGTTCCGTCAGCTCAGCGTCGTACCGTCGGGAACGGCCATCACGCAGGCTGGCGCGACGGCGTCGACGCGGGCGTCGCGCGCAGCAGTCTCGCGGGATCGCGCGCTTCGCGATGCCGGCGTGAAGATCATCAAGGCGCCGCTCGTGGTCCGGCCCAAGGAGGCCGTGTGGTTCTTCTACGAGGATCAGGCGCCCTACCAGGCGTTCGAGCACCCCGGCCGGGTGGTGCTCGTCGGCCGCACGTCGGGCAAGGTCACGATCACCAAGTCGCTGAGCTGGCCGCCGCTCATCGGCGGAAAGCTCCCGCGCGCCCTGTCGGATTACGCCTCCTACCGCGCGTCGAAGTACCGCGCATTCGCCCGCTCGTGGGTACTGGATGAATCCGCGGCGCAGACGCAGACGCAGGATGCCGTGCGCGCTGTCCGGCAGAAGAACGTCACCAAGCCGACGCTTCCCTCCACGCTGGCTGACTCTCCCGCTGCGAAGGCTTCACAGCGTGAGGCCGCACGCCTCCTCGCGGCCGAGAAATCCTGTGCCATCCGCATCAGCGACTCGCTCGGTGATTTCTATGACGCCGGACCGGTCGACAACACTCGTGCCGCACTCGGGCTGCTCTTCCACAACCTCTCCGTCCTGGATCCCGGGTTCTTTACCGACCGGTACCGCTATCGCGACCTGGCGGGCGGTGGTGCAGGCATCACCCCGATGCAGTTCGTGACGAACGCGATCAAGACGAAGGGTTGCCAGGACATCCTCGTGTACATCGCGGGCGGCGGCACCACGGTCGGCGGCGAGCCGGCGGTCAACATCGGCACCAAGACTCGTAAGGGCGGCAAGATCGAGACACAGTCGATCACGGCCAGCGCGCTCAAGGCGCTCATCACCTCGACCCCGCAGGTGACCTTCAAGGTCGAAGTCGACGCACCCCGCTCGGGGGCTTTCCTCGACGCCGTCGGCGCCGCCCCGAACCTGCTGTTCGCCGCCAGCTCGTCGACCGGCTCTGAGGGCAGCTTCACGGCGCTCGACGATGTTGTCGATCCTTCCGGAGCACCGTCGGAAAACACCTACAACTCCAGCGGGCTCCTCGAGTTCACGAACCGTCAGCTCAAGGGCCTCGGTTGCTTCCTGTCCAGCGCCGACGAAGTGTCGGCGGGCGCCCGCGCCAAGGCCCAAGGCCGGAGCCGCTCGTTCTTCGCCTGGATGCTCGCGCGGTCGCTCTCGATCTGCGGTCGCGGCTACCTGCCGCAGGTCGTGCAGAACGCGTCCGTCCCGAAGCTGACCCTTACGTTCCCGAAGCCGACCGATGCCGACCTCAACCAGGCCCCGACGTCGTCCGGCAGCACCCTGACGGCGGACGAAGACACGCCGCTCCCGCTCGTGCTGACGGGGACGGACTCCGACGGCGACGCCCTCACGTTCAAGATCGTTGTCCCGCCGACGAGCGGGACGTTGACCGGCGGCACCGGTGCTGCCCGTACCTACACGCCGAACGCCGAGTTCAGCGGCGAGGACCGCTTCACGTTCACGGTGTCCGACGGCAAAGAGACGTCCGCACCCGCGACGGTTGTGATCACGGTCAAGCCGCTCGATGACGCTCCCGTGCTCAAGCTCGGCGACGCGCCGAGCACCTTCACCGAGGCCGGGCCGCCCGTCGCCGTCGATGGGTCGATCACCGTCACCGATGTCGACGACACCCGTCTGAACGGCGCAACGGTCGAGATCAAAGCCGGCTTCGCCTCCGGCCAGGACGAGCTGCTCTTCACGAACCAGAACGGCATCACTGGCACCTACGCTGCGGCGACCGGACGGCTCAGCCTGACCGGCGACGCTTCGGTGGCGGACTACCAGGCAGCGCTGCGTTCGATCCGATTCACGAACCCGAGCTCGACCCTGTCGGGGACCACCCGCCAGATTCTCTTCTTCGCCGACGACGGCGACGCGACCGGTGTCTCACCGGCTCGGGCCGTGTCGATCACGGTGGTCAACGACGCACCGGTGCTCACGGGCGGCGGCACGACCGCGGCCTACACCGAGGACGACGTGATCGGCGTTCCGGTCGGCCCCGCGCTTGACGTCTCCGACGTCGACAACCTTGCCCTGCAGTCGGCGACCGTGCAGATCACGGGTGGCCTGGACTCGACCGAGGATGAACTCGTCTTCACCGACCAGAGCGGGATCACCGGCACGTACGCTGCGGGCTCCGGAATGCTGACGCTTACCGGCGCCGCCAGCCTGGCTGACTACGAGGCGGCGCTTCAGTCCATCGCCTACCGCAACCTCGACACCGCCGCTCCTTCGATCGCGGCACGCACGATCACCGTGCAGGTAAACGACGGCGCGCTGGACTCAGGCGTCCAGACGCTCACCGTGACCGTCGCTCGGGTCAACGACGCCCCGGTCCTGACGACCGGCTCGGGTACGCCCACCTTCACCGAGGGCGGTGCCCCGGTCGCGGTGGCACCCGCGGCCACCGCGCTCGATGTCGATGACGCAAACCTGACGGGCGCCACCGTGCTGCTGGTGAGCGGGTTCGATGCGAGCCAGGACCTCTTGGCGTTCACCAACACGCCGTCGATCACCGGCAGCTACAACGCTGGGACCGGCGTGCTGACGCTCACCGGCACCGCAACGGTCGCGGCCTACCAGGCCGCGCTGCGCACGATTACGTACGAAAACACGAGCGCGAACCCCTCGGGCGTGTCGCGGAGCGTCTCCTTCACAGCCACCGACGGCGCCGACGTCAGCGGCTCCGTGTCGCAAACCGTCACCGTCGTGCCGATCAACGACGCGCCGGTGCTCGCCGGAGGCCCCGCCGCCGCGACCTTCACCGAAGACGACGCCACCGGAGCGATCATCCACAGCGCCCTGACCGTGAGCGATGTCGACGACAGCTCCCTGGTGGGTGCGACCGTCGCCATCACGACGGGCCGCGTGGATAGTGAAGACCGCCTGGTCTTCGTTGATCAAAACGGAATCGTCGGCAGCTACAACCCCGGGGCCGGCGTGCTCACGCTCACCGGCATCGCGACCTTGGCCGAGTACCAGTCGGCGCTTCGTTCGGTCCGCTACCGCAACCTGAATACCGCCGACCCGTCGACGACCGCTCGCGGCGTGGAGTTCGTCGTCGACGACGGCGCGTCCACGGACAACCTCAGCAACATTCTCGCCAGCAGCGTCTCCGTCTCGGCGGTCAACGACGCGCCGACGGTCGCCACCAGCGGCGCCAACCCGACCTTCACCGAAGGTGGATCGCCCGTCATCGCCGACCCCGCGGTGTTGCTCGCGGATGCCGACAACGCCAACCTCGCCGTAGCGACCGTGTCGATCACCACCGGATTCGATGCCACCGAGGATGTCCTCGCGCTGCCGGTCACTCCCGGCCTCGGCTCGATCTACAACGCCGGCACCGGCGTGCTCACGATCACCGGCGTCGCCACCAAGGCCGTCTACCAGGCCGCCCTGCGGACGGTGACGTACGCCAACACCAACGGCGCTGCGCCGAACACGGCGGCGCGCACGCTCAGCTTCGTCGTGGATGACGGCGAGGCCGCCAACCACGCCAGCGCCGCCGCGACGGGAACGGTTCAGGTCGCCCCGATCAACGACGCTCCGGTGCTCGCTGGCGGCAGCAACACCGTCACGTTCAACGAGGACGACGCCACGGGTGTGGTCGTCAACGGTGCGATCACCGCATCGGATGTCGACAGCCCGACGCTTGCCGGCGCGACTGTGCAGGTCACGTCCAATTTCGTCACCACCGAGGACGAACTCGTCTTCACCAACCAGGGCGGGATCAGCGGCGCCTACAGCGCGGCCACGGGTGTCCTGACGCTCACGGGTACGGCGTCGGTCGCTACCTACCAGACGGCCCTGCGCTCGATCCGATACCGCAACACCAACACCGCGAACCCGACCACCGCGCAGCGCGTCGTCACCTTCGCGGTCACCGACGGTGCTGCCACGAGCAACACCAGCAACTCGGTCGTCACGAACGTCGACGTGACCCCCGCCGATGACGCACCGACGGCCGTCGCCGGCGCAGGTGCCGCGGCGACCTTCACCGAGGGCGGTTCCGACGTCGTCATCGACGCCGGAATCACCGTTGCGGATCCCGACAGCGCCAACCTCGCCAGCGCGACCGTGCAGATCAGCGGCGGACTCGTCAGCGCCGAAGACCGCCTCGTGTTCTCGGATACGGCCGCCATCACCGGCGTCTACACGAACGCCACCGGTCTACTCACGCTGACGGGGTCGGATACCGTCGCGAACTACCAGGCGGCGCTGCGCTCGGTGCAGTACCGCAACCTCAACACCAGCGATCCGTCGGGCGCCGCTCGCACGGTGAGCTTCGTGGTCTCCGACGGCGCGCTCACCAGTTCGCCTGCGGCCACGAAGACCGTCAACGTGTCGCCGGTCAACGATGCACCGGTGCTGACCGCAACGGCCGGCAGCGCAGCCTTTGTCGAGAACGCCGGACCCGTCGCCGTCGACCCGACCGTGAGCCTCGCGGACGTCGACAACGCCACCTTCTCCGGCGCCACCGCACAGATTACGGGCAACCACCAATCGGCCCAGGATGTTCTGGCCTTCGTGGACACTCCGAACATCACGGGAAGCTGGAACTCCGGGACCGGCACCCTCACGCTGACCGGCTCCGACACACTCGCGGCCTACCAGGCGGCCCTGCGCACGATCACCTACGCCAACACGTCAGACACGCCCAACACGACGGCTCGGACCGTGACGTTCGCGATCTCTGACTCGGCACCCGCGCAGGCTACGGCCACTCGCGGAGTCACCGTCCAGGCGACGAACGATCGCCCGGTCGTGACGGCCGGCGGCGGCTCGCCCACGTACACCGAGTCCGGCCTGGCCGTCACGGTGGACCCGAGCATTACTGCGACCGACCCCGATGGTGATCAGATCACCGGCGCTACCGCCTGCGTGTGCGGCAACTGGCAGCCGGCCGAGGACGAACTGGTCTACACCACGACCAACGGCATCACCGGCTCCTACAACGCGGGCTCGGGCGTGCTGACGCTCTCCGGCGCCGCGACCGCGAGCGACTACCAGGGCGCGCTGCGTGCCGTGAAGTACCAGAACACGTCGACGTCGCCGTCGACGCTGGATCGGTCGATCGACTTCGCCATCAGCGACGCGAGCCTGACCAGCTTCACGGCGGCGACGACGGTGCACATCGCGTCCAACAACACCGCGCCTGTGCTCGCCGGTGGCGGCAACACGCTCGCCTACACCGAGGACGACGCGGCCTCGGTCATCAACGCCGCGATCACCGCGTCGGACAGCGACGACGCCAACCTCGAGGGCGCGGTGGTCACGATCACTGGCAACGCCGATCCGGAGGACGCGCTCGCGTTCGCCACCATCGGTCCGATCAGCGGCAGCTACAACAGTGGCACGTCCACCCTGACCCTGACGGGCACGGACACCGTGGCGAACTACCAGGCCGCCCTGCGGACGGTGACCTACGTCAACAACGACCACAGCGCGCCGTCAAGCCTCTCGCGGACCGTGGGCTTCACGGTCAACGACGGCGAAGCCAACAGCAACGCCGTGACCTCGACGATCACCATTGCGCAGTCCCCTGACGCTCCAGTCCTCGTCGCCGGAACCGGCAACACGAACACGTTCACCGAGGGCGGCTCCGCCGTTCTCGTTGATGACGCGATCACGGTCAGTGATGCCGATAGCGCGAGCCTCGTCAGCGCCAGTGCGGCGATCACGACGGGCTTCTCCTCGGCGCAGGGCGACACCCTCGCCTCCACGACCGTCGGTTCCGTCACCGGCTCCTACAACGCGGCCACGGGTGTGCTGAGCCTGACGGGCTCCGGCACGCTCGCGGAGTACCAGACGGCTCTGCGGTCGGTTCGGTTCTCGAACACGAGCGACGCGCCGACGGCCTCGCGGACGATCTCCTTCACGGCGAGCGACGCAGCCCTCACGAGTACGGCTGTGACCCATGCCGTGTCGATCACCGGCGTCAACGACGCGCCGGTGCTCGGCGCCGGGGGAACGCTCAGTTACACCGAGAACGATCCGGCCACAGCGATCTCGACCGGCCTCACCCTCACCGACGCAGACAGCTCGACGATCACCGGCGCGACCGTCACGATCGGTACCGGCTTCGTGTCGGCGGAGGACACGCTGTCCTTCACGAACGCGCCGCCGATTACCGGCAGCTACAACGGCACCACCGGGGTCCTGACCCTGAGCGGTTCGGACACCCTCGCGAACTACCAAGCGGCTCTGCGGTCCGTGAAGTACGCCAACACGTCCGAGGATCCTGACGCCACCCAGCGCACGGTCACGTTCTCGGCCACCGACAACGGCGCTCCGGGGCTGACGGGCTCGATCACGGCCACGATCAACGTGACCCCGGTCAATGACGCACCGAGCGTCACCGGCGAAGCGGACACGGCGGTCGGCAACACCCGCCTCGCGTACGGCACGGCCGTCCCCACCGGTCGCGCCGGCCACACGCGGGCTGCCGTCACCGTGTTGACCAACGACTCCGATGTCGATGGCCCGGCTGCTCCGGTCGTCGATGTCGCGACCTCGTCCGCGACGAGTTCCAACGGCGGCGCCGTGACGTGGAACGCCGACGGTACCTTCAGCTACGACCCGCCGGCCGGGTTCACCGGCGTCGACACCCTGACCTACAAGGTCGTCGACGGCGCCGCGATCCCGAACCCGGGCACCGGCACCGTGAGTGTCACCGTGAGCGGACGCGTTTGGTACGTCGACAACTCGGTTGCCGATGGCGGCGACGGCCGGTCGACCCTGCCGTTCGACACGCTGGCGGAAGCCGACGTCGCGGCGAACGCCGTGAACGATCGGATCTACGTCCACGAAGGCAACGCGACGGCAACCAAGCTCACCACCAACGTTGCGCTCATGTCTGGCCAGCAGCTCATCGGCGAGGCGCAGGATCTGGTCGTGGGTGCTGAGACGCTCTTCGATAGTGCCCCGGCCGATCGACCGGTCATGGCCGGCACGGTCGCCGTGGACGACGGCAACACCATCAAGGGTCTTCGGATCACCACGACCGGCACCAACGCCATCGAAGGCGCCACGGGTGACGTCGCCGGCACCCTCGATGACCTCGTCCTCGCGCCGGCGGGTGCCGGTGGGGCGGGCCTGTCGCTGAACACCACGACGGGTACCTGGAACGTGTCCAACACGGCGATCACGCATTCCGGCGGCGCTCAGGGGATCAACGTGACGTCGGCCGGCACCGTCAACTTCGCTGCCGCCGGCACCATCAGCGTCGTCGGCGCTGGTCCCGGCATCACGATCGCCGGCACGACGACGTCCGGAACGATCGACGAGACCACCGTCACCTCCAGTGCGACGACCGGTATCGCGATGAGTAACACCGCCGGTTCGCTCACGCTCGACGACGTGAACCTCACGACGACGGGCGTCGGCCTCGAGCTCGACAGCACCAACGGCGTGACCGTCCAGACGCAGGTCGGCGCCAGCGGCGACATCACCTCCGCGGCAACGGCGTTGGACGTCAACACCGACACCAACAACACGGCGATCACGCAGCCGACGGTTGCGCTCGACACGGTCACGTCAACCGCCGGCACCGTTGGGGTCCGGGTCGATGACATCGGCGCAGGCACGGTGTCGGTCACCGGCACCGGCAGCCTCCTCAACGGGCACACGTCCGCAGAGCTTTCGGTCGCCGGTGGCTCGGGCAACGTGACCTACGCCGGCAGCATCGGCGACGCCACCACCGACGGCTCGGGCCTCTCCGCGCAGATCTCCGGGCGCACCGGTGGCACCGTCTCGGTGAGCGGAACCATCGCCGACACCGCGGACGCCGGCGGCGGCATCTCGATGACCGGAAACTCCGGCGGCACCACGAACTTCTCGGGGACGTCCAAGGTGATGAACACCGGGACGTCAACGGCCGTCTCGCTGGCCTTCACCGGCGCCCACGCCGTGAACTTCACCGGCGGCGGCTTGGCAATCACCGCGGGCTCCGGTTCCGGGTTCATCGCGAGTGGCACATCAGGCACGCTGTCCGTCCAAGGGACGGGCAACACGGTCACCACGTCGACGGGCTCGGCCATCGACATCAGTGGTCCCGATATCGCTGCGGCAGACGCGACCTTCCAGTCGGTGTCCAGCAACGGCGCCTCGACCGGCGTCAACCTGTCGGACACGGGCGCGGCTGGCGGTCTTCACATCACCGGCACCGGTGGCGTGGCCAGCGGCGGCACCATCCAGAACTCGACCGGGGCCGGCGTGGTGCTGAACAACACCTCGGATGTGCAGCTCGGCTCCGTCCGGGTACAGACCGGTGGCGATGACGGAATCCGCGGCACGAACGTGTCCGGGTTCTCGCTCACGGCGCTCGCGCAGGTCATCAACAACGGCAACGCGGTTACCGAGCGCGGCCTCGACTTCACCGAACTCTCGGGTACGGCGACGTTCACCGGTGCGACGGTGACCGGCAACATGGACGACAACCTCGCCATCGTCAACGACGCGGCGACCCTCAGCAACGTGACCGTCGACGGTGGCACCTACTCGAGCAACAGCACGACGCTCGGGAATGACGGCATCCGTATCGAGAACAACGGCGCAGGCAACACCACCGGCGCGATCCGGAATGCGGCCTTCACCAACAACCGCGGCGACCACATCCAGGTCGTCACGGACAACTCGAACACGTCCACGCAGAACCTGACGATCGAGGACAACACGTTCCGCGGCACCGGCAACCAGGGCGGCAACACGATGCTTGGCGGCGGTGTCGCCATCGGCGCTGGTGGCAACACGAACCAGACCGTCGTGCTCGACCAGAACGACATCGAGCGCCCCTACGGTTCAGCGATCTCGCTGAACTTGCTCGGGAACGCGGTCGGCAAGTGGACGGTGACCAACAACGCGGTTGGCACCACGGCCGAGGCCCTATCCGGGTCGCAGTCCAACTCGGCGGTGTATTGGAACGTCATCGGTAACGGGACGGCCACGACTCGGATCGCCAACAACACGTTCCTGAACTCCGCGTTCACCGCGATCGACATGGTCAGCAACGACGGAGATGCCACGGTCAACGCGACGATCCAGGGCAACACGATCTCGGAGCCCGGCCCGATGGCCACGTACACCTACGGTCTGCGTTTCGTCCTCGGGAGCGACACCATCGACAACGGCGATGGTTGCCTCGATCTCGGCTCGTCGACGCCAGCGCTCAAGAACTCGCTGTCGACCTCCGGCGTCTCGCCGTTCCAGGACATTCGTCTCCGCGCCGCCGGCGATGACAACGACCTCCAGCTCGTCGGCTACGCCGGCACCTCGCATGACAACGCCGCGGTGAACGCCTACCTCGTCGCTCGAAATGACGGGAACGGAACCCCGGACGCGGCGGTGTCGCAGGTCGACAACATCAACTCCGAGTGGCTCCCCGCAGCGAGCTGCCCGCTGCCGTAACCGGTTCGAACGTGATCGCGAGGCGGGGCCCTGAGCCCCGCCTCGCGATTCCGGCCGCTGAGTCCGCCCCGAGCCTCTTCGCTCAGCCGCTCGGCGCGCCCAAGCCCGTTGGCTCAGGCCGCTCGGCGCGCCCGAGCCCGTTCGCTCAGGCCGCCCGGTCCGCCTGATCGGCGCGGACGATCGACATCAGCTCCTCGTACGGACCGGCGAGGTAGGCGCGGTCTCCGCCCGCAAACCGCGTGTCGCGCCGCGGTGGATGCTCGAGGGGACCGCCATCGCCGCTACGCCCGAGGGCCAGCACGCGGACGTTGGCGGCGAGCCCGCGCATCGGGGCGCCGTCGAGACCGCCGCCGCTGCGCACCGTCAGCCGGGCGACGAGGAACGGGGTGGTGCCGACGTAGAAGGTCGCGAGGACACCCATGCCGATGGCCGCGCCGACGAACCAGGGGGCTGCGATCGCCGCCGTCGACCAGACATGGCGAAACTCGAAGGTCTCCTCCAGACGCCGGCCGAGCCCGCGGTCGAAGACGCGAAGGACCACCGGCACGTCGGCCCAACGCTCGCCGAGGCTGTCGCGCACGGCGAGGCCCGTCTCGATGTTCGTCATGTCGTCGGAGGTCATGATCGCGACGGCACGAGCGGTGCTCATATTCGCGGCGTCGAGGGTCCGCGCGAGGGTGGCATCGCCGACGATCACGCGCACGCCGAGCAGTCGGGCCTGGCTTGCGTATCGGTTGTCCTCGTCGCGCTCGATCACCACGACCTCGCAGCCGCGATCGCGTAGCCCCTCCAACACCCGCATGCCGACGGATCCGAGGCCAATCAGGATCACATGGTTCTCGGTGCCGCGAACGCGGGCCCGTCCGAGGGACGCCTCGATGCGGCGGCTGACGAGGGCATTGGTGACGAATGCGAACAGCAGGCTCACAAATGCCGTACCGGCGATGATCAACCAGATCGCGAACACCTGCATCTCCCACGCCTGATCGGCGAAGGAAAAGTCGCCGAAGCCCACCGTCGCCGAGGTCTCGATCGTGAAGTAGAGCGACTCAACCCAGGTCATGCGGTCGGGCGTGCCGGGACCGTCGTCGATCACGTAGAACGCGCGCAGCAGCAGCGTCGAGACGATCACGACGGCCAGCCCACCCCAGAGCGTCGCGCGGACGGGCGGGTCGATGTAGTCCATGAAGTCGCGCACCGCGAGTCCGATGCGGCGCGCGACGCTACTGCGCTTGGTGGGGCGGCCCTCCCCGGCCGGGTGGGGGTCGATCGACGCCGCCTTGAACTCGGCTGGCGTCCCGAGGACCGTGACGTGGTCTCCGACGCTGACCGGCAGGTCACGCCCTGGGCACTCGATGAGGTGCTCCTCAGCGCCCTGCAGCACGCCGATGGGCGCAAGGTCCCCATAGAGTTCCCGAAGCGTTCCAGGGCGGGACACCGGCAACGCGGCGGCGATGAAGAGCTGCCCGTCAAGGTCGAGGTCGTGCGCGGTGCGGCCCAGACAGGCATCGACCACCGAGGGCGCGAACAGGCCGGCCACGTCGAGCACGCTGCCTTTGCCGGTGATGCCCTCCACCGCGCCACCCACGCCAGGGTTATCGAGGTGCACGACGACTCGGACGTCCGGACGCAGGTTCCGAACTTCCAGCGCCGTCTCGAGGGTGCCGAGGTCAGTGCTCTCGGCACAGATCACGGCGGACGCGCCGGCCAGACCCGCCGACGCAAACGATCCTCGCATTACGGCACTGCGGGCGATGTAGGGGATGCCCCATCCCTGCACGATCGACACGAGGCGCGGCTCGGGCTCGTCATCGACGACCACGACGGGCAAGCCCGCGAGATGGAACTGCTCGACGGTGCGCAGCGCGACGTCGTGGAGTCCGCAGACGATGACGTGGCCGCTCCATCGGCTCACATCGGCGGACCCGGCCGGGTCGTCGGGTCCGGGAGGGGGCGAGGGCTGAGAGGCAGTCACGGCGCCGCGATCGTAGACCGCGCGCCGGGTGGCGCCGTTGGCCCGCCGTCCAAGACGCGGCGGTAGCGGCGAGCGACCGGGCGCCGCGTGGCCGTTTCGCCGCGTGGGCCAAGACGACGGAGCGGTGGTCGCCATGGCAGTCTGGGCGTATGGCTCCCCGCGTGCTGACCACGTCTACCGCCCTTGTGCTCGTCGCGCTCGCGGCAGCCGTCACCGTCGCGTGCGGTGGCGACGGCGAAGCCAAGGCGCAAACGACCCCTGAGACGACGCCGCCGGTCGCGCTGGAGCGAGCAATCGGCCAGAAGATCGTGACCGGCTACCGCGGGAGCAAACCGACCGTCACCGTGCTGCGGTCGATCCGGCAGGGGCGGGTCGGCGGGGTGATCCTGTTTGCCGACAACGTCCCGACCGTTGCGCAGGCGAAGGCCACGATCACGCTGCTGCAACAGGCCGCGGCGTCGCTTGAGCAGCCACCCCTGCTCGTGATGATCGATCAGGAGGGCGGCGACGTGAAGCGCCTGCCGTCGCTCCCGCCGACGGTCAGTCCAGCCCGCATGGGCGTATCGCCTTCGCCCATGAAGACGGCGCTGGCCGAGGGACAGCGCACCGGAGAGGCGCTGCAGGCGATCGGCGTCAATGTCAACCTTGCGCCTGTGGCGGATGTGCCCGACGCGAAGCGCTCGTTTCTGGGGTCACGAGCGTTCTCTCGGGCGCCGAAGACCGTGGCCACTGCTGCCTGCGGCTTCATCGACGGCCTCGGCGTGGGAGGTGTTGCGGGCACGCTCAAGCACTTCCCCGGCCTCGGACGAGCAAGGGGCAACACGGACTTCCAGCGCGTCCGCGTGACGGCTCCGGCCGCGTCGCTGACGGCTGACCTCGCGGCCTACGATCGCTGCGCTGCCCGAACCCCGCTCGTGATGATGGCGAGCGCGACCTATCCGGCGCTGGGTATCGCGAATCCCGCGGTGCTCGACCCGAAGGCGTACGCCCTGCTCACCCAGCGAGGTTTCGGTGGCCTTACGATCAGCGACGCCTTTGACACCCCTGCGATCGCCGGCCGCAAGGACCCAGCCGTTCGGGCGATCGCAGCTGGACTGGACCTGCTGCTCTACGGCCAGAACGAGGCCGGCGCCCGCCTGGCATACACCCGCCTGCTGGCAGCCGCGCAGGACGGCACGCTCGATGCGGCACGCGTGCAGGCATCGGCGGCTCGCATCCTGGCGCTGAAGTCGCGCCTGACGCGCCGCTGACGCGCCGCTGACGCGTCGCTCCCGACTTGCCGAAGGCCGGCCTCTACCGTCCGGCTGGGCACACGCGACTCGGGGGCGCCCCAGAACGCGCGAAGCCCCGCACGATGGCGGGGCTTCGAGGCTCGCACTGGCGAGCGGCCTGCGGCGGAACCGCGGGCGTAGCCGGCCTCAGGCGGCCGGCCGGTACTAGTTGGTGGCGGCGCCTGCGGCGACCGGCGACGGCACGATACGGATGTACGGCTTCGGCTCGTCCCAACCTTCCGGGTACTTCTCCTTGGCCTGCTCGTTGCTCACGGAGCCGGCGATGATGACGTCCTCGCCCGGCTGCCACTGGACCGGCGTAGCGACAGCGTGCTCGGCGGTGAGCTGGAGTGAGTCGATGACGCGCAGGACCTCGTCGAAGTTGCGGCCGGTCGTCATCGGGTAGATGAGGACGAGCTTGATCTTCTTGTCCGGGCCGATGACGAAGACGTTGCGAAGCGTCTGGTTCTGAGCCGGGGTGCGCTGCGTCGGGTCGCCGCTGACGTCGCCCGGAAGCATCCCGTAGAGCTTGGAGACGTTGAAGTCGGTGTCGCCGATGAGCGGGAACTGCGGAGCGGTGCCCTGCGTCTCCTCGATGTCGGCGAACCACTTCTCGTGGTTGTCGACCGGGTCGACGGAGAGGGCGATCGTCTTCACGCCGCGCTTCTCAAACTCGCCGTTGATGAACGCCATGTAGCCAAGCTCGGTGGTGCACACCGGCGTGAAGTCGCGCGGGTGGGAGAAGAGCACGGCCCAGGAGTCGCCGATCCACTCGTGGAAGTTGATCGGGCCGTCGGTGGTCTCGGCCGTGAAGTCAGGTGCGGTATCGCCGATGGTCAGGCTCATTGAGGGGTCCTCGTGGGGGCGGTTCGGGTGCGGTACGCCCACGAATTTCGCCGATTCGTGGGAAACTCCGAGGAGTATGCCGCATTTACGATAGGCCATGGGCGATTTCCCCGGATGGGTACTTCTCCGCGGTCCTTCGTAGGAGCTGAGCACGCAGGCGCGTGCTCAGCTCCGAGGCGCTACTTCTTCGGCACCTTCACGGGCGCGGTGGTGATGATCACCTTGGCGCCGCCGCCGGCCGGGGTCAGCGTGATCTTGCAGGAGATCTTCTTGCCGCGATCGGCCTTCGTGAGCCGGTAGGCGCGCCCCGTGGCCTTCTTGATCTTCTTGCCGCCGCGCAGCCACTGGTAGCTGACCTTGGTGAAACCGGCCACGGTCTTCGGGGCCTTGAGCTGCACGCCGGCCTTGACCTTCTTGGGAGTCACCAGGGTGAGCACGAGTGGTGCGGGGCCCTGCGGCTGGACCTGGCCGACGCCGGGGCCGCCAGACGGGACGGCATCGCTGCCGCTGGGCAGCGGGCCGCCGGGGACCACCTCGACCACCGGCGGAGGCGGATCCGTGATCACGGCCGTCGTGGCTGACAGCACCGTCGTGATGCGGTTCTGGTTCGGGTCCTTGGCGATCGCCTTGACCTCAAGCTGCAAGCGCTTGCCGAGGTCAGCGGCCTTCACCGTGTACGTCGTGCCGGTCTCGGCAGGGAAAGCGATCGGGTTGCAGCCGAGGCCATCCGCCTCGCAACGGAGCCAGCGGCGCTCGTACGTCATGTCGAACCCGGTCCAGCCGCCCGCAGAGGAGCTGAGCTTCACGCCCGTGTAGGCCGGGCCGACGATCTGGGGCTTCACCGTGTTGGTCGGGAAGCGATTGAGGATCGTGTTCGTCGTTCCCGCCAGGAAGAAGTCGCTCGTTGCCGAGCCCTTCTTGGCACTGACAAATCCTCTGATCTTGCCGCCGATGTCATCGGTGGCGACCTTGAGGCTGGCGCCGGTCGCGCCGATGATCGCCTTGCAGTTTGCGGCGTTGCCGTCACACCGCTCCCAGCGGTACTTAAAGCTGTCGACGGTGATCGGTGTCGACTGCGCGGCTTCCGTTGCCCAGATGCCGGGCGTGATCGTGAGGGTGGTGTCCCAGTAGGGCTGACCGGCGGGCGACTGGGTCATGGCGAGGCCGCCTCCGGACTTCGGCTTCGGGTTGGCGCCCGGGAGGTTGGCGACGGTGCCGGTGGTCAGGTTCGACGTGACCGTGATCGGCGCGGGCGACACCACGTTGCGGGCCGTGACCTTGACGGCGTAGTGGTCGGTCTCGGCGGCGTCGGCGTTGGGGATCACGTAGCTCGGGCCGGTCGCACCTGGGATCGGCACGGTGCAGCTCGCGGAGCCCGGCGTCGAGCACTTGAACCACTGGTACGCGTAGAAGTACGGCTTCGTGCCGGTGAAACCCATATGCCGGCGCAGCGACAGGTTGCCGTTGGTCTCGTCGAGGTTGGAAATCTTGAGCTCAGTACCGGCCGCAAGTCCAGACGCTGGCGTGATGGTGGGAGCGCCGCCACCGAGGGGCAGCACGGGGAGGTTGAAGACGCCGAAGCCCTGCGTGCCGGCCATGATGACTGGGGTCGTGAATCCAAGCGACAGCGACTGGACCTGGCGGTCGACCATCGGCGTCGAAGCGTCCGGCTGGAACGTCGTCGGCGACATCGGCTTCCAATGCGTGCCGTTGTCGATGGTCGCGTAGACACCCTTGTCGGTGCCGACGAGCATGCGAGCGGGGCCGAACTTGCCGCTGAGGTCTGGCGTCAGCAGGAAGGCTCGCTTGCCGCCGGACGGCAGACGCTGGTCATCGGAGCCGTCGATCTCGTCCCAGGTGATGCCGCCGGTCTTGGAGTAGTAGACGCTGCCCGACGTGGACGCGTAGAGGTCCTTCGGGTTCGTCGGCGAGACCGCGACGCGGAGCGTCGTGGAGCCCGGGGGGATGCCGTCTGAGGTCAGGATCCACGAGCGGCCGAAGTCCAGTGAGGAGTAGACGCCGTTGTCGGCGGCCGCGTACATCGGCACCTGGAGCGGCCCGGACGTGAGGTAGTAGACGTTTTCTGGGTTCGCCATGCCCGAGGCACGGTCCCAGTGCTCGCCGGCGTCGCTGGAGTAGTACACCCCGGCACCACCCGCGCCAGAGACGGCGACGGTCATGTCGGTCCCGGTGGGGCCGTTGAACATGATCGACTGGATGCCGCCCATAGCCAGCTTGCGCGCGCCGGTGCCCTGGCCGACCGGCTGCCAGCCGCCCTGGCCCGCGGGTGAACGGAAGAGGCCGGCGCTGGTGGCGGCGTAGACCTGGCCGTCGGGGGCCGTCTTGACCTGGCGAACGGCCTTCGAGGGAACGGTGTCGAGGCCACCGTTGCGCTGCGTCCAGAGGCCGACGGACGTCGGTGAGGAGTACACGCCCTCGGCCTCGGTTCCGGCAAAGAGGAGCGGGCCGATGAAGTCGAGCGAGCGAACCGTGGCTTCCCGCGGGGTTCCGCCCCAACGGGCCCACTGATCGAGCGTGTCGGGGTCGGCGGCGTGGGCTGGCGTGGCTGCAGCGAGAACCGAGAAGAGGACGGCGGGGCTCAGCAGTCGAAGGAGATGGCGGTGGCGCATGCGGCGCATCGTAGGCGCGGCGTGCCAGGTCTCGGAGTCGGTTTTCCGCCATTTCGCAGACGGCAAGGATCGCTGGGGGCGAGCTGCTTTGAACATGGCTCCAGCTTCCGTTGCATCGCGTTCGGCGACTATCTCGAGAGCGACGCACGAACTGTCAAATCCGTGACAGTTCGTGGCGCATAGGCTGAGCGGCGATGTCTTCTCCTGCCGACGAGCCGCCCGCTGACCGTCGGCGACTCGCACTCGTCGCCGCGATTCTCGGGTCGTTCGTGGTCGGCCTCGACGCGACCGTGGTGAACGTCGCGCTGCCGGCCGTGTCTGAAGACCTCGGCGGTGGCCTGGCGGGCCAGCAGTGGGTCTCGAACGCCTACCTGCTCACGCTCGGGTCACTCATCCTAATCGGCGGATCGCTCGGCGATGTGTACGGCGAACGGCGCGTCTTCACCGTCGGCGTGGCCGGGTTCGGTGCGGCGTCGCTGATCTGCGCGCTCGCGCCGTCGATCGAGCTGCTCGTGGTCGCGCGCGGGCTGCAGGGCGTCTTCGGCGCGCTCCTCACGCCGGCCGCACTCGCCGTGATCATCGCGGTCTTCCCGCCGGACGAGCGCGGGGCCGCCATCGGCTCGTGGACGGCCTGGCAGGCGATCTCCGGGGTGATCGGACCGTTCGTCGGTGGGTGGCTGATCGATCAGGCCTCGTGGCGACTGATCTTCGCGATCAACGTGCCGTTCGTGCTCATCACGATCGCGCTGATCGCGGTCGCGGTCCCCGGTCGCAACGGAGCTCTGGAGCGACGCCGCGTCGACTGGCTTGGAGCCGTGCTGTGCGCGATGGGCCTGGCCGGCCCGGTCTATGCGCTGATCCACCAGCCCGTCGCCGGGTGGAGTTCACCCGAGGTGTACGTCCCGCTGGTCGCGGGTCTGATCATCTTCGGAGCGTTCTTGCGGCACGAATCCCGGACGAGGGACCCGATGCTGCCCCTGAGCCTCTTCTCTCGACGCAACTTCTCCGCGGGCAACCTCGAGACCCTCGCGATGTACGGCGGGCTCTCGATCACCTTCTTCCTCATGGTGCTGTTCCTGCAGCAGGTGGCGGGATACAGCGCCCTGGAGGCCGGGGTCTCCACGCTGCCCGTCACGGCCGTGATGTTCCTCCTGTCGAAGCGATTCGGTGCCCTGGCCGACCGGTTCGGTCCGCGAGCATTCATGGGCGGCGGACCGTTGCTGTCTGCGGTTGGGCTGCTGTGGTTCGTTCGGATGCCCGCGGACGTCGACTATCTGGTCGACCTGCTGCCCGGCTTGGTGCTGTTCGCGCTGGGCCTCGCGATCACGGTCGCTCCGCTGTCGGCGGCCGTCTTGGCCGACGCCGACGAGAGCAATGCTGGCATCGCATCGGCGACCAACAATGCCGTGGCCCGCGTCGCAGGCCTCGTCGCGATCGCCGGTCTCGGCGCCGTCATCGCTGGCTCGTTCGCTGGCTCGATCGACCAGCGGCTCGAAGGCCAGGTGCTGAGTCCGGCCGCGGCTCGGTCGGTCGACGAGGCCAAGCGCGCGACGCTGGCGCAGGCCAAGGTCGATGGCCTCGAGGTTTCCGAAGCGAACGTCGTGGCCGATGCCGTTCAGGGAGCGTCGCTGAGCGCGTTCCACGAGGGTATGGCGATCTCGGCACTGCTCGTCGGGTTGGGCGGCGTGATCGGCCTCGTCGGGATTCGCAATGCGCGCCGCGAGGTGTTGGCCGAGGACTGCCCGGGTGGGCCGCTCGCGGGGGCCCCACGGGATGCTGCGGGGTGCGGCCACGCGCAGGCCACCACGCTGCCATCGGGCGAGCCTGCGGGCGCTTCGAGCCCATGAGGCTGGCGGGCGCGGTTGCTTCGTTGGCGCATCACCGCAACGTTTTCCGCCGGCTCGGGTTTGGGGACTCGATGCCTACTCGCCGCTTTCGCTTTGCGCGCCTGCGCCCTGCGCTGACTGCCGCGCTGTTGGCCATTGCGTGGGCCCACGTCGGTCCGGCGACAGCCGGTGCTGCCCCGGCGCCGCTCAGTCCGTCGGTCGTGGGGGAGGACCCGCAAGGGAACGGCGTGTTCCGGTTCCCGCAGGCGGTCGCGGTCAGTGATTCGGGCAATCGGGTGTTCGTGGGCGACCAGTACTCGGGCGTGGTCCAGGCCTTCGACGGGGCAGGCCGCCATCTGTTCAACCTCGGATCTCGCGCGACGCGCGACGAGCCAGGCCGGCTCGGTGTCGTCGGCGGAGTCGCAGTCGATCGCACTGGGCATCTCTACGTGCTCGACGCCGAGAACGACCGCGTCCAGGTGTTCGTCGCTGCCAGCGGCCAGCACCTTGCGACCTGGGGCGACCCCTCGGTGTTTGACCTGATGAGTGGATTCGCGTCGACCGGCGTTGGCATCAGCGCCTCCGGCATTGCCGTGTTCCAGGCGCCGGGCGGGCCTCCGGTGGTGTACGTCGCGGACGCGGGCAACGATCGCGTCGAGCGCTTCGTGCTGGACCCGGCGACGCTGCTCCCGGTCGGGGATCCGCAGATCAGCAATCCAGCGATCGGCCTCGAAGCACCGCAGGGTCTCACCCTCGATGCAACGGGGACGAAGCTGTACGTCGCCGATGATGTCCACCACCGCGTGGTAGTGCTGGCCTCGGACGGCCTCGGTTTCCTGGCGCAGGCCGGCGCCTACGGCACCGGTCCGGGTCAGTTCCAGAATCCGTACGACGTCGCGGTCGACTCGTCGACGCCACCGCGGCTCTACGTCGCCGACAACCTCGGCGCGCGCGTCCAGGTCTTCGACGCCACCACCCTCCAGTTCCTGCAGACGATTGGACGGCCGGGATATGGGCCAGGCGTGGGGCAGATGTCGATCATCCGAGCCGTCGGCGCGCTTGCCGACGGGCCGCGGGGCGTCTACGTGGCCGACACCGCCGGCAACCGCATCCAGCAATTCGATCCGGCCGGCAACGTGCTGTCGGCGTGGGGCGTGGCGGGCCGCGGGCCTGGCTACGTGAGTCGTCCGCGTGGCGTCGCGTTCACGCCGGACGGGGGTGTGGCCGTCGCCGACACGTTCGACGAGCGGGTCGCGCTCTTCTCGCCAGACGGCACCTTCGTCGATCAACGTGGACTCATCAGCCAGATCACCGGATTCACCTTCCCGGGCGCCGAGACCGGCCAGTTCAAACTGCCTGAAGAGGTGGCGTACGACACCGGCGGGAACCTTTGGGTGGCGGACACCGGGAACGATCGTGTCGTGATGCAGAATGCCGCTGGCGGCGTCCTCGCGACCTCGCCGCCCGGTGCGTTCATCTCGCCGCGCGGGCTGGCGGCGGCGCCCGCAGGTGGGATGTACGTGGCCGATGAGGACGGCGGCTCGCTGTCGATGATGGACGGCGCAGGCGGCGTGACGCTGGTTCGCAATGGACTGACGCGGCCGGTCGCGGTCGCGGTCGCTGGGGATGGAACGCCGTTTGTTGCGGAGACGAAAGCGATCCGCAACGCCACGACGGGTGTGACGATCCCCGGTCCGGACGGCCCGCAGTGGGACCGACCGAACGGCCTCGCGTTTGATACTTCCGGCACGCTCTATGTGGTTGAGCGGCGTCCCCTCACGCCCAACGGCGCACGGGTTCTGCGCGGCACGCCGGACGGCCTCGGCGGCTTTGTGTGGGATGTCCTGGCGACCGAAGGTGCGGGTGTGGGGGAGGTGATCGAGCCTGGCGGCATCGCGGTCAACGCTGCCGGGACCACGATGCTGGTCGCCGACTCGGGCAACAACCGGATCCTGCGATTCGACGCGCCGGGAACGTCGCCGCCGGTCACCCGGCGGCTCGTCGCATCCGTGAATGACCTGAACCGCGGCACGGTCGTGAGCGACCTGCCCGGCATTGCGTGCGTGACGGACTGCAGCCAGCGGTACGGCGGCGGCCGCGCGGTGACGCTCACCGCAGCGCCTCGGCCAGGGTTCGTGTTCGCAGGGTGGGGCGGCGACTGCGCGCCTGCCGGGGCGACGCCGCTCTGCACCGTCGCGATGACCGCGGATCGCAGTGCCTCTGCGTCGTTTGATCCGGCTCCGATCGTGGCTCCGCCGCCGGCGCCCGTGGCGTTGGTCGTGACCAAAGTCTCGATCAAGCCGAGCACCCTCCGCCAGGCCCGGGCGGCAAACCGTCGGCGGCACATCAAGGCGCGCAAGGCCACCAGGGCCAAGGTCAGGGTGACCCTCTCGCGTGCGGCCACGATCAGCGTCCGCGTGCTCATCGGCAAGCCGGGGCGCCGTCAGGGTTCGAGCTGCCGGGTGCCCTCGCGCGCCAACCGCAAGCGGAAGCCATGCACTCGGTACGTCGCGCTGGCAGGACGCCGGACGCTGAAGCCAGCGAAGGCGACGCACACCTTCCGCATCTCCCCGCAATGGAACAAGCGCACACTGCGACGCGGGCATTATCGCCTGAGTGTGGCCGCGATCGAGGCGGGCGGAGCACGGATCGCGCCCGTCACCAAGCCGTACCGGATCATCCGCTGAGTCCGCCGCCGCGGCGGCGTTCGATCGGCGTGGCCCAACGCGACGGGCTCCAATACCCGCGGTCTGCGATTTGTTTGCGAGCTGCTTGGCAGGCTGAGTTGCGATCGTCAGGATGGGCGCCTGAGTCGGCCCCGGACGGGGCCGGTTTGGTCCCTTCTCTCCGACCCGGCAGCGCCCAGCGGCGCGGCACCGCCCACATGCCCTCTCTCGACCGCATCGGTCGCTCGTTCCCGGACGCGCCGACCCACTTCGCCTCATGACGAGCCCGCCCGTCCACCTGCCCGGAGCGGTGCACCTCTCGGACCCGGAGCACGCCCTGACGGCTGCGTTCGTGCCGTCCGCGGGGATGATCGGTGTCTCGCTGCGGCACCACGGAGACGAGCTGCTTGGTCAGCGACGCGGGCTCGATGCCTATCGATCTGCCGGCAAGACGATGGGGGTCCCGTTCCTTCACCCCTGGGCGAATCGGCTGGGCGGGCGCGAGTACGTGGCCGGTGGCCTGACCGTCGACCTCGCGGAGGGAGCGCCTGGGGTCCGCTTGGACCCCTCGGGCCTGCCGATCCACGGCCTGCTCGCCGCGTCGCCGGACTGGGTGGTCGAGCCGCCGGTCGCTGACGACGGCGACGAGCGGCCGCAGCTCGTCGCGTCGTTCCTGCTCGGTGACCATCCGGAACTGCTGCGGTCGTTCCCGTTCCCGCACGAGATCGAGCTGGCGGTGAGCCTGGAGGCAGGCCGGCTCACGATCCGCACGACGATCATTCCGACCAGCGACCGACCGGTCCCGCTCGCATTCGGCTTCCATCCGTACCTGACGTTGCCGGGCGTGGCGCGAGAGGACTGGATGGTCGACCTCCCGGCAATGCGCCACCGCCCGGTCGACGCCCGCGGCCTTCCCACGGGTGACGCCGTGCCGACACCCGCCGAGTCGTTCGTGCTCGCCGACCGCACCTTCGACGATGGCTATGACCACCTCGGCCCGTCGACGGCGTTTGCGATCGAGGGTGGCGGTCGGCGCGTGACGGTGCGCTTCGAAGAGGGGTACCCGGCAGCGCAGGTGTTTGCTCCGGCCGACGATCCCGTGATCTGCTTCGAGCCGATGGCTGCGCCGACCAACGCCCTCGGCTCTGGCGACGGATTGCGGTTCGCGGAGCCCGGGCAGGCGACGACGGCGACCTTCTCCATAGAAGTGAGCGACACGGAAAAGGCGTGATGCACGTTCGACATTCAGTCCGAGTCGTCCTCCTGGGGGACACTCTGGTGTGCTCAGCACACTAAACGGACCGAGATGTCCAGAAGAACGTCCAGCGGACCGCTTCGAGGCTCAATGCACCGAGCCTGGCCGCCGAGTAGTCGGGGACGAACCCGTCGCCCGTTCCCGGGGCGGCACCGCACCGCAATCCCCCCCCCGAAGGACGAAGAACCACGATGGAGAGGTCCCGCGCTCGACGCCGCCGTGCGACAGCCCTTGCCACCGAACTCCTTGGCGACCGCCACGTCGGCTCGCCGACTCGTTCAGCGGTCCGCTTTGTCCCGCGTCCCGTCGACGACACCGCGGACGCAGACCGTCTCGGGCATGAGCGCCTAGCCGTTGCTGCGCGGCTCTCCCTGCAGCTCGCGCCGCTCCAGAACGAGCTGGCCATCGCCGAACTTGCCGTCGGCGAACTGCACACCGCCTTTCAGTATTACCTCGCTGTGATTCAGCGACTCGACGGTGAGGTGCTGCGCGTCGTTGCTGCCGCCGGACCGCTCGTCGGCCAGCCCGGTTTTCTCGCGTTCGAGCAGTCGATCCACGCCGGCGTGAACGGTCGCGTCGCGCGCAGCTCGTCGATCGCGCTCGTTCCGGACACCCGGCTCGACCCGGACTATCTCGGTCGCGATGAGGCGACCGACCCACGCTCGGAACTCTCGTTGCCGATCACGGTCGACGGCCACATTTGGGGTGTCATGAACCTCGAGCAGCTCGCCCCGAGCGCCTTCAAGGCCGACGACGTGCTCCTGGCTGAAGCGATCTGCGCGCAGGTCGGTGCCGCCCTGCATCGCGCCGCTCTGGCCGCCGAAGTCGAAGCGACGGTGACCAACACCCTCGGCACGCTGATTGACGTCCTCGAAGCCAAGGACGAGTACACCGCCCAGCATGCTCGCGATGTCGTTGATCTCTCCGAACGGGTCGCGCGGCGGCTCGGCCTCGGCGAGCGTGAACTACGCGATGTGCACTACGCCGCCATCCTGCATGACATCGGCAAGATCGGCGTCCCGACCGACATTCTCCGCAAGCCGGGCAAGCTGACCGATGAGGAGTTCGAGCAGATCAAGACGCACAGCGATGTCGGCGGGCGGCTGCTGGAGCGGATCCCCTTCACCCGCAGCGTGGCGCCGCTCGTCCGCGCGATCCACGAGCGCTACGACGGCCGCGGCTACCCGGACGGCCTCGCCGAGATGGCGATCCCGCTCGGGGCGCGCATCGTCGGCACCTGCGACGCGTACGACGCGATGATCAGCGACCGCCCGTATCGCGACGGCATGGGCCACGAGGCTGCCGTCGTGGAGCTGCATCGATGCTCCGGTACCCAGTTTGACCCGGCCGTTGTGGCCGCACTCATCGACGAGTTCGCCGAGAGCAGCGAGTCAGAAGCATCTTGAGGGCTGTCCCCACCGCGACCTGGATCTGAGCGGGTTTCAGGTCGCGGCGCTCTTCGTGGCGCCAGCGCGCGCGGGCTGACCGGTCCGCGCGCGCCCGCTACACGCTCGTCCGGGCCAGCCTCAGGGCGCGCCGCTTCCCGCTTCCCGCTCCGCGGTCGAGCCGGGCTGGGCGTCTCTCGCGAAGCTCTCAGGAAACCCCGGTGGTCCGCTCACACGCGCCGTCGATGCTCCTCGCAGTCAAGGAACGGCCGAGGGGGCCACGATGTCTACGAGCACCGCCGCCGCACCAGTGGGTGCGGCTTCAACGAGAACAACTGGTGATGGCCGGGCTGGGTGGCGCAGCCGCCTGGCGTCCACCGAGACCACGCCGGCCTGGTCGAAGGCCGGGTTCGGCGCGATCCTCGCGCTGGCGGCCTTCCTCACGCTGTGGGGCCTCAGCCGCAACGGGTACTCCAACGAGTACTACGCCGCTGCGGTTCGCTCCGCGAGCGAAAGCTGGAAGGCGATGTTCTTCGGATCGCTCGATCCATCGAGCTTCATCACGGTCGACAAACCGCCGCTGTCGATCTGGCTCATGGGCCTCTCGACGCGCATCTTCGGCTTCTCGAGCTTTGCGATGTTGATGCCGCAGGCGCTCTGCAGCGTTGCGTCGGTCGCGCTGCTCCATGGCACCGTGAAGCGGGTCGCCGGTCCGTCTGCGGCGCTTGCCGCGGGCTTGGTGTTGGCGGTGACGCCGATTTCCGTGGCGATCGCCCGCGTCAACAACCCGGACGCGCTCATGATCCTCCTGCTCGTTGGCTCGGCGTATCTCCTGGTGCGCGCGCTGGAGTCCGGCAAGACGAAGTTCCTCGCGTGGTGCGGTGTGCTCGTCGGGCTCGCCTTCATGACGAAGATGCTGCAGGGCTGGATGGTGCTCCCGGCGCTCGCCCTCACCTACTTCGCGTTCGGCCCCGGCGGCCTGGTGCGGCGCGCCGGCCAGCTTTTGGTCGCGCTCGCTACGACCGTCGCGGTGAGCGCAGCGTGGCCGCTGGCCGTGCAGCTGTGGCCCGGCTCCAAGCCCTACATCGGTGGAAGCACCGACGGCTCCGCCTGGGACCTGATCCTCGGCTACAACGGTCTCGGCCGCCTCACTGGCGAGTCCGGCGGTGGCGGCGGCGGGGCCAGCTTCGGTGGCACGGCTGGCTGGCTGCGGATGTTCAACGAGCAGGTCGGCGGGCAGATCGCCTGGCTCTTGCCACTTGCGGCGGTCGGCCTTGTCGCTGGCCTTTGGATGACGCGTCGCGCGCCGCGCACCGATCTTCGTCGCGCTGGTCTCGTGCTCTTCGGCCTGTGGGGCGTCGTACACGTCGGCATCTTCAGCCTGGCTGAGGGCACATTCCATCCGTACTACACGAGCGCGCTGGCGCCAGCCGTCGCGGCGCTCGTGGGCATCGGCGTCGTCATGCTCTTCAAGTCCGCCCGGACCTCATGGGTTGCGCTCGGCGCCCTCGACCTGTCGGTCGCCGGGACGGCCGTGCTGTCGATGGAGCTGCTCGGCCGGACCACCGACGCGCCGGCCTGGGCTCAGGCGATGGTGCCCGCGGCGGCGGTCGTCGCGATCGTCCTCTCGCCGACGCTTCGCAGCGCACGCCCGGTTGCGCGCAAATTGGTGGCGATCGGGGCAGTCGCTGGCACCCTGGCACTCCTGGCGGGGCCGACCTCCTACAGCGTCGCCAACCTCGGTCGGTCGCTCAACGGCAACAACGTGCTCGCCGGCCCCGCTGGCGCGTCGAGCATGGGAGGCATGGGCGGGGGCCGTATGGGCGGCGGTCCCGGCGGTCAGATGGGCACGCCGCCGACGGGCGCCATGGGTGGCACGCCGCCTGCGGGCGCGATGGGCGGGGCTCCAGCCGCGTCGACGGCCACGGCCACACAGGACAGCGCGGCCGCCAGCACCACTGGTACGGCCACGACCTCGGCCGACACGCAGGCCACCCGCGACAGCGGCGGCGGCATGGGCGGCGGCGTGAGCTCCGACGTGATCAGCTACCTGGAAGCCAACCAAGGCTCGGCGAAGTACCTGCTGGCGGCGACGGGCTCGCAGACGACCGCGTCCGTGATCATCCAGACCGGCAAGGCCGTCGTGACCATCGGTGGGTTCTCGGGCAGCGACCCGGCCCCGACGGTCAGTCAGCTCGCGCAGATGGTCGAATCCGGCGAACTGAAGTACGTGCTCATCGGCGGCCAAGGCGGCGGCCGCGGCGGATCGAGCGAGATCACCACCTGGGTACAGGAGCACGGCACCACCGTCACCGATGTGACCACGACCTCCGGCACGCTGTACGAGGTGTCAGCCTCGTAGGGGGCGTTTCAGCTGGCGCTCGGCCCGAAGCGTTCCGTCCGGACCGACGCGGGGTCGTACCCGAGGCCGAGGAGCGCCCCCGTGGCGGCTTCGACGAACGGATTGGAGCCGCACACATAGATCCGCGGGTGCGCTGCAGGCGGGGGAGCGAACGCAGAGATCATCGCTGCGTCGACGCGGCGCGTTGAGCCGGACCATCCGCTCGGCGCGCCGCGTGTGAGCGTCTGGTGCAGCCGAACCGTGCCGGCTGAGGCCAGCGCCTGCAGCTCAGCGCGGTACAGCACGTCCGCCAAGGTTCGGCTCGACAGCAGGAGGCGCACGTCTGTCTGGCTTGGGGCAACCGCGTGCGCGCGAACCATCGCCATCAGCGGCACCAGCCCGGACCCACCGGCGATGAGGAGCACCGGGCCTCCGTCCGACGGCTGCCACGTGAACGCGCCGCCGATCGGACCGCGGATCTCGAGTTCGTCGCCGGGAGCGGCGACGTCCACGAGGTACGGGGAGACCTCGCCATCCTCCAGCTGCTCCACGGTGACATCGATCGTTGACGCTGCAGAGCCCACCCATGGCGTCGCGATCGAATAGGCGCGGGTTGCGGAGTAGCCGTCTTCGGCCGTGAGCCGAACGTCGATGCGCTGCCCGGCGACGTGGCCGGGCCAGCTGGGCACCGCGAACCGCAAGGTCACGGCGCGTGGTGTTTCGTGCACGACCTCGCGGACCGAGGCCAGGCGCCACGCGCTCGGATCCGTCCTTCCCTCGGTCGCCCTCGGAATTTCCGTCACCGGAACGACGCCCCGTACCGCTCTTCGGTCCACGGATCGCCGTGATCGTGGTAGCCGTTCTGCTCCCAGAAGCCGGGCTCGTCGGACTCGGTCACGGTGAGCCCGCGTACCCATTTCGCGCTCTTCCAGAAGTACAGGTGGGGCACGAGCAAGCGGGCTGGGCCACCGTGGTCGGCGGCCAACGGGGCGCCGTCGAAGGTGTGCGCGACCCACGCTTTGCCGCCCGTGACGTCAGCCAGCGCAAGATTCGTCGTGTATCCGCCGTCGCACCACGCGGTCACCCACTTGGCCGTCGGCGTCGCTTCGGCCAAGAGGACATCGAGCGACACGCCAGTCCAGACGGTGTCGAGCTTCGACCAGCTCGTGACGCAGTGGATGTCTTTCGTAATCCGCTCCTGCGGGAGCGCCAACATTTCGTCCCACGTCCATCGGCGGGCATCCTGCACGGATCCGTCGATCGAAAATGTCCACTCCGCAGTGGGCGTGCGAGGCGTCGGGCCGTAGCTCAGGACCGGGAAGTCCTGCACGACGTGCTGGCCTGGCGGCACACGCGACGGGTCGGGCTGTTCGCGACGGCGGCCCAGAAAGCCACGGGAGATGGGCGGCATGGACGCAATCTGCACGGCCTCCAGCACGAAAGCAAGCGCCAATGCACCGGCGGCCCGCTGCACGCCGACCTGCGCCCGTCGACCTCGGCGGCGCTACCGTCGCTAGTCGGCCCGCGTTCGCGCGGCCCCGTCTCCATGCCCACCCGCCTCCTCAGCACCCGTCGCCGTCGCGTCGTCGCCACCTTGGCCACCGGCGCCCTGGCCCCGCTCTTGCTCTGGGGCGGCGTGCCGCTCGGAGCCGGCGCCCAAGACCAAGGCCAGGTCGAGCAACGCATCGAGCGCAGCAAGAAGACCGAAGCTCGCCTGCAGACCTCAGCCCAGCGCCTCGCGAAGCTCGAGCGGATCGCTGAGCGCGGAATCGCCGTCCTGGAGCGCCGGCAAGCCGAAGCCCAGGATGAACTTGACACCTGGCAGGCCAAACTTGCCAAAACGGAGTCCCGCCTCGACGCCTCCCGCAAGCGCCTCGCCGACCAGCAGCGCCGCCTTCGCACCGACCGCAAAGTCCTCGCTGGCAACCTTCGCTCGTCGTACACGAGCGGGCCACGACCGGACCTCGTCACGGTCATCGTCTCCGCCGACAGTCTCAGCAACCTCCTCGAGCGCGTCGACTACGAGGCCAGCGCCCGCAGCGCCAACCGCCGCATCCTCGCGAACGTCAAAGACGCCCGCAAACAGACCGCCCGTCTGGAACGACGCCTTCAGGACATCGTCCCCGAGCAGCGAGAGGCCACCGAAACCGTTCGCCGCGAACGCGATGCGGTCGCCCAGCGCACCGCCGCCCTCGCCGAACGCCGCAGCGCCCTCGCCCAGGCCCGCGCCGCCCGCCTCCAAGCCATCAAAGCGACGCGCAAAGACCGCGCCCGCGCGAACCGCACCCTGACCCGCCTCATCGAGGCGCAGAAAAGGGCGTCCGTCAACAAGTCCGGCCCCGGCGGCCCCTGGGCCATCCCGTGGGCGATCGTGCAATGCGAATCCGGTGGGCAGAACCTCCCACCCAACTACGCCACCGCCTCCGGCTACTACCAGTTCATCCGCTCCACCTGGAAAGGCCTCGGCGGCAGCACCTCCGACGCCTACAAAGCCTCCAAAGCCGAGCAAGACCGCCTCGCCGCCAAGCTCTGGGCCGGCGGATCCGGCGCAGCCAACTGGGACTGCGCCGCCATTGTCGGCCTGATCTAGGCGCCGAGGGCTTCGCGCTTCGCCTTGTTGTGGCCGATGATCGCGCCGGGAGGACCACTGGTGAAGAACGTCGCCGCGACGTACCACCAACCCCACCAGCCACTGATCGCGCCCCAACCGACGAGACCGACCTCGACGACAACGCCGAGGCCGTGGATCGGCCCAAAGATCGGGCTCAGCGACTCGACGTCGGCGACGACGCCGTAGATCAGAACCGCGAGCATGACGAGGTCGGCGATGGCGATCCAGAGGACCGCCTTGAGCACCCGCTCGCGGAGCTGGCGCTCAGCGGGATCAAGGGCAGTCGGGGGAACGGACGTGGTGGGGGCGGACATGGGGCGCAGCGGCTCCTGGAGTCGGCGTGGCGGGGACCGCGAGAGCAGCGGTGCCCTTGAATATCCCGCGCCGGGCCGCGCGATGCGCTGCCGACCACGCCGGTGTGCGCGATCTCGCTCGCCTCAGCTGCCGAGGCTGAGCCGCGCGACGAGCTCCTCCGCGATCGCCATCGAGGACGTCGCAGCGGGGGAGGGGGCGTTGCGAACCCACGCGATCGGTCCGTCCTGGTCGAGGCGAAAGTCGTCGACCAGCGTGCCGTCGCGCTCGACGGCCTGCGCGCGGATTCCCGAACGCGCCCGAACCACATCGGCCGCCCGCAACTCGGGCACATACCGCCGTGCCTCGTCGACGAACCGGCGCGGGCTCGCCGAGCGACGCAGCTCGGTCGCGCCCGTACGCCATTGGCGACGAGCCAGTCGCCAGGTCCCGGGCCACCGAAGCAACTCACCGGCGAAGCGCCGGTCCACGTCGCGCCAGCGATAGCTCTCGCGGCCCAGCGCGAGCACGGCATTCGGGCCAACGAGCACGCCGCCGCCGATCCGCTTCGTGAGATGGATGCCGAGAAATGGCAGGTCGGGGTCGGGGACCGGATAGATCAGCCCGCGGACCAATCCGGTGCGTTCCGGCGTGAGCTCGAAGTACTCACCTCGAAACGGCACGATGCGAGGGTCGCTCGCGGCGCCGGAGGCTCGAGCCAACTGATCAGCCTGGAGCCCAGCGCACACGACGATGCGGTCCGCGCGGACCCGCGTCAGGTCATCAAGCACCGCGACCGGCGTGGTCGCCACGGCGCGATCGCCGCGCGCGACAGACGCGACCCGCGCGCCGAATCTCACTTCGCCTCCGGCGGCCACCACGTCGGCCGCCATCTGTCGCGCCACCGCAGCAAAGTCGGTGATCGCCGTGGTCGGGGAATGCAGTGCGGCCACGCCCACGGCGTGCGGCTCGACCTCCCGGAGCTGCGCCGTCGTGAGGATGCGCGCGCCCGGGACGCCGTTCTCGATCGATCGGCGGTGAAGGTCTCTCAGCCGAGGGACCTCGCCGGCGTTCGTCGCCACGACGACCTTGCCGCACTGCTCATACGGCAGCCCGTGGTCATGGCAGTACGCCTCCAGCAGCGTCACCCCTCGACGGCAGAGGCGCGCCTTGAGCGACCCCGGGGCGTAGTAAACCCCTGCGTGCACCACGCCGCTGTTGCGGCCTGTTTGGTGCAGCCCGACCGCCGCTTCCTTCTCCAAGACGACAACCTCGGAGTCGGGGTACGTCGTCGCGATCGACCGCGCCGTGGCCAGCCCGAGGATCCCGCCGCCGACGACGCAAACCCGCATCCCGCGGTGCCGCTCAGGCCTGCGGATCGTCGCCGCGGCCGCGGAGCAGCGACCACCGCCAGCGCACCCAGTACTGGGCCACCAGGCCGAGATCCAGGCCGAACGCGGCGCCGTGTCCCAGGGGGCCTGTGACCCAGCGGGCCCGCATCCTCTCGATTGGCGACCGTCGCACAGGAGCCGACTCTAGATAAGGTGGTCGGTCTCATGTCGGGCTCCGAAGTCATCGCCACCACCACCGAACTCCCGGAGTCGCGCGTTCGCCTCGAGGCGACCGTCTCCGTTGAGCTCCTGCAGCGCTCGATCGAGCGCGCCGCCGTGCAGGTCGGCCGCAACATCCGCGTGCCCGGGTTCCGTGCCGGAAAGGTCCCGGCCAAGCTGGTCATCCAGCGGGTCGGCCGCGAGGCGATCGTCGACGAAGCGATCCGCGCCGACCTCAACGAGTGGTACGACAAGGCCGTTCGCTCGGCCAACATCTTCCCGGTCGGCCAGCCGCAGGTCGACCTCGGCGATTTGCCCGAAGAGGGCAAGCCGTTCGTCTTTTCCGCCGAGATCGGCATCGTCCCGAGCGCCAAGGTCGAAGGCCTCGGCAGCATCGAAGTCGGCAAGGGCGACACCACCCCGGACCCCGCAGCGATCGACGCCGAGCTCCAGCAGCTCCGCGAGCGCTTTGCGCGCCTGGAGACTGTCGAGACTGCGGTGGAGAACGGCAACTACGTCGTCATCGACTACCTCGGCAAGCTCGACGGTGAGCCGTTCCCGGGCGGCGAAGGCAAGGGCCAGCTCCTTGAGATCGGCTCGGGCCGCTTCATTCCCGGGTTCGAGGAGCAGCTCATCGGCCTGAAGGGCGGCGACGAGAAGGTCATCACGGTCACGTTCCCGGAGGAGTACGGCGCTGCCGAGCTCGCCGGCCAGGAAGCGACGTTCGACGTGACCGTCCACGAGATCAAGGCCAAGCAGCTCCCCGAGCTCGACGACGATTTTGCGCTTGAGGTCGGCGGCGTGGACACGCTCGACGAACTCAAGAAGGACATCGAGAGCCGGCTCTCGGAAGCCGAAGAGGCCAAGCTCGAGCGGTTCTACCGTCTCGCCGTGCTCGACGCCTACGCCAAGAAGGCCGGCGTCGAAGTCCCGGAGGCGCTCGCTCAGGAGCACGCCCACCAGGAGTTCCACCGCTTGATGCATCGCTTCGAGCACCAGGGCATCAACCAGGACGTGTACCTGCAGTCGATCGGCAAGACGCACGACCAGGTCGTCGAAGAGGCGACGCCGGCTGCGGCGCAGCAGCTGCGCCGCCAGGCCATCGTTGGCGCCGTGGTTGATGCCGAGGGCCTCACCGCGACTGACGAGGAGATCGCCGAGGCGGTCGAGCCGATGGCTAAGCAGGAGAAAATCTCGGTCAAGAAGGCCATCGCGCGCCTCGAGGGCCGCGGACAGATCGAGAGTCTGCGTCGCGATCTCGCCGAGGAGAAGGCGGTCGACCTGCTCGTCGAGCGTGCCAAGGTCGTTTCGGTGGATGTCGCCAAGAAGAAGGACACGGCGTGGACGCCGAGTCTTGAGGAGCAGGCTGCGAACCCCGGCGTGTGGGCGCAGTAACCACCTCAGGGAGCCGACGTTCGTCACAGAACGATGGCCTGATGCGCGTTGTAGTGGGCCTCACCACTCAGCTTTAGCAGCGCAATACAAGAATGAGGGGTGTGGGGCGCGGTTCTCGTCGAACGCGCGCACCACACCAGCGGTACCGTTGGCGTGAACGGTGTTGTCTGCCCTGGGCAGCGCCGACCCCGACCCGGAGGAGCCCGACATGCGCCAAGCAGACACGCTCGCCGAGCCGACCATTCGCCGTCGACTGGTCGACGCCGCAGGAGTCCTCACGACGCCACTGCTGCCCGACGACTATCTGACGGTGATCAATCCGCTTTGGGCGTTCGCTCAACTCCGCGGACGGATCGAGCAGATCATTCCGCGTACCGACGATGCGTCGACCATCGTGATTCGCCCCGGCCGCCGCTGGCCGGAACATCGCGCCGGGCAGCACGTCGCGATTGGCGTGGACGTCAACGGCGTCCGCAACTGGCGCTCCTACTCGCTCACGTCTGATCCCGGCCGCCCGGACGGCTGCATCAGCATCACCGTCAAGCGGGTTGACGGCGGCGTCGTCTCCTCGCACCTGGTCGACGGCGCCAACGTCGGCGACATCGTCCGGCTCGGGCCGCCCGAGGGCGACTTCCACCTTCCTGGCGACGTGACCCGCACGCCGCTGCTCCTCATCACGGCTGGCAGCGGCATCACGCCGGTCATGGCGATCCTGCGCTCGCTCGAGCGTCAGGGCGCGATTCACGATGTCGTGCATATTCACAGCGAGCGTTCGGCGGACTCCGTCATCTTCGGCGAGGCGCTGCGCGGGCTTGCGGGCCGCAACGCCGGTGTCACGCTCCACGAGCGCCACACGTCCACGGCGCCTCGCTTCACGCCTGAGGAACTTGACGAACTCTGCCCCGACTGGCGTGACCGCGACACCTACGCGTGCGGTCCGCTGGGGTTGCTGGACGCCGTCGAAGCATTCTTCGACGACCAGGGCGTGCTCGACCGACTCCACCTCGAGCGCTTCCAGATCGCCGCCCTTTCCGCTGAGGCGGGCGATGGCGGCACTGTCACCGTCGCCGGCACCGGCCTGACGTTCGACGCGCCGTCGGGCACACCGCTGCTGGTCGCCGGCGAGGACGCCGGCCTTCCGCTCAAGAGCGGTTGCCGCATGGGCATTTGCCACACCTGCGTCTGCACGCTTGAATCTGGGCAGGTGCGCGACCTTCGCACCGGCGAACTCCAGAGCGAGCCCGGCCAACACATTCAACTCTGCGTTTCCGGTGCTGCCGGCGACGTCGAGATCACGATCTAAGTCCTTCCCGAGACTTTCCCTCCAACCAGAGGAGCCCCACGATGACCGTCACTCCCGGAGCCCATCTCACCAAGGCGCAGACTGATGCCCTCGGCCTCGAGCTCGACGCGATCTATGACGAAGTCCGAGCCGACCTCGGTCAGCGCGATCGCGACTACATCCACAAGGTGATCGACGCCCAGCGCAAGCTGGAACTCGGCGGCCGCGCCGCGCTGCTCGCCTCGATCTTCCCGCCCGCTTGGCTTGCCGGCGTGACGATGCTGTCCAGCGCGAAGATCATCTCCAACATGGAACTCGGGCACAACGTGATGCACGGGCAGTGGGACTGGATGCGGGACCCGGACATCCACTCCACCACGTGGGAATGGGACGGCGCGCCGACCTCCGAGCATTGGAAGCACACCCACAACTACGTGCACCACACGTTCACGAACGTGGTCGGCAAGGACCGCGACCTCGGCTACACGATCATGCGCGTCTCCGGCGACCAGCCGTGGAAGCCGGTCTACCTTGCTCAGCCCCTCTACAACTTCGCGCTCGCTGCGACCTTCGAGTGGGCCGTCGCGCTGTACGACCTTGAGTTCGACGAACTCATGAAGGGCCGCCTTCCGCTCAGCGAGTACCTGCACCGGTCCAAGGGCATGGTCAAGAAGGTCGCCAAGCAGTCGCTCAAGGACTACGTCGTCTGGCCGCTGCTCTCGGGCATCTCTGCCCCGACGACCCTGACCGCGAATCTCACGGCGAACATCGTGCGCAACGTGTGGGCGCACACGATCATCTTCTGCGGCCATTTCCCCGATGGCGGCGCGATGTTCTCGGAGGACGACGTCACCGACGAGTCCCGTGGCGAGTGGTACCTGCGCCAGATGGAGGGCTCCTGCAACATCTCGGGCGGCCCGCTGCTGCATCTGATGTCGGGCAACCTGAGCTACCAAATTGAGCATCACATCTTCCCGGATCTCCCGAGCAATCGCTACAAGGAGATCGCGCCGCAGGTCGAGGAGATCTGCGCTCGATACGGCATCCCGTACTCGACGGGACCGCTGTACAAGCAGTACGGGCAGGTTCTTCGCAGGCTCACGCGCTACGCCTTCCCGGGTGGCGCCAAGACCGAGGACCGCGACGTCGACCCGGCGCGCGCTTCGGTGCGCAACGCTCGCCCCGTCAGCGCGGCCGACTCCGTGATCCACGGGACCGCGTCCGGCGTGCGTGCGGCGGCGATGCGCACGCCTGCGGCCACGAACGGCGCAGCCAAGACCAATGGTGCCGCCAAGACCAATGGTGCCGCGAAGACCAATGGTGCGGCCAAGACCAATGGTGCGGCGAAGACCAATGGCGCCGCGAAGACCAATGGCGCCGCGAAGACCAATGGTGCGCCGAAGACCAATGGCGCGGCGAAGACCAATGGCGCCGCGAAGAAGCCTGCGGCCAAGAGGCCTGCGGCGAAGAAGCCTGTCGCCGTCTGACGACCGCCCCGTCCGGCCCACGCCGGACGGGTGAATCGGGGTATGGGTTCCGGGAGCATCACTACGCTCTCGGGAGCCCTGTCCCCGGGTGACTCCACCATCCGCCGAGCGGACTGGCAACGGAGCGTGCAAACGTCGATTGTCGACGGACAGCCCCGGGACCAGGGCTAGTAGCCTGCACTGCAGCAGGCTAATCCCCTTCCTCCGCGAGAAAGTCACGCCCCAGCATGAGCCCAATGGTCCCCATGGTCGTCGAGCAGACGTCCCGCGGTGAGCGCGCCTTCGACATCTACTCGAGGCTCCTCAACGAACGCGTCATCTTCCTCGGCACTCCCGTGGACGACCAGATCGCGAACCTGATCGTCGCCCAGCTTCTCCACCTGGAGAGCGAGGATCCCGACAAGGACATCTCGATCTACATCAACTCGCCCGGTGGCTCGGTGTATGCCGGCCTCGCGATCTACGACACGATGCAGTTCATCAAGCCCGACGTGTCGACGATGTGCATCGGCATGGCCATGAGCATGGGCGCCGTGCTCCTTGCCGGCGGTGCTCCTGGCAAGCGCATGGCGCTGCCGAACTCGAAGATCATGATTCACCAGGTCTCCTCCGGCTTCTCCGGCCAGGCGACCGACATCGAGATCCACGCGAAGGAGATCATCGACGTGCGTCAGCGCCTCGATCACATCCTTGCGCTGCACTCCGGTCAGGACTACGAGAAGGTCCGCAAGGACACCGAGCGCGACTACTTCCTCTCTGCAGACGAAGCGAAGGAATACGGCCTGATCGACGCCGTTCGCGCCAGCCGCTAAAGGCCCCGGCTCAGGCACCGACACCCCTAGAAGACCATGGATCGCACGACCGACACCGACAAGCAGGTCCTCTGCAGCTTCTGCGGGCGCTCACAGCGCCAGGTAAAGAAGATGATCACCGGCAACGGGGTCTTCATTTGCGACGTCTGTATCGACATCTGCGGCGAGCTCATCGACGATGAACTCGCCGCGGCGCCGGCCGTCGACCTGGGGTCGTTGCCCAAGCCGCGCGAGATCAGCGCGGTGCTCGATGACTACGTGATCGGTCAGGAGAGCGCCAAGCGCTCCCTGTCGGTCGCCGTCTACAACCACTACAAGCGCGTCCAGCTCCTCCAGGCGGGGGAGCAAGACGTCGAGCTGCAGAAGTCCAACATCCTCATGCTCGGGCCAACGGGCTCCGGCAAGACGCTGTTGGTCCAGACGCTCGCCCGCATGCTGAACGTCCCGTTCTGCATCGCCGATGCGACGGCACTGACGGAGGCCGGCTACGTGGGTGAGGATGTCGAGAACATTCTCCTCAAGCTCATTCAGGCCGCCGACTACGACGTCAAGAAGGCCGAGACGGGGATCATCTACATCGATGAGATCGACAAGATCGCCCGCAAGTCCGAGAACCCGTCGATCACGCGTGACGTGTCCGGCGAAGGTGTGCAGCAGGCCCTGCTGAAGATCCTCGAAGGCACGCAGTCTTCGGTGCCGCCGCAGGGTGGCCGCAAGCACCCGCACCAGGAATACCTCACGGTCGACACGACCAACGTGCTCTTCATCTGCGGTGGCGCATTCGCCGGTCTCGACGAGATCATTGCGCGCCGCGTCGGCAAGGGTGGCGTCGGCTTCGGGGCGCAGGTCTCAGGCAAGGCCGACCACGACCCAGGGGCGATGTTCCAGCAGACGCTTCCGGAGGACCTCGTGTCCTACGGCCTGATCCCCGAGTTCATCGGCCGGCTCCCGGTCGTGACCGCGGTCAACCAGCTCCGTCGCGAAGACCTCGTGCACATCCTCACCGAGCCGCGCAACGCGCTGGTCCGGCAGTTCCAGCGCTCATTCGAGTTCGACGGGATCGAGCTGCGCTTTCAGCAGGGTGCCCTCGAGGCCATCGCCGAGAAGGCCCTCGCTCGCGAGACCGGTGCCCGTGGTCTGCGCTCGATCGTCGAGGAGATCCTCCTCGACGTGCAGTTCGAGCTGCCGTCCCGCCCGGACGTGCAGACCTGCCTCGTGACGCGCGAGACGGTCGAGCAGGGCCGCCAGCCCACGCTCGTGACGACCTCGTCCTCGTCGGCCGAAGCCGACGACGACGCCAAGCTCGCGTAACGGCACGCCGCCTGACCGGCTCCGTTGGTTCGCTGGCCCGGGTTCAGCCCGCGACGGGTTGGCTATCAGCGGGATGGGACCTGTCCATGCCGCCGACCGGAGCCTCTAGAATGGCCGCCATCATGTCCCGGTTCACGCGCTCTCATCGTTCCCGCAATCGCTCCGTCGGTAGCCGCACGCTGCCGTGGGTCCTGGTCGGGCAGGCCGCGGTGGTGCTCCGCGACCACTGGAAGCGCGTCTCGCCGGCCGACCGTGCGCGCCTCGCCGAGCTGGTGAAGGCTTCGAAGGGGCGGCCGATGCACCTCACGCCCCAGCAGCGCACGGAGATCTCCAACATCGTCAAGCGCGCCGACATCCCCGGCCTGGGCCGCGACCTCGCGCCGCTCGCCGGCCGGCACGCGGGCCGGCGCCGCGCGCCGCTGCGCCGCGGGTAAGCGGCGCGTCGCAGCGGCGGCGCGGGCAACGGCGCTTCGGTTGCCACGACCGGCGCGCGTCGCCTTCGAGCCGGCTGGCGGGCACCGAAGCGGCCCTAACGAAGTTGGGTTGCTTTGGGCTGGCATGTCCAGCGGAATCTACCCCAACTTCGTGTCGGCGGAATCGAGCGCAAAACTGGGTTGCTTTCGCCCGGCATGTCCAGCGGAATCCAACCCAACTTCGTGTCGGCGGAATCGAGCGCGAAACTGGGTTGCTTTCGCCTGGCATGGCCAGCGAGATCCAACCCAACTCCGCGATTCCGGACCTGCTTCCCACTTGAGGGGGAGATCAGTTCGGGACTCAGGCGGCGGGGACCGAGTTCGCGCGGCGGGCGTCGCCGCGCGCGAGCGCGTACTTCACGGCCTCGATGACGTCACGGCGGTCGTACTTGAGCTGTGGCCACGAGATCCGAAGAAGTTCGTAGCCGGCCCGACTGATCGCCAGCCCCTTGCGACGGTCGCGGTGGAACTGCCACCGGCCGCCGTGCCACCGATAGCTATCAAGCTCGATGGCCACTCGCTCGTTCGGGAAGACCGCGTCGACCTCCCAGGCGCCAATTTTGACGTTGGTGTTCGCGACCGGGAGCCCACCCTCCTGACAGACCGAGCGAAAGAGTGACTCGAACTCGCTACGGATCACGGCAGGCCCGGCGACATGGTCCAACGAGCGCACGAGTTTCCACTTGCCAGTCACGTGCTTGAGTGCATGTCCCCACTGGTGGAGATCGTCTGGAGACCGCCCCAGGTGCGTGACCATCTGCTCGAGCATGCGCGTGATCTCAGCAACCGTCGACTCCGCAAGGAGGTCCGCGAGCGTGCGCTCCGGGGTGGTGAGGCGCAGGCCTCGGTGATCGACCAGGTCCTCTAGGCGGAGCGATCGTGGGCGGTGGAGGTTCACGCCTGGCGGGTCCGTCAGCGAAATGCGGTCGAGCAGACTCACGTGGATCGGGCCGTCGGTCGCGCGCCCGACCATCTCCCAGACGCGAGCTGCGCTCATGTGTGAGAGCCCGGATCGCTCCCCGGTGTAGAGGAGCGTGGCCTTTCCGCGGGCGAGCCGACTAATGCCGGGATGCCCGACGGCAAATGCGTCCGGATTGATCGACCAGAGCGTTCGGCCAACGCGTCCGTCGACCTGAGGTTCGCTGTACCCAAGGTCATAAAGCTGATCGCGGGAAACTACGCCCCACTGTCCTGCGGCGAACTCGGCCAGCGCCACATCGCGTGCTTTCTGGGAGCGACGCCGCGCGCTGCGCGAGACGGAAAACGGCACCGGAACATTTGGGTCCATATCTATAAGAGGGTTTGGCGGAGCAAAATTCGCCCCCCTTTCCGCAAAATTCCTCGTGTGACGTCGCTGGTCCCTTGCGAAACTGGGTTGGATTCGGCTGGCATGGCCAGCGGAATCCGACCCAACTTCGTGCCGGTGGAGTCGAGGTCGAGACTGGGTTGGATTCGGCTGGCATGGCCAGCGAGATCCGACCCAACTTCGTGCCGGTGGAGTCGAGGTCGAGACTGGGTTGGATTCGGCTGGCATGGCCAGCGGAATCCGACCCAACTTCGTGCCGGCGGACTTCGTCGACGGCCCCCTTGCGATTCGTTGGGTGGCCGTGACCGGCGTGGTCGGCGGTCCTGACCCACGCCGCGCCGTCCCGCAGGCAGCCTCCGTAGACTCTCGAGGTCGATGCCTGCATCCGATCTCAGCACCCGCACGCGCTACGAACCGGCCGAGGTTGAGCCGGAGATCGTCGAGCGTTGGCTTGCCTCCGGCGCGTACGAGACGCCCCCGGCGGACCCCACGAATCCGGACGAGGAGACGTACTCGATCGCGATCCCGCCGCCGAACGTCACCGGCGTGCTCCATATGGGCCACGCGCTCAATGGTTCGATCCAGGACTCGCTGATCCGGCTCAACCGCATGCGCGGCAAGCGCACGAAGTGGATCCTCGGCACCGATCACGCTGGCATCGCCACGCAGACCCAGGTCGAGAAGAAGCTTGCGCGCGAAGGTCGCAGTCGCGAGGAACTCGGTCGTGAGGCGTTCATCACCGAGACGCAGGCTTGGCGCAAGGAGTACGGCGGCAAGATCATCGAGCAGTTCAAGCGGATCGGCGCGTCGTGCGACTACTCCGACGAGCGCTTCACGATGGACGACGGCTACGTGCTCGCGGTCCAGAAGGTCTTCATCGAACTCTTCGAGCAGGGCCTGATCTACCGCGACCACTACATGGTCAATTGGGACCCGGGCAGCGGCTCGGCGATCTCGGACCTCGAGGTCGAGGAGAAGGAGGGCGTCGAGGACGCGCTCTACTCGATCGCGTACCCGTTCGCTGACGGCGACGGCGAGATCATCGTCGCGACGGTGCGCCCGGAGACGATGTTCGGCGACGTCGCCGTGGCGGTGCACCCGCACGACGAGCGGTACGCCGGTGCGATCGGCCGCCACGTTGAGCTGCCGCTCTCGGGCGGCCGGACGATCCCCGTCATCGCCGACACGTACGTGAAGATGGACTTCGGTTCCGGTGCGCTGAAGATCACCCCCGGCCACGATCCCAACGACTTCGACATCGGCCGCCGCCACAAGCTGCCGGCGCCGTCGGCGATCGGTGAAGACGGCCGCATGACCGAGCTGGCGGGCGAGTTCGCCGGACTCACGACGGACGAGGCCAAGACGGCCGTCGTGGACGCCCTGAAGGCGAGCGGCGCGCTGCGCTCCGAGGAGCCGTACGTGCACACGGTGCCGTTCTCCCAGCGCTCGGGCTCCCGCATCGAGCCGCTCATCTCACTGCAGTGGTTCATGAACATGGACGAACTCGCGCGGCCCGCCATCGACGCGGTCACCGAAGGCCGGGTCAAGATCCACCCGCCGGTCCAGTCGCGCCGGTACATCGACTGGCTCAAAGAGATCCGCCCATGGTGCGTGAGTCGCCAGCTCTGGTGGGGTCACCAGCTTCCGGTCTACTACCGCGGCGATACCGAGAACCCGACCGAGACGTACGTCGGGATCGAGCCGCCGCAGGGCGACGGCTGGACCCGCGACCCGGACGTCATGGACACGTGGTTCAGCTCCGGCCTGTGGCCGTTCGCGACGCTCGGCTGGCCCGAAAACCACGACGATCTCGCCGACTTCTACCCGACGAGCGTCCTCTCGACCGCCCGCGACATCCTGCACCTCTGGGTCGCCCGTATGGTCATGCTTGGTCTGCGCTTCGGCGGCGATGTCCCATTCCGCGACGTCTACATCCACTCGGTGATCCAGGCTCCGGACGGGCGCCGCATGAGCAAGTCGCTCGGCACCGGCATCGACCCGCTGGACGTGATCAACGGTGGCCCGCGCCCGCCCGTGTTCAAGCAGGGCGGCGACTTCCCGGCCTACGGCGCCGACGCTGTGCGCTTCGGGCTGCTCGCGATCTCGACCACGCAGGATGTCCGCTTCAGCGAGGACAAGGTTCAGCAAGGCCAGCAGCTTGCGAACAAGCTGTTCAACGCCACGCGCTTCGTGCTGCTCCAGCTCGAGGAACTTGGCCTCGGCGACATTGACGCCGAGCCCAGGCCGCGAACTGACGCGGACCGCTGGATCCTGTCGCGCCTGGAGCGCGTCGCCCGGCAGACCGCCGAGTCGCTCGACGGGTTTGAGTTCGCGAAAGCGTCGCTCGGCCTCTACGACTTCGTCTACGGCGACCTGTGCGACTGGTTCGTCGAACTTGCCAAGCCGCGCTTGCGCAGTGGCGATGAGGACACCCAGCGTGACCTTGCCGCGACGCTCCTCTACGCGATCGACAAGACCCTGCGCATCGCGCATCCCGTGATCCCGTTTGTGACGGAGGAGCTCTGGAGTCACCTCCCGGGCGACGATCGCGGCTTGCTCGTCAGCGCCTCGTGGCCCGAGACGGATGCGTCGGCGATCGACGACGCCGCCGAGCAGCGGATCAAAGAACTCATCAATGCGGTCACCGTCACCCGCAATTGGCGCGAGACCATGAACGTGAAGCCGAGCGCCATTCTGCCGGCCCGTCTGCGCGAGCCGCTGGACGACGAACGTGTCGCGTCATTGTCGGCCCTCGCTCGTTTGGAATTCACCGACGAACCCGGCGAGCGTGCCGTGACCCTTACGACGGCCGGCATCAACATCGACCTGCTCCCGAGCGAATTCATCGACCTCGAAGCGGCCGACAAGAAGAAGGCCGCCGAACGCGAGCGGATCGAGACGGAAATCGGCCGCCTGAACGGCAAACTGTCGAACGCGAAGTTCGTCGAGCGGGCGCCCGCTGCGGTGGTTCAGGTCGAGCGCGACAAGCTTGCCGCGCTCGAGGAGCAGCTCGCTGCGCTGTGAGCTCGGACGCTGAACCCGGCCGGGGTGGTCTGCGGATCATCTCCGGCGGGCTGGATACGCCTGCCGACGCACGAACGAAGCCGCGTGGCGGCGCCCCCGAGCGCCCCGCCGGACCGTTCGGTCGCCCGTCGGATGCCCAACCACGCCCCTCGGAGTCCGACGGGCCAGCCGGCTTCGATGCCCCGATCGATCTCCCGCTTTCGCCGCTGCAGGCCCTGACCGCGCTCCCGAACGAGCCGGCGGAGCTGGTCCCGCCACCGGCGCCCGGCCAGCTCTGGACCGACGAGGAAGCCGACGCGTGGCTCGCGTCGCGCGACCTCGTGGGGTGGCGGTTCGCGCTGGACCGGATCAAGCAGCTCCTGGTTGAACTCGGCGCCCCGCACCAAGCGGCACCGGCGATCCACATCGTCGGTACCAATGGCAAGTCGTCGACGACCCGTATGGTCGCCGCGCTCCTTTCCGCCCACGGCCGTCACCCCGGCGCGTTCCTCTCGCCGCACCTGGCGAACCTTCGCGAGCGCATTGAGATCGACGGGCATCCCGTCACGGCTGAGCAGCACGCCTCGGCGGTCGCGACCGTCGCGCGAGCCGCCGTGCGCGTGGACCAGCCGGGCGATCCAGTCACCCAGTTCGAGGCCCACACCGCGAGCGCGTTCGTCGCCCTGGCTGCGGCCGGATCGGACGTGCTCGTGATCGAAGCCGGCCTCGGCGGTCGCCTGGATGCCACCAACGTCCTGGACGCGTCCGTCGTGGCACTCACCAGCGTCGACCTCGACCACACGCAGCTCCTGGGCGACACCATCGAGGCGATCACCGCGGAGAAGGTCGCGGTGGTCACCGCTGGCGCGACGCTTGTGCTGGGCGCCGACCTCAGCGAGGCGGCGACCATCGTCGCCCGCAATCACGCTGCGCGCGTCGGCGCGCAGGTCGTGACCGCGAAGCCCGAGCCGCTCGATCGCAAGCTCGGCGCCATCTACCAGCAGCGGAACTTCGCGCTGGCACGGGCCATTTGCGAGACGTACCTCGGCGCCCTCGACCTGCGGATCGTCCGTGAGGTCGCCGCCGCGTTCGCGATGCCCGCGCGGTTCGAGACGATCGACTCGCACCCGGCAACGATCCTCGATGGCGCGCACAACCCTGCGGGCGCGCGCGCCCTCGCTGCGTCGCTGCTCGAGGCCGGCCATGAGCGCGGGGGAGTGGCCGTCATGAGTGTGTTCGCCGACAAGGACGCTGCGGGCATGATCGAGGCGTTGGCACCGCAGGTCGACCGGTTCGTGCTCTGCGACTGCGGCTCCCCGCGGGCGCTGCCGCCGCAGCAGCTTGCCGCGGTGGTGCGGGATGCCGCTCCGGGCGCGACGGTGGAGATCGTCGCCGAGCCGCTCGCAGCGATCGCGGCGGCGAGGGAAGCCGCCGGGCCGGGCGGCTTTGTCGTGATCTGCGGCACGCTTGCGCTGGCGAGCGCCGTGCGCACTCGGGCGGAGACCGGCGCATGAGCACCCCGGAGGATCGGATCACGACTCGGGCGGCGGAGGACCGGACGCAGGTGGGCTCCGCGCCTGCACCCGCGCGGTCGCAACTCGAAGGGCTCGGAAAGCGGAAGAAGCGCACGAAAGCGCCGAAGGCCGGAGCCACTCAGAAGCCCTCCCGTGCGTCCCGGCGTGCGGCGCGGAAGGCCACGGCGCCCCCACGGACGCATCCGCCCGCCTACAAGCTCATCGCGGCGGTCGCGCTCATCGTGGCGCTCGACATCCTGTTGTTCTTCGCCATCGGCTACGCGCTCGGCAAGCAGATTCTCTAGGTCGGATACCGCCCGACCGGGGGTGGCGCGTCGCGTTTCCGACACCCGTCCGCCTACTCCAATACGCTTCGCGCGTGTTCGGCCTCGAATCTGGTCCCCTCAACGTCGGCCTGAGCCTGCTCGCGCTCGGCGTGGTGTGCCTGGACCTCGCCCTCGTCTACTGGGTCTTCCGCGACTCCCGCCACCGCGTCGACGACGCTCTGCTCGTGGCGTGCGCCGTGATCGCGGCGTTGATCTTCCCGTTCGTCGGCACGTTGATCTACGCGATCGTGCGTCCGCCGGAGTTCCTGGAAGACGCGTACGAGCGTGAGGTCTCGATCCAGGCCAACGAGGCGCTGGTCAAGACGCTCGGCGAACTCGCTCGCAGTAACCGCGAGCTCAGTGCCCAGGTCGGGCGGCTCGAGCAGCTCATCGTCGTGCGCCGCAAAGCGGCGGCCGGTGGTGGCAGCCCGCGTGAAGTAGCGGGCCCCGGTAGCGTTCCGCCTCCGCGTCGCTAGCCGACCGCGAACCCACGTGCCGGGCGTGCTCTCCCGGTGATCCTTGCGCCGCGCGCTCCCTGCGCGGCCACACACGCATCACTGCAGGAGCCTCGCCATGGCGCGCACTCTGATCCTGGTCAAGCCCGACGCCTTCGCCCGTGGACTCACCGGCGAGATCATCCGTCGCTTCGAGGCCAAAGGCCTCAAGATCGTCGCGCTGAACTGCACGACGCTCTCCGAAGACACCGCAAAGCAGCACTACGCCGAGCACGCCGAGCGCCCGTTCTTCGGCGAACTCGTCAGCTTCATCACGAGCGCCCCGCTCGTGTCGATGGTCCTTGAGGGTGGCGACAACGCGGTCGCGGCCGCCCGTCAGCTCATCGGCGCCACGAACCCGCTCGAGTCGGCAACTGGCTCGATCCGTGGTGACTTCGCCACCACGATCGGCGAGAACATGGTCCACGGCTCCGACTCCGACGAGTCCGCCGCTCGCGAGATCGGGATCTTCTTCCCGAACCTCGCGGCCTAGGCACCAAGCCCAACCGAGACTGAGAGGACGCGCGCGGTGCTGGCGATGTTCGACAAGAACGCAACGCCGGTGCCGATGCGCGCCTCGATGGGCGGGATGCTGGTCAAGCCGGTGCTCGCCAGCGCCTCTCCGCAGCGCACGGCCATCCTGGACCAGTTGGGCATCGCCCACACGGTGCAGGTGGCGGACGTGCGCGAGCGGATGGAGGGCGACCCTCGTGAACTGGCTGAGGCCAATGCGCTCCTCAAGGCGCACGAGGTGGGAAAGCGCCACCCGTTCGTGCCGGTGATCGGCTCCGACACCGTCGTGGTCACGCAAGACGGCAAGCTCCTTGGCAAGCCGGCCGACCTCGCCGAAGCCCGCGCGATGCTCGCGCAACTGCTCGGGACGACGCACACCGTGATCAGCGGTCTGGCGATCGTCGGACCCGGCCGGGTCTCCGCGCGCTCCGGCATCGCCGAGACCTCCGTGACGATGCGCACGCTCGACCCGGACGCGATTGACCGCCATCTGGCGCACGGGGAGTGGGAGGGTCGGGCCGGCGCGTACGCGATCCAGGGCCGCGGTGCCGGGCTCGTGACCGAGATCCAGGGCGACTACCTCAACGTCGTCGGGCTTCCCGCCGCGCTCCTTGCCTCGCTGGCACCCGATCTCCTGGATCGTGGTCCCCGCAAGGGAACGTCCGCCGCGCCGGGCACCGCGGGGTAGACTCCCGCCCTTCCGGCCGGGTCTCCCCACCGACGTCCCCGACCGCTGCACACCTGCTCATGGGCCTTTTCGACAACCTCACCGGATTCGGTGGCCGCGACATGGCCGTCGACCTCGGCACTGCCAACACCCTCGTCTACGTGCGCGGGCGCGGCATCGTGCTGTCTGAGCCGTCCGTCGTCGCGATCGATTCGCGCACCGGCGAGGTGCATGCCGTCGGCATCGAAGCCAAGCGCATGCTCGGCCGCACGCCGGGCACGATCCAGGCCATCCGCCCGCTCAAGGACGGCGTCATCGCTGATTTCGACGTGACGGAGGAGATGCTCCGGCACTTCATCCAGAAGGTCCACCAGAACCGTTGGGCGCATCCGCGCGTCGTCGTCTGCGTGCCCTCGGGCGTGACTGGCGTCGAGAAGCGCGCCGTCGAAGAGGCCACCCTTTCGGCTGGCGCCCGCCAGGCGTATCTGATCGAAGAGCCGATGGCGGCCGCGATCGGCGCTGGCCTGCCCGTTGGCGAGCCGACTGGCTCGATGATCGTCGACATCGGCGGCGGCACCAGTGAGGTCGCCGTGATCTCGCTCGGCGGCATCGTCGTCTCGCAGTCGATCCGCGTCGGCGGCGACGAGCTCGACGAGGCGATCATCAACTACGCCAAGCGCGAGTACAAGCTCCTCATCGGCCAGCAGACGGCCGAGGAACTCAAGCTCGAAATCGGGTCGGCGTACCCGATGGAAGAAGAACTTCAGGCCGAGATTCGTGGCCGCGACATGGTCACCGGCCTGCCGAAGACGATCGTGCTCACGTCCGAAGAGATTCGGCGCGCGATCGACGAACCGCTCTCACAGATCCTCGGCGCCGTTCGTGAGACGCTAGACCGGACCCCGCCTGAGCTGGCGTCCGACATCATGGATCGTGGCATCATGCTTGCTGGCGGTGGAGCCCTGCTCCATGGCCTCGACGAGCGGTTGCGTCAAGAGACGCAGATGCCGTGCCACCTCGCCGAGAGCCCGCTCACCTGCGTGGCGGTCGGTTCCGGCCGTTCGCTCGAGGAGTTCGAGGTCATCCACCGCAGCAACCGCCCCTCCAATCGTGGCGGGCGTGGCGGGCGGAAGCGCCGCTACTAAGCGCTCCCGCCGCGGCGCCGCCGCAGCACCACCACCTTTCGAGACCAACCACCCGTGCCTGACGAGAGAACTTTCCGTCGCCGCCGAGCAGTCTTCTTGCTGCTCCTGCTGGCGGCCTTCGTCCTGCTGACGGGCTCGTTCGTCGGGGCCTTCGGCGGCGCCGAGCGCGGCTTCGCCGGCATCGTCTCGCCGATCCAGGAGGGCGCGTCGAAGGTCGCCAAGCCAGCGCGCGACCTCGTGAACTGGGTGGGGGACACGTTCCGCGCCAAGGGCGACCTCGAAGAGGTCACGGCCGAACGCGATCGCCTCACCATCGAGAATGCGCTGCTCCGCCAGCGGATCAACATTGCCGGCCAGCAGGCGCAGATGAGCGAGATCACGGCTGGCCTGCAGAAGTTCGGTCCGATCGAGACCTCGCTGATCGCCCAGAACGCGTCCGCTTGGTACCGCACGATCAAGATTTCCAAGGGCACGAGCGACGGGATCGCCGCGAACAACCCCGTGATGGCGCCTAACGGGCTCATCGGCAAGGTGATCAGCGCCCAGGGCGGCACGGCGATCGTGCGGCTCCTCACCGACCAGGACTCCGGAGTGACGGCCAAGGTCGCGCGGACGGGCGAATACGGCTCACTGAAACCGTCGAAGATCGGCGCCGTTGGCGACTTGATCCTCGAGATCCCGAAGTCCGAGAAGTTCCGCGAGGGTGACACCGTCGTCACGGCAGGCAGCACCTCTGAACGCCTGGAATCGCGGTTCCCGCCGGCGATCCCGATCGGGACGATCACGAAGATCGAGGATCAGAACGCCGACAGTCAGGTCGTGCACGTCACCCCGTCGGTCGATTTGCGGCGTCTGCCCGACGTGCTCACCGTGCTCACGAGTGTCGAGGACGCTACGCCGTGAGCAGCGGCGCTCCCGTCCTGCGCGCTCCGCGCGCCCGTGGGGGCGAGGAGTCCCGGCTGGCGTTGCGCCTGGTCGGGGTCGGTGTCGCGGCGGTCCTGATCCAGAACGCGTTCTTTTCCGACCTTCATCTCGTCAGCGGGCGGATCGACATCCTGCCGCTCGTGGCCCTCGCGTCGGGGTTCCTGGCCGGCCCGATCGGCGGCGCCGCCACTGGGTTCGGCATGGGGCTCCTGGCCGACCTGCTGCTCGGCACGCCGCTGGGGCTCACGTCACTGCTGTTGCTCGTGATCGGCGACATCGGGGGGCGCGTTGGAAACGCCCGCGACCCCGAAGGCATCTTCGTCCCGATGGTCACAGGCGCCGTCGTCACCTTCGCTTCGTTGGTGCTCACCGGGATCGCGCAGGTGCTGCTCGGTGCGCCGTCGGCCGCCTCCTGGGATTTGCTGCAGGTCATCGTCAGCACCTCGCTGCTGAACGGACTGATCGCTCCGTTCGTCTACCGCGCCACGCGTCGCGGGCTGGTCGGTGCGCTGTCGCGCGATCCGCGGATCCGGCGTCGCCGCGCCACCACGACCAAGCTGTCGCCGCTCTCCACGAGCCGTGGCCAGAGCAACCAGCGCGGTCGCTCGGTGAGTGGCAGCCGCACCTCCCGCGCGCTATCGGGGGGCTCGCGCCGGCGGGGCTCTAGGGTCGGTGGTCGCCGATGATCAGTCCGCTGAACAAGGGCGCCTCGCAGAGTGGCGGCGCCGCTCCCGCCCAGAACCAGGTGGTCGCGCTTCGCGTGGCCGTGATCGGGGCCGTCCTTCTTGGCCTCTTCGCGATCGTGTTCTTCCGGCTTTGGTACCTGCAGGTGCTCTCGGGCGACTCGCTGGCGGCAGCCGCCACGAAGAACCGTGTCCGTAACGTCGCGATCACGGCGCCGCGGGGCGACATCATCGATCGCAACGGCAAGCTGCTCGTGCGCAACCGCCGCGCCCAGATCGTGTCGCTCGCGCCTGGCTCACTGCCGATGATCGAGCGCCAGGTGGCCAACCAGTACGGCGTCGACCTCGCGGCCTGGGGCAAGTTGCCAGACAAGCCTCGCAAGGCGAAGAAGGGGCAGCCCGCGCTCCCGGCGCAGAAGACGAAGCTCAACACGCCCAAGCCGCAGTACCCGTCGCTGAGCGACCCGGACCTGCTGCGCGAGTACGCGGAGTCCGAGAGCCCCGAGGATCTAGCCAAGCTCAAGAAGCGTTACGCCGACCTCGGCAAGCTCCTGCAGATCTCCCCCGACGAGGTCCGGCGGCGCGTGATCACGAACCTCTACCTGCTGCCGTACGCCGCAATTCCGCTGCGTAAGCAGGGCACGCAGGAAGATGTCGTGAACTACATCGCCGAGAACGCGGAGCTGTATCCCGGCGTCACGACGTCGTCCAAGTTCGTGCGGTCCTATTCCGTCGGCAAAGCCGGAGCCCAGCTCTTCGGGCAGGTCGGCCCGGTCCCGTTCGGCGACGACGGCAAAGTCACGATCGACAAATACGAGAAGCTCAACCCCGCCGCTCAGGTGGGCCTCAACGGCCTTGAACTCCAGTACGACGGCTATCTGCGGGGGAAAGACGGCAGCGTGCGGTCCACGATCGACGCCTACGGCAACGTGCAGGGCGTGCCCAAGCGGATCGAGCCGATCGCTGGCGACAAGCTTCAGCTCACGCTCGACAAAGACCTCATGGAGCGGGCGCAGAGCGCGCTCGGACAGGGCTCCCGGTTCAACCCGTACGGGCTCCCTGGCGCCGCCGTGGCGATGGATCCCCGTAACGGCGAGATCCTGGCGTCGGTCAGTAATCCAAGCTTCGACCCGGGCATGTTCGTGCGCGGCGTTTCCGAGGAGGTCTTCAAGGACTTCATCGACGAGAACGGCTCCAAGCCGCTCTTCAACCGCGTGACCGACGGCGCGTATCCGGCCGCCTCGACCTTCAAGCCGGTCACCGCCTTCGCGATGCTGGCCTCGGGCAACGGCACCACCACCGAGCTCATCGACGATCCCGGCAAGATCGAGATCTCCAACCAGGAGTTCCAGAACGCCGGCGCCACCGCCAACGGCGCGATTGCGCTCAAGGACGCGCTCAAGGTGTCGTCGGACATCTACTTCTACCGCAAGGGCCAGGTCATGAACGGGATCTCCGATCCCCTCCAGGCGTGGGCGCGCAAGCTCGGGTACGGCAAGAAGACCGGGGTGGACCTGCCCGGCGAGAACGCCGGCATCATCCCGGATCGCAAGTGGCGCGAGAAGCTGGCGGAGGCCGAGACGGAGTGCCGGGCCGAGGCCGACCCGCCGATCCCCCAGAATGCCGATGTCTACACGGCCGGTCGCATGGGCTGCGGCTACTCCGACAAGCGCACGTGGTCGGTCGGCGACAACGTCCAGCTGGCGGTCGGCCAGGGCGACGTGCAGGTCACCCCGCTGCAATCAGCGGTGATGTATGCCGCGATCCAAAACGGCGGCACGATCGTGCGCCCGCACTTCGCCAAAGCACTCCAGGATCGGTCGGGCGCGACCCGCCAGACGTTCCAGTTCCGGCCCAAGACGAAGATCGACCTTGAAGGAACCGGCGGCCTCGCCACCATCCGCGAGGGCCTGTACGCGGCCGCCAACGAGCCGCAGGGCACGTCAGCAGTCGTCTTCGCCGGCTGGCCGAAGGATCGTTATCCGGTCTACGGGAAGACCGGGACTGCGGAGCGCGGCGTGGGCAAAGAAGACCAGTCGTGGTACGCCGCCTACGTGCCCGATGCCAAGCGCCCGATCGTGGTCGTCGTGACCATCGAGGCCGGCGGGTTCGGTGCTGAGAAGGCCGCTCCGATCGCGGGCGAGATCCTCAAGAAGTGGTACGGACTCGACGGCGTGCAGCTCAGCGCCGGCGACTCCAAGACGAACTGATGACAGGCCGCTTCCTTCGCGGGTTCGACCCGCTGCTGCTGCTCGCAACGGTTTCGTTGCTCGTGATCTCGATCTTCGCGGTGCGCGTCTCGATCGCGCCCGGGCTCGCCAGTCGCCAGATCATCTTCGTGATCATCGGTGTGGTGGTGATGGTCGCGGTGTCGCAGGTCGACGTGCTGCGCATGCGCGAACTCAAATACGGCCATTTCGGCCTGGTGATCATCGGCCTGATCCTGATCTTGATCCTCGGCACCGAGACGAAAGGCGCGAAGCTGGCCGTGATCGTCGGACCGATCCAGATCCAGTGGTCGGAGTTCGGAAAGGTGCTGTTCGCGATGGCGATCGCGGCCGAACTCGTCGACCGTGGCCGCCAGATCGAACTTTGGAGCACGACGCTGCGCCTGCTGGCACTCACCTTCCCGGTGCTGCTGCTGATCATGGCCGAGCCGGACCTGGGTTCGGCGATGGTCTACGTGACCATGCTGCTCCTCATGCTCGCCGTCGGCGGCGTGCCCGGAACCCACCTGCGGACGCTCGCGGGCGCCGGCGTCGCGACCATCGCGCTCGTCCTCGTCGTGCTCCCCGCGGTCAACGTGCAGGTGCTGCAGGACTACCAGGTGGCGCGTCTCACCTCGTTCCTGGATCCTGGCGGCGCGCAGGACAGCAGCTCGTCCGAAGGTGCCGCCAGTGCCTACCAGCAGAACCAAGCCATGATCGCCATCGGCAACGGTGGACGACTTGGCAAAGGCGAGGCCTCGAGCCAGTCGACGGGTGGCTACACGCCAGAGAACCAGACCGACTTCATCTTCAGCGTGATCGGCGAGCGATGGGGATTCGTGGGCGCCGGCCTGGTGCTTTCGCTCTACGCCCTGCTGCTCTGGCGGGTTCTGCGGATCCTGTTGGAGGCGCGAAGTAGCTACGAAGCGATCGTCATGTCCGGCATCATCGGCATGCTCTCGTTCCAGATCTTCGAGAACGTCGGCATGAATCTTGGCATCATGCCGATCACAGGGGTAACCCTTCCACTTTTGTCTTATGGCGGCTCGTCCGTGATCGCGACCCTTGTCGCGCTGGGCCTCGTGCACGCCGTGCACGCCCACGCTCGCATCGCACGCGATCCACGGGTCCGCCTCCAAACCCAAACTTCATAGAACGGACCCTGATGAAAAAACAGGTCCTGGTCAGTGCAGACCGCGGTGAAACCCGCGTCGCGCTCCTCGAACGCTCCACCTCAGCCCCGAATCGGCGTCGTAAGGCCGATCCCGCCGAGGGCTACCAAGTCGCCGAGCTCTACTTCGAGCGCCGCGGCAACCGGTCCATCGTCGGCAACGTCTACAAGGGCAAGGTCGACAACGTACTGCCCGGGCTCGAGGCGGCCTTCGTCGACATCGGGCTCGACAAGAACGGCTTCCTGCACGTCGACGAGATCGTGATCCCGGGCGTCGAGCAGGTCAAGCGCGGCCGCGGGCCCGCCAACGGCCCCAAGATCAGCGACCTGCTGCGGCCGGGTCAGGAGATCACCGTGCAGGTGATCAAGGACCCGCTCAAGAGCAAGGGCGCGCGCCTCTCGATGGAGCTCACCATCGCTGGCCGGTACCTCGTGTACACGCCGACGGGTGAAGGCACCGGCGTGTCCAAGCGCCTGGAGGACCGCGAGCGCGAGCGCCTGCGCAAGGAAATCAAGGGCATCGACACCGGGTCCGGCGGCGTGATCGTGCGTACGGCGGCCCACGGCGCTACCCGCGCCGGCTTTGAGCGGGAGATGCTCTACCTCAAGAAGCTCCATGAGGTGCTCGAGGCGCGCGTCAAGAAGTCGCAGGCCCCCTCACTGGTGTTCCAGGAGGCCGACCTCGCGGTGCGCGTCGTGCGCGACATCTTCGCCGACGACTTCGAGCGTGCGCTGATCGACGACGACGCCCAGTACGAGCGCCTCGTCGGCTTCCTGCAGCGCACGGCGCCGGAACTCGCCGACAAGGTCGAGCGTTACCGCGGACGCAAGCCGCTGCTGGAGGAGTACTCCGTCGACGAGGAGATCGAGGGCTTGCTCGCCAAGCGCGTCGATCTGCCCTCCGGCGGGTACCTGATCATTGACTACGCCGAGGCCCTCACGGTCATCGACGTGAACTCGGGGTCGTTCGTCGGCAAGGGCAAGCAGGCCCGCCTCGAGGACACGATCACGAAGATCAACCTTGAGGCCGCGGACGAGGTGGTGCGCCAGCTGCGTCTGCGCGACATCGGCGGCATCATCGTCATCGACTTCATCGACATGGCTCGCGCGAAGAACCGCGATGCCGTGCTGAAGGTCCTGCGGACGGCGCTGGAATCCGACCGCACCAAGACGTACACGGCCGAGCTGAGCAAGCTCGGGCTCGTCGAGATGACCCGCCAGAACGTGACGGAGGGCGTCCGCGAGATCATCACGCGGCCCTGCCCGACCTGCCACGGCGAAGGCGTCGTGCGCTCCGAGGAGACCATCGCGCTCGATCACGAGCGTGAACTGCGCGAGATCGCCCGCAAGGCCAAGCGCACCGACGAAGCCTTCCTCGTGCAGATGAACCCGCGCGTCAGCCAGGTCTTCACCGGCGAGGGCGGCTTCGTGCTGCGCGACCTGGAAGAGACGACCGGCAAGCGGTTCCACTTCGAGGGCTCTGAGGGCCTCCCGCTCTCGCACATGGAGATCCTTATGGCGGGCCCCGCCGACGAGGTCGGAGAGCGCGCCATCCCGTTCCGTGAGGGCGATGAGGTGCTCGTGCACATCATCGAGCCGCACATGTACGACATGGATCGTGCCGTCGCCAAGATCGACGGTTACATCGTGTCGGTCTCTGGGGCGGGTAAGTTGATCGGCGAGAAGCGCCTCGTGCGCATCGAGTCGGCTGGTCGCACGTCGGCCGACGCCGTCCTCGCTGACGGCCCCGAGGCCAGCGCCTCGCAGGCCTCCGGTGCGGCGCGTCGCCGTCGACTGGTTGCGGACGCTCCGGCCGCTGGCGCGGCCGTCCGTCCAAGCTCACGGCGCCCGAGCGCGGCGCTCGCTGCTACCCGCGCCGAAGAGGCCGCCGCTCGAACGGCTGAGGACGACGCCAAGGCGACGGACGAAGCGGCGATTGCCGCGGCCGGTGCTGGCGTCGGAAGCCTGGGCGAGACGCTCACCGGGCAGGACCAGCCGCATCCCGGTGAGGGCTCGGCCGAATTGCCGTCGCCCGACGCCAAGGACGCGCTCGCGACCGACGAGGACACGCCGAAGCCGGCGCCGAAGCCGCGTGCTCGGCGCAGCCGCGCCAAGCCCAAGCCGGTCGAGCCTGCGGCGGCCGAAGCGACGACGGCCGATGCCGGTGCGGAGCCCGCTGGTGCGGTCGCCACGGCTACCCCGGATGCTGAGGCAACACCGCCTGTAGCCTCGGAAAATGGCGACCCGTCGGCCTCGGCCGACGCCGAGTCCGGCGATGCCGTAGAATCTCCGGCTCCGCGGCGCCGTCGAGTGCGCCGCCGCACGTCCGCGTCCCGCGGATCTGCGAAGTCCTCAGAGAGCTGACATGGCATACGCGATTGTCAAAACAGGCGGTAAGCAGTACCGCGTCGAAGCCGGACAGGAGCTCCTCGTTGAGCGCCTGGCCGCCGACGTCGACTCCACGGTCGAACTGCAGCCCCTCCTCGTACGCTCGACCGACATCACCTTCGCTGGCGACAAGCTCGCCAAGACCAAGGTGACGGCCAAGGTCGTGGGTCACGAGCGCGGAGAGAAGATCCGCATCTTCAAGTTCAAGCCGAAGCGCGGCTACAAGCGGACCACCGGGCACCGCCAGGAGCTCACGCGCATCACGATCCAGGAGATCCATGGCGCATAAGAAGGGCCTCGGCTCATCCAAGAACGGCCGCGATTCAAACAGCAAGCGCCTCGGCGTCAAGCTGTTCGCAGGTCAGGCCGTCACCGGCGGCGAGATCATCGTCCGTCAGCGTGGCACCCGCTTCCGCAGCGGTGAGGGCACCGGCCTTGGCCGTGACCACACCGTCTTCGCGACGCGCCCCGGCAAGGTGCAGTTCACCACCGGTTGGCGTGGCCGCACCATTTCGGTGCAGCCTCACGCAGAAGAGACGAAGGCCGCGGCCTAGTTCGCAGCCACTCTTCGAGAGTTTTCAGAAGCCGCTCCGAGCCATCAGGCTCGGGGCGGCTTCTGTCGTTTCGGGCCGAGTGGCGCGGTCGGCCCTCGCTGCCGAGTCCAAGTTGGGTTGGAATCGGATGGCTATGCCAGCCCAAAGCAACCCAACTTCTCCGGGTCGGCGACCACCTCCAAGTTGGGTTGGAATCGGATGGCTATGCCAGCCCAAAGCAACCCAACTTCTCCGGCTGGTGGGGCCAAGCCGGCGGGCTCGCTAGATCGGCTGGGCCGTCGGGCGAATGAGGATCTCGTTCACGTCGACGTGCGCCGGCTGGTCCAGGGCGTAGAGCACGGCTCGGGCGATGTCGGCGGGCTGGAGGGCGTTCTCGACGGGGTTGTCGAAGAACGGGGTGTCGACCATGCCGGGCGCGATCGTCGTCACGCGGATCTTGCCGTCGACCTCCAGGCGGAGCGACTCGCTCATGCCGTGGACGGCGAACTTCGTGGCGCTGTAAAGCGAGCCGGGGATCGAGCGGCGGCCGGCGACGGAGCCGGTGAGGAGGAGGTGGCCTTTCGACTCGTAGAGCGCAGGGAGGGCGGCCCGGATCGTAAAGGCCGCGCCGAGCACGTTGGTGAGCACCATGTCGCGCCAGTGGTCGGTCGTGTCGCCGAGAAAACTCCGCTGAGCGCCGAATCCGGCATTCGCAAAGACGGCATCGAGCTGGCCGTATTCCGAGACGGCACGCTGCACAGCTGCTTCGAGGCTCGCGAAGTCGGTCACATCGGTCGCGACCGCGATCGCGTGCTCGGCGCCGCCGAGCTCCGCGGCGAGCGCTTCGAGCTTGTCAGCGCTGCGTGCGGCGAGCACGACGCGGAGCCCCGAAGCGACGGCTTGCCGCGCGGTCTCGGCGCCGATGCCGCTCGACGCTCCGGTGATCAACAGGACGGAATCAGACATGCGGCCGAGGCTAGCGCCGCGGTCGAACCGCGCCGCCGGGCGCGTATCTGGCGCCGCGGTACAAAGCCCGTCAGGCGCATCTGGCCCTGCGGTTCAGCAGCCCCGCCAGGCGCGCTGCCAGCGCTGCCGGATCGCGGAACGCAACGTGTCAGCTGCTGGAGAGCACGGGCCCCAGGGCCCGCAGGCCGCAGGCCAAAGCACCCTCGCTGCCGCACGGCGCGCCCGGGAGCCAATCGACGAAGAGCAGGCGGCCGCGGTCGAAGGCCGTGTCCCGGAGGATGGTCGAACGGCCGATCGAGCGCCGCACGCTGAGGCGGAAGGTGGCGGTGCCGTCGTCGTCCCAGCGCCCGACAAAGCTCGGAGCCTCGATGACGCCTTCCACGTACGCGATCGCTCCCGTGGCATCGAGGTTGGGGCCCATGACGTGGCGCGTGCCGAGCCCTGCGAACGTGGTGCCGATGGTGGTGAGCCGGTGCCAACCGAGCGTCGCCTGGCGGACCCACAGCCCAGAACTGAACTCCGGTTTGGCAGCGACGTACTCGAGCACGATCGCGAGGCGGCCGGCCGGGTCGACGTCGAATCCGCCGGCGCGCAGGCTCCCAGGCGCGGGCTTGCCGGAGGCCGCCGTCCAGCCATCGCCTGGCTTCCCGAGCTGCGGCAACTCGACCACTTGCGCTGCGGCGCCCGCCGCCGACTCATAGAGTCGCACCCCCGCAGACGGAGAACGACGCGTGAAGACCAGTCGCTCGCCCGCCAGATCGCCGGCGAGCGCTCCCGTGGTCCCCGGCAGCGGCCGCGAGGCGCCGGTGAGCGCGTCGATCGCGCGAAGCGGGCATCGCGGCGCCTGGCCGAGTCGCACCACGGCGTCGGCACCCGCGCAGGGCGACGCGACGATGACCGCACGGCCAGCAGCGTCCCGGCCCGCCTGCGGCATACCGAACGGCCGGGTGCTTGAGAGCAGCACCCGCGGCGAGGACGGCTCGGCGAGGTCGACGAGTTCCGAGCGGCTCATCCGTTGGCGGACGATCACGACGTGTCCGTCGATCGCGGCGATCATCGACGGCGTGCTCAGCGCCGCGACGTCGGTCGGGATGGGATCGTCGACCTTGCGGGCAGCGGAGGCGAGCACCGGCATCGCCGGCGGCGACGGGACGAGCGCGACGGGCTCGGCCTGGTTCGCTGAGTCCGCGGCCGGCGCGGTGGCCGGCGGCCCTTCCGCGGCACCGGGCCCGACGAGTGGGCCTGACGATGGCGCGGGTACGGCGCTCTCAGCGCCGCCTGGCAGGTGCGCGCCGCCGGTGGCGGCGAGCGCGGGGGAGGGGCCGACGCTCGTCGCGAGCGCCAGCAGCAGCACGCTGCGGACCAAGCTCACACGACGGGGTGACACCCACGGCAAGCTACGGACCGTGCCGGACGGACTCCAGTGCGCCAGGCCGGATGATCCCGCATCGTCCGAAGTTCGCTCCGAGCAGGGATGTCGTGCCGCTGAGGTGGTGAGCGCTCCAAACGCCATCAAGGCTGGGCCCGGGGGAGTCGCGGCCCGCCGTTGCCAGCCACCCCGTAGGATCGCTAGGTGCTTTCGGACCACGCGAGGATCAACGTCGTCGGCGGCGACGGCGGGCACGGGTCGGTCAGCTTCCGTCGCGAAGCCCACGTGCCGCGTGGAGGCCCGGACGGAGGCGACGGCGCGCACGGTGGTTCCGTGTGGCTCGTCTGCTCCGACGACCTCCGCGACCTGCGCGCCTTCGCGCGCAAGGTGCACTTCCGCGCTGAGCGCGGCCACCACGGCGAAGGCAGCGGTCGCGACGGCAAACGCGGCGAGAACCTGACCATTCCGATCCCGCCCGGCACCCAGGTCACGCTGCAGAACGGCGTGGTCCACGACCTCGTGCGACCGGGCCAGCGCCTCCTGGTCGCCAAGGGTGGCAGCGGCGGCCGAGGCAACAAGCACTTCACCACCTCCACCCGCCAGGCCCCGAAGTTCGCCGAGCGCGGCCTTCCTGGCGCCGAGCAGTGGATCGATCTTCAGCTCAAGCTCCTGGCCGATGTCGGCCTGGTTGGCGTGCCGAACGCCGGCAAGTCGTCGCTCCTGGCCGCGATGACGCGTGCCACGCCGAAGGTCGCCAGCTACCCGTTCACCACGCTCGAGCCGATCCTCGGCACGATCGAGGCCGACGGCCGTCAGCTCGTCATCGCCGACATCCCCGGGCTGATCGAGGGCGCCAACGAAGGCCTTGGGCTCGGTCACGACTTCCTCGCGCACATCGAGCGCTGCCAGACGATCGCGCACGTGCTCGATCTCGCCCCGCTCGACGGCAGCGATCCGTCGGAGAACTTCCGCGTGATCGAAGCCGAATTGGCGGCGCACGACCCACGCCTCGCCGCCTTGCCGCGCATCCTCGTTCTGTCGAAAGTCGACCTCGTCGCGCCCGACGATGCCGAGCTCGCGGTCATGGAATGGACCGAGAAGCTGGGCCCCGACGTCCCGATCGTCATCACCTCCAGCGCCACGAACACCGGCATCTCCGAGCTCGCGCGTGAACTCCTTCGCCTCGTGCCGCCCCGCTCGGCCCACCCCGAGGAACTCGCGCCGCACAGCCCGGTCGAGGAGTCGATCGCCGCGCACATGGTCTTCCGCCCGCGTTCCAAGTCGACGATCGAGGTCGAGCGCACCGGCCCGTCGACCTTCAAGGTCGTCTCGGCGCAGGTCACCACGCTGGTCCGGCGCTTCGACCTGGAGAACGAGGACGCCCTCGCGCACGTGGAAAAGCGTCTCCGCGTGCTCGGCGTGATCGACCGCCTGGAGTCGCTCGGGTTCAAACCCGGCGACGAGGTCGACCTCGGCGGCGAGGTCTTCGAACTCGAGTTCTAGTCGCCGGCCTTCGGGTCGGCACGGCGTGGGTCACCTCTCGGGCGCGCCAAGCAAGGGTCCGCGTAGGTTCACTACGCTTGCAGCCGTGGCCCGCACCGTCGTGATCAAGCTCGGCTCCTCGGTGTTGGCCGAGGACGACGGCACGCTTCGCGGCGAAGTCCTGGACCGGGTCGTTCGCGAGGTCGCCCGGCGGCGTGCACTCGGCGACCGCCTCGTGGTGGTCAGCTCTGGCGCCATCGCCTGCGGGCTGCCGCTGCTCGGGCTCACGGCGCGCCCGACGCGCATCGAGGAGCTTCAGGCGACCAGCGCGGTGGGGCAGGGCGCGCTCTACCGGCAGTGGGAGGAGCGCTTCACGGCCTCCGGAATCGTGCCCGCGCAGGTGCTGCTCACGGCCGCCGACATCTCCGCTCGTGAGCATTACCTCAATGCGCGCCGTACGCTCGTGCGCCTCCTGGATTGGGGCGTCGTGCCGGTCGTCAACGAGAACGACACCACGGCGACCGAGGAGATCAGCTTCGGCGACAACGACGTGCTCGCCGCGCAGGTCGCCACGCTCGTCGGCGCCAGCGACCTCTTCCTCTTGACCTCGACCGACGGCCTGTTCACCGCGAACCCCGCGACGGATCCGAACGCTGAGCTCGTGCCGGTGATCGACAACCCGTCGCAGCTCGACGCGCTCTCGATCGACAAGAACAAGTCGGCACACGGCTCCGGCGGCATGCAATCGAAGGTCGTTTCGGCCGACATCGCCACGGCGGCCGGCGTCGCGGTGACGATCTGCAGTGGGCTGAGCGAGGACGCGATCGGGCGAGCACTCGACGGCGAGACCGTCGGAACGCGCTTCCCTGCTGGCGATGGCCAGCACAGTTCGTTCAAGCTCTGGCTTCGGTTCGCCAAGCCGTCCAAGGGCACGGTCGAGGTCGACGCGGGCGCCGCCAACGCGCTGCGTACCGACGGCGTCTCGCTCCTGCCGGTTGGTGTCACGCACGTCAACGGCGACTTCCGCGCCGGCGACGCGATCGATGTCGTCTCCGGCGGCTACCCGGTCGGCAAGGGCCTCGCGCAATACGACGCCGTGGAACTCCGTGCGGCCGCAGGCAAACGCAGCTCCGAGCTCGCCACGTTCGACCCGGTTCCGCCGGACGAAGTCGTCCATCGGGACTACTTCGTCCTGACGGACTAACCACGCGTTCGACGGTGATCGGGCGCCCGCGTGGGCGCCGAAGCCAACCCCTACCGCCCGCGGGCCGGGACGGCGATACCATGGACCGTCATGGCCATCGCCTCTCAGAGCGTCGAGCAGATCTGCCGGGCGGCCAAGGCCGCGGCCGGCGAACTCGCTGTCCTCGACACCGACACGAAGAATCGCGCGCTGCGCGCCATCGCCGATGCGCTCGTGGCGCAGACCGACGCGATCCTGGCCGCCAACCAGGGCGACCTCGACGACGGCAAACTGGCCGGCCTGAGCGATGCCCTGATCGATCGACTCACGCTCACGCCCGAGCGCGTAGCCGGCATCGCCGAACAGGCCCGTGACGTCGCGACGCTGCCGGATCCGGTGGGCGAGGTCGTCGACGGCGGGCGGCTCCCCAACGGCATCGAGCTGCGTCGCGAACTGGTCCCATTCGGGGTCGTCGGCGTGATCTACGAGGCTCGTCCGAACGTGACGATCGACGCGGTGGCGCTGTGCCTGAAGTCGGGCAACGCGTGCGTGTTGCGCGGCAGCAGCTCCGCCGCTCGGACGAACGCCGTGCTCGCCCGGATCGCGGCTGAAGCCGCCGAAGCAGCTGGCGTTCCGGCGGGAGCGATCGGCCTGGTCGCCGGTGGCGGGCATGCTGAACTGGCCGAACTCGCCACCCAAGACGGGCTCGTCGACTTGATCTTCCCGCGTGGCGGCGCCGGCCTCAAAGCCGCGCTCCAGGGCGTCGCGACCGTACCGGTGATCTACGCCGCCGCGGGGCTCTGCCACGTGTATGTCGACGCAGCCGGTGACCTCGACGCGGCCGCCCGCATCGTCGTCAACGCCAAGACGCAGCGGCCGGGCGTCTGCAACGCCGCCGAGACGCTGCTCGTGCACCAGGACGTCGCTGAGGCCTTGCTGCCGGGGCTGCTCACGGAACTCGATCGCCTCGGCGTCGAATTGCGCGTCGACGCAAGCACCAAGGCCGTGGCGCCGGCCGAACTGGCGCCACGGCTCGTCGACGCGGTCGACGAAGACTGGGACACCGAGTATCTCGCGCTGATCCTTTCGATCCGCGTCGTTGATTCGCTGCAGGACGCGCTCGCGCACATTGCTGCGCACGGCTCCGGCCACTCCGAGGCGATCATTACTGCGGACACGCAGGCGGCCCGAGCGTTCACTCGCCGGGTGGATGCAGCGTGCGTTTACGTCAATGCTTCGACGCGATTCACCGACGGTGCCGAGTTCGGCAAGGGCTCCGAGATCGGCATCTCGACGCAGAAACTTCACGCGCGCGGCCCGATCGGCCTCCGCGAGCTGTGTACCTCCAAGTACGTCGCCTGGGGCGACGGACACGTCCGGAGCTAGGGAACCTCTTGGCCCGGATCGGGATCATGGGCGGGACGTTCAACCCGCCGCACGTCGGACATCTCCTGTGCGCTTCTGAGGCGTGCGACCAGCTTGGCCTGGACCGCGTGCTGTTCGTGCCTGCGCATACGCCGCCGCACAAAGAGGTCGCGGCTGGTGCTCCTGGGCCGCACGTTCGCGCCGAGCTCTGCCGCCTCGCGACCAAGGACGATCCGCGCCTGGACGTCAGCGAGCTGGAGATCGAGCGTGGCGGACCGTCGTACACCGTCGACACGCTTCGCGAGCTGAAGGCGCAGCGTCCCGAGGACGAGCTGATCTTCATCGTCGGCGCCGACACCGCGCTCTCGCTTCCCACGTGGCGTGAACCTGAAGAGGTGAGCCGCCTGGCGACGCTCGGCGTCGCCGGCCGCCAGGGCGTGCTGCGCCGCGATATCGAGGAGCGTCTCGTCGACCTCCCGACGCGCCTTGAGTTCTTCGACATGCCCCGTTTTGACATCTCGTCGTCTGAGATTCGCCGGCGCCTCGCCGGTGGCCAGTCGATCGATTACCTCGTGCCGCCTGCGGTTGCGCAGCACCTGCGCCGCACCGGCCTCTACCGTTCCCAGGTGCACGCATGACCGATTCTGAATCTCTCCAGGAGACCATCCTCCACCGCGATGCCAGCGTGGCCAAGCCGCTGCGCGAGGGCAGTGGGGAGGACGGCCGCAAGCTCGCACTCGCGATTGCCAAGGCCGCTGACGACCTCAAAGCGCAGGACATCGTCCTGATCAACGTCGCCAGCGCGGTGGGCTACGCCGACTACTTCGTGGTCTGCACCGGCAACACCGAGCGCCAGGTCAAGGCCATCCACGACACCGTGATGAAGGCCATCAAGGACGACTTCCGGGTCATCCCGAAGCGCGCTGAGGGCGTCACCGAATCGCGCTGGATCTTGCTCGATTACCTCGACGTGGTGCTCCACGTCTTCACGCCCGACGCGCGCGATTTCTACCGCCTGGACCGCCTCTACGGCGACGTTCCGTCGGAGCCGTACGGCTCCGAACCGGCCCGCGGCTAGCGTCATCTGACGACCTCCGGAGGGTGCCTTGAGCGCCCCTCCGGAGCTGGACAGACTCCTCCGCAGGCTCGTTTCGAAGACGTCTGGGGGCCTGCCCAAGGACCCCTTTCGAGTTCCGTTCGAGGTACCCGAACGACCTCTCTGTCGGTGCGAAAACACGTCCGCTCACGCGAGTTCGCGCGGCTCTCGCGAGCGTTCGGAGGGCGCAGGATCGCCTCGTCGTGGCTCCCGGAGCCCTCTCGAGGCACCGTTCTCGTGGCTCCCGGAGCCCTCTCGAGGCACGGTTCTCGCGGCTCCAGAAGCCCTCTCAAGGCACGGTTCACGCGGCTCCCGGAGCGCTCTCAAGGCACGGTTCTTGCGGCTCCGGGAACCCTCTCAAGGCACGTACTCGCGGCTTCAGGGGAGCGCTCGTGGGTCGCCTGCGAGAGGCGGCGGCGCGGGCAGCCGGTGATGCTGCAAGACGGGTCACTGAGCGCTGATGGTGAGCCGCCGGATAGCAGACACTGTGCAGTGGAAGTCAGCGCTCGAGTCGATGGTAGGTGCGTTGAGTCGGCGAGCGTCGGAGGGTGCAAGTTTGGACGCTCGAACGGCGCTTGAACGGCGCTCGGACGGATGCCCAAAGCGGTGCGGGGAGGGGGAGGGGGCGTCCGTTCGACGGCTTGTTGGACCGACTCTGGCGGAGTGCGAGACCGTCGCCCGAGGGGCCCGTTCCGGCCGGCGCGGGTCCGGTTGCTCGAGGGGGCGAGCGGCCGTCGTCGAGACGGTCGCTCGGCATGGCCTCCGAGGCATGATCGAGGTCGCCTCTGGGTGGTCCCGAACGGGACCATCGAGCGCTCCGATCGACGCCTCGCGGTTAGGTCCAGTCACCTGCTGATTTGTCCGAGAGTGGCGCGATAGCGCTACCTGCGGCGAGCCTCTAGTGCTACTTGATACGCCAAAGTAAGCTCAGGCTCAGGTTGAGCTAGAGATCAGCATCCCTCAAGCTAAGGCTTAGAAACACCATAAAGTGGAGCTTGAGGCGCCTGGTTTGCGGGGTCTCGAGTGGCCGACTTGCTCGGGTCTGGCGGCGTCTGGCCGCCGGGTCGGGCCGGGGTGGTGGCATGGCGGTGTCCAGCAGGTGGTTCGCCGCCGGGCGGCTTGCTCCTACCAGGGCCGAAAGCCTGCAACGCCAGGTGCAAACGGGACGGGGTCCGGCAGGGTGTCGGGCGATAGCTACGCCCCAGTAGCCCAAGTTTCGGAGCAATGGCGAATCAGCTGGGGTACCCGGCGGTTCAGGGGCCCTTGCCGATTTCATTGAGCAATGCTCAACTACGGGGCTCGGGGCATTTGCGCCGCGAGTGTTCACCTGTCACACTGGCGTCCGGTCCGTTTCACCACCGGGCTTCATCACTGCTTCTGGAGGAGCATCTCGTGTCCCAAGTCCTGACACGGCAGCGCAATGGCGCTGTCGTGACTCTCCCCCGTGCTGCGCGCAATGCCGCAGCGTTCCTCGTAGTCCTGATGGCCATGCTGGGCCTCACGAGCGCCCCTGCCTCGGCGCTCACGCAGGCCGAGATGGACCAGAACCGAGTGCAGCTCTGCCACATGTGGTTCGAGTCGCCGTCCAACCCGTCGGTTGAAGTCGCCAATGGCCTGAGGGTCAGCGGCACCCGCCTCCAGCGCCGCGGCGCCAGCTGCATGGCCGCTGGTGCAGAGGTCCGCATCACGGACCCGCAGATCGAGGACGCCACCGCAGCGCCGGCGGCCACCGCCACCGCGCGTCTCCTCGCAGCCGTCACCCACGCCGCCACGTCAGGTGAGATCGCGCAGGGCAGCGAGCTGTTCAAGAGCGCGTCCATCTCGCGCATGTACGTGGGCTTCGACTGGAACACCGGCTTCTACGTCGCTGGCGAACTTCGCCTCGCGTGGAGCGGTGGCACGAACACCTACTTCGCGTTCCGCGGCTCGATCAGCGGCCTCGACCGGTTTGACTTCCGGATCACCGCACCGGCAGCCGGCACGCAGCTGCCGAACATCGGCGGCCGGATCTACGGCCTCGGCACGCTGAAGCTTCGCGGCTCGCGTTACTCCTTCGACTTCAACGGCGGCTCCGACGAGCTCGTCGTCGGTGAGGGCGACAAGAAGCTCACCGTCACGGACGCGACCTTCAAGCTGAAGCTCAACGACGAAGCCGACGGCAGCCAGCGTCTCGGGATGACCGTGACCGGCAAGATCGCGTACGGCCCCGACGTCACCGTCGACGGCACGCTCTCGCTCGACTTCGACGATGCCGGCGTGAGCAAGGTCTCAGGCAGCGGCACGCTCGGACTGAACATCCCCGCGAAGGGCTCCAGCCCCGCGGGTTCAGTTACGGGTAGCGCGACCATCGCGTACGACCGCGGGTCCGACCCGCTCATCACGTTCGACGGCGAGGCGCGCTTTGGTGAAGCCGTCATCGTCGGCGCCAAGGGCACGGTTGATCTCGACGCCGTGAACTTCACGGGTGACGCGACTGTCAAGTACAACGACATCCTCTTCAAGGGCGACGTCGAAGGCGTCGTCTTCATCGGCCTCGACCTCACGGGTCGCACGATCGCGGACCGCGCCGGCAACCAGGTTCAGGCGCAGAACAGCGATTGGCTCATCAAGAGCGCGACCGCCACGGTCACCGCCAAGGGCCTCGCGCTCACGGGCGTCGCTCAGGTCGGCGATGTCGGCACCGAGCGTTGGGTCAAGGGCAGCGGTTCGGTCGACATGACCTTCACCGCGCCGGGCATCCCCGAGACCACGGTCAAGGGCAAGGCTTCGGCCGACTGGCTCGAGGGCGCACAGCCGAACGTCGACTTCGAAGGTTCGATCGAGTCGGGCTCCACGCTCGTCGCAAACGCCAAGGGCGCCGTCGACGGCAAGAAGATCGACTTCTCCGGTGACGTCACCCTTTCGAACCCTGACCTCAAGATCACGGGCGCCGTCGATGGCACCGTCTTCTACGGCAGCGACCTCGCGGGCGCGACCATCAAGAACCGCGCTGGCGCGGACGTCGAAGCGTCCAAGGGCGACTTCTTCCTGAAGACGCTCAAGGCTTCGGTCAACACCAAGGGCTTCGCCGTTACCGGCGCCGCCTCGCTTGGCCGCGTTGGCGCCGACCGTTGGGCCAAGGCCGGCGGCACCGTCGACGTCACGTACGGCGGAACCAAGCTGACCGGCTCCGCCGACGTCGACTGGGTCTCCCCGAACATCCCGACCGTCACCTTCAAGGGCTCGGTCGCCTCAGGTGAAGCCGCAGTCGCGAGTGCCGAGGGCACCGTCGACGGCAGCAAGCTCACCGTCAAGGGCACCGGCAAGCTGACCGTCGCCGGCTTCACCATCGATGGTGCTGCTGAAGGCGTCGTGTACTACGGCACCGACCTCACCGGCCAGAAGATCACGGATCGCTCCGGCGCCGAGGTTCAGGCCAAGCAGGGCGACTTCCTGATCAAGGCCACGCAGGCCGATGTCATCGCCAAGGGCTTCACGCTCAAGGGCGCCGCGACCATCGGTCGCGTCGGTGGCGTGCTGTGGGCGAAGGGTGGCGGCAACGTCGACCTGACCTACGGCGCCACCAACCTCAAGGGCTCCGTCAACGCCGACTGGACCGCTGGCGGTCCGATCACGGTCGGCTTCGCCGGCACCGTGACCTCGGGCGCCACCGTGGTCGCCGGCGCGAGCGGCACGTTCGACGGCAAGAAGATCACCATCAAGGGCAACGCGTCCTTCACCGACCCGAAGCTCACGCTCTCGGGCTCCGTCGAGGGCGTCGTCTACTACGGCGACGACCTCACGGGTGAGACGATCGCCAACCGGGCCGGCACGCAGGTGCCCGCCAAGAAGGGTGACTTCCTCCTCAAGAGCGCGACGGGTGACGTCGCGATCAAGAACCTCAAGCTCACGGGCAGCATCTCGCTGTCCAGCGTGGGCGGCGTGATGTGGGCCACCGGCGGCGGCGCCGTCGACCTCACCTATGGCGTGACCACGATCAAGGGCACCGCTTCGCTGGCCTGGGCCGCGGGCGAGACCCCGACGGTCGCCTTCACCGGCGCCGTGTCGTCCAGCGATGTCGAAGTCGGCACCGTCAAGGGCACGATCGATGGCAACAAGATCACCTTCACGGGTGAGGCGAAGATGACCAACGCGGTCCTCTCCGCGACCGGCAGCGTCGTCGAGGGTGTCGTCTTCTACGGCAGCGACCTCACCGGCGAGACCGTCACGAACCGCGCCGGGGTCAAGGTCCCGGCCGTCAAGGGCGACCTCTACCTCAAGCTCGCTGCTTCCGCCGACCTCAACACCCAGGGCTTCAAGCTCACGGGCGCAGCGCAGATCGGCTCGACCAGCGGTGAGAAGTGGGTCAAGGGCGGCGGCGCCGTCGACTTCACCGCCGGCACGACCGTCGTGAAGGGCTCGGCCACCGTCGAATGGATCGTCGGCAAGTCGCCGGCTGTCGCGTTCGAGGGTTCGGTCGCGCAGGGTGGGCTCACGCTCGCCAGCGCCAAGGGCACCATCGACGACAAGAAGCTCAAGCTCACGGGCGACGCAGCACTGGTCGTCCCCGGCTACAGCACGAAGGGCGCCGTCTCGGCCACCGTCTGGTTCGGCAACGACCTCACGGGCGAGACGGTTACCAACCGCGCCGGTGACCAGGTTCCCGCTACGAAGGGCGACCTGTACATCGACTCGGTCAAGGCCGAGATCATCGCCAAGAGCTTCACGCTCATGGGCGAGGCCAGCATCGGCTACGTCGGCGGCAAGCTGTTCGCCGAAGGCAGCGGTGCGGTCGAGTTCACCGCCGGCACCACCAACGTCAAGGGCATGGGCACCGCGTCCTGGGCGCTCGGTGAGCAGCCGGTCGTCGCCTTCGCCGGCACGGTCACGCAGGGCACGACCGCAGTGGCGAACGCCGTCGGTCTGTTCGACGGCAAGAAGCTCGCCATCAAGGGCGACGCTTCCCTGACCGACCCGAAGTTCACGATCACCGGCTCCGTCGAGGGCGTCGTCTACTACGCGACTGACCTCACCGGCGAGACCGTCGTGAACAAGGCAGGCGTCGAGGTCCAGGCCAAGAAGGGCGACTTCGTCCTCTCCGACGCCTCGACCAAGATCACCGTCAAGAACCTCGAACTCACCGGCAAGCTCACGCTCGCCAGCGTGGGCGGCGTGATGTGGGCGACGGTCGGCGGGACCGTCGACCTCACCTACGGCCCGACCAACATCAAGGGTTCGGCGACGCTGAACTGGGAGCCCGGCATCGAGCCGGTCGTCTCCTTCGAGGGTGTCCTCACCAGCACCGGCATCGAAGTCGGCTCCGTCAAGGGCACGGTCGACGGCAACAAGCTCGTGTTCACGGGCAAGGCTGCGGCTTCCATCTCGGGCGTCACGCTCGATGGCACCGCCTCCGGCGCCGTCTACTACGGCCCGAACCTGTCGGCCGAGAAGATCAAGAACCACGCTGGCGTGGACGTCACCCCGGCCAAGGGCGACTTCGTGATCAACGCGGACGCCACGGCCAAGCTCGTCGCTCAGGGCTTCACGCTCACGGGCAAGGCCGGCTTCTCGTCGGTCGGCACCGAGCGCTGGCTCACGGGCGGCGGCACGGTCGACGTGGTCTACGGCACCATCGCCGTCAAGGGCACGGCGTCGGTCGACTGGACGATCGGGACCCCGTTCCCGGCCATCCCGTTCACCGGCTCGGTCAAGTCGTCCGACGTCGAGATCGCCACCGTCAAGGGCTCGATCACCGACAAGGTCATCGACTTCACCGGCACGGCCGGCATCTCCAACGCTCAGCTCGCGCTGACCGGCGCCGTCGAGGGCAAGCTGTACTACGCGGCTGACCAGACGGGCCAGAAGGTCAAGAACTACGCCGGCGTCGAGATCCAGGCCAAGAAGAACGACCTGTTCATCAAGAGCGCCTCCGCCAAGGTCGACGCCAAGGGCTTCACGCTCACCGGCGCGGTCGAGGTCGGTCTGGTCGGAACCGAGAAGTGGGTCAAGGGCGGCGGCAGCGTCGACGTGACCTTCGGGACCACCAAGCTCAAGGGCGCGGCCACGGTCGACTACCTCTTCGGTGGTATCGCCAAGGTCGCGTTCGACGGCTCGCTGACGAACGGCACCACCGTCGTCGCCAACGCCTCCGGTTCGGTCGACGGCAAGAAGATCGCCATCAAGGGCGACGTTGCACTCACGGACCCGAGCTTCTCGCTCAAGGGCGCCGCTGAGGGCACGCTCTACTACGGCAGCGACCTGACCGGCGAGACGGTCAAGAACCGCGCTGGCACCAGCGTCCCGGCTACGAAGGGCGACTTCGTCCTCACGAGCGCCACGGGCGAGGTCACGGTCAAGAGCCTCGTGCTCAAGGGTGCCGCGACGTTCTCGAGCGTCGGTACGGAGAAGTGGGCCACCGGAACCGGTGCCGTCGACCTCACGTACAACGGCATTCGCCTCAAGGGCTCCGCTACCGCGAGCTGGGTTGTCGGTCAGACGCCGACGGTCGCCTTCGAAGGCACCGTCACGTCGGGCGACACCGAGATCGCGAACGCCAAGGGCACGCTCGACGGCAAGAAGATCGTCCTCGAGGCTGGCGCAGCCGCCAAGCTCACGAACCCGGCGCTCACGCTTGCCGGCGACGTGAAGGGCACCATCTACTACGGCCTCGATCAGTCCGGCAACACGGTCCAGAACCGCGCCGGTGACCAGGTCGCCGCCAAGCAGGGCGACTGGTTCATCGAATCCGTCTCCGCCACGGTCGCTACGACGGGCTTCACGCTCGTGGGCGGCGCCGAGCTCGGCTCGGTCAGCGGCGAGAAGTGGGTTACGGGCGGCGGCGCCGTCGACTTCACCACGGGTGCCACGAGCATCAAGGGTGCAGCGGTTGTCGACTGGGTCGTCGGCAAGGCGCCGGCCATCCAGTTCGAGGGCTCGGTCTCCCAGGCCGACGTCCAGATCGCTGGCGTCAAGGGCACCCTCGACGACAAGAAGCTCACCCTCACCGGTGACGCCTCCCTGTCGGTCTCGGGTCTCGCCATCAAGGGCGGCGTCTCCGGCGTCGTGTACTTCGGCAGCGACCTCTCCGGCCTCACGGTCAAGAACGCCGCCGGCGTCTCCGTCCCCGCGACCAAGGGCGACATCGTCCTCGACGCGGTCACGGCCGACATCACCGCCAACGGCTTCGTCCTCAAGGGCAAGGCCTCCATCAACTACATCGGCGGCAAGCTGTTCGCGGAGGGCGCCGGCAGCGTCGACCTCACGTACGGCGCCACCAACGTGAAGGGCTCCGCGACCGCGAAGTGGGCCGCCGGCGGTACGCCGAGCGTCTCGTTCGACGGCACGCTGACCAACGGCACGACGATCGTCGCCGGTGCCAGCGGCACCTTCGACGGCCAGAAGCTGGCCCTCAAGGGCAACGTTGCGCTGACCGACCCGAGCTTCTCGCTCAAGGGCGCGGCCGAGGGCACGCTGTACTACGGCAACAACCTCACCGGCCTCATGGTCAAGAACCGCGCCGGTGCCGATGTCCAGGCGACCAAGGGCGACTTCGTCCTGACCAGCGCCTCGGGCGAAGTGCTCGTGAAGAACCTCACCCTCACGGGTGCGGCGAGCTTCTCGAGCGTCGGCACCGAGAAGTGGGCAACGGGCGGCGGCAGCGTCGACCTCACCTACAACGGGATCAACCTCAAGGGTTCGGCCACGGCCACCTGGGTTGTCGGTCAGGCTCCGAGCGTTGCCTTCGAAGGCACGATCACCTCGGGTGGGACCACCGTCGCGGGTGCCAAGGGCACGCTCGACGGCAAGAAGATCACGCTCACCGCTGCTGCTCAGGGCAACGCCACGATCAGCAACACGAGCCTCGCGCTCAAGGGCGACGTCGCCGGCACCTTCTACTACGGCGCCGACCAGACCGGTGAGACGGTCAAGAACAAGGCCGGCACCGCGGTGCAGGCCAAGCAGGGCGACTTCCTCATCGACAGCGCGTCGGCGACGGTCACCGTCAAGGGTCTGACCCTCGTCGGCAAGGCCACCATCGGCAGCGTCAGCGGTCAGAAGTGGGTCACGGGCGGCGGCAGCGTCGACTTCACCTACAACGGCACGAACGTCAAGGGCTCCGCCACGGTGGACTGGGTCATCGGCTCCGAGCCGGTGGTCACCTTCGAGGGCACGGTCGCTCAGGGCGGCGTCACCTTCGCGGGTGTCAAGGGTGCGCTTACCAGCACCAAGCTCACGTTCACCGCCGGTGTCCAGCTCACGGCGTCCGGTATCGGCGTCAAGGGCCAGGTCAGCGGCGCGGTCTACCTCGGTGCAGACCTCACCGGCGAGAAGATCCGCAACGCGGCCGGCACGGATGTCACGCCGGCACGTGGCGACATCTACGTCGACGCGGCACTCGCCGAGATCACCGCCAAGAACGTGGTGTTCACGGCCGCCGCTCGCCTCGGCTTCGTCGGCGGCAAGCTGTGGGTCGAGGGCGGCGGCAGCGTCGACCTCACCTACGGCACCACCAAGCTGGTCGGTACCGCGAGCGTCTCCTGGGCGCAGGGCGGCACGCCGAGCGTGGCCTTCGCGGGCTCCGTGACCAACGGCACCACCGTCGTCGCCAACGCGGCCGGCATCCTCGATGGCAAGAAGATCGCCATCAAGGGCGACGCCGCCATCACCGACCCACGGTTCACGCTCAAGGGCGCGGTCGAGGGGATCGTGTTCTACGGCGCCGACCAGACCGGCGAGCTCATCGAGGACCGTGACGGCAACGACGTCCAGCCGGTCAAGGGTGACTTCAAGATCACCTCCGCCTCCGGCGAGGTCGTCGCGAAGGGCCTGACCGTCAAGGGCCAGGTGTCCTTCACCAGCATCGGCACCGTCAAGTGGGCGACCGGCAGCGGTTCCGTTGACTTCACCGCCAGCGGCTACACGCTCAAGGGCTCCGCGGACATCGACTGGCTCATGGGCCAGACGCCGACCGTGAAGTTCACGGGCTCCTTCACCTCCGGCGACACGCAGATGGCGTCGGTCTCGGGTGAACTCGACGGCAAGAAGCTCGCTCTCTCGGGTGCGGTCAAGGTGACCAACCCCAGCCTGGCACTCGCGGGTGACGCCTCCGGCGTCGTCCACTACGCGGCGGACCAGACGGGCGAGACCATCAAGAACAAGGCGGGCACCGCGGTGGCCGCCAAGCAGGGCGACTTCGTCCTGACCAGCGCCTCCGCCAAGGTCGACGCCAAGGGCTTCTCGCTCACCGGTGCCGCCTCACTCGGCAGCGTCGGTACCCAGAAGTGGGTCACGGGCGGCGGGTCGATCGACCTGACGTACGGCACGGTCAACGTGAAGGGCACGGCCACCGTCGATTGGATCGTCGGTCAGATCCCGACGCTCGCCTTCGAAGGTGCGCTCAAGAGCGCCGACGTCGAAGTGGCGTCTGCCAAGGGCACGCTCGACGACAAGAAGATCACGTTCAGCGGCACGGCCAAGGTGGCCAACGCCAGCCTGACCGCGACCGGCTCCGTCACCGGCGGCGTCCTGTACTACGGCAACTCGCTCACCGGCTCGATGATCAAGAACAAGGCCGGCGTCGACGTTCAAGCCACGAAGGGCGACCTGCGCATCGACAGCGCAGCCGCCGACGTCACCGTCAAGAACCTCACGTTCAAGGCCAACATTCAGATCGGCCTCGTCGGGGCTGAGAAGTGGGTCAAGGGCACGGGGAGCGTCGACGCCGTCTTCGGTACGACGACGCTCAAGGGCTCGGCGGACTTCGACTGGCTCATCGGCCAGACCCCGTCCGTCGCGTTCACCGGCTCGCTGACGAACGGCACCGCCGTCGTCGCCAACGCAGCCGGCATCCTCGATGGCAAGAAGATCGCCATCAAGGGTGACGTCACCGCGACCCAGCCGAACATGGTGATCAAGGGCGCTGTGGAAGGCGTGTTCTTCTACGGCACCGACCTCACCGGCGAGCTCGTCGCCAACCGCGCCGGCACCAAGGTGCAGCCGCTGAAGGGCGACTACCTGCTGACCAACGCCTCCGGGTCGGTCGAGGCCAAGGGCCTCGCGCTCTCCGGTGGCATCTCGGTCGGCAACGTCCGCGGTGACTGGTGGGCAACGGCCGGCGGCGCGATCGACATGTCGTTCGGGCAGCCCGTCACCCGCATCCAGGGCTCGGCCACGCTGAAGGCCGACGGCAACGTCGCCTTCGAAGGCAAGGTCACGAACGCGGACACGACGGCGACCATCTCCGGTACCGCTGACGGCAAGAAGATCACCTTCACCGGTGACCTCTCCAACCCGATGCTTTCCGGCAAGGCCACCGGCGTCATCTACTACGGTGCGAGCCTGACCGGCGAGACGATCGTCAACCGCGCCGGCGCAACCGTCGCGGCGACCCGCGGCGACTTCAAGATCGACGTTGCCGACGGCAGCCTCGTCCTGAAGCAGCTCACGGTCGCAAACGCGCAGGCCTCCCTCGTGAAGGCCGGCACGGCGATCTGGATCAAGGGTGGCGGCAAGATCAAGCTCGGCGACACCTGGATCAACTTCTCGGGTGAAGCTGACTCCACGGGCTACGCCAACCTCGGCGGCAGCGGAACGGTCGTCTTCGACGGCACCACCGTTGACTTCGCCGGCAGCGCGACCATCAAGGACAACCGCCTGGTCATCGGCGGCACCGCGAAGGTCACGAACGGCATGTTCTCGGTCACGCTCTCGGGCACGATCGAGAAGCCCGACATGGCGGTCTCGCAGTACTACTTCACCGGAACGGCGAACTTCAAGTTCGGCACGTTCTCGGTGGCGAACGCCACGGTCCGCCTGGTGTTCGGAGAAGGTCTCACGACGGTGTTCAGCATCAAGTCGTGCTTCCTGATCTTCATCTGCCCGAACGCCACGTACAAGCTCTACTTCTACGGCGGCAAGGTCGCCCGTGCAGAGCTTGAAGCGCCCATCGCCTGGGTCGCGCAGTTCCTCGCCATCGGCGCCATCGCAATGCCGGGGGCTCAGATCGACACCAAGATCACGGGGCTCATCTAGCCCGCACCTTCGGGTGGGCTGCGAGCGGCAGCCCACCCGGGACTACTTCCCACAACCGCTTCGCTTCGAGGGTCGTCCGTTTGGGCGGCCCTCGGTCGTTCTGGGGCCGCCGTGGTCTCGCGCGCGCGGCGTCCCCTTGGTGGGTCTGGCGCGGGGCTGGGGCGGGGTGGTCCCCCTCTGGTCGCCGCTACCGTTCTTTCCACCTTGCTGCGTTGGGTGCGGGCATTGGACGCTCGGACTCCCGGCGGGGGACCACCCCGCCCCAGCCCCGCGGCCGGGCATTGCGGAGTTGTCGCTCGCTGTGGGTCTCTGCGGCCTCTGACGGGCCTCGTGCCGGCCTGGCGGCCGGCCCTCGTCCTCGTGGGCTGGTTGGTGGGTTGGGTCCCGGGTGGGCTGCCGCTCGCCGCCTGCCCCCGGGGGTGCGGGCGAGATTTCTCTAGGGCCGCGTTCTGACGGGGGCTTGCGTGGAAGGGCGGGTCCGGATTCCTTGTGCTGCGTTCCGACGGGGCCTGGACTGGGCGGGGTCGGGCCAGATTTCCTTTGGGGCCCGTTTCGACGGGGCCTTTGCGTTGGCGGGGCGCGCGCGGCGGGGCGCCACATCCGTCCAGGACGCCGAAGAGTTCTCGCGATTTGGGAAGGACCATTGGCCGCTTCGACGAAAGGAACGGCCATGACGACCGGAGCGACGCGTACCATCGCGGGCATGGCAGAAGCCGAAGGCACGCCCGAGCCCGTGCGCCCCTTCGCGGGCGAGGCTTCAGGGACCACCCCGAACGCCAAGGGCGGGAAGAGCACCCCGTGGGGCAACGCGTCCGCACGCGTGGAGCTCGTCGTTGACGCTGCCGAGCGCGCCGCCGAGGAACTCCGTCGCCAGGCCGAGCGCCGCGCCCGCGAGCGCATCAGTGAAGCCGACCGCGCCGCCGAGTTGCGCGTCGAAGCTGCTGAGCGTGAAGCGAGCGAGATCATCGCCGCCGGCAAGGCCCGCGCTGCCCGCGCTGAGGCGAAGGCCCGCGAGAGCGCTGCCCGTGCCCGCGAGCACGCGATCGCTGAGCGCGACGCCGTTCAGCGCGAAGCCGCACAGATCCTTGACGCCGCCCGCGCCGAAGCCGAGCAGCTCGTCCGCGAGACGCGCGGCGAAGTCGACGAACTCATCTCCTCGGCACAGGGCGAGGCCGACGAGATCATCGGCGTCTCCGAGCACGAAGCCGACCAGCTGCGCCGCCAAGTGCGCGGCGAACTGGCCCGCGAGAAGTCCGCTGCCGAAATGGAACTTCGCCAGATCCGCGAAGAAGCCAAAGGCGAGCGCGACCGCATCATGGCCGGTGTGGAAGAAGAAGCCATCGCGCTGCGCGCCGAGGTTGAGCGCGAAGTCAAAGAGCGCCGCGACGAAGCCGTCAAGCGCAGCCGCGAAATCGTGAGCAACGCCCGCGCCGCCGCCTCCGAAGTCCTCGAAGAGGGCAACGAACTCGGTGCCAACCTCCAGCAGCTCGGTGCATCGATGCGCTCCAACGGCGAACGCATCCTGCGCGACACGCAGCAGGCCCACCGCGCCCTCATCTCACGGCTCGACGCGGTATCCAACCCGCCAGCGGAGGATGAGCGCCGGGGGCGACCCGAGATCTCAGCCCGGCGGACCTCGCGGACGACGAGCCTGAGCAGCGACGACGAACTCGGCGTCCCCGATTTCATCTCCATCTCGAACGCCACCGAGCGCGACTTCGACATCCCGGAGTTCCTCGCGTAGCGAGCACCGGCTCCGGCCGACCCACCAACCGTCATCGAAAGTGCCCCGCCCTGCGGGGCTCTTTTCGTTCCAGGACGGTCAATCCGCAAGCCCGCGCTCACGGCGGCCTTCCACGACGCGTCCCCAACTCGTCGCTGGTAACATCCTCGCTCCCGCGGGGCTGTAGCTCAGCTGGTAGAGCGCCGCCATGGCATGGCGGAAGTCAGGGGTTCGAGTCCCCTCAGCTCCACTCTCGGGTACGAAGGCCTTCGCTTGCGGGGGCCTTCGTCGTTTCGGCGCCGTTTGGTGGGTTGGGCGGGTCTCGGGCGGGCCGGGGGTGACCCCGCCGGGGCCGACGATCCGATCATCCGGTTATGCCCTGGCGGGCAGAACCGTACGATCGGCCGCGGACTCGCCCCGGCGGGGTCACCCCCGGCCCGCCCTGGCTCGCTGGTAGCCATGGCGGCGTTGGTGGGTTGCGGCCCCCGCTGCGCGGCGGCTTCGTGACCGCGGGTCGTGGTGCTTGCGGGCACTGCTTCGCTTGCCCCGTTCTGGGGGGTCTGGGCAGGTTGGCGGGTTTGAGGACTCTGCTTCGCTTCTCCGGTACTCGAAGGCCTGGGCTATTCGGTGGGTCTCCGGGACAGATTGACGCCTCTAGGGCCGTAGAGTATGTTCGAATCATGTCCCACCTCCACGTGCGCCGCTCTGCGGTGATTCCAATCCGTAAACGCGTCTTGCGCGTTGTTTCGACCGTCGGTGTGATCGCCGTCGGCGCTGCGGTCGTTGCACCGCAGGCCCAGGCGCTCACCAGTGGCCCGTGCGCGCTGCCGCGCTTCGGCCAGACGGGCTCAACGCCTGGCCGCGGCAACGCCTACGGCTCAGTGCCGGCTTATCCCTTGGCCGCCACGGGCTCGAGGTCGACGCTGCTCATTCCGGTGGACTTCCCGAGTCCGACAGGTGGAAGCACCGGCCCTGGCAACGGTGCACAGGCCGATCTCACCGCCGCGGTCCCAACGCTGCTGGACGCCGGTCCGTTCGGGTCGCTGAGCCGCGGTCAGTTCTCCGTGTCAACGCACTTCGCCAACGCCTCGCCCACGTGGCTGCGGATGCCGCATGAGTCCTCGTACTACAACACCAAGCCATACGAGTTGCTCGATGACGCGATGGCGCTCGCCAGCGCGCAGTTCGGCAACGGCATCTACTCGAGCGTCGACTTCGTTGGGGCGATCCTGCCGACGCCGTACCGCGCGAACGCGACGACCCGACCGTTCACGGCGCCCGGCGGAGCCACGATCCAAAGTGGCTACCGAGCCCCGGTCAACGCCGACCAGGCCACCCTCGCCCATGAGACCCTCCACGGTCTGGGCCTCGCAGACCTCTATATCCAGCCGAGCGACTCCACGCTCACGGCCGGCTACGACATCATGGCCAGCCATTCCTCCCCCTGGCTAGCGCCGTTGGCCGCGGGCCAGCTCGGTCTCGAATGGATCGGTGCGTCACAGGTCGTGTGCGTTCCGGGCACGACTGGCGCGCTGGTGTCGGCGGTCCTACCGATCGACTCCACGTTGACGAGTGGCAAGAAGGTGCTGAGCGTGCCCTTGTCAACCTCGCGTGAGCTCACGGTCGAGGTGCGCGCACCGGTCGCCGGCGAGACGCCCGGCTGCCGCGACGGCGTCGTGATCACGTTGGTCAACACTGCCTCGATCGACCAGACTTTGGGCACTGCGATCGTGCAGCGCCCGAGCGGCTCCTGCCCCAGTGTGCCGGGCGGAGCGCCAGGTGCCTGGCCGGCAGGTGCGACCTACACCGAGCCGACCTCCGGCCTCAAGGTCGAAGTGCTCTGGAAGGGCTCCGATAACAGCTACGGCGTGCGGATCGTCCCGAAGGCGCGCTACGCAAACAGCGTGCTCGCCACGACCGGCCTTGCGGCGTTCTGGCGTCTCGGTGAGCCCCGCGCCGTTCGCCTGCTCGATCAGCCAACGCTGTCCGGGCGCATCCACGACAGCGCAGGCACACCGGCGAACGCGGGCCTCGCGAGCGACGGTGCCACGCCGGCCGCCGGCACCTACGGTCTGACGGGCCCAGGCCTCGGCACCAGCGACACGAGCCAGTACTTCGGCGGAACGCGTCATGTGACCGTCCCGACCGTCTACACGGGCTCCGACTTCACGGTGTCGGCGTGGACGAAGGTCGATTCGGGTGCTCCGTCGGGCTACGTGTTTGGTGGCGAGGGTGGCGCGTCGATCAAAGTCGGCCAGACGTCGGTCTCGTTCACCGCGGATCGTCTGGGTGGCACGGCGACGAGCGCCACGATCGCCACAGCCAGCAACGTTGGCACTTGGGTGCACTGGGCACTCGTCGCAAGCGGCAGCCAGCTGGTCGTGTACCGCAACGGCGTGGCCGTCGGCACGTATGCGCTGAGCGCCGGCACGACCGCCGTCGGGGGCCAGATCGGGGCCTACGGTGGTGCGCTGCGCTTCAAGGGTGGGATCGACGATGTCGCCGTGTTCTCGACTGGGCTCACGGCCGCGAAGATCAGCCAGCTCTACGCGGCGGCTATCACCCCCTAGTCGTTCGGCTCCACGCTCGGGTACGAAGGCCTTCGCTTGCGGGGGCCTTCGTACCGCTTCGCGGGGCCCTCGTGACCGCGAGTCGTGGAGTGCGGGCATGCTTCGTTTCCGCGTCCCTGGGGGTCTGAGCGGGTCGGGTGGTCTGTCGCCCGTCGATCTAGTTGAGTCCGATCGTGCGTCGCATGGCCGTGCGAACTCGGTCGAGGCCTTTGGCATCGTCCGTGATCCTCGCGGCGACGCTGCCTCCTGAGGCGAGGCTGTAGAGCTGGAACGCGACGTCGGCTGGGTCGGTGGTGGGAGGGAGGTCGCCTGCGGCCTGGGCGGTGGTGGCGTCGTGCTGCAGGACGGTGAGCCAGCGGTGGACGGCGGCGGCGATGTCGTCGTGGAGGGGGCCGGGGCGGGCGTCGTACTCGACGGAGGCCGTGGTGAGAAAGCAGCCGCCAGGGAAGGTGTCTGAGCGCAGGTGCTCGATCCAGTGGTCGATCACGGCCTCCAGGCGCGGCAGGCCCGCCGCGGCGCCGGCGGCTGGTTCCCAGACGGCGGCGGTGAAGCGCTCGATGGCCGCTTGAAGCACGGCGCGCTGGAGGGTCTCCTTGTCGCCGAAGCGTCCGATGAGGCCGCTCTTGCTCATCGACAGGTCGGTTGCGAGGCGCCCGATGGTCAGTCCTTCGAGGCCGATCACGGAGGCGAGGTCGACGGCGGCCTCCACGACGGCCGTTCGGCTGTCGGCGACATCGGCGAGGGAGCGTCTGGCCATAGGAGCAGCGTAGCGGCCGAACGTTCGTGCGTAAAAGAATACGAACGAACGATCGTGCGGTATAACTCGAGGGGCGGCGAATTGCGCTGCGCGGCGGTCGATCTGGCCGCCGCCACATGCGAAGGAGTGGATGGACGATGCGACTGACATGGCTGGGATGGGCTGGGGTCGAACTCGAATTGGATGGCGCGACAGTGGTGATCGATCCGCTGCTCGATCCCGGGGCGGCGTTCGCGCCCTTCGGCGAACGTGCGGCTGGCACGCCGCTGCCGGAAGTCGTCCCGGCGGCCGCTGGGCGAGCCGTCGCCGGGCTGGTCACGCACCTGCACCGTGATCACGCCGACGCCGGCGCGCTGGCTGCCGCGCTCGTGCCTGGTGCCCCGGTGCTTGGTCCGCCGGCTGGCGGTGGTGGCGACCTCGAGGAGCTGGGGCTCGCGCAGGCCGAGCATGAGTTCCGCGTGGCCGGGCTGAATCGTCGGCAGGTGGCGCCCTGGGAGTCGGTGACGATCGGTGCCTTCACGGTCACAGCGCTCCCGGCCGTCGATGGACTCGGTGACCCGCAAGTCGCGTGGCTGGTCGAAGCCGGCGGAGTGAAGGTGCTGCACCTGGGCGACACGATGTTCCACGGCGCGTGGTGGCGGATGGCGCTGCGGCACGGCCCGTTCGACGTCGTCTTGACGTCGGTGAATGATGCGCGCGTGCGGTTCCCTCACCGCAAGCCAGCCAGCGAGCTGCCGATCGTGATGGACCCGATGCAAGCTGCGGTCGCCGCGCAGCTCCTCGGAGCGCGGCTTGCCGTGCCGATTCACGCTGAGGGCTACGAGATCGGCGGGATCTATGAGCCGATGGCCGACGCGGCCGAGCGGTTCCTCGCGGCGGCCGCGGAGCGCGGCGTGCCCGCGCAGGCGCTCCCGCTCGGCGTGCCGACCGAAATTGCAGTGGGCGCTGCTGCCGTGGGCTGAGCCCGCGCGGATGGCTTCGCGCTCGGTGCGGATGGCGTGTCCCTCGGGCGATGGGTTCGCTCGGGAGCCGGGCGCCGCGCCCGAGCGAAAAGCCCCGCCGCGCCTGCCCACGTATCCTCATCGACAGATGGCCGAGTACCGCTACGACCCTCAGGAGATCGAGCCGCGCTGGCAGCGCGTGTGGGAGGAGGAGCAGACGTGGGTGGTGCCTGAGGACGGCCCCACCGATCGCGACGCCTACGTGCTCGAGATGCTGCCCTACCCGAGCGGCGAGCCGCACGTCGGCCACCTCAAGAACTACACGATCGGCGATGCCGTGGCGCACTTCAAGCGCCGCACGGGCCACCGCGTCCTGCACCCGATGGGCTACGACGCCTTCGGCCTGCCGGCCGAGAACCACGCGATCAAGACCGGCCAGCACCCGCGCGTGTCGACCGAGGCTGCGATCGCGAGCTTCCAGGAGCAGTTCCGCCGCTGGGGCGTGTCAATCGACTGGACCCGCGAGCTCGGCACGCACACGCCTGAGTACTACCGCTGGACCCAGTGGATCTTCCTGCAGTTCTTCGAGCGAGGCCTCGCGTACCGCAAGGAAGCGGCGGTCAACTGGGACCCGGTCGAGGAGACGGTCCTGGCCAACGAGCAGGTGATTGACGGCCGCGGCGAACGCTCCGGCGCGCTCGTGGAGATCCGTCAACTCACGCAGTGGTTCTTCCGGATCACCGACTACGCCGACCAGCTCCTCGAAGACCTCGACACCATCAACTGGCCGCCGCACGTCAAGACGATGCAGCGCAACTGGATCGGTCGCTCGCAGGGCGCCGAGGTCGCGTTCCGCTGCGACGACACCGACACCAGCTACACCGTCTTCACCACCCGCCCCGACACGCTCTTCGGCGCGACGTTCTTCGTGATGGCCCCCGAGCACGCCGACGTGCTCACGCTCGCCAAGGGCACCGACCAGGAGCAGGCGGTCGCCGACTACGTCCGCGAGGCGATGACGGGTGACGCGCACGAGCGTGGCGACGACAGTCGTGAGAAGACCGGTGTCTTCCTCGGTCGTTACGTCACCAACCCGGTGAACGGCGAGCAGCTGCCGATGTACGTCGCCGACTACGTGCTGATGGACTACGGCACTGGCGCGATCATGGCCGTGCCCGCGCACGACGGTCGCGACTTCGACTTCGCGACGAAGTTCGACCTGCCGATCAAACAGGTCATCGCCGACCCGGACGCGCAGGACGGCGTCGCCACCGAGCTGCCGTTCGTCGGCGACGGCCCGCTGATGAACTCCGGCGCGCAGTTCGACGGGCAGCAGAACCGCGAGGCGCTCGACGCCATCACCACGTGGCTCGACACTGAGGGCAAAGGCCACGCGACGGTCAACTACCGCCTGCGCGACTGGCTGCTCAGCCGCCAGCGCTACTGGGGCTGCCCGATCCCGATCATCCACTGCCCGTCGTGCGGCATCGTGCCGGTGCCCGAGGACCAGCTTCCGGTCGAGCTGCCCGACGTGACGGAGTACAAGCCCAAGGGCAAGTCGCCGCTCGCTGCCGCCGAGGACTGGGTCAACGTTCCGTGCCCGAACTGCAGCGCTCCCGCTAAGCGCGAGACCGACACGATGGACACGTTCGTCGATTCGTCCTGGTACTTCCTGCGGTACACGGACGCGCAAAACAATTCGGCCGCCTGGGATCCCGCGCGGGCGAACCGCTGGATGCCAGTCGATCAGTACATCGGCGGCGTCGAGCACGCGATCCTCCACCTGCTCTACGCGCGCTTCTTCACGAAGGCGCTGGCCGACCTTGGCCTGATCAAGACCCGCGAACCATTCGCGAACCTGTTTACGCAGGGGATGATCACCAAGGACGGGGCGAAGATGTCCAAGTCCAAGGGCAACGTCGTGTCGCCGCGCGTGATGGTCGAGCGCTACGGGGCCGACACGCTCCGCGCGTACGTGCTGTTCATCGGGCCGCCAGATCAAGACGCCGACTGGAGCGACGAAGGCGTCGAAGGCATGTCGCGGTTTATCTCGCGGCTGTGGCGCACGAGCGCCGAGGCGGCCGACACGCTTGCAGCCGATCCGCTGCCGGAGTCGCCGAACGCCGACGGCCTGCGCATCCTGCGCAAGGCGCATTGGGCGATCGACAAGGTCACCGCTGACATCGGCGAGCGCTTCAACTTCAACACGGCCATTGCGGCGGTGATGGAGCTCCTCAACGAACTCTCGATGGCCAAGCGTGGCGACGCAGAGCCCGGGATCATCCGCTTCGCGCTCTCGACGGCGAACTCGCTGATCTACCCGTTCGTCCCGCATGTGTCGACCGACGGCTACGCGCTGCTCAACGACGGCGCGCGTCTGTGGGAACAGCCGTGGCCGCAGGCCGAGGCGCGCTACCTGGAGTCGGACGAGATCGAGCTGGTCTGCCAGGTGATGGGCAAGGTGCGCGGACGCGTGACCGCGCCCGCGGACGCCGACGATGCCGAGCTTGAACGCCTGGCGCGTGGCGAGCCGAACGTCGCATCGCACCTGGATGGCAAAACGGTCGTGAAGGTGATCGTCGTGCGCGGCAAGCTCGTGAACTTCGTGGTGAGGTAGCGGCGATAGCCGGCGCCGCGATCGATCTGCTTCCGCTCGCCTCCACCGGGGGCGGGGCAGACGACCTCGCGTTCTTCGCGCTCCTAGCGGCTGTCACCGGCCTGCTGCTGATCGCGTACTTCGTCACGATCCCGTACCCGATCGTGCTGGTCCTCGGGGGCCTGGTGCTCGGCTTTGCGCCGGGGATCCCGAACTTCACGCTCGAGCCCGAGCTCGTGCTCGTGATCTTCTTGCCGCCGCTGCTCTACGGGGCAGCGTTCTTCTCCTCGTTGCGGGATCTCAAAGCGAATCTCCGACCAGTGGCGTCGCTCTCGATCGGCCTCGTGCTCGCGACCATGGCGCTCGTCGGCGTGGTCGCCCACACGTTTATCGACGGGATGAGCTGGGCGGCTGCGTTCACGCTCGGCGCGGTCCTCTCACCGACCGATCCGGTTGCGGCGACCGCGATCGCTGGGCGGCTCGGCGCACCCCGGCGGTTCGTGACCGTCGTCGAGGGCGAGTCGCTCATCAACGACGCGACCGCGCTGATCCTGCTCAAGTTCGCGATCGCGGCAGTGGTCGCGGGGTCGTTCTCCGCGCCGGTTGCCGTCGGCGAGTTCGTGCTCAGCTCTGCCGGTGGCGTCGCGATAGGGATCGCGATCAGTTGGGTGATCGTGCAGGTCCGCAAACCGCTCGACGACCCGCTCACCGAGATCACGGTGTCGCTCCTCACGCCGTTCCTGGCGTTCCTCCCGGCCGATGCGCTCGGCGCGAGTGGCGTGCTTGCGGCCGTCACGTCCGGTATCTGGCTCGGCTGGCGAGCGCCGATCCTGGTCACGCCGATCACCCGGCTGCAGTCCACGGCGGTCTGGGAACTCCTCATCTTCGTGCTCAACGCGGCGCTGTTCATCCTGCTCGGCACGCAGCTGCCGTCGATCATCGACGCCGTCTCCGACGACTACTCCGCGGGAACGCTGCTGTTCTACGGCGTGATCGTGTCGGTCGCCGTGATCGTGGTGCGGTTCCTCTACGTGTTCGCGACGGCCGGGCTGCGCCGGATGATCTGGAACCAGGCCCGCGAGATCAAGAGCCCGCTGGCGCCGTGGGGAGAGACGTTCCTCGTGGCGTTCACCGGCATGCGAGGCGCCGTGTCGCTCGCGGCGGCGCTCACGATCCCCGCGCTCACGGAGTCCGGCGACGCCTTCCCAGCGCGGGACCTGATCGTGCTGATCGTGTACTTCGTGATCCTGGTGACGATCGTCGGCCAGGGCCTGCTCCTGCCGCTGATGATCCGGCTGGTCGGCTTGGATGACGGTGCGACGAACGAAGCGCGCGAGGCGAAGGCGCGGCTCAAAGCCGCGCAGGCAGCGATCGCGCGGCTCGATGAACTCGGGTCGGAGGGCTGGGTCGGTGAGGACTCAGCGGCCCGGATGAAGGCCGCCTACGAGTTCAGGATCCGGCGGTTCAAAGCACGCTTCGACGATGACGACGATGGCGCCGTCGAGGACCGCTCCCAGGCCTACCAGCGCCTGCGCCGCGAAGCGCTCAATGCCGAGCGGCGCGAGCTGATCCGGCTTCGCGACATCGGATTCCTACACACCGACGTGCTGCATCGCATCGAGCGCGACCTCGACCTCGAAGACGCGCGGCTCGACCGGCCGCACTGAACCGAAGACCACCCGCGTTCAGCCGTTCGGAGCGTTTTGGGGCGTTCGCCAAGAGTTCGTCCGCAGGCGGGCTGGCGTTGGGAATCAGCCGTCGCGATGAAATGATGAATTCTTCTGGCGCGTTGGAGTTCGGTGGGCACGCCTGCGAGACTCGACCCGATGCGTGGTCTTCCCCTCGGCTTGCGGCTGCTGCTCGCAGTGGTTGTTTGCTCCCAGACGCTGGCGGGGACGGCACATGCTGCGCCCGCAGGCGCTCGCGATGCTGCGTTCGGGGTAGCGGGAGTCCGGACGCTCGCGGCTGCTGGCGCTGATCTGTACCCCGTCGATGCGGCGGCCGCACCCGCGGGCGGGAACTACGTCGTCCTGCGTCGCCAGGCCTCGCTCACGAACATGACGCGGATCGTGAAGCTGACCGCGGCCGGGGCGCTTGACCCGGCCTACGGTGGCGGAGACGGCATCCTCGACCTCGCCGCCAGCGTCATCACGCTGCCGGACCGGTCGCCGACGGGGCGCCGCGCCGCGGCGACGGTGCAGCGGCTGCTGGTAGCTGGCGCGAGTGCGAGCGGCGAAGCCGTCGTCGTCGGGATCGCCCACGATGGCTCGGGGCTGGACCTGAGCTACGGCGTGAACGGCGTGCGGAACCTCGGCGCTGGTTCGGGCTCGGTGGCAACGGCGATCGCCGTCCGCGGTGGAGGGGCGGCGGCGGTCGCCGGAGAGCGAACGACAGGCGGGACGACGCACACCCTCTTCCTCGCCGACCTCGACGCGGCCGGGGCGCTGGGCAGCTCGCTGGGAGGCGCGGGGTTCCTCGCATTTGACCCGACGCCCGGAGGGGCTGGCGTTAACGGCGTGGATCGCGTGGTCGACCTGATTGCCGAGACCGCAGGGAAGTTCCTGCTTGCTCGCCACGAACTCCTGGCGAGCGGCGATCCTTCGCCGAACGCCGCCGTCATCGAACGGCGGCTCTCCTCGGGTGCGCTCGATGGCGACTTCGGGACGGGCGGAGCGTTTTCGTTTTCTGAGCGGGTCCACCTGTCGCGGTTCGTGGCCGTGCCGTCCGGGCTCATGGCGATCGGCCAGCGTCTCTCACCGACGCCGCCCGCGCGAGTGCTGCTCTCCCAGCGACTCACGATCGACGGCGCGCCGGTCGGCACCGTCCGGGCCGCGCAGTGGAGCGAGAACGTGCGAGCGATCGACGGCGCCTGGCAGGGCGACGGGTCCATCGTCGTGTCGGGCGTGACGGATGGCGATGGGACGCAGTCGGTGACGGCACGCCTGAAGCCCGACGGAACTGCCGATACGCGGTGGAACCCCGGTGGACCCAAGCCAGGGTTGGCCGAGACCGTGTCCGGCCACCGTGAGCAGCCAGCGGCCGTCTTCGAGAACGGCGGCATGGTGGTCTTCACGGGCAACACTCCAGGTGATGACCTGGTCGACGCGGCCGCAAGCGCGGTCCGGGTGAGCCTCAATGCGCCACCGACGGCGGCCCTCCAGCTCACCCCGCCGACCGCGGCAGCCCCGGCGATGATCACGCTCGACGCCTCCGGCAGCGCTGATCCAGACGGGCCGGGAGTCCTCACGTACGCCTTCGACACCGACGGCAACTCGACCGAAGACGTGATCGGCGCTGCGCCGACGACCTCGGTGGCGGTGCCTGTGGCGCAGAGCCGCACCGTTCGCGTGCGCGTGTTCGACTCCCTCGCAGGCGAGAATTCCGCGCAGGCGACGTACGTCGTCACGGCGCCGACGCCCACGCCGACGCCCACGCTCACGCCGACGCCGACGCCCACGCCTGGGTCACCGACGCCGACGCCGGCCCCGACCACGGTCCCCACGCCGCTGCCGACCCCCACGCCGACCCCGACGCCGGCACCGAGCCTGCCACCGCTGGCTCCGGTCACGGTGCCTGGATCGTCTTGGCTGATGCCGTCCTCGCTCCTCGTGACGCAGGTGCCCAAGCTCCTCACGGAGACGTACCGCCCCGTTCCGGAGGTTGAGCGGGTTCAGTCGTTCCGCATCCCACCGCCGACGCTCCTCATCGGCCCCATCCTCAGCCCAGCGAACCCCGAGCCCGGGTCTGTCGTCCGGATCACCTTCCAGGTCGACCTCGGAACGTCGGACGGCACCGTCTGCGTGCGCACGACGTTCGGCACATGCCCCAACCTTTTGAACCCATTCAGCTCCCTCATCGACCAGCGCGCGACGATCAGCGTCACCCGGAAGGTGCGCGACACGCCGGGGGTCGACACCGTCCTGTACCGCGTTTCGAACGGGCTCGGTCTGTCGCTCGACGTGCCCGTCTCGATCCAGGTGCTCCCGCCCAAGCCAGTCCGCCCGGACTACGACGTCGTCGGCATGGAGATCACGCAGGGCGTTCAGCGGCAGACCTCCACGGCCTGGCCTGGGCCGCCAGCCCGCGACGCGCTCTACGACGGGGTCGTGCTCTCCAAGGGCATGGGCATCGTGCTCGTATGGGTGGTCGCCCACGGCGGGCGCGGCACCAGCGCGCCGTCGCCGGGCGTCTACCTGTCCGGGCGCTACGAGCGAGCCGAGGGAGAGCGCCAAGCCGACGAGAACAACTCGCGAAGCGAAGTCCCGATCACCCGGCTGCTCTACCAGCCGGACCGGGTTCCCATTACCAACGCCGTCGGCGTGAGTCCAGAGATGCGCGACCGCGCTGTGCCGTACGCGTTCTCGATCAAGCTCACCCGGCCGTACGAGTTCATCCTCGCCTCACACACCTCTCCGTCGATGCGCGACTCGGTTCCTGAGACGCCAGGCGTGCCTGCGCAATGTGAGAACTGCGCTCGCGACAACGACCGGATCACGATTCGCTATCCAGCCGTGGCGCAAATGGAGCCGGTGCGGGCCTCAGTGGTGTCGGTCCTGCCGCCAGACCGTGGGCAGCTGGAGTACCGCGCCTCGCAAACGTTGCAGTCGCGTCTGTCCAGTTTCTCCCCGGTCCCGTTCTATCTCGACGCACCGCGAACGTTCGCGTACCTCGCGCCGAGCAACCAGCTTGACGCCGCCTCGGTACTCGCCGACGCCCGAAATCTCGTCGACCGTCGTTTGAACCGCGGCGACGCGCCGGCCGGTCGACCGGCTGACAGTCCTGCGATCGCCATCGCGGACCGCTGCGCCTATCAAGCGGGCCGATGCGTGCCGGGGGTGGGGTCGCCTGCTGGGGGCGGGCAGCGCGCCGCAGCCTTCATCGAGCGCAGCGACCGGCTTCCCTCGTCGAACTCAGCGCCGTCGCCCGACATGCAGAGCGTCGTGAGTCTTCGTGCAGGGGAGCCGGCGAGCGCGCCGTCGATCGGTCGTGCGCTGGCCCAGATGCAGGGGCTACGCCCGGCGTCGGGTCGAGGTGGTGCGGTCTGGGCAGCGAACTGGGAACCCGATCATTTCGGCTACGTCGGCGGGGAGGCCATCGAGCGTTCTCCTGGCGACGGTCATCCTGCGGGCTACCGGCGAGTGGAGAACCGGCCGCCGCTCGCGGCCGGCTGTGGCGGCGCGGAGCTTCGAGACGTCACCTCGGCGTGTGGCGGCGTGCCACGTGGGACGCTCGGCGCGGCGCTTGCCCCGGGGAACGGGACCTGGTGGAGCACCCGGTACTGGAACGCGATGGTGCGCGGTAGCCAGGAATACACCGAGCGCACCCCGGATGCGGTCAATCGCGGGTACACGAACGGTGTGGCGTTGCCGTGCAAGCCGACGGTGCTGTCGACCTACCGGTTCGGGATCCTCCCGTCGTGCCCATACGCCTACGCACTGCTCCGCAACGCGCTCGCACCGCTTGCCGACGACCCGGTCGGCATCTCAAGCCGGCGGTCGTTCTTGGGCGTGCCGTTGCGGCTGGGGCGCCTCGCGACGCCGGGCGAGTCGGGGAGCAGGCCGGATCGCGGCGCTCCGTTCAGCGCGGCCAACCGAGGCAGCCGGCCCGTCGGGCGCCGGGCAAACCCAGCCCGAACGACTCAGGCCAAAGCACCGGCGAGCCCGCTGAAGCCCGCGATCGCCGTGAGCATCGGCATTCGCGACACGCAGTTCACGCGCTTCACGGTCACGCCGACCGAGCGGACGGAGGTTGAACTCGCCGCGGCTGCATCAGCCGCTCCGGACGGGCCGCTGCGCATCGACGCGCGACGCGCCGACGGATCGCTGGTGGCCAGCGCTCGCGTGGCCACCCAGCCCGAGGACGCTGAGGCGGCACCGGACGGCAGCATCGCGATTGCGGCTTCCGTCGTCCTTCCGGGCGACGGTGTCACGCGGATAGAGGCGGTCGCCGTAGATGGTGGACACGTCCTCGCTCAGCTTGACGCTGGCGCAGCGCCGACGGTCGCGTTGACCGCACCGGCTGCTGGTACTCGCGTGACCAGGCGCGGCCTCCTTGAGGTGCGGTGGCGCACCGACGACCCAGAGGGCGACCGTCCGCTCGCGACGATCGAGGTGTCGAGCGACCGTGGCGAAACGTGGAAGGTCCTCGCGGGCGGCCGCGGCGGTGACCGTCACGTGATCTCCGGCGGCGTGCTGCCAGCGGCGCCGGGCGGTCGTGGGCGCGTGCGGGTGACGGTGACCGACGGGTTCAGCACCCGAACCGCGGTGAGCGGCGAGCTCACCTTCAGCGGCGGGCCGCCTGGTGTCGAGATCAACGACGCCGAGACCAGCTACCTCGTTCGCAAGGGCGAGCGACAGGTGCTGACCGCGACGGCGAAGACGCCGACCGGCGACGCGCTGCCTGGTCGCGGCATCCGCTGGGCGACCGGCAAACGGATGATCGTGGTCGGTCGTGGATCGTCGCTGGACCTGTCGCGACTGCCGGTCGGTCGACACGTCCTGCGCGCGCTCGCCGGGCCGCCAGGCGGGACCGGCACCAGCTTGCCGGTGGCCGTTCGCGTACGAGCGATCGCGCCGGTCGTGATCGCTCTGAAGCCGATCGGCCAGCTGCGGCGTGCCGGCGCCTGTGGGCCAGTTCGGTATCGACTCGCGACGGACGTCGCGGCGACGGTGTGGCAGGGACGCCAGCGACTGGCCAGGCTGCGCGCTCGGTCCAAGGGCGGCAGCGCACGTTCGTCCACGATCACGGTGCGGTCGTCGTGCGGTCAGCGGTCGGTCGCGATCCGGGTGGTGGGCGACGGCGCCTCGCGCACGGTGCGTTTGGCGCTGCGTCGCCGCTGACTGAGTACGCCGGGCCGCCGCAGGGTCCGCGTTGACCGAGCACGTTGCGCCGCCGCAAGGTCCGCGCAGTTCCGTAACGGAGTGCGCGTCTGCTGAGGGCATTTGGTCCATAGCTTCGCGGGGGTGGACTGGCAGGACGCGATCAGGCGGTGGGGTCGCGGGGCGGCGGCGCTCACGCTGCTCGGCGGGCTTTGGCTCCTAGCGGGGCCGAAGCAGGAGGCGGTCTCTCCGGCGGTGCTCGGCGGGCCTGGGCTAGGGACGGCGCGAGGTGCCTCGCCGGGTGGCGGCGGGGCCACGGGGAACTCGGGGTCGGCGGGCGGGAAGCCCAAGGCGAAGCGGTTCGTGGTGCACGTGGCTGGCGCGGTCCGGAGACCCGGTGTCTACAAGGTGCACGCCCCGGGGCGGCTGATCGATGCGGTCAAGCGCGCGGGCGGTCTGACCGCGGACGCTGACCTGACGCAGGTGAACCTGGCGGCGCGGCTGACCGACGGCCGGCAGGTCATCGTCCCGCGGCTCGCGGGCGCGGTCCCAAGTGCAGCAGGCGGAGGAACGGCGCCGGGAAGTGGCGGGGCCTCCGCCGGCGATGGCGCAGGCGCTGGCTTGGCGCCAGGGATGAAACTGAGCCTGAACTCGGCGACGGCGGAGCAGCTCGACACCCTCGACGGCGTCGGCCCTTCGATGGCGGCCGCGATCATCGAGCTGCGCACGAAGCTCGGAGGGTTCACCCGTATCGAGCAGCTCGACGACGTGTCGGGGGTGGGCGAGAAGCGCCTCGCCAGCCTGCGTGAGCAGCTCGACCTGTGATCGCGACCGCCGGGCAAGGGCTCGCATGGGCCGTCGATCGTGTGCAATACCGGACGCTTCGACGGGCCGGTGTCGCCGACGGCGCCCGACGTTGGCTACCGGCGTGGTGCTGGGGTGCGGTCGCGGTCGGGCTCGCGGCCGGCCCGTGGTTGCATGGCTCGGCGGGGGTACTGGTGCCCGCCGGGCTGCTGGTCGCTGGGTTCACGCGGCCCGGCCGGTCCGCCGTGGTGTGGTTTGCCGTCGCGGTCGCGGTCGTGGCGGGTGGAGCCCGAGCCGGCGCGATCGATGCGGCGGCCTCCACGATGCCGGCGCCTGCGGGCAAGGCCGCCGGCGGCTGGACCAGCGTCGTGCTGCGCGAGCCGCTGGCAGCGGGGTCGCGGGAGCGCTCGTCGTCCGCGCTGGGGGTGGTCGGTGGCCGGTCGGTCGTGGTGATGGCCACGCGGTTCGGTGCGCCATCGCCCGCCCTTCCGCGTGGAGCGATCGCGGAGTTCCGCGGCCCAGTCCTGCCGCTCAGGGCCGACGGGAACGACGCCCGGTTGCGTCGACTCGGCGTGAGTGGGCGGGTGCAGCCGACGGAACTCAGAGCGACCGGCCGGCGGCGTGGTGGCCCGCTCGGGCAGGTCGACCGCTTTGGGGAGCACGCACAACGCACGCTCTCCGAGGCGGTCGGGATCCGACGGGGAGCGTTGCTCGCTGGCATGGCGCTCGGAGCTGATGACGGGATTGACGAGGCCGATCAGGAAGCTTTGCGCACCTCCGGGCTGTGGCATCTCGTGGCGGCAAGCGGTGGGAATATCGCGCTCGTGGTCGCGCTGGTCATGGCGGTCGGGTGGCTGGTCGGCGCCCCGGATCGGCTGCGCCTGGCGCTTTGCGCCGTCGCGGTCTGCGCGTATGTGCCGTTGGCCGGCGGTGGGCCGTCGATCCAACGGGCCGGAGTGATGGGACTCGCTGGGCTGCTGGCGCTGTCGCTGGGCCGGGAGCAGCGCGGGGCCGACGCGCTCGCGTTCGCAGCGGTCGCGACGCTTGCACTCGATCCCCGCGCGACGCTCGACGTGGGTTGGCAGCTCAGCTTCGCGGCGGCTGCCGCGCTCATCGGGCTGGCGCCGCGCACGGCCCGAGTGATCAGCAGTTTCGGCATTCCACGACGGCTGGCTGCCGGGCTGGCGTGCAGTCTGGTCGCGACGGTCGCGACGGCGCCGATCATGCTGTTCACCTTCGGCGAGCTGTCGTTGATCGGGCTCGTCGCCAATGCGCTGGTTTTGCCGCTCGTCGGGATCGCCGTCTGGAGCGGCGCGTTGGCCGCGGTGTTCACGCCGATCGCTCCGGTCGTCGCAGCGCTCCTGGCACAGCCGGGTGGGCTGGCCGCGGGCATCACCCTGTCGGTGGCGACATGGTCGGAACATCGCTCGTATGCCGTCGTCGGGTGGCAGGGTGCAGCGGCGGTCGTCGTAGGGATCGCGCTCGCGGGAGTGCTTCGGCCACCGAAGCGCGTCGTCGGCGCCGTGACCGCTGCGGCATTCGTGGTGCTGGCGATGGCCGTGCCGAGACCTCCCGCACAGCCTCGAATGGTCGTCCTCGACATCGGTCAGGGCAACGCGACGCTGCTCCAGGATGGGGTGGAGGGCGTGTTGATCGATGCGGGTCCGTTGGATGGCGGCGTCGTGGCGGCCGTGCGCCGTACGGGTGTGCGGCGGCTGCGAGCCGTCATCTTGAGTCACCCCGCGGCCGATCACGACGGCGGCGCGGCAGCCGTCATCGGCGCGTTTCCGACCGATCTTCTGCTCGACGGCGGGATGCCTGGCGGCGGGCCGACGCACGACGCCGCGGTTAGGGCGGCCAAGCGGCGCGGCGTCCGGGTCGTGCCAGCGACGGTCGGCCAGCGGGTCGCGTTCGGGCGGGTCGCCTTGCGGCTGCGCTGGCCTACTGGTCGCGCGGCGGCGCAGCCTGGCGACCCAAACGACCGTGCCGTCGTCGTCGAAGCGCAGATCGGAACGCTGCGAGCGCTGCTCCCAGCAGACGCCGAAGGCAATGTCCTCACGACGATTCCGAACCTCCAGGGCGATGTGCTACTCGTCAGCCATCACGGCAGCAACGATGAGGAACTGCCGACGGTTCTGCGACGGCTCCGCCCGCAGCTCGCGGTGATCAGTCTCGGCACCCCAAACGGTTACGGCCACCCGACGCCGGCCACCCTCGCGACCCTTCAGGCCGCCGGCGTCCCAACCCTGCGTACCGATCGAGACGGCACCCTCGACATCCGCGCCGACGCCGCAGGGCGCGTGTTGGTGCAGAAGATCGCGATCAAGCGGAGGTGAACCGGCCGCGCGAATGGCACGACGAACCGGACGCGTGCCTGAGCCGTCGCGACGGCTAGCGCGTCGCGACGAACTGGCCTGGGGCGGCGCCCGCGTCGGCGTCGACGATCTCGCGGCCGAGCGGGGTGAACGAGATCGGGATCATCTTGAAGTTGGCGAGACCGAGCGGAATCCCGATGATCGTGATGCACATGGCGATGCCGCTGATGAGATGGCCGAGGGCCAGCCACCAGCCGAAGAGCACGAACCACAGGACGTTGCCGATCGTCGACGCGGCACCGGCGTCGGCCCGGCGTTCGATGCGGCGACCGAACGGCCAGAGTGTGAACATCGCGATGCGCAGCGACGCGATCCCGAACGGGATGGTCACGATCAAGCAGAAGCAGATGAGCGCCGCAAAGGCATAACCGATCGCGAGCCAAATACCCCCGAAGATCAGCCAGATGACGTTCAAAGCGATGCGCATCGGCCCATCTTCTCATCGCGGACCCCGGAGCCAAGGTTTCTTCTCCGAACCGGGAGGGTGCCCGCAGCGATTACCGCAGGGTCTTCGCCAGGGCTGAGAGCTGGTGGGCGGCGTCGTCGACGAGTGGCGGGCCATGGCCGAAGGCGATCAGCTTCGGGCGAAGCTCTGCCATGCGGATGATCGCGCGTGTGCAGCCGTCCCGATCAGGCTGATCGATGCCGAAAGGCGGGAAGACGCCGGTGCGCAGGAACTTCGAAACGCCGAAGAGCGCGTCGCCCGCGATGAGGACCCCGTCCCGTTCACGCCACAAGGCATGGTGCCCGGGCGTATGGCCTCGTGTGCCGACCGCGATGAAGCCTTCGCCGACGTCGTCTCCGTCGCGAAGGGCACTGGACCGCAGTCCGCGGTACCGCACGATCGCCCGCTGGATCGGGATCATCGGGCGGCCCAGCGCGAGGGGTGGCGAGATGCCCGCAGCGAGGTCGGCGAGGTCGGCGGCACCGCACAGGACTTCGCACCCGTGCTCAGCCGACAGCGCCGCCACCGTACCGGCGTGGTCGATGTGCGCGTGCGTCAGGACGATCCGCTCAAGTTGGTGATCGATCAGCGCGCGTTCGAGCCGACCACGTTGGAACGGGAGGCCCGTATCGACGAGGATCGTCTTGCCGAGGAGGTACGCGTTCAGCCCGGCGCGCGGAGCCAATTGGATCCGGATCACGCCCTCGGCAATCGTCTGCATCGCGCCAGCGTAAACCCGTTCGCCGCTCTGCGCGCAATTTCCGCTGGCGCACGCGGCGCTGGCCAGACGGGTGCTCTACCGTGGGGTGCTCGTGGCGAACCTCAAGCCCGCCTATCTCCTCCACGGCGACGATCACGGCAAGCTCGCCGAACGTCGCGCGAATCTCCGCAACCTGGCCCAGCGCCTCGGTGCCGACCTGGAGTTCCTCGAAGGTGCCGAGGCCACGCCCGACGCTGCCGCGAACGCGCTCGGCGCTCTCACGCTGGGGGCCGAACACCGCGTGATCATCGTTGACGACGTGCAGAAGTGGAAGGACAAAGAGGTCGCGCAGCGCCTCGTTCCTGCGCTCGGCCAGCTCGACGCCACCACCACGATCGCGTTCTTCGCCCGCGAGGAAAAGAGCAAGACCGCGCCCGCGTCGCTCATCGAGGCGGTCGGCAAATGCGGCGGCGTGATCGACCTCGTCAAGCTGCCCGAGGAGAAGAACCTGGCCGGCTGGGTTGTCCGGGAAGCGTCCGAGCGGAAGATCGAACTCGACCGCGAAGCAGCCGAGATGATCGGCAATCGGATTGGGCGTCGCCCGTCACGGCTCACGCGGGTCTTGGAAGTTCTGGCGCTCGGCACCGAGCCGGGCGTCCGCCTCGGCGCTTCGGACGTGGCGCCGTTCGTCGGCGACGACGCCGATCTTGTCGCCTGGCCGCTGGTCGACGCGCTGGTTGCAGGCAACGAGCAGCAAGCGCTGCGCCTCATGCTCGAACTTGGCAGCCGCGGCGAGACGTCGGTCCGGCTGCTCATGATGGTGCAGTCCCGGGCGCGCGAGCTCCGCGATCTCGCCGTTCGGCTGGCCGCTGGCGAGTCACGGCAGCAGGTCGAGGCGTCGGTCAAGGGGCCGCCGTGGGCACGCGGGAAGCGCGTTCAGGAGGCCGCTCGCGCCGACCGCGCCTGGCTCGACACGCTGGTCGTCCGGCTGAGCGCGATCGAGATCGCCAGCCGTGGCGGCGCCGCCGGCGACCCCGACGTTCTCGTGATCCAGCAGCTCTTCCGGCCGCCGGTCACCGCCTCGCGCTAAGCGGCATTCGCGGGCCCGGTCGCGCCATAAGCGCGGGCGGTGGCGTGAGCGGCGGTGAGCGGCCATTTGTTGTTGTCGGGGCAACACATTTTTGCCGCTCAGCGCTGGCTGGGCGCGCGGGCGGGGGTGAGCGGCCATTTGTTGTTGTCGGGGCAACACATTTTGGCCGCTCAGCGTTTAGTCGGCCTGAGAACGACAAAGCGCCCGGACGAGCCGGGCGCAAAACGTGTCGTGGAAGAGCGGTGAAGCTAGCGCGGGTTACGCGCTGGCGCCGCGGCGGAGCCGCACGGCGCGGGACTTCTTGCGAGCGCCGGTGTTCTTGTGCAGCGCGCCGCGCTTGACGGCCTTGTCGATCGTCTTCTGAAGAAGACGGAGATCATCGGTCGCCTTCGCGTCATCGTTCGAGGCGACGGACGCCTCGAGACGACGGAAGTACGTCTTGATCGACGACGTGTAGCGCTTGTTCTCAAGCCGCTCGCGTTCGCTGCGCAGAATGCGCTTCTTCTGGGATGCAATGTTTGCCATAGAGCGACGGCAGACGATACCGACAACGTCTCCGCGATGCGGTGCCCTTCGTCGGCGAATTGCTCAGCGGCGTCCAGGGTTCCCGCCGCGGCGTCTCAGGAACAGCCGAAAGGCTCGGCCGCGGCGCCGAGCGCAAGAGCAGGAGCGGGTTTCGCTGCCACTGGCCGGATACGATCGTCGGCTCATGGCAGGGGACTCACCAGAGCGGTCGGCCGCTGCCGCCCGAGCTGCGGCGCGGATGGCAGCGCGCGAGGCTGCGGCCGCCCAGGCCGCAGCCGAGGGACGCGATCCCAAGGAAGCCGCGAGGGCGGCTGCCCGCGAGGTCACCGAACGGGATCGCCGCGAGCGCCGACGTGGGGGAGGCCGAGGCAGCCGCGGCACCGCGACCCCGCGCCCGGGCGACATTCCGACCGCCGACGCCCCCCGCGGGGGCATGGATCCATCGGTCCCATCGACGCCGGGCGGACGCCGTCGTGCCGGATCAGACCTCGGCGCCAGCGACTACGACGCCCCCGACTTCGACCTCCCCGGTCGCCCGGGCGGCTCGCGTGGCGCCGATCGCCCCCTCGGCCCTCGTGACGCCTCAGTCCTCGCCGCACAGCAGGCGAACCAGCCCGGCCGGCCCGGTGACCAACCGGCCGCGCGAGCCGAGACCCAACGCCCCGACTTCGACGACCAGTCGACCGTCATCACCACGAAGCCGATGGCGGAGGCCCCTGCCGGGCAGACCAACGCGCAGCCAACCCCCGCCGGACGCGCGCGCAACACCGCGATCTTCTCGCTGCTCACCGCCTTCTCGCGGGTAGCGGGCCTGATCCGCGAGGTGCTCTCGACCCGGTTTTACGGCACCGAAGGCCCGATCTCCGCCTTCACGCTGGCCTTCCAGATCCCGAACCTGCTGCGTTCCCTTTTCGCGGACGCCGCGCTCTCGGCCGCGTTCGTCCCGGTCTTTAGCGACCTGCTTCAGCAAGGACGCCGCAAGGACGCGATGAAGCTGGCAGCGGAGCTTGCCTGGGTCGCGCTGCTTGGCCTGTCGGCGATCACCGCCGTCTCGATCCTGCTCAGCCCGGTGATCGTGCCCCTGTTTGCGGGCGACTCGAAGCTCAGCCAGGCCGATGTGGATCTCGCGGTCGTGCTGACCCAGATCATGTTCCCGGTCGTCGCGCTGCTCGGGATCAACGGCCTTCTTGTCGGCATCCTGAACGCCGAGGATCACTTCACAGTGCCGGCGGTCTCGCCGGTGCTCTGGAACGTGCTGATCATGGTGTTCATGGTCGTCACGCACGTGACGCTCGACGGCCCGGATGAACTCTACGGCTATGCCGTCGGCGTGCTCGTGGGCACGATCGCGCAGCTCATGCTTGCGCTTCCGATGGTCCGCAAGGCCGGGTTCCGCTGGGGTCGGCCACGCCTCGAGGGTGCCCGCGACCCGCAGGTCCGCAAGGTGCTCACGCTGATGATCCCGGTCGCGCTCGGGCTCGGCCTCGTGAACTTCAACCTGCTCATCAACTCCACCCTCGGGGCCAAGATCAGCGACGGCGCGATCCGCGCGATCGACGCCGCGTTCCGGCTGTACATGCTGCCGCAGGGCATCTTCAGCGTCGCGATCGCGACCGTGCTCTTCCCGGCCCTCAGCCGCGCCGCGGCCCGCCACGATCACGACGATCTCCGCGACATCATCGGCGATGGGATGCGGCAGATTCTCGTCCTGCTGATCCCGGCCGCGGCGGTCTCGATCGCGCTGGCCGCTCCGATCATCCGGCTCGTCTACGAGGGTGGCAAGTTCACGCCCGAGTCCACGACGATGACCGCCGAGGCGCTCTGGGTCTTCTCGATCACGCTTCCACTCAACGGCATCAACCTGCTGCTGACCCGAACTTTCTTCGCGCTCAAGGATCCGTGGACGACGACGCGTATCGCGGTGCTCAGCCTCGTCGTCAACGTGATCGTGTCGGTCGCGCTCTACAAGCCGCTCGGGATCGCCGGCATCGTTGCGGGCACCGTCGTCGCCAACATCGCCGTGGTCGGCGCGCAGATCTTTGTGCTCCACGGGCGTCTCGGCGGGTCGCTGGGGCTCGGGCGCACGCTCAAGACCGCTAGCCGAGTGCTCGCGGCTGCCGCCGTGCTCACCGTGGTCGTCCTGGCCGTCGACGCCGCGGTGCGCGGCGTCGTCGGGGGCGGCACGTTCGGGCTGATCATCAGCCTCGCGTTGTCGCTCGGGCTCGGGAGCGCGGTGTACGTGTTGACGCTCCGCGCCCTGCACGTCGAGGAGGCCGTGCGGCTCGAACGAGCCCTGCGGGCGAAACTCGCGCGGTAGCGCCGATCTACACCACGTCGTTGACGTGCGGCACGTCGCGGCGATCCGCGACGGCCCAGGCAGCGGCGCCCATCACTGCGCTGACGACGAACACCGAGGGCCACGCCCCGATCTGGTCTCCCAGCACGTGCGAGAGCGCGAACAGCGCGAGGAGCAGGAACACCAGCGAGAGCGCGATTGGTAGGCCGCGGTGGGTCTTCCAGTGCAGGCCGCACCAGAGTGCGCCCAGGAAGAGCACGATGCCGCCGAGGGCGCGAACTCCCGTGAGGTCGGCGACGGCGAAGCCGGCCAGCAGGGCGCCGGCTGCCACGGGCCACGTCGGAGTCGTCGGGTTTGAGAACACGAGGAGAGCGTACGTCGCTCAGCAGTCGCCCGGCTTGCTGCCGCGGTCCTCGGGACTCAGGGAACGCCAGACCGCGCAGGCGTCATACGGGTCGATCGGCTGGCCACCGACCGGCACCTTCGGATGGCGGACCCACGCATCGACGCCGCCTCGCCACGAGGCGACGAGCTCGCGGACCTTCCACTTCGTCTGGTCGACGCGACGGTACGGCCCTGTGGAGGTCCCGACGGCGCCGTCGACTTCGATCCCGGCGGCCTCACATGACACGACGGTTCGCGCGCGGTGGAAGTCGTTGGTGACGATGATCGCGCGCCGGACTCCGAACACTCGGCGGGCGCGCACGCACGAATCCCACGTGCGTCGTCCGCCGTAGTCGACGGCAACTTGCGTGGCCGGCACGCCGTCGGAGAGGACCCGCGCGTACATGGCCCCAGGCTCGTCGTACTCCTCGCGGGAGTTGTCGCCGGTGAGCAGGAGCAGATCCACCCGCCGCTCGGCCAGCAGCTTCTCGCCGGCCTTGATCCGGTCCACGAGAAGCGGCCCAGGCTTGCCGTCGCGAAGCCCCGCGCCAAAGATGATCGCGGCTCGGTGCTGCCCGGCAGGGACGGCAGCGACCTCGCCTGCGTCAGCCGCGTCCGGCGTGCCGCTGGCCGCGATGAGCAGAATGATTCGGCCGCCAGTCGCGAGGAGCAGCCCGACGACCGACAGCACCAGGAGACGCCGGAGCACCCGACCACGGTAGCCGCGCCGGCCCAGCCGGAGCGCCGGTTCAGGGCGCGGTTGTCGAGCTGCCGGACGACGGCGCTGGCGCCTCGGCACCACGATCCGCGGGTTTCTCCGCATTGTGGCGCGGCTGCCAACGCGTCAAGATCGCCGTCATGCGCTCTCGCTCGGTGGTCCGGCACCCCTTTTGGATCTTCCTGCTCTCTGCGGCGCTGTTTGCCGGTGGCACCACCCCAGCGCAGGCTGCCAAGAAGCTGAAGTGCAAAGCCGGGACAGTCCCGGTGCTGATCGGTTCGGGCACGAAGGCCAAGGTCGCCAAGACCAAGACGGGCAAGCCGAAATGCGCCAAGCCGCCGAAGCTCAAAGCCTCGCGGCTTGAGCCGCCGGCGACGACCTCGCAGGGGTCGGTGGCGAGTGCCGCCGACCAGATCAATCAGGCACTCACGGTCGACCCGGAAGCGCTCGACAAGATCGAGCAGAAGGTCGGCAAGAAGGCGACGAAGGCTCTCGTCGATCGCACCCTCAACCAGTGGCGCAGCGGCATGCAGGCCCGTCGCCTCGCCGACGACAAGGGCATTCATCTCAATCAGACGTTTGGTGACCCGGCGAAGGGCACGCAGGGGTCGGCCAAGCTCGACGCCTCCGATGTCAACACCGATGGCAAGCTGGGGTACCAGGCCTCCGCGACCGTCGAGTTCTCCGCCGACGGCAAGGGCCTGAAGGAACTCGGAGCCGACAAAGTCACCGACGCGAAGTCGGCCAAGGTGAAGCTGGAAGTGAGTTTCAACGACGCTCCGACCGCCTGCCCGAAAGACGGCAAGGTCGACGGGAAGCTTTCCGCCTCGGCCAAGATCACGATCACCACGGACGGCGCCTCGCAGACGATCTCCGCGAAGGTCGACTCGAGCTACGAACTGGCCATCGGCGACGACGGCGCTTGGAAGACCATTGACAACGTCGACGTGCAGACCGAGTTCCAGTTCGGCGGCACCGGCGAGAAGACGAGCACCTGGCGCGGCCGACGCGTCGGCAGCGGCTTCACGAGCAAGGGCATCTTCGGCGAGGGCAGCGGCGACTTCACCGCGGCCATCAAGGAGCAGTCGAGCCACATCAACCCGAACGCGGGTGGCATCTTTGGCCCGCAGTCCGGCGTGAACTTCGCCAAGGGGGAAACGCCTTGGGACTACAAGTCGATCAGCAACATCAAGGGCATGATCTACACCGACATCGCGACCACGTACCTCACGTACGCCGCCGTCGAGTACATCCGCAAGGTCGTCGCCGATCGCCTGCAGAAGAACCTGAAGAACGGCGCGTGCCAGGCGAAGTACACGGTCACGCTGGCGGACACCGAGCGTGGCGTCTTTGCCACGCACGACGCCTCGGCATCGTTGTCTGGCACGTTGGTGACCGCTCCCGTCAAGGACAGCGCACCCGCGAAGTCGACGGCCTCTGGGCCCGTGACATGGTCGCCGCTGGCGTCGGCGTCGAAGATCGATATCTGCACCATCATCAACCCGGTGTCGAGCGGCACGTGGTCGGTCACCGTGACCAAGACCGGGCCGGAGACGATCTCGGTGGCTGTTGATTTCACCAACGACACCGTCGTGGACTACACCTTCCACTGCGTCGACCCGCCCACGCCTGGCTGCAACTGCGGACCGGTGATCACCGACAACCCCCTTACCGGCCCGCGGCCCATCGGGTTCCCGCGCACGCCGTTCACGCTGCCAGCCACCGGTGGCACCATCCCCGTCCAAGGCGCCATCACCCTCGGCTCCGACGGCCTCTTCTCCAACGGCACGGTCACCGTCACCCCAGCCAGCTAACACCAAGGTCCAGAACGCGAATCCCGCCGAAGGCAGCTCAGGGTCGACCCAGCCGACTGACACCAACGTCCAGAACGCGACCCACCGTAGGGCCGGCGAACGCGATCAGCAGGGGCGGGGCGGAGTGGTCCCCCGGCGGGAGGCCGAGCGTCCAATGCCCGAACCCCGGCCAGCAATCGCCGCCTACGGTAGCGGCGACCAGAGGGGGACCACTCCGCCCCGTCACGGCCCAGACCAACCCTCGCCGCGCCCTACCCCCGCGCGCTCTAACCTGGAGGGTTCGCGATGTCAGACCAGAGCAAGATCCGCAACTTCTCGATCATCGCGCACATCGACCACGGCAAGTCGACGCTCGCCGACCGCATCCTTGAGATGACGAAGACGGTCTCTGCGCGCGATATGAAGGCCCAATTGCTCGACTCGATGGAGCTCGAGCGTGAGCGCGGGATCACGATCAAGTCCCAGGCCGTTCGCGTCTACTACGAAGCGGACGACGGCGAGACGTACCAGTTCCATCTGATCGACACGCCCGGCCACGTCGACTTCACGTACGAGGTGTCGCGGTCGCTGCAGGCCTGTGAGGGTGCGCTGCTCGTCGTCGACGCGTCGCAGGGCGTTGAGGCGCAGACGGTCGCGAACACGTACCTGGCGATCGACGCGGGCCTCGAACTCATCCCGTGTCTGAACAAGATCGACCTCCCTGGCGCTGAGCCCGAGCGCGTCGCGTCCGAAGTGCAGGAGCTGATGGGCGAAGAGGCCGCCGACATCAAGATCATCTCTGGCAAGACCGGCGATGGCGTGCACGAGGTGCTTGAGGAGCTCGTACGCCGCGTGCCGCCGCCGGAGGGCGACATCAACGCCCCGGCGCGCGCGCTGATCTTCGACTCCGAGTTCGACCAATACCGCGGCGTCATCGCCTACATCCGCGTCGTCGACGGCGTCCTGAAGAAGGGCGATGCCATCCACGCGATGCAGGCCGACCTCTTCGCCGAAGCCGACGAGATCGGCTTCTTCTCGCCGCAGATGACGCCCGTCACGCAGCTCTCGGTCGGCGAGGTGGGCTACCTCATCACCGGCGTCAAGGACGTCAAGCTGCTCAAGGTCGGCGACACGATCACGACCCGCTACCACGGCGCGACTGAGGCCCTGCCGGGCTACCGCGAAGTGCAGCCGATGGTCTTCTGCGGCCTGTTCCCGATCGATGCAGCCGACTACCCCGACTTCCGCGACGCGCTCGAAAAGCTCACGCTCAACGACGCTGCGCTCTCGTGGGAGCCGGAGAACTCCGACGCCCTCGGCTTCGGCTTCCGCTGCGGCTTCCTCGGCCTACTGCACATGGACATCGTCCGCGAGCGCCTGGAGCGCGAGTACGACCTCGAGCTCATGGCGACGATGCCGTCGGTGGGCTTCGAAGTCGAGATGAACACCGGCGAGATCATCCAGGTCCACAACCCGTCGGATTTCCCGGACCCCAACGGCATCAAGGAGATCCGCGAGCCGTACATCCGCGCGTCGATCCTCACGCCCAAGGCGTACGTCGGCACGATCATGGAGCTGTGCCAGGAGAAGCGCGGCACCACCGGCGGCATGAGCTTCCTCTCCGAAGATCGCGTCAACCTGATCTACGACCTCCCGCTCGCCGAGATCGTCCTCGACTTCTTCGACCAGCTCAAGACGCGCACCAAGGGCTACGCGTCGCTGGACTACGAGCTGCTCGGCCTGCGCGCGTCGAACCTCGCCAAGCTCGACGTGCTCCTCGGCGGCGACTCCGTCGACGCGCTCTCGATGGTCGTGCACCGCGACAAGGCCTACGACATCGGCCGCCAGCTCACCGAAAAGCTCCGCGAGAAGATCCCGCGCCAGCAGTACGACGTGCCGATCCAGGCCGCCATCGGCGCCCAGATCATCGCCCGCGAGACCGTGAAGGCCTTCCGCAAGGACGTCACCGCCAAGTGCTACGGCGGCGACATCTCCCGCAAGCGCAAGCTCCTGGAGAACCAGAAAAAGGGCAAGAAGCGCATGAAGCAGGTCGGGCGCGTCGAGGTGCCACAAGAGGCGTTCCTGGCCGTGCTCGAGCTGGGCGACTCCAAGGGGTCTGGCAAGTAGTCCTTGGTTGGGGCGGGGCGGGGGTGACCCAGCCGGGGCCGACGATCGGACGGTCCGGTTATGGCCTAGCGGCCAGAACCGGACAGTCCGCCGCGGACTCGCCCCGGCTGGGTCGCCCCCGCCCCGCCCGTTGGCTGCGGGGGCTACGTGCTTGGGTTGGTCGGCGCCCAGCTGGGGCTCGGCTGCGTCGTCGCGTTCTGGGGGCGAGACTCGTGACGGCGCTTGCGGCGAATTGGAATTGCTGTCTTTCCGGGGAGGGGCCGGTTACCGTGCGACGCGCCGTTGCGGTGCGTTTGCGCGCCCCGGCGGTTGTCCACAGCGTCCACCCACCCTCGAGGACCCATGACCCTTTCCCACCACCCGGCGGCGCGTCTGCGTCGCGCTGGCTTCGCTCTGGCGTTGTCGGCAAGCGCGCTCACGTTTGCGGCACCGGCCGAAGCGTCGCCGCTGTACAAGTCCATCAGCTACTCCACCTTCCCGGCCGACTACTGGTACGACGGGGGCCAGCCGGCGCCGAACCCGGGCCGACTTCCCACCGGCTCGTACGACGGGTACGTGAGCCAGGACCCCACGGAAGCTGAGTTTGCCGCCCCGGGGTACGTCGAGCCTGCCGAGGGGATCTGTGGCACCTACAACTCGAACTACGACAAGAACGGCGTCTTCGTGACGCCGGCGATCAAGCGTCCGTCCTTCAGCTGCGGCAACCTCGAGCAGCTTCGAGGCGGCGCCGCGCTCAAGACGGAGGACGACAGCGGTACGTCGATTCCGATCTCGCTGGTTCCGGGTGATCTGCTTCGGGTCTACCGCAGCGACACCAAGGCGACCGTCTTCGACACCACGGTGACCGCAGCGCCCGCCGTGATCTCGAGTGTCATCGGGAGCCCCGACGCGACGATCGGTCGAACGGCTGAAGGCACCGAAGTCACGGCGACACTCGAGCGCCGTGTCGCTCGTGCGGTCCTCCGTCACGGTGTTACGCCCGGGGTCTACACCTGGAGGGCAAAGCCGACTGGGTCGGACACGAGTGACTTCGTGGGCACCTGCTACTACTTCGATTACGGGCTCTACAAGTCGGTCGCCGTGGCGGACGTGGCGCCGGCACCGCCGGCAATCCCGGCACCCGCTGGTCAGACCTACTACCTCGACCGCGACGCGGAATGCCGCACCGCGCGGACCGGTGTGCCCGGTGCGCCATACGAGGCCGTCGGCCATGGGCGCCTCACCAGCGCGACCGCGACGGCGTACGGCGTCAACTTCGGGACGCCTATCCAGGCGGGCGATCTGATCACCTACCGCGAAGTCCGCCAGACGACCGCCGGAGACGTGACCACCACCCTCACGGTCACGACGACCGTGCCGGTCGGTGTGGTTCCGCCGGCGCCCCCGGTGGACGTGGCAGCTCCGGTCATCAAGAAGAACGACCTCGGTGCGCCCAGCACGACCCTCAAGTCGTTCCTCAAGAGCGGTCTGTTCTCATTCATCACGCTCGATGAACCCGGCACCGTGACGCAGCAGCTGCTGCTGCCGGTCGCCAAGGATAAGAAGGGTTCGAAGAGCGCCTTCGCTCCGAAGAAAAAGAAGAAGAAGGCTCCGAAGGCGCCGATCGTGGTCGGCACCGGCACCGCGACCAGCACGGCACCGGGCGAGACCGTCAAGGTCTCGATCTTCTCGACCAAGGAAGGTCGCAAGGCCCTGAAGGCAATCAAGGGCAGCAAGCCCGTCAAGCTGACGCTCGTCACGACCGTGAAGGACACCCTCGGGAACACGGTCACCTCGCAGGTTCCCTACAAGCTCAGCGGCAAGTAGGCCTCATCGCCTCAGTGGCCACGAGCCACTGACCGATCGTTCGTGCTGCGGCCCCGCGATGCGGGGCCGCAGTGTCGAAGCCTCCTCGGCGCGTGTGGGGGAGGAGTCGAGGTGCCTCCGCGCGGGGCGGGGGACGATGTCGAAGTCCCTTTGCGCGGGTGGGGGACGGTGTCGAAGTCTTCTCGGGCGGGAGTCGGCGCTGGGTTTGCCGCCCGCGGGCCTCTTCGCACCGAGGGGGCGGGCGGCCCGAGCGGGTTGCGGGCGGGAGTCCGCGCCGGCTGCGGCGCTGACGGGCCTCGGGCGGGCCGGATTCTCACACCGGAAAATAGGGTGGACTTTTCCCGAAACCGGGGTCGTACAAAGTCCACCCTATTTTGTGGTCTAAAGGCGATGAGGAGTCTGGGTCCTCGGACTTGCTGAATAGGCCCGCCGGCGCCGAAGCCGGCGTCGAGCCTCGCCCGCCGCCAGCTCATTCGGCGCGCCGCACTCGCCGAGCGCGCCCGGGGCGATGCGGAAGTGTCGTACCGGAAAATAGGGCGTAGTTTTGACTGACCGTTTTAGTACAAAGCACACCCTATTTTGTGGTCTAACGTGGAGCCCAGCGTTTGGGAGCGGGGAACTGGCCGATAGGCCCGTTGGCGCCGTAGCCGGCGTCGAGTCCAGTCCGCCGTCAGCGCATCCATCGCGCCGCTCTCGCCAGCCGATGGGCCCGCTGGCGCCGGGCTGTTGAAGCGTTAGGTGGTCGCAACCACGAGTTCAGGCTTCGCTGAACTCGCGAGCTGGCTCGCCGTTAGACGACAGTCAAGAGCGCGCTGGCGACGGGCTGCTCGGCGTCGGGCGTGAACTTTGGGATCACGCGGTAGAAGCCGCCGGCGCTGAGGCTGGCCGGGAGTGGGGCCGTGGTGCCGACGACGTATCCGCCGGGCTTGATGGTGCGGATGTACTGGGGCCAGATGCCGGTGTCCCACGGGATGTCGGACCAGCCAGCGAAGCCGGACTGCTGGAGGCCGTACGGCGCGCCGGTGTACCCGAGGCACGTCTTGCCGACGTTCAGGATCAGGTAGCGGAGGCGGGGCTGGGTGCCCTCCTTCACCTTGGATGGCGAGATCGCGAACTTCACGGCACCCTGGACCGGCGGAGCGATGACCTCACATGCGCCTGGGCGCGGGAGGATCGGCGTGGGTGCGGCTGGATCCGTCGCTGCGGAGGCCACCGCGGGCAGGCCGGCCAGGGCCACGGCCGCAAGCGCGATCGAAGGGGCAAGACGCTGGGACAGGCGCATGACTCGACGCTACCAGCGCCAACGCGCCAGACTCGGAGTTCGTCGCTCGATCGAGGGACGCTTCACACAGCGATCACGACCGATGATCGGGGTGACGATGGTGCTCGTCTTGTGCGACCAGCGACCCGCGACCCGGGACCCGGGACCCGGGAACCGCGACCAGCGACCCGCGACCAGCGACCCTCGACCAGCGACCCTCGGTCAGCGATCCGGGGCGCCGTGGGCCGCACGCGATTAGGCGTCGGCGGCGTAGGCGCGCTGGAAGAGCTGTTTGGCTTGCTTGCCGATGTCCGGCGAGTGCAGGAGCACGAGGCCGTAGCGCTTGCCCTTGTGCCGGACGGCGGCGACGAACGTCTTGCCCGCCGCGTCGGTGTAGCCCGTCTTGACCCCGATGGTGCCGGGGAACTGCTGTTTGAGCAGCGGGTTGTGGTTGTAGAGGAAGAGCTTGCCGCCCTTGATCGGGAACTTCAGCGTCGCCTGGCGGCGGCCCACGATCGGGGCGAGGCGCGGATGGTCGAGCACGGCCTTGGCCTGGACGGCGAGATCGGCGGCGCACGAGTGGTTGCCCTTGTCGACGATGCCGCTGGGTGACGCGTATTTGGTGCAGGTGAGCCCCATCGCCTGTGCCCGCAGATTCATGTCTCGAATGAACGCCTTCTGGCTGCCGCTGGCGGCGATCGCGAGGGCGATCGCGGCGTCGTTGCCCGAGGCCAGCAGGAGGCCATGGAGCATTGCCGACAGTCCGACTGACTTGCCCTTGGGCAGCACGCCGACGCCTGACCCCGTGTATTTCAGGGCGTCCTTGGTGATCTTCACCTTGGCACCGGCCTTGAGCTCGTTGACCACCACGAGCGCGGTCATCATCTTCGTGACGCTCGCGATGGGGAGGACTCGGTCTGGGCTCTTGCGCCAAAGGACCCGGCCGGTATCCAGATCAAACAGCACGCCGCTGCGCGGCGGGTCCTTGAAGTCGATCGCGAACGCGTCGGTGGTGCCCGCCAGTTTGAGGTCGAGCAGACTCGCGCTCGTCGGTGCCGTGATGGGTCCGTTCGCGACCGTCTGCGAGGAGTCGAACTCTGGCGACGTGCCGGCCTGCTCCACGCCGCGCTGGGCGGCCGGGCTTGGGGTCGGCTGATCGCCGGACGCCAACTGGAGACCCGTGAACGCTCCGCCGAGCACGACGACGGCGGCGAGCGCGACCGGGCCGAGCTTGCTCACCAGCCGTTTGCGACGGGCGCGCTGGGCGTCGCGGCGCCTCGCGTCGCGCGCGGCATGGCGCGCTGCGCGCTCGGCGCGCAGCGCCGCGCGCGTGTCGTCCGGGAGGCCTCTGCCGTGGGAATCGGTGCGCTGCGGGCCGGTCGGCGGTGGGGTCGGGCGGTCAAGCATGGCGCGCGCGGACGGTACCGCAGCGGCCAGTCGTCGCGAGCCACTTGGCGGTCGCAGGCCCCGACGGGCCTCCCGGTCGGTCGAGCGACGGACGTCACCGGGGCGCGGCCGGCCCGGTCGCTGAGATACTCCGCGGATGTCCACCGTCACGAGCCGCAGCGGAGCCGACCAGGCGTCCCGCGCGCCGCAGCTTCGCACCAGCCACGGCGTCCGCCGCCTGCCGATCGGACGCGCCGCGGCGCTCCTCGGCCTCTCCCTTGTGCTCGCCGGCTGCGGCGGAGACGACGAACCCGCGAAGGCGAAATCCGCGGCGGCCAGCCCCGAAGCTCCGGCCATTCAGGCCGTCAGCGACGCCGCGTTCAAGGCGCTCCAGGCGGGCGACGGCGCCGCGTTCTGCGACCTCCTCGCTCCGGATTCGCTCAAGATCCTCGTCGCCGGCGCGAAGGGCAAGGGCACCGTCAAGGAGAAATGCGCGACGATCACCACGAAGATCGCCAAGCAGTCCGACACCGCGGATCTGAAGCCGCAGAAGATCGAGGACATCAAGGTCGACGGCGATCTGGCGGAGGGCACGGTCTCAGGCCGCGTCACCCAGTTCGAGCGGGTCGACGGCAAGTGGTACATCGGCACGAGTCAAGACGCGGCGACGACTCCGGCCTCGACCTCTCCGGCCGGAACGACGCCCGCCACCACTCCGTAACCAATGGCTCCGCCCGGGCCACGACGGTCGGGCGGCGTTACTCCGCGGCGGGCGTCACCTCGCGGCGGGCGTTACTTCGCTGCGGACTCGAAGCCGTTTTCGGCGGCTTCGAGGACCGTCGCGGTGGCCTGAGGCACCGTCTGCGACTGGTCCGTGACGGCGGCCTCGGCGATGGCCAGCGCCTCCGCGACGCCTGGCCGGGCGTGGAAGGCGGCGAGTACGGCCTCGTCGACGAGCGATCGCAGCCACCTGAGCTGCTGCGCTTCGCGGCGGCGCGTGAGCGCGCCGTCCTGTTCGAGATGCGCGCGATGGTCCTCGACGGCCTGCCACACCTCTGGCAGGCCAGTGCCCTCGGTGGCGCTGCAGGTGAGGACGACCGTCGTCCAGCCCGGGGTGGCGGGTGGGAGCAGGTGCAGCGCCTGGCGGTAGTCGGACGCCGCCCTCCGCGCGAGCATGACGCGGTCGCCGTCGGCCTTGTTGACGACCACGACGTCGGCGATTTCCATGATGCCGCGCTTGATGCCCTGAAGGTCGTCGCCAGCGCCGGGTACGAGGAGTAGCGCGCAGCAGTCGACGAGGTCGGCCAGCACCGCCTCCGACTGGCCGACGCCCACGGACTCGACGATCACCACGTCGAACCCGGCTGCCTCGCACAGCAGCATGGCTTCACGCGTGCGCCGCGCGACGCCGCCGAGCACGCCGGACGACGGTGACGGGCGGATGTAGGCGTGGTCGAGGAGCGCCAAGCGCTGCATGCGGGTCTTGTCGCCGAGGATCGAGCCGCCTGAACGAGCGCTCGACGGGTCGATCGTGAGCACCGCGACCCGGTGGCCCTGCTCCACGAGCCAGACACCGAGTGCTTCGATCGTGGTCGACTTGCCCGCGCCGGGCACGCCGGTGACGCCGATCCGGCGGGCCCCGCCGGTGTGCGGCAGCACCTTCGCGATCAGCTCCTGCGCGAGAGCTTGATCGGCCGGGCGGCGGCTCTCGGCCAGCGTGATCGCCTGCGAGAGTTTGGTCCGGTCGCCGGCGAGCACCCCCTCGGCGAGCGCGTCGACCGAGGGGCGGGCACGCCGCCGATCAGGCGGTGACGACATCGCCTGGGCGCTCGAGCCCGAGACGCTCGATGAGGAGTTCGACGAGGCCGCTGGCGGCTTCGCCGATCACGGTGCCGGGCGGGAAGATCGCGTCGGCGCCGCCAGCGCGGAGTTCGTCGAAGTCCGCGGGCGGGATCACGCCGCCGACGACCACGAGGATGTCCGGGCGGTCCATCTGGTCGAGCGCCTTGCGGAGCTGCGGCACGAGCGTGAGGTGCCCGGCGGCCAGCGAGCTGGCGCCGACGATGTGCACGTCGGCCTCGATCGCCTGGCGAGCGACCTCCTCCGGCGTCTGGAACAGCGGGCCGATGTCGACGTCGAAGCCGAGGTCGGCGAACGCCGTGGCGATCACCTTCTGGCCGCGGTCGTGGCCGTCCTGCCCCATCTTGGCCACGAGGATGCGCGGCCGGCGGCCCTCCTGCTCGGAGAACGACTCCACGAGCCGCTTGGTCCTGGCGAATGGAATGTCGTTCTCGCCCACTTCGCTCCTGTACACGCCTGCGATCGACCGGATCTCGGCCGCATGACGACCATAGATCTTCTCGAGCGCGTCGCTGATCTCGCCGACGCTGGCCTTGGCTCGCGCCGCGACGACCGCCAGGTCCAGCAGGTTGCCGTCACCGCTTCCGGCGGCGTTCGTGAGGTGCTCCAGCGCCTGCCGCACTTGCGGCTCGTCGCGCTCGGCCCGCAGGCGTTCGAGCTTGGCGATCTGCGCGGCGCGCACCTCGGTGTTGTTGATCTTGAGGACGTTGATGTCGGTGTCGATGTCCGGCCGGAACGAGTTCACGCCCACGACGGTCTGGCGTCCACTGTCGATACGGGCCTGCACGCGCGCCGCCGACTCCTCGATGCGCAGCTTCGGAATGCCGGCATCGATCGCCTCGGTCATCCCGCCGAGGCTCTCGATCTCCTCGATGTGCGCGAGCGCGCGGTGCGCAAGCTGCGCCGTGAGCTGCTCGACGTAATACGAGCCGCCCCACGGGTCGATGACATCCGTCGTACCCGACTCCTGCTGGAGGAAGAGCTGCGTGTTGCGGGCGATGCGCGCCGAGAAGTCGCTTGGGAGGCCGAGGGCCTCATCGAGCGCGTTGGTGTGCAGGGACTGCGTGTGGCCCTGCGTCGCGGCCATCGCCTCGATACCGGTGCGAATCACGTTGTTGTAGACGTCCTGCGCGGCGAGACTCCAGCCGGACGTCTGGCAGTGCGTGCGCAGCGAGAGCGAACGCAGGTCGCCTGGCTCGAACTGCCGCATCAGGCGTGCCCAGAGGATCCGCCCGGCGCGCATCTTCGCGACCTCCATGAAGAAGTTCATCCCGACGGCCCAGAAGAACGAGAGTCGCGGCGCGAACCGGTCGACCGGCATGCCGGCCGCAATGCCCGCACGGACGTACTCGACGCCGTCGGCCAGGGTGTACGCGAGCTCCAGATCGGCCGAGGCTCCGGCCTCCTGCATGTGGTACCCGGAGATCGAGATCGAGTTGAACCTCGGCATCTCCTTGGCCGTGTAGGCGAAGATGTCGGAGATGATCCGCATCGACGGCTTCGGCGGGTAGATGTAGGTGTTGCGAACCATGAACTCCTTGAGGATGTCGTTCTGGATCGTCCCCGAGAGCTGCTTGTGGTCGACGCCCTGCTCCTCGCCCGCGACGATGTACAGCGCGAGCACCGGAAGCACCGCGCCGTTCATCGTCATCGAGACCGACATCTGATCGAGCGGGATGCCGTCGAAGAGCGTGCGGGTGTCGTAGATCGAGTCGATGGCGACGCCGGCCATGCCAACGTCGCCGGCCACGCGCGGGTGGTCGGAGTCGTAGCCGCGGTGGGTCGCGAGGTCGAAGGCGACCGACAGGCCCTTCTGGCCGGCCGCGAGGTTGCGGCGGTAGAAGGCGTTGGAGGCCTCCGCGGTGGAGAAGCCCGCGTACTGGCGGACGGTCCACGGCTTCTCGACGTACATCGTCGGATACGGGCCGCGCAGGTACGGGGCGTAGCCCGGCATGCCACCGAGGAAGTCCAGGCCGTCGCGGTCCGCTGAGGTGTAACTCGGCTTGATCGTGAAGCCCTCGGGGGCTTCCCAACCGGCTGCGCTGGCCGCTGCGGCGTCCGCCAACGCGGGCGACACGGGCGTCTGCTCGACGCCGCCGAGGTCGACGGTCGTGAGGTCGGGGATCACGTGATCGGGCGAGGGGCTCATGCGTCCTGCTTTGCCGTGAGGAGGTGCTGGATGTCGGTAAGGGCGCTCGCCATGTCGATGCCATCGCGCACGCCGCGATCGGCGCCGAGGGCGGCGGCCCGTTCGTCGGTGGCGCCGGCGAGGATCAGGTGGTCGGCGCCGGCGTCGCGGAGTCGGCGGGCGAGCTCAGCGGTGGTGTCGTCGTCGACGCCCTTGCCGGGGCATAGGACCACGACGCCATGGCCGTCCTTCGCGGCAAGCGCCGCGGGGTCCTCGTCGCCATCCGGAAGGACGGCGGCGATACCGCCGACCGCGAAGAAGTTCGTCGCCCAGGTGACGATGGTGACGGTCGCGGCGAGCGGGCCGATCGGAGCGAGGAGCACCTGCGGCGTGGCCGTGCCTGCTGTCGTCGCGGCGTTGCGGAGCGCCTCGAAGGGCTCAGCGTCTCTGGTGCCATGGAGCGACGGGCGGTCGTAGCGCGCGCCGTGGATCAGCGGCGCGAGCTCGTCGATCCGAGCGCCGGCCGTGGCGAGGGCCGTCAGTGACGCGAGGGTGGCGGCGCTGGGAGTCGGCGCTGCCTGCGCGGCGGCCAGGCCGGCGACGTCCGGGCGAGTGGCTCGGCGCGCGCGGTCGCGCCGGGCCAGCTCGGTCAGGTCGATCGTCTCGGCCTCCTCTAGGCCTTCATCGCCGAGGAGTGGGAAGGCGTTGACGCCGGTCAGCTCGCGCTTGCGAGTGACGAGTTCCTCGGTGCGGCTCGCCGCGAGTCCAGCGAGTTCGGCTTGGAGTTGGCCGGTTGAGAGTGCCTGCGTGATGCCGCCAGCGCCCTCGAGGCGCTGGACGTGCGCCCACGCCGCTTGGGCAACGGCGTCGGTGTGCGACTCGACGTACCACGAGCCGCCAGCCGGATCGGCCACGCGGGCCAGACCCGATTCCTCGAGCAGGATGATCTGGGTGTTGCGGGCGATGCGCCGCCCGAGCGTGCTCGGCAGTCCGAGCATCGCGTCGAACGCCGCGACGGTCGCGCCGTCCGCTCCACCGACGGCCGCGCCGAACAGGCTCGTCGTGCCGCGCAGCAAGTTGGTCCATGGGTCGACCCGGGAGAGCATTCGGTCGGTCGCGCGGGCGTAGACCGGCGAACGCCGTTGGTCGGCCGGGACGCCGCTGGCTTCGAGGATGCGAGCCCAGATGCGGCGGAAGGCGCGCAGCTTCGCGATCTCCTGGAACTGGACCTGACCGGCGGTGAGCTGGAACTCGATCTGACCGGCGGCGAGCGCGGGGGAGAGTCCGGCATCGGCAGCCGCGCGGAGGTAGGTGGTGCCGGTGAGCGCGGCGAGCGCGATCTCAAGCGCGGGCGTGGCGCCGGCCCGAACGAAGGCACGTGCGTCGACCCGCAGCGACTGCACCTGCGGCGTCGACTCGGCGGTTTCCGCGGCGATCCGGCCGGCGAGCGCGATCGCGTCCGCCGGGTCGTCGAGCAGGTGGCCCTCTTCGGCGAGGGTGCCGATCGGATCGATCCCGAAGGACCCTCGGACCTCAGCGAGATCCAGCTCGCGGCGCTCCCAGACGGCCCGCAGGAGTGCGGCGGCCGGGATGGCGGCCGGGCCGGCGTCGAGTGCGACGGGTGCGAGCTCGAGATACGCGCCCTCGAGCACCGCGTCGAGATCGTCGACATCCGAGACCGCGATGCCGCCGAGTCCGCGGGCCTCGTCGAACGTCGCGCTCGGATGGATCAGCGCTTGGCGTCCCGCAGCGTCGAGTCGCAGCGTGACCGATGTGACGCCGCCGACGAGATCTTCGAGCACCTGCGCGTTGGCGGTGCGGATGACCGGGTGGGTGTGCTCCTGGCGGATATCCCAGGCGGTGCCGATCCGCGTGCCGCGCACGAACGGCGCGGCCCCCGGGAGGCCGGCGGGGTCGGCGGCGAGGGCATCGTCGGGCGAGTAGAGCCAGCGCACGTCCAGGCCGTCCTCATCGACATCGCTCAGCGGTCGCTCGCCCTTTTCGCCGCGCATCCGCTGCACGCGGTCGCTCCAGAACGCGGGCGGGATCTTCGCGAATCCGGGCACGAGGGGCGCCGCAGGATCGGCAGCGGCGGGCGGGGGGAAGTCGGTGAGGTCGGTCATCGGCCCCTGCATCTTCAACGACCAGCGTCCGCCGTGCTTTTCGGGCCGATGGGCGACCCGGCGGTGTCCTCGGCACTGGCGCCGAAGTCGTCCCCCTTGGCACCGCAGTGCATGCGCGCCACCCACTTTGTTAGGTTGCCCTTACTTATTAGGCAAGCCTAATAAACTCGCCAAGCTCGCCGGTTCGCCCGGACGAGCCAACCCCGCCTCCGGGAGTCCCTCCTTGCTTCATTCGTCTGCTGCTCGCCGCCTCTTCTGCGTCTGCGCCGGCACCACCTCGCTGCTGGCCATGGCACCGTCGGCCTTCGCCGCGCCGACGCCGGCTCCGGGCTGGTCTTCATCGGTTCAGGACATCACCACCGGTGTGATCCAGGGGTACGAGCTCGGCATCGACCCGCTGAACCGCCGCCTCTACGCCGCCGACGCGCGCTCAGCGATGTTCGAGCGTCACTTCCTGCCGAACACCGCTCTAGCGACGGGCTTCTCGAGCAGCTACTACGACGTCGTGGCGCAGGCCAACACCGCCAAGGTGGTTCAGCTCGATCTCGACACCAAAGGCTTCCTGAAGAACTTCAACTTCGCGAACCTCTTCGGCGCCGACGGTTCGACGCCCGGCGGCGCGTACACGCTGCCCACGACCCCGCCGACGACCGGAAGTGGTGCAACGACCGGTATCGCGACGGCAAACACCACGCAGACCTCGAACAACCCCTACGGCGTCGCCGTCGATGTCGCGACGACGAATCCCGACGGTGCCCCAGACCCGACGATCGTCACGGTGCAGACCCGCACGAGCAGCGTCGCGATCTTCAAGCAGTCAGAGACCGTCAGCAACGCGCACGTTTTGCCCGCCTCGGCGACCGGGCTCGTCCGGGCCCGCACACCCGTCGTCGACAGCACCCGTCACAAGGCGTACGTCGCGGGCTACAACGCCACGGGCGGCGTCGTCTCGCAGATCAACACCGAGACGCGCGCCGTCGAGGCCACGATCCCGGTGCCCGGGGCCGTTGGCCTCGCAATCGACACGGCGAACAATCTGCTGTACGTCGGCACGTTCAATGCCACCGACGCCGATCCGGCTGTCCCGAACAGCGATGTCGTCCGCGTGGTCGACCTCGATCTGGTCAACACGAGCGCTCCGCTCGTGAAGGAGAACAACGCCGCCGCGGTCGTCGCGGTGATCAAGGGCGTCGGCAAGAATGCGCGTCCGGGCTTTGATCCGGTTGGCAAGAAGCTCTACACGGCCAACTCCGGTGCCCGCACCATCTCGGTCGTCGACCTTGATCCGGCGCACCCCGCCACCTTCCGCAAGGTGGTCAAGACGATCGACGCGACTGGCTCGCCGAACGCCATCGCGGTCGATCCCGAGCGCCGGCTCGTCTACTCGTCGGATCTCAGTTCGCGCGTTCTGTCGGTCATCGATGCGACCACCGACACGTGGGTCCATGGCATTCCGACGACGGGCAACGCGCTCGATGTCGACGTCGATAGTGAGACCGGCACCGCCTACGTGTCGAGCATGACGACGGGCACGACGACCGGTGCCGCGCAGGTGCAGGCCGTCAACGTGCTGCGACCGGCTGATCTGCCCAAGGGCGACAAGGGCGAGGTTGGCGCCAAGGGCGCTGACGGGGCGGCCGGGTCGAAGGGCGCCGATGGCGCGGTCGGCCCGGCCGGCCCGGCCGGTTCGGCTGGTTCGGCTGGCTTGCAGGGCCCGGTCGGCAGCGGCCTCAGCGAACTCTCGATCGCACTGGAGTCGCTGAGGCTCGTCGGCACGAAGGTGAACGTCGAGGCGCCGGCCGCCGGCACCCTGAGCGCCACGCTGACCGCTGGCGGACGCACCATCGCTCGTGGCGAGGGCACCGCCACGAAGGCGGGGTCGATCAGCTTCGCGCTCAAGCAGACCGACTACGGCAAGGCGAAGCTGAAGAGCAAGAAGGCGATCCGCGGCACGCTCACCGTGAAGTTCTCGCCGTCGGCCGACCGGTCCAAGCGGTCGACCAAGGCCGTCAAGGCGACGCTCAAGGCCACCCGCAAGTAGCGGGTCCGAACCCTCAGGCATTCAGGATCGTCAATGACTCCACGCACAGGAATCTCACGGGCGCGCGGCCTTCGGACGGCGGCGTTGCTCGCCACGGCTGCGGCGTTCGCGTCGCCCGCGTCGGCGCACGCTGCCCCACTCACGTACACCGCGCCGAGCGGAGCCAGCGTCACGTTCAGCACCGGGACGGTCGTGGCCGGCGAGCCGTCGACGCAGCGCGTCACGTTCACCGGGACCGGGTTCGTCGGGACGAATCCGGGGGTCGGCAAAGGCCTGCCGGTGTTCGTGCTCAAGTGGAACGACAACGACGTGTTCCGGGATTGGGGGCCGCTGGCCGGCGGCGTCCCGGACGAGAACGATGCGAACCGCTTCCAGATCGAGGAGGAACTCGTCGCCGCGTTCCCAGCCGAAGCCGACGGTGACGTGTCGGGGTGGGTCGACCTGCCACTGAACATCCCCAAGGCCGGTCCGGGCGAGGCGCCAAACGCCGGCCAGCACTGGTTCCGGGTGCTCTCCGGCGCCTTCAGCACCGAGGGCGTGAACACGAGCGGCACCCTCAACACGACGGTGCCGATCACGGGCAAGGCGTGGGTTACGGCGTCCGACGCGCTGACGCTCGGCTTCACCAATGCGGAGGGCACCTTCTACCCGGGCACCACATTCCCGGCGACGCCGGGCACCGTGACCGCGAAGGGGCTCGGCTGGGGGCCGAGCGCGTCGGTCGCGGTCGCGCTCGACGGCACCCCCGTGACGGCGAAGAACCTCGGGAGCAGCCCGCTCACCGACCTCTCGACGAGCGCGTCCGGCGACTTCACGGCGGCGCTCACGCTCCCGCCGGGGTCGCCGGGCGGCAAGACGCTGCAGTTCACGGCCGGTGGTGTCAGTCGCTCGACGGCGCTCAACCGGGTCGCTCAGTCAGCGACGTTGCTGACGCCGTCGGTGCGGCCTGGGAACACCATCGCGGTTCGCGCCGACGGCTTCGTCGGGATCGCCGGCGCGGGCCAGCGGGTCGGGCTCGTGCTTCAGCCGGGCGACAAGCTCATCGGATGCGGTCAGACGGACGCGACGGGCGGCGCCCTGATCACCGGCACCGTCCCGGCGGATGAATCCGCGGGCACCAAGTCGGTGTTCGTGGCGGGCGGCACGGCGTGCGTGCCACCGCTCGTGACGGATCCGATGCCGCGGCTCGTGGCGTTGTCGAACGCGCTCGTGGTGAATGCCACCGCACCGTTCGTCGCGAGCCCGTTCACGCGCGCGTCGGTCGGCGGCACGTTGCCGATCACGGGCGAGGGCTTCGCCAGCGGGGAATCCGTCATGGTCAGGCTCGATGGCGTCGCCGTTGGCACGCCGTTGACGGCCGCCGCCGCCGACGGGCGGGTCATCGCCAACGTTGCCGTCGCCTCAGGGACTGCGCTCGGCGATCACGTCCTGACGCTGGTCTCGGCCTCCGCCGTCAGCCCGACGCCGACGGTTGCCCTCGCGTTCGAGGCAGTGGTCGCTGCCAAGGTCACCCTCGCCTCGTCCGAGCCGGTCCCCGCGGGGACGGTCGTGTCGTTCACCGTGGCCGGGTTCCTGCGTGGAGACGGGACCGCCGGGCAGAAGGTCGGCGTGAAGGTCGACGCGGGCGCGATCGTCGAGTGCGTCCAGGCTGACGCCAGCGGCGCGGGTACAGGCACGATCACGATCCCAGTCGGCACGACCGCCGGGGAACACACGCTGCGGTTTCTCGCGGGCTCCTCGTGCGTCTCGGGCGCGCAGAACGACCTTCCGTCGCGCAGTCTCGCCGCGCCGATTCAGGTCCTCACCGCACCCGTGAACCCGACGCCGACGCCAACGCCGACGCCCGAGCCCACGATCGTCCCGTCGCCGACGACTGATCCCAACCCAACTCCCAAGCCAACTCCGACGCCGATCCCGACGCCAAAGCCGGTCGCGCCGACTCCGACGAAACTCAGGGCCACGGCCAAGGGCACGTCGGTGCGGCTCGCGCTGGCGGCCGGAGCGGGCGTCAAGGTGAAGGTCAGCGCGTCCACCGCCTCGAAGATCAAGCTGACGGCTCGGAGCAAAGCGAAGCGCGTGACCGTCGTGAAGGCCAAGACGGTCACAGCCAGCCAAGGCGAGTCGCCCACCGTGGTACTGAAGCTCACGGCCGACGGTCGCCGGCTGCTGAAGGCGCGCCGGACCCTCAAGATCGTCGTCACCATCGCCGTGCCTGGAGGCACCCCGACGACCACGGCGTTCACCCTGCGCGCCTGAGCGGTCCTGTCTGCGAAGCGCTGACCCGCCGCGCCGCCTCCTCGTCCCGGGGGAGGCGGCGCGGGGGAAGCTTTGCGCTACGTCCTGGCGGACGTAGCCGCGTCGAGGCGAGTCATCGTGACCGCCACCGTGAGCTCGGCTCCTGCTGAGCCGAAATACACGCCCTTGGTCGGAGGGACGTCGGAGTAGCGGCGTCCATGGCCGATCTTCACGTGCGTCTCTCCGGCAAGCTTTCGGTTGGTCGGGTCGATGCCGACCCAGACCGGTTCTGGGTTCTCCGCGTCCCCGGGCAGCAGCGCTTCGACCCAGGCGTGGGTCTGGACTTCGACCGACTCGGCGGCGTCGTCCTGCTCGGCGCCGGTCGAGAACAGATACCCGGACACGTAGCGGGCGGCGATCCCGTTGCGGCGCAGCAGGACCACGCCGAGATGGGCGAAGTCCTGGCAGACACCGGCGCCTGCATTGAGGAAGTCGTCGACGGTCGAGCCGACGTACGTGGCACCGGGTTCGTAGCGGAACCGGTCGGCGATGATGTTCGCGAGGTTGTGCACGGTCGCGAGCGGCGTGGCGCCACGCACGTCGTCGACGAGCTGATGGTTGAGCGCGACCGGCTCGTCGCCGAGTGGGAGGAGGAACTCGCCGGCCACCTCGATGTAGCTCTCGCTGAGCAGCGCGTCCCAGTCGGCTTCCGGCGCCTGCTTCGGCTCCGAGGTCACCACGCGGGCGCGTACGTCGATCGTCAGGTGATCGTGCGGCTTGGCGATGCCGAACTCCAGCACCTGCGTGCCGTAGTAGTCGACGTGCCGCTGCAGACGTGCCTCCGGTTCGAGCCGCACGTGGAACTCGTCGCACCGCTGCGAGGACGTCGTCGCCGGGTGCACGCGCAGTGCATTGAGGTTGTCGGTGACGGCATCCGAGTAGCTGTACTCGGTGAGGTAGTGGATCTCGTAGTTCATGCCATCACCAGGCCGGCTGCGGGCATGGCCCCGGCGAAGTAGCGCTCGGAGATGTCCTTGTCGATCAGGGTCAGCTCGGACTGCACGAGCTCGCACGTCTCGGCGAGGTTCGCGTCGGTCGAGGCGCCGCGACCGCGGAAGTCGAGGTCGGCACCGAGGCGACTAAGCCGCAGGACGGGCTCGGAGCGGCGCGGGGAGTCGTCGGCGTTGTTGAGGGCGCGGTGGAGTGCGTCGACGGACGCGGCGACCGAGTCGGGATAGTTGCGCTCGTAGAGTAGGAATCGCGCGACGGGACCGGCGTGGGCAGGGGACGGGACCGCGCGACGGAAGGCCTGGAAGCCACCGACGGCGTGGAGGAGGGCCTGGGCCTGGCCGTCTTGGAGGCTGGCATCGGCGACGGCTTCGCCTTCGACCGCTTCGGGCGCCGGCATGGCGACGCGCAGCATGCGCAGGACCATGTCGGCGGACTCGATCCGGCCGCCGGCGATCAGGAACGCGTTGGCCTCGTCGCGCAGCATCGTGCGGCTGGTGAGGCCCCAGAAGAGCGCACTGCGTTCGCGCACGTACTGGAAGACCGAATACGGACCCATGCTGAACCGACCGGGCACGTCGCTCTCGGCGAGCGTGAGGTGCGTGGTGTTGATCGCCTCCCACATCTCCGCCGACACGACATCACGCACGGTGCGCGCGCCTTCGCGGGCGCGGCCGACGCATGAAATCAGCGAGGCCGGCTCGGTTTGGTCGAGCGTCATGCGTCGCAGGACGTCGGCGGAGCCGTTGCCGGACTCCGACTCCGCGCCCATGATCGCGACGATCGATTCCCAGTCCAGCCGCACGGCCGCCGAGCCCGAGCGGGACGAGTCGGCAGCGCTCTGCAGGCTGGCCTGAAACACGCCGTCGAGCATGCGGGCCGTGTGCTCGGCGCGGGCGACGTTGCGTCCGAGCCAGAACAGTTCCTGGGCAATTCGAGACAGCATCTAGGCAAGCCCTCCGTCGGTCGGGAACGCTTGGCGCTGCGGTGGCAGCTCGTCATCCGAGCCCGCCGCCAGATCCGTCGCGGCGGTTTGGTCGACACGTGCGGTCGGCGACTGCTGTTGCTGTTGCTGCTGTTGGCCGTGCCATTCGCTGCCGTACCGCAGGTTCGGCATGGTCGGCGACATGACGCGCGACGAGAGCGCCTCGGTCGTCAGCGGCGCGTCGTCCTGCTCCTCGAGCACCCACGTGTCCTTGGAGCCGCCGCCCTGGGAGGAGTTCACGATCATCGATCCCTCGACCATCGCCACGCGGGTCAACCCGCCCGGGACGATCTTGATCGTTTCGCCGAACACCGCGAACGGGCGCAGGTCGACGTGCCGCGGGGCGAGCACGCCGTCGGGCCCGGCCGTCGGCACGGTCGAGAGATTCACGAGCTCCTGCGCGATCCAGTCCTCCGGCTTGGACCGGATGACGGCCGCGAGCGAATCGAGCGCCTCCGACGAGGTCCGGGGCCCGATACAGACGCCTTTGCCGCCGGACTCGTTCGTCGGCTTGAAGACGAGTTCGTTGCGGCGGCTGAGCGCGTACTCGAGCTGCTTGGGGTCGGCCATCAGGTACGTCTGGACGTTGTCGAGGATTGGCTCCTCGCCCAGGTAGAACTTGATCATCTCCGGCACGTAGTGGTAGATCGCTTTGTCGTCGGCGACGCCCGTGCCGACGGCATTGGCGATTGCGACGGTGCCGGCGCGGTACGCCCGGATCAGGCCGGGGACGCCGAGGAGTGAGTCGGGGCGGAACTCAAGCGGGTCGATGAAGTCGTCGTCGAGGCGGCGGTAGATCGCGTGGACGCGGCGCAGCCCGGCGGTCGTGCGCATGTAGACCACGTCGTCGCGGACGACGAGGTCGGAGGCTTCGACGAGCTCGACGCCCATCTGCCGTGCGATGAACGAGTGCTCGAAGTACGCGGAGTTCATCGAGCCCGGCGTCCAGACGACGATCGTTGCTTCGTCTTCGGCGCTCGGGGCGGCGGCCCGCAGCGCGGCGGCGAGGATCTGCGGGTACTGATCGACCGGACGCACGTGGTAGTCGCGGAAGAACTGCGGGACCAGGCGCGTCATCGCGACACGGTTCTCTAGGACGTACGAGATGCCGGATGGCGTGCGGACGTTGTCTTCCAGGACTTTCCAAGATCCGTCGCTGTCCTTGACGAGGTCGCAGCCGGCGACGTGGCAGTAGACGCCGCCTGGTGGCCGGATGCCGTGCACGGCGCGGGCGAAGTGCGAGCGGCTGACGATGAGCTGCCACGGCACGAGGCCCGCACGGACGATCTCGCGCTCGTGGTAGACGTCGTCGATGAAGCGGTTCAGCGCAGTGATGCGCTGCGCGAGGCCGCGTTCGATGTGGTCCCACTCGGAGGCCGGCAGGATCCGCGGCACGAGGTCGAGCGGGAAGGGGCGATCACGAACGGGGCCGGCCTCGCCGGACGCGTCGAACGTGATGCCCTGCTGCACGAAGATGGCGTCTCTTCGATGGCCGGCTTCGGCGAGTGCTTGCGGCCCAAGAGCGGCAAGTTCTCGCGCGAGCGAGACGGTATGGGGGTGCGGCTCCGCTCCGGGCGCGAACACTTCATCGAAGGGTCCACCGAGTTCTGGGCCGTACGCCATGGGGGTTTGATCAGGGGACGAAGTAGGCAGGGCCACAGCTTCCAACAGGAGCCTAGCCGCACGTTTGTGCGTGCGGCCGAACCTGAGGCCGGAGCCTTGTACGTTCGGCCTATCCAGGTGTGCCCAGTTGCAGGTCATAGCCGGTCGGGGTGTGCATCGCTGACGAGCATTCCCGTCAACGCGAGCGGGCGTGCGGGGTGCGACCCGCCGAGGCGCCAGACTCAAGGGCATGGTCTTGGTTCCCGTTGCGTCTGTCGGCCTCGCGATCGCCGGGTTCGCGCTGGCCGCGATCGTGATCGCCTCGCTGATCTACGGCGCGATCGTGCAGTACCGCCGCGCGCAGGAGGCGATCGCCGAGAAGCGCCGCCTTCAGGGCGAGGCCGACACGCGCGAGGAGGCGAAACGAAAGCGTGATCTCGCGCGCGAAGTGGAGTTCTCGCAGATCGGATTCACGGTTGAGCGCACGCGCGTGCGTGAGGAGCGCCCCGCGCTGGTTCGCGCGGCGGCCGGGCTGATCGGCGACGTGGGGCCGCGGTGGGAAGACACCAGCCTGCTGGTTCCCAAGCGTTGGTTGCTGTCGCGACCGCTGCGGCTCGACCCGGACGGTGCCGAGGTCGTGGTCGATGCCGTCGACGACCCGGGGTTGCCAGTGGCCCAGGCGCTGCGGGAGGCCTTGGTGGAGTGGCGGCCTCGAACGTCGCTCGGGCCGCGCCATCTCCACATCAGCGACGCGATCGTCGATCTCGAGGAGCCGCCGGCCGGGCGGTACGTGAACCGTGACTGCTACCGCGTGCTGGGGCTTGAGATGTCGCCGGACCGGGTCGACCTGCAGCTCGGCCGCACGAGCTACTTCGCCGCGCTCGACGAAGCGGTGCCGCTGGAGTGCGATCTCGTGCGCGCCGAGCGCGCCGAACAGGTCGAGGCCGAGATCGGCGCATGGGACGGGTTCGTGCCCCTGCGCGATGCCGTCCCCGATCCGTTCGACCTGGGGGCGCGCACGACCGTCGCGTCGGTCAGCACCCTGGTCCTCCGCCGTGCCGCGGATGGCAGCGCCGAGTTCTGGCTCCACCGTCGCCGCACCGTCGGGATGGTCAGTGGCCAGACGCACGTCGTGCCGACCGGCGTGTTCCAGCCCGCCATCGACGATCTCCCCGATGTCTTCGCGCGCGATGCCGCGCCGTGGTGGACCGTCGTGCGCGAGTCGGCCGAGGAACTCCTTGGCGAGTGGCATATCGACGACCGCGCTGTCGCCCCAGACGTCTACGAGACCGATCCGGCGCTGGCTGGCCTGGAAGCCGCTCGCCGGGCAGGCCCCGCCCGCCCGTGGCTCGTCGGCTTCGGCCTCGACCCGCTCTCGTACTGGCTGGAACTCCTCACGGTCCTCGTGATCGACGAGGCCGACTTCGACCGCATCATCGGCCAGCCGCCCCGCGAGAACGGCGAAGGCACCCTCGTCGGCCAAACCCGCCCCGACGGCACCTTCGGGGGCCTCCCGTTCACCGACGAGGGCATCCGCGAGGCGCTGGCCATCGCCGACCTCGCGCCCGCGGCCGACGCCCTGCTGCGCCTGGCGTGGCAGCACCGCGCGGCGCTGGTGTGAGGCGAACCACAGCTCGTTGGTCTGCCCTTGCCCGAGAGCCTTCTGAGCCAGCGCTCGGACCGGCTAGGTTGGGCCAATGTCCGTTGACCCCACTCGGGAGCGCACGCAGCGCGCAGCCCTGAATGCAGGGCGGCCCTGGGGCCTAGAAGGCGCCGGGCCGTGGACGCCACCGGCAGGGTCGCCGGTATTCGACGATGGCGATCCGACGGACTTGCCGCACACGGTCCCGTTCTTTGGCTACTCCGTGGCCGCAAACGGGCTCTCGATCACGATCTATTCCCCTCCTTACGGAGAGGACATGGTGGTGTATGTCGCTCAAGAGCACGACGCCGTCCACGTGGTGCTCCGGGAGCGACCCGAGCCACTCCCCGATGGAGTGCACCGCGGCAGTGCGCTGCTCGAAGCGCCGGTAACCGAAACGCTCGTGAAACTCGAGCGCCCTCTCGGCGGTCGACCGATCATCGATGCCACCCGCGGGCAGCGCGCAAAGCGTCTCGACTCTTGCCCGGGCGAGGCCGAACTCGAGCAGCTGCGGGACACCAGCGTTTCGAATCCCCTCTGACGGACCGCCAGCGGAGGGTTGTTCGGCAACTGAGGGGTCCGACGGTCAGCCGCCGATCGAGGTCCTTGGCAACGCCGAAGCGACGGCCACGCCCGCTGCGGTCGTGCGCGCTGCCTCGAGGCTGGCGACTTCCAGAAGTGACGCCCAGACTGAGAGCCACTGCGAATCAATTCGGGCGGGGTATATGAGACTTCCCTGCTCAGCGGCGGTGGAGGAGAGCGCGGTTTACGTTGCCTCGGTGGGCGTTCCCCGATCGAGACCTGGTGCCGGCGACTCCGATGGGTTCGGCACGTCTGCTCTCGTTCGTTTGCGGAGTGGGTTTTGATCGCTACGTACGATCTGGTCGGTGAGTTCGGATCCGGTCCCGATCAAGACGATCTCCTCGCAGACCTGGCCGCCAGGACTCTCGGCGTCGACCACGCTTCTCGGTCAGCTCGAGCGCGGCCTTGGATCGGGCGTGCGTCGGGCTCTAGAACTTGGCGACGTTGCCGTCGAGTTGCTGCTTCGCTGCCTGGCAGTTGATCCGCGTTGGGACCGCGAGATCGACAGCCGTGAGCTCTATTACGCCGACCTCGCACTCTCGTTGGGCGTGGACGTGGGTGCGATCGAGGCGTTGCTTGGAGCCCACGATTCAGGCATCGAAGCCGACGATCTGGACCGTGAGCCGCTGTCGTTGCGCGTGCTCGGAACGATGGCGAGCCGCGGCGACGCTGCCGCGATTGCAGCGCTGCGGCGCGCCGCCGTAGCCAGTCGTTACTGGCTCGACGCAATCGACTTGCTGGTCTACGACAACCACGATGAGCCGGCGGCGGACTGGAGCACTCGCGTCGAAGGACTGGCCGAGGCACTGTGCACACGGTTCCCGGCGGCAGCACAGCTCAAGCACGCCATTGATCAAAGCGGTTCGCTGGAGAGCGATCGGCTGCCTTGGGCTGCTTGGCTCGAGACGTTTCCGACGATTCGCGATGCAGTCGGTCACGGGGAACCGCCTGGCGAGCAGCGGTGGGGCATCTCGGTCCCGATCTACACAGACGTCAAGACGGCTGATCTGCTCTCGGACGGAAAGCGCCGTCCTCGAGACCTCGTAGTCCGCGCACTCTGCCGGAGAACGTCGTCGGACGACGTGGCGACGATGTTGGAGGCGGCCGCCGATCCGATGGCACCGATGAGCGGAGTCGCCGCGCTCGCGCTTGCACGACAGGGAAACCTCGCGGTGCTCCCGTTCGTCCTGGAGCTTCCGAACCGCTTGACCCAAACCAGCCACCCTCTCAGTCTGCGTCGAGCGTTCTTCGCGCTGCCTTTCACCCAGACACGCGCGACGGTGTACGAGTGGCTAGAGGGCGACTACGACGGCTCAGTCCGTTCGGCAGCGGCACACGTGCTGTCAGAGCACGCGGGCGTCAACGACGTGGACTTCTGCCGCAGCGTGCTCGATCGCGAACTGGATGCCGGTCTCAACGGTGACCAGTACATCGTGTCGGGTCTCGCGGAGGCGATCGGTCGCCACGACCGCGGTCTCGCGTACCCAGAACTGACGCGCGCATTTCAGGAAATGCCATACTCGTTCGGTCGCCACTTTGTCGTCGACGCCATCGCCGTCACCGACCCCGACTTCCCCAGCGGTCTAGCGATCGACTGCCTCTGGGACTGCGAGTCGTCGATCCGGGCCACCGGCATCCAACACGTCGACGTCACCTGCCCGGGTGTCAGCGAGCGACTTCATCAGCTTGCACGCGACCCACTCGACGAGCCTGAGGTTCGGCAACAAGCCAGCGCGACCCGTTGAAAAGCGCCGGACGTGCCAGCCACCCACGATCAAAACGGGGCTGCTCTCGCCGATCAGGCGTCATGCTCGCGCCTCGGTTACGGATCCCCGAAAGAGGCGCGAACTCGGCTCGCCGTGCGGCTTCGGTCCCGCGACCTCGTCGTCTCTGCGAGGGTTCGCGAGATGTCTCGGGTACGTCTTGTTGTGGCCAGCCTGGGCGGGATTGTCGCGGTCGCCGTGGCCACGGTCGTCCTGACGTCCGGGGAGCCACAGGATAAGCCGCTGCCGGGAAGTGGAGTACTCGATGGTCGCAATCTCGTCGCTTCGAAAGTCATCGGCTTTGAGCTCCTTCCGGGTACAGCGCCGACGTTGTCGTTTGCAGATGGCCGATTCTCCGCGGACGCCGGTGGCTGCAACGACGCTGACGGCGGTTACGCCCTACGCGGCGACCGTCTTGAGACGCTGCGGGTCACGTCCACGCTGATCGGATGTAGCGGAGCCCGAGAGGTACAGGACAGGTGGTTCACCGACTTCTTGGACGGGGCGCAGATCATCGGACGAGGCAACTCCCTTGAGCTGCGCTCGGGGCGCACCCACGTGACGTTTGATCCGACGCGATAACCCTGCGGCCAGGCCGAGTCACGGATGGGCGTCCCGTCGACAGGAACCCGTCTCGCAACGCGATCCCCTCTCGCGGCGCGGCCCAGTGGAGGGCAGCATCTAGGGTTGGCTGGTGGCGACCTGGGAAGAGACGGCGGCGGATCCGCGCTCGACGGACGAGTTGTTTGCCACGGCGTTGTTGGAACCCGATGAGGACTCGGGGGAAGGCGGCGAACGGCTGTCGGCTCTGGTCGCGTTGCAGGCCCGGCCTGCTTCGGGTTCCCGCAGCTGACCATCGACACGCCGGAGATCCGCGACGCGATCCTCGCCTGCACAGCCGACGCAAACTGGAGCGCGGCAGGCCAAGCCCTCGTGAACCTCGCGATGCTCGGCGACCAGCGGGTGGTCGAGCCGCTCATCCAATACCTCAAAGCCGGCAACCGCGGACCCTACGGATACGAAGCCGCCGCTGCGATCGCCGACCCCGCGCTGCTCCCTGCCCTACGGTCCGCCATCCCGGTTCACGGCTACGCCGATGAGTTGGCCCAAGCCATCGTCGCCTGCGAGACACGAACGTCTCGCCGCGCCTGGACCTGACCGTCCCGCACGACCATCCCTGTCGGGGTTGCTCCTCTCACGGAGCGAGGTGGCGGATCAGCGTCTGCGACGCAACTTCTGGTCCTCGTGACGGCTGACGCCCGGAGAAATCTCTTCGGATCGCGCAGCGAGCCGTACGCTTAAGGCGTGTTCTTTTTCGGTGGTGGAGGAGATGACGGTTCAGGGGGAACCTACGTGCTGCTGGGGCTGTTCGCGGCACCGTTCGTCGTGGGCCTCATTTGGAGGCTGCTGGACCGTCGCGCCGCGAATCGGGCGCCCACCTCGCGCCGCTTTTGGGTTCGTAGCGCAGCGGCAGCCGCGTGCATCGGCGTGGCGCTTGCCGCGCTGGCCACCCACACTGAGGTGCTAGCGGTCGTTGCGCTGCTCGGCGCACTCGTGATCGCACCAACCGTCTGGCCACCACTCGAAGGCTCGACCTTCGAGGAGCACCCTTAGTAGGTGTTCTGCCTTTCACGCCCCTCTTCGGCCGCGTCACGAGGCGGTGTTTGCGGGAGCCTGGAGCCAATGTTTCGCTAGCCGATCGGCAGCCGCTGTGGTCTCCTCGCTAAGGGATCCACGGGCGAGACGCCGACGGCGGTACCGCGAAGGTCTGCGACCATCGATCCATGGCACCCAGTCTGAGACCGTGTAGCGAACACGCTTGCGTGCCTACGGTGCCGCAGTGAGCGAGAGAGGACCGGCGCCTGCCGAAACCGAGATCGACGAGCGGCGGCGCGTCGTCGCTGCCGTGTCAGCGTTCGCGCTGCTGACGGCCTGCCTCTTTCTCAGCGCCCTCGCGGTTTTCGGGGTGTCTGATGTGAGCCGGTTCGAGTCCGACCCTGCTCGAGACCGCGATCCGTACGCCTTTGCAACCTTCTTCGTCATGGCGGCCGCCAGCGCGGGGCTGTTTGGCGCCGGCTTGGCCTGGTACGCGGCGACGCTGCAGAAGGTGCACCCGTGGCGACTGGTCGTCGCAGCAGCCGTCATCACCGCCCTCATTCTCTACGTCGCAGCCCACAGCCCAGCTGATCTGACAGATTTCGAGATGAGCTAGACCACGTCTCCAACTGCAACGACCGCCTGCCTCAATCGAGGTAGGCGTCTCGCTCGACGATCGATTACGGACGTGTCAGTACGGCGTTTGGAGATCGTTGGCCTCAGCCCAGTTGCGAAGCTGCGCTGAAACGAGCCAAGGGTCTGCGTCTGCCGGCTGCAGGCCGAGCCAATAGCGCAGACGATCGGGGTCGGCGGTCGTCGCGAATCGCCGGAGCCCTTCGAGGTTGAAGGGCGTTCGTGCTTCCATCGCTTCCTCGGCCGACTGCAAGACCAGGTCAGTGAGTTCAGCCCTCGCCCGAGGGCTGAGGAGTGCCCAATGCTTAGAGCAGTACGAAATGAACTCGTCGACGCGGGCGGGGTCTGCCATCTCGATACCCCAATCCTGCGCGTCGTCGGCGACTGCGCCCAAAGACAAGTCGCGAGCCGCGCCCGCCAGCTCGAGTGAAGTCACCAACGGAACTATCGCCGGACCAGGCTCTTGAAGCAAGCAGTGCCGCGAGCCTCGGGGGGTCCCTCCGTTTGGTCCCCGCAGGCCGGCTCGGGCTACCCTCTCGAGGTGTCTGCGACCTACGCCCAATGCACTCGACGGCGCCCGCGTCGGCCGGAGAGACGGCCGCTTGGTGCTCGAGTCTGGCGATGTGGTCATCACGCTCACCTCGGGCCCGACGGAATAGCTGCGGAGATGGGGTTCCGCGCCTGGCTCATCGGTTCACGACGGGACGTCCGTCGCGTCGCCGCTCCGCCTGTGTGAACAGGCTCACCGTCCAAAGGGTCCAGAAGTGGTCGGACGTGTCCGATGAGCTTCTAGAGTCAGTCAGACCACACGGATCACCTCGGTACGCCGAGCCTCAGTAAGTCCCTCGACCGCCCGTGATCGGCGCGTCGTGGATGGGCCGCCCCAAGCCAGCAACTCTCGGAAGAGACGCGCCTGCTTCGAGCGGCTTTTGTGCGTCCGCGTGCAAAAGCCGCTGCTTCGTTGCATTCCCGAACACCACCTCCCCCAGAAGCCCGCCGCCGTGAACTCCATCTCCCTCATCTCCAGCATCGCGATGGCCGTCGGCCTCGCCGCGTCTCTCCCGCAAATCCTGCGCATGCTCCGCACCCGATCATCCGGAGGACAGAGCGTCCTGGGGTGGGGGATGGGGCTCATCACCAACCTCTCGATGGCCTACGTGAACCTGTTCGGCTTCGGCGCCAAAGCGCTGATGATCTCCAACCTCGTCAGCGGCTTGCTCTGCGTGACCGCGATGCTGCTCATCGTGCGCTTCGCCAGCATCGGAGTGGGCGACGAGGCTCAGGCGTACGACGACCTTGAGCAGACGACCGAAATCAAGCTGCGCGCCGTCCCTCAGCCCGTGCACCACGACACCTTCGTGAATCTCCCGACGACCGAACTCGTCGCCCTCAGCGAAGCCGTGCTCGCCGCCCGCGACACGCGCGAACGCCGCAGCGCAGAGCGCACCCAGCTAGGCACCGATCTCGTCGCCCAGGTCGCCTGACCGGGGCGCCGCCCTGGCCGCTCGATAGAGTGGCCGCAGCAGATGCCCGCCGCCCTCGACGACGACGACCCTCCGCAACGCAGCCCGCTCCGCGCCGCTGACCGACAGGGGGTGACCACATGGAGTGGCTGCTGATCCTGATCGGGCTGCTGCTCGTCGCCGCCTGCGGGGCGTTCGTCGCGGCCGAGTTCGCGATGATCACCGTCGACCGGCCGACGCTTGAGCGCGCTGCGGAATCGGGCGAGAAGGGCGCGGCCGGTGGGCTGAAAGCCCTGCGCTCGCTCTCGACGCAGCTCTCCGGAGCGCAGGTCGGTATCACCGTCACGAACCTCGCGATCGGCTTCCTCGCGGAGCCATCGATCGCTGAACTCGTCGACGGACCCCTGGCGTCGCTCGGGCTCTCGGACGGCGCGGCCAAAGGCGTCGCCGTCGCGCTGGCCCTCGCGTTGTCGACGGTCCTCACGATGGTCTTCGGCGAACTCGTGCCCAAGAACATCGCGATCGCCCGCCCGCTGGAGACGATCAAGGCCGTCCAGGCCTTCCAGCGCACGTTCACGCGGCTCGTGGCCTGGCCGATCACCTTCTTCAATGGCACGGCCAACGTGATCCTGCATCGATTCGGCGTCGAGCCCCAGGAAGAGCTGGCCTCAGCGCGCTCGCCGCAAGAACTCGCGTCGCTTGTAAACCGCTCCGCGGAGCAGGGCACGCTTGCTGAGGGCACCGCCGATCTCCTCGCGCGATCCCTGGCCTTCGGCGACCGCCGCGCCGACGACGTCATGACCCCGCGCGTGCGGATGCAGACGATCGAGCCCCAGCAGCCACTCAACGACGTCTACGAACTCGCCAATGCCACCGGCCACTCCCGCTTCCCGGTCGTGCCCGAGGGCGTCGACCAGGTCGTCGGGATCGTGCACGTCAAGCACGTCGTCGACGTCGATCCGGAGGACCGCGAGCGCGTGTCCGTCGGCGACGTGATGGTCGACCCCGTCGTCGTGCCGTCGTCAATCGAACTCGACAACCTCCTGGAGATGCTCCGGGAAGGCCGGCTGCAGATCGCCGTCGTCGTCGACGAGTTCGGAGGCGTCGACGGTGTCGTGACGATGGAGGACCTCATCGAGGAACTCGTCGGTGACGTCGTCGACGAGCACGACAACGCGGACGCCTCCGCACGGCAGGAGCCCGACGGCACCTGGGACCTCTCCGGACTGCTGCGGCCCGACGAAGCCTCCGAGGTCGTCGGTGTGCCGTTGCCCGAAGACGAGGACTACGAGACGCTCGCCGGACTCCTGACCTTGCACCTCGGCCGGATCCCGGACGAAGGCGACGAGGTCGAGTTCACGATCGAGCGCTTCGACGACCCCGACCTTCGCGTCACGCTCGTCGCGACGGAGATGCACGGCCTGCGGGTTGACCGCGTGCACCTCGCGTTCGAGGAAATCCCGGAACTCGACCCGGACGACGACGGCGACGATCCCGAGCTGCGCTGGAACGAGGGCGAGCGATGAGCGATCTGACCCTCGTGGGCTTTGCGGTCTTGCTGCTGTTCGCCAACGCGTTCTTCGTCGGCGCCGAGTTCGCGCTGATTTCCGCGCGCCGCTCCAACATTGAGCCGAAGGCGATCGAGGGTTCGCGCTCGGCGCGCACGACGCTCTACGCGATGGAGAACGTGTCGCTGATGATGGCGGGCGCGCAGCTTGGCATCACGATCTGCTCGCTCGGCCTGGGCTCCATCGGTGAGCCGGCCGTCGCGCACCTGCTCGAGGGTCCGTTCGCATCGGCGGGGATGCCGGAGTCGTTCCTGCACCCCGTAGCGTTCGTGATCGCCCTGTCGATCGTCGTGTATCTGCACGTCGTGGTCGGCGAGATGGTCCCGAAGAACTTCGCGCTCGCCGCGCCGGACCGCGCCGCGCTCATCCTCGGCCCGCCGCTGGTGGTCGTCGTGCGGCTGCTCGGCCCCTTCATCGTGGCCCTCAACACGTTCGCGAATCTCTGCCTGCGGATCCTGCGCGTCACCCCTCGCGATGAGGTGACGAGCGCGTTCACGCGCGACGAAGTGGCGGGGCTCGTCGCCGAGTCGCGGCGCGAGGGACTCCTGGACCTCGGCGAGGAGCAGCTCCTCACCGGCGCCCTTGAGTTCGAGAAGCGCACCGCGCAGACCGTGCTGCTGCCGCTCGACGAGGTCGTCACCGTGCCGGTGCACGTGACGCCGCGCGCGCTTGAGCTGGAGGCCTCCCGCACCGGCTTCTCGCGCTTCCCGGTCGAGGACCAGGACGGCGTGCTCTCCGGGTACCTGCACCTCAAAGACGTCCTGCGCACCGACGACGAGGCCCTCGCCGAGCCGACGCCCTCCGACCTCGTGCGGCCCCTGCCGAGCGTCGGGATTAGCGACCCGCTCCGCGGCGTCCTGTCGACGCTTCAGCGCACCGGCGCGCACCTCGCGCTCGTGACCGACGGCGGCGGCGAACTGCTCGGTCTCGTCGCCCTGGAAGACGTGCTCGAGGAGCTCGTCGGCGAGATCACCGACGAGCTCAACGCGGAGTCCTAGAGGGGCGTCGCTGCAGTCGCGGAGCTTGGGTCTCTGGCCCCGCGACTGCTCACGATGGGGCGTCGTGCCCGCTTAGTTTGCGGCCAGCGCGTCGATCCCCAGCAGCGTCCGCGCCGTCACGGCCGTGTCGGGGTAGTCGGTGAAGACACCGTCAACGCCGAGTTCGTAGAACTGGCGGTATTCCTCGACCGGGTTCGTGCCGTAGCTGGCCGACAGGTAGCGCTGCTCGTTACGGAACGTGAACGGATGCACCACCAGTCCGCGCTGGTGGGCCCGGTCGACGAGATCGGTCGGGGCGATCGTGCGCCGCGCCGAGGCTCCCGGCGTCGTGAGCGCCGGATCGAGCTTGGTGCTCACGATGTACGGCTTCCACGGGCCGATGCCGTCGGCGTACTTGCGGATCTCATCCAGGCCCGCGTCGGTGACCATCTGGCCGTAGGTGCGGGCCGTGAGCGCCGGATCGCCGGAGGTGGTCCAGTCGTAAGGGCGGTCGCTCGGGGCCGCGAACTGGATCACGCCGTCGGCGTTCACGTCGTCGGCATCGATGAGCTGGACGCGCTTGTCGGGTGAGATCTTCTTGAGGTCCTTCAGGCTGCCGGGCTCGAAGCTCTGAAGGAAGACCGGGGCGCTGCGCACGTTCCAGTGCTCCTTCTTGAGGACCGCGACGACCTTGGGCTCCAGCGGCAGGCCGAGCTGCTTGTGGAGCGTCGGATGCTTGGTCTCGGCATAGACGCCGATCTCACGGCCGGTGCTGCGGGCCCGGCGCTTGGCGAGCTCGATGACCTCTTCGAACGTCGGGATCGAGTAGCGGCCGTCGTAGAACAGGCCGCGCTCGGGCAGGCGCTGGATCGCGCGAAGCGACTTGATCTCGGCCAGTGTGAAGTCGGAGGCGAAGAAGCCCTCCTCCGCGATGCCGTCCACCGTCAGCGTGCGCTTGCGGCTGGCGAACTCGGGACGGCTCGCGACATCGGTCGTGCCGATCAAGTTCGGCTCGTGACGCGAGATCAGCTGACCGTCTTTGGTCGCGACGAGGTCGGCTTCGATGTAGTCGGCCCCCTGCGTGATGGCGAGCGAATACGACGCGAGCGTGTGCTCGGGCAGGTAGCCGGAGGCGCCGCGGTGACCGATGACCAGCGGCTGCCTCGACTTCAGCGACGGCCACGTCCACGAGGCGGCCTTGGCCGACGGGCCGTGGGTGGCGTGGGGTGCGGCCGGGGCGGCGGCGGTCAGCGCGCCGAGCGACATCGCTGCCGAGACGGCGGCAGCCGCCATGAACCGGGTGGCGAACGTGGGGAAGGACACTTCGGGGGACTCCTTGGAGAGCGGTGAGTGGCCGCGAGCCTGACGGGCGCCAGTCCATTCGATGTGACCCTCGTGCCAACCACGCGTGAAGCGCTCGTGACCGGCGCCGCGCGGGCTAGGCTGCCCGCCATGGATCTGCAGCTGAAGGGCCGGGCGTGCATCGTCACCGGCGGGTCCCGCGGGTTCGGCTTCGCGATCGCCGAGCGCCTCATCGAGGAAGGCGCGTGCGTGCTGCTGGTGGCGCGCGGCGAGGCTGCGCTCGAAGAGGCTGCGTCGAAGCTCCCGGGGATGCAGGTCGCAACCCTTGTTGCTGATGTCACCGGCCGGGATGCTGCGGAGCAAATCGTGAGCACGTGCCGGCGTCGGTTCGGCCGCGTCGACGTGCTCGTCAATAACGCCGGCGGCACGAAGGTCACGCCAATGGAAGAACTCACCGATGCGGACTGGCGTGATCAGTGGGCCCAGCACGTCGACGCGCCGATGCGTCTCATGCGGGCGGCCGCACCGGTAATGGCGGAAGCGCAGTTCGGCCGCATCGTGAACGTCACGTCGAGTGCCGGACGACGGCCCGCGTCGCAGAACCCGGCCTACGGGGTTGCCAAAAGCGGGCAGCTTGCGCTGAGCCGGGCCTTCGCCGAGCACTGGGCCCCGCGCGGAGTGCTCATCAACGCGATCGCTCCAGGGCCGGCGTCAACCGAGCTGTGGATGGAACCCGGCGGTATGGCCGATCAGATCGCCGAGCGAAAGGGCGGCACCGCGCAGGACGCGATCGACGCGATGGGTGCCGGGCTCCCGCTCGGGCGGGTCGGCACGGCGGGTGAGGTGGCCGACATCGCGGTGTTCCTCTGCTCGCCCCGGGTATCGAACGTCGTCGGCGCTGTGTGGTCGGTCGACGGCGGCTCCGTGCGCGCAATTTTCTAGGTTGCCGACGGCGCTCCGGCCTGCCGGCGCTTCTTGGCGGTCGCCTCGGCGGGGCCGATCGGCGCATAGCGCGACGCTGCCTTGCCGAACCCGAACCGTGGGGTGGCGTGGTAGATGGTCTCGCGTTCGCCGGGGCGCGTCACGAACGTCTCGTGCCAGATGCCGACGTCGCCGTTCGTCGCCGCCGCCGACTTCATGAACGCCGCCCACGCCGGCGTGTGCGTGTGGTCCTTGGCACGGGCGAACCGTTCCAGATGCTCGACGCTGCGCCAATACTGAATCACCGTCGGCCCGCGCGACCCAATCGTCGTTCGCGTCGAGAGAAGGCCGAGTTCCGGTGCCGCCTCGAGTTCTTTGATCATGCGCGGCATGGCCGTGAAGGTCGGCCACCACGAGCGCACCTTCCAGATGCGGTTGAAGGTCATGCCGATCAGGAAGACGACGACGTCGTCCTCATCGGTCGCGGTCATGGGGACGGTGCGGTCGGTCATGGCGGGGCTCTGGACTCCAAGCAGGAAGTTGGAAACTGGCGGTTTCCAACTAGGAAGTTACACTCTTCTTCATGCCCGTCAAGCGACTCGAGTTCATGGAGGTCACGCCGGCCGACCGCCAGGCGTTCAATCCGTTCACCGAAGCGTCCGCGGGCGGGGAGGCGCCTGGCCCGTTCCGAATCGGAGAACTCAGCCGTTTGAGCGGCGTTCCGATCGGCACCATCAAGTACTACCTCCGAGAGGGGCTGCTCCCGCCCGGGCAGGCCACGGCGAAAACCCAGGCGCTCTACGACGTTGCGCACCTGCGCCGGCTTCGAGTGGTGGGTGTCTTGGCGGACGTGGGGAAGCTCTCGATCGCGCAGATCCGAGAGATCGCGACCCAGATCGACGGCGGCGATGCGAGCGGCCGGGCCGAACTGGCGCAGGTCGTGGGGTACGCCTTGACCAGCGCACGTCGCACCACCGCCACGACGACGCCCGAGCCGGACGTTGAAGAGCAGTCCGAACAGGACGTGGCCCTTCGGTCAGCCCGGGCCGCGACGGATGCCTTCGTCGACACGCTCGGGTTCCAGGTCGATCCGGCTGCGCCCGCCCGTGCCGACCTCGCGGAGGCTCTGCTCGCGCTCCGAGAGCTTGGCGTCGCAGACGATCCGATCGTGTTCTACGACCATGCCCGACTGGCCTACGAACTCGCGGAGATCGAGATCTCGGTGTCGGCGCCGATCAAGGATCCGGCGGCGTCGGTTGAGGCCATCACCGTCGGATCGGTGATCTTCGGGGCGGCGTTCCTGGCCCTGCGAAGGATGGGGCACGAACACGAGGTGCGTCGCCTGGAGGACGTTCCACTCGTTCCGGTCGAGGCGCCAGGCGATGACCCTGCGGTGATCTGACGACCGTCCGGGAGGAGGCTCAGCCTGCGTCGGCGGCGGCCCAGCGGTCGCGGGCGCGGACGGCCGAGTCGACGAAATCGGTGATGAGCGCGTCGGCACCGAGCTTGAGCGCTGCGGTGTACGCACCGGCGGTGTCGACCTGCGTCGGGTCGTCGTCGGCAAAGGTGTACACGTGGACGACGAGCCCGCGGGCCTGGGCGCGCGCGATGAGTTCCCCGCCGGTCTCGCCGAGGAGCTCCCGCGAGACGCCGATGCCTACGGCGTACGTTGCGATCGCCTCCAGGCCGCGGTCGGTACAGCGCGCGAGTCCGTCGTCGTCGAGGCGTGCGAGCTGCAGGAGGGGGACCTCGCTGCGGCCGGCGAGCAGCAGCAGGCTGTCGGGCTCGAAACTCTGCACGAGGACCGGTGCGTCGGAGCGGTTCCAGCCCTGTGAGGCAAGGTCACGGACGAGCTCGCGCTCGAGGGGCAGGCCAAGTTCGGCGTGCCGCGCGGCGTCCTTGAGTTCGATGTGGATGGCCGGCACGCGGCCGTCGCGCGTCCTGGAGCGGCGAACCAGTCCGAGGACCTGCTGGAGCGACGGGACCATGAAGAGGTCGTCGTGATTGATCGGCCGGTGGCGCCACCGCTGCCGCGCACGCAGCCGGGTGAGGTCGCGAAGGGTGAGGTCGTGGGTGCAGAGGGCTCCCGCGTGATCGACCTGATGGCCGCGGGAGCGCGAAAGTTCGACGAGGTCGGCACGCTCGGCGGCGTTGGTGGTGTCGGCAAGTTCGGATTCATGGCGCGCGACGAGGCGGCCGTCGGACGTCGCAACGACGTCGACCTCCACGGCATCCGCGCCGAGCGCGATCGCGCGGGCGAAGGCGGGGAGGGTGTGCTCGGGGAGCACGCCGCTCGCTCCTCGATGGGCGACCACGAACGGCAGCCGCTCGGATTGCCGGCGATCGGTGGATCGCCGTCTCGGCACTGGCCGTGCCGAAGCGCTCGGCAGCGGTTGCGTCGGCGCATCGGGGAGCGCGCGAAGTTCGCTGCCAAACGGGAAGGCGTCGTCGGAGACCACGGTCCGACCGTCCCACTACAGGGGCCCGCCGCCGTGAACCTCGTGTGACCGATCACCGTCCCTTCACATGGAAGTTCCCTGCAAAGGCGGCGATCTCGGCCAATGGACGGGCCGGCGACGGGCCGCCGTCGCTACCGCTGAGGCGCGTTTGCCACCACGGCGATGCGCCGGGTCAGCGTCATGCCCTTGGCGGCCTTGAAACGGAGTCGGATCTCGCGGGCGCCGTCGGGTGCCCGGGAACTCCTGTTGTGGCGGACCACGACGACCGACGCGCTGTCCGGTATGCCTCGGAAGGCAACCAGCATGACGCCGCCGCTTGGGGTCGTTCCGCGAATCAGGATGGCTCCGGAGGTGCGCACGATGCGCTTTCCGCGTATCTGCGCTCCGCGGAGCAAGTCGATGGTGCTGTCGCGCCCCCACACGGGCAGCCGCATCGTCACGGTCGTCGCGGCGCCGCGGCTGAGCTTGTACTTCGTGCTGAAGGCCGAACCCTTGAAGGTGTGCTGGACCGCGATGGAGGCCTTGCCGGAACGCAGCTTGGCGCCAGCGGTGAGCGTGCTGAACGCTCCCGCGCGGTTGCGCCGATTACGCGCCACGGACATGCCTGGCACCGGGCGAGAGGCCTGCGTGCCGGGTTGATTTTCGAGCACGGTGGAGCCGCCCCGCTGGAGTCTCAGACCCGGCGACGGGCCGCCGAAGCCGCCTGCGGCCAGCACCGTGAGGGGCCGCTGCTGGGCGTCGAAGAGGCGCGTCGGCTCAAAGCCGCCTTCCCCCTGGCTCACGGGCTTGATGATGGCGAGGTTGTAGGCGCGGGTCGACACGACGAGTCGACCGAACTCGCTGTCGTGGGCGTAGACGTTGCCCATCGCTCGCGGGGTCACCGCCGGGAGGCGGACATCGAGCGAGGCCGCGATCACCGCGAAGCGCAGCGGCGTGATCAGCGGGCTCCTGGTCCCTTCGGGGAACCCGTTCGGGGCATCGAAGCTGGTGGCAGAAGGCAATGGGCCGGTGCCGTCCCACCCGGTCCGCGCGAACAGCGAGAGGCCCTGTTCGGCGATGTACCGCACGTAGCTGCGCTCAGAGGACGTGCCGAGCAGCGCGCCCGGACCAGAGGCCCGCACCAGCGAATCGAGCGCGAACGCCCAGTACTGCCGAAGGTGCCGACGGGACGTGCCGAGCCCCGAATCCCAGTTCAGGTACCCGGCGTGGGTCCACGTGCCAAAGAGGATGTGGCGCGACCAGGCTTTGAGCTGGCTGATCTGCTTGCCGTTCAGCGGCCGCATCCCGGCACGCACGGCCGTGGTGTAGAACCCGAGCACGGAGTGCACGAGGTTGGCGTACTCCACGGTGTCGACCTGGTTGGCGCCACCGCCGTTGTACTGCGGGAGATACCGGAAGCCGTACCCGCGGGAGAGGTTGCTGCTGCCGCCCTTGTAGGCCTTGCGGAAGGCGTGGTCGATGAACCACTTGAGGTGCGCGCGGTAGTCCGGGAGGTTCGAGCGATCGCCGGTGACCTCGAGGTTCGCGGCGTACACGTCGGCGTTCCAGTTGATCTGGTTCTCGGCGCGGCTCGGCGCCTTGTACCACTTGCCGCGCGCGACCGCCCCGACGACCACTTCGATGCGCTGGCTGTCTTCGAGTGGCAGCCCGGCGACGTCGCGTGCTCGCCAGGCAACCGCCAGCGCGCGGGCGATGATCGCGTCGGCGGAGGGGTGGAGGATGGCCTGCTCGCTGTCGGCGCGGTAGACGCTCTCCCATGCTGGCGTGTGCGGGAAACTGGCCGTGCCGCGTTTGGTCTTGGTGCTGTAGACGACGACGGGTGGGGTGGTGAACAGCCGGACGAGGCCGGCGAGGCGAGCGTCCTGGCGGGCCGGGCCCTGATGGCCGGCCAGCGCAGCCAGGGCATGCAGCTCCATGAGCATGGCGTTGGACCGGATGGAGACGCCGCCGCGATCGAGATAGAGCTGGCGGCTTTTCTGCCAGTCCCCGTCAAGGCGTTCGATCAGTCGGTCCGGGAGCGCCCATGCGGGGTCGGGTGCGGCCGGGTCGACGGTCTGGGCGGGAGCCGCCGGAGCGGCGGCGGCAGGCGTCGCCGACGACTGGGAGGCCGTCGTCGCAAGCGCGTCGATGGTCGTGGGCACCGTGTCCGCAGCCGATACGGCCGGCGACGCGATGCCGACGGCGAGCATCATCGCGGCCGCGACGACGAATGCCCCCACGCGGGAGGACCTGGGGGAGGTCACGAGGGGCGCTTGACTTCGATCAGGCGGGTGACGCGTGCATCGCCCGACTTCGGCCGAGCGAAGACGATGGCGAGCTGCTGGGCACCGCGCGGGCGGTACCCGTCGGGGCGGACCGACGTAATGGCGATCGCTGCAGAGCGAGGGATGCCACCGAACTTCACGGAGAACGATGCGCCCTCGGGCGTCGTCCCGGTCATCACGAGCGGACGGGTCGTGCGGACCCAGCGGCCGCCCTTGCGGACCGCGCCACCGGTGATTACGACCTTTGCGTTCTGACCCCAAACCGGCACGCGCAGGGCGACCCGAGCCTTCTTCTCGATCTTGCTGACGAGGTAGGTGGTGGCGATTCGCTCGGTGTTCAGTCGATGGCGCACCTCAACGCGGCCGGCGCTCGAGGCGGCGCTGGCGCTGACGTCGACCGGGCTGCCGAACGACGACGCCGAGTCTTCGGGCTTGCCCGAGAGGCGCACATCGCGGGTGGTTTGGCGGGTCGGGGTGCCCGGCTCGGTGTCGAGCCGGATCCGCCCGTCGCTGACGATCGACAGGCCGAGGCTTCCGGTGCCGCGCCCGCCGAGCGAGGTCAGGGGCCGCTGCTCGGCGTCGAAGAGGCGCACGGGTTCCAGGCCGCCTTGGGACTGCCCGGCGCGGGTCGGCAGGATCGCGCCGTTATAGACGGGCGTGCTGAACGCAAAGCGGCCCGTCTCGCGGTCCTGGGCGTACCAATTGGGCGGGAGATCGGCTCCGACGTCCTGGAACCGACCATCCAGCGACGCATCGAGCACCGCGAAGCGCAGGGGGCCGATCAGTTCGTTGCCGCTGCCGGTCGTAAAGCCGTTCGGGGCGTCGAAGCTGGTCTTGCCCGGAAGCGGCCCGCCGACCTGGTTGGAGGTTGGAGCCCACGCCGTGGCGAGGTAGAGCGCAATGCCGTGCGAGGCGATCGATCGGGCGTATGCGCGCTGCTTCGGGTAGCCGAGCAAGGCGTCCGGGCCCGACGCAGTCATGAGACCGTCGAGCGACCAGGCCCAGTACTGGCGCAGGTGGCGGCGCTTCGTGCCGAGGCCGGTGTCCCAGTTGGGGTAGCCGGCGTGGGTCCAGGAGCCGAGCAGCATGTGCCGCGACCAGCGCTTCAGCGTTTCGATCTCACGGTTCGGCAGCGGTGCCATCCCGGCACGGATCGCGGCTTCGTACATGCCAAGCGCCCCGAGGGCGAGGTTGCCGTATTCGGTCGTCTCGACCTGGTTGAGCTGCGCGGTCGCCTTGCGGTTCGGGAGGTAGCGGAAGCCGCCGCCCGAGGTGAGGTTCGGAGAGCCGCCGGGATAGGCGGGCGCATCAGAGTGGTGTGCGAACCAGAGGAGCTGCTCGCGGTAGTCGCCGAGGACGGAGGTGTCGCCCGCGACTTCGAGTGCGGCAGAGTAGACCTCGGTGTGCCAGTTGATCTGGTTGAGCGCGCGCGAGGGTGCGCTGTAGAACGGCGACGCGGCGAGCTCGACGAGGACCTGGCCGATCCGCCCGGACGTGGCCGGATCCATGCCGACGATGTCGCGAGCGCGCCACGCCGCGGTGAGCGAGCGCACCACGCTTGTGTCGATCGAGGGGTGCAGGACCGCCTGCTCGGGCTCTTCGCCGATCGCTGGGGTCCACGCTGGCGCGTGCGGGAAGTGGCCGATCTGGCGCGGACGCAAGCTCCGGACCACGAGCACGGGCGGAGCGGTGAGGACACGAACCATCGGCTCGATGCGGTCGTCCTGGCGGATTGGGCCCTGATGGCCGGCGAGCGCGGCCATCCCGTGGAGCTGCAGCAGGAGCGAGTTCAGGCGCGTGTCTGGGAAGCCACGCTCATTCATGTACACGCCGCGAGCCGGGTTCCAGCGGGCGTTCACACGGGTGGCGATGTCGTCGCCGAGCTTCCAGGGATCCGGGGTGTCGTCGATCGCGGCCGCGGAGCCGGCTCCCACGGGAGGGTCTTGGGCGCGCGCGAGCGACGGCAGAGCGCCGAGGCAGAGCAGGGCAAACAGGGCCGCGATCACGCGCGTCCCGGCGTTGGGAACGGTGCGACGCATCGGGACCGCGATGCTACCCATGTGAGCGGCGCCGGTGCGCCGGGCGGATTGCAGATTTGTCCTGCAGGAGCGCGAAACCGGATCGGGGTGGGGTGGTGGTCACAGGTCCAGGAACCCCGCGCAGGTCGGATCGGAGCGGGCGGCAGTGCCCAATTGGGGCGGCTGCACCTGGTTGATCGGCAGGAGAGCGCCGGAGTAGCAGCACGATTCGTGGCACGAAGCCGCTCGGCGGGCCCGCGGGGCAGTACGTAGCTACGCCCCGGTAAGCTGGCCCGCGCCATGCCTGTCAATACTTCTGCAATCGGGAAGACCTTCGCCCCCGGCACGTATGCCGTGGGTCGCGAGAAGGTCAAGGAGTTCGCCAACGCTGTTGGCGAGACCAACCCGGTCCACCTCGATCCCGAGGCCGCTCGCGCGGCCGGTTACGCCGATGTCGTCGCGCCGCCGATGTTCGCCGTCGTGTTCATCTCCCAGACGATGACGCCGACGCTCTTCGATGAAGAGGTCGGCATGAACTTCGCGATGATGGTCCACGGCGGTCAGAAGTTCACGTGGGAGCGTCCGATCGTCGCTGGCGAAGAGATCACCACGCACGTGTCCGTGAAGGACATCAGCGAGAAGGACGGCAAGGGCTTCTACGTCTACGAGACCATCTCGAAGGACGAGAGCGGCGAGACCGTCGTCACCGGCGAGTGGACCTTCCTGGTCCGAGGAGTCTGACCATGGCCAGTTTCGAGCAGGGCGCCGCGATTCCGGAGCTCAAGGTCACGCCCGACCGCTTCCTCCCGATCCGTTACGCCGGTGCGTCGGGTGACTTCAACCCGATTCACACCGACAAGGAATACGCCACGATGGTCGGCCTCCCGTCGACGATCCTCCACGGCCTCTGGTCGATGGCGCAGGTCGCACGCGCGGTGACCGATGCCGCTGGCGGCCCGGAGAACATCCAGTCGCTCGAGGTGCAGTTCCGCGGCATGGGCTTCCCCGAGCAGGAGATCACCGTCTCCGGCACGGTCCGCGAAGTCACCGAGGGCGTGGCCACGCTCGATGTCGTTGCCGAGCAGAACGACAAGGCGATCATCCGTAACGCCGTCGCGACGGTGAAGAGCGCCTAGAGCGCTCCGCTGCGGCTGCCGCTCCGTCAGGAGCGGTGGCCGCAGTCGCCAGGCGCGCCTCGTTACCGTGCTTGGCATGTACGCCGCCGCACTAGCGCCAGCCCACCGATGAGCGTCGCGATCAGCGGTGCGTCCGGTGCACTCGGCCGGCGGGTGGCCGAACTCCTCATCGAGTCGATGGATCCGTCGCAGCTCGTGCTGCTCTCACGGACGCCCGAGACACTCAAGGGCTTTGAGAAGCGCGGCGCGACCGTGCGCAAAGCCAGCTTCAAGAATCCGACCGGGCTCAAAGAGGTCCTGAGCGACATCGACCGGCTCCTGATGATCAGCTCCGGCGACGTCGACAAACGCCTCGATCTGCACAAGCAGGCGGTCGCGGTCGCAGCCCAGGTCGGGGTGCAGCATGTGGTGTACACGTCGATGGCGCAGCCCAGTGCCGACAACCCCTCGTTCGTGATCCCGGACCACGCGGGCACCGAGCAGGCGCTGCGGGAAAGCGGCATGGACTGGACGTTCCTGCGCAACAACGTCTACTCCGAAGGCCTCGTGCCCCTCGGCATCCAAGCAGTCGCAAGCGGCACGCTCCTCACCAACGCGGGCGACGGCGGCACCGCGTACGTGAGCCGCGACGACTGTGCCCGCGCCGCTGCGGCCGTGCTGTCAACGGATGGCCACGAGAAGGAGGCCTACGACATCACCGGCCCCGAGGCGATCACCCAGGCGCAGCTCGCCGACTTGCTGGCCGAGGTGAGCGAGCGGCCCGTAGCGCTGAGCCAGGTCGACGACGACACGTACTTCGACCGGCTCTTCGATGCCGGCGTGCCGCAGGCCGTCGCCGACCTGATGTCGTCGTTCGGCGAGGCGACCCGCAAAGGCTTCCTCAAGAAGGTCTCCTCCGACCTTCCGGACCTCACCGGCCGCCCCGCCATCACGGTGCGCGAAGTCCTGGAGCGCAACCGCGGCGCGCTGCACGGCGCCTAGGGCCTGCGTCCCGGCCGTCGCCGCGGCTGCCAACTGCTCCGAGCAGCCCACCAGCCCCCGTACACTGGAGGCATGGCCGCGACACCTCCTCCAGGCACGCCGACGCTCAGCGTCCGCCAGGAATTGGTGCTGCGCAAGGTCGTCCGCGTCTACCAGCAAACCGACATGCCGGTCGGCAGCAAAAGCTTGGCCTCAGACGATGAGATCGGCGCCGGACCGTCGACGATCCGCAACGAACTTGCGACGCTTGAGCAGCAGGGACTGCTCGACCATCCGCACACGTCGGCCGGCCGCATTCCGACCGATGCGGGCCTGCGCTACTTCGTCGATCACCTCCTCGACGAAACGCCGGTTGTTCGCGTCGACCTCGACCTGATCCGACGGGAACTCGATGCGGCGATGCGCCTCGTGTCCGCCAGGCTGAGCGACCTCACCGACCTCCTCGCCGTCGTGTCGGCACCGCCGCTGGGTACCGCGACGATCCGCCACATTGAAGTCCTGCCGCTCCAGCCTCACGTGGTCGCCGTCGTCGTGATCACCTCGACCGGTGGCGTGACCAGGCGCGTGTTCACGTTCGAGGAGCGCGTCGACCGCGGCCTCGTGAACTGGGCGGCCGAATACCTCAACGAGCGGCTGCTGGGCACGGGCCTTGGCGCCCGCATGCTCCACGCCCGGTTGCGGGACTCCGGGCTCGGCCCGCGCGAGTCGGCCTTCCTGGACACCGTCGCGCCGACGTTCACCGACCTCGAGGACGGGGGAGAGGACTCCTTGTACGTCGAGGGCACCGCTCGCCTCGTGCGTGGCCGCGACCTCAGCGCGGCCAGTGAGCTGCTGGAGATGCTGGAGCAGCGTCGCTCGCTCCTCGGCCAGCTTCGCGCCGCGCTCGGCACCGGCGAGGTCGTCGTGCGGATCGGCGCTGAGAACCCAGATCCGGCGCTCCGCACCCTGTCGCACGTCGCCGGCGCGTACGGCCTGCCGCGCCGTCCGCTGGGCACCGTCTCGCTCATCGGTCCGCTCGGCATGGACTACGCCGGCTCGATCGCGGTCGTGCGATCCGCCGCCGATCAGCTCTCGCGGTACGTGACGGACGTCTACGAAGCTTGACGACCCCGCGGGCGCCTGAACGTCCGTTTCGGCGACCCCACGCTCGCATCGCATCGCCTCGCTCGGCCGCGACCGGGCCTGACCGGCGCTTGGCGCCGGTTCGCACTCGACCAAACGTCCACCCAGCGCCGCGCTGAGTGTGGGCACGCCACGTGGCGACCGTGGAGGGTGCGGCGCCGTCTACGGTCGAAGTGAGGGAACGGTGACGCCTCAGGAGGGTTTGCCGGCCTGCGAACGAGGGGGAACTCGTGCGGATTCCAACGGACTACGATCGCGCAAAGCTGCTGGTCGAAGCGATACAGGAGCTGTCGGAGGCGAAGAGCGTCGAGGCGATCCGGGCGGTCGTGCGGTCGGCGGCGCGAGACGTGCTCGGGGCGGACGGCGCGACGTTCGTGCTTCGAGATGGCAACGAGTGCCACTACATCGACGAGGATGCGATCGAACCGCTCTGGAAGGGCCGCAAGTTCCCGATGGAATCGTGCATCAGCGGGTGGACGATGTTGAATCGCAGTCCGGCGGTCGTTCCCGACATCTATGCCGACATGCGCATCCCGCACGACGCGTATCGGCCGACCTTCGTGGCGAGTTTGGTGATGGTGCCGATCCGCAAGGGCGACCCGGTCGGAGCGATCGGCACGTACTGGGCGCAGGAGCACCGGCCGAGCGACCATGAGGTCGAGCTGTTGCAGGCGCTCGCCGATTCCACGGCGGTTGCCATGGAGAACGTCCGCATGCTGCTCGAGGTGGAACAGGCCCGGCTGGAGACCTTGACCCGCCTGGCGTTCGCCGCTGAGTTCCGCGACGACGACACCTTCCAGCATACCCAGCGCGTGGCGCACACCGCCGGTCTCCTCAGCCGCGAACTCGGGCTGCCCGAAGAGGACACCCTCCTCATGCGGCAGGCGGCGTCGCTTCACGACATCGGCAAGCTGGCCGTCCCCGACTCGATCCTGCTCAAACCGGGCCGGCTCACGACCGACGAGTACACCCAGATGCAGGGACACGCGGTCGTCGGCGCAGCCATGCTCGAGGGGAGCCACTCGGGTGCATTGAAACTCGCCGGGGAAATCGCGATCTCCCATCACGAGCGATGGGACGGCACCGGCTATCCGAACCGCGTCGCCGAACACGAGATTCCGCTCAGCGGACGCATCGTCGCCATCGCCGACGTCTTCGACTCACTCACGCACGCGCGTCCCTATAAGGAGGCGTGGTCGGTCGAGGCAGCGGTCGCGGAGATCCACCATCTGCGCGGCGCACAGTTCGACCCGGCCGTCGTCGAGGCCTTCGATGCGCTGCCGGCCGCCAGCCTCGTTGATGGCGACTTCGGCGGTGACCGGGAGCTCGTCGCCTGACCGGCTGGAGCAACCTCACGCGGGCCGGGCGTATCCGGGACGTCACGGAGGCGCTCCCTCCGCTTAACTGCTGGGCGTGCCCCGCGACCCTTACGAGGTCCTCGGAGTCCCCCGCGACTCCGACGACTCCCAGATCAAGAAGGCGTTCCGCAAGCTCGCTCGGGAGCTTCACCCGGACAACAACGACGCCCCGGACGCCGAGGACAACTTCAAAGAGGTCGCGCAGGCCTACGAGATCCTCAGCGACGCCGACCGCCGCGCGACCTACGACCGCCACGGCCACGACGGCCTGCGCGGCGGTGGCTTCCAGTCGCAGACCGAGGGCTTCGGCTCCTTCAGCGACCTCTTCAGCGCGTTCTTCGGCGACAGCGGTGGCGGAGGTGGACCGGCTCACGGCGAGGACCTCCTCGTGCGCCTGGACCTCGACCTCGAGCAGACCGTCGTCGGCGGCAAGGCCGACCTGAGTTTCGACGCGATTGTCGGCTGCGGCACCTGCGACGGCTCCGGCGCGAAGCCCGGCACCGACACGAAGCGCTGCTCGAAGTGTGGCGGGGCCGGGGAACTTCGGGCCGTCGCCCGCACTCCATTCGGGCAGGTCGTCCGTGCCGTCGCCTGCGACGAGTGCAGCGGTCGCGGCGTGATCATCGAGTCGCCGTGCCATGACTGCCGTGGCGAAGGGCGCATCGTCACCAAGCGCGACGTGCAGCTCGACATTCCGCTTTCGATCGCCCACGGCCAGCGCATCCGCATGCGCGGTGAGGGGCACGCCGGCGAGTCCGGCGCGCCGTCCGGCGATCTGTACATCCAGGTGGCGGTCAAGCCGCACCCGGTCTTCACGCGCGATGGCGATCACCTCGTGGCTATCGCTCCCGTCGGCGCGCCGTTCGCTGCCCTCGGTACGACGATCGAGATCGACGGCTTTGATGGTCCGATCCCGGTCGAGGTGCCCGCTGGTGCCCAACCCGGCGAGGAGGTCCGCATCTCGGGCCTCGGCATGCCCCGCGCCCGTGGCGATCGTGGCGAGCTGCGCGTCGTGCTCGACGTCGTGGTGCCCCGCCGCCTCGACGAGCGCCAGCGCGAGCTCCTGGAGGCCTTCGCCGACAGCCTCGAAGACCGCAACCTCAAATCGCCCGGTGGCATTGGCGAACGCCTGCGTCGCCTGGCCGGAAAGCGCCGATGATCCGTCTCGCCGTTCGCGTCCCGCGCGACTCCTCAGAACTGGTCCTCGCGGAGCTGCTCGAACTCGCGCCCTCCGGAATCGAAGAGCGCGACGTGGCCGGCCACGACGGGCTCATCGAATACGCCGTGTACGGGTCGGCGGGCGAGCTGCCTGACCTCGGCAGCGCGGCGGCGCACGTCGCCGGGATCCCGGTGGACGTGTTCACCGAAGAGATCGCCGACGATTGGCACGAGCGCTGGCGCGACTTCCACAAGCCGGTCACGATCGGTGGCAAGCTCCACGTCCGGCCGCCGTGGCTGGACGCCCAGCCGGGGCTCGTCGACCTCGTGATCGACCCGGCGCGCGCGTTCGGCACCGGCGCCCACGAAACGACGCAGCTCTGCCTGGAGCTGCTGCTCGAACTCGAGCCGACCGGCGGCATGCTCGACCTCGGCTGTGGCTCTGGTGTGCTCGCGATCGCCGCGGCCCAGCAGGGCTTCGGGCCCGTGGTTGCGCTCGACTTCGATCCTGCCAGTGTCGAAGCGACGGAGCAGAACGCCGAGGTCAACGGCGTTGACCTCAAGGCCGCGCGCTTTGATCTCATGCACGCCGACACGATCCCTTCGGCGCCAACAATCGCTGCCAACCTGCTGCGGCCCCTGCTGCTCAAGGTCGCCGAGACGGGCTTCTCGCCCGAACCGCCGCGGTCGCTCGTTGCTTCCGGTCTCCTCCGGCACGAGGCTGACGAAATCGCCGTCGCCTTCGAGCGCTACGGCCTCAAAGAGACCAGCCGCCGCGAACTCGGCGACTGGGCGGCACTGCTGCTTCAGCGGTAATCAGGCACGCGCCGCACCGGTTTGCGGCGCGTTCCTGAGCTTCGAGACATGCCGAGCGTTCCGGACTTCTGGAACGGCGTTCCGAAATGCGCACGACGGGCTGTCTAGGGTCCCCCCGGACACCCCCGTCCGAATCAAGAAAGCGGCATGTCCCTTCACCGCTCTCCCAGCTGCCGTCACCGCGGAGCTGGCTTCTCTCTTCGTCGCGTCAGCGCGACCATCATCTGCTCCTCGAGCCTCCTCGTCGCTGGGGTGCCAGCAGCCCACGCGGCCGCACCGCTCACGGGCACCAGCCAGGTCAAATGGGACGGGCAGTCGGGCAACTACCGCCCGCACAGTGCCGTCGTTGGCGACATCAACGCGGACGGCAAGGACGACATCGCGTTCGGCAAGGGGAACACCGTGACCCTTTTGTACGGCAGCTCGACCTCCGCCGACCTCGACCTCGACAGCGACCTTGCCACCCGCGGCTTGCGCCTCACGCTCCCGAGCGGCGCGTCCGTCGCCGATGTCGAGCCTGCGGGCGACTTTGACGACGACGGCCGCGATGACCTCGTCATCAGCACCGGCAGTAACGCCTACGTGTTCTTCGGTCAGCCCGGCACTGCGACCGGCACGTTGGCCGTCGTCGGCTCCGGCCGCGTCACCGACATCTCGGCGCTCGGCGAGCGCAGCGAGGGGATCGGCGACTTTGACGGCGACGGCATTGACGACCTTGCCGTAGGGCGGCTTAACGGCAGCGCCATCGTTTACGGCGGTGGTCGTGCCAACGCGATCAACGCGAACGTGAAGGGCACGCGCGCCTCAGCGATCACCGCGACCCAGACGTGCGGCTACATTTTCGTGGTCTTCAAGACCTGCTCGTACAACTCGGGCTCGTTCTCGCCGGTCGGCGACATCAACGGCGATGGCAAGGCCGACCTCGCCCTCAACAGCAACCAGCTGAGCTATCTGGCGGCCAAGCGCCACGTGCTGTTCGGCCGCTCCGGCATCTTCAGCACGTCGGCGGGCACACCCACGAACGCGATGGCACTCCCCGCCTCACTCGGCGAGTACCTGCCGAAGGCGGTCGGCGACGTGAACGGAGACGGGCGTGGAGACCTGTGGTACGCCGGGACGACGTGGGAGATTGGCCCGGGAGAATACGGCGCCGAGATCATGCTTGGTGTCGCCTCGCCGCCGGCGTCGCTCGACCGGACCACGACGCCCAAAGTGTGGATCCGAAATGCCGCGCCGGCCATCGCCATCGGCGACCAAGACGGCGACGGCCGCTCGGATGTTGTGGTTGGCCTCGGTGGGGGCGACACGTACGCCGTTCGCACGGTCGGTCTGCCGACCGGGTCCGGTGGGATTGTGGATTCCTCTTCCGCGGCGCAGGTCGGAGGTCTGCGGCCTGGCTTTTCCGCCATCGGCGCAGGTGACTTCGACGGCGACTCGATCGACGACCTTCTGTTCCACAACGGGCTGAACCTCTTCGTGCTCGCGACCCGCGGTGCGGATGGCGTCCCGCCCCAGCTCGCGGCGGCGTCGATGACGCCGGTGCGATTCTCGGCGAGCGAGGGCACACGATTCTCGGTCACCGTCGATGACCGCGCGACCCTCGAACTGACCTACCGCCAGAACGGCGCTCAGGTCGCTTCGGAGCAGCGCGCGGTCTCGTCCGGCACCTCCGAGGTTCGTTTCACCGGGGTCGTCGGTGGAACCACGCTCGGCGTCGGCAGCTACACCGTGGACATCGTCCCGGTCGACGCCAGCGGCAACCGCGGCGCACTCCGGACGATCACGTTCGAGCTTGCTGCCGAAGGTGGTCCGGCCAGTGCGACGCTTTCGGGCAGGACGACGGTGCTCGCCGCCGACGGTTCGGTCGCGACCACGCCGTGGCCGACGATCCAAACGACGGCCAACTGCGGCTTCTATTCGTCGCCTTCGGCACAGCAGTACCTCGAGAACGGCGACACCGACCTGAGCGTCGGTGGTGGGCTGCGTGCCGGTGACGGCTGCTCGATCACGTCAGACGTGACCTTTGCGTACGACACCGCGTACGCGCAGTGCAGGTGGACCGACAGCTACACGTTCAACGGTCAGCCGGTCGGCGCCGGGCCCTACACGCTCGTCGCTGGCCCGAACCGATGGACGCGCCTTCGACGCTGCGCCGCAGAGGGCACGGACCTCCCGACGAGCTTCTCTGGATTCAAGCTCAGCGGGAACGCCGAAGTCGACGGGGCCATGATCAAACTGACCTCGGCGCTCGCAGGCCAGACCGGCAGCGCGGTCTGGGAACGTGCACGCGACTACAACGGCCGTACGATCGAGTTCGAGGCGAAGTTCGTGAACGGCAATGGCGCGGCCGAAGGCATCGCGATGGCGTTCCTGAACTCGGGCGCAAGCGGGCCAGTCGGCGGCTATCTCGGCGTCGGCGGACAGCAGATGGGCTTCGGCGGCCTGTCGGGTGTCGCACTGGCCTTCGACGTCTCCAAGGGCGAGAATGATCCGATGGGCAACTTCATCGGCTGGGCTGATGGCGCCCGGGGCAACGGTCTGAACTGGCTGCAGACCGGCGACGCCGGACTGCGGTTGCGTGGCGTGAACTGGGTGAAGGTCAAGGTGGCATTCACCGGAGGCAAGGCGCAAGTCTTCCTCAACGGCGTGCTGCGGATGGAGCGGGCCATGACGCTCTCCACGCAGACGCACCTCGCGTTCACGGCTGCGACGAGTGCGACCACGTACGAGCAGCATTTCGTCCGCGCGCTCAGGATCTCAAACAGCTAGTTCGCGCTCTGGAGAGGGCGGTCGTTTGCCTCGTCGGGGGAAGCGGCCGCCGGCTCGGTGCGCGTGGCTTTCGGAACGCCGTTCCGAAACGCCGCGGCCTGGGCGTTAGCGTCGGAAGCCCACTCTGCTTGGAGCGCGGCATGTCCCACCGCCCGTCTGGTGGCCAGCTTTCGGCCACCGCCCGTACCCCGTCCATCCACCTCCTGGCGCTCGCGGTTGCCTCGCTCGTCGCGGTCCTGACGGCGGGCCTCGCGCCGGCCCTCGCGGGTGCTAGCCCGCTGAGGGCCACGAGCTTCGTCCGCGGCAAGCCGGGCATCGCGAACCTCTACCCGGGCGCCACACGCGTCATCGCCGGCGACTTCAACGACGACGGCATCGATGACGTGCTGTACGGCAACGTCACCGAAGGCAGCCTCGTCTACGGCACCTCGCCCACGCAGGACCTCGACCTCGCGGCCGACCTGGGCAGCAAGGGCGTGCGATTCCAGACACCGCCACGGGCCGACCTGGCTCTGAACGACATCAAGGACGTCGACCCGGCCGGCGACTTCGATGGCGACGGCGTCGACGACGTCCTGGTCAGCACCGACCTCGTTGTCTACGTTGTCTACGGCGCGCCCGGGACGACCGGAACCGTCCAGCTCACAGCCGGCTCACGGGTCACCGCGGTGACGACGAAGGCCGGGGTCGACAACGACGTGGCCGGAATCGGCGATTTCAACGGCGACGGCTACGACGACATCGCCGTGCAGCGCGCGACGACGGGGGCGGCGGTCGTCTACGGCGGTGCCCGCACAACGACGATCGATGCCAACAACCGAGGCACGCGGACGTCGCTGATCCAGGCCACCTCGCGGTGCACGATCATCCTCTTCATTCGCAAGTGCGCCCAGATCGGGGTGGACTTCGAGCCGGTCGGTGACTTCGACGGCGATGGCCGAACCGACCTCGCGATCGAGAACAACGAGAAGGACGGCAACTACGTGTTGTACGGCCGGACCGACATCTTCCAGATCAGCCCCGTCGCGCAGACGGGCCTCACGCGCCTCCCGGTTTCGACCGGCCAGGTCGCGCAGACCGTCGGCGACATCACGCGTGCCGGCGACGTCAATGGCGATGGCCTTGACGACGTGGTGAGCTGGGGGTCGGTCTTGATCTTCGGCCGCACGAGCCGGCCGTCGTCGATCACATCGTTCGATCCGTCACTCACGATCTCGTCGTCCGTGACGAACGGCCTCACGGTCGAGGCTGTTGGCGATCAGAACGGCGACGGACGCGACGACCTCGCCGTCTTCACCTACAACGACATTCCGAGTCAGGTGAGGGTCGTCACCGCGATCCCGACGAATGCACCCGGCACGATCAATGTCGATGCCGGGGCGCAGGTGGAAGGCCTCCCGGCGCAGGTGGCCGCGTCGATCGAAGGCGGCGGCGACCTTGACGGCGACGGCCTCGGCGATCTCGTCGTCGGAACCTCCGGAGACGGCGAAAGTGCCTACCTCGTGTCCCACGGCACGGGCACGCCGGGCGGCGGCGGTGGGGGCACGCAGCGGCCGGCCACCCTGGTCGCCGGCGGCAGCGCGTTCGACGCCGCGGGCAACTTCATCCTCGACGCCACGCTGCGGATCCGTTGGACATGCGACGGCGTGAGTCACGCTTCGGTGCCGGTCCCCACTGGCAACAACGCCGTGGAACTCGGCCTCTACGAGGAGGGCGACGCGTGCACCGTCATTCCCGAGTGGACGATCCCGACGACCGGGGCGTACGCCAATTGCGTCTGGAAGGACGAATCCACCCTTCGCGGGTCGATCCCGCTGGCGGCCGACCAGAGCTTCCTGTTGACGGCTGGAACCAACGGCTGGAGTGTGCGGCGCACCTGCGAACTCCCCGCCACCGACTACCCATCGGGATTGGAAGTGCCGGGCTGGACCTACTCAGGGAGCGCGTACCAAAACAGCTACCTGCTCGAGCTAAACGGCCTGGCGGCCAACCAGGTCGGCAGCGCAATGTGGGCGTCGGCGCTGGACTACCGCAACAAGACCCTCGAATTCGACGTTCGCATCGCTGGCGGGACCGGTCAGGCCGAAGGCCTGACCCTCGCGTTCGTGCGGCCCGGTGCCGACGGCCAGCCGAGCGGCGGCCGGATCGGGAGCGGAGGGCCGCTGCTTGGGTTCGGCGGGCTCTCAGGCGTCGCCGTCGCGCTCGACCAGAAGAAGGACGTCGGAGATCCGACCGGCAACTTCATTGGCTTCACCGACGGAGCGATCGGGTCGCGACTGAACTGGCTCGCCACCGGAGACCCCGGCCTGCGCCTCCGCGACCCCACGCCGCGATCGATCAAAGTGGTCAACTCCGGCGGCACCACGACGGTTTTCGTGAACGGGCGCCAGCGGATGCGGTCGGCGCTCCCGATCCCGCCGACGGCGTTCCTCGCGTTCACCGGCGCGACCGGCGGCGTCTACCAGCTCCACAGCATCTCGTTCCTCAAGATCACCAACAGCTGAGCAGACGGCTGGGCGGGGCCTGCCGCAAAGCCCCGCCATCCCGGGGCCGGCGTGCGTTGCGACGGCGTTCCCAAACGAGGACGGCGACCGCTTTCGCCCGTGCCGATCGACACGATGCGCAGGCTTGTGTCGATTGGGCACTAGCGTCGACGGCATGGCGTGGAACGTAGTCATTGCAGGCGGCGGTTTCGGTGGGGTCCATGCGGCCAAACACCTGGCGAGGATTCTGCCCAAGCATTCCGCGCGGATCACGCTCGTCAACGACACCAACTTCATGCTCTACACGCCGCTGCTTCCAGGGGCCGCAGCCGGCACGCTTGAGCCGCGGCACGTCGTGGTGCCGCTCCGCGAGACCCTGCCGGACGGCGTCGACCTGCTCGTCGGCCGCGTCATGAGCGCAAGCCCAGCCGAGAACGCGATGTTCGTCACCACGGTCAGCGGCGAGACCAAGCGCCTGCGGTACGACCAACTCATCGTCGCGCTCGGCTCGGTGAGTCGCACGCTCCCGATTCCCGGACTCGCTGAGCACGCGCTCGGGCTCAAGTCCCTGCCGGAAGCCATCGCGCTCCGCAACCACGTCCTCCGGAATCTCGAGCTGGCCGAATCGACCGACGATCCCGTCGAGCGCCGCGCCGCCCTCACGTTCGTGTTCGTGGGCGCTGGCTACGCCGGGCTCGAGGGTCTCGCTGAGCTCCAAGACTTCGCCAGCGAAGTACTCGATCTCTACCCGCGGGCCCGCGTGCACGGCATGCGGTGGATCCTTGTCGAGGCGCGCGATCGCGTCATGCCCGAGGTCGGGGCGTCGCTGGCCAACTTCGCTGCGCGTGAGCTCACCGCCCGTGGCATCGAGCTGCGCACCTCGACGACCCTCGAGGAAGTCACCGATCGCACCGCGCGGCTCAGCGACGGAGAGATCGTGCCGACCCTCACGCTCGTGTGGACCGCCGGCGTCAAGCCGCACCCCGTGGTGGCGAAGCTCGGGCTTCCGTTGGCCGAGAACGGCCGCATCGACGTGAACTCCAGCGCGGCGGTCCGCGACGTGCCCGGCGTCTGGGCGATCGGCGACAACGCCAATATTCCTGACCCCGCGAGCAAGGGGCAGCAGACGTGCCCGCCGACGGCGCAGCACGCGATCCGTCAGGGCAAGACCGTGGCGACGAACGTCGCAGCGGCGCTCGGCACCGGCCGGCCGGTCACGTTCAAGTACAAGACCCGCGGCGTCGTGGTGGACATGGGGCAGCGCAAGGCCGTCGCCCAGACCATGAACCTCAAGTGGCGCGGCACCCCAGCGTGGTTCATCGCCCGCAGCTACCACCTCGCGATGATGCCCGGCCTCGGACGCCGCGGGAGGCTCCTGGCCGACTGGAACGTCGGCTTGTTCTTCGGTCGCGACACGGCTGAACTCGGGCAGCTCGGGAGGGTTGCGAGGCTCGACCACAGCGAGCTCGCTGGTCTCGGCGACCGCAACGACGCGGCCTCAGCCGGTGGATCGTCGGCGAAGCCCGCAACCGCAGACGACTGATCGAGCGGTGCGGCCGACACGCGGCGGCGGTGAACGTCAGCCGCGCGCCGGCCCGAGGTACTGCTCGGCGAGTGCACTGAAGCGTGCGGCGCGCTGGTCGTGCTCCCCGACGATCCGGTCGAGCCAGCGCGAGGCCTCGGCACGGTCGAGTTCCTCCGTTGCGACCAGCATCTGTTCGATGTCGAGCCAGTCCTTCGGTCGGTCGAACGCGGCCTTGCAGACGAGGAGGTGCTCGGGACTCAGCACGGGAATCGTGCCGTCGGCGAACGGCACGGTGCGGAATGCGTCCTTCATCGCGTCGTGGAACGGGTCGTACGCAAAAAAGAGGTCAAGCGGGGTGCGTCCCCATCGCAGGCGACACTGCCCGTCGCGGTCGACGGCGGCTCGGTCGATGGTGATGTCGACGCCGAGTGGCTCCACGATCCCGGCGACGACCGGGAAGTCCGAGGCCGAGACGAAGAGATTGAGGTCGATGTCGATCGTCGCGCGCGGTTCGGCGTAATAGGCGAGGGCGAGGGCTCCGCCGAACGCGTGAGCGACCCGGCAGTCGGTGAGGCCAGCGTGAAGGGCCAGGACCTTCGCGGGGAGACTGAGCTCAGCCATCTAGAACGCGGTGGAATGCAGGGCCGGAAAAGCTGGCGGTCGTTTGGCCCGCGGCTGCGGCAGGGCGTCGGCGAGCAGGAGGAGGTCGTGGAGGGCTTCGCCGCGTTCGCGAGGCGTGGCATCGACCCACTGCGCTGCGGATTTCGCCGCATCGGACACTGGTACCGGCGTCGCGTCGTGGAGGAGGTCGGCCAAGATGGCTCGCAGGGCGGGGGAGATGGCGGCGCCTTGGGCGAGCTCCGCGGCCAGCGTTCGCGCGGCTCGCTCGACCGGCTTCAGCTCCACGGAAATCCCGCTGCGGCGAGCCTGCGCCTTGATGCCCTGAACGTCGACGGGCGTCGATGCGCGAGCGCTGGCGTGGGCAAGGGCCGACTCGGTCAGCGCATCGAACGTGGCCAACGTACGGCTTCGAGGCCCTTCCGGCGTGGTGACAGATTCCCGGATCTCGGAGCGTCGGCCCGGCCGACTGACGATGAAAGCCATAGTGGGCAGTCTACCCACTCCGCCGTCGACGGTACCAACGCTCGTCCGCACGCCCGCCGGACAGCTACCCTGAAGGAGTGGCAGCACCAGGCAGCGCGGAACGTCGAGAGATCGACATCACGAACGAGGCAGCGAAGGCGCTGGCCGGCTCCGCCGATGCCACGCTGAGAGAACTCGAACGGAATGTCGACGCCTCGATCACCCTGCGCGGGAATCACCTCATTCTCGAGGGGACGCCGGAAGCGATCAACGCCGCGATGGCGGTCATCGACGAGATCGTCGCGTTGTCGGAGCGGGGTGCACCGCCCGAGCCCGACGCGATCGAGCGCATCGCTGGCGGCATCAAGCGCAGCGAATCGGCCGTGGCCCTCCACGACGACGTCATCTGGAAGGGCCGCACCATGCGCGTGGCCCCGAAGACGCCTGGCCAGCGCGCGTACGTCAACGCGATCCGCCACAACACCGTCACCTTCGGCATTGGCCCGGCTGGCACCGGCAAGACCTTCCTGGCCGTCGCCATCGCGGCGGCGGCGCTCGCCGAGCGTCGCGTCCAGCGCATCTTGCTCACCCGCCCTGCCGTCGAGGCAGGAGAGCGCCTCGGGTTCCTCCCTGGCGACCTGATGGCCAAGGTCGACCCGTACTTGCGGCCGCTGTTCGACGCCCTTCACGACATGCTCGGTGCCGAGAAGGTCGCCGCTTTCCTGGAGAAGGGGCAGATTGAGGTTGCGCCGCTTGCCTTCATGCGCGGGCGTACGCTCAACGACAGCTTCATCATCGTCGACGAAGCGCAGAACACCACGCAGGAGCAGATGAAGATGGTGCTCACACGCCTCGGGTTCGGCTCCACGATGGTGATCACCGGCGACACCACCCAGGTCGACCTCCCGCGCGGCCAGCGCTCCGGGCTGCTCTCGGCTCAGCGCATTCTCGGCGATGTCGACGACATTGGGATGATCACGTTCGGCAGCGAAGACGTGATCCGACACAAGCTCGTCCGCAAGATCGTCGATGCGTACGACGCTGACGACGCTGAGCGCGAGCGTGCCGCTGCGGTTCGCCGGGCCGAGCGCGCCGCAGGCGACTGATGATCGAGATCGACGTCGAGGGCCGCGAGCACGCGCCGCAGGGGCCGACCGACGACGAGATTCGCACCGCCCTCGAGCTGGCCTTCGCGTCTGCGGGGGTTGGTTCCGGGCACGTGGCGGTGCACTTCGTCGATGAAGAGCGCAGTCACGAACTGGCGGCCGAGTATCTGGGGAAGTCCGACGCGACCGACGTGATCAGCTTCCCGATGGACGGCGACGACGAGATCTTCGGCGGCGACGCCGACGAGTTCGAGGACGCGATGGCCGGTGGTGGGGTTGAAGAGCTCACGCGCGAACTCGGCGACATCGTGATCTGCCCCGAGCGCACGGTCGATCTCCTGGAGACCGTTGTCCACGGCGCGCTGCATCTTGTGGGCATGGACCACGAGGTCGACGAGGGTCAGATGCTCGCCGTGCAGGCGGAACTCATGGGCTGGCTCCGGTAGCAGCCTGGCGAGCCGCTCTGGCTCGAGATGGGGACGGTCGGCCCCCTCCGAACGGGCCAGGAGTGCCCCTGTCAGCCGGCCTTCCGTACACGATTCGTACCTAACGCCGGATTTTGGGGCAACAGTTGGCCAGCTGGTCCAATCGGCTCTTGTGGTCAAGCGCTCAGAGGGCGACAGTCATGGTACGCCGCTTTCGGCACCCGCTCCCCCTTCTGACCTTCGAGATCCATGCCCATTCGCAAACAAGGAACGCTTGTCCGCCGCTGCATCGCCACTGCGATCGCCGGTAGCTGCCTGTTCGCCCCGGTTTCGGCGTCGGCTCGGATCTCGGATTCCAGGCACGTCACGCGAAACGACATTCGCGATGAAGTCTCGGAGCGTGCTCCGGGATCGTCGCGAATCGTCGATGACGCCAAGAACGCCGTGCGGCCCGATCACGCGGAGAAGCTGGAATGCCCTGACGCAACGACCGAGAAGGCCTTCGCCGACTACGGCGATTACGCGGACTACTTCGTGGCGCCGGGTGGCGACTTTGAGTACCGGAGTGAGCAGTGGGATTTCGACAAGGGTGCGTCTGAGACGTCCGGCAACGAGAACGCCGGTGTCCTTCGCGGGAGCCGATCGCTGACCGTGAAGTCGGGCGGCGTCGCGATCTCGCCGGAGTTCTGCGCGAACGAGGACATGCCGACCTTCCGTTTCGTCATGCGGCCGAATCAGATGCTGAGCTCGTACGAAGCGCTCATCCTCTACCGCGACGCCGCCGGAACACTGACGAAGGCCAAGTTCATTGCTGCGACCGGCTTCTTCCGGATGCCCGGCGTCTGGGCGCCGTCGCCAATCAGTCCGCTAGCGACCATGATCCCGCTCATCGAAGGTGGGGCCACGGCCAGCGTGCAGGTCGTGCTGCGCGCCAGCAGCGGCTCGATGTCGTTCGACTCGGTGATGATCGACCCGTATCGCCGAGGCTGAGCGGCCGCGCTCGCTTGCCCGGCGCCCGGTTGGGAGTCTTCGATTCTCAGGGCGACAGGCTGTATCGTGGGTCTAGAAGATGCACGTTCGGGCCGATGGAAGATCAGCGGGCCGTTTCGTGCCTGTCGCCGTTATGCCTTCACCTCGCCTCCAAGATGACCCCGCTCGCCGCGCACAAATCCGTCTCGCGCTGAGCATGTATCTGGCTGATGATGAGCAGATTCGTCAATCCGATGAACAATCGCTGACCGACCAGGCCACGACCGGCTTTGCGGAGGCGGTCACCCGTCTTGGGGAGCCCGCCGCGAGTCTTCCCGGCGTGACTGCGTAGCAAACGCTACGTACATACGTCCGCGCTAGCTGAGACGCTGGTACGCGTATGTCTGAGGTCGAGCGAATCGAGGATGGCGGCTCGTTCTCAGCGAGCCCTATCTTCGGCCACGACGTTGCCCGAACGCGCGCGGCGTTGATCTCGGCTGGCTCGATCGCGACCCAGCGGTTCCTGCGGGAGGCGATCGAAGATCCGCAGGCGGCCGACTCGACGCTCCTTCGCCGGATCCATGGGGAGTGGTTCGGGGACGCTTTCCCCAACGCTGCAGGCGTCTTTCGTCGAGTCGTAGTCGTTTCCCGACGCCCGACGGTCTCCGCCCCCGACGCTATTCCGCAAAACGTCGCGGCCGCGTTCTTTCGATTTGACGACGACTGGGTTGCGGCCGGAGGCAGTCGTTCTCGTTCCGTGCCTCCAAGCGCCAACCAGGTGGGCCACCTGATCTGGCTTGCCAACGAGATCACCGTGCGGCTCCATCACATCCACCCGTTCCTTGATGGCAATACCCGCGCCTGTTTCCTGCTCCGCGCGTATCTGTTGCGCCGAGCCGGATTCCCGCCCGCGCTTTGCGACGTCAACGAGCCTCGCCTGCGGGCTGCTTGGAACGCCGCTGGTCCTGGGGATCACGACGCACTCGATCAGCAGCTATACGACGACCTCGCCGCAGGTTTTAAATAGCAGGGCAGCAAGCGGAGGCGACGGCCTCTTTCGCGGCTGTTCGCCCTGCCGGCGGGCTCGCCTGGCTTGCCAGATAGGCTCCGCCGCGTTGTGCCCGACGTCGTGATCGACAACCCCATCCTCAACCGCCCGTTCGAGGAGCCGACCCGTCGTTGGCACTTCGGAGATGACGGCATCACGGACGAAATCGTTGAGGGCCGGCGACCGTCGTCCTACTTCGTTCCGATCGCCAAAGCGCGGATGCAGGCCGCGACTCCGGAGTTGGTGCTCGAAGGGGAGTAGACGGCGGACGGACCGACATATCGCAGCCTGTGGCCGCTCACGTCCGTTTCGCAGCTCGTGTACCGCTACATCGCCGTCCAGAGTGTCGGCCGCCTCCCGGTCTTGCTCGTGAAGATGAACCCCGACTTGGCGATGGGTGAGGCGCTCCTCAAGAACACGGGTGCCGGCATCACTACGGCGACGAAGTCCTGAAGGTCTACGACGTCGCATGAATCTCGACTCCCGGCGTGAATCCGGGCCATTCGCGGCGCCTTGCTGAGAGCCCGGCGTCCGGCTGAGCCTGCGACCTGCTCCAATAGGTGGCAGTGAACCCACGCGAGCAGCAGTACGGACCTGACGACGGGGTCGAGCTTCCGATCCCCGGGATCGGTGATCCGCAGGACCATCCTGACACCGAGCTGCGCTCGCATGGCGCGCCGGACGGCCCGACCCGCAGCGGGTTTGTGGCGCTGGCCGGCCGCCCGAACGTCGGCAAGTCGACGCTCGTCAACGCGGTCGTCGGCCGCAAGGTCGCCATCGTGTCCGACAAGCCGCAGACCACGCGGCGCGCGATTCGTGGCGTGTGCACCGGCGACGACTTCCAGCTCGTGCTCGTCGATCTCCCCGGTGTGCAGCGCCCGCGCGACACGCTCACCGAGCGCATGCAGCATCGCGTCGAGGCCGAGCTGCGCGACTGCGACGCCGTCTTCTTCCTACTCAACGCCGAAGAGGGCGTCGGCCCAGGCGATCGCTGGATTGCGGCCGCCCTGAAGGCCGCGAACGCGAAGGTCGTGATCGTGGTCAACAAGATCGACCGGCTCTCAGAGACGCAGCTCATCGGCGTGCTCAACGAGACCAACGAGCTCGGCCTGGACGCCGAGGTCTTCCCGATCTCCGCGCGCTACGAGGATCGCATCGAGCCGCTGATCGACCACATGGTGCAGCTCCTCCCTGAGGGGCCGTTCTACTTCGACTCGCGCGACGCCACCGACCAGCGCATCGAGATCCTCCTCGCCGAGCTCATCCGCGAGCAGGTGCTGCGGCGCACGTTCCAGGAAGTGCCGCACGCCGTTGAGGTCGAGGTCACCGCCATGGATCGCCGCGAAGACGGCCTGATGATCATCACGGCCGCGATCTGGGTCGAAGCCGACTCACAGCAGGGCATCCTCATCGGCGCCGGCGGCGAGATGGTCAAGCGCATCGGCCAGGCCGCGCGCGGCGAGATCGAGCAGGAACTCGACGAGCACGTGCACCTCGATCTCAAGGTCCGCGTGCGCAAGAACTGGCGCCGCGAAGACCGTCTGCTGGACCGCCTCGGCATCGAGTAGTCGACCGATACCACGACCGTGGTATAGCGTGGTACGATCGTGGCATGAAACGTCGGCTGTCCGCTTCGATTGACGACGAGGTGCTCGCTGCCGCTGAAGCTGCGGTCCGAGAGGGCCGGGCGCCCTCGCTCAGCGCGCTCGTCGAAGAGGCGCTCGCGCGGCAAGAGGCGCATGCGATCCGGATGCGTGCGATGGACGGGTTTATCGCTGCCTACGAAGAGGAGTTCGGCGCGTTCGAGCCCGGCGAGGCGGAGACGCTCGCCTCTGGGTTGCGCGCGAGCGTTCGTTCCGCGGCCAGTATCCTGGCCGAGCCGATGGAAAACGCCGCGTGACCCTGGTCCTTGACGCCGGCGCGCTGGTGGCGATCGAGCGCGGCGATCGTGCGTTCGTCGCGCTGTTGAAGATGGAGGCCGCCGAAGGTCGACTACCAAGGACGCACGGCGCGGTCGTCGGTCAGGCCTGGCGAGGTGGAGCCCGTCAGGCCCTCTTGGCGAAGGCGTTGCGCTCGACTCAGGTTGTTCCGGTCGGGGGAGGGCTCGGACGGCAGGCCGGGGGCCTCTTGGCGGCTTCTCAAACCGCCGACGTCGTCGATGCGGCCGTCGTCTGCATTGCGGACGACGGAGACACGATCGTGACCTCCGACCCCCGCGACCTCGCGCATCTCGTGGCCGCAGCGGGCGCCGACGTCGGCCTCATGGTCGTCTTAGGTCTGAACGCAGCCGATGCCACGATCGTGGCATAGCGGTGGTACGATCGTCGCATGAAGCGTCGCGTGTCTGCCTCGATCGACGATGACGTCCTGGCGGCAGCTGAGGAGGCTGTGCGTCTCGGTCACGCACCAAGTGTCAGCGCCCTCTTCGAGGAAGGGGCGCGGCTCCAAGTGGAGCGTCTGCGCAAGCTCGCCTACCTGCAGGCAGGGCTTGACCTTCTTGACCAGGAATTTGGCCCGATGACTGAGGAGGAAGGGCAGGCCGCCCTTCGTGCCGCACGTGCCCGGTCCATCCGCGTCGGACCGGCACCGCATGCCGCAGACGCCGCGTGACGCTGATCCTCGACGCCGGTGCGCTCATTGCCTACGAACGTGGTGATCGGCTCGTTCGTCAGGCCGTCCTCGAGGCGCGGCGTTCTGGACTGCTCCCCTTGACGCACGGAGGCATCGTCGGGCAGGTCTGGCGAAGTCGTTCCCGTCAGGTCGCACTGGGTACGACGCTTCGCGGCGTCGATGTCCGGCCGCTCGATCGAGCGCTGGGCCAGGAAGCCGGCCTCTTGCTCGCCGCTGCTGGGACCACCGATGTGATCGACGCCGCGCTGGTCGTGCTTGCGGAGGACGACGACTGGATCATCACCTCGGATCCGGGCGACATCGCTCACCTCGCGCAATCGGCCGGGGTATTCGTTGACGTGATCGCAGTCTGAGCCGCAGCGCGGTCTCGCTCGGCTCCGCCCCCTAGACTCCGCACCTCCATGGAGCCTGCTTACGACGCAAACGGCCTTGTTGCCGTCATCGCCCAGGACGCCGCCAGCGGCGAGGTCCTGATGTTCGCCTACGCCAACGCCGAAGCCATCGCGCTGACGCAGTCGACGGGTGAGCTGCATCTGTGGAGCCGCTCGCGGCAGGAGCTGTGGCACAAGGGCGCGACGAGCGGCAACATCCTCACCGTCAAAGAGCTGCGAATCGACTGCGACGGCGACGCGCTGCTCGCGCTCGTCGAGCCGGCGGGCCCCGCGTGCCACACCGGCGAGCGGACCTGCTTCTACCGCTCCATCGACGGCACCGAGCCGACGCTCGTCGCCCACGAGGCGCTGCCGGCGCTCCAGCGCACCTTCGCCGAGCGCGCGCTCAGCGCGCCCGAGGGGTCGTGGACCGCGAAGCTCCTGGCCGACCCGAAGCTCGCCGGTCAGAAGGTCGAAGAGGAGGCCGAGGAGGTCGTCCGCGCCGCGCGCGAGGAGACCGACGACCGCGTCGACAACGAAGCTGCCGACCTCATCTACCACTTGCTTGCGGTCATGCAGGGCCGAGGCCGTTCGCTCACGGACGCCTCGGAGGTGCTCCTTGCTCGTCGTCGCTGAGTCGCACCTGCGGCCCAGCCGCGAGGAGGTCAAGGCCCTCGCGGCGAAGGGCGACATCGGGCTTGTCCCGCTGGCCCACACGTTCGTTGACGACCTCTCCACGCCCGTTGCGGCGTTCCTGAAGCTGCGCGCCGCCGACCCGGACTCCCCGTCGTTCCTGCTCGAGTCCGCGGAGCAGGCCCAGCAAGTCGGCCGCTACTCGATCATCGGCATTCGCCCTCGCGAGGTGGTCCGCTGGTCGCTCGGCGATGACGACCGCGACCCCTACGACCTCGTCGCCGACCTCACCGAAGGCGCGCGCCAAGCGCACGTCGCCGGGCTGCCGCCCTTCACCGGTGGCGCCGTCGGCCTCTTCGGCTACGACCTCGTACGCACCGTCGAGCCGCTCGGCGAGCCCAATCCGGACCCAGTCGGGCTGCCGGATCTCGCGATGATGCTCACCGACACGCTCGTCGTGTTCGATCATCTCGATCGCCGCACGACGATCCTGGCGAACGTCGATGTGGCCGCCGGCTCCGGCGACCTCGACGCCGCCTACGACGCCGCCGCTGAGGAGATCCGCCGGGTGCGTCGCGTGCTCTCGGGCCCGCTGCCCGAGACCACAATCCCGGCGCGAGAGACCGGTCCGCTGGAATGGAAGAGCAATCACACGCGCGCGGAATACGAGGAGACGATCCGGACGATCGTCGAGTACATCTTTGCCGGCGACGCGTTTCAGATCGTCGCGTCGCAGCGGTGGAGCGCGCCGCTGCCGGTCGAGCCGTTCTCGGTCTACCGCGGCTTGCGGGCCGTGAACCCGAGCCCGTACATGTATTACCTCGACTTCGGCGATTTCCAGATCGCTGGCGCGAGCCCGGAGCCGCTGCTGCGTGTGATCGGCGATCGCGTCGAGACGTACCCGGTGGCTGGGACGCGTCGTCGCACCGGGAACCCGGCCGATGACGCCGAGCTGGCCGCCGAACTGCTCTCCGACGAGAAGGAGCGCGCCGAGCACATCATGCTCGTCGATCTCGCCCGCAACGACTTGGGACGCGTGAGCAAGTACGGCTCGGTGCGCGTGGACGAGCTCATGAAGATCGACACCTTCAGCCACCTGCTGCACATCAGCTCGCTGGTGTCCGGGACGCTGTCGGACGACGTCCGGTCGATCGACGCGCTGCGCTCGACGCTGCCGGCCGGCACGCTCTCGGGCGCCCCAAAGGTTCGCGCGATGCAGATCATCGACGAACTCGAGCCGGTCAAGCGGTCCTGGTACGCCGGCGCCGTGGGCTACCTGACCTATTCAGGCGACATGGACACCTGCATCAACATCCGCAGCGTGGCGATCAAAGACGGCATCGTCTACGCGCAGACGGGCGGCGGAACCGTCGCCGACGCCACCCCCGAGAACGAGTACGAGGAGTCGGTGACGAAGTCGCTCGGCACGAAGCGCGCGATCGATGTCGCCATCGGCCAGGAGGACTGGGCATGACTCGCGTGCTCGTCATCGACAACTACGACTCGTTCACCTACAACCTCGTGCAGCTCCTGGGCGAGCAGGGCGTCGAGATCGAGGTTGTTCGCAATGACCGCGCGACGGTTCCCGACCTGATCGCCAGCAAACCGGACCTCGTCGTCGTGTCGCCGGGCCCCTGCACGCCGGACGACGCGGGCATCTCCCTCGAGTCGGTCCGCGCGTTCCCGGAGGCCGGGATCCCGCTGCTCGGCGTGTGCCTCGGCCATCAGTCGCTCGCGCAGGCGTTCGGTGGCAAGGTCGTGCGCCACATGCCGGTGCATGGCAAGACGGCCGTGATCGAGCACAACGGTGAGGGGCTGTATGCCACGCTGCCCGAGCGCGCAGTCGTCGGGCGCTACCACTCGCTGATCGTGGAGGAGGCGTCGCTGCCGGACTGCTTCGAGGTCACGGCGCGCGGCGGTGGCGTGATTCAAGGGATCCGCCACAAGACGCTTCCGGCCGAAGGCGTCCAGTTTCACCCGGAATCGGTGCTCACACCGGACGGCCGTACGATGCTCGCGAACTTCCTCGCGCGCGCCGCATCCGAATGATCCGCGTCACATCACACATGCCGCCACCTTCTGTCTAAGGTGTTGCGACCTGTGCCTGACGAAGACGAACCCCGAAGTCCTCAGTTGATGCGCGATCTGACCGACGTCATCGAGCGCCTGATCATCGGCGAGAGCCTCTCGGCCGACGAGGCCGAGGCGTCGCTCGACCTGATCATGCGGGGCGATGCGTCGGAGATCCAGACGACCGCGTTCCTTGTGGCGTTGCGCGGCAAGGGTGAGACTCGCGCCGAGCTGGCCGGCCTGGTCCGCGCGATGCGTTCGCACGCCGAGCCCGTCCACGCCCAGCGCGAGCACCTCGTCGACACCGCCGGGACCGGCGGCGGCACGACCACGTTCAACGTGTCGACCTTGGCGGCGCTCGTCGCCGCCGGTGCAGGCGCTGGCGTGGCCAAGCACGGCAATCGTTCGTCCACGAGCAAGTGCGGCTCGGCCGACGTGCTCGAGGCCCTCGGCGTTGGTATCGAGGCCGATCCACTCACGACCACCCAGGCGATCGACGAGATCGGCTTCGGGTTCATGTTCGCGCCCCGCTACCACCCGGCGATGCGCTTCGTCGGCCCGGTCCGCGCTGGGCTGAAAGTCCACACGACCTTCAACATCCTCGGTCCGCTGACCAATCCGGCCGGCGCACAGCGCCAGGTGGTCGGTGTCGGCGACCCGGCGCGCATGCCGCTCATGGCTGAGGCGCTCGCCGAACTCGGCGTCGAGCGGGCCTGGGTGCTGCGCTCCGACGACGGCCTCGATGAGCTGAGCGTCGCCGCCACCTCCAAGGTGATCGAGGTTCGAGACGGCGAACTGCGCCGATTCAAGGTCAACCCTGAGGAAGCTGGCGTGGAGCGCCGTACCTCACTCGCGGGCCTCGAGGGCGGCACCCCTGCCGAGAACGCCCAAACCTTCCGTTCGGTGCTTGCAGGCGACACCGGACCGGCACGCGACATCGTCGTGCTGAATGCCGCTGCGACGCTCGTCGTGGCCGGCCTCGCTGATGACCTCGCCGCCGGTGGCCTGCTCGCCACCACGGCAATTGACAATGGGAGCGCAGCCCGCGTGCTCGACGACCTGGTGACCGCCACGACGAAGGCCGTGGCCTGATGAACCAGCTGACCCGAATCATCGATCGCACCCGCGACGATGTGGAACGCCGGAAGAAGAAGGTGCCGGCCTCGGAACTCCGCGACCGCGCTGCAGACCGGGATGAACCGCGAGGGTTCAACGAGGCCCTCCTGCGGCCTGGCGTCGCCGTCATCGCTGAGCACAAGCGTCGCTCGCCGTCGGCTGGAGCGATCCGCGAGGGCGCGACCGTCGAAGAGGTCGTGCAGGCCTACGAGCGCGGCGGCGCTGCCTGCCTGTCGGTGCTGACCGACGAGCCGCACTTCGGGGGCCGTCTGGACGACCTCAAGATCGCCCGCGCCAGCGTCGAGATCCCCGTGCTGCGCAAGGACTTCATCGTCACCAGCTACCAGGTGATCGAGTCCGCCGCTTGGCAGGCCGACGCCATCCTGCTGATCGTCGCGGCGCTCGAACCGAGCAAGCTCGCCGAGCTGCATGCGCAGGCCCGCGAACTCGATCTCGACGTGCTCGTCGAGGTCCACGGGCCGGACGAACTCGAAGTGGCGCTCGAGGCGATCGAGCCTGACATCATCGGGATCAACAACCGGGATCTCACCGATTTCACCGTGGATATCGCTCGCACTCATGACCTCCTCACCGACGTTCCCGCCGGCAAGACGGTGGTCGCGGAGTCGGGCTTCTATGCGCGGGAGCAGATCGATGAGCTCGAGCGCGTGGGCTGCGACGCGGTCCTGATCGGCGAAGCGCTCATGCGCGCCGACGATCTGGCCGCGGCGACGCGCGCGCTCGCCGGACCCATCTCAGGAGGCTCTCGCTAGATGTCAAAGGTCGGAACCGTTCTCGCCACCGCCGTGGTGGCGATTGCCGGAGGCGCCGTCGGCGCGCTCGGCTACGACCGCTTCGCCGATGACGACGATGGCCAGGCGACCGTCGTTCAGCAGGCGCCGCTCTCCAGCAACACGAAGCCCTCCAACGACAACGCGTCGGGCTCCGGGCTCACGCCGGCAGAGATCTACGACAAAACCGGTCCGGGCGTCGTCCTGATCACCGCACTCGTAACGCAGTCCACCGAGGGCATCTTCGGCGAACAGCAGCAGCAGGGAGAGTCGACGGGCACCGGCTTCGTGGTGTCCGACGACGGCTACATCGTGACGAACGCCCACGTCGTGGAGGGCGCGAAGACGGCCACCGTGAAGTTCGGTGAGGACAAGGAGATCGACGCGGTCATCAAGGGCACCGACGTGAACTCCGATCTGGCGGTCCTCAAGATCGACCCAAAGGAGCACGACCTCACGCCGCTCGAACTCGGATCGACGGAGGGCATCAAGGTCGGCGACCCGGTCGCCGCCATCGGCAATCCGTATGGCCTTGATCGCACCCTGACTACCGGCGTCGTGTCGGCGCTGGCGCGCGAGATCCGCGGCCTGAACAACTTCCCGATCAAGGATGTCGTCCAGACCGACGCCGCGATCAACAAGGGCAACTCCGGTGGCCCGCTGCTCGATAGCGGCGGCCGGGTCATTGGCATCAACTCGCAGATTCAGAGCGAGAGCGGCGGCAACGTCGGCATCGGGTTCGCGGTGCCGGTCGAGCGCCTCAAGCTGGTCCTGCCTTCGCTCGAGAAGGGCGAACAGGTCCAGGTGGCGTTCCTCGGCGTCACGGCCGTCGCGATCACGCCCGAGGTCGCAAAGGTCGCCAAGGTCTCCAAGGGCTTGCTCGTGGCCGAGATCAGCGACGGGAGCGGCGCGAAGAAGGCCGGCCTCAAGGCGGGCGACTCCGGCGTCAAGGTGCAGATCGACGGCGGGGAGGTCGACCTCGGTGGCGACGTGATCTTGCAGGTCGATGGCAAGGAGATGGAGAGTCCGAGCGACCTCCAGGATTACATCGCGGGCAAGAAGGTCGGCGACGTCGTCGAACTTGAGATTCAGCGCGGCAGCGACAAGAAGACGCTCAAGGTCACACTCGGCAACCGCCCGACCCGTATCGGAAACGGCTGAGCGAAGTGCCTGCTCGGTGCGGCCTTCGGGCCGCACCGGCGGGCGTCGGCGGCTACGCGCCACGTTCGTGGGAGCGGCCCTGCAGCGGGGGCCCGACCGCTGAGCCCGGCTGACGCCTACCCCGTAGGATGGGGGCAGTGGCAACCACACGCATCAAGTTCTGCGGGATCACGCGGCTGGAGGATGCGATCGCGGCTGCCGACGCCGGCGCCTGGGCGATCGGCTTCATCCTTTGGCCCGGATCGCCGCGCGCGATCGACCCGGCCGAGGCTGCCGCGATCGCCCGTCAGCTCCGTCGTCGCGTCCGCATCGCCGGGGTCTTCGTCGACCAGGGGATGGACGAGGTCGTCCAGATGGCCGAGCAGGTCGGTCTGGATCTCATCCAGTTCCACGGCAACGAAGGTCCGGCCTACTGCTCCGAGATCCAGCACCGCACGGGTGCCCAGATCGTCAAGGCGGCGCGTGTCGCGACCCTTGGCGATGTCACCGCGCTCCAGGCGTACCGGATCGACGTCGACTTCCACCTCCTCGACGCATTCGTCGAAGGCGAGATGGGTGGCACCGGCAAGACGTTCGATCACACGCTCGCCCGTGAGCATCGGCGCCGCACGGCGCTGATCCTTAGTGGTGGGCTGAACGCCGAGAACGTCGGCCACGCGATTAAAGAGGTCGCACCGTTTGCCGTGGACGTGTCCAGCGGCGTAGAAGTTTCGCCGGGAGTCAAAGACCCCGAGCTGATCAGGGCGTTTGCGGCCGCAGTTGCCGCCGCGTCGCCTGAGGAAGCCGCCGACCCAGAAGAGGTCGAGTACGGCGTAGAGAGCGTCCGGCGTATGGCGCCGGACGAGAGAGGCGACCGACCTGCGGGCGGCGCCGATGAAGCCACGGATGCACGTGGCGTATTGATGCCGGATACCGGCGAGGAAGTGGCGCAGATGCGCGACGAAGAAGAGAACACGCAGCCGCAGAGCGGCGCGGAGCCCGAGACGACGCCGCAGGACGGCGCGCAAGCAGAGCTTCAACTCGATGGCGAGACCATCGGTACTCCTGACGCGGGCGAGACCCCTGCAGCCGACGCGGCGGCTGAGGCCGAGCTCGATGATCAGGATCCGCTCGAGGACTCCGAAGAATCGGACCTCGACGATCAGGACCCGCTCGAGGATTCAGCCGACGAGGATCTCGTCGCTGATCCGACGGACGACCTCGTGGTCGGCACCGACGACTGGGCCGAGGTGACGTCTGAAGACGCCGCGTCCAGCCCGTTCGCGGCAGCCTCCGAGGAGCCGAAGCCGCGAGGCGGCGGCTACCGCGGCCCGCGCGGTGGGACTCCAGACGACGAGCCCGAATCTCGCGGCCCGCGTGGCGGCGCCCCCCGGGCGCCCCGCGGCGGCGGCGAGGACCGCGGCCCGCGTGGCGGCGGCTTCCGTGATCGCGATGACCGCGGTCCGCGCGGCGGCGGCTACCAAGGCGGCGGCGAACGTGGTGGCCCGCGTGGCGGCGGCGATCGTGATGATCGTCCGCGCAGCGGCGGCTACCAAGGCGGCGGTGGCGGCGGTTACCGCGGCGGCGGCGATGACCGTCCGCGCGGCGGCGGTTACCAGGGTGGAGGTCGTCCGGGTGGCGATCGTCCGGGTGGCGGTTACCGTGGCGGCGGCGATGATCGCCCGCGCAGCGGCGGATACCAAGGCGGCGGCGGTGGCGGCGGTTACCGTGGCGGCGGCGATGATCGTCCGCGTGGCGGTGGCTACC
>JAUMBQ010000004.1:0-295061 GCA_032119595.1 Solirubrobacteraceae bacterium | reverse complement strand
AGCCCTTGTCGAACTGCATGCCTTCCGTGAACTCGAGCTCGAGGCCGAAGGTCTGGCCTTCTTCGACGTTGACGACGCCGTCCTTGCCGACCTTGTCGATGGCGTCGGCGATGACGTCGCCGACTTCCTCGTCGCGGCTGGAGATGGTGGCGACGCGGGCGATGTCGTCCTTGCCGTCGATCTCCTTGGAGAGGGCGTGGATCGCGTCGACGACTTCGTTGACGGCCTTTTCGATGCCGCGCTTGAGACCAAGCGGGTTGGCGCCGGCGGTGACGTTCTTGAGGCCTTCGCGGACGATGGCCTGGGCGAGGACGGTGGCGGTGGTGGTGCCGTCGCCTGCAACGTCGTTGGTCGCGGTGGCGACTTCCTTGACGAGCTGGGCGCCCTGGTTCTCGAAGGGATCTTCGAGCTCGACCTCACGGGCGATGGTGACGCCGTCGTTGGTGATGGTCGGTGCGCCGAAGCGCTTGTCGAGGACGACGTAGCGGCCCTTGGGACCGAGCGTGACCTTGACGGCGTTGGCGACAGCGTTGACGCCGCGCTCAAGCGCGCTGCGTGCCTCGGTGTCGAACTTCAGTTCTTTGTGAGCCATGGTTCTTAGGCCTCCACGATTGCGAGGACGTCGGACTCGCGAAGGACCAGGAGGTCCTCGCCGTCGACCTTGATCTCGGTGCCGCCGTACTTGGAGTACAGGACGTGGTCGCCGACGGCGACGTCGAGCGGGATGCGCTTTTCGCCTTCGTCGTCCCAGCGGCCGGCGCCGGCAGCGACGACTTCGCCCTTCTGCGGCTTTTCTTTGGCGGTGTCGGGCAGGACGAGGCCGGAGGCCGTGGTCTGCTCTTCTTCGACGGCCTTGACTACCAGGCGGTCGCCCAGGGGCTTGAGCTTGAGTGACATGCTCTTCGTGCCTCCGTTAGGTGGTTTGAAATCAACTGACGCACCGGCCTTTGGCACTCTGCAGGTGAGAGTGCCAACGCGGGGTCGTGGAGGACTGTAGCGCGTTCTCGGCGCGCGTTGGTCACCATCTTGCGCCCAGCCCTCCTAAAACGCCGTGAACTAGCCGATACTTCAGGCATGGGCAAGGGGAAGAGCGAGAGCCGATTCGGCTTCGGGCAGCTATCGGCCAGCGCTGGCGCGATCCTGCTCGGCGTCGGCGTCTCCCAGCCGTGGCTCAAGCTCGACGTGGTCAAGGCGTTCTCCGAGGCCCTGAAGCCGAACAACCTCGAGCCCGCAGCAGCCGCACAGACGCTCTTCCAGCTCTCGTCCGCCGGCCCGCTGGAGCGGCTCCAAGACTCTGCGGTCGCCGCGCAGCTTGGGACCCGACTGGGGATCGGCTCCAACGGCTGGGACCAGAATCACTACCTCGCTGGAGCCGTGCTGGCCGCGGCGTTGCTCGCGCTGATGGGCATCGTGCGTTCGGTGACGGCGAAGTCGGCGTGGGCGGCCCGGAGCCAGTCGCCGTTGTTGGCGCTGGCGGGGCTCGCGTCGCTGGCGATTGCTGCCGTCTCGCTGTGGGTGGTCTCGCCGGAGCCGCGAGCCGCGATGCGACCCGATATCGGCCTCTGGCTCGTGGCGGGCGGTGGTGTCCTTCTCCTGCTGGGCGCGCTCACGCTTGGCAACAATCGGCGGCGGCCGTGGATCGACGAGCTCGAGGACGACTTGCCGATGAAGAGCTTCGACAACACTGAGCATCTGGCGTACAGCCACGGTGCGTGGGTTCCGAAACTCCCAGACGACCAGTAGTCCTGCGCCGTCGCACCCGTCGAACGAACGTCGAGATCCTTGGCCCCGGACGACCGCGCGACCGAGCACTCCAGGATGCACAACGCTTCGTATCGCGACTTGCCTCTCGCCGCGCTCATCGCGATCGCAGGAGCGACGCTCGGGGCCATCGTCTTGGTGCTCCCGTGGTACTCGATCGATGCCGCCGGAGTCGCCTGGGTCGGCAAGGGCATGCCATTCGGCGTCTCACCAGACGAGTCCCTGGCGGGCTCGCCCGGCGTGTTCACGCAGCTCATCGTCGAAGGCGCCAAGCCCCTGCAGAAGGGGTGGCGAGTGGAGCCGACCTCGTGGGCGCTGTTCCGCGAGGTTGCCGCGGTGTTGGCGATCCTCGCCGCAGCCAAGATGATTCGCGACCGCGCGGCCGGGCCGCTGCAGCGGATCACGTTCCTCGTGGCGGTCGTCGTCTTTGCGGCAAGCCCGTACCCGTACCTCTTCATGAAGAAGGGACCGAAGTTCGAGGCCGTGCACAACATCGCTGCGGCGCCGTATCTGTCGTTGGTCGCTGCCGGGCTGATGCTCGTGGCGCTCGTTCTGGCCGATCGCTTCCGGGGCGCGGAGGAATCCACCGATGGTCCGGGGGCGCCTTCGGTAACCGGGACACCACGGTGCGCACAGCCGCCGTCAGTGGCCAGCAGCGCTCCTCCTGGGTTCGGCATCTGACCCAAGGGCCGAGCCGTGAGGCGTAGAACGGGCGTCGAGCCGCTCCCGTTCGGTGCGCTCCCTGCCGACGACTGAAATATGAGCCCCGTTTCCGACCGAGGCATGCCGAAACGCATCCTGCTCGCGATCATGGGTGGCCTGCTGGCCCTGGTGGCGTTGGCGCTGCCGTGGTTGTCCAGCAGTTCCCCGGCCCTTCCCGACTTTCTTGGCTACGAGGACTCCGTCTTTTGGGTCGGTGCGAGGGTCGTTGCGGCCGTCGGGTCGGTGGTCTTGGCGCTTCGGCTGTTCGAGGTGCCGCAACTCCGGGAGACACAGCGCGCGGTGTTCGCCGGGAGCGCTGGCATCTTTGCCATGCGGCCGCTGTATTGGCTGCTCACCAATCCGGACGCCAGCGATTTCAAGTCGGTCGGGGTCTCGATCGCGCAGGTCTACACGCCGGCCTACGGCCTGTGGCTTTCGTTTGCGGCGGCCGCCTGCATGCTCGTCGCCGCGGTGCTCACCCATCTTTCCGACGAAGAGCGGGTCGCGGCCGAGCGCGAGCTGGCTCGCCTGGCGCTCTTGGAAGACCCTGAGATGGCGGCCTTCGCCGGCCCGGCGCCGTCGGCTGAGCCACCCGTGCGCGAGGCCGCGGCCCCACCAACCGACGTGGCCACCGCACCCGCTGCGGAGGACCCCGTCGAAGCCCCCGAGCTGACCCACCCTGCCGTGCCAGCGCCCCCGTCAGTTCCTGCCATTCCCGAAACGCCGTCGATCCCCCGCCCCACCGTCGTTCCTGCAGCATTCGCGCCAGCGAGCCCCATGCCCGATCCACCCCGCCACCACCCGGCCCCCAGGAGCACCCCGCTCGAGCCGGCCGCTCACCTGGCGATGCCGGTGATCCGAGACGACGCCGGCGCGTACGGACCCGACGGCCCCTCGCGCCTGGGCGAATCCGCCAACCTGGTGAAGCTTCACGACCCGTACGCGCCGAAAGGCGCGGCGCCCGCTCCGCACGTTGCGGCACTCCCCCCGCGCCAGCAGCCGGCGCCTGAGGCACAGCCGGCGCCCTCGACTGCGCCGATCGCGTCTCCCGGGGCACTCGCGTCGGACGCCACCGCGCCTGACCCCGTCGCCGCACCCGCGCCGCCGCGGCAGCGCAGCGTGGCGCCGCCCGGCTTCGGCTGATCTCCGCCTGACGGCGCCGCCTGCAGCAGCGACTCGCGGCCGACCGCCGGGGCACGACTCGCGGCCGACCGCCGCGAACGCCCGTTTCAGCCGATGAATCGGGAATGAATCGGCCGAACGACCGGGGCCAAAAGGACGGTTGTGGGCATTCAGCGGGCCTGTGGCGCCGATGGGGTCGAACGGCCGTCTAGACACGCCGAAGATCTCAGCGCAGCGCTGCCGAGTGAAGGGGCATGACGTCCGGTGAACGCGATCTCCCGCTGCTGATGTGGTTTGCGGTGGCAGCGCTGCTCTGCATGAGCACGCTGGTACTTCCGGTCCTCGCGCCGGACCTCGCTTCCGCATCCCTGACGATCCGTAGTTTCGGCGGCCAGCTCGGCGCCGCGACGACAGGCATCCAGCCGTCGCACCTCTGCCAGGCCATCATGGGCGCCACGCTGCTCACGGCGCAGCACGCACAGCGCGTTAGCAACCGCTTCTAGCGACCGCGGAGGCGCTCACGCGCACCCGCCGGCATGAGACAACGCTACTGAGCGCACTCCAACGCCTGTCGAGCGGGGATGCGCCAGCGTGCTGAATAACCGACAACGAGGTCATGAACGCGCCGACCGCTCGCCCTGCGCCCATCGGGGCCTATCTCGCGATCGGCGCCGGAGCCCTGGCCCTCATCGCGCTCGCCATGCCGTGGTTCACGATCGACATGGCCGAGTTCCAGCGGCTGGTGGAGTCGATGCTGGGCCAGATGGCGCCCGAACTCGCCAGTCAGCCGGAGGCTCAGGCCTTGGTCGGCAGCGGCGCTGAGCAGGCGGCGACCGAGCTGCAGGCTGAGCTGTACGGCTACCGGGACGGGGTCGCCTGGGTGGCGTTCCGCGTGCTGACCGTGATTGGTGTGGTCGTGGCGTCGATGAAGATCCTGAGTGGCGAGGTCACCGGACTGAGCCAGCGGGGCACCTTTACGGGCATCGCCATCGCGTTTGCGATCCGACCGGTGCTCTACCTCACGTCTCCTCCTGGGGCCAGCGAGTTCGAGTCGCTCGGAACGCGCTTCGAGGATCTCCTCCACCCCGCACCCGGCCTGTACATGGCCCTGTTTGCGGCCGTACTGATGGCCGGTGCTGCCGCGCTCGCGCATGTCGGCGACTCGGTCGCGATCCCCAGCGACGTGGAGCACAGCGTTCCGCCGATGCCGGGCCGGCCGGCGCACGCCGCAGCAGCTGGTTCCCCGGCGTTCGTTCCACAGAGCGCCCACGTGCCTCAGGCGTACGTGCCGCCGGGCCCTCCTGCCCACGTGCCGCAGGCCCACGTGCCGCAGGCCCACGTGCCACAGGCCCACGTGCCACAGGCCCACGTGCCACAGGCGTACGTGCCCCCTGGCCCTCCGGCGTATGGAGGACACGTGACCGCGCAGGCGAGGTCGTCGCCGGCGACCGCGGCCTACACCCCGATGCCGGGCGGCGGGCCAGCTCCAGGCCCGACGCCGCAAACGCCCGCATCGCCACGCTCGGGCGGCAGCGTGGCGCCGCCCGGAATGCGCTGAGGCGCCGGCCCTAGCTCCGGGCGCCGGCGCCCAGAAATGAGCGAGATCCGCTCAGTTTTGGGCGCCGCCGATGCCGCGCAAAGCATCGGTGACGGAGGGCGGGTTCTCGATGATCTGGGAGAACCGCACGAGGGTGACGACGTCGTCTTCGGCGACGGACTTGCCGTAGATCTGCTCGAGGAAGTTGCGCAGTTCCTCGGGGCGACGGAACTCGGGGTTGTCGTGCTCGATGTCGCGCGGGGAAAGGTCTTTGAAGCGCTTGACCTCGACCTGGTCGATCACGGCCAGGAAGATCTTCTCGCGAACGGAGTGCTGGTAGCCGACCGTGACGAGGACCGCTTGGTTCTTGCGGTACTTGTGGGACTTGTCGCCGACCCTGATCGTTGCCTTCTTGCGTCCATTACGGAGCTGATCGGCAAAAAGGGTCGAGTAAAAGTTCAGGACCTGCACGACGATTCAGCTTACTGGGCTGCCGCGCGGCGGTCGATCGCTGCACGAACCATGTCGCGCTCGCCTTGGAACGTGAGCAGTCGCTCAGCCTCTTCCAGTGGCACCCAGCGAGCGATCTCGACTTCGTCGTCGTGGTCGTCGGTGTGGCCACCGAGGTAGCGCATCATGAAGAAGCTGACCTGCTTCGGGATCGAGCGGCCGGAGCGCTGATACCAGTAGCGCACGTCGCCGAGCTTCTCGATGATCTCCGCTTCGATGCCGGCCTCTTCGCGCACTTCGCGCAGCGCGGCGGTCTCGGCGTCCTCGCCCGGGTCGATGTGACCCTTGGGGAGCGCCGTGACCTTGGCGCCGCTGGCCGCTCGGCGCGTCGGGATGATCACGACGGTGCGACCCTCATCGTCGACGACCACTCCGCCAGCGGAGATCTCGTCGGCTTTGGGGGGCATCAGAAGACGTATCGACGCAGCGCGTCGGGGTCGTGGACCGTAAGGCGGCCTCGGCCCTGCGTGATCACTCCGGCGCGCTCGAGCACCGCGAGAAATCGGCTGGCCGACTCGCGGGAGGACCCGGCGAGCTTGGCGATGTCGGCCTGGGTGATGGTGAGCAGCACGTCCTGGACGCCGGCGCCCTGGTCGCGTGCGGAGGAGACGAGCTGGTCGAGCACGGTGGCCACGCGGCTCTGCACGGTCTGGAACGACTGGCGAGCGAGGCGCTCGTTGGCCTCGCGGAGGCGGCGACCGAGGGCGGCGATGAGCTTGAGCGACATCTCCGGCCATTCGCGGAGCAGCCGACGCATGTCGCTGGCGCTGATCGCGATCGTGTCGAGCTCTTCGAGAGCCTCGACGGTGGCGGAGCGGCGCTCGGCGTCGAACATCGCGAGTTCGCCAAAGAAGTCGCCGGGGCCGAAGTGCGCGAGAGCGATGGTGCGGCCGTCGGCATGCTCGCGGATCGCGCGGGCACGGCCACTGTTCACGACGTAACACGTGTCGCTGGCGTCGCCCTCGCGGAAGATCACGTGCCCAGGGGCAAAGCGCCGCGGAGTCGCGAGTTCGGCAATGCGAGCGACCTCGTCGCGCCCCAGCGCGCCAAAGACTGGAACCCGTGTGAGGGAATCAACGATGCGCTCGTCCATCGGTGATTCGTACCACACACAGCGGGGGCCACCCCCGAAGCGGCCGGCCGCTTGCAATCGGCGTGCCAACTTGACAGCAAGTCCAGCCCCTGCCGTCGCCCCGGAATTCAGGGGCTGACGACCTGTCGGATCGGTGTCCGGTTCTGGCCGGTCAGCGCTGGCAGTGGGGGCACCAGTAGGTGATCCGGTTGTCGTCGCCTTGGCCGCGAGCGGCGATGTTCCCTGCGCAGCGGATGCATTTGCCGAGGCGGTACACGTGCTTTTCGCGCATCTGCATCCCGCCGCGGGCAGAGTCGGCCATGCGGGGGCGAACCGCGTCGATGACGCCGCGCACTTCGTCGTCGGAGGTTTGCGCGAGGGGCCGCCATGGATCCAGGCTGGCGTCGAAGCAACCTTCCGCCTTCCAGAGGTTGCCGATGCCGGCGACGGTCTGCTGGTCCAGCAGCGCGTCGCCGATCGGGCGGGTTGGGTCGTCTTCGCGGAGTCGTTTGAAGAATCGGTCGTAGTCGAAGGCGTCGGCGAGGATGTCTGGGCCGAGCATCGCGACCCTGCGGTCGATGCGCGATCGCAGCCCGGTCGAGAGTTCGAGGAGTGGGCCGTCGAACTGCACGACCTCGTAGCCGTTTGCCCGCAGGACCAGCCAGGCTCGGCGTGGCGCGCGGCGCCAGCGGGCGCCCTCCAGGCCCGTGTGCCAGCTCCCGGTCATCTTGAGGTGCGAGTGCACGGTGAGGTCGCCTTCGAACCGCAGGAAGAGGTGTTTGCCGTACGGCTCGACCGCTTCGACCGTCCGCCCCGTGAGGCGTTCGCCCCACCCGCGCAGCGACCCGTGCCGCGCTTCGATCTGCGGCCGCTCGCCCAGCAGGATCGGCCGGATCCGATGGGCCGCGTACGCGATCGTGTCTCCCTCGGGCATTGCGGAGTACACGGTAGAGGGGGCGGTTCCGGATCACCTCAGGCACGGCCGTTGCGGGGCACGGCCGCCGGCGTTCGATGCGTCACCCGATCGCTGGACGAGAAAAGTAGGTGCACCTGTCGCCCGGTGGGGTGACGAACGGCCGAGATTCCTCGACCTGGAGCACACAAGTTGGCGGGTTTGCGGATCTATGGTGGCGATATGAGCGCGGTCACCTCACTGGTGAGTGAACTAGGGGCCGTCGTCGGCGCCGCCAATGTGCGCGCGCCAGCGATCGACGAACTCGAGGACGGAACCCGCTGGAGCGGCGTGCGGGGCACGGCCGACGCGGTCGTGCGTCCAGGCACGGCCGAGCAGGTCGCTGAGGCCGTGCGCTGGTGCTACGCCCACGACGTTCCGATCACCGTTCGTGGCGGCGGGACCGGCCTCTCGGGCGGTGCCGTGCCCGATGGCGGCGTGGTGCTGTCGATGGAGCGCCTCAATCGCGTGCGGTCGCTGGAACCCGAGTGGTGGCGGTGTGAGGTCGAGGCGGGCGTGACGACGGCCGAGCTGCACCGCCGTGTTCGCGAGGTCGGGCTGCGCTACCCGCCTGACCCGGGTGCCGGCGCCTCCAGCCACATCGGCGGCAACCTCGCGACGAACGCTGGCGGCCCGCATGCGTTCGGGCACGGCGTCACGCGCGCGTGGGTGCTCGGCGTCGAAGCCGTCCTGGCGCCCGGCGAACTCGTGCAGATCGGCGGCCCAACCCGCAAGGACGTCGCCGGATACGACCTCACGTCGCTGCTGGTCGGCAGTGAGGGCACGCTCGGTGTGATCACTGCCGCCTGGCTGCGGCTCGTGCCGCCGCCGACGGCCGAGCAGCTCGTCCTTGGGCTGTTTCCGAGTGTCGAGGCCGCCCAGGCGGGCATCGCCGGTGCGCTCACATGCGGCGCCGTGCCCGTGTCGCTGGAGCTCCTCGACGGCGGGGCGCTCCAGGATGCCGGGGCGACCCTCCCGATCGAGGGCGCGTCCGCCGAGTGGGGCGCTTTGCCCGACCCGACGAGCGCCGTGCTGCTCTTCGCCAACCTCGAAGGCGACCTCGTCGAGGCGACCGCCGCGCGTGGCGACGCATTGGTCGACGCGTGGCAGGAAGCTGGCGCCACGTGGACGGCGGTGCCGCAGCCCGCGACGGCCTCGGCGCTCGGCGAGTGGCGCGCGAACGTGTCGGGGGCGGTCGCCGCACGACGTGGCGGCAAACTCAGCGAAGACGTCGCCGTGCCGACCGACCGCGTCGGTGAACTCCTGCGCGGCAGTGCGGCAATCGCCGCGCGTCACAGCCTCGAGCACGCGGCGTGGGGCCATGCGGGCGACGGCAACCTGCACTGCACGTACCTCTTCGATCCCACCGACGATGCTCGCCTGGAGCGCGCGAACGCCGCCGCCGACGACCTCTTCGCGCTCGCGATCTCGCTGGGCGGGACGGTCTCCGGCGAGCACGGACTGGGCCGTCTCAAGAACGGCTTCCTGAGCGCCCAGTGGGACCCGGCCGCCGTCGCCGCCCACCAGGCCATCAAGGCGGCCCTGGACCCCAAGGACCTCTTTAACCCGGGTCGCAAGACGCCGTAAGGCAGTTACCGGGCGTCGAGCCGCTTGATTTCGTCGCCGCCGAGTGCGGCTGGGAAGGTGGCAATCTCGGCGTAGCTGGCCACGCCGCCAGCGACGTAGGGGTCGGCGTCGAACGCCTCAAGGAGCGCCGCCGCATCGGTGCCCGCCCCAAGAATCGCGGCACCCGAACCGTCTTCGAAACGGCCCGCGGCGATCACGAGGCCGTCGCCGATGAGGCCGTCGAGCCACTCCAGATGAGCGGGCCGCAGGGCGCCGACCTCGTCAACCGTGCCGGAGTAGGTGCTGCGCAGAACGATCATGCGCGCGAGACTAGCTTGCCAGGCGTTTCCGGCGGCCAAGCGCACCCCAAGAAATGGCGTGAAAGCGTCCGCTTCGGGGTACACTCGACGCACCGCGTTCCCCCGGGCGGCATTTCAAGTCCACGTATGCGCCATGTCCCTGGCGTCTGGAGATGTCCCAATGTTGAACGTAAGCCAGCGCCTACGAGCGCCACTCGCGCTCGCCGCCCTCGCCGCCGGTGCGGTCGCGACCACGGCGAGCCCCGCCCTCGCCAGCGAGTACGGCGCCTCGCGCCCCATCGCGCCGACGGAGTTCAGCTGCACGGTGCCGACCGCCGGCGCGCAGCTCACCACCTTCACTGGCAGTTACATGTTCTGGGCCGGTGGCGACACCTCCCGCCCCGTCCACAGCAACTCGAAGACGTTCCTCGAGGGGACGCCGCCTCAGCTCGTGGAGGCGGCCCGAGCAGCCGGAGCCACCCAGGTGGAGGTCACGGGCTCCTGGACGTGGAAGATCACGACCCCCAGCGGAGCGACGTCCAGCCAGCCCGCTGGCATCACCGCCGGCACCTACGCGGTCGACACCTGGACCGGCAAGATCAGCGCGGTCGCCGCTCCGCCCTCGATCGCTCTGCCCTTGGAGGCCGGGACCTATTCCTGGGGCCTGGAAGGGCTCTCGTACGTAGTGCGCGCCACCGACGCGGCCGGCGCGCCGGTCGACCTGAGCAACGGCACCGACGGCGATGCCGATCCGGCCACGACCACCATTCCGTGCGCGGGGAGCATCGCGACGGCCGGCGGTACGAGCGTCGACCTGGCAGCCGTCAAACCGGTGATCGATCGCGTCGAGACGACCCCGACGTCCGCAACGATCTATTTCAAGCCTGAAGTCGGATCGTCCCGCTGGCTATACATCGTCTTCGACGGAAACACGCAGGTCGCGAACCAGGTCGGCAATGGTCCCATCACGATCTCGGGGTTGACGCCCGGGTCAATGCACGTCTTCACGGCCGTGGCGTCGACGGTCTCGTACGGTTCCCCCACCTCCGATCCGGTCACCGTCAGGCTGCCGATGCCGACCCCGCCGGTCCGACTCAACGGCGCCGGCAACCTGAACATCAAGGGATCGCTGGTCGGTCGGGCGACGAGCCAGGTGGTTGTGAACGGCACCCTCAACCCCGCCACGGGCACGCTAGACGGCACGACGGCCATCGCCCCGGCCTTCGGCACGATGACCGCGCTGGGTGTCCTCCCGATCAAGGTGGCCCTCGGGTTCACCCCGGTCGGCGCGACGACCGGTACCAGCCCGGCCGAAGGCGGCTTCACGGTGACCACCACCCAGGACATTGCGATCAAGAGCGCGTCGTTCCTGGGCATCCGGATCGCGACGGGCACGTGCCATACGGCGACGCCGCCGGCGATCACGCTGACGAGCTCGTCGGCCGGTGCCAGCTTCAGGGCCGGTGGGACCGCCTCCGGGCAGTTCAACCTCGGCAAGCTCACGGGCTGCTCATCGTTCGGCAGCATCATCGGCACCAACGGTGGCCGCGGCACGCTGTCGACGAAGTTCTTCGCGCTGACCCAGCTGCCCATTCCTCCGTCGATCTGAGTCCAGCGGTCTGACGCTGCCGCCGGCCGAGCGCCGGCGGCAGCCGACTACCCCGGGCCGATCGTGAAGCGCTTGGGGCCCATCGCCAGGCCGGCGTCGACGAGCATGGTCGAGAGCCAGTGGCCATGGGCCGGCTCGCCGTCGATGCGCTCGAGCTGGAGGCGCTTGCGATGGGTGCGAGCATGGTCGACCAGCGCCCGCAGGGCCGGAGCGAGACGCTCGTCGGCCTCGTCGACGAGGACCAGGATGCCCTTGAGCGATCGCTCGAGGTAGACGATCGGCTCGCCGCCGACCAGCACCACGTCGGCGCCCGCGACGCGCTGCGGCCCGCGGGGGCGACCACCGCTCGCGCGGCCCGGATCGTCGGAGCGATCGGCCTGCACGGCCGCGCGGACCTCGGCCGGCGACATCGCCGCCTTGACCGGCTTCTTGGCCTTGGCCGCCTTGGCCGGTGCCGCCACGCCGCCGATCTTGCCGAAGTTCGGCGATCCCGGACCGCTCGCTGGCGTACCACTCACGGAGCCGCCGGAACGGGTGGATCCCGCTGAGCCAGTGGCGCCAGTCGCCACCCCGACCGGATGGGAGAACCCGTCGTCGCCGCGCTTCGGCCACGGCAGCGAGGCGCCGTACGGCTGGGCCGGATCGACCGCACCGAGCACCACCGGCGGGCGACGCTCCAGCGTGTTCTGCTCGAACGCGCGCAGGCGATCGACGGCGCCCGGCAGCGCGAACTGCGCGCCACCGAGGCCTTCGACGAAGTAGCCACGGCGGCAGACGCCAAGCGTTTCGAGGTCGGTGAACGCCGGGTACAGCGCACTGAACCCGCCGGGCACGCCCTCGGCGAGGACGAGTTCGCGGGTCACGAGCCCGTGGCGCTCCAGGAGCAGCTCGGCCAGCGCACGGTCGTGGTCGCGGCGGGGCGGCTCCGGGTCAAACAGCGGCGCCGCCAGCGACCAGCGGCCGATCGACTGCGCGGGCGCCGAGCCGCGTCGCTGCGAGAAGCGCCGCCGTCCCGCCGTCGCTGCGGCCGCCTGCCGCACGCGACCAGCTTCCGACTTCTTGCCCGCCCGCAACGGCTGGAACGCGTCGTTGGTCACCTCGCCGGCCCACACGAGATCCCACAGCGCCTCGTGCAGTTCGCTCGCTGGGGAGTCGGCGGCGACGAGAAGGTCGGTGAAGAAGCATGCGCCGGCCGCGAGGCGCGCCCGAAGCTTGTCGTGCAGGGCGCCCTCCGGCGGGTCGATGCCGCGCGGCTGCCCCGGCACGATCGGCCGGCCCAAGAGCGGCGCGTCCTCGCGGAAGTACAACGCGACACGCCCCGAATCCCGGCCCAGCGCGCCCGCGCCGACCCAGATGAGTTCGCCGCTGGCCATGAGCTGATCCATCCACGACTGCGAATAGGCGCCGATCCGCCGCGGCAACACCGTTGATTCCCAAGCCGCCACCGGCAGCGCAAGGCCCTGCAGCGGGACAAGGATGTCGCGCAGGCGATCGGGGCCGGCGCCGGCCGCCGCGTGCCGGTCGATCCCGTGCCAGCTCGGCAGGAACGCGGCAAGCGCCCGCTGATCCGACGGCTCGATCTCTTCCCGCAGCGACGCCAGCGATGCCCGGCGCAGCCGCCGCAGCACCTCGGGATCACACCACTCGCGGCCCGTTCCTCCGGGCCGCAGCTCGCCACGCACCAGGGCGCCGCGTGCCTCCAGGCCCGCAAGCACCGCGGCCGGGTCGACGAAGTAGCGGCCGTGAACCTCGGCGGTCGTGAACGGTGAGTGGGTCGCGGCGAAGCGCTCCAGGAGCTGCTCGAACGCGTTCTCCACCGGCTCCAGCAGCCGCTGCGGCAGGTAACTCGGCGGCACGACGCCAAGGGCGTCGCGATACAGGCCAGCGTCGTCGGTCGCGATCCAGCGCTCCTGGCCGCCGATGCGCACGGCCACCGCGCGACGGTCCTCGGCCAGCTCCGCCAGGAGTTCCTCGGCACGCGCCACCCCGCCCGGCGCGAGCTTTGGTGCCGGACCGCCGTCCTCCTCGGCGAGCTCCCCGTCGTCAACGATCTCCCCGTCTGCGCCGAAGGGCGCGACGACCTCAAGGGCCGTGACGCGCTCGCCAACTTCCGCCACGCTGAGGTCACCGACGTGCCGGAGCACCTCCTGCAGCTCGTCGGCGCCTCGCGCGCGAGCGCGAGGGGAACGGTGCTGGAGGTCGTCCTCGACCTGCCCCACGGCCCGGGCATCGAGGAGATCCCGGAGTTCCTCCTGGCCCAGCAGCTCCGCGAGCAGGTCGCGGTCGAGCGACAGCGCAGCGGCGCGGCGCTCGGCGTTGGGCTGGTCGCCCTCATACATGTACGTCGCGACGTAGTCGAAGAGCAGCGAGCTGGCCATCGGGGAGGCCCGGTCGGTCTCGACCTCGACGAGCCCCAACTCGCGCGTGCGCAGCTTCGTGAGGATCTCCGTGAGCCCGGGGACGTCGAGCACGTCCTGCAGGCACTCTCGATACGTCTCCAGGACGATCGGGAACTGCGGGTGGCGCCGGGCCACCTCGAGCAGGTTCTGCGCTTTGAGTCGCTGCTGCCACAGCGGCGTGCGGCGTCCCGGATAGGCCCGCGGGAGCAGCAATGCGCGGGCGGCGTTTTCGCGGAAGCGGGACCCGAAGAGCGCACTGGCTCCGAGTTCGCGCACGACGAGTTCCTCAAGCTGTTCGGGCTCGATCAGGATGAGGTCGGCGGTAGGCACGTCGTCGGAGTCCGGGAGGTGGAGGATGAGCCCCTCGTCGCTCCAGATCACGTCGGACTCCAGGCCCAAGTCCTCGCGGATGCGCGCGCCGATCGCCAACGCCCAGGCGGCGTGCACGCGTCCGCCGAGCGGCGAGAGGAGCACGAGCCGCCAGTCGCCGATCTCATCCCGGAACCGCTCCAAAACCAAGGTGCGGTCGCTCGGGATGACGGTGGTCGCGTCGCGCTGCTCGCGCAGGTACTCCACGAGGTTCCTGGCAGCACGCTCGTCGAGGTCGTATTCCCCGGCCAGTGCCACCGGGTCGGCGTCGACGGCCTCGCGCGCGAACTTGCCGATCGCCTCCCCGAGTTCCCTCGGCCGCCCAACCGAGTCTCCGCGCCAGAACGGAATCGCGCCCGGCACGCCCGGAGCAGGCGTCACCACGACGCGGTCGCGCTGAATCTCCTCGATCCGCCAGCTGGAGGCGCCGAGCAGGAACGTCTGCCCCGCTCGCGCCTCGTGGACCATCTCCTCGTCGAGCTCGCCGACGCGCCGGCCGTCCGGCAGCACCACCATGTACAGGCCGCGGTCCGGGATGGTGCCGGCATTGACGATCGCCAGCATTCGTGCACCCTTTCGGGCCCGAAGCGTGCCGGCAACGCGGTCCCAGACGAGCCTCGGGCGCAGCTCACTGAACTCGGCTGACGGATATCGGCCATCGAGCAGGTCGAGCACCGCCTCGAACGACGAACGCGGCAGCTCACGGAACGGGTAGGCCCGCCGGACGAGGGCCTCCACGTCGTCGACGAGCACGGAGTCGGCGCTTGCCTCCTCCTCGCCCTCCTCGGATTCGCTCACCGTCTTGCGCCGCGAAGCGACCGATGTGTCGGCCGCCGCGACGATCGCAACGATCTGCTGCGCGAGCACGTCCAGTGGGTTGCGCGGGATCGTCGTGGTCTCAATCGACCCGGTCCGCATCCGCGACGCAACGACCGCGCACTCAAGCAAGTCGGCACGGAACTTCGGGAAGATCCGGCCCTTGGCGGTCTGGTCGACGGTGTGGCCGGCGCGGCCGATCCGCTGCAGCCCGCGCGACACCGACTTGGGCGACTCGATCTGGATCACGAGATCGACGGCGCCCATGTCGATGCCGAGCTCCAGCGAACTCGTCGCGACCAGGCACGGCAACTCGCCACTCTTGAGCAGCTCCTCCACCACCTGCCGTTCCTCGCGCGCGAGCGAGCCATGGTGCGCCCGCGCGATCTCCGGCAGTGCGGCGCCTTGATACGCGGGGCCGCGGCCGGGTTCGGGGTACGACGGCCCCGGCCCCGGCCCCGGCAACGACAGCGCCGCGCCGGCCGGGGTCGCCAGCGGATCGGCCGCGCGCGCGACGCCGTCGACGATCTCCCCGTCGTCGGCAACGAGATCGCTCGCGACGATCCCCGGCGCGATCTCCGCGTTACGCGCCGCTTCCTCGGCGGCATCCTTGCGATCGCGCGCAAGCTCGTTGATCCGCAGCGCGACGCGTTCGGCCAGCCGGCGGTTGTTCACGAACACGAGCGTCGAGCGATGCTGCTCCACGAGATCCAGGATCTCCGGGTAGATCGCAGGCCAGATCGACTTGCGGGTCGACTCGCCGCCGGGGGCTGGATGCGGCGCGAGCGGGTCGAGTTGATCGGTGGTCTGCTCCGGCTCGACCATCGACTCCACGGGCACGTGGATCTTGAGGTCGAGCTTCTTGCGTTCGCCGGTCTCAATCACCTCGCACGCGCGGTTGCCGCCGACCAGGAACCGGCCGATCTCCTCCAGCGGGCGCTGCGTCGCGGACAGGCCCACCCGCTGCGGCCCGGAACTCACAAGCTTCTTCAGGCGTTCCGTGCCGCCGGGGAGCGGTACGCCACCGGGCAGGCGCGCGTCGGCGGGATCAAGGTGGTGCCAGCGCTGCTTGGCGACGAGTCGCTCCATCGTCAGCGCCATGTGAGCGCCCCGCTTCGTCCCGGCCACGGCGTGGATCTCATCGACGATCACGGCCTCCACGTGGGTGAGCAGCTCTTGCGCACGCGAGGTGAGCAGGAGATACAGCGACTCGGGGGTCGTGATGAGGATGTCGGGCGCACGCCGGAGCATGCGCGCGCGCTCCTTCTGCGAGGTGTCGCCGGTCCGCAGACCGACCTCGAGCTCGGCGCCGGTGGCCTGCTGAATGCCGGCGAGCGGCGCGCGGAGGTTGCGCTCAACGTCGTATGAGAGCGCCTTGAGCGGGCTGACGTAGACGACCCGCACCTTGCGGTCCTCGTCGCCTTGTGGTGAGGCCGCGAGGCGATCTAGGGCCCAGAGAAACGCGGCGAGGGTCTTGCCGGCACCGGTCGGTGCACTGATGAGCACGTGCTCGCCACTGGCGATCGCGGGCCAGGCCGCCTGCTGCACCTTGGTCGGAGCAACGAACGCCCGGCCGAACCAGTCGCGCACGGGTGCGGTGAAACCCGCCATCGCGTCCGACGCCGATTCCGGGGGGCCTGGCCGGTCGGTGCGATCGCGGGTGGCCATGCCTTCAGCCTACGAGCCCGCGCCCTACCGAGCCGCGGTATGCACCGGTCGCGGGCACGCAACGCTGCCGGGCGCACCGGACACCATTGCTCACTCCTACGCCCGAGGCGCGCCCGTTTTGGCGCAACAGCACATCGTGTATGTCCGGTTGTGGACTTGCGCATGGACCCGGCATGGACCGTCCAGCAGTTGGCCACGAGGGTTTAGCTGGGCCAACCAGTTGCCGAGAAGTTGGGCAACGGCTGCTTCGGCAGCGGGGCCGCGCCACGGAGGCGCGACCTGGACCCACCGCCCATCTTCCCGGCACACCATGGAATCAACGCCCACCTCAACAGCTCTGCACAGCGTCCCTCCGCCGTCTGCCAAGCCGGCTCCGTCGACGCTTCCCGCTGCGAAGTCCGCACGGAAGACGCCCAAGGGCCTGCTGAAGCCCAGGGCCCCGAAGCGCTCCAAGGGCGAAGATTCTTCGACGGCAACGCCGGCCAAGACCAAAGGCACGCGGACGCGCCTGAGCAAGGCACCGGGAGCACCCAGCATCCAGAGCCCGTCGCCGACCGTGCTCGGCGCCATGGCCGTGTACGTGATCGCCTTCATCGCGCTGGCCCAGTGGGGCATGAGCCTCGCGGACGCCAACGGCATCACCCCGTGGTATCCCGCCGCCGGCCTCGTGGTCGCGGCGATCATCCTCGGAGGTCCGAGGTGGATCGCCCCCACGGCCATCGCGACGCTCGCTACCGCCTTCATCGATGGGGCTCCGCCCCTTGTCACCCTCTCCTACTCGGTCCTCATGACCGCCGGGTATTCCGCCGCTGGCCTCATCATCCGCGGGGCGATCGACACCGAGCGTCCGTTCAGCCGCGTCAATGACGCCTGGTGGTTCCTCGCCGTAGCCGTCCTGGCCGTGCCGATCATCGTCGCCGGGTTGTTCGTCGGCAGCCTCTTCGCCCTGAACCTCACGCCCGCCGGCACCACGTACCTCGCGATGACCGCACCCTTCATCCTCGGCGATGCCATCGGCGTCGCGGCCATCGCTCCCGTGCTCATCGTTGCCGCGACCGGCTTCCGGCGGTTCGGCCCCCGCGGCGTCCTGCCCTCCAGGAGCTTCCTGAAGCCAGAGGCCCTTGCCGCGCTCGCGGTCCTCGTCGTCCTCACGCCACTCGTCTACCTCAGCGGCGGACAAGATCTCCGCGCCATTGCGACCCTGCCGCTCGTGTGGCTCGCCCTGCGCTACGGCGTCGCTGGCGCCGTCCTGGGTGGCTTCGTCTGGGCCGCCTCGTCCGCACTCCTGCTTACCGGCCTCGCCGATGATGGCTCCTTCGCTGGGATCCAGGCCTTCCTGCTCACCGGCACGACGGTCTCTCTGATCGTCGGCGCGGTCGTCTCCGAGCGGGGACGCACGCAGCGCGACCTGCGCCACCTCGCCATGCATGACCAGCCGAGCGGCCTGCCGAACGAGCCACACCTGATCGAGCTGCTCGACATCGCCCTCCTTGAGGCCCGCGGCCGCGAAGTCACGACCCTGATCGTCCGGTTCGCCGGACTCCGCCAGGTCGCCGCGGCGCTCAGCAAGAAAGACACCCATCACCTCGTCACCTCGCTGACGGAGAAGATCAGCGCGATCGCCGGCTCCACGGCGCAGATCGCGCGCCCAGGCTTCGACCGCTTCGCCGTCCTGGTCACGGGCGCCGACCAGCAGCGCCGGCAGGAGATGGCGGAGGAACTCATCGAGACCCTCAACCAGCCGCTCGCTGTCGAGAGCCGCGAGGTCTTCGTCGACCCGCGCATTGGCATCACCGTCGGGCTCCCCGGCGAGGCCGCCGATGTCGTCCTCGCCCATGCCGTCCACGCCTCCGATGTCGTCGCCGTCGCCGACGGCCACCGCATCGGGTACTACGACGCGACCCTGGAGCGCTCCCACCGTGAGCGCCAGGAGCTGACCGAGGACCTGCGCGTCGCCGTAGAGAAGGGCGAGTTCCTGCTTGCCTTCCAGCCGATCGTGACCGCCAAGGAAGGCACCGTCGTGGCGGCCGAAGCGCTCCTGCGCTGGGTCGACAAGAAGCGCGGGAACGTGCCGCCGATGGACTTCATCCCCGTTGCCGAGGAGACCGGACTCATCCTGCCGATCGGCCGCTGGGTCCTCAACGAGGCCTGCCGCCGCGCGACGGAATGGCCGCACGTCGCCGGTCGCCCGATCGATGTGTCGGTGAACGTGTCGCCGATTCAGCTCATGGACGAAGGCTTCGTGGACGATGTCGCCGAGGCGCTTCAGCTCTCCGGCCTCCCGGCCAGCCGCCTCCGCGTGGAGATCACCGAGGGCATCGTGCTCGAAGACATCGAGCGCACGATCCTGCGGATCCACCAGCTCCGCGAGATGGGCGTAGAAACCATGCTCGACGACTTTGGCACCGGCCACTCGTCGCTCGCCTGGGTCCAGCGCCTCCCCGTTTCCTGCATCAAGATCGACCGGGCCTTCGTCAATGACGTCGCCGTCGACGGGATCGACCGCGCCATCGTGCACGCCAGCCTCTACCTGAGCCGCGCCCTCGGCACGGAGACCATCGCGGAGGGCGTCGAGACCGAGGCCCAGCGCGAGCAGCTCATCCGCATGGGGTGCCAGAAGCTCCAGGGCTACCTCTTCGCCCGTCCCCAGCCTGCCGACGTGTTCCCGGGCTGGCTCACCAAGCAGCGCGCCCGCGCTCGCGCCGATATGCCGCTCGGGCATGCCGTCGCGCCGACCGCACACCGCGCCGCGCACCATGCGACGCCTATGTCGGCTGAAAGCGTTCGGCCGACCGTGCCGGCCCCCGACGCCGCCTACGCTGCTCAGCCTGCGATGACGCAACGCGGCCTGGCCACGGTGCCGGACCCGCGCTACGCCGCCTAAGCACCGCCGATCTCCAGCGAACCGGACCATGGTCCGGTTCGTGGCGCTCGGGCGCTCGCATCGTTTGCTGACCGCGATACCCTGAGATCCGTGACTTCGTCCGCGACTCCCGAGCCTCCCGCCGCGTCGGCCGCGCCGGTGATGCTGCCGCTCGCGGACGGACCAGCACCCCCATTGCGTGCCGATGCGCAGCGCAACCGCGAGCGTGTGCTCTGCGCTGCCGCGCGCGTGATCGAGCACTCCGGCGCCGCCGGCCTCACGATGGAGGCCGTCGCCGAGGAGGCCGGGGTCGGCAAGGGCACGGTCTTCCGCCGGTTCGGCGATCGCAGCTCGCTGCTCCATGCCCTCCTCGACGAAGAGGAGCGGCGTCTTCAGGACGCGGTCATCGCCGGTCCACCGCCACTGGGCCCGGGGGCTCCACCGCTCGAGCGCCTGATCGCCTTCGGCGATGCCCGCCTCGACCATCTCGTCCGCCATGGCGAGCTCCTTGCCGCCGCCGAACTCGGCCCTGGGTCCACCGCGGGCGACCAACATCCTGTCGCGGTCGCCGCGCGGGTCCACGTTGCCTATCTCCTGCGGCTCGCCGGGCACTCGCCGGATTGCGCATCCGTGATGTCGTCGGCGCTGCTGACGTTCCTCAGCGGGGCACAGGTGCACCATCTCCTCGCGGATGAAGGCCACGACCCCGCGACGCTGCGCGTCACCTGGCACCGGCTCGCGGCCGGCGCCGTCGCCGATGCGGCGCAGCAGGTCGCGTAGCCCGCGACCGGCCCCGCGGCGCCGCTGAGCGATCCACGCCGATATCCTCGGCCGCGTGCTGCTCCTCCCCAGCCTGTCCACCCCGCCGGCAGCTCGCCGAGGCGCAGCCGTCCTGGTGGCTGCCATCGCCACCGTCACCCTCGGTGCGTGCACCACGCCGACGAACCCTCAGTCCACCAAGCTGAAGGGCGAAGCTGGCGAGGTGCAAGCGGTCGTCGTCGACTTCAGCACCCGCGCGATCGATGAGGACGCCAAAGGCATCTGCTCCACGATCCTCAGCCCTGCAGCAATCGAGCGGCTCGCCAAGGGCGGCGACTGCGCCGCGGCGGTGAAGAAGCTCATCGACGCAACCGACCTCACCACGCTCGACGTCGACGCGGTGAAGATCACCGGCACGACTGCGGTCGCCACGATCGTCCGCACGAAGAAGGCCACCCGCGAGACGCAGATCGTCCTGGAGCAGGCTGCAGCGGGCAAGCCTTGGAAGATCGCAGCGTTCGGCAATGCCGCCGCCAAGGCCGCGACCGCAAGCGCCACGACGCCGAGCACCACTCCAGACGCGACCACGCCGAAGGCCACGACGCCGAGCACCACGCCCGCCGCGAAGTAGCGCAGCGTCTCGGCCCCAGGACTCGGGCCGAGAACGACGAAGGCCCGGACGCTGCCGGGCCTTCGAAGATCACCTCAGTGAGGGGCGGAGCGTTACCGCGAGAAGCGGAAGAACGCTTTGGTCGCCGCCTTCAGCGGCTTGGATGTCTTGCCGTACGGGAACATCTGCGGCATCTTCTTGAGCGGCGCGCGGCTGATGAACAGCCCCTGCGTCTTCGTGTACTTGAGGATGCCGACCTCGCCGTGGCGACCGTCGCCGGCGCCGGACTGCTTCCAGCCGCCGAGTTCGAGCTGCAGCTCGACCCAGAACACGAGCGAGTCGTTGATCGAGACCGTGCCGGCCTCGATACGGCGCGCGACCGCCTCGGCGCGGCGCAGATCCTTGCCGTAGACCGCGGCCGCCAAGCCGTACTGGTTGTCGTTGGCGAGGCGAATCGCCTCTTCGGTGCCGCTGACGCGCATGACCTGGATCGTCGGGCCGAAGGTCTCTTCGTCGACGATCTCCATGCCGGCGGCGACCTCGGTGAGGATCGTCGGCTCGAAGTACACGGCGCCGTCGGCCTTGACGACCTTCTTCCCGCCGCGGACGACCTTCGCGCCCTTGGCGACGGCGTCAGCGACCTGCTCCTCGATGATGTCGGCCTGACTGCCGACGGTCATCGAGCCGACCTCGACCGTGCCGACGCCATCGACGGGATCGCCGAAGCTAATCTTGTCCAGGCCGGCCGTGAGGCGCTCGACGAACTCGTCGTAGATCGTCGTGTCGACGTAGACCCGCTCGATCGACATGCACGTCTGGCCGCCGTTGACGAGCGAGTAGTAGAGCGCGTGATCGGCGGCCTTCTGCACGTCGGCGTCGTCGAGCACGATGAGCGGGTCCTTGCCACCGAGTTCGAGCGAGAACGGGATGAGGCGGTCGACGGCCTGCTTCGCAACGCCCTTGCCGACCTCGGTGGAGCCCGTGAACATGATCATGTCGACGTTGTCGACGAGCGCGCCGCCGACCGGGCCGGGGCCGATCGCGACCTGGAAGATGTCGTCCGGGAAGCCGACCTCGCGCATGCCGCGCGCGATGAGCAGCGAGGTGAGCGGCGTCTTGCTGGCCGGCTTGAGCACGACGGCGTTGCCGGCGATCAGCGCCGGGATCGCGTCGCCGATCGAGTTGACGAACGGGTAGTTCCACGGCCCGATGACACCGACGACACCGTGCGGTACGTGGCGGGTGACGACGGAGTTGCCGACGAACAGGCGGTTCTTGGCGAGCGCGCGCTTGTCGGCGATGATCTTCGGGCCCTTGTTGGCCCAGTACTCGAGGCTGGAGAGCGCGTAGAGAAACTCGAGGTAGAAGGCATCCTCGATCGGCTTGCCGCCTTCACGCGAGATCGTGTCGGTGAACTCGGCCTCGTGGTTGTACAGCCACGTGCGGAGCTTCTTGAAGTAGACGGCGCGAGCCTGGGCGCCGATGGCTTCCCAGCGCGGCTGTGCCGCGCGGCCGCGGGCGACCATTGCCGGCACGTCCTCCGGGGTGATGGCCGGCAGCTGGGCGATGATCTTGCCCGTCGACGGATTGCGCACCGTGAGGCTCGGCGCCGGCTTCTTGTCGAGGCTGCCGTTGGTCTTCGGCGTCGACACGGCTTCGGCAGTCTCGGCCGCTTCCGCGGTCGCGACATCGGAGACCGACGTGGTGTCGTGGCCGGTGGCCGTGGTGGTTTCGCTGGAATCCATGGGATCCTCCGGATGCGTCAGATGCTGCGAACCGCCAGTCCGGGCTCGGCGCCGCTTCCCCATGAGGACGCACGGCACCGCAATCCATGCGGAACGCTCGGAATCGAGTCTAGTGACTCTCGGTCAGTTAGTCCACCCAGGGGTCACCCCAAAGCAGACCTCCGCCGAAAGCCTCGCCCCCACGGAGTCTCTGCCCGGCGCACGCGCGCCGGGCAGAGCCGCCTGGATCAGCCGATGCGGATCAGCGTGGCCGAGCCGGCCGACGCGGTGTACACCGTGTCGCCGGCGAACTTGGCGTTGTAGCCAAGCACCGTCTGGAGCACCGACAAGATGCCGGTGCACGACGCCGTGCCGGTGGCATCCGTGGTGGCCGTGCAGATCGTCGACCCGAGGGTCGACGTGAACTTGATCGTCTTGCCGGCGATCGGCGCGCCACCGATCTTGCGCTTCAGGTGCGCGACCGGCTTGAACGTGATCGACAGCGAGAACAGCTTCACCGTCACCACGGACGCGTCGGCGATGAGCTGCGTGCCCGCCTTGGTCACGACGACCGTCTTGGTCGCGGCCACGCTCGTCGCGCCGCTGGCGTCGGTGACGGTCAGCTTGGCCTCGAACGTGCCTGGCGTCGCGTAGGCGTGCGCCGTCGACGCCGCCGGCAGGCCGGCGGTGGTGACGTTCGGCGTGCCGTCGCCGAAGCTCAGCACCGACGACACGATGTCGGCCGCGCCGTCCGGGTCACTGGTGCCAGCCGTCGCGAACGTGACGGCTAGCGGCGCTTCGCCCGTGGCCGTCGTGGCCGAGAGCGCCGCCACCGGGGCGCTGTTGGTCACCGTGATCGTGCGTTCGACGAAGCTGGTCGCCCCCGACACATCCGTCACCGTGAGACGCACGACGTGCGGCCCCTTCTGCGTGTAGATGTGGGTCGGCGCCAGCGGCGGGACGCCCGAACCGGAGACCGGAGCGCCGCCGTCACCGAAGTCGAACGTGTACGACGCGAGGTCGGCTGCGCCGTCTGGATCACTGGTGGTGCTCGTGTCGAACGTGACCTGGAGCCCGGTCGGACCGGAGGTCGGCGCCGCGGAGAGTCCGGCCACCGGGGCCGAGTTCGTGACGGTGATCGCCTTGGTCACGCTGTCGGCGGCACCGTCGGCGTCCTTGACGGTGAGCTTCGCGGTGTACCCGCCCTTGGCGGCGTAGGTATGCGCCAGCGCTGCGGGCGGCATGCCCGTACCGGTGGACACGGGAGTGCCGTCGCCAAAGTCCAGCTCGTACGACGCGAGGTCGGCCGAGCCATCGGGGTCTGAGGAGCCCGAACCGTCGAACGTGACCACGAGACCGCGCGGACCGGTGGTCGGCGCAGCGGCGAGCGCAGCGACCGGTGCCGTGTTGGTCACGGTGATCGCCTTGGTCGCACTGTCGGTGGCGTCTTCGGTGTCCTTGACGGTGAGCGTCGCGGTGTACGAGCCCTTGGACGCGTAGGTGTGCGCGATCGCGGCCGGCGGCACGCCGATCCCGATCTGCACGGCGGTCCCATCGCCGAAGTTCAGCTCATACGACGCCAGGTCGGCCGAGCCGTCGGGGTCCGAGGAGCCGGAGCCATCGAACGTGACCTCAAGGCCACGCGGACCACTGACCGGAGCCGCGGCGAGCGCCGCCACCGGCGCCGTGTTCGTCACCGTGATCGACTTGGTCGCGCTATCGGTGGCGTCGCCCTCGTCCTTGACCGTGAGCGTCGCGGTGTACGAGCCCTTATCGGCGTACGTGTGCTCGATCGAGGCGTCCGGCAGACCGGATCCGGTCTGCACCGGGGTGCCATCGCCGAAGTCGAGTTCATACGACGCGAGGTCGGCGGAGCCGTCCGGATCGGACGAGCCCGAGCCGTCGAACGTGACCTCAAGGCCGCGCGGACCGGTGACCGGAGCCGCGGCGAGCGCCGCCACCGGCGCCGTGTTCGTCACCGTGATCGATTCGGTGGTGCTGTCCGTCGCGTCTTCGTCGTCCTTGACGGTCAGCGTCGCGGTGTACGAGCCCTTGTCGGCGTACGTGTGCAACAGCGACGCCGGCGGCAGGCCCGCGCCCGAGGCGACGGGCGTGCCGTCGCCGAAGTCGACCTCGTACGAGGCCAGGTCGGGGGCGCCGTCGGCGTCGCTCGTGGCGGACCCGTCGAACGTGACCGCGAGGCCTCGAGGACCGCTGACCGGCGACGCGTCCAGGCGGGCCACCGGAGCCGAGTTCACGACGGTGATCGTCTTCGTCGTGGTGTCGGTTCCGCCGTCGACGTCATTGACCTTGAGCGTGGCGGTGTACGTGCCTTTGCCCTCGTACGTGTGCGTCAGCGAGGACGGCGGCGCGCCGACGCCGATCGCGGTGAGGCCATCGCCGTAGTTGAGCGAGAAGGAGCCGATGTCGGCCGGGCCGTCTGCGTCGCTGGACGCCGACCCGTCAAACGTGACGAGCAGGTCCGTCGGGCCGGTGTCCGGGTCGGCGCTCAGCCGGGCGACCGGCGGGCTGTTGGTGACCGTGACCGCCGCGGTGTCGGCATCGTCGTCATCGTCGGCGTCGACGATCGTGAGCCGCGCGGTGTACGTGCCCTTCTGGGTGTACGTGTGCGAGACGGTCGCCGGAATCGGCGCGTCACCGAGTGACTCGGTGGTGCCGTCGCCGAAATCGAGACGGTAGCTGGCGAGGTCGCCGTCACCATCGGGGTCGGTCGTGCCGGCGGTCGAGAAGGAAACCTGAAGGTCGCGCGGACCGCTGTCGGGGATCGGCGTGAGCTGGGCCGTCGGGGCCGAGTTGGTGACCGTGATCTGCTCCGTCTTGGAGAACGGCGCGCCGGTGGAATCGAGCACCGTCAGCCTGGCGGTGTACTCGCCCTTGTCGGCGTAGGTGTGGTGAATGGACAGCGGCGGGGCGCCGGGGCCACTGTCGGTCGGCGAGCCGTCCCCGTAGTCGACCGTCCAGCCGGTGAGGTCGCTGACGCCGTCAGGGTCAGCGGTGCCGGCCGTGTCGAAGATGACGGCCAGGCCGCGGGGACCACTGGCCGGCGTAGCGACCAGGTTCACGGTCGGCGGGAGATCCTTGACGTGGATGACGATCGTGCGCGTGGAGGCGCTGCCGACCGGGACCTGGTCGTCCTGAGCCGAGAAGGTGACGAGCGTGTCGCCAAGCGCGACAGGGGTCCAACTGAAGGTGGCGTTGGCCGTGCGTCCGTCGGTCGACGTGAAGCTCGCGCCAGCCGGAAGGCCGAGGTTGTCGATATGGGTCGTCTGGCCAGCGTTCGGGTCGGTCGCGCGGAGGCTCACCGTGAGCGGCTCGTTGCGCGCGACCGTGTACTCGGTCAGGTTCGCCGGGGTCGGCGGCGTGTCCCAGTCGGGCTTGCTGTTCGTCGTGGCCGTGGAGACCCGGATCAGGAACGTGACGGCGGAGCTGGCGACGACCGGCGAGGTCGCGTTGCTCTGACGGGCCTCAATCACGACGGCGACCGAGTACAGGCCGGCGACGATGGTCGCCGGCGAGGTGTCCCACGAGATGCGCCCGGTGATGGCGTCGATCGTGAGGCCAGTCGGCTGCTTGATGATGCCGGACTCGGCGGTGGTAGCCAGGCGGTACGTGAGGGTGCGGCTGGCGGGATCGATCGCGGGGATCGTGTAGCGCTGCGTCGTCGACTTGCCGAAGTCAACGATCGGCGTGACGCTCGAAACGGGAGCGCCGTCGCTGCCGGAACCGAACTGCACGCGCGTGGAGGCGCGGTAGGTCTGGTCGTTGTTGCCGAGCGTGAGGTTGCTCAACGAGCAGCAGCCCTGGTACGTGGAGGTGTACGGACCGATCGCCGGGAAGAGGTGCGTGAACGGCAGTGCCCCGGTGGGCGGCGGCGTGCCACCGACCTGAAGCACGAGGAAGTCTTCGGCCGTGTTGACCGCGACGACCTTGCCGATCGGATTGTTGCCCGCGGTGGAGCCGGAGTTCAGGCCGAAGTTGAACGGGTCGGAGTTCGTCTGCGGGAGCGAAATGCTGGAGCCGACCACCGGAAGGTTGGTGGTCGAGTAGGGAGGCACGGCCGCGAAGTAGCTGCGCCGGAACGTGAGCGTGAGGCTGTAGTTGGCCTCGCGCTCGGTCTCGGTCTCATTCCAGGTCAGGTTGCCCGACCGGAAGTGGGTGGCCTGGGCAGGCGCGGCCAAGGTGCCCACCGCCAGACATGAAATGACGACGGCTAGCAGCCGCGACCAACGAATACTCATGGGACTCTCGTTCTCAGCAGGAGCGCTAACGTGCCATTTGGCGCGTCGGCGCTCGCAGCCTAACGCCTCGCGGCGGCGGCCGGGTAAACGACCTGCCGCAGCGCCGAACCACCCGGCCGGTACCATGCGCGGATGTCCCTCGCCCCTCTGCGCCGCGCCGCTCGCGTCGCACCGCTCGCCCCGGACCTCGTCGGCCGCGCCCTGCTCGGCCGGGTTGCCCGAAAGATCGCCGGCAAGTCGATCGACACGGCCACCGGTCCGGGAATCAACACCCGCGCCTCGATCGACTCCGATCCTCGCGCCACGGTGGGTGCGCTGCTCCCGCACGTGACCGTCGACCAGCTCGACGCGTACGAGCGCGAATACCAGGAGATCGACCAGGACATCATCGCTCGCGCGGGCAACCGCGAACTGCCGATGCCGTCGCTGTGGCGCACCGAGCGCCAGACTGGCCTCACGCTCTACACGCTGGTCCGCGCGATCCAGCCGGAGATCGTCGTGGAGACCGGCATCGCCAATGGCTGGTCGTCGGTGATCTTCCTGCGCGCACTTCAAAAGAACGGCAAGGGCCAGCTGCATTCCTTCGACGTGCGCGACGACGTCGGCAAGCTCGTCGACCCGGGCGAGCGCGACGCGTGGACGCTCCACATCCTGAAGACCGGCACGCTCCAGGAGTTCGACCAGACCCTCGCCGGCCTGCCGCCGATCGGCCTCTTCTTCCACGACAGCGACCACTCGTATCTGCACATGCGGCTGGAGCTGCGCATGGCCGGCAAGCGCCTGGCCGCCGACGGCGCGCTGTGCTCCGACGACGTGTCGCTGTCGCATGCCTACATCGAGGCGTGCGAGGAGTTCGGCCTGAAGCCGCGACTCCTGGTCGATCAGCACAAGGCCAGCGGGTTCGCCGTCCGGTGACCGGTCCCGTGCCGTTGGTGTCGGTCTGCATGCCGGCCCACCGGGACAGCACCTTCTTCCGGGAGGCGCTGCGCAGCGTCCTGGATCAGACCCTCACCGATTTTGAGGTGATCGTCGGCGACGACTCCGGCGGCGACCTGGAGGCCGCCGTCCTTGAAGCCGACGACGCGCGCGTGCGGTATGTCGCCAACCCGACGCAACTCGGGTTCGTCGGGAACCACGAGGCGACGATCGACGCGGCGCGCGGCCAATACATCGCGGTGCTCCACGACGACGACCGCCACCACCCGACCTACCTGGAGCGGATGGTCGGCGTGCTCGAGGCCGACCCCGATCTCGGCCTGGCCTGCTGCGACGTGTGGGAGATCTTCCCCGACGGCCACAAGCAGCGCCCGGGACTGAAGGTCCTCGGCGGCCGCTACGACGACTGGCTCGCGCTCGCGTTCTCCCACGACTTCTTCATCCCGACCTCCACGGTGCTGCGGCGCGAGACCTGGCACCAGCGCCGCACCAAGCACTGGCCGGACCATCCGATCGGCGACATCGTGCTCTGGTACGACGCGGCGATCGACGGCATCCCGATGTTCTGGGTCGACGAGCCGCTCGCGGACTACCGCCGCCACGACGCTCAGATCAGCGGACTCCTCGCGACGCGCACCGCGGTCATCGAGATCAACCGCCAGTACGCATTCCCGGATCGCCCCGACGCCGAGGTGCCGCGCAAGCAGCGGCTGACCCGCGGCTACATCGGCCGCGCCGGCGTGCGTCTGCGCACCGGCGATGCGCGCGGCGCCCGCGCCGACCTGCGCGAGGCACGCCGCACCGCCCCGGAGATCTGGACTCGCAAGCGCCAGGCACTCACCATCGCCGCGCACATTCCCGGGCTCGCCAGGGTGTTTGCGTGGCGCACGGCCCGCGCCGGCGGGAGCGCCGACCGATGAAGATCCTGCTCGTCACCATCGACTTCCCGCTCCCGGTGAACGCCGGCGGCGTGGTGCGGCTGCTCGGGATCAGCGAGGCGCTCGTGCGCCGCGGACACGACGTACACATGCTCGCGAAGTTCCGCCAGAAGGACACCGACCCGGCCCTCGTCGATGAACTCTCGCGGCGCCTGGGCGGTGCACCGGTCGAGGTCTTCGGTGCGAGCAACTTCCCTGCACCGAGCGGCGCCGCCAAGAGCGCGGGCCGGTGGGCCTACGCGATCGGCACGCGCACGCCGCCGTGGGTCTGGACGGCGTACTCCCGCACGCTGGCGGCCCGCGCGAAAGAGCTCGCGCCGGACTTCGACGTCTGCCTGATGATGGACGACCACGCCCACACGTTCGCGCTGGATCTGAAGGGGCTGATCCCGACCGTCCTGGACATGCAGAACGTGATGGCGGCCTCGTGGAACAACACGAACCACTGGGGCGGCGAGGCTGCTCCGACCGCGAAACAGAAGGCGCAGCAGTCGCTTGCCTACGACCTCGTGAAGCGCTGGGAGCACCGCGTGAGCATGGCCGCCGATGCCGTGATCGTGACCTCGGCCGACGAAGCCGACCGCTTCCGCGAGCACCACGGCAAGGCCTGCGACTGGGTCGGCTCGGCCATCGCAACCCCGCAGCTCGTCGCCGACCCGCGGCGGGCCAAGCCCAACGTGGTCTGGCTCGGCGACCACAACTACCACGCCAATGTCCATGGACTCCTTCGCTTCCTGCGCGAGGGCTGGCGGCCGCTCGGCGAGCGTGGATTGCGGCTGCAGGTCGTAGGGCGCAACCCTGGCGACGAGCTGCTGGCGCTCGCCGCCGAGCTGCCGGGCGTCGACGTGCTCGGCTTCGTCGAAGACCTCGACGGGCTGCTTGCGTCGGCGTCAGCCGCGGTCGTCCCGGTCTGGAAAGGCGCCGGCATCAAGATGAAGACGCTCGTGCTCATGGGCGCTGGCCTGCCGGTTGCGACGACGACCGTCGGGATCGAAGGCATCGACGCCGTCGACGGCGTGCACGCTCGCCTCTCCGACGAGCCGGCCGGCCTCGCCGCGGCGATCGGGGACCTCGTCGCCAATCGCGAGCGGGGCGCCGAACTCGGCCTCGCCGGCCGCCAGCTCATCCTCGACCACCACACCTGGGACGGGGTCATCCCGCAGGTCGAAGCGGTGCTGGAACGCGTCGCGCGCTAGTCGCGAGCCGCGAACTTGACAGCCGTTTCCGGGTGAATTGACAGTTCGTAGTGCCAGACCGCCCGGGCCGTGGCAGACTGATCGTGTGATTACCCCCGTCACCCCGTCCGCCGAGCTCGTCGACGAGGCGCGCCGGGTCACGGTTGCCGAAGTTCTCGAGCTCCCGGCGCTCCGCAAGGGGCTCCCGGAGGTGGTCGCCGGCCGGGCCGCGCTGGAGCGGCACGTGCGCTGGGTGCACGTGCTGGATGTCGCCGACCCGTCGGACCTGTTGCGCGGCGGTGAACTCGTGCTCTCGACCGGGTTCGGCGCGGGCAAGGACCCCAAGGGGCAGCAACGGTTCGTGGAGGCGCTCGCGAAAGAAGGCGCAAGCGGCCTGGTCATCGAACTCGGCTGGACCTTCGACCGCGCCTTGCCGCGCACGCTCATCGAGGCGGCCGACGCGTGCCAGCTCCCCGTGATCGCGCTGCATCGCCAGCTGCGGTTCGTCGAGGTGACTGAGGCCATCCATGGCGTCCTGCTCGACCGACAGCTCTCCCTCCTGCGCCGCGCCGACGAACTCCAAGACCGCTTCATCGAGATCGTCCTCGGCGGCGAGGGCGCCACGAGCGTCCTGGCCGACCTGTCGCGGCTGATCGGCAACCCGGTCGTGCTCGAGGACCACTCCCAGCGGCTGGTCGAGCTTGCGTTGCATGAGGCTGGCCGCGAGGCCGTGCTCACCGCCTGGGAGCAGCAGCATCGCGCTGAGGATCGCCAGGACCGCATCGATGCCGATGCGGCCGTCGCCGAAGTGCCGGTGCGTGGCCGCGCTTGGGGGCGGCTCGTCGCCCTCGCCGTCGACGGCCCGATCCACGAGGCCGACCGCTTGGCCGTGGACCGCGCGGCGATCGCCGTGGCGCTCGATCTCCTGAGCGAGCAGTCCGGCCCGCGCCTGCGTGCCCGCGCCCGCGGCGGACTCATCGCGGGCCTGGCGCACGGCCGGCTCGACGAGCGCGACGCCGCCCGCTGGGCCGCCTCGCTCGGCTTCCCGCGTCGCCACGGTTCGCTGCTCCCGGCCGCGGCCGTGTGGCGGAACGAGAAGTGGACCGAGCGGGCCGAGACCGAGCAGGACGCCTGGGACCTCCTCGTCGATGCCCTACCCCGCACCACCGCGTCGGGGCGCGCCGTCATCGCCGGCACCTACGGCGACGGCGTGCTCCTCGCGCTCGACATGGGCGGGACCGAGCGCCCCTCAGGCCAGCTCGAGCGGGCCGCTGCCGAGCTGCGCGCCATGCTCGAACGCTGCGGGCTGCCGGAGGACGAGGTCGTCCTCGCGCTCGGGCGCCCGGCCGACTCCTGGAGCGCCCTGGGCGCTTCGCTGGATCGCGTCGTTCGTGCCGCTGCGGCCGCCCGGACCAGCGCCCCGCGCCCGTGGCAGGACGCGCGCCGCGGCTCGATCGTCGACCTGCTCTTCGGCCTGCGTTCGTCGGTCGAGATGGTCACGTTCGTGCGCGAGCAACTCGGGCCACTGCTGGATGAGCGCGACGCCCGCGCCTCTGAGCTGCTGCGCACCCTGGAGATCTACCTGGAGCGCGGCGGCCGCAAGGCCGAGGCCGCGCGTGCCCTGCACTTGGAGCGCCAGTCGCTCTACGGCCGGCTGGAGCGCATCGAGAAGACCCTCGAAGCGCCGCTCGACGATCCCGACACGCTGCTCGGCCTGCACCTCGCAGTCCGCGCCCTGCGGCTCATGGAAGCCGACGGCGACCGCCCGCGGCCGCTTCCGTAGCGCACCACCGGCTGCATGGCCGGTGCGAGTGTCCTCTCGGAATGGCGTGTCCTACGCCGTAGGACGATGGAGCACCGGCCCGCCAGCAGGCAACATCGCGGGGAGGCCTAGACTCGCCCCCATGTACAGCCTGCCCGGCATGCGCAAGCGGCTCGTGATTTTTGCCACGGCGATGATCCTGCTGCAGATGGTCGCGTACACCCTGTCTGAGCAAGACGGCCTCACCTTCCTCGGATCACTCGCGCTGTCCATCGTGGTCGTCGCGACGGTCCTGCCGTTCTACGCGATGGCGACCGCGGCGCGCTGGAAGCGCGAAGGGCGCTTCGACCGCCAGGCGTGAAGGCGCTCACGCCTCTTCGCGGAGCCGCACGGCAAGCTGGGTCCGCGACGAGACGCCAAGCTTGCGGTACACGCGGCTGAGGTGTGTCTCGATGGTCTTGGGACTCAGGAACATGGTGCCAGCAGCTTCCTTGTTCGACGCGCCCCCGGCCACGAGTTCTGCGATCTCACGCTCCTGAGCGGTGAGCTCGTCGCTGGCGGCGTCGGCGCCACTGCGGAGGGAAGCGCCGGTTGCCCGAAGCTCGCGGCGAGCCTGTGCGGCCCACGGCTCGGCGCCGAGCGTCTCGAACGTGCCGAGGGCCGACTCGAGCGGCACGCGGGCATCGGCGCGGCGACGCGATCGGCGCAGGCGCTGGCCATAGGCGAGCTGAGCCCGCGCTCGATCAAATGGCGCCGCGGTGCGATCAAACAGCGCCAGGGCCCGCTCGAAATGTGCCGGATAGTCCGCCTCGGAGGCCAGGAGGCCATCGAGCCTCGCGACCGATGCCAGCGCCCACGGCCGCGCCGTGACCAGGCTTCGAGCACGCAGCCGCTCCAGCGCAGCACGCGCCTGCTCCACGTCGCCAGCGAGCGCGTGGGCGTCGACGAGATCCGCGGCCCACGAGAACACGCACGGCTCGGCCTGCCCGGCAGCCTCCTTCCACGCGCGCACGCGCTCCAGGTGAACGGCAGCCTCGGCCCCGTGGCCGCGCCCGAGCTCGTAGAGCCCGCGCGCACTGCCGGTGTACTCCTCAATGATGTCGAAGCCGTGTTCGCGCGCCATCACCTCGATCTGCGCCAGCGGTTCCAGCGCATCAGCATCGCCCTGCGCGGCACGGATCACCGCGAACGTTGCGGCGACGACGCTTGCCTGAAAGACGAGATCATTCGCCATCGAGAGCCGCGTCGACTCGGCGAGCTGCTCTGCAGCGCCCTTCCAGTCACCGATGCGCAGGCGCCGGTAGCCGTCGACCATGAGTCCCTCCGAGAGGATGAAGACGTTGCCGCGCGCCTGTGCGTGGGCAATCATGCGCGCCACGATGCGCTCGGCGAGCTCGTACTCCTCGATCCAAACGAGCGCCTCAACGATGTACGCGTGCCCCGGCACGTCCTGCTGAAGCCACTGCTCGCAGGCGCGACGCACGAGCGCGCCGCCCTCGTCGGGGGTCTCCTCGGAGCCCATCAAAATCGTAACGACGCCGAGCGTGGCGTCGAGCACCTGCCGGGACGATGGCGACAGGTCTTCGGCCTCGCGCAGCTCGCGCATCATCGCGATGGCCTGCAGCGCGAGGTCGGCGCGCCCCGAGAGGGTCGCCTCGTTCGCGACCGTCCCGGCGGCGTCGGCGGCGAGGTCGTTGTCGGCGCCACGCGCGTCCTCGTAAAACCCCATGACACTCTCCACCAAATCCCCGGTCGGTTCCAGGTGCGAAGCCATGCAAGCCGTCTCGTAGGCCGCGCGGCGTTGGAACGCCGATGAGGCGGAGGACGACCCTGCAGCGTCGAACAAGGTGACCGCCCACGCGGCCCGCCCGGCCAACCGCGCTGCCAGGCCTGCCCGCAGGAGCCGGTCGGCCCGCACCTCGGCGCAGGGCGTGAGTTCAGCGGACCTGGAAAGAGCCTGCGCGGCCGCCAGATGCCCACCGCGGACCACAAACCGTTCGGCAGCCTCGTCGAGATCGGTGGCGATCACCTCGTCGGGGTCCGTCGTCGCGCTCGCCGCATGCCAAGCCCGCAGGTCGACTTCGTCACCCGAAGCGGCGGCCAACGCCGCGTGACAACGCCGCAAGGTGGCCCGGTCCGTCTGTCGATGGACGAGCGCACGCAGCAGCGGATGGACGAACTGGACCCGCGCACCCTCGATGGCGACGACCCCGGCGCGCTCGGCCTCCAGCAGCGCCTCCGAGGGCAAACCGAGATGCGCGATGGCAGCGCCAACCATGGTCGCGCCCTCGGTGACGGCTGCCGCCGCCAGCTCCACGGCCGCACGCGCATCCGGAGACAGCTCCGCGACACGGTCGGAGAACCCACGCTCGATGAGTGCCCCGACTGGCAGCGGCTCGTCGAGGACCGATCCGCGCAACCAGAGGTCGCCACCGAAGTGCGCGACGCTCTCGACCACGGCCAACGGATTTCCGGCCGAGGCGGCGGCGAGGTCATCGATGGCCGCATCCGGGAGTTCACGCCCGAGGCGACGGCCGGCGAGCGCCGCGACGGCGCTGCGATCCAGTGGCGTGAGCTGGACCGGTGGCGACGCCGACCCCTGAAGCAGAGTGCCGGGCCGACTGGCGACCAGCATGACGACCGACTCTCCAGCCAGGCGCCGCGCCACGAACGACAGGACTTGGCTGGTGGGACTATCGACCCACTGAAGGTCATCGACCACCACGAGCACGGGACGCTCGCGGCTCGCCTCCGTGAGGAGGCTGAGCACGCCGGCGTAGAGATGAAGCGTGTGGAGCTCGGCGGCCGGCGCGAGCCCGAGCGCGCCTTCGACCGCGCGACGCTGGGGATCAGGCAGGGCTGGCAGGTCGCCGAGCAGCGGCTGCACCAGCTCGTGCAGGCCACTGAACGGAAGTTCGGCCTCCCACTGCACACCCCGACACGACACGACCGTGAAGTCCGCAGCGAGCGAGCGGGCTACGGCGAGCAGCGCGGTCTTGCCACTGCCCGGCTCTCCGGCAAACATCAGCGTCGTGCCTTGGCCTCGCCGTGCGGCAGCGAGCAGCCCATCCACGAGCTCCTGCTCGCGGGCACGGCCCAGGAGGACCTGCGTGGGGACGGACACCGACATGGTCACGACTCTACGAACACCGCTCGGCGTCGGTCAGAGCGCCGGGGCGCCAAAGACAGGGGTCGGCGGCAAGAAACCGACGCCCAGCGCCAAGTCAAGGGATTTCCCTGATGCCATCTTGAGGCCGACCCGGCATGGTCGTAGGCGTGCCTGTGTCGCGAAGTGCGGTAGGCGCCGACTAACCCTGAGCGGACGGTCGGCGTGAAGGCAGGTTCGTCGTGATTCCCGAGGCTCAGGAAAAGGCGGCTCCGGCCGTCGAGGCTCTGGGAAGTTGATCGACGTGGGAACCGCCCCGGGGTCGGGGGACACCGGGGCTGTTCCCACTAGCCTCACCGGGCGTCAGCGCGCCTTGGGCCGCCGCGGGTAGAGCTTCTCGCCGCTGGCGAGCATGTCGACGAACGTGGCAATGCGCTTGGCGCGCGCCATGGCATCGGGCGCATTCTCCAAGCGCCGCAGAATCATCGATCGGTTGCGATCGTCGAGATCGGCGAAGAACGCTTCGGCGGCGGGGACCCTCGCCAGCGCCCGGGTGAGATCGTCCGGGGCGGCGTCGATCGCGACCGGGGCATACGCCTGCGCCAGACGCCCGTCCTCGTGGGCCGTGTCGAACTCGTCGCGGCCGCGCGGCGCGAGCAGACCCTCGTGGAGGAGCTCGCGGGCACGGTCGCGGTGCGCCTGGGACCAGGGGGCTTTGGAGGCGCGGGGCGTGAACCGCCAGAGGGTGAAGCGGTCGTCGTCGTCCTTGACCTGCTCGACCTCGAGCCAGCCGAAGGCGAGCGCCTGATCGACGGCCTGCGCGAGCGTGCCGCCCTCGACCCCGCTACCGGGGTTGGCAAAGCGGATCCAGAGGCCCTTGGAGCGGCTGGCGTTGTCTTCCAGCCACTCCCGGAACGCGACCGGATCGTCGAAGAACGTCGCCTCGACGACCGCAGCCCGGCGTCTTGCCTCCGTTGCGGCGGCGCGATCCTTGGCGGAGTTCATCCCCCCAGGATGGCGGAGCGCACCCGAAGGTGCGCGGCGCCTACTCGCCGAGTTCGACCTTCTCGATGACCTGCGGGTCCTGCGGACGGTCGCGACCGTCGGTCGGGGTGCCCTCGATCTTCTCGACGACGTCGTAGCCCTCAGTGACCTTGCCGAACACGGTGTGCTTGCCGTCGAGCCAGCCGGCCGCCTCGGCCGTGACGATGAAGAACTGCGAACCGTTGGTGTTCGGGCCGGCGTTCGCCATCGCGAGGGCGCCCTTGACGACCTTGTGGTCGTTGAACTCGTCTTCGAACGTGTAGCCCGGGCCGCCGGTGCCGGTGCCCTGCGGGCAGCCGCCCTGGATCATGAAGTCGGTGATCACGCGGTGGAAGCTCAGGCCGTCGTAGAAGCCCTTCGCTGCGAGGGTGCGGAAGTTCTCGACCGTCTTGGGTGCGTCGGCGTCGAAGAACTCGATTTCGATCTTGCCGGCGTTGGTGTGGAAGGTGGCGGTAGACATGATTAAGGAAGAACCTCGAGATTGCTGATGGCCGCGCGCGTGTCTTCGGCGGTGACCGGGGTGGTCAGGTAGACGAGGATGTACCTCGCCCATTTCGGATCTCCGTCGGTGAGCTGGAGGGTCAGGTCGTCGCTCACCGTCGCCGGCTCGCCCACCTTCTTCCAGTCGTCGAGCTGGTCCGGAACTTGTTCGTCGTCGGTGCGGTAGAGCTGGACACCGAAGCCAGGGGTCGGCGTGCCGAGCTTGATGGCCGAGACGCGACGAGACTCGTCACCGAGGTCGAGCACGATGCCGACGTTGAACGGCTGCCCGTCGGCGGGCACGGTCACGTCCCACACCGTGCGGGAGCGCTTGTCGATCGCGGCCTTGGGCTTGCCAAACTCGACGCCCGGACGGTCGACCGGCTCGTAGTTGATCGCCTTGACGACCTTGACCGTCTTCACCGCGCCGAGGTCGTCGGGGTCGGCCGCCGTGTCGTCGTCGACGGGCTCGCCATCCTTGGAGTTCGCTTCGGCGGCCTCTTCGCGAGCCTCGGCCGCTTGGTCGAGAAGGTCCTCGTCGACCGAAGGGATATCGAGCGTGGGCGTCGTACTCGTCGGCGGCACCTCGACCTTGGGAGCCGTGCTCGTCGGCTTGCTCGCGGGCGGCGGCGAGGCGCCAGCAACCGAGATCGGCGCCGACGCGGCGTCAGCCGGGGCTGAGGCGTCGATACTGGCCTGCTCGGTGACGGCCGCCTGAGCGACCACGACGGCGCCCCCGCCGAGGGCGGCGACCGTGAGCGCAGCGATCAGCGGCGTGCGCCGCGGCAGGCGGCGCCGCAGCTCCACGGAAGCCCCACAGTTGGTGCAGCGGCGCTGCCCCGGAGCCACGGCCATGCCGCAGTCTGGGCAGGAGGGAACGGGATCGCGCGGCTCGTCGGAGGAAGCGGCCATGAGTTCAATCTAACGGCGCGCGCTGCAGTTGGACGCAGCTCGCGCCATCAGGAGATCAGTCGAGGTGGACGTCGGCTTAGCTGAGCGTCGTCAGCGCGAGCTCGCGCCCGTCGATCGCCGGAGCGCTGCCGAGCACGGTTTCAAGCTCGGACGACGGGATCCGCAGCAGGGTGAAGCGCTCACGAACGCGAACGTCCTGCACGGCTTCGCCGTCGACTGCGGCAGCGTCGGTGATCGCACGGACAATGTCGGCGACGGAGATGCCATCGGCGTTGCCGAGCTGCGCAACGACGGAGGTCAGCGGGCCTTCACCGCGCGAGAGCCCGGGCTTCTTGGAGCGGCGGCGACGCGGACGGGCCGGACGGTCGTCGTCCTCGTCACCAGCATCAGGAGCGGAACCGTTGGTGACCGAGGCCGGAGCCTCGTCGCGCGCGGCGGGTGTCTCGCTGGCCTTCACGTCGGCCTTCGCAGACACGGGCTCGTCGGCCTTCGCGGCCACGGGTGCCTCTGCGGCCGGCTCGATCGCGTCGCCGGGGTCGGAGTCGACCACCTTGCGGCGACTGCGGGTGCGCTTGGGCTTTTCGCCAGCGTCGACATCGGCCTTGGCAGCCACGGCAGCGTCGCCGCCACCGTCCCACGAGGCGCCAGAACTGGCGGACTCGCTTGCGACGCCGTCCTCGGACTTGACCTCGGGCTCGTCGGCCTTGGCGCCGCGGCGGGCGCGCGGGCGGCGAGCGCGGGGTGCTTCCTCGGACTGGTCGTCGCCGTCGGCCTTGGCCGGCGCGGCGTCCGCGCCGACGGGCGCTTCGCCCGTGCCGCCGAAGCGCACGCCGACGATGCCCGGCGACCACACCGGCACCTTGTCGTTGATGTGGCGCTCGATGGCGTCGAGCGCGTCAGTCTGGCTCGGCTCGACGAACGTGATCGCGCGGCCGTTGCGGCCGGCGCGGCCCGTGCGGCCAATGCGGTGCACGTACACGTCCGGCGAGACCGGCACGTCGTAGTTGATGACGTGCGTGACTGAGTTGATGTCGAGGCCACGAGCGGCGACGTCGGTCGCCACGAGGATCGCGACGCGACCGCTCTTGAAGGAGAGCATCACGCCGTCGCGGGAGCCCTGCGACATATCGCCGTGGAGCGCTTTGACGTTCATGCCCTGGTCGCGCAGCTTGCGGTAGAGCTGGTCGCAGCCGATCTTCGTGCGGCAGAAGACGATGGCCTGCTCGGGCTTCTCGGTCTTAACGACCTCAACGAGCTTGTCGGCCTTGTCGCGCTTGGACACGATCACGTGGAACATGTCGATCCGGTCCACGGTGAGCGTGTCGGACTTGACCTTCACGAGGGCGGGGTCGTACAGGTAGTTGTCGGCGAGGGCCGCGATCGGCGGCGGCATCGTGGCCGAGAACAGCGCCGTTTGGCGACCGTTCGGGCAAAGCTTGAGGATCTTCTCCACGTCGTCGAGGAAGCCGAGGTCGAGCATCTCGTCGGCCTCATCCAGGACGACCCAGCGGCAGTCGTGGAGGATCAGCGAGTGACGGCTGATGAGGTCGAGCACGCGGCCGACGGTGCCGACGACCACCTGCGCGCCCTTGAGCTGCGCCTGCTGGGTGCGGATCGGAGCGCCACCGAACGTGGCGACGACCTCGACGCCCTTGCGGGCACCGTAGGCCCGCAGCGCCTGCGTGACCTGGATGCACAGCTCGCGCGTCGGCGTGAGGACGAGCGCCTGAACGTTCTTGTCGTCGGCGTCGATCGCCTCCAGCAGCGGCAGGCCGAACGCGGCCGTCTTGCCGGAGCCGGTCTGCGCCTGCCCGATCATGTCGCGGCCGGACAGCAGCGCAGGGATAGCCTCGGACTGGATCGGCGAAGGACGCTCGTACCCGAGATCCTGCAGCGCCCGAAGGAGCGGCTCCGAAAGGCCCAGGTCAGCGAAATCCGTCACTACACGGGCAGTTTACCCCCCGCGCCCCACAATCGTCTGCCGCAGGACGCGCACGCGCGAGGGCGCGCGAGGGCGGAGGCTGCCCATATCGCCATGAGCAGCCTCCCGATGCCCTACTTCGCCGCCGCCCGGCGGTACCGGCGGATCGACAGCGGAGCGAACACCGCAATCAGGCCGACGATCCAGGCGAGCGACGCCCAGATGGCATCGCCAGCAGGCGCGCCAAGCCACAGATGACGCACGGCATCGACGACGAAGGTGACCGGATTGACGTCGGCGATGAACCGCAGCACGTCTGGGAGCGACTCCGCCGGAACGAAGGCCGACGAGATGAAGGTGATCGGGAAGATCAGCGTAAAGCCGATGCCGTTTGCGGCTTCCGGCGTCGACGCGTGCATGCCGATGAGCGCGAACACCCACGACGATGCGAACCCGAAGAACAGCAACAAGCCGAGGCCGGCCACCACCTCAAGGACGCTCGTTCGGAAGTCGAATCCGATGATCACCCCGGTGACGACCAGGATCGCGAGGCTCAGCGCATTGGTGAAGAGATCCGAGATCGCGCGGCCTGCGAGCACGGCAGCGCGCGCGGTCGGCAGCGAGCGGAACCGATCGATCAGGCCCTTGTTGAGGTCTTCGCAGAGACCGAGCGCGGTCACGAACCCGCCGAAGGCGATCGACTGCACGATGATCCCCGGCATCAGGAAGTCGACGTAGTCGCCCTCCACGTTGATCGCTCCGCCGAAGACGTAGGCGAACAGCAGGACGAACATGATCGGCTGAACCGTGAAGCCCAGGAGCATGTCCGGCTGACGCGGAAGCCGAACGAGATTGCGCTCGGCCATCACGAGCGTGTCGGTCATCAGACGGCTCATGCCGTCACCTCCGTTCGGGCTGCAGCGTTGGGGTCGGCAGCTCCATCGGCGGACGCGGCCGCCCGGCCGGTCAGCGTGAGAAACACATCGTCGAGCGTCGGACGACGTACGACCAGATCGTCCGCCTCCAAACCATGCTGGTCGAGCGCCCGCACCGCGCGGGTGATGACGCCCTGTGCCTGAGCCATCACGACGTGCACGGTGTCGCCGTGGACGGTCGGCCGCTCGGACGCCAGAGACGCGAGCACGTCGACGGCGGCCTCGGCCTTATCGGCCGCAGAAAACGTCACGTCAAGACGATCGCCGCCGACTCGGCCCTTGAGTTCGTCGGCGGTCCCTTTGGCAATCACCTTTCCGTGGTCGATCACGGCGATGTGATCGGCGAGGCGGTCGGCCTCGTCGAGGTACTGCGTGGTGAGCAGGACCGTGGTCCCGCCATCCACGAGCTCTTCGATCGTTTCCCAGAGATCCAGGCGGCTGCGCGGATCCAGGCCGGTCGTCGGCTCATCCAGAAACAGGACCGGCGGCTCCGTGACGAGCGCCGAAGCGAGATCCAGACGCCGGCGCATGCCGCCGGAATACGTCCGGACCAGGCGGTCCCCGGCGTCCTGGAGATCGAAGCGCTCGAGCAGGGTCGCGGCGCGCTTCTTGGCCGCGGAGCGGTTGTCGCCGTAGAGGCGCCCGAACATGGTGAGGTTCTCGGCGCCGGTGAGGTTCTCATCGACCGCCGCGTACTGGCCGGCCAAGCCGATCTTCGATCGCAGCGCCGGCGCGTCGCGAACGACATCCAGGCCGGCCACGCGCGCCGTCCCGGCGTCGGGCCTCAGCAGCGTGGTGAGGATCCGGACCGCCGTCGTCTTGCCAGCGCCGTTGGGGCCCATCACGCCGAGCACGGTGCCCGGGGCCACATACAGGTCGATCCCCTGAAGGGCGTGAACGTCGCCAAAGGACTTGGTCAATCCGACGGCCTCGATGGCCGGGCCAGGAGCGTGGGTTTGGGTCATGGCGAGAAGGTCCCAGGAGTAGCGGTCAGGTTCTGTCCGCTGTCGTCCATGAGCCCGGAAGCGACCCTCCAGTGCGACAGCGTCTCGTTCTCTTGACTGCCCGAACGCCAGAAACTCATCGGTGGTCCTTGTGGGAGCGATGTAGCGTCTTTATGCTCGGTCAATGACGCTACTTCCCGTGCGAAGACGAACCGAAGTCGGTGTCCGCGATTTGCACGACCACCTGAGCCGTCATCTGAAGGCGGTCGAAGCTGGCGATGAGGTCATCGTGACCATGCGTGGCAAGAAGGTTGCGCGCATCACGGCGATCGATCAAGGCGAGGTCGATGTCCTCGGGGACTTGCGGGCACGAGGCGTCATCGCGGAGCCAGGCCGGGCCCTACGATCGAAGGACCTGCCACCTCCGATCAAGGCGTCAGCGACGGTTTCCGATCTCGTGACCGACCTTCGCGACTGATCAGCTGCTCGTCTATCTCGACACTTCGGCCCTGATCAAGCTGGTGATCGACGAGCCCGGGCGCGAAACGGTGCTCGATCTCTGGGATGCGGCCGAAGTCGTCGCAACCGGCCGCTTGGCCTATCCAGAGGCGCGAGCCGCCCTGGCGGCGGCACACCGCATCGGCCGACTGACCGACTCGGCGCTCGCGGAGAGCACTCTGGCGCTCGACGTGATCAGCGACGGATTGACGATCATCGACCTCGACGCTGCTCTCGCCAAAGAGGCCGGCGACCTCGCCGAAGTGCACGCATTGCGCGGCTACGACGCCGTCCACCTGGCCAGCGCGCTTGCGCTGGCCTCCGCTTCAGGCGAAGTGGTCTTGGCAACCTGGGACAAGCGCCTCCATCTGGCTGCTGCCGCTAGCGGCCTGCATGTGGCCCCAGCGACGGTCTGATGCCCCGGCCTCAGCTGCGCACGTCGAGCAGGAGCTTGCCGGTCGTCGTGCGCGAGGCCAGCGCCTGCTGGGCCTCCGCGGCCTGCTCCAGCGGCCAGGTACCGCCGATCACGGGCTTCACCTGGCCACTCGCGGCACGCGCAAAGAGGTCGACAAGCGGCGCTTGAAACATCCGCTCGGGATCGTTCAGGCAGTGGAACAGCCAGAACCCAGCCACGGTCCGCGAATGCTTCAGGAGGTGGCCGGTGCGGATCTCGTTGGGCTCCTTGGTCGAGATTCCGCAGACCACGATGCGCCCAAACGGCGCCAGCGCGCGCAGCGACGCGTCGAACACGGCCCCGCCAGACATGTCGAACACAACATCGACTTGCTTGCCGTCGTTGGCCGCGATCAGCCGCTCGGTGAGATCGTCGGCGACACCCGAGATGGCGACATCCGCACCGAACCCGACGGCCGCCTGCTGGCGCTCCTCACTTGAGGCGGTCGCGATCACGCGGCCCGCCTGGGCGAGTGGCCGTGCCAGTTGCACGGCCAACGAACCAACACCCCCGGCGCCGCTATGAATCACGACCGACTCACCGGGCGCGACCCGGCCCGCCGTGCGATGCAAATGCCAGGCCGTGAGGCCCTGGATCTGAAGCGCCAGCGCGTCGCCGTCGGAGAGATCGTCCGGGATCGGGGCCAGCCGCTTCTCCTCGACCGCCACCTGCGACGCATACCCGCCGCGCTGGCAGAGCGCCACGACCCGCTCACCGGTATCGCGCCGCACCCCGGCCACCTCGGCGCCCGGGATCAGCGGCAGGTCGTCCTGATGGACGTACTTGTTTTCTCGGGTGTGGGTGTCGGCGAAGTTGAGCCCCGCGAGGGTCACGTCGACGATGACCTCGCCCGGGCCCGCGACGAGGTCGGGAAGCTCGACGAGTTCGAGCACCTCCGGACCACCGAACCGCGTCTGCTGGATGGCATGCATGGCGGGCGACTCTAAACACCCGCCATGTATGGAGTCGCGACTCGCCGCTGGTCACACGCGGCCGGTCGCGGCCCGCTTATCCCACCTGAACGATCGACAGTGTCGCGGCCGCCTCGCCCGTCGGACTATTGAGCGTCTCGTTGTGCGAGTTGCCGTCGTTCGACGCGAGCCCAAGCTCGACCACGTCGCCACCTGCGAGCGTGATGATCGCGTTGCCAACCGGGTGGTAGTCGCCGCTCGTGAACGTCGTCGTCAACTGCGGCACCTTGATTCCGTTCACAATCACGGTGCCCGAGACGCCGGCGGCCCCGTTCGTGTAGATCGCATACGTCACATGGAACGTGCCGGTGTTGTTGACGATGAACGCACTTGGCCCCGCGGGCGTGAACCCTGAGGACTGCTGGGAACTGGAAATCGGAATCGCGACGGTCCCCCCGGCCGGAACGGACAGCGTGCCGGTGGCTGCCGCTGCGAGGTTGGCCCCGAAGGCGTATGCCTGCGCGGCCCCCGACGCACCGGTCGCACCGGTCACGCCGGTCGATCCCGTCGCGCCCGTGGCACCGGTCACGCCCGAAGCCCCGGTCGACCCCGTGACTCCGGTCAGCCCGGTCGCACCCGTCGCACCGGTCGAACCCGTTACACCCGTCGAGCCGGTCGAGCCCGTCGAGCCAGTGATGCCCGTTGCGCCGGTCTCCCCCGTCGTGCCGATCGCACCGGTGACGCCGGTCACGCCAGCGGCCCCCGTCGCGCCCGTCACACCCATGAGCCCGGTCGCGCCCGTGAGCCCGGTCGCGCCCGTGACGCCCTCCGCGCCGGTCACTCCATCAGCACCTGTGGCACCGATGGCGCCGGTCGCACCCGTTGTGCCCGCTGCGCCCGTAGCGCCGGTGACTCCGGTCAATCCGACCGATCCGGTCGCGCCAGTCGCGCCCGCCGCGCCGGTCGCGCCATCGTTGCCGGAGGCACCGGTCGTACCAGCACCGGTCGCGCCAGTCGCACCGGTACTGCCCGTGATTCCAGTCGCACCAGTCGCACCAGCACCGGCCGATCCGGTCGCGCCCGCCGCGCCGGTGGCGCCCGTGGCGCCGGCAGCACCGACGGCCCCGCCTACACCTTGGAGCCCCTGGGCGCCGGTAGCGCCGGTTGCGCCGGCAACACCGGCCTTCCCGGTCTTGCCGGTCTTGCCTCGCAGCGTCCACCGGATCCTCAGCTCCCCTGGTCGGCACGTCGTCGTCTTGACCACGATCCGCAGGGCGCGGTCACCCGTCGGGCTGTAGCAGCCGGTAATTGCGGCGTCGGCCGACGGCACGACCCCGAGGCCGAGGGCGACCATGGCGGCCGTGGCAAGGCCAGCGCGTGAACTGCGTGTAGGCACGTCTGAGACTCCGGAACTAGGTGGAAGGATTCGCTGCCATGCAGGGCAAAGGTGGGAACGGACCACGGCCAATCCCGTCAGTCGAGCGCCACCGTAATGCACCTGACGGTGGCCGTGGGCAATTGACTCGACCTCTGCACAACCGGGCGCTTCCGCGACGCCAGTTATGGTCATCCCATGCTGCTTCTGATCGCCCGCCGCATGGCGGTCCCGTCGGCCCTCCTCGCCTGCGTCGCCCCCCTGGCCGGCTGCGGCGGCAACGACGACGTGACCGACGCCCCTGCGGCCTCCACGACCACCACCACGCCGACCGTGCAGCTCGACACCACCAAGGTGGCCAAGGCCATCAAGGCGAGCATCAAGGAGCAGCGCGACATCCGCGCCAAGGTCACCTGCCCTGACACCGTCCTCCAGGCCAAGGGCCGCAACTTCGTGTGCACCGCGACCACGAAAGATGGCACCACCAACTTCGCGGTGACCCAGACCGACGACTCCGGCAACGTCACCTACGCCGCAGCGGAGTAACGAAGCCGCGGAGGAGCGCGAACAAACGCGGAGGAACGACGCAGACGAGCGTCACCCCGTGTGGTCGCGGCCGCCCGTACCCTCGCGAGCGCGCCTCAGCGCACGAGGTCGATCCAGTCGAAGCTTCGCCCGCAAAGCGTGCGTGCTGCGGCCGCAGGCACGGCGAGCAGCTGGGCATCTGACGCTGCTGGCCGCAGCGCGATCGACGCAACCATGGTCAGTCGTGAGGCGTCAGCCTCACCCGGGCCGTAGCCGGCAGTCGGATAGGTGAGCTGGATCGTGTGCGCTCCGCGCGAGAGCGACAGCTCCCCAACCGGCGTGGACGCCCCGATGCTTCCGAGTTCATGGCGCACGCGGCCGAGGACCTTCCCGTCGACGCGCACGGTGAAACCGCGCGCGAACGTGCCCCCGAGCCAGAGTTCGTAGGACCCCGCCGCTGGGACCTCCAGACGAGCCGTGGCCGTTCCGAACTGCGTCGGAGTGAGCGTGTGGCCGGCAGGGTCGTGGTACCAAGACGCCGGCCATCGCACGTCATCGCCACGCAGCACGATCGGAGCCGGCCGCACGGCGGCCACGAGCGAGGCTCCGACCGCAGCGGCCTGGCGACCGAGGCGCTCGATCACCCGGCACGTCGGCGTGGCCACCGGTTGCACCGCGCAGAGCGGAAGGGGCCCGGCGTTCTGCGCGTTTCCGCAGTACGGGAGAGACCGCGAGTCGCCGAGCGGGACGTGGCGCACGAGCGTGCCGATCCCGGTCCGACGGTAGACCGCGTACCGCTTGCCCTGCCACACGCGTTCGAACTCCGACGACGGTCGACTGACCGTCGGGGCCCGCGACACCACGACCGACCGGTAGGGCGCGAGCGTCTCCGGTGGGAAGGCATCGATATCGGCGGACGCGGCCTGAACGAGGAACCGTCCGTCGATCAGCGGGAGCGCCGCGCCGCGAACCTCGGCGGGCTGCACCGTCGCCGCGTCGCGCAGGAAATGGCGGGTGGCGTAGACCTCGTACTCGTTGTCGAAGGTCGGGCCGTGACCCTTGATCACGTCCGCGACACGCTCCAGCTCCGCGAGCCGTTCGCGAGGCGCCAGAGTGACGTTCGTGTAGGCAAGGACATTGGACCCTGCGATCCCCGCCACGATCGCCGCAAAGGCGATGACCCCGGGGACGCGGCGATGCGCCGCCAGCACCGCGGCCCCGCACAGGGCGGCGAACGGCAGCGCCGGCGACGCGATCGCCAGGGCCTTGCCCATGAGCCACGGACTGGCGCCCGACACGGCGGAACCCAGGACCGTGAGCAGCGCAATTCCGACCAACATCGCCACACCGAATGCTTTGGCTCGCATCGCTGCCCAGAGTCCGCCAGCAGCCGCGGCACCCACGACTCCCAGCAGGAGCGCCGTCGGCCAGAGTTCGGGCGACGACCGGAAATCACGGGCGAACCAGATCCCGCCGAGCTGGAAGCCGCTTACGGGCCCGGCCAGGTTTCCGAGGCGGGTCGCTTGGTCGGCGGAGGACTCAAAGAACGCCTTCCCGAATGCCAGGTCGCCCGCGAGCGCGATGAGCGTCGGGAGCGACCAGGCGACGATCATGCCGGCGAGCACCGCCAGCGGCATCCGGGCGCTTCGGAGTCCGCGCTCGCCCCGGGCGCGCGCAGCGCGCGCCCACACCACCGCCAACACCACGAACAGCGGTGCCACCACCGCCCCACCGCCGGGCCCAACGACCGCCACCATCGCCGCCGACGCGACCGCGAACGGCACCGTTGACCGGGCCGTTCCGGGCCCACGCTGCGCTCGTTCTGCAGCCAGCGCCACGAGCAGCACCAGCAGCGACGCCACGGTGATCTCCTTGATCCCACCCCACTGCACGTAGCCGTAGAGCAGCGCCGGCTGGGCGGCAGCACCAGCCGCGATTGCGCGCAGTCGCGGCGATATCGGCAGCGGCTCGAGCAGCACGAACAGCCCGGCTGCGATCAGCGCCCCGCAAAACGCCAGATAGGGCGCAAACGCCCAGGCCAGGTCGAGGCCACTCAGCGCGCCGCCGACCGCCAGCGGCGGATACGCCCCGAGCGGGTATCCCTGCGACAGGTTCGCCTCCAACAGCTGCCGGAAGCTCGACGCGGGGAGGTCTTCGTACACGCGCCCGTTGGCCAGCACCTGGTCGCTGAACGCCAGCCACGTGGCGGTGTCGTCGAGCCGCAGGTAGCCGGCGAAAGTCGCCTGCCCGGACAGGATCACGGGCGCGCCGTACGCGAGGAACACCACGAGCACCGCGAGCGCCGGTCCGAGCCGGGGCGCTCGTCGCCGATGCCCAACCGCCAGGCCGATGACCGCGAGCACGGCGGCCACGTGCGGGCTGAATGGAGCCACCGCCGGGATGAGGGTGGTCGCGGCGCCGACCGCGATCAGGGCGGCCAGGCCCAACGGCCCCAACAACAGCCCAGGCACCGGCTCGCCAGAGAGCCGCTCGGCCAGCAGCCCGAGCCCGAACACGACCAGCGCGAGGGCGGCCGGAAAAAGGATCCAGGCGTGAAGGAGGTCGAGCAAAGTGGCGTCGGGAAGGCGGCGAACATCGGCGCGGATGCACCCACGCGGGGCAGCACGGCCCGGGCGTCGACGCTACGAGGCGGGCCGGACGGCGTCGCGGCGCACCGGCTCGGGCGGTTACAGTCCGGCGCTTATGAGCCTTACCGTCGTTGGATCCGTCGCCTTCGACGCTGTCGAAACTCCGTCCGCAAAGCGCGACCGGATGCTCGGCGGCGCCGCTACCCACTTCGCCCTCGCGGCCAGCTTCTTCGACGACGTGCACGTCGTCGGCGTCGTCGGCGACGACTTCAGCGCCGAGGACGAAGCCGTCCTCACCAACCACAACATCGACACGACCGACATCGAGCATGTCGCCGGTGGCAAGACGTTCTTCTGGTCCGGCCGCTACCACGACAACATGAACTCGCGGGACACGCTCGACACGCAGCTCAACGTGTTCGAGACGTTCGAGCCCAAGCTCTCTGAGGCGTCCAAGAACGCCCAGACGCTCTTCTTGGCGAATATCCAGCCGTCGCTGCAGCTCAAGGTGCTCGAGCAGTGCGACAAGGCCACGTTCACCGCCCTGGACTCGATGGATCTCTGGATCAACATCGCCAAGGACGACCTCCTCGCGGTGCTGAAGCGCGTCGACTGCGTGATCCTCAACGACGAGGAGATCGAGCTCCTCACGGGCAAGGGCACCATCGTGTCGGCCGCGCAGGCCCTGCTCGACCTCGGCCCGTCGATCGTGATTGCCAAGCAGGGCAAGTACGGCGCCGGCGTAATCACCCGCGAGGGCAGCTTCTGGCTCCCGGCCTACCCGCTGCACACCGTGTCCGACCCGACCGGCGCCGGTGACTCGTTTGCCGGTGGCTTCGTTGGCTACCTGGCCGCGCACCCCGAGCGCCCCGTCACGCTTGAAGTCCTGCGCCGCGCCATGGCCTACGGCACGGCCATCGCGTCGCACAACGTCGAGGAGTTCGGCACCGACCGCGTCGCCCGCCTCACCGGCAACGAGGTCGTCGCTCGCGTGCGCGAACTCGCGGCCATCACGCAGTTCGACGACGCGACGACGATCGACCTGCGCCGCTAAAACAGCGGTGCCGGGCCTCGCTCAACAGCGCGAGGCCCGGCGCGAACGCCTGACGCTCTTGGCGTCCAGCAACCCGCCCAACCGTCCACGGCGGTCACGCTCTAGACACGGGGCGATCACGCCGGACACACAAGCCTGCTAGAACGGAGGACGGTCAGAGACGGGAACCTGGAGAACTACATGGCTAGCGACACCGAAGGCGCCGTAGGCACAAGCGGAACCGGAACGGTAGAACCGCGTGACTCGCTGAGCGTGGTCGACAATCGCACGGGCAAGAGCTACGAGCTTCCGATCACCGACGGCACGATCCGCTCGCTGGATCTGCGGAAGATCAAGGTGAACGAGGACGACTTCGGGGTGATGGGGTACGACCCCGCGTTCACGAACACCGCCTCCACGCGCTCCGCGGTCACGTTCATCGACGGCGACAAGGGCATCCTCGAGTACCGCGGCTACCCGATCGAGCAGCTCGCCGAGCGCTCGACCTATCTGGAGGTCGCGTACCTCCTCATCCACGGCGAGCTGCCGACCAAGCCGCAGCTCGACACGTGGACGCACGAGATCACGATCCACACGTTCGTGCACGAGAACCTGAAGAGCTTCCTCCAGGGTTTCCGTTACGACGCTCATCCGATGGGCATGCTCCTGAGCTCCGTCGGCGCGCTCTCGACGTTCTACCCCGAGGCGAACGCGATCCACGACCAGGAGAACATCGACATCCAGACGATCCGCCTGATCGCGAAGATGCCGACGCTCGCCGCGTTCTCCTACCGCCACATCCGCGGCATGCCGTACGTCTACCCGGACAACGACCTGTCGTACGCCGGCAACTTCCTCGGAATGATCTACAAGATCGCCGAGCTGAAGTACCAGCCGGACCCGCGCCTGGAGCGCGCGCTCGACATCCTCTTCATCCTGCACGCCGACCACGAGCAGAACTGCTCGACGAGCGCCGTCCGCGCCGTGGGCTCCTCGCAGGTCGACCCGTACTCCGCGATCGCTGCTGGCGTCGCTGCGCTGTATGGCCCGCTCCACGGCGGTGCCAACGAAGCCGTGCTGCGCATGCTGCGCCGCATCGAGAAGGTCGAGAACGTCCCGGCGTTCATCGAGGGTGTGAAGAAGGGCGAAGAGAAGCTCATGGGCTTCGGGCATCGCGTCTACAAGAACTTCGACCCGCGCGCCACGATCATCAAGAAGGCCTGCGACGACGTCTTTGAGGTCACCGGCGTCAACCCGCTCCTCAAGATCGCCAAGGAACTCGAGGCGGTCGCGCTGCAGGACGAGTACTTCGTCTCCCGCAAGCTCTACCCGAACGTCGACTTCTACTCGGGCCTGATCTACGAGGCGCTTGGCCTCCCGGTCGAGATGTTCCCGGTCATGTTCGCGATCCCGCGCACCTCGGGCTGGATCGCCCAGTGGCGCGAGCTGATCGTCGACAAAGAGCAGAAGATCGCTCGCCCGCGACAGATCTACACGGGCAACCGCGAGCTCGACTTCGTTCCGCTGTCGCAGCGCGGCTAAAGACGCTGTAATTCCCGCGCCAGGCTGCAAAGCCGGCGCAAGCGACTGAGGGCCCCAGCCCCCGCGTCATGCGGGGCCGGGGCCCTCAGTCGTGCTGGTGCCGACGCGACTACGAGGCCGTGGCGTCGTCTGCGGCGGTGGACTCGGCCTCGTCATCCTCTGCGAGGATGCGGTAGAGCGCGCGACGCGCGTCCTTGAGGACCTTCGCGGCCTGGCCGACCTGCTCATCGGAGCCGGCCTCCACGACCTGCCGACTTGCCGCTGCCACCTGGAAGAACAGGTTGCGCAGTTCCATCTGCGGCACCGACGCGTCGTCTGAGACGGCGTCCCATGGGGCCTTGTCGGCGGCGCGCTTCTCGACCTCGGCGCGACCCTCGTCGGTCAGCGAGAAGAGCCGGCGTCCGCCAGCTTGTTCCTCACTGGAGACCAACCCTTCGTCCTGCAACTGCTGGAGCGTCGGGTAGATCGATCCGGGGCTCGGCCGCCAGACGCCGCCGCTGCGGTCCGCCAGCTCGCGCATAACTTGGTAGCCATGCATCGGCTCCTCGCCGAGCAGCACGAGGATGCCGGCGCGGATGTCGCCTCGGGCCGCGCGGGGCCCTCGGCCGCCGCGCCCACCCGGGCCACGCCCGCCGGGCCCGCGCCCGCCACCCGGACCCCGCCCCCAAGGCGGTCCGCCCCAGCCGGGGCCTCCGCCAAAGGGACCGCCACCGGGGCGATCGGGGTGGTCGTGATGGCCGCCGAAGCGGCCGCCGCCGGCAAAACGGCCCGGGCCACCATGACGGCCGCCGGGTCCACCGGCCATGGGGTGCTGCTGGAGGTGCTCGAGCGCGGCGGCCACGGGATGACCATGGCGGGGCTCGGTGCCTCGTGGATAGCAACGGCCACGAGGGCCGTCGCTGGGTTCATTGGTAAATGCGTGCGTAGCCATGAGGGCTACTCCTTCATATCGTTTGAGTGCATCACGATATATCGGAAGCAGTCGCGACTGCTTTTTCCGGCGCGTAGGCGCTCGCTCGAAGTGATCTGGCGCGCCGGGGCGGCGAGTATCGATCGCATGCGCTTCTCCGCCTACGCTGCGCTGAACGGCGCCTTCTCAACGCTGATCGGCGTCCTCTTCATCGTCGCCGGGTTCCCAGGACTCTTCGCCGGAACTGCCGGCAACTACTGGTGGATCGCGCTCCCGTCGGCGCTGGCGGTCCTCGTTCCGCTCGGCCTCGTCGCCGCGCGTCGAGGTATCCCGATCCCCGCGCCCGGTCGGTGGCTCACCGACCGCTCGATCGCGGCAGCCAGGCCTGGGTTGTCGGTCCTGCCTGAGCGTGCCCTGCGCCGCCGACTGATCGTCGAGACCGTGGTCTGGGCCGCCATCGCCCTCGCCGTCATCGCTGGGTTCACGACCTCGCGCCCGTTCGCCTATGCCACCGGTTGGGCGTCGCTCGCCTACGGCCTGCTCGAGCTCCTGGCCAGCGCGCCGCGCATTCGAGCGGTGGAGTTTCAGCGCGGCCAGAGCTTCTTGGTCCACCGGCGCCCGGGCTTCGGAACACCCGACCTCACCGTGACGCCGACGAGCCGCAGGTAGCGCTGGCGACGTCGGTCCGCCCGGCGAGCAGCCGCAACGGACCCGGTTCGATCATTCGAACCGGGAGGAGCGCGTACGCCTACGCGGCGCTCGGCCGCTTGAAGTCGGCGTTCTCCGCCGTCGGGCCGTAGTTGCCCTCGCGCAGGAGCGGGCCGGCCACCGCGGGCGAGACCGGCCGCGAATAGAGGAAGCCCTGCCCGAGCATCTCGCCCAGGCCATGCAGCAGGCTGGCCTGCGGTGCCGTCTCGATCCCTTCGGCCACGATCGAGAGATCGAGCGCTTGGGCGAGCTGCACGATGCCCTGCGTGAGGCGGGCGCGACCGGCGTCGTGGTCGATGTCGTCGACGAAGGCCTTGTCGATCTTGAGCACGTCGACAGGCAGGTCCTTGAGGTAGGCAAGCACCGAGTGGCCGGTGCCGAAGTCGTCGATCGCGATGCGCACGCCGAGGGCCATCAGCTCGGTGAGGTCCGCGACGAGCGCCTCGGGTCGGTCGACGAGCACGCTCTCGGTGATCTCGAGCTGGAGCTGCCGTGGATCAAGCTTCGTCTCGCGCAGGATCCGGGCGATCCGCCGCGCCATCTCAGGCTCGGCGAGCTGCAGCGGGGAGACGTTCACCGACACATGCTGGCCGAGGCTCGCGTACCCCTCGTCGAGCCATTCACGCATCTGCGCGCAGGCCGTTTGCATGACCCACCAGCCGAGTGGACCGATGAGGCCGGTGCGCTCGGCGAGGCTGATGAACTCGAGCGGGTTCATGCGTCCGCGCGTCGGGTGCATCCAGCGCACGAGCGCCTCAACGCCGTCGACCCGGCCGTGGCGCAGATCGACGATCGGCTGGTATTCGATGAAGAGTTCGTCGCGGGTGAGCGCGCGGCGCAGGTCGGCGGTGAGCTCGAGGTTCGCCAGGGCGTCGTCGCGCATCGACTGCGTAAAGACCGACACGCGATCCTTGCCCCCGGCCTTGGCGGCATACATCGCGATGTCGGCGTCGCGGACGATCGTCTCGACGTCGAGCCCGACGGCGACACCAGCGGACGCGGTCACGCGGACATCGCGGTCGCCGAGCAACACTGGGCGGTGAATCGCCTGGAGCACGCGCTCGATCTCCTTGACCGCTTCCTCGGGCGAAGAATCAGCCAGAAGAACGCCGAACTCGTCGCCGCCGAAACGGGTCACGAGATCATGCGGGCCGAGTGTTGCGGCGATGCGGGCGGCGATGGTGCGCACCAGCTCGTCGCCGCGACCATGCCCGAGGCTGTCGTTGATCGTCTTGAGGTCGTCAACGTCGAGCAGGGCCATAGCCACCGGCTGTGGCTCGGGAACGGACAACGACACGCTTCCGGTCTCGTCGGACAAGGGCTGGGTCTGGCGGAGGCGATCGGCAAGCGCCAGCTCGAGGGCAGCGCGGTTCGGAAGCCCGGTGAGCGCGTCGGTGAAGGCCTGGCGGCGCAACATCATTTCGGCGCGACTCTGGCGCGCCACCGCCTCGAACCGGCGCACCAGGAGGCCCAGTGCCAGCAGGCCGAAGAGGATGCCGCCAATGAGGACCCCACGAGCAATCGTGGTGGCGCTGCGCGCGCGCTGGTCCTCGACCTTCATCTGGGCGTCGGTGTCGGCAATGATCTGTTTGAGCAGCGGATCGAGCTTGCTGAAGAACTCGGCGCGCCCGGCAGCGACATCGGCCACCTGCGCCAAGCGCAGCGCGGCGGTTCGCCCGTCGTACAGGCTGCTCATCGAACGCTCCAGCCGCTCGGCTGCGGGCCCCTTCACGTCGAGATCCTTGAGTCGGGCAATCGATGCTCCGAGCACGTTGCCGGCCTCGAACCCCTCGGTGCCAACGCCCCCGCTTTCAAGGTCACCGCTCATGGCTGATTCGGCGGCAATCGCCCGTAGCTGCTGACTCGCAGCCTGCGCGCGACGCAGTTCAACCTGCGCCTGACGGCGGGTATCAGCCATGCCCCTCGCCCGCTCGGCGACGCCAACGGTCGCACCCATGATCAGCAAGACCAGGGCGAATGACAGGGTGCGGGCGTACTTCACGTGCGCTTGCGCGGATGCCGGGGGAAGCGTCTCCACGTGACTGGGATCGGTATGTCGCACTGGTTTCTTGATCGCCGGACGTATGCAGAGCGGATGGCTCGACGGACGGACGACGTCCTGAGCGGCAGTTTGCCAGATCCGTTCAACTGGACACACCTCTCCGGCACCCAGGAAACCGGAGCGTTGCAAAACGCCTCTATCTCGGTAGTGTTCGCGCCGTCCACTGGCGCCCCCGGCCACCTACCTTCAGGTCACCACGCATCATGAACGCCTCCCGCGCGCTCCTCGCCAGTTCACTCCTCAGCGCAGCGATTGCCTCCCTCGCTCCCGCTAGCGCCGCTGCCGCTCCCGAACTCGTTTCCCGCGCGACCGGCGCCGACGGCGCCGCATTCTCGTCCGGCGTCCTGACCACCGCAACGCGTGACGGCCGCTTCGTCCTGTTCTTGGGTCCGTACAACGAGGCTGCGTCTGCGGAGCCGGACAGCCGTCGGACCCTCTTCCTGCGCGACCGGGTCGCCAACACCACGACGCCGGTCCTGCGCGCCGACGGCGAATTCGGCGTCGTGTGGTTCAACGAGAACGACTGGGCGACGCAGAACTGGGTCGGTCGCGACGTCAGCGACGACGGCACGAAGGTGCTCTTCTCCGGACCGCGGCAGGGCGGCGCCACGGGCACCGCACTCTACGTGCGCGACCTCACCGCGAAGACGACCACGGTCGTGTCCACGCTGCCATCGGGTGACGAGGCCTCAGAACTCGTCGGTATCGCACGGTTCATCAACGGCGGTACTGGAATCCTCTTCGGAGCCGAAGCCGGCGACGGCACCCCGTCGACCTACACTCGCGCCCTGCCGGCGGGGCCATCCGAGCTGTTTGCCGCCGGCGTCGCGCCGCGCTCGGCGACGGCCCGCGGCGACGTGATCACGTGGCGCCGCCCCCTCCTACCCGCCACCCGGCCGGCCGGCTCCGGCGGGAACCCGGCCGGCTGGCCTGCCTCGTACGCGGGATTCGGCGTGGGGTACACGATCAAGGGCCAGGCGCCAGTCCTCACGGCGCGCACCATCGTCCGGGAGCGCCCGGCGACGGCCGCGTCATGCGAAACGGGCGCGGCGAGCTGGGATCGCCTCGAAGTGGCCGACGTCCGCGTCCCCGACGCGGGGACACGCGTCTGGATGAACTACACCGGCTCCAACAGCAGTTTCTCGAGCAACGGGCGAAACGACTGGAGCCTGAAGACGGCGACCGCCGACCTGGTCAACACGAGCATCGGCGGCGACTACGGCAAGAGCTACCGGCGACTCGTCGACCTCGGTGAGACCGGTGAACAGGCCTTGGCGCTCACAAACCCCGGCGTCACGGGGACGGGACCGTACGTCGGCACCATCACCCTGCCGGGACTGAGCCCAAAGACCCTGCCCGAGTTGCCGTACTTCAGCAGCATCCACAGTTCGGACACGGCCCGCTTCTTCGCGGGTGACACCGGCGTGCTGACCAGCGAAGCCGACTACCCGCGCGGAGGGCCGGTGACCCAAGGGGTCTACGCGTACGCGCCAGTCGCCGAGCCGACCCCGACGCCCGAACCCACCACACCGGTGGCGGTCGACGGCGAGGTCGCCGACAGCCCCTCTGTGACCGCCGAGGTCCTGTGGGCCAGCTGCCCGACGCTCCCAATCGGGACCGCGAGCCAGTACGCACAGGCCCAATACAACACGCCGTTCACCTCGTCCAAGTCGGCCGGCACGGTCACGGTCAGCGGGGCCGTCGATGGCATCCGGCAGGCCACCAAGACCACGATCACGATCAAGACGTTCGGCTGGACCACCTGGAGCAAGACCATCTCGGGAAGCGGTGCCACCCCGACGCCGGTCGCCCTCCCGAACCCATGGCTGTGGTTCCCGCAGAGCCTCACGATCGACACGGAGATCGCCGGCACGAACGGCGCGCCCGCGACGCATCTCAAGCAGACGCGCCGCTGGCAGGCCTGGCGCTAGGACGTGCGCCATCTCACGCGGAATACGGTCCGCAGCGCATCGTGACTGGGTACGATTCGGCGGTCCAATTCACCGTGGTGTTCCCAGCCACGAACCCAGGGTCCCACCACGCATGAACGCTCACCGCGCTCTTTTGGCCGGCTCGCTGCTCAGCGCAGCGCTCGCCTCCGCCGTCCCCGCCACCGCCCTCGCCGCTCGTGAACTCGTTTCGCGCGCCACCGGCGCCGACGGAGCACCCATCCCGGACGCCCGTCTGACCACCGCAACGCGCGACGGCCGGTTCGTGCTCTTCTCCGGTCCCGCCAGCGTTGCCGACACGGCGGCGACTGCGGGCCGAACCACGTACTTCCTGCGTGACCGAGAGTCCGACACCACGACGCCCGTTCTGCGCGCCGACGGTGCGAACGGTGCGATCTTGTCGAACTCCGAGTCCTCCTACTCGCATTGGTGGGCGGGCATCGATCTCAGCGCCGATGGCACCAAGGTCCTCTTTTCCGGACCCCGCCAAGAGGGCGGAACTCGCACCGCGCTCTACGTACGCGACCTCGCGGCCGGCACCACGACGATCGTCTCCTGGCTCCCGTCGGGCGACGAAGCCTTCAAGCTGGCCGGCCAGGCGCGCTTCATCAACGGCGGCGCCGGGATCATCTTCGGCGCGGCCGACACCGATGGCGCCTTGGCCACGTACACCCGAGACCTCGCGTCGGGAACCACCAAGCTGTTCCAAGCTGGTGTGGCGCCCGCATCCGCGACTGCCGACGGCCAGACGATCACATGGAGCCGCCCGCTGGCACCCGCCAAGCGGCCTGCGGACTCGCGCATCGGCACCGACTCCAGTTGGGTTGCCGCGTACGGCGGCACCGCCATCGGCTTCACGACCAAGGGGCAACCGCCGGTCGTTGTGTCTCGCACGACGCACAAAGAGGTCGTCGGGGCCCCCGCTTCGTATTGCTACGACGGCGGAATTACGACCGAACGCACCCTCCCGTCCCTCCTGACGGTCAACGACACCGGCACTTTGCTCCACAAGGAGTACGCGGTCGGGGGGGTCTCGTACGACAACACCTCGGTATACGCCGAACGCACGGCTGACGGTCCATGGATCTCGTCAAATTCGAACACCTTCCCGAGGGTCAACCTCTCGGTCTTTGACCTCGGCGAGACCGGCCAGACCTGGCTGTGGGGCCGCCGTCCGTTCGCGAGCGGCTACATCGCTCCGCTGCTCGGGATCGGCGGGACCGCCGCCAATCTGCCGGACCTCACCAGCCCGGTTCCGGACCCAGGCGGCCATAACCGCGGTTTCAACGCCGCGCGACTGTTCGCCGGCGACACCGGCTTCGTGACGGGCGAGGTACAGGGCCTGCACGATCCGCTGACCGGTGTGAGGACGGCCGAGAACGCGGTCTACGCCTACGATCCGATCGCCGATCCCCGAGCGGTGATCCCGACCACACCCGGTCGAATCGAGGGCGAGATCCTCGACGACCCGGCCCTCACCGCGGACGTCACCTGGGCCAACTGCCCGGACGACCCGATCGGCACGGCCTCCGATTACGTGACGGCCACGTTCAACACGCCGTTCACCTCCTCCAAGCCCGCCGGCACGGTGACGACGAAGCAGCAGCCGGTTGCGAGAGACGGCAACATCCGCCCGTCCACCAAGACGACGGTGACCGTGAAGACGTTCGGGATCACGACCTGGAGCAAGACGCTGCAGAGTTCCCTTGGCTGGCGGCCGCACAGCACGGTGACGCTGCCGAATCCCTGGCGGTGGTTCCCCCAGACCGTCACGATCGACACGGAGATCGCGGGCTACTACGGCACCCCGGCCAAGCACGTCGTGCAGACGCGCAGCTGGATGGCCTGGAAGTAGACCGCTTTCGACTGCGCGGCGGCTCAGGCCGGCGCTGAGCCGGCCACCTGCGGCGCCACGAGGGTGGCGCCGTGAGCGCGCAGCCAGGCGCGGGCCTCGTCAGTGCGAGGCTCGTGCCGACGGAGCAGGTTCCAGAACCGGTCAGAGTGGTTGAGTTCCACGAGGTGGCACGCCTCGTGCCAGACGATCGCCTCGGCAACCCACGGCGGCGCGAGGACGAGTCGGTAGCTGTAGCTGATGGTCGCCTTCGCGGTGCAGGAGCCCCAGCGGGTCTTGGCGTCGCCGATCGACACGCGGGACAGCCGCTTTCCGAGCGTCGCAGCGGCGTGCTCGGTGAGGGGCGTGAGGCGAGCGCGGGCTTGAGCCCGCAGCCACCGTTCCAGGGCTTCCGGCTTGCCCGGCGGCAGGAGCAGGTCGTCGCCACGACGATGCACGCGCTGGCGGCCCGGCTCCTCGACCACCCGGAGTTCCTCACCCCAGACGGTGAGGCGATCGCCGCGGGCTTCCACGTGTGCGCGCACGACGGCAGCCTCCGAGAGGCGTGCGGCAATCCAGCGGCGGTGACGCAGGAGTGCACGGTCAACCTCAGCGAGCGAAGCGCGCTGAGGCAGCGTGACCCGCACCTGCCCGGTGACGCGATCGACGCGTACGGCGACGCGGCGCGCCCTCTTGGAGCGAACGACGTCGAGATCGAAGTCCGGGGCGTCCACGTGGTGACTCAGGCCGGTTCAGCGGCCTTGGTCGGCACGGCGGTCCACCGAGGCTGCTCGGCGTCGTCACCGCGCGCCACGAGGCCCCGGCGCTCCAGATGGCGCAGGTAACACATCGTTTCGGAGATCAGCCAGCCGGCGTTCTCTTTGCTGAGCGGCCGACCATAGATCTCGGGAATCATCTCGATCGCCGTTGCCGGGCCGGCCGAGCGGACGACGTCCTCCACGCGATCCAACCGTCCGAGCGCTGCCTCGCGATGGGCTTCGATGTGGCCGCGGACGTCGGTGAAACTCTTGCCGTGGCCGGGCAAGCACAGGCGCGCGTCGAGCGCTTCGATCTTGTCGAGGCTGGTGAGGTATTCCTCGACGGGGTCGTCGGTCCAGCCGTAGTCGTAGTAGAGCGCGACCCGGCCGAGGATGTGGTCGCCGGCGAGCAGGATGCGCCGATCGGGCTGGAAGAGCGACACGTGACTCGGGGCGTGGCCGGGCGTCTCGATCACGATCCAGGTGCCGACAGCGGTCTCGACCTTCACGCCTTCCACGAGATCGCGGTCCTGGTCGACGAGCCCTGCCACGCCGGCGCCGACGGGCGTTCCGGCCTCGCGGTAGTACTGCAGGAGCTCCTCCGGGACGCCGCTCTCGCGTCCGACGGCCACGCGCTGTTCCAGGAGCCGCTCGGGATCCTTGAGCGAGGCCGTCATGTGCTCGTGCCGCGGGTGCATCCACAGCTCGCAGCCGGCGGCATCGACGACGGATTTCGCTTCGCCGTAGTGGTCGACATGCGCATGGGTGCAGACCAGCAGCTTCGTGTCTTCGATGCGCTTTCCGATCTGCGAGAGCGCGTCGGTGAGCTGCTGGAACGAATCCTCGGTGTGCAGCCCGCAGTCGAACAGGATGTGGCCGTCGCCGCCGGGGGCGTCGATCACCCAGGCGTTGCAGTGCGGGATCCCGGACCACGGGAGCGGGAGGCGCAGGCGCCAGAGCCCCGGGATGATCCGCTCACCGCGAGGCTGCTGACGTTCGGTCGCTGGGGAGGCCACGCCAGCATCGTATGGAATGGTGGGACGCGCCGGTACCGTCTGGCCCATGACCGCCGCGGAGCCTGTCGCCACCGACCTGTGGAGGCTCCAGGGAAACCCCGGGCACTGCAACGTCTACTTCCTGCGCAGTGGTGCGGGGGTCGTGATGTTCGACGCGGGCGGCAACATGATGCTGGACGCGGTCCGGGAGGCCGCCGCTGGCTTGGGCGGGCTGGAGGGCGTCGTGCTGGGCCATGGCCACACGGACCACCGCGGCACGGCGCCCGGCCTCGGCGTGCCGGTCCGTTGCCATGCCGACGCCGTCGACGAGGCGCAGGGCCTGGGCGGCTGGGAGTACTGGGAGCCGAAGCTGAAATTCCTTCCGCTTTTGCTCAGGCGGCCCCATTTGACGCTGCACAAGAAGCAGTGGGACGGCGGGCCGGTTTCGATCAGCGGGACGGTCGCCGCTGGCGACGTGATTGCCGCTGACTTCGAGGTCGTCGAGCTTCCGGGCCATGCCCCGGGCCAGATCGCCCTGTGGCGTGCCTCCGACCGCGTCGCCCTCACGACCGATGTCTTCTACGTCGTCAGCATGTGGGGCCGCGCCGGCGCGCCGCGGCTGCCCGTCGAGGGGTATTCGCAGGATCCTGCTCGCGCGCGGCAATCGCTCCTTGCCCTGGCCGACCTCGAACCCGCAGTGTGCTTCCCCGGCCACGGCGCCCCGGTTCGCGATCACCCGAAGCGCGGCACCGTCGCCGAGCAGCTCCGCGCCGCCGCCGGCTGAACCCAGAGATTGCCGAACGCGGCGCCCTGGCCGGGACTGGCGGACCGAGCCGGGCCGGCGTGCGGGGCCAGGGGCCGGGCCGGCGAGCGGGGCCGGGGCCGGCGGGCCGGGCCGGGCCGGGCCGGGCAATACATCAGCTGGCAGTGGTGTCCCCAAACACCGTTTTCGTCCTGCAACTCCGTGCGGTTGCAAAACCGGACTCATAAACCCCCTAGGGCAACCCCTCACGGCTGCTGGCCATCCCTCGGCCGGCGCAACCCTCAGCGATTGACAAGCCCGGCCGCTCAGAAAGCCACGCGGTTGACCTCAGCGCCGGCAAGTCACGAGTCGGCGCACCCGACTGCGGCCACCCGTTCCCCTGCCGCAACCCTCAGCGATTGACAGGCCCGCCCGCTCAGAAGCGCACGCGGTTGACCTCGGCACTCGCGGTTGACCTCAGCGCTCGGACGTCACAAGTCGGCGCACTCGCTAGCGGTTGACGACCCCGAGCAGCAAACCGCAACCGCTAGCGATCGACGACCCCGAGCAGTAACCGCAACCGCTAACGATCGACGACCCCGAGCAGCGAACCGCAACCGCTAGCGGTTGACAACCCCGAGCAGCAAACCGCAACCTCTGGCGATTAACGGCCTCGAACGACGGCCAGCAGCCGCCAGCGGTTGCGGTGTTGACGCGGTCGGCCCGTTTTCGCAACCGTGGGCGGGTGCGGAGCGAAACTCGGGTGAGAGACACCGCGTCCGCCGGCTGACAGGCCCCGATACGCTTGCGTTGTGGCGAAGAAGCGTGCCAAGCGGGACCAGCTACCGAAGCTGAAGGCGCCTTCGGTGCGGTACGACGGCGGGCCCGATGGCCTGGCGGTGGAGCTGCGCGCCGGTCTGCCGCTGCCGGCCCGAGCGCGGTACCACAACGAGATCCACGATTTGCGGCGCTCCACCGACGACTCCTGGCAGCGAGGCCTGGAGTTCCTGTGGGAGCAGCTCGCCACCCTCTGGGATGTGAACGACGCCCCGATCACCGTCCGCAAGGAGCTGCTCGGGCGGTACCGCATGGCCTCCCAGGACGAGCGCAAGTTCGTGCGCGAGTCGCTGCGCAAGCACCTCGCCGAGTACTTCCCCGAGATGGAGCGCCCGTGAGCGTCGACCCTTCAGCCCTCAGCGCGACGGCCCGCGCCGCGAGCCTGGCCGCCCACGAGGTTGAAGCCGCCCTCGCCTACGATCCCGCCGCGCACGCGGCGCTCCTGTGCGACTGGAGCATCCGGGTCGAGCCGGGTGACGCGGTCCTGATCGAAGTCCCCGAGTCCGCCCTCCCGCTCGGCCGAGCCATCCACCGGGCGGTACTCGAGCGCGGCGCCTGGCCGACGCTGCACGTGGAGATCGACGGGCTCTCCCGCGCAGTGGTCGACCACGCCCTGGACGCGCAACTCGACGCACCCTCGCCGATCGCGCTCGCCGAACTCCAAGCCGCAACGAAGCTCGTACGCGTCCACGCCCCCGGGCCGACCGAGCCGCTCGCGGGCGCCGACCCCGCCCGCGTGGCCCAGCTCGCGCGCGGACGACAGGCGCTGCGGCGCACGTCGATGACGACGCCGTGGTGCCTCACGATCTTCCCGACGCCCGCCCTCGCGCAGCGCGCCCGCCTCCCCGAAGAGCAGTACGCCACGTTCGTGCACCGCGCCCTCATGCTCGACCGCCCCGATCCGGCCGCTGCCTGGGCCGACCTCTCCGCGATGCAGGCTGCACTCATCGAACGCCTGACCAAGGCCAGCACCATCCGCATCCAGGCCGACGGCACCGACATCACCCTCGAAGTCGGTGGCCGCACGTGGCAGAACTCCGACGGCCGGCGCAACCTCCCGTCCGGCGAGGTCTTCACCGGTCCCCACGAGCGCTCTGCAAACGGCGTCATCCGGTTCGACGTGCCCTCGTACCGTCCCGGCGGCATCGTGACGGGCGCGCGGCTCGTCTTCCAGGACGGCCGGGTGATCGAGGCCACCGCCGACGAGGGACAAGACATCCTCGAGGCCGAACTCGCCACCGACGACGGCGCTCGTTACCTCGGCGAACTCGGGATCGGCACGAGCCCTGGCATCGACCGGCCGACCGGCTCGACGCTGCTCGACGAGAAGATCACCGGCACCGTGCACCTCGCGGTCGGACAGTCATATCCGGAGACCGGCGGCGAGAACACGTCGGCGATTCACTGGGACCTCATCGCCGACCTCCGCGACGGCGGACTCCTCACCGCCGACGGCGCAACGATCGTGGACAACGGCAAGCTCGTCTGATCGACAAGCGTTCTTGCAGACGCAGCGGTCCCGCAAACGCCAGCGAACACGGGGCTGGCGCGTCGGCGACGCGTGCAGGTTCGCTCGCGGAGCAACGACGACGCGCCAGCCGCCGCTAGATTCATCAGCATCGAGCGCAGAACGAAGATCGTCGCCACCATCGGGCCCGCCTCGGCGAACCCGGAAGTCCTCCGTCGCATGATCGACGCCGGGCTGGACGTAGCGCGCCTCAACTTCTCGCACGGCACACCGGAGGACCACGCGACCGCCGTCGACCTCGTTCGCGACGCCGCCAACGCCGCCGGTCGCCCCGTCGCCGTCTTCGGCGACCTCCCCGGCCCGAAGCTGCGCGTCTCCAAACTGGAGAACGACCTCGTCGAGCTGCAGATCGGGCGCGAACTCACGATCTCCACCGAGATCGAGGAGGGCCGCCTCGGCACCGCCCGCCACCTGTACGTCGAAGCGCCGCAGCTCGCCGAGGCGGTCAGCGCCGGTGAAGTCATCTACCTCGCCGACGGCAAGCTGCGCTTGCGCGTCACCGCCGTGCGCCCCGAGCACGGCGAGCTCGACGCCTCCGTCGAAGTCGGAGGCATGCTCGCCAGCCGTCAGGGCCTCAACGTTCCCGGCGAGGCGGCCGTCCTCCCCGCCGTCGGCTCCGACGACCTCGAACTGCTGCGGGCCGGCGAGCGCATGCGCATCGACCTCGTCGCGCTGTCGTTCGTGCGCTCCGCCGACGACGTCAACGCCGTCCGCGCCGAGACGCGCCTCCCGCTCATCTCCAAGATCGAGAAGCCGCAGGCCGTCGAACGTCAAGACGAGATCATCGCCGCGTCCGACGTGATCATGGTCGCCCGCGGCGACCTCGGCATCGAACTCCCGATCGAGCAAATGCCGATCGTGCAGAAGCGCCTGTTGCGCGCCTGCGGCCGTCTCGCGCGCCCGTCGATCACCGCCACGCAGATGCTCGACTCGATGGTCACCAGCTCGCGCCCCACCCGCGCCGAAGCCACCGACGTCGCCAACGCCATCCTCGACGGCACCGACGCCGTGATGCTCTCCCAGGAGACCGCCGTCGGCGCCTACCCCGTCGAGTCCGTCGCCATGCTCGACGCGATCGCCCGCGCCACCGAGCCCGAAGCGCCGTACCGCGAGTGGAACCAGCACCGCGTCACCCGCGCCAAGGTCGGCCCCGACTACACCGTCGCCCACGCCGCCTGTGAAGCCGTCCGCACCCTCGGTCTCGACGCCCTCATCGTGCCGACCCTCTCCGGTCGCACCGCCCGCATCATGTCGGCCCACCGCCCGACCGTGCCGATTCTCGCCCTCTCTCCCGGCCACGAAACCGTCCGGCGCTGCGGCACCTACTGGGGCGTCAAAGCGGCCGCCATCGACCGCCACGCCACCACCGAAGGCCTCATCGCCGACGCCACCCGCCGCGTCATCGAACTCGGCTGGTGCAAGCCCGGCATGCGCGTCGGCGTCACCGCCGGCCTCCCGAGCGCCAAACCCGGCTCGACGTCACTCCTGCAGGTCATGACGCTCGGCGAAGCCGGCGCACCATGGGCGGACTGGAACCACTGACTCGTGTGAGCGGATCTCGCTTGCATCTTCCGTCCAGGTGAATCCGACATGGCCGGAGGCCTGAGTCGGCTCCACCCGAACGGAATCTGCGGCGCGATCTCTCGCTCACACGAGCCAGTTCACTGAGGTTCCAGCGGCTTGGTCGTCTCCATCATCCGAATGCATCGCGCTACACGGTCAGCGATGAGGTCGGTGAGGCGCTCAGGCAAGTCTCGGCCCAGATGGTCGACCTCTTCGGCGGCTGCAGCGAATGCCGCCGGCGCACGCCGGGCGAGAACTTCGACGCGGCCCGTGAGTTCGTCGGCTGACAGGCCCAGCTCCTTCGCCGCCTTGCCCCACCGGTTGTACGCCGGATAGATGTCGTACGAGCCCCCGAGCTTCATCGCCAGCTTGAGTTTGCGTTCGTGGTCGCCGTACGGGAGCGCCGACGCAATGTCGTAAAGCGGCGCAAAGCGGACCGTGTTCGCGACCAGCAGCACCGAGTAGTTCTTGGCGTGGGCGTCAGTACCGCCAATGAGCCAGTTCCAGATCAGACCATCTGCGAACGTACGGACCGCCTCATCCGCATCGCCCGAGTTCATGGTGCGACGCAGCAGCTGCGCGATGTCGCCCGGCGAAGGCCCACCTTCGTTTTGGTACTTGCGCACCGGCGAGACACCAAGGGCCTGGCACAAGTCCTCCTGGTGGAGCCGCACCAACCTGCCGCGAGTCTCAATTCGGTCGTAGCGCTCCACCACCAGAGCCGCTTCGTCGACGAACCGTTCGACCCAGGTCCGTGCGACGGGCAACCCGACTCGACCCGCGGCTGCCAAACAGAGGTGCTCGTTGAGGTCGTGGTCGGTGAGGCCGTCGATTGCCGGCTTAAGAATGTGCGTCGTCGGCTCCGAGCCAGACGGCATCCCCCAACGGCCCTCTTCGCGCCGCAGTGCGAACTTGGCCTGCGCTCCCGCCAAGCTGAACTGCCCTTTCGTGGACCGCGTCGTCCATGCCGCCTGGTCCTCTCGGAGCGCACGGATCCGCTTGGCGACTCCGTCTTCATCAAGCCAGTCAACGACGGCCGGCTGCTCGACTCCGGCAGACGCCCGGCGGAACTGCACCGCGCCGGAACATTCGAGGCCGATGGGTGTACCCAAGAGCGCAAACGGAGACGAAGGCGAGACGTGGAACTGCTGCCCCCACCGGGTGAGCACACGGTCGTTGTCAGGCAGCAGGCCTTGCAGCCACGGGTGAATCTCGCGATGCCCGAATCGCCCCAGCTCAAGTGGCATGGACAGGGACAGTGGCGTGGCACCGTCTCGGCTGCGGTAATCGTCGTCGTATCTGAAGCGCAGCTGGCCGCTCGACAGGCGTTCCAGCGAGCCTGCCGGCTGGTCGTAGAGCCAAACCTCAAGCAGGTCGCTCATCCCTGGGTCCAGCCTTGGCGGGAATTGGTAGGACGACCCGCCCTCGCTCTCGCGAGAGACGCTTCGAGAGCCGCCATGAGGTCAGCCGGTGGTAGCTGCGCACTTGCCTCCGTCGACGTCGTCGACGCGGTCCGTCCCGTCGAGCGGTCATCAACGAACTTGAGTGCCAACCCAAGTGCGTCGCATACGCGAAGCACGAGCCCAAGCTCGGCACTGGCCTTGCCCTGCTCGAATTCGTTGATCCACTTCCTCGAGACGTTTGCGCGCGCAGCCAGCGAGGCTTGGCTGAGGCCAAGCTCTCGGCGACGCGCTCGCGCAGTCGCTGCGATCTGGTTCAACGTCAGGTTTGCCACCGTTCGGTGACATCCTAGCATCGACACCGAACGGTTACAACACGTCCGGACACCGAACGGTTACAGGATCAATCTGCCACCGTACGGTTACGATGTGTAGATGTGCCCGTACGGTTACAACGCGGACTCGCACAAGTACATCCATGGGTCCACGCGAGAGCCGACTCGTGACGCGAACGAAGGCCACCCCACACTAGCCTCGGCGTCATGGCCGGCTTTCGCTTCCTGCACACCTGTTATCGCATCGGCGACATCGATCGATCGGTGGCGTTCTACGCCAAGCTCGGCCTGGCTGAGCAGCGGCGGATGCCGATTGGCGACGACGCGACGAACGTGTTCCTGGGCACCGACGACCAGCCGCAGGTGCTGGAGCTGACGTACAACCACGGCGTCGGTGAGTACGACAACGGCACCGGCTACGGGCACATCGCGCTGGGCGTCGCCGACCTCGACGCGACCCTCGAGGCCCTGGCCGCCGACGGCATCTCGCCGGAGAAGCCGCCGTACCGTCCCGGCGGACGGACCACCGGTTCGCGGATCTGTTTCGTCCGCGACCCCGACGACTACCGCGTCGAACTCATCGAGAAGGGCGACCTCGCCTCGTACTGAGGGCGAACTGAGGCGACGCGGGCGTTAGCGGTGCAGCGGGCGACTCGGAGAGACACCGGAAAATAGGGTGGACTGTTCTCGAAACCGGGGTCGTCCAAGTGGCGCCCTATTTCGTGGTGCATCACTGGCCGGCGAACATGCGCACGATGCCGGCGCCGGCCCTCGAGCCGCCCTGCACCGCACTGGCGACGGTGGGCAGCTCGCCAGTGAGGTCGCCTCCGGCGAACACCCCGGCGACCGACGTTGCACCCCACGCGTCGACAGCAAGGGCAATCGGGTCCGGCGAGAACGAGGTCTCGATCCGCTCGACGCCCAGCTGTTCCGGCAGGTCGCCGACGGCTGAGAGCACGGGCGGGGAAAACAGCGCGTCGAAGCGGTGCTCGGCGCCGTCGGTGGTCTGAAGAACGACCTCATCGCCTTCGAGCCGGACGCCTGTGGCGACGGGCACGTCCAGCCCCTCACCCTCCACGCTCGAAAACGCCGTGAGGTCATCGGCCCAGAGCGCGAGGAGCGGCCGCAGGTGCCCCAGCGCTGGCGGCGGCGCGACCACACCGACGCGCTTGCCGCGCACCTCCCAGCCGTGACAGAACGGGCAGTGGAAGAGGTGCGTTCCCCACAGCGACTCCAGACCGGGCAGGTCGCGCACGCCGTACCGGACACCGCCCGCGAGCAGCACGGCTGGAGCCTCGACCGACGACCCGTCCGCCAGCGTGAGCACGAATCCGCTGTCGATATCGACGGCCCCTCGCACACCGCCACCACCACCACCAACGTCGGACAGCCCCGCCGCACCGACCGCCCGTCCACCGACGACCTCGCCCTCAACGAGTTCGACGTCGAATGGGGCGAGCTGCTCCCAAACCCGCCGGCGCAGCTCCCGCGGCGGGACGTTTTCCTGACCCAGGAAGCCGTGCACGGCGTCCGCAGCGAAATGCCCGGGGGTACCGGCGTCGATCACGAGCACCGACCGCCGAGCACGCCCCAAGACGAGCGCGGCCGACAGCCCGGCTGGCCCCCCGCCGACGATCGCGACCTCGACCCGCCGAACGACTCCGCCTGCCACTGACTCCGATGTACTCGTCATGCCGCGGACTCTATGCGAATGGTTCTCACTTATCGGCGGACTTTGTAACGATTCCACTATCGTGGCGCTGGTTCTGCCGGTTACCCGGCCGAGCCTGTCCAGATGACCCCGGCCGACCGGGGGACGCCCGCAGGTTCCAGGCAGAACGCCCAGCCCGTCGGGCGCTAATACGTCTGTCGTGCGCGAGTCCAGCCCGGCTACCGGCTGCCGATCTTGTGACCGTGGACCGTCCCGCCTCCAACCCATTCCTGCCTGCGTTGTCGCGCAGCGGCCTGGCGGGGGTCGGCAAGCAGCTCAGGAGTCATCGAATCCTGCTTGCGATCGTCGCGCTCCCTCCGGCGCTGGTGATCGCGTGGAGCCACGGCCAGGTCACGACGAGCGCCGAAGCGCGCGCCACGATCGTCGCCATCGCCGCCGCCGTCGTCTGCGCCACCACGGCCACCACCCTCTATCGCGCACGGCGCGAGCCCGACACCCGATCGGCGCTCATGACCGTGTCGTTCATCGCCATGTCGATCGTGCTGGTCGCTCGCGTCATGGCCATGGTTCCCGGCCCCCTCTACAGCCCCGGAATCGCCCGCATCGCCGAAATGACGACGCTCCCGATGGGGGCGCTCGTCCTTGCACTCTCGGCCGCGCCCGAACTCCGTCAGCGCCGCCGCGTCGAGGTCGTCATGCAGAGCGGACCAGCGCTCGCCGTCTTCCTCGTGGTCGTGCTCGCGCTGATCTTCTCGTCGGCCGCCACCATCCCTGCGGTCCCGCGCCCCGGCAGCAACACCGCCCTCGGCATCTTCGCGGTCACTGCCGTCCTCCTGCTCGTCCTCGCCCGCCGCGCGGCTCGGACCGCCGTGCTCAGCGAGCGCGGGTCGGACGCGATCGTGACCTTTGGGATCGTCGTGTCGGCCTTCGCGTTCTGGGGCATCGCGAACGCATTCCGCAACGACGTCCTCTGGTGGTCGGCGCACATCCTCGAGGTCATCGGACTCTCGGCGATGTGCATTCCTGCGGCTCGTGACCTGATGCGCACCACGTCGTCGCGCCCCCTCGTCGGCGATCTGCGCGCCTCGGACATCGTCGCCGACGAAGAGTCGTTCCTCGACGGCCGCGTGCACCACCTGATGCTGCAGCTCGGCCGCAAAGACGACGTGACCGAGGGCCACACCCGCCGCGTCGCCACCCTCGCCGTGCGAATGGGCGAGCAGCTCGGACTCGACGCCTCGAGCCTGCGCGACCTGGCTGCTGGCGGCCTCCTGCACGACATCGGCAAACTCCAGACGCCCGACAAGATCCTGAAGAAGCCGGCCGCGCTGACGGACTCCGAGTACGAGGTGATCAAGCGCCATCCCACCGAGGGCCGGGCGATCCTCGACAGCGTCGGCAAGTTCAACGAGCGCGTGCTGCATCTCGTCGAGGCGCACCACGAACGGCTCGATGGCGGCGGCTACCCCAAGGGCCACGGCGCCATCGACATTCACCTCGAAGCACGGATTTTGGCGGTCGCCGACGTGTACGACGCCCTCACCTCCCAACGCCCGTACCGAGTGGCCTGGCCCGCTGACCGCGCCCTCGAAGTCATCGAGCGCGACTCAGGAAGCGGCTTCGATCCCCGCTGCGTCGACGCGCTGCGCACCGTCCTCAAATACCACCGTCACCTCGCGGCACCAATCCCCGCGTCGCTCCAGGCGCGGACCGAGAAGGCCCGCACCGGCGGACGCGTCGCCTGACCCACCCGGCCCGCAACGATCGTCGCGTGGCCTGACCGCCCGCCGCGCGCGCCCATGCCACCGCCTGGCTCTACGCTGACCCCATGAGCATGAGGGTCATCTCGCAGCGCAGCGACGAACTCGCCTCCAACAGCTATCTCGTCGTCGACACCGAAACCGGCCACGCCGGCTTCATCGACTGCGGCGACCCGGTCGACCACCTTCTGGCGGTGATCGCCAACGAGGGACTCACGCTCGAACGCGTGCTCCTGACCCACCACCACGGCGATCACATCTCCGGGCTCGGCCACATCCTCGAGGTCTATCCGGGCACGCCGGTGCACGCGCACCCGGCCGAGGCGAACGAAATGATGGGCGTGAGCCAGACGATCGAGCCAGGCGACCTCACCGGCATCGGCAACATCGAGATCGTCGCGCTGCACTCGCCCGGCCACACCGCCGGAATGCTGAACTTCCTCATTCGCGAACCAGGCGGCGACCGCCCCGGCGAGGTGTTCGCGGGCGACACGCTGTTCAAGGGCTCCGTGGGCGGCGTGCGCGGACCGGGCCACACGACCCTCGCCGACCTGCGCCACTCGGTGCTCGACGTGTTGCTCTCCCTGCCGCCCGCAACGGTCATCGAGCCGGGCCACGAGGAGCCCACGACGGTCGGAGCGGAGCTCCACGACAACCCGTTTGTGCGGCTCTGGCGCGGCGAGCTGGCGGAGGGCACGGACCCCGTGATCGTCGTCGTGCCAGGCCAGCCGCCGGAGACCGCCCGGACGGCAACCCTCGTGCTCTGGGCACGCGACTACGACGGCGGCCACAAGGCTCAGGTGCGCTACGCCGATGACGGCGCTGACGACCTCGTTCCCGGCTCCTGGATCCAGCCCGCCTGACCGGCCCTCGCGATGGCGGCCGAGGCTCAAACGGGCGATCAGGTCGCCCCGCCGAGCGGACGGCAGGAGGCCGTGTGCCGCGCCGCTCGATAGCTTCGGCCAGGTGCGCGACGTGATCACCCGCAGAGCTGTCCTGGATCTTGGCTCCAACTCCTTCCGCCTCGTGGTGTTCGAATCCACGAGCACGTGGTGGCGTCGTTCCGACGAGATTCGCGAGCCGGTGCGGCTCGCCGCGGGGGTGCAGGAGGACGGATCGATCGGCCCCAAGGCGCTGGCGCGGGCCGAGGACGTGCTCGACGTGTTCGCCGGCTTCCTGCGCGCGACCGCGATCCAGCCGGCCGATGTCGTCGCGATCGGCACCAGCGCGATCCGCGAGGCCACCAACCGCGACGAGATCGTCAAGCGGGCCAAGAAGCGCTTCGGGATCGACATCAACGTCATCAGCCAGCAGCGCGAGGCTTGGTACGGCTACGTCGCGGCCGTGAACTCCACCACCCTGGAGAACGGCACCGTGCTCGACATCGGCGGCGGCTCGATGCAGCTCACCGCCGTCGAAGACCGCCAGCCGCGCCACGCCGCCTCGTGGCTCCTGGGCGCCGTCCGCACGACCGCAGCGTTCCTCCCGCCGGGCGGGCCAGCCACCAGGGCACAGGTGCGAGCACTGCGCGATCACGCGCTGCGCGAGTTCAGTGCTGCACCGTGGCTCGGCAGCACCGGCGACCGCCTCGTCGGTATCGGCGGCGCCGTGCGTAACCTCGCCACGGCCTCGCTCGACCTCCATGGCCACCCCGAGGTCGGCGGCGCGCAAGGCGTCCGGGTCGACCGCGACACGCTCGACGAGCTCATCGAGGAGATGCGCCGTCGCCCCTCCGCAGACCGCGCCCGGCTGCGCGGCATCAAGCCGTCCCGCGCCGACATCATCCTCGCGGGCGCCGTGGTGATCGCCTCGGCCCTTGAAGCCTGCGGCGCAGACTCGCTCGAGTCGACCGAATACGGCCTGCGGGAAGGCGTGCTGTTGGCCGAGCAGATCGGCGACCCGCCCGACGCCGAGCTGGTCGGCCCGGTCACGAGCCCTCCGCTCGTCGACGATGTGCGCACCCGAGGCGTTGAGAACCTGTCGCATCGCTACGACACCGGCGCCAGCCACATCGCGCACGTCACCTTCTTGGCGCTCTCGATCTTCGACCAGCTCGTCACGCTCGAGCTCCAGGACGACGATCCACACGAGCGCGAGCTGCTCTGGGCGGCCTGCCAACTCCACGACATCGGCATGCGCCTGGACTACGACGACCATCACCGCCACGCCCGGTACATCCTCGCCAGCAGCGGCCTTCCGGGGTTCTCGCCGGCCGAGACCGCAATGGTCGCCCAGGCAGCTCGGTACCACCGGCGCGGCAACCCGACGCCAGGCGTATTCGCCCCGCTGATGGCGTCGGGCGACACCGGCCGCCTTATTCGCATCACCACGCTGCTGCGGCTGGCCGAAGGCCTCGAGCGTGGGCGCGACGGGGCGGTCGCCGATGTCTCCGTCACCAGCCTCGGCGACGGCGACGTGCGGCTCGGCCTGCGCGCCAGCGGCGAGGCCCAGGTGCCGCGCTGGGCTGCCGCCCGCGAAACCGATCTCTTCGAACGCGCCTACGGCACCTCCCTCACGGTCGAAGTCGACTGAGCGGCCAAGCGGCCCCGATCGTCGCGGTGGCGTCGCAAAGTGGTTGAAAAGCGACCCAATTGCGCCTCGCTTGACGCGCATCCGGTCCGATGGGCCGGGGGTGCCGCTTTTTGAAACATTCGCGCGTTAGTGTCAACGCAATGGACCTGACCGCCGGAATCCTCGCCCATGGGCATTGGACCGCGGAACAGGTGAGGGCGAACTGGCGTGCCGACGAATACGTCCCGACGCCCGAGCAGTCACGCGTCGCCGACGAGCAGATCGCGGCCCTCGCGCGCCGAGGCTCGCCGAGCCATGACGGCCTGGCTGCGCGTTTCGTCGACGTGCGCCACGGTGAGGACGGCGTGCACTTCGAGCTGCAGCCCACACGCTGGGCGCTTCGGCTGGTCGAAGGCGACAACGCCGGCGCCCTGTCGGCCCTCTGCGTGGTGCGCCGCGCGGACGGCGCCTGGCTCGCCGGCCGCCGCGCGCAGTGGCTCTCCACCTGGGCCGGCCGATGGGCCCTCGGAGCCGGAGGCGCGGTGGATGTCGGCGAGAACCCGGCGCTCACCCTCGTGCGGGAACTCAAAGAGGAATGGTCGCTGGTTCCCGAGCGCCTCACCGTCCGGGCCGTGTTCGGCGATCCCAGTACCATGGTCATGGTCGTTGGCGTCGCCTGGATTCCGGAAGGCGCCGACGCCGATCTCGTAATGGACGAGGAACACGACGCTCACGCATGGTGGCCGGAAGATCCGGCGGATTGGCCCGAAGAGGCCGACGCTCCCCTGCGCGCAATGGCGGAGCTGCTCAAGTGAGTGCCGCCAGCCCCTCGATCGACCTGCGAAGTGACCGCGTGATCAGGGTGCTGGCACCCATTTCGGCACTCCACTCGCTCGTCTACCTCGCGCTCATCTACGTGGCGATCACGCCACACCGCGAGGCGGTCGCCACGCCGCTGCTGGGCTACGGCCACGGCCTTCTCTGGATCTTCATGTCGTTGCTGTGCGTCACCTTCGCCGCACGCCGACTGCTGCCACTCCGAACGGCGATCGCAGTAGCGATCCTCGGCGGCGTGGGCCCGTTCATCGGGACATACGAATTCATCCGACTGCGCCGCAACAGCGGCGCCACCTTCAGGAGCACGTGATGGCCACCCAAACGACGATCGACGTCGTGATGCCGCAAATGGGCGATTCCGTCACCGAGGGCACGATCCTCGAGTGGCACGTCCAGGAGGGCGGGACCATCGCTGCGGATGACATCCTCGTGGAGATCTCGACCGACAAGGTCGACGCCGAGATGCCGTCACCGGCCTCCGGCACCCTGGTCGAGATCTTGGCCCAGTCCGGTGAGGACGTCCAGGTCGGACAGGTCCTTGGCCGCATCGCGGTTTCCGACGGTGCAGTGCCCACCGGCGACGGCAGCGCGGGCGGCGAAGACAGCGGCGACTCCGAGGCCTCGGCTCCGCAGGTCGCGAGCGCCGAGCCGGCCACCGGCCAGATCTACGACATCATCGCCCCGAGTGGCGGCGAATCGGTCACGGAAGCCACCGTGCTGGACTGGATCGTTGAGCAGGGCGCGACCGTCGCTGACGGCGATCCACTGCTGGAAGTCTCGACCGACAAGGTCGACATGGAGCTCCCCGCTCCCGCCGACGGCGTCCTGATCGAGCGCCTCGTCGAGGCCGGCGACACGATCGTCCCCGGCCAGGTGCTGGGCAAGGTCCAGGCCGGCGCGGCCGCCAGCGCCAGCGCCGCCCCCGCCTCCTCGGGTTCGCCCGCGGCCAAGAATGGCGCGGCGGCCCCCAACGGCGCCGTGGCCGGCAACGGCATCGCCGCCGACACGCGCATCTCACCGATCGCCCGTCGCAAGGCCGAGGCTGAGGGCATCAACGTCGCCGGCATCACCGGCAGCGGCACGGCCGGCCGGATCACCGTCGCCGACCTCGAGAACGCGCCCGCTGGCGGCGCCAACGCTGGTGCGGCGAAGACCGAGTCGACCGTCCTTCGTGGCGGCGCCAACGCACTCGCGCGCTACATGGACGAGTCGCTCACGGTTCCGACCGCGACGTCCTTCCGCACCATCACGGTCACGCAGATGGCGGGCCGCCGCGAGCAGCTCAAGGCCGTCGGCAAGAAGGCGTCCTACACGCACCTGATCGCCTACGCGATCGCCCGCGCAGCCACCGAGATCATGCCGGTGATGGCCTACCGCTACGAGGTGGTCGACGGCAAGTCGGTCCGCCACGACGACGGCCAGGTCAACCTCGGCATCGCGGTCGATGTGGAGAAGCGCGACGGCAGCCGCACCCTCATGGTGCCGGTGATCCGCGACGCAGGACGCCTGTCGTTCCAGGAGTTCCTGGACGCCTTCGCCGACCTCATCACGAAGGCCCGCGAGAACAAGCTCGGCGCCGACGACCTCCAGGGCGGCAACGTCTCGCTCACCAACCCGGGTGGCCTCGGCACGATCGCCTCCGTGCCGCGCCTCATGGCCGGCCAGGGCACGATCATCGCCACGGGCTCGATCGATTACCCCGTCGGCCTCCAGAACGTCGGCAAGCAGCTGGGCGTCGAGAAGGTCATGACGATGACCTCCACCTACGACCACCGCATCATCCAGGGCGCGGAGTCCGGCCGATTCCTCAAGGTCGTGGAGGAGTTCCTCCAGGGCGAGCACGAGTTCTACGAGAAGCTCTTCGCCGATCTCGGCGTACAGGCCGGCCCGAAGGTCGAGCTGCCCACGCTCAACCTGCCGACGGCTGCGCCGCAGTCGTTCACCACCGGTGGCGGTGGCGGCATCGATGTCGAGCTCCTGCAGGCGGTGCAGGCCGGCACGGCGATCATCAAGGCGCACCGCACCCACGGGCACCTCGCCGCACACCTCGATCCGCTCGGCACCGAGCCCAAGGGCGACCCGTCGCTCTCGCCCGACGCCCTCAACCTCACCCCCGAGCTCATGAGCCGGATCCCGTCGCGGGTCCTGCGGGTGCACGTGCAAGGCGAGTCGCTCAGCGAGTCGCTCCCGAAACTCCGGGATGTCTACTGCGGCACGATCGCCTACGAGGTCGAGCACATCTCCTCGCATCGCCAGCGCGTCTGGCTGCGTGAGCAGATCGAGTCTGGCACGCACCGCACCCCGCTCGCGGTCGATCAGAAGCTGCGGCTCCTGGATCGCCTCGTCGCGGTCGACGCGTTCGAGCGCTTCATGCACAAGGCCTACCTCGGTCAGAAGCAGTTCTCGATCGAGGGCCTCGACATGACGGTCCCGATGATCGACGAGCTCGTCTGGCTCGGCTCGCACGACGGCGCCGAAGAGGTCGTCGTCGGCATGGCCCACCGTGGGCGCCTGTCGGTGCTCACGCACAACCTCAACCGCGCGTACGACTCGATCTTCGCGGAGTTCGAGGGTGCGTCGACGCTCAAGGCCGTCACGACCATCCCGCAGGGCGGCACGGGCGACGTGAAGTACCACCACGGTGCGGCCGGCGTGCAGACGCTGCCCGACGGCACCCAGGTGCGCGTGCATCTGGAGAGCAACCCGTCGCATCTGGAGTTCGTGCACCCGGTCGTGGCCGGCGCCGCTCGCGCCGTGCAGACGCAGCGCGACGGCGATCGCATCCGCCGCGACACGCGCCTGGCGCTCCCGATCGTGCTCCATGGCGACGCGGCCTTCCCGGGCCAGGGCGTCGTCTCCGAGACGCTCAACCTGCAGGCACTCGACGGCTACAACGTCGGCGGCACGGTTCACCTGATCCAGAACAACCAGGTCGGTTTCACCACCGATCCGGACGATTCGCGCTCCACCCACTGGGCGTCGGACCTCGCCAAGGGCTTCGACGTGCCGATCATCCACGTCAACGCCGACGACGTGGAGGCGTGCATCGCCGCCACCCGCCTGGCGTTTGCGTTCCGCAAGGAGTTCGGCCACGACGTCGTCATCGACCTCATCGGCTACCGCCGGTTCGGTCACAACGAGGCCGACGAGCCGGCGTACACGCAGCCGGTCATGTACCAGCGGATCAAGGACCACCCGCGCGTGTCGGAGCTGTGGGCCGAGACCCTCGTGAACCAGAACGCGATCCATCGCGACGAGGTCGAAGAGAAGAAGCGCACGATCTGGCAGGAACTCACGCAGCTCCACCAGGATCTCCGCGAGCGCATCAAGGCCGCGCACGGCGACGTGTCGCAGGCGACGGGCCAGTCCACCGGCCAGTACACGATCGACACGACCCCGGGCGAGACCGTCACGACGGCTGTCCCGGCGGAGACGCTGCGCGAGATCAACGAGGAACTCCTCCGCGTGCCGGAGGGCTTCACGGTCCACCCGAAGCTCATGAAGACGGTGCTCGAGAAGCGTCGCAACGCACTCGGCGAAGACGGCGGCATCGACTGGGCGCACGCCGAGTCGCTGGCGTACGCGTCGCTGCTGCGCGACGGCGTGCCGGTCCGTCTGACAGGTCAGGATGCCGAGCGCGGCACGTTCTCCCAGCGTCACGCGGTGCTGCACGACTACAAGAACGGCGCAACGTTCTCGGCGATCCAGCAGCTCAAGGGCGCGCAGGCGACGATGGAGCTGCACAACTCGCCGCTCAGCGAGACCGCCTGCCTCGGCTTCGAATACGGCTACGCCGAAGAGGCCGCCGAGGCGCTCGTCCTGTGGGAAGCCCAGTTCGGCGACTTCGGCAACGGCGCGCAGGTCATCATCGACCAGTTCATCATCAGCGGCCTGGCCAAGTGGGGCCAGACCTCGCGGCTCACGCTGCTCTTGCCGCACGGGTACGAAGGGTCCGGTCCGGAACACTCCTCGGCGCGCCTGGAGCGGTTCCTGCAGCTCGCGGCGGAGGGCAACATCCGCGTCGCGAACCTCACGACGCCGGCGCAGTACTTCCATCTGCTGCGTGCGCAGGCCCTGAGCCAGCGGCTGCGGCCGCTCGTGATCATGACGCCGAAGTCGCTCCTGCGACTCAGCGCCGCGACGAACCGCATCCAGCACCTCTCCGACACGAAGTTCTTCTCCGTGCTCGGCGAGCCGCGCGTCGACCACGAGAAGGTCGAGCGCCTCGTGCTGTGCACCGGCAAGGTCTACTACGACCTCGTCGGCCACCCGATGCGCAAGGACGCGGAGAACCTTGCGGTCGGTCGCGTTGAGCTGCTCTACCCGTTCCCGGAAGACCAGCTCCGCCAGCTCATCGAGTCCTACCCGAACCTCAAAGAGGTGGTGTGGGCTCAGGAGGAGCCGCGCAACATGGGCGCCCGCGCGCACATGTTCCCGCGTCTCACCCAGATGCTCCAGGACAAGGATCTGCGCCTCGGCTACATCGGTCGTCCGGAGCGTGCGAGCCCGGGCGAGGGTTACCCGGCCGCCCACCTCACCGAGCAGAACCGCATCATCGAGACGGCGCTCGACACGGGCATCGCGGTGTCGCCGCACCCGCGTCGCTCGCCCGGTCGCCGCTAGCGCCGCAGGCCAAGCACCAGACTCGGGAATACGCCCTCTCGCTCATCCGAGCGGGAGGGCGTTTCTCGTCAAACTGACCGCGAATGACCGGACAACGGAGCGCTGGTTAGACCGTGGGAGGCGTACCGTTCTCAGCATGTTGTACGGACTCGTAGTTCTCCTTCTCGTCATCGCTGTGGTGCTCTTCCTTGCGAAGGTCGCGGTCGGCGGCGGCATCCTGGGGATCCTCGCGCTGATCCTCCTGGTGTACGTCGTGATGAACGCCCCCAAGCGGGTGTAACGCCCCGGGCGCGTCGAACGTCGCCCGCCTGAGATTCACCTCGGCCATCGCCGCTCTGCGAAGAGCGACGGACAAGGTCGAGGAGCCACCTGGGCGCGGTCACCACAGACCTCACGAACGCCGCCCTCCGGGGCGGCGTTCGTCGTTCTAGGAACGTCGCCCGAGCCACGGGGCGTGCCGCGTGTCGCTTTCGGACACGTTGCACGCCCCGTGGCGAAGATCAGGCCGCGGTGCCGTCCTGCCAGGGCTCGGCGTCCGGCGGAACCTCGTCGGAGTACGAATCGACCAGCGGCGGATGCTCGCCCGAGTACGAATCGATGAGCGGGGGATGCTCGATGTCGCTTCCCGTCGCGGGCTCGAAATGGAGCCTGGACGCGTGCGGGACGCCGTGGTCGAGGATCCCAGGCGTGGACAACGGGCTGGCGACGCCGGAGGCGGCGTGGAACGGTTGACCGCCGGACTGATTCAGCAACCGGATGGTGCCGAGGCTCCGCTGATCGTCGCACCAGGCGACGAACGCATCGGCGTCGAGCGGTTTGGCGTAGTGGAAGCCCTGGCCAACGCTGCACCCCATCATCGAGAGCATCTCGACCACTTCAGGCGACTCGATCCCCTCCGCGACGGTGCGCATGCCGAGATTGCGGGCCAGGTCGAGGATCGACCACACGATCACGCGGTCGTCCTCGTCGGACGCGATGTCGCGCACGAATGAGCGGTCGATCTTCAGCTCGTTGCAGTTGAGGTATTTGAGGTGGGCGAGTGAGGAGTAGCCGGTGCCGAAGTCGTCGAGCGAGAAGCCGATCCCGAGCTCGTTGATCGCCTTGATCACCTCGGCCGTGCGAGCCGGATCCGCCATCGCCATGTCTTCTGTGATCTCCAGCTCGAGCGCCGAGCCGGACAGCCCAAACCGGACCAGGAGCTGCGCGAGGCGCCCCGGGAGGGTCGTGTCGATCAAGTTGTGCGGCGAGAGGTTGACCGCCACCGACAGCGCGAACCCATGCGAGCGCCACCGCTGAACCTCTTTGAGCGCGGCCCCGAGCACCCAGGTCGTGAGCTGGCCCATCTGACCGGTGCGCTCGGCCACGGGCAGGAATCGGTCGGGTTGAAGCAGCCCCTCGACGGGGTGTTCCCACCGCACGAGCGCCTCGGCCCCGGTGGCCAGTCCGGTCGCGAGGTCGATCTTGGGTTGGAAGAAGACGCGCAGCTCGTCGCGCTCGATGCCCTCGCGGAGCTGCGCCGCGAACATCAAACTCTCGCGACTGCGCAGATCGCGAGCGGGGTCGTAGATGAGCATCGAGAGGCTTTTGTCCTTGGCCTCCTGCGACGCGATCTCGGCGCGCTGAAGCAGCTCGGCCACGCTCTGGCCGTGCGCCGGGAAGAAGACCAGCCCGACCCGCACCTGCACCGCAAGCGACACGCCGTCGACCTGCAGCGGTGCTTCGACGCGCTCGATGATCTGCTCCAGGGCCTGGCGCGCGTCGCGCTCGCTGCCGTGGGACCGCAGGATCACCGCGAACGTGTTGCCGGCGAGCCGGACCGGGACGTCCGTGCCGGCGTGGCTCGACAGCCGCGCCGCGAACTCGCGTAGGACCTCGTCGCCGACGCGGTGGCCGAGGGTCTCGTTGATCTCGTGGAGATTGATGAGGTCGAGCACGGCGAGTGCGACCGGCATGTTGCGATGGCCGGCGTACTGCAGCTCGCGCTCGAGCACGGCTTCGAGCTCGTAGCGGTCTGGCAGGCCGGTGAGGCGGTCGATGCCGCCCAGCTCCGAAGGATCGGTGCGGGCGATCGAACCGGCTGGCGAGATGGCTCGTCCGAAGGCCGACATCAGCACGAGGATGGCGAGCCCGTCGGCGATCTCGCTGGCGCTCCCGTGCCCGCTGCCGTGCAGGGCGAGCACGCCGATCGCTGCGGCGATCGAACCGAGCATCACCATCAGCGACACGCGGCGTCGATCCGGCGCCGGCATCCCGTGATCGCCAACAATCGTGCCCGACAGCAGCAGCAACAGCGCCGGAAGCTCGAACCACGGCTTGGGGTCGAGCGTCGTGCCGTCGATCGCTTCGAGTTGCGCCGCGAGGAAGAGCACCGCTCCACCCATCATCAGGGCGACGCCCGCCGACGGCCACCAGCCTTGGGCGATCATCAAGCTGAGCGACGCGCCGACCAGCATCAGCGCGAGCACGAGCAGCACGAGGGCGCGGAAGTCGAGGGCCGCGATGTCGTCGTGAATCGGTAGGGCGACGAGCGTCACGGCCGCGATGGCGAAGACCGCCGCGGCCGATTCAAGGCGGCTGATGCCGTCGTACGGCCTGCGCCCGCCGGCCACGAGGACCGCGACATAGGCCAGGATCGCCGTCGCAATGTGGGCGGTGTCGCCGAGGCGGTCGCCGACACCAAACCAGACGACGGGCGCGCAGGTGAGCGCAGCGACCATGGCGGCACTGGACCAGCGGTGCACGCCGAGCGACATCCGCGAGCGCAGCACGGTGCTGACCACGATCAGCGTGACGCCCGGGATGACGGCCGCGAGGATGCCGCGCGGCGCCCGTGGGAGCAGCGACTCCCAGCCGACGAGGGAGAAGAGGGCGGCAAAGACAAGGCCCCCGAACAGCGCGAGGAGCCAGCGAATCTGCCGGAGCTGGGACACCGCGGTTAGCCGCACGCCCGTTGAGTCGGTTGAACCGTTTCGCGGTGGACTGGGCATGGACAAGTAGCGGAAGACGCGGAAGGACGATTACCGCCCTCACGCAGTGTGTCAGCCGAAGAGCGTGAGCTCAGCCTCCCGTTCGCCGCGCACGACCGCCAGGTCAACTTCGACCCAGTCGATTCCGCGGCTAGCTGCCAGGGTCCGGGCCTGCGGCGCGATCTTCTGTGCCACCAGAATGCCGCGGCAATTCGCCAGCGTCGCGTCCGTGCGCATCCGCTCCAGGTACCGCGTGAGCTGCTCGACGGCGTCGATGTTGCCGATGCGCTTGATCTCGACGGCCACCCAGCCATCGTCGTCGTCGCGGCACATCAGGTCAACAGGGCCGATGTCAGTCGGCCACTCGCGGCGCACCAGGCGCAGCCCCTCGCCGCAGAACTCCGGAGCCGCCGCCAGCGCCTCCTGCAGATCCTTCTCGACGCCATCCTTCTCCAGCGCTGCTGCCTCGCCCATGTCGTGGAGTACGTCGCTGACGATCTCCTCGATGACGATCTCCAGCTGATCGTCGCCGCCAACCTTGCGCACCTGCATACGTGTCACCGGCTCGCCCTCGAACTCGACCACCGTCGGCGGCGTCATCCAGTTCTGCGGCTTGTACCCGCCGGTGTCGGCGTGCACCATCACCGAGCCGTCGCTCTTGATCATCAAGAGCCGCAGAGCGGTTGGCAGGACAGCAGTCACGCGACCCGAGTACCGGACCTCGCAGCGGGCGACGATGAGACGCATCCCGAGAGCGTACCGACGCGGAGCCGCAGCACGGGGCCGCCAAGCCGTGATCGAGGACTCGGAGCCAAGGCGGACTTGGGGCGGCCCCGCGGCTGCACCTGGCGCTCTGACCCGCGGCGGCTAGGCACGGCGGTTCCGCGGCGTAAGGGGGTGAAGCGGTTAGGTTCCGCAAATGCGGAAGTGGGGACCTATCGCGATCTTGGCCGCCGCGCAGGCCATCATGGTGCTCGACTCGAGCGCGATGAACGTCGCGATCTCGCAGATCGTCGAGGACCTCGACACGACGGTCCAAGGCGTACAGACGGCGTTGACGCTCTACACACTCGTCATGGCCTCGTTCATGCTCGTCGGCGCGAAGATCGGCGACACCCTCGGCCGGAACCGGGCCTTCGCGATCGGACTTGCGATCTACGGGGTCGGGTCACTCGCCACCGCTCTCAGCCCGAATCTGACGGTGTTTCTCGTCGGATGGTCAGGGATCGAAGGAGTGGGCGCGGTTCTGGTCATTCCAGCGATCGCTGCGCTCACGGCCGCTACCTATCGCGGCGCCGACCGAGCCGTGGCCTATTCCATCCTGGGCGCGGTCTCCGCCGTTTCGATCGCCGCTGGCCCGATCGTCGGCGGTTGGGTCACAACGAACTTCACGTGGCGGTACGTCTTCGCCGCTGAAACGGTCGTCGCCATCCTGCTCCTCCTGCTCCGCGGCCGGCTGGCCGAGGCCCCGGCCCCGGCCCCGGCCAGCGAGCACCGTCCGCGACTCGACGGAGTAGGCGTCGTGCTCTCCTCCGGCGGCCTTGCGCTCTTTGTTCTCGCGCTGCTCAAGAGCAGCACCTGGGGTTTCGTTGAACCTCGGAACCCACCGACCTGGGGCGGCCACGCTTTCACGCCCTTCGGCTTCTCTCCTACTCCGCTCATGGCCCTCGCCGGCCTCGGACTCCTCGGTGCGTTCGTCATCTGGCAAGACCGTCGGGCCGAACGAGGCGACGCCCAGCTCCTCGACACCACCCTTCTGCGATCGAGCCAGCTGCGTGCTGGCCTTGCCACCCTGCTCGGCCAGCAGTTTGTGCTGATGGGCTCGTTCTTCGTGATTCCGATCTACCTGCAGGTCGTTCTCGGCTACGACGCCTTCGAGACGGGCAAACGTCTGCTTCCGCTCTCGATCGGAATGCTCGTCTTCGCGCTTCTCGGGCCTCGCCTCGCCGCCCGGCATTCCCCCCGCACCGTGGCCCAGGCTGGCCTCATTGTCGTGAGTATCGGCGGGATCGTCATGCTTCAAACGCTCGACGTGAAGCTCAACGCCACCGGCTTTCAGGTCGCGCTCGCGCTCATGGGCGCGGGCGCGGGACTCCTCGCCTCGCAACTCGGCAACGTGATCATGTCGTCCGTTCCGCCCCAGCAAACGAGCGAGGGAGGAGGGCTCCAGGGCACGGCCCAGAACCTCGGCTCGTCGCTCGGCACGGCGCTCATTGGCGCGGTGCTGCTCTCCGCGTTGACGACCGGGTTCAGCGAACAGATCGCCGAGAACTCAGCGGTGCCGGCGTCCACGCGCGCCGCGCTCGTCGAGGGCGCCCAGCGTGGCATCCCGATCGTTCCGGTTGCCACGGCCCAGCAGGCCGCAGTGAGGGCAGGGCTCCCCGAAGCCCAAGCAACGACGCTCGCGGCCGCGTACGGCGACGCGCAGCTCGACGCACTCCGCAAAGCGCTCGGGGCCATTGCCTTCGCCGCGATCCTCGCGCTCTGGTTCACTCGGCGCTTGCCGACCGCGACGTTGCACGACCATGAAGGCGCGGCCGAAGCGCGAGCCGAGGGCGAGCTGGGCGACGAGCCGCTGGCCGTCTGACCTGACCGACTTTGGACTACGGACTGCGCGATCGCCGCGAACCTTGTCCCCCTATGGAATCGCAAGCTGCTCTGTTAGCGTGCTTTGGGTCACCACCCGGTGCCAGGGCTGCGCGGAGCGCAGGCTGGGCACCGGTAGCTCCGTCCCAAGCTGAGGTTCACCGGTCGCGCTGCGGCCGTATTCGCATGACTGTCCCCTCGTTCCTTCGGCGCATGCCCGTGCGCTCGACGTCGGCCTCCTCCCGCCTGAGCAGGACCGTTCGCGTTGCCGCAGTCCTGACCGTCGCCGGTTCGATCGCGCCCGCGGCAGCCTCGGCCGAGTTCGTGAACGGACTGCCGGCCTCGAACTACCGCGACAGCATCGGCGTGCAGACGCACTTCGGCTTCATCGGCTTCGCGTACGACCGCGACACCACCACGCGCATCGCTGGGATGCTGAACACGCTCGGCGTTCGGCAGGTTCGCGACGACGCGTGCCTCGACAAGGAAGACGCCTGCGCGCGGATCCGTACCCGCATGGCGGAGCTCAAGAACGCACTCGGGCCGGACGCGCCTGAGGTCAAGTTCTTGCTGGGCATCACTCGCGAGGTCGGCGTGTTCCCGGACCGGGCGCAGCGCGACGCCGACATCGAGCGCGCCCTCACGGCCGTCTCAAAGCCGCCGCTGTCCGGCATCGTGAACGGCCTGGAGCAGACCAACGAGCCCGACCTGCAGAACAAGAAGGACTGGGCTGAGCGCACGGTCGCCGACGACGCAACCATCCGCGCGAAGCTCGCCGAGCCGCGCTTCGCCGCGCTCGCCGGCCTGCCACTCCTCACGCCACCCCTTGGCCGCGCCACCGCCACCGCGCCGCTCCTGGCCGCCGGCTGGAACGGCAAGCAGATCTCGACCCCGAACTTCCATCCCTACCCGCCGTCCTGGGGCGGTCCGGAGAATGGGCTCGACGTGCCGTGCGAAAAGGGTGCGACGGCACTCGACTGCGTGAAGAAGCTCAGCGTCGGCGCGGCGCCGATGGCCACCGAGACCGGCTACACCACCGCCGGCTACGCCTTCAGCCCGTCGTGGGTGAGCGAGCGCGCGCAGAGCGTGTACTACCCGCGCCTGCTCATGGACAACTTCTCCCGTGGCGTCCAGCGGTCCTACCTCTATGAGCTGATCGACCTCAAGCCCGACATGCTCTCGGCCACGAACGGATACGGCCTCTGGCGCGCGAAGTACTCCGGCACGAACGTGATCGCGGCCGGCCCGAAGCCGGCCGTCGCCTCGATTGCCCGCATGAACGCCCGCGTCGGCGACCTCGGCGGACTTCCCCGTTGGGGCGGCATCGATGTCGACCTTCGTAACTCGGCAGGCGGCGTGATCCCGACGGCGATGATGAAGCGCGCGCTGCTGCGTCGCTCCGACGGCACCTACGTCCTCGCGCTCTGGCAGCCGCAGTCGGTGTGGAACTCGGCAACGTTCCAGCAGAAGTTCCTGAACGTGCCCGACATTGCCGTCGACGTGACCATGAACTCCGGCATCACCGGCGACTGGCAGGCCACCGCCTTCCGCCCGTCGATCGACGGCAACGCGACCCAGGCCAAGGGCGTCAAGCAGTTCAAAGTGAACGTCGGCCCCGACCTCACCCTCATCGACCTGCGCAGCGCCACCTCGACCACCCCGATCCCCGGCGGCCCGGTCACCCTCGCCCCGACCACCGCGTCGCAGGTCACCCCGCCCCGAGTCGGCTAACACCGACCAGCACCAAGCGGCCAGCGCTGAGCGGCCAGCCAATCGGTGAGCGGCCAAAATCTGTTGCCCCAACAACACATTTTGGCCGCTCACCCCTGATCGGGCCGGGTAGCGTTCCGTCGCATGGCTGAACTCGCCGTCACTCGCACCATGAGCGCGTCGATCGATCGATCACCGCCCGACGTCTACGCGTTGAACAGCAAGACGACCTCGCTGGCCTCGTGCAGCGCGACCTACTGCTCCTCAAGGCCCTGCTCGAAGCCTGAACCACGCCAGGCAGCGCTGAGCGGCCAAATCGTGTTGCCCTGACGACAGAAACGCCGCTCACGCCCCAGCTGGCATGGCCGCTGGAGCCCGGCTGCGCCTAGGCGGGCAGCTCGCGCGGCACCATCGCCTCGAGGCGCTCGCGGAGATGGGCGATCTCGTCGCCGGCACCGCGCGCTTCGGCGAAGGCGCACGCGTTGAGGGCTTCGGTCATGAGGTTGGTGCGGGCCAGGGCGTGGGCCAGCCGCGACCAGGCCTCAGCCGAGGTCGGATCGACGACGGTGGCCTGCTCGGCGGCCGCCACGGCCGCGCCAACGTTGCCCGCCAGCTGGTGGGCGAGCGCAAGATCCAGGAGGCCCTCGACCGTCGCACCGAGCGCTCGAGCACGCTCCAGCGCCTCAATCGCGCCCGCACGATCGAATCGCGCCAGGCGCAACCGTCCGACGCGCTCCCAGCCGCCGGCGTCGCCGGGCGCCTGCTCGGCAGCCAGCACCGCGGCGCCGAGTGCGAGATCGGTCGCCCCCATCGCCTCGTAGATCCGAGACGCGTAGCGCTGCGGCGCCGGGCGCCCCGGCTCTGCCCGGATCCAGTCACGCACGGCGCGACCCGCCGCCTCAAGCTGCCCGGCCTGCCAAAACGCAAACGTGATCAAGCGAAGCACCGCCGGGTTGCGGGGCTGGGCGTCGCGGGCATAGGTGAGGCGCTGGGCGGCGACCTCGAAATCGTTCTCGGCGAGCGCGTGGCGCGCCGCGGTCATAAAGCGCTCGACGCGATCGGCTGCGGGATCGGGCCGACTGAAGTCGACGAACTGCAGCGACCCAGCTGGGACCGTGCGCACGCTCTCCTGGAACCGCACGCGAGCCCACTGCTGCACGTGGTCGCCACCACCGGTGAAGTAGATGCCGTCGACGGTGCCGACGCCCCACTCCGGATACGACAGGCAGCGCGCGTAACGATGGACCACCGAGTGATCCGGCATGCGACTGCCGAAGGGGTCGTTCTTCTGGCGATCGTCGCGCGCGGCCTCGGCGCGCTGCTGCGCCTCATAGTTGCGGCGGCCTTCCTCGGCGCGGGCACGACGCGCCGCCTGCCCAGCGACCTTGACCGCGTTGGCCGACACGCTGCCGCCGCGCGAGCCCTCGGCGAGCGACTCGAGCTGGTCGGCCGCCTCGTTGATCGCCTTGAGGTGACGCTCGTGCTCATGCTCCTTGCCGGCCGGAGCCAGGTCGGGGTGCCAGCGCTTGGCCATCGTGCGCCGGGCGGTCTGCACGGCCCGCTTGTCAAAAGGCGGCGCGAGTTCGAGCAGCAGGACAAGCTGTTCGATGTCGACGACGGCAGACACCACCCCAGCGTACCGGCGTCGGGACCACGCACCGGCCAGCCTGGCCGATCGCGCATCGGCGCCCCGCACCAGCGGTATGAGGCAAGATGCGAGTCCGCCGCATTACGCCGCAACGCTCGCATTCGATACACCGGATGTGATACCCCTCACTGACCGGTGTTCACCCGCCGCGCGACCCTTCGAGGCGCACCTCTATGTCCCACGTCGTCCGTACCACGGTCGCCACGTCGATCTCGATCGCCTTGGCATCGCTCACCCTCTCCGCGCTCGGCACGGCTCCGGCCGGCGCCGCGACGGTTCAGGCACCCTCCGCAGCCGCCTTCCGCGACTCCCAAGGCGTCGCCACGCACTTCGACTTCGATGGCTACGCGTACGCCGAGGAGCCGATCGAGGCCCTCCAGAGCGCGCTGCGCGGCGTCGGCATCCGCCACATCCGCGATCACTCGTGCCTCGACCTGGAGCCGGTCTGCCTGACGGTCCGCAACCGCATCGGGCAGATGGCCGACACGTTCGCCCCGACTGGTCCGAAGGTCGGCGTGATGGTCATTGCCGCGCCGCTCGTCGGCAAGCCGACGATCCGCGCCGAGCGCGACGCCGAGATCGCCCGTTCGCTGCGCGGCATCCGCGACAGCCCGCTCGCCGCGATGGCCGAAGGCATCGAAATGGTCAACGAGCCGGACTACAAGGGTGGCAACTGGGCCGCCCAGACCCTCGCCGACGCTCAGACTTTCAAGCGGCTCCTCGCCACCGACGAGTTCGCCAGCCTGCGAAGCATTCCGCTCATCGCTCCCGCGCTCGGGAAGATGACGACCACACCGGACCTGCTTGCCGCCGGATGGACGAAAGACCTCGCGGGCGTGTCGAACATGCATCCCTACCCGATGCCGTACGACACCCCCGAGGTCACCGGCATCGCCAACATCTGCGACGCCGCAACCGGCCGCACGGTCGCTCAGTGCGCCGTCGATCTCGCGCAGTCCGACCGCGCGATCGCGACGGAGTCGGGTTACTCCTCGGCCGGCACGGCCCTCGTCGCCGACTGGGTCTCGCAGAAGGCGCAGGCCTCGTACACGACCCGCATGCTGCTGCACAACTTCAAGTCGGGCGTGCCGCGCACGTACCTGTACGAGCTGATCAACCTCTCCAGCCAGCAGACCGACCGCAACCACGGCTACGGCCTGCTCGCCGCGCGGTCCAGCGGTGGCGTGCAACGGCTCGGCGGCCCCAAGCTCGTCTACCTCGCGCTCCAGAACCTCAACGAGCGCATCGGCGACCTCGGTGCCAAGGCACTCCCCGGCTCGATCGACCTCACCATCACCGACCCGGCCACCGGCGCCGAAGTCCCCGAGACGACCGCCGAGAAGGTCGTCCTGCGTCGCTCCGACGGTAAGTTCATTCTCGCGGTGTGGCAGCCGGCGAAGGTCTGGCGCCACGTGAACTACACGCCGCAGAACCTCACCGTTCCGGTCAAAACCATCAAGGTGTCGCTCGACGGCAGCCAGGGCGGCTGGAACGTGAAGCGCTTCAACATCGTTCCGTCACCGGCCGAGGCCGACGACTTCCAGCAGGAGTACACCAACACCTCCAGTGTCGAATTCGGCATCAACGGCGACGTGACGCTGCTGGAACTGACGCCGCCGGCGCCGCTCACCGGCCCCGTTGCCGATCCGGGCGAGCAGCCCGGCACCACGGTCCCGGAGAACACGATTCCGGGCACGACGATCGTTGAGCCGGCCAAGCCGAAGCCAACGCCCGTTACAGCACCGAGTACTGACGCACCACGTCCCGCAGAGGCGTCTCAAACAGCAGCGCAAGCAGGCCAGACTCCAGGTCGTGCCCAAGCTGCCTCAGCTCGAGAAAGAGCGAATCGTCTCGCGCGTGCTCGTAGTCGAGCGCGTCGAGCCTATTCCGCGTGTCTGGATCGGCAAGTCTCGAAAGCACAGCGTCGTAAGCGCGCATCGAGCGCACGCCCTCGTCCATCGCGTCCCACGAAAGAAATGCGTGCGCGATGCGGTCGGTGGCTGGCGCGCTGAACTGGTCGAGCAGGTAGCTCGTCATCTCGTCGGCCCGCAGGTTGCGGCAGGCGAGGATCGGCAGCAGCCCGCCCATGAAGAGCACCTTGCGAGCGGTCCGCAGTTTGACGTTCCGCACGGCCCACTTGCGGTCGTCCTGCTCGCGGCGTTTGCCCTCGAAGTCGACGGCGATCGTGCGCCAGTAGCGGATGAGATCGTTGAGCAGGAAACGTGGCGGGCGGTAGTCGCGGGTGCCGCCCGCGATATAGGTCGACACCACGCGCTCCAGGGCCGTGCGGTGATGCTCGGGACCGGTCGCACCGACGGACTCCAGGAGCAGCAGCATGCGCCGCGTGAGGTTCTGGTTGGAGTCGTCCTGAAGGCCGATCCGGCCTGCCAGCTCCTCGACGTGCACCGCCGTTCCGAACGTTCCCTGGCTGCCGGGCTCGGCGCCGTGGCGGCGCATGATCTCGCTCAGCGCGTGGAGGTCGGCCATGAGCGGGGCGCTCTCCAGATCGCCGTCGAGCGCGAGCTGCCCGTGCGGCACGACGAGCCCATCGGGCGTCGGCTTGCGGTCCTCTGAGGCGTCGACCAGCAGCCAGTCCAGGTCGCTGAGCGTCGTGACTTCCGCGCGGCCCCAGGAGCCCAGGAGCACCAGACTCGTGTGGTCCGGAAGGCGCATGTCGGACAGGTCGCGGCGCAGCGCGTTGAGGCCACGCTCGCTGCGCTCGCGGGCTTCCAGGAGCGCCGGGAAGCTCGTCGTGCTGCGGGTCGCAAGCTGCGCGAGCGCGCCCGCGGGCGCGTGAGCTGGGCGTTCCTGCATCCCGGGCAGCCTTGCAAAGGAGCGCCGAGCGCGCCGAGCGCGCCCGTGCAGCACCACGTCCTGCAAGGCGCTCGGCATGATCCTCAGCCCTGATCCAGGCCGGCCGCGGGTCTCCGACGCGACGGGCTTAGCGGGCTTAGCGAGTGCTGGTGCGCTGGCGAGGCGCACGACCGTCAAGGTCGATCACCTCGGGGCGGCCGAACTCCGTCGACTGGCCGCCCGGCACGTTCAGCGCAATCTCGCCCACCGACATGCCAGCGGGGACGGGCACGGAGATCGGGTCGGTCGGCACCGTCTGGGTCGACTCGGAGCAGGGCAGCGGCTTGCCATCGGGCCCCGTGGCCGTGACCGACACGGCGGCCGCAGTCGGCGACGCCTTCCGCACCGGGACGCGCACGAGTCGCGGGACGTCGGTGCGCTCGTCGCGCGGCGCCACGATCGTCGCCGCGACCGGGTCGCGCAGCGGCAGGGTGTCGACGTCGGCGCCATTCACCTGGAGGGAGGTCCGTTTGCCTGACAGCTTCTCGGTGAAGGTGGTGATTGCGCGGCCGCAGCGCTGCCCGAACTCGGGGGCGTACCGCAGCGAGGTTTGCCAGATGATCGTGTCGGACGCACGGAAGATGGCGTCGCAGAGCCCCGCCGCGATCGAGAACACCTCGCAGTGCGCCTGCCCCACGAGCGGACCGGCGAACATCGGCGTCGAACCGATCGGGTTCAGCAGGGAGAAGCCGGTCTGGGAGTCGCCGACGATCACGACCGAACCCGGCTTCAGTGGCCGCGTGGCCTGCGTCGCGTTGATCGTCCGGTCAGCGTCGGTGCGGGCGACCTCCATGGTCTTCGCGAGATCCGCGGGCCGTTGGATGTAGCCACCGAACGCGAGCCCAGCCTCATCGGCGAGGCCGCGCCGGGCGAAGTTGAGCACCGACCGGATGTAGAGCATGCGGCTCTCGTCCGTCCAGTGGGTGTCGCGCTTGAGGAAGGTGTGGCCCTTTTCGGCCTTGATGGCTGCGAGCCCCGGCGCGAGATTCAAGCCCTCCGGGTAGCTCGCCGCCTGCGCCGCCAGGCGCGATTCGAGCGAGCGCTGGCACTCCAGCTTGGCCTTGTCGACGCGCGGCGCGACCTCCTGCTCGGCCAAGAACTTGGATCCGGTCAGGGCGATGGTCCCGCGCCGGCCCGACGTCTTGAGGGCGGCCATCGTGACGTCGATCGCCGCGACGGGATCGGTGTAGACCTGGGAGCCATCGCAGCTCAGCACTTCACTGGAGAGGAACAGCCATCCGTCGTCGCCGACCTTCGCATCGGTCACGGGGCTGGTCCGGAACAGATCCATCATGAGATGGGCCCGGAGGTTCAGCGCGTGCTCACGCATCGGCAGGCGATCGAGCACCGCCAGGTCGATCTCGTCGTAGGTGGCAGCGTCGCGCAGCGACCCGCCCGTGAGCGTGGGGATCGGTGCGAAGCCCTTGCCCTCGACGTGCTTCTGGCGTGTGCCAGCGAGCCACAGCGCGCCGGGGCCGGCGAGCAGCAGGAAGACCCAGACCGCCGGCACGAATCGAAGAAGACGCGCCATCAGAACTGGAAGTAGAGGAACGGGGAGGACGAGCTGGCCATAGCCAGCGCCAGCGTCAGCGGCAGGACGAAGGCGAGATGGGCAGCCCGAGCGGTCACCACGAACCGACCCTTGCCCTCGACCAGGAACCGGCCGCCACTGCGACCGCGTGGCAAGAACACGACGAGCGACGCGAGGATGAGCAACGTGATGGCCTTGGGCGTGGCGACCTCACCCACGGACGGCGTGAAGCCTCCCGTCGGCGTGAACATCGCCTGGTAGTAGTCGATTGCGGCGGGCAGCGATTCGGCGCGGAACAACACCCATCCGATCAGCACGATCAGCAGCGTGGCAGCACGCCGGAGCCAGGCACGCCTGACCGGACCGTCGACCGCGCGCCAGCCAAACCGGCGCTCGAGCAGCAGCCAGCCACCGTGGTAGGCGCCCCAGAGGATGAAGGTCCAGTCGGCACCGTGCCAGATGCCGGTGAGGAGGAACACGATCGCCAGGTTGCGCGAGGTCGCGCGTTCGGACCCGCGGCTGCCGCCGAGTGGAATGAACACGTAGTCGCGGAACCAGCGCGACAGCGTCATGTGCCAGCGCCGCCAGAAGTCGGTCATCGACACCGACGAGTACGGACGGTTGAAGTTCTCGGGGAACCGGAAGCCGAGCATCATGCCGATGCCGATCGCCATGTCGGAGTACCCGGAGAAGTCGAAGTACAGCTGCAGGGCGTAGGCGATCGCGCCGACCCACGCCGCCTCGGTCGTCAGCGTGCCCGCCTGCCCGGCAGCGAACGCGGCATCGGCGATCGGCGCGATGCTGTCGGCGATCAGGATCTTCTTCGCCAGGCCGTGCGAGAACCTGATCGCGCCGCTGGTGACGAGGTCGACGGTCGGCTGCGGACGCGTCAGGTCGTCCTGGATTTCTCGCAGACGCACGATCGGCCCCGCGATCGACCGGGGGAACAGCGACACGAACAGCAGGAGGTCAATCGGGTTGCGTCGCGCCGCCACGTCGCCACGGCGGACGTCGACGAGGTAGCTGATCTTCTCGAACGTGAAGAACGAGATGCCGATCGGGAGCAGCACCGACACGGGGCCCGGGCCGTCGAGGCCGACCAAATCCCCCAGCCGGCTGGCCTGAATCGAGGCGAAGCCCGCGTACTTGAACCACCCAAGCAGCGCCAGGTTCTGCGCGAGTCCGGCGATCAGGAACCAGCGGGCGCGGCGGGTCCGCTCGGCGGCCATAGCCGACGAGATCCCGAGGCCGATCAGCCAGTCGGCCATCGTCGAGACCGCGACGACCGCCGCGAAGGTCTGCGCGCCCCAGGTGTAGAACCCGAAGCTGGCGACCAGCAGCAAGATCCGCCGCGCTGGCGGTGGCAACAGCCACGTTCCGCCCAGCACCAAGGGCAGGAAGACGAACAGGAAGGTTGGGGAGCTGAAGACCACGGAGGAGGAGGTGAGCGCCCGCCCGCATGGACAGCGGGGATGGGGGACGTTCGGGGCCGGGGGTCCCCGTGAGGTGGCCGACTCTACAGAACTGCGGTGCCGCGAGACCGGCCCGCCCGCCCGCCCAAGCGCCCGCCTCCAGCGCGATACTGAGCGCCGTGAAGCCGGTGCATCCTACCCGCCACCTGGTCCGCGCCAGGGACCTGGCGGACCGCCGTTACGCGGACCAGATCGACGTGGCTGCCATGGCGGCAGCGGCCGGGCTCTCGAAGGCGCATTTCAGCCGCGAATTCCGGAAGGTCTTCGGCGAGACACCCCACCAGTACCTGCTGTCCCGCCGCCTTGAGCGCGCCGCCGCGCTGCTGCGCTCCACCGACCACACCGTCGCGGAGATCTGCCTCGAGGTCGGGCTGCAGAGCATCGGCTCGTTCACGACGAGCTTCGCGCGCTCCTTCGGAACGTCGCCGACGACCTACCGCGCGTCGCACCCGCCAGCCTCGAACCTCGCCCGGATCCCGCCCTGCGCGGTGCGTATCCGCGAGCGACCGATGCGGCCGCCGGCCGTTCCGGCGCAGATCCCGCCATCGGCCGGCACGCCGCCACGCTCCGAGCCCGGCGACTGAGCAGCTTTGGAGAACGCCCCGCCACCGGCGACTGAGCAGCTTTGGAGAAGACAGGCGAGCAGGCCAGGGTTACCGTCGGTGCTATCGGCAGTACCGCCGCCTCAGAACCGAAAGGAACGTTCTCATGTTCAAGCTCTCTTCCGTCCAGGTGTGGGTCCACGACCAGTCCGAAGCGCTGGAGTGGTACACGAAGACCCTCGGCTTCGAACTCCGTCAGGACACCACGGTCGCCGAACTCGGAAACTTCCGCTGGCTCACCGTGAGCCCTCCCGGCCAGACCGACATCGAGCTCGTGCTGATGGCGATCCCGGGGGCACCGGTCTTCACCGACGAGACCCGCCGCCAGATCGAAGACCTGATGGCCAAGGGCGCGTCGGGCGGCCTGTTCTTTACCACCGACGACATCCACGCCCGCTATGAAGAGATGAAGGCCGCCGGCGTGGAGTTCACGCAGGAGCCGACCGAGATGCCCTACGGCATCGATCTCGGCTTCCGGGATCCGTCCGGCAACCACTTCCGTTTGGCGCAGATGAACGAGGTTCCGGCAACGGCCTGAGCATGGGCGAAGCCTGGCCAGGCCGGGCCGGGCCGCTTCAGACGACCGGCGCCTCAAGGATCCAAGGCACGTCGCGACACCGCTCCAGAAGCGGCCGGATCCGCTCTTCGTCCTCCGCGCTGAGGGCGACGTGGTGGTGCGCCGCATCGAGCGCCGACACATGCAGGTGGCGAAGGCGGTCACCGAAGCGGTCGAGGATGGCGTGCCCCTCCGCGAGCGTCGGATCAATCGCGTACGCGTGGGCGACGTCGAAGCAGAGCCCGGCCTCGGGGAGCCGCTCGAAGTGCGGCGCAAGCGAGGCGGCCGTCTGGCCGTCCTCCTTGCGCGGATCCATGTTCTCGAGCACCAGGGTCCGCCCCAGCGGCGCCCACGCGGCGTGATCGACAATCACGTCGGGGTGGAGCACGATCGCGTCGACCCGACCGGCGATCTGGGCAAGGAGCGCGACAAGGTCGGCTTCCGGCAAGTTGCGCGCCTTGCTCGGCGCATGGACCGACAAGAAGTCGAACGGCAGCGAGGGGCGCTGCTTCAGCCAGTCGACCAGCGCCGGCAACTCCGGCTCCGAGAGGGCAGCCAGCTCGCACGCGCCGGCGAACTGACGCTTGGCGCGGCCGGCAAGCACCGGCCATTGCGGTGTCTCACCGGCAGCCCGCTGATCGGCCGCGAGCCAGCCCGTCGAGGCGCCGACGGGGTAGTGCGCCATCACTGGGCGCTCGCTGCTGAGAGAGGGAAGACTCATTCGGGGTGAGCGACCGTACCAACGCCCGGCGTCGCCGTGCAGGGTTTCGTGCGCCGACCCCGACGGCCGGCTCGCAGCGTGCGGGATCTTCGTCGGCTCAGCCAGCCGGCGGGACCGTGCTCGGCTTCGGTTCAGCGCGGAATGTCGCCCTCGCACCAGCCCTTCGTCGGTTCGACCGTAGTGAAGGACCCAACCACGAGGGCTTTCTACGCAGGACGCGCCCGCGCCCGTCTGGGAGGGTCAGAAGCCTTCGGTGGTTCTGACCACCCCGCGCCCGATCTCCGGGAGGACCTGTGCTCCGCTCTCACCCCACGCAACGACTCCACGCTCACCCGACTCGTCGGTTCCGCTGGGTCGCCGCGGTCACCGTCGCCCTGCTGGGCGTCCTTGGCCTGCCCGGCCTTGCCTCCGCGCAGGCCCCCGAGCCGGTCCTTGGGGTTCCTGGGCTCTACGGCGAGTTCGGCGAGGGTTGGGGCACCGCCCATCCGGAGCGGATCTTCAACGGAGGCTCGCCGAGTGGATTGGCCTCCGGCGTCGCCTGGCAAGCCTGGGGCTCGCCGAGCGCACTCGGAACTGGCCAGATTGCCCTGTACCGCCCAGAAGGGGGCTACTACGACGCGCCCGGCGCCATCGAACTGCGAGCCAGCGCGCTCGGATCGTGCGCGAATGCACCTGCACAGCCCGCGTACACGCGGCTGATGGCCCGGATCCCGCAGCGCCCGGGCGGCAAGCTCGGCGACTGGTTCCCGTGGACCCTCGACCTCTGCGACCCGGAAGCGCGCGCCACCGCCTGCCGCTCGGTCACGTTCATCAAGAACAGCGGCTCTGGCGCCTTCGAGGCCACCGCGTGGGACACCGGCTGCGCTACCGCCCGCAAGGTGGCGAAGGCCTCCCGAAGGGTGCCGATCCGCTTCGGCGGCAAGGACCTCCACAAGTACCGATTCCGCGCCTTCGGCTTCGCCTGCAACGGCTACTCCTTCGACTCCGATGAGCTGCCCTCGATCAGCTGGACCTGCACACGCAACACCAAAGTCGTGACCTTCACCCGAGGCTGACCGCGCGAGGACTCCGTGATCCTGGAGGGCATCGACTACACCGCCGTGAAGAAGGACCTCGCGAAGCGGGGGATCGAGGCGCCACCGACCTTGCGGTGCACTAGCGTCGCGGGCATGTCGTCCACACCGGTTCTGCTGGAGCTCGATCTCGCCCATGGGCTTCTGGAGACGCCTCCTGGCGATCCGATCGCGGCGTTCCGGGCCCGCAACACCCCGGTGCTTGGCGACGTGATCGCCAAGCTCCGCGATGCGGCGCAGAGCGACGCGGTGGCCGGGCTGGTCGCCCATGCGGGTGCGCACACGCTCACGCACGCGCAGGTCGAGGAACTCGGTGCGGCCGTCGAAGCGTTCTCGGCGTCCGGGAAGCCGACGGTCTGCTGGGCTGAAGCCTTCGGCGAGACCGGAAACGGCACCCTCGATTACCACCTCGCCGCGCATTTCGACGAGATCTGGGTGCAGCCATCCGGCGGCGTCGCGCTCGTCGGCGTGGCCACCGGCGGGATGTTCCTTCGCGGTGCGCTCGACAAGCTCGGGCTGGAGCCGCAGATCCACGCCCGCCACGAATTCAAGAACGCCCCGGATTCGCTCCTGCGGGACCGCATGGGCGGCCCACAGCGCGAGGCGATGCAGCGCCTCACCGACTCCCTCACCGAGCACGTAGTGTCCACGGTGGCGCGCCGGCGGGCGGTCACCGAAGAGGAGGTCCGCGAGGCGATTTCGACCGCGCCACTCACCTCCACGCAGGCCATCGACCGACGACTCGTCGACCACCTGGGCTATCGCGACCAGGTCTACGCCGCGGCGCGCCGCCGTATCGCCGGGGCCGGCCACGAGACCACCGCCGAAGCCGACCTGCCCGAGGTCGAACTGCGCTTCGTGCACCGCTGGTCGCCGCCGAAGAAGCAAGTCATGCGCGAGAAGGCCCAGCGGGACGCGGGGCGTATCGTCGCCCGGGCCACCAAGCGCAAACCCCACGCGGACGTGATCGCCGTGGTTCCGGTCGAGGGCGCCATCAGCCTGGGGCGCGGCGGCGGGTCGCCGGTATCTGGCTCCGGGGCCGGATCCGACGTGGTCTGCGCGGCGCTGCGGCAGGCCGCAGCCTCCGACGAAGTCGCGGCCGTGGTCCTTCGCGTCGTGAGTCCCGGCGGGTCGTACGTCGCCTCCGACGCCATCCACCGCGAGGTCGTGCGACTCCGCGACAACGGCACGCCGGTCGTCGCCTCGATGGGCACGGTTGCGGCATCCGGCGGGTACTTCGTCGCGATGGGTGCCGATGAGATCCTCGCGCTGCCCGGCACGATCACCGGCTCGATCGGCGTGTTTGCCGGCAAGGTCGTCGTGAGCCAGGCGCTGGAGCGGATCGGGGTGTCGCGCGAGCTGGTGGAGACCGGCGAGCAGGCGACGATGTGGTCAGCCGACCGCCCGTTCAACGACAGCGAGCTCGAGCGGCTCGACCAGTGGCTCGACGAGGTCTACGCCGACTTCACCGAGAAGGCGGCGGAGGGCCGCGGCATGCCGGTCGGCGAACTCGAGCCGCTCGCCCGAGGACGCGTCTGGACCGGCACCGACGCCCTGGAGCGCGGCCTGATCGACCGCCTCGGCGGCTTGGAGGAGGCGGTCACGATCGCCGCCGAGCGCGCGGGGTGCAGCCGCAGCGACGTGACGCTGCGCCGCTTCCCGCATGCCTCGCCCCTGTCCCGCCTTCGGGCACCCGCGCACAGCGATGCGCCGGGCGCCGCTGCCGGTTCGAGCCTCGCTGGCTCGTTCAGCGCCGCCGCCGGGGCCGCCGTGCTTGGCTCCTTGGGCACCACCCTCCTCGGGACGCACCCGGGTGCGACGCTCGGGCACCACGGCCACGGGCCTGAACGCCTCCTGGCCGAGCTGAGCGGCGCCATCGGTCTGACGCCGGGCGCGCTCCAGCTCCCACCGCAGTGGCTGGGCCGCTGACGCAGCCACTGCAGGCTTGGCCGCGCCAGACGCGGCCCGCGGCCAAGCCCGGGCTTCTGACTAGCTCAGGCGAGCGGTCAGCCACTCCCACATGTCGCGCCCGCCGACCCAGTCGTCGGTGATGTTCACGTGCGTGCCGAGCGCGTAAGTCTTGTAGCTGACGTTCGCGCCGCGGGCACGCTGGATGTCAACGACGTCGTTGATCTTCGACTGCCAGGCGACACCGTCGAGTGACCCCGCGTAGATGCGAACCGGCTCGGTGCCGAGGCGCACGGTGCGGGGGTCGTTGGCGTCAAGCTCGGCGAAGAAGCTCTCCCGATACTGGTCGACCGTCGGGCCAAATAGCTGGGACTGCGACAGGCCAGCAAGCGACGACCAAGCACCGAGATCGGCCAGGCAGCGCGTTTCAAGGTCACGGAAGCGCACGGCGCCCTCCGTGCTGAGCGCGCCCGACTGCAGGCCGGCCGCCAGGTTTGGATCGGCCGTCGCCGCGCCGCTCACCATGAGCGCCGCGAGCGGCGTGACCGCATTGCCCGCAATCGGGACCCACGGCACCACGCCGAAGACGAGCGTCTTGTTGTCGACCGGGGGCGTCGCGGCCAGCGTCGCCTGGAGCTGCAGCTCCGGCGCGAGGGTGCTCGCAAGCGACGACGTGAACATCGCGGCGATCCCGCCCTCGGACTGCCCCGCCACTGCCCACTTCGTGCCAATGGCCGGCACCAGCTCGCGAGCGGCGCGCACGCCATCGGTGTTCGACCGGGCGAGCGAACGACCGATCAGATACGGATGCGGACCGGCCGTCCCAATGCCCTCGTAGTCGGGGCGCACGACCGCGATCTTCGCGCGCAGCAGGCCGCCGACGACATCGTCGCTGCGCATCAGGCGCTCAAACTCGGTGTTCGACGGTGTGGCGCGGCTCGGAGCACAATCGTCCGCACCGCCGGTGGTGACGTGGTTCCAGGAGACGATCTTCCAGCCGCCGGCCGGGACCGAGCCCTTGGGGATCAGGACGCTCGCGGACTGCACACCTTCTGAACCATCGATGGCGCGCGAGCGGAAGATCACGCGCGTGGCGCTGCCGGCGTCCTTGTGGAACACCGGATCGGTGAGTTCGGGGTGCGCGGGATCCAGCGGCACGATTGGCCGCGCCCACACGATGGAGCCGGCCGGTCCGGAGGTCATCCAGCTGGGCGGTGAGTAGAACGACAGACCGGACGGACCGGTGACATAGGCCGAGGCGGGCGTCGCCATCGCGCTCAGTGACGCGGCGACGAGGCAGGTGCCCAGGAGGCCCTTGCGGAGGGGGAATCGAGACATAGAGACCAACGGTATTGGAATACCCTGGGTCTGTGAAGTGCGCCCGCCCCGTCGTGTTCGCCAGCACACAGCGGGGCAAACGGCCGAGCACGGTACCCTGAACACGTGGCTCCGACTTTCGTTTTCCAGATGCACAAGTTCAGCAAGGTGCATCCGCCGGACACCACCGTGCTCAAGGACCTCACGCTGTCGTTCCTGTACGGGGCGAAGATCGGCGTGCTCGGGCCCAACGGCGCGGGCAAGTCCACGATCCTCAAGGTGATGGCCGGGATCGACCAGGACTTCCGCGGCGAGGCGAACCTCACCGCCGGTGTGTCGGTCGGCTACCTGGAGCAGGAGCCCGAACTCGACGAGTCCAAGGACGTGCGCGGCAACGTCGAAGACGGCCTCGCGGAGATCCGCGATCTCATGGCCCGGTTCAACGAGATCGCCGCCAACTACTCCGACGAGACGGCCGACGAGTTCGCCAAGCTCCAGGACCAGATCGAGGCCGTCGACGGTTGGAACCTCGACCAAAAGCTCGACCAGGCCATGGACGCGCTGCGCTGCCCGCCCGGTGACGCCTCGGTGGTCGGCCTGTCCGGCGGCGAGAAGCGCCGCGTCGCGCTCGCCCGCCTGCTGCTCTCCGCCCCCGACCTCCTGCTCCTCGATGAGCCGACCAACCATCTCGACGCCGAATCCGTCGCCTGGCTCGAGCAGCATCTCGCCGAGTACGCCGGCACCATCGTCGCCGTCACCCATGACCGGTACTTCCTCGACAACGTCGCGAACTGGATCCTGGAGCTCGACCGCGGCAACGGCTACCCGTACGAGGGCAACTACTCCACGTATCTGGAAGCCAAGGCCAAGCGCATGGCCGGCGAGGCGCGCACGGATCAGAACCGTAAGCGCGCGATCGACCAGGAGCTCGAGTGGGTCCGCAAGACCCCGAAGGGCCGCCAGACGAAGTCCAAGGCCCGCCTGAAGAACTTCCAGGAGCTCGTCGACCAGCAGGAAAGCGTCCAGCTCGACGACGTCCACATCCACATCCCGGTCGCCGACCGGCTCGGCAACGAGGTGGTCGAGGCCAAGCACCTGCAGAAGGCCTTCGGCGACAAGCTCCTCTTCGACGACCTCTCGTTCAAGCTGCCGCCCGGCGGCATCGTCGGCGTCATTGGCCCCAACGGCGCCGGCAAGACGACGCTCTTCAAGCTCATCACGGGCCTCGAGCAGCCCGACAGCGGCGAGATCAAGGTCGGCCCGACGGTGAAGACGTCGTTCGTTGATCAGTCACGCGACTCCCTCGACCCCGAGAAGTCGGTGTGGCAGGAGATCTCCGGCGGCCTGGACCAGATCATCGTCGGCAAGCAGGTCATCAACTCGCGCCAGTACTGCTCGACCTTCAACTTCAAGGGCGCCCGCCAGCAGCAGAAGGTCGGCACGCTCTCCGGTGGTCAGCGCAACCGCCTGCACCTCGCCAAGCAGCTCGCCGAGGGCGGCAACCTGCTGCTCCTCGATGAGCCCACCAACGACCTCGACACCGAGACGCTCCGCGCGCTCGAGGACGCGATCCTGAACTTCGCAGGCTGCGCCGTGATCATCTCGCATGACCGGTTCTTCCTCGACAAGGTCTGCACCCACGTGCTCGCCTTCCGCGGCGACTCCGAGACCGTCTGGTTCGAGGGCAACTTCCAGGCCTACGAGGAATACCGCGAGGACGTCCTCGGCGAGGACATCAGCCGCCCGCACCGCATCAGCTACAAGAAGCTCGCCCGGTAGGGACGCCTCAGCGGCCGCGCTGCTCCGGCTGCGCGGCCTCCACCGAACGCCGCCCCTTCGTGCGTGCGGACCTGGTGCTGTACATCGCCAGGTCCGCACGCCGCAGCAGATCCGCCGGGTCGCGGGTCGGCTCTGCGATCCAGGCGTATCCGACGCTTGCACTCGCGGTGAGATGGTGGCCGCACGCGACCATCGGTGCGCCGATCTGCTCCTTGAGCCGGTCGACCAGGCCGCGCACGTCGTCTTCGGAGATCGTCGGGCAGACGACCGCGAACTCATCGCCACCCAGGCGCGCAACGGTGTCCGACCCCCGCACGGCGTCGTCGATGCGCCGAGCCACGATGCGCAGCACCTCGTCGCCGACGGCGTGGCCGTGCTCATCGTTGATGGGCTTGAACCCGTCGAGGTCGATCATCAGCGCGGCGGCGGGCGTAAGGGCGACGCCGTCGACGGGCTTCGTGGTGACCTCGACCAGCGCGCGGTCGAGTAGCCGTCGATTCCCGATCCGGGTGAGCGGGTCACGCAGGCGCTCTTCACTCAGGAGCGCGGCATGCGCCGTTGCGCCGAGCAGCTGCGCCTGGACCCCGGCCAGGAGGTACACGGTCAGCAGGTCGACTGCGGTGAAGAGCTGGAGTTCAAGGAGCGCGTTAGGATTTTCCACTTCGAGCGCGAAGGGGCCGTACCCGAGGGTGCTGACCGCGTTCGCCACGACGGCCGTGAGGAAGCCGACCGCGATCGCACCTGGCGTGCCGCCGACGAACACCGCGAAGACCATGAGCGGGGTGATCAGGTACGGCTGAAACAGCGAGATCGAGTCGCCCGCACCCAAGACCAGGAGCGTGACCGCGCCGATGCCCAGGACCAGTCCGATCAGTCTCGGCCGGGCCGCCGCACGTATCTGCGCCGCGTAGAACACCACGGGTGCCACGACCAAGATGCCCAGCACGTCGCCGACGTACCAGGTGCCCCAGGTCTCAAGCAGATCCAGGTCGAACGCGAGCGCGCTCGCCGAAGCACCAAGCAGCGACGCCAGCGGCGGACCGGCCACGGCAGCGACCCCGAAGAACATCGCCACGTTGCGATAGGACTCGAAGTTCGGCAGGCGGCCGGCAAACGCACGGCGCAGTGCGACCGCTCCGAGGACGGGCTCCACCGTGTTGGCCGCCGCCCAGGCCAGCGCAGCGCCCACCGGCGAACCCTGCACCATGTCGGCCGCGAAATCCGCGGCAAAGATCGTCGCGGCGACGGCGGGCCACGCCGTCGGCCGCACCCGGCACATCACGCCGAGCGTGAGCCCGGCGGCGGGCCACCACGGCGCGCCCGTCTCCGCAGGGTTCGCGACCTGCCAAATCAGCAAGCTGAGCCCGATGTACGCCGCCGCCAGCGCGGCGAGCAGTTGAGGCGACGCAGCCCAGTAGTCGCGCGTGACAGCCGCTCTGCGTCGGTCGACCTCCATGGCACCAACCTAGGCGCTCGACCGGCTGTTCATGCTGGCGCGCTGGCGATTGCGCCGCGTCGCGGGCGATCTGGTCGGGCGCGCGGACCTTTCGCGAACGTCCACGTCAATCCGGTCGACAGTTCGGTCCCAGGCTCGTAGCGTTGAACAGGAGATGCCTTCCGTTACCGCCGCGCCCTACTCGAGTCCGCTGGCCGCGTCGTTGGCCGACGACGTGCTCGCGCGGCTCGACCGGTACGCCCGCATCGACACGCAGGCGGGGCGCGGACCACGGGCGCAGTCGCCGAGTACACCGGGCCAGCTCGACCTGTCGCGGATGCTCCTCGCCGAGTTGCTGGAGATCGGCCTGACCGACGCTTCCCTCGATGCCAACGGGTACGTCACTGCGACCCTCCCCGCGTCGCCTTCGTCGGCTGCGGAGACCGTCATCGGGCTCATCGCGCACGTCGACGTGAGCCCGGACGCACCTGCCGAAGGCGTCGAGCCGATCGTCCACCGGAGCTACGACGGCGGCGTGATCGCATTGCCGCGCGATGGGACCGTGCTCGATCCGGCCACCATGCCTGCCCTCGCGCGCAAGGTCGGCCACGACCTCATCACGAGTAGCGGCGACACGCTCCTGGGCGCCGACGACAAGGCTGGCGTAGCGGAGATCATGGCGGCGGTCGCCCACCTGGCGGCGCACCCTGAGCTTCCGCGCCCCACGCTGCGCATCTGCTTCACGCCCGACGAGGAGATCGGCGAGGGCGCGACGCTGTTCGACATCGAGGCGTTCGGCGCCTACTGCGCGTACACGATGGACGGCTCGGAGATCGGCGAGCTGCAGGACGAGACGTTCACGGCGGCCGAGGTCGTCATCGAAGTGACGGGCGTCGACGTGCACCCTGGCTTCGCCACCGGCAAGCTCGTCAATGCCGCCACCGTTGCCGCGCACATCGTCGCCGCCCTGCCGACCGACCGCCTCACCCCCACCACGACGTCCGGTCGCGAAGGCTTCATCCACGTGTTCGAGCTGGCCGGTGATGCCGGCCACGCGAAGATCGGCATGATCGTGCGCGACTTCGACGACGACCTCCTCGTCGGCCACGTCGCGCTCGTCCACGAGATCGCGGAGCAGGTCGCCGCCGACTGGCCGGGTGCGCAGGTGGACGTCCACGATCGCCGCCAGTACCCCAACATGCGCGACCATCTGAAGCCGTTCCCGGACGTGGTCGCGACCGCCGAGCGGGCGATCGCGGCCGAGGGTCTCACGCCGAAGCGCACCTCGATCCGTGGCGGGACCGACGGCTCCGTGCTCAGCGCGCGCGGCCTGCCCACGCCCAACATCTTCACCGGCGGCCACGAGTTCCACTTGGTGCGCGAGTGGGCGTCCGTCCACGACATGGCCTCAGCCGCCGCCGTGATCGTGCGCTTGGCCGAAGCCTGGGTCGTCGGCGATGAGGCGCCGTGAGCCTCAGCCGCCGCGCCACCCCGCGGTGGCCGTGAGCCTCAGTCGCCGAGGCGCTTCTTGAGCTCGTTCGCGCGCGGGTTCACGAGCATCGCGCGCAGCGCCATCTCCACCGGTCCGCGGATCACGAGCCCGAGCTTGCGGCCCGGATCGGCAACGAGCGCGTACGTGGCCTTGGTGCGGTTCTCGTCGAGCGCTTCGAGCTCCCACGAGCCGGAGAGGTCGCTCATGTCGCCCTTCTCCTGCTTCCAGCTCAGGCCGTTCGGCGCGTCGTAGGTAAAGCGCTGGCGGGACTTGATGTCGCGTACTTTGCCATCGGCGACGACGTCGACGAGCACAGCGCGCCCCTCAGCGTCGGTCTCCACCGCGGTCATGCCCTTCATGCCGCCTTGCCACTCGGGCGCGCGCAGCACATCCTCGAGTTCCGCGTAGACGGTCGCGATCGGCGCGTCGATCTCGACGCTGGACTCACCGGTCAGTTTTCCCATCCACCGACCCTATCGACCACCGCCCCGGCAACCGGGGCACTGGGCCGGGCCGCCCAGGGCGCGCCGACGCTAGCGTGCGCCGCATGTGGGTTCAACGGCAGCTTCAGCTCGCGCCCCGCCCGCGCGGCTTCCACCTGATCACGCGGGACGTGCTGTCCGGCATCCCCGAGATCGCGGAAGTCCGCGTCGGTCTGCTGCACGTGTTCATCCTCCACACGAGCGCGTCGCTCACGATCAACGAGTCGGCCTCGCCGGACGTGCGCGTCGACCTGGAATCGTCGATGAACCGGCTCGCTCCCGAGGATCACCCGTCGTATACGCACACGCTGGAAGGCTCCGACGACATGCCCGCGCACGTGAAGGCATCGCTGCTCGGCCCGTCGCTCACGATCCCGGTGTCGGGCGGGCGCCTCGTGCTTGGCACCTGGCAGGGCATCCAGCTCGCCGAGCACCGCGACCACGGCGGAGCGCGCTCGCTCGTGGTGACGCTCCACGGCGACGACGCCTGACGCCTCCAACGCCATCCACCATCTAGCCGCCCGCCAAAGGCGCCATAGCCGGCTGGGGCGCCGAGGCCCCAGCCGACCGGGAAGCTGGCCGTCGCCGAAAACCCGCCGCAAATGGCTCACTCCAAGCGACTAGCGTGGAACACCTCATGGCGACCGTCAACGTCACGCACTTCACCGACCCGAACTGCCCGTTCGCCTACAGCGCAGAGCCACAGATCTGGCGCCTGCAGTGGCGCTATGGCCCCCAGCTGCAGTGGACGACGCGCATGGTCGGCCTGGCGGCGAGCCGCGAGGAATACGCCGCGAAGGGCTTCACGCCCGCGCTGCTCGCCCTGGGCTACGCCGACCTGGAGTCCCAGGTCGGGATGCCGTTCGACCTGTCGGAGCGCGAGGCGGTCGCCGCTACGATCCCGGCGTGCCGCGAGGTCGTCGCCGTTCGCGAGCATGCCGGCGAGGCCCTTGCGAGTTCGCTCTTGCGGCAGCTCCGCCTGCAGACCATGGCCGAAGGCCATCTGCTCGACGAACTCCACACCCTCCGCAACGCCTCCCACGCCGCGGGGATCGACAGCGCCGATCTCGACGGATGGGCCGCCTCTCCCGAGACGGAAGCGGCGCTCGCCGCCGACCTGAAGGCCGCCCGACACCCAGAGGACTCGGCCTTGCACCTCACGAACAAGCTCGCTCGGTGGGAGGGCGGCTGGCGCTACACCTGCCCGTCGCTCGTGCTGACCTCGGGCGACAACGTCGCCACGGTCGCCGGGTTCGTCCCGGCCACGACCTACGACGTCGTGTTCGCGAACCTCGAGCCAGGCCTTGAGCGCGCCGAGCCCGCCAGCGACCCGCTGGCCGTGCTCGATTGGGCCGGCACGCCGCTGGCGACCGCTGAGGTGGCCGCGATCATGGAGATCAGCCGCGACGCCGCCAGGGCGAAGCTGACCGACGCTGGCGCCACCGAGCATCCGCTCGGGACCGACGCCCTCTGGACCGCCTAGCGACGCACCGGTAGCGAGCGGTACCCGGCGCGGCCCCCGGGCACCGGTGGGCAGCGAAATTACCAACGGGCGCTAGGGATTCCCACCGCGCCCACGCGACAGAACGCCTCACTTGGCGGGGCCGCGCCGCAACTTCCAACTAGGTAGCGTGTCTCGGGTCACGGAAGGTCGGATTGCGTCGTGCACGCCGGCCCAGGCCTCGCCCAAACATCCCTGAACGGAAGTCCACTCCATGCGTCCCCTTTCCCGCCTCGTCGCGCTGTCCGCGCTCTCTGCGCTCGTCGTAGCGCCGAACGCCATGGCTGCGAACAGCTCCACCGCTACGGTCACGCCGAACAAGGGCGGTTCGCTCACCGTTGCGACGCCCGTCAAGTTCGGTATCAAGGCCGCCTTCCCGGACACCCCGTCCGACACCACGGGCAACCTGCGCCTCCAGGGGATCCAGGCCAAGCTCCCGCTGCCGCTGCTGTTCAACTCGATCCCGTTCGCCCAGTGCAACGCCGCGGCGTTCGTCGCGTCGAAGACGTGCCCGTCGGCCACGAAGCTCGGCACCGCGACGCTGATCGCTGATGGCGGCCCGAGCGTCGGCGACATCACCGCCAAGACCGACCTGTACTTCGGCAGCGGCTTCCAGGTCCTTGCGCGCGTGCAGACCGACAAGCCGGCCATCCTCGACGAGGCCGTCATCGGCCAGCTCCGCAGCTCCGGCACCACCGGCTACGGCCTGGAGATGTACATCCCGGTTCCGAAGATCCTCCAGGAGCCGCTGGATGACCTCTTCCCGACCGTCAAGTCGATGGACGCCGTCGTCTCTCCGCCGGTGAAGTCGGTCAAGATCGACGGCAAGAAGGTCAAGCTGCCGCTCGCCGGCCTCGGGCCGTGCCCGTCCAGCAAGAAGCTGAACTTCCTCATCAACATCGTGTACGAGAACGGTGCCGGCGTGGTCACGAAGACCGACAGCGCCGCGTCCGTCGCGAAGTGCAAGAAGTAGCGCACACCATGTGACCAGGGCGCCCGGATTCGGCGCGCCCCGAACACTCGAAGGGCCGGCTGCATCGCAGCCGGCCCTTCCTCGTTTTCGCCCCAATCCTGGGGCGACGCGCTTCGGCCCCCGGCGTCCGCGACGGCGCGGCAAATGCGAGGGGGCTAGCGAGTCCGGCGTTTGAGCCGGGCATGACCCTGGCCGCCGGTTGGACGCTGCAGCGAATTCCGCGGTACGGTCGGCATTCATGCTGCTGACCGTCCTCCTCGCTCTTCTGGTCGCTCTGCTCGTCGGCATCACGATCTGGGGCTACCTCGCGTGGAAGCCCATGCCGACGCCCGCGCCGCCCGGAGGCACGATCTCCGTCGGCGAGCACCACCATCTGCACGTCACCGAGATGCCCGGTGAAGAGCCGCCCGTCGTGTTCATTCACGGGCTCCCGGGCTCCATCCGGGACTGGGACGCGGTGCAGCCTCTCCTCGGCGACCGCCATCGCATCGCGATCGACCGCCCCGGGTTCGCCGACACCGGCGGCTCGGCCATGACGATGCGCGAGCAAGCTGACGTGATCGCCGACGGCCTGCGCGCGCTGTCCGTCAAACGGGCGTTGCTCGTCGGCCACTCCTACGGCGGGACGGTCGCGCTGACCGTCGCTCGGCGCCACCCGGAACTCGTCGGCGGCATCGTCCTCGGGGCACCGATGGGCGGCGGGCGCGGCATGCCACTCGCGATGCGCAACGAGGCCCGCGCCCTGCTCCTCGTGACGGTTCCCGGCATCGGCGACGTGATCCGCCGCACGATTGGCTGGGGCATCACGAAGCTGGTCGTCCGGCACGCGTTTGTGCGTGCCTTCTCCCCGACGCCGGTGGCGCCCGCGTATTCCGCGCACGCCTACGGCCAAACGCTGCGCGTCGACACCCTTCGCTCGCTCTACGCCAACCGCGTCGACTTCAACCGCGACTTCGGCTGGCTCGATCGCCATCTCGACGAGGTCACCGTGCCGGTCGGCATCGTCCGGGCCATGGACGACGCGATGGTCGGGAGCTGGTCCGCCGTCGGCCTGCGCGATTACCTGCCGAACGTCGTGTCGTTCCAAGAGTGCGACGGCGGCCACATGATCCCGATCACGCGCCCCGAGACGATTGCGGAGGCGATCGGCGCCGTGACCGCGGCCATGGAACGCGCGGAGCCTGCCGCGCAAGACAGCGATGACGACGACCGTGCCGCTGCTCGGTAGGCCGCGCCGCGGCCCCGCCGGCGCTCAGGCGTCGACGAACCTCGCCAGGGCGGCGGCAATCTCGCTTGCGGTGTCGGCGATCACGTCGGCGTCGCCGAGCGCCTCACGCGGGTAAGCACCCGTCGTCACGGCAATGACGGCGGCGCCCGCCGCCCGCGCGCAGGCGATGTCGTGCGGGGTGTCGCCGACGACAACCGTTCGCTCCGAAGGCCACCGCGCCGCGCGGCCGTGCAGCGCGGCAGCGCGCTCCTGCGCGACCGGCACGAGCCGGTTGCGATCCTCGGCGTCCGACCCGTAGGCACCGATCCATGGCAGGAGCGGCCGCGCGATCCCAGCCGCCGTGAGCTTGCGATGCGCGATCGACTCCAGGTTGCCGGTCACGAGGCCGAGCAGGAGCTGGTCGTCCTGACGGAGTTCGTCGAGGAGGTCCGGAATGCCGGGCAGGACCGTGTGACTGAGGTCGTCCGGGCAGTGCTCCTCGTAGCGGGCCGCAGCGATCGCCAAGAGCCATTCCATGTCGGCGTCGATCTGGGCATCCGTGAAGTCAGCGGCCCGCAGCAGCGCGCGCACGATCCGCCGGTCCGTGAAGCCGGCGGCCTCGACCGGGCCGAGCTCAACCGGGCCGTGGACCTCGTGGATCGCCGCGATGACGCACTCGGCGTGCACACGCGAGGCGCGCCAGACCAACGTCCCGTCGATGTCGAGCAGCACGAGGAGACCGGGTGGTGTCTCCTGGCTGCTCAGGGAGTGCTCCGTCGAGTGAGCATCCCGATGAAGTCCGGACTCCGCAGGGGTCAGCCGATCGTGCGGCGCACGTCAAAGTCCGCAGCGACTTTGAGGGCGAAGGCGGCCACGAGCGCCACGGTCGCCTCCAGGTCGCGCAGGTCGATCGTCTCGACCGGCGAGTGCATGTAACGAAGCGGGATCGACACGAGGCCGGTCGCGATGCCCCCACGCTGCAGGTGGACGGCGTCGGCGTCCGTGCCGGTCGCGCGCGTCGCCACCGCGATGGTGTGGTCGATGCCCTCGGCTTCGGCGACGTCGACGAGCAGGTCGGAGATCGCCGGGTGAATGTTTGCGCCACGCTCGATCACGACACCACTGCCGAGGTGATGCGACCCGAGTTCCTTTTCCTCGATGCCGGGCGAGTCGGTCGCGTGGGTCACGTCGATCACGATCGCGATCGCCGGATGCACCGAGTAGGCCGTGGTGGTCGAGCCGCCGAAGGTGATCTCCTCCTGCGTGGCGCCCACGGCAACGACCTCGCCAGCGGCGCCGCCGGCCGCCGCGACGCGGCGCGCGGCTTCCAGGGCTACATACGACCCGAGGCGGTTGTCCATCGCGCGCGACGCGACGCGCTCGCCGAGCAGCTCGATCGCTGACCCGTCGATCACCGCGATGTCGCCGACGCGAACAGTCTTCTTGGCCTCGTCGCCGTCCTCCGCGCCAATGTCGATGTGGAGCTGGTTCAGCTTCGGCGCCTTGCTGCGCTCATCGGATTCCAGGAGGTGGATCGCCTTCTTGCCGACCACGCCGATCACCGGACCGTTCTTCGTCTGGATCGCGACACGCTGGCCGACGAGGATCGTCGGATCCCAGCCGCCGACCGGACCGAACCAGAGGAAGCCCTTGTCGTCGATGTGGCTGATGATCAGCCCGATCTCGTCGATGTGGCCGATGAACGCGATCCGCGGTGCGCCCTCGGCGGTCCCGGGGACGCGAGCATGCACGGAACCGGCAACGTCGACCGCCACGTCGTCGCTGAATTCCTTGGCAATGGCAGCGAAGGCGGCGGCCGGCGCGCGTTCGTAGCCGGAGGGCCCCACGGCGTCGAGAAGGCTCTTGAGACTGGCGGGAACGCTCATTGACGCCCATTCTGTCACTGCCACTCCGCGCCGTGGCGGGACACCGACGCTCAGGTGACGAGGCGCCGCGCGGTTCGTGCCACGGACGGGCGGCCGGCGCGCCGCGGCGGCGTCGATCGCGCTAGTGCGTGGGCGGCGGTTCGTCCCGCCGGACCTGCTTGCTGAGCGAAGCCGTCTGCAGGCCCCAGAGCACCCAGCCAAGCGAGGCCCCGCGGGCGCCGCGAACGGCACCGGAGGCGGCTGCCCGAGCGGGACGAAGGTCAGCGGCCGTGAGGAGCTCAAGGACGGTCGCTGGCCCCCCAGGCGCCAACGCGTCGGGGTGCACGAGCCGGCGCGGCTGCGGGTGATCGTCGTCGACGAGGTCATCGTCGTGCTCGCGCTGACGCTGGCTCGGTGACTCCGGTGGGAGCGCGCCAGCGGCCTCGGCCTGGCGACGGACCGTGTCGGCGAGGGCCGACCGGCGAGCCGCGCGCAGGGCGATGAGATCGCCGATCGCGCGGGCGGAGATCATCCAGGCCGCGGCGTCGTCGCGCGAGCGGGTCTTGACGGGGCCGAGCACGAGCGCCTCGATCTGGATGCCGTGGCCGGCCTCCTCGACGGCCATGACCTGCGCCGCCATCAGCTCGCCGGCAGCAGCGACGGAGACGGCGCCGGCATTCGGCACGGGGTAACGCGCCGCCGCACCGTTGATCTGGACGTACATGGCACCCGGGCGGCCGCGCATGAGCGGAATGAACGCCGCGGCGGCGAGCTGATGCGCGCGCAGAGCACCGTCGATGATCGAGTCCCAGGTGTCGATCTCCAGGTCGGCGAGGGCGTCGGTCTGCACCCAGCCTCCGAGGGCAACCACGACGAGGTCCGGTCGCCCGATGAGTCGCGACAGTTCCGCGGCGACATCGTGTGCGCCGTCAGGCATTTCGGATACGTCGCCTACGAGCGGCACGAGGCGCTCAGTCGGGGCGCCAGCGGCTTCGAGGCGATCGGCCAGGACGGCCAGGCGCTCGCCCGAGCGCGAAGGGACGGCGACGCGCGCGCCAGCGATCAGCAACCCGGCGACGATGCCTTCGCCGACCTCGCCCGTGCCGCCGCAGACGACCGCGACCTTGCCGTCGAGGCGCGGGGCCTCGTCGGGGTCAGCGGCAGACCGCGAACGGGCGCGAGCCGCCTGAGCGGCGCGTCGGACCAGACCGGGGGCGCGTTCGAGCACGGACGGAGCCTAGAGGTTGGGCATGGCCAACCGTGGCCTGCCTCCGCCGCCAAAATTCGGTGCAGCGGCGCGTCTGGTGCATTGGTGCACCGGATGCCGACACGGTGTCTGGCGCTGAGCGGCCCAGAGCAGCGCATCACGATCGACCCGGGAAGCCGGGCATTCGGCGCGGCACCCCGCCAGGCGGGCACGGAGCGCCGCGCCGAACGCCCTTTCCGCGTGTCCCAACAACCACGGAAAGAACGCAAGGCGGGCGAACGCGGGCCTGCTCACCCTCGTTCACCCGCCTCACACATCACGCACCAGTGATGCACCGTTCGGAGGTGGAGCGACCCCGAACCGCGCCTGCTCGGCATACGGTCCGGGGCTCTCAGTCGCTCGATATGGATGATGAAGGGCGAGGGGTTCCCGCCTGTTGTCCCGTTGGCCAAGATGTCGGACTGGTGGGTTGTCCAACGGGCCGGGGGCGAGTCCGTGCGCCCGGTGCGCGTGTCGATCACGAGCGACTTGATGCCGAACTTCACGCCAAACCGGTTCTTGAACTCCAGGCCTCCTGCGTGACTGACAGTGCCCTTGAGGCTCGGGGCCTCAAGGCGACCGCCTGATGGACATGAGAAGGACTCCCGGATCGGGTCGTTTGCGGTGACGTGATCCCCGCGTTGTCGGGCGATCCCACGCACTACGCGGCCGCCCAGCTGACGGATGCCAGGCGCACCCGTTGGCGCGTTTGGAGTGTTCAGACCGGCGCGCGGAGCAGCGACTTGCCCGAGTGGGTCGGGTCGCCGTCGGGCCGCTCGACGGACACGTCGAGTACCGGGAACTTCTTCAGCGACACCGGAAGCGACATCGACGCCTGGGCATGCCCTTGCCCGTCGACGGTGAAGGTGCCGATCGACACCATCCGGCCCTTCGTGCCCAGCGCCCAGAGTTCGTAGAACCGGCCGCTGCGCAGAGGCGGCAGACCGTCGGCCGTCACGTCGACGGTGGATCCATCTGGGCCCGAGAACACGGTGGCGACGGCTACGGCCTGCGCCGGCGATGCGTCGAGATGGCGGAGAACGACGCGCTGCTGGGGCGTGGTGCGGGCTGCCGTGGGATCGAGCGGGGTCGACGCAGCCGGCGTCGGCACGTCGGCCACTGGGACCGTGGGTGCCGGCGCCTCGCCGCTGAAGACCACGGCGCCGAGCCCAAGGCCCAAGGCGACGCAGGCCATGCCGCCCGCGACCAGCCCGAACGACGGCACGAGGATCCGACCGCGAAGCCGCGACGCCAGCGAGTGCCGGCGGACTGGCGTGAGGTCGTACGGTGCCGGCGCCTCTCCGGTGATGGCGGCCAGGTCGAGCGGGGGCGGAGTCGGCGGGTCCCAGAGGTCAGCGCCGCCCTCTTCGAGGTGCCGATGCAGGTCGCGATCGTCGATCACGGGGTCGCCTCCATGGCATCGAGGGTCTGCTTGAGACGCGCGAGTCCGGCCGTCATGCGTGACTTCACGGTACCCAGCGGAATGCCGGTGGCGTCGGCAATCTCGGTCTGACTGAGGCCGTCCCAGAAGCGCATCCGCAAGAGATCGCGTTCACCGTCGGGCAGCTGGGCGAGGGCCTCGCCGACGAGGGCTCGCTGCACCAGATCGTCGTAGCCTCGCTCCTCGGCACCACCCGCGAAGGCGGCAAGCGTGTCGGCCTCCATCGGCTGGTCGGCTCGCCTGCGCAGATGGTCCAGGGCGCGGCTGCGCGCGATGGTGAGCACCCAGGTCAGGAGGCTGCCGCGCTGCGGGTCGAACTGCGCCGCTCGCCGCCAGACCTCCGCGTACACCTGCTGCTGCACGTCTTCGGCGTGCCCGCGATCCCGCACGATGCCGACGACGACCGAGAAGCACGCGCGCGACGTCTCGGCGTACAGCGCTTCGAGCGCAGCGGGCTCACCCGCCGCGAGTCCGGCGGCAATGCGCCGATCGGCGTGGTGACGCTCCGGGTCGCGTGCCGCGGCGCGGCTCTTGATCGACAGGCCCATGGTTGCCAGCCCAGAGTACGTCGCGGGGAGACGAAATGGTTGAGTCGAGCGAACGAGTGCTTCGGACATGCCATGCGTACTACGCGCGCAAGTGCGCTGCCGGACGTGCCAACAGCCGACCCTGGCCGCACCGACCGCAGGTCGGCGTGCCGCCGCTCGACGCTCGACGCTCGGCGATTCAGCCCTGGGCAGCCGCGGCCGCGGAGACCTCCGCGAGAATCTCGCGCTGGAGGCGTTCCTCGGTAGCGAGCCGGGCCTCGTCGCCGCTCTCCCAAACCTCGTCGAACAGCTGCTTGGCGCGCGTGACCGCGAGCGGCGACTTGGCGGCGATGTCGGTTGCGAGCGCGAGCGCGTCGGCGGCGGGATCGCCGGCGGTGCGGGTCACGAGGCCGATCTGCGCGGCCTCGGCGCCACTGATGTTGCGGCCAGTGAAGGTGAGTTCCTTGGCGTGGTCGATGCCGATGAGCTTGGGGAGCGCCGTGGTGATCGCCATGTCGGGGATGAGTCCCCAGCGGATCTCGGCGACGGAGAGCTTGGCGTCGGGCGCCGCGATCCGGATGTCGGCACCGAGCGCGATCTGAAGTCCGCCGCCCAGGACGTTGCCGTGGAGCGCGGCAATCACCGGGACCGGCACGAGCTTCCAGTGGTAGCCGACGCGCTGCACGAGGTTGGCGATGTCGCCCTCGTTGCGTTCCAGGAGCGCCGCCGTGGACGTGGCAAAGTCGCCACCGCCGCCGAGGATCGCCTGGATATCGAGGCCCGAGCAGAAGCTCTTGCCCTCGCCGCGCAGCACGACCGCGCTGATCTCGCCAGCCTCCGCCAGCTGGCGGATCTCCATCGTGGCGGCATCGATCGCGTCGAACATCGGGCGATCGAGCGCGTTGTGTTTGTCGGCCCGCGTCAGCACCACGACGGCAACCCGTCCCTCGGCTTCGCGATCGATCCGCAGGCGCTGCTCGCTCATGACGCAGAGGGTACGCGGAACCGCCGCAGTTTCGGCACGATCTCCACGATTGTGCGCGCTTCTGGCCTCCAGACTTCGCGGCATGCAGACGCTTGGCATCGACCTTTCCACCGACCCGAAGAAGGTCTGGACCTGCGAGATCGATTGGAGCGAGTCGCCGCCGCGGATCGTCTCGCTGGAGCGCCTCAGCACGGTGGCCGATCCGCTCGGCGGGCATGCTCCCGGGGGCGCGGACGGCACCCTGGGCAGTAGCCCGAATACGGGCTATCGCTCCAAGCAGCACCTGGTTCGCAGCGAGGCCAGCCTGATCGCGGCGCTCGTCGAGCGGATCGTGACCTTTGAGCCCAGCGCGGAGCGGGTCGTCGGCGTCGACGCGCCGCTGGGCTGGCCGACGGCCTTCGTGGAGGCCATCTCGGACTGGGACGATGGCGACGTTCAAGGGTTCAGAAAGCGGCCGGATCTGCGGCTGCGGGCGACCGATCGGTTCGTGCACGCCGTCTCCAGGCTCACGCCGATGAGTGTCAGCACCGACCGAATGGGATCGACCACGATGCTGCTGGCCGAAGTGCTCTCGCGGTCGGCCCGTCGGCTGGATCGCCAGGCGTTCGAGCGGGCCAGCGGCCGAGACGGCATCGCCGAGGTGCACCCGGCGGCCGCCCTGCGGTCTTGGACCGACGGAGCCGGCCAAGAGATCAGCACCACCGCGTACAAGAGCTGGGATGTGCCCCGCGCGACGATCGTGATCAAGATCGTCCGGGCCGGATTTGAACTCTCGCCCGAGCAGGCGCTTGCGCTGATCGGCTCAGACGACGCGCTCGATGCCTTTATCTGCGCACTCGTGGCCCGGGCGGTCGTCCGGGGCACCTGCGCCACGCCGGCCGACCCCGTCGACGTGCAGCAGCTCCTCCCGAGGCAGTCGCAGCTCGGGCGAGGCGACTCCGTGGAGCAGATCGCCGAACGACTCGATCTCGCGCGGAGTCTGCAGGTGGAGGCGCAGCGCACGAGTGGGAGCGAGGGCTGGATCCAGGTGCCGAAGCGAGACGCCCTCGCGTCGTCGATCGGCACGACGCCTGGCTCGGCGAGCTGGGAGCCGGCATCGAGGCTGGAGCCCATGCCGTACCGCGCGGACTGGCTCGACGACGACTGGGATGAGCGGGATGACGACGACCACGCCCATGATCGGGCCGCATCCGGCTTCGGGGAGCTGCAACCGGGCGACTGGGACGCCGTCGAGCGGATGCGAGCCGACGACGATTCGGAGTCCGAAGTCTGGTCGGTCTACGACGAGCGGTCGATGCGGGGATCTGGCGGCGGCCGCCGCTACTAAGACGGAGCGGGCGTGCGCCAGCAAATCACGGCACTTTGTTCACGCCAGGCCACGCTCGTCAGACGAGGCGCGCGGCGCGGGCCGCGCCGGCGGCTAGCGGAAGCCGGGCGGCGGCACCGAGCCGCGGCGCGGGTCGCGAGGGCGAGGCGCGTCGGGCGAGGCCTGCTCAGACGACGGCTGGAAGCGACGGACTGGGGCCGGCGACGTGGACGCGAACTGGTCGGCGACCGGACCGTGCGCAGCAGCCTGAGCGGCCAGGAACGCCAGGGGATCTTCGGTCACGACGCGCAGCGCAGACGACGGGGAGTCCTCCTTGATGCCGGGCGGAAGCGGCGGGACGTACGGCGTCACCGGCACGTGCGGCGCGGCACCGTAGGAGCCCGGGGGAACGAAGACCTCGACGGCGCGCGGCAGCGGCGACACCGGCTCAAACGCCGGAGCCGGCGCGGACACCGACGCGTTGGCTCCCGACGGCGACGGAGGATGGACTCGACCCTTGGACATGGTGGATTCACCGTAGCCCAACAAGCACGCCTACGCCATGAGTTGAGGATGACTCAAGTCGTTCCGGCGTATGAATCGCCGCCGTGCTCGCCGCGCCGATCGCGCACCAGGCGCGCACACGCGGCGGGCCGATCGTGGCCCTGCGATGCGACCCGGAACGCAGCGGTCGGCGAGGCTGGCGCCAACCTTCACCCTCGGAACGCACGAGTACCCCTGTATTCATGGGCAAACCGTGGTACTCAGGCGGCCCAGAACGTCGTCAACGCGCCCATTACCGGACGTTCGTTTGGTCTACCACTTTACGGTGTGTACCATCACCAGGTGACAGGCCCGGCCTCCGGATTTTGTCACTCAACCTCAAGTCTTCCCGGCACTGGTCGCCACCCTCGACCGGCGCACGTCATCTCCACCGGCCAAGGCGCGCAAGCGCCGGCGCCGGGGGAGACGGGCCTCGGGCGTGGCGGCAGGATCGCTGCCGCGCCCGACAACCGTCCGTCCCATACCAACCGCATCGCCAACGTCCCAAGGCGCTCTGTTTCCCAAAATTGCGTCGCCGAAGTCCCAGGCGCCGCGTCCAACGCATCGCCGATGTCCCTCAGCGCTGCACCGTCCTAGGCGCCGCTCCTGTCCGAGCGGCGCCGCCATTCCCCCACTGCGCCGCTGCTCCTCTCCCCCCGGGAGCAGCGGTTGCGGGGAACGCTGCTGCGTCGCCGCGGTCAGACCGCTTCGAGGCTGAGGTCGGGAGCCAGGTCGTCGGCGGTGGCCGGCTCGTCGGCCAGAATGCGGCCCTTCGCGCTGACCCAGCCGTAGACCCCGGCGCCCGCGGCGCCGATCACGGCCATCGAGAGCAAGCAACCCCACTCGACGTACCAAGCAAGTCCGAGGTCGCGCGGCCAGGCGATGTTGGTGATCTCAAAGAGCAACCAAGCGACGGCCAGCGCATTGATGGGCGTGCCCCACTTGCCGAGCTTGATGCCGACCGGCTCGCCGGTCGGAGAGGGGTCAAAGCCGTCCTTCAGGCGGTGGATCAGAAGCGCGACGAGTGGCAGCGCAAACGAAACGTAGAAGCCGACCGTCGCCAACCCGATGAGCGTGTCGTAGAACTTCAGCTGCACCGCCACGACGAGCAGCAGTGCCGCCATTCCGGAGGTCGCGAGGATCGCGTTGATCGGCAGGTGCTCGCGGCCGGAGAGCTTGCCCAGCGCCGACGACGCGGGCAGGACCCGGTCGCGAGACAGCGCGAAGACGACCCGCGAGACCGCCGCCTGCACGGCGACGAGTCCGGCAACGAACCCGGTGCAGACGACCAGGAACATCGGCGTCACGATCCAGGAGCCAAAGGCAGCCTCAAGCGTCGCCGCGATCGGATCGACGACCTCTCCCGCCGCGATCGCGCCCAAATCCGGGATCGCGAGGATGAGCGCCAAGCCGGCGTACATCACGATGCAGGCCACGAACACGAGCGAGAAGATCAGCGCCTTGGGCACGTTGACCCGCGGATTCTCGACCTCTTCGGCCACGTCGCCGGCCGACTCAAAGCCGATGAACGCCCAGCCGACCAGCGCAATGGCGACCAGGAACCCGCCGAACGTGTAGCCGCTGCCACCGTCGGAGAACCCGGAGACGAGATCGCCGAGGGAGTTCTCGCGGTGGAAGAACAGCAGGAGGGTGCCGATCACGACGGAGCCGATGAGCTCGCACGCGATCGAGACGGCGACGAAGATCGCGAGCGGCTTGCGGCCGACCACGTTGGCGAGCGTCGCGATCGCCAGGAAGCCCAGCGCGAGCGCCAGACGCGTGCCGTTGCCCGGCTCCTCGATGCTGAAGACCTCGGCCGCAAACGGCGTTGCGGTGTAGGCCGTCGCGATCGCGAGGGCGATGAGCGTCCAGATATAGGCCCAGCCCGAGACCCAACCGTAGGTCGGCCCGCGAAGCTTGCGGCTCCATTGGTAGAGCCCGCCGGCGAGCGGCCACCGGCCGGAGAGTTCGGCGAAACCAAGGGCCACGAGCAGCTGTCCGAAGAGCACGACCGGGAAGGCGAACCAGAACGATGGCCCAGCCCCGCCGAGCGCGAGGGCGAAGATCGCGTAGAGCGCGATGATCGGTGAGATGAAGGCGAACGCGAGCGCAAAGGTGTTGCGGAGCGTGAACTCACGCAGCAACTCCTGCTTCCCCGCTGCGGGGTGACTGGACATGATCAGGGACAGCTCCTGAGAGGTGGTCGGTGGGCCGATGGTCCGCTCCGAGCGGCCGCCGCGGGTTGGACGGACGGCCAAAGTTCCGGTCGCTCGACTGTCCGAACGTTCGCTCGGCGGCGTGGCCTCTCACGGGTGCGTGCTCGCGAAGGCGCGCGGCTCCGGTGCGGCTCGGCGGTTGAACGCGCCACCGGTGCGGCGGGCCCCGTTGGCCAGGCGGACAACCCGCTCCGGCGATCTTGGTCCGCCGGGCCAAGAGCCGCCCGAAACGGCCGGACTACGCTCATCCGTGCCCTAGGGTTCCGCCACCGATTCGGTGGGTCTGGTCCGAGAGGGCAACCTCGGCACCGCGACATAGCCGAGGGCGCACGGAGGGAGAAAAGCCCGGGAGACGTTCCTCGTCTCCTGGGCTTTCGTCGTTTTCGAAGGAGTTCCACATGCCAGCCAGCAACACCACACCCCTCACCCACACCGCCCTTGCCAGCCGCAAGGCCGTGACGCCGCGCCCGCTGGCGGCCGCGTCGGGAGCGGGTGCCGCGTCGACCGGCCCGACCCTCCGCGAAGTCTTGCCGGGCGGGGCGACCTGGTCGGCGGTGCTGCGCCGCGGCACGCTCCTCACCCTCACCGACCTCGATGGCACCGCAACAGCGACCCTCACCCTGCTGCGGGCAGACGTCACGGCCGAGCGCCTCAACCTGCCCGACACGATGAAGGCGCAGAAGGTGAGCCGCGTCAGAGCCGGCGTGACGCTGATGAGCGACATGGGCCGCGCGCTCGCCACGGTCGTTGCCGACACCTCAAGCGGCGGCCACGACCCGATCGGCGGCCTGACCACCGATGCTGGCCTGTCGGCGCTGCTCGGCCCGAGCTCCTACCAGCGGGACCGCAACGAGCGGTGGCTCTCAGCCCGGACCATGCTGCTCGTCGAGCTGGAGAAGTACGGGCTCGGCAAAGCGGATCTGTCGGATGTCGTCCAGTGCTTCTCGGTACTCGAAGTCGCGCCGGACGGCGCGCTCTCGCTGCGCCACTCGGGCACGCCGGGCGCCTCGCTCGTGCTGCGCTGCGAACTCGACCTCATCGCGCTCGTGCACGTCGGGCCACACCCCTACGACGACGCGCCCACGTGGCCCGGCGGGTCGGTCGGCCTGTCGCTGGGGCTCGCTCCCGAGCCGGCCGCAGACGAAGCGCCGCGAACCCGCTCGGCGCAGGGTGCACGGGCGATCGAGCGCTCCGACCGCCTAGCAACCTGGGCGCCCCAGCTCGCGCCCGGCGCGGCCCTCCTCGACGACGCACCCAGCGGCGACGCTCCAGGCGAGACGGCCACCGCCGACCGCCCGACCTCCCTCCCGCTGCGGGCCGTCTGGTCCAGCCCGCCGGCCCGCACCGAACTCGAGGCGGCCGTCCGCGGCGAGGCCGTCCCTGGAGGCGCGACCCTCACGGGAGAGCCCATCGTCCTGCCGCCCGCCCAGTCGCCACCACCGATCGTGGGCACGGTTCGCCTCGACGAGATCATCGAGAGCGGCGACGGCTGGCTGCGCCGCGTCGAGCCGGGCGAAGTGCTGCGCATCACCGACCTCGAAGGCAACCAGGCCGCCGACACCGTGTTCTTCTGCGCCGATGACCCCACGGTCCGCTACTCGGCGACCGCCACGATCGCCGCACAGCGCAACCCCTATCTCACGACCGGCACCGCCATCCACGCGACCGAGGGCGAGCCCTTCGCCACGATCACCGCCGACACCTGCGGCAACCACGACACCCTCGGAGGCGCCTGCGCCCGGGAGAGCAACGTCGTGCGATACGGCGAACACACCCGCTACCAGCACGCCTGCCGCGACACGTTCGTGCGGACGCTGATCGAGTCCGGACTGCCGCTCGGCAAGCGCGACCTCACCGCCAACATCAACTTCTTCATGAACGTCCCGCTCGACTGCGACGGCGGCCTCGACTTTGCCGACGGCGTCTCCTACCCCGGCGGGTACTTCGAGCTCACGTTCCACCGGCCGACCCTTGTGCTGATCAGCAACTGCCCGCAGCTCAACAACCCGTGCAATGCGTTTGACCCGACGCCGGTCCGCGCCGAGATCTACGCGCCGGGCGACGCCGACGCCGACGCTCAAACCCGGGACTCCAGCCCCACGGAGGCATCGGCATGACGTCGCTGAATCCGTCGACCGCCGCCGCAGCCGCCGCCGCAGCCGCCGCCGCCGATCATCGCCCATGGGCGCCCGGTCCGAGCGCAGGCGCCGACGCCGCCTGGGGCTACGGCGTCCACCTGGCCGCGCTACTGCGAGTGGTCGAGGTCGACCGCCCGGGCATGCTCACGACGGTCCAAGATCTCCCCGGCCGCACGGGCCTGTGGGAGGTCGGCGTGCCGCCATCGGGCCCGATGGACCGCGCGGCGCTGGCTCGTGCCAACGCCATCGTCGGTAACCCCGAAGGCGCGGCCGGCTTGGAGGCGACCCTCGAGGGGCCGTCGTTTCGGATCCCGGGCGGCGGCGTGATCGCCATCTCCGGCGGCGAAGGCCCGATCACCATCGGCGGCCTGCCGGCCGACCGCGACGAAGCGATCAAGGTCCGCCCGGGTGAACTCGTCGACATCGGCTGGGCGACGCGCGGCGCGCGGATCTACATCGCGTTCCGTGGCGGTCTCGACGTCCCCGAGTACTTGGGAAGTCGTTCGACGTTCATCGCCGGACGCTTCGGTGGACTCGACGGCCGACCGCTGCAGGCTGGCGATCGTCTGCCCGTCGGACCGGTCGGACCGCACGCGATCCCGGACCCCGGCACGGTGCCGGCGGCCGATCCGATCCCGGAGTTGTGGGAGCTGGAGGTCCTGCACGGCCCGCATGGCGCGCCGGACATCCTGACCCAGGCCGGGCTCGCGACGATGCTCGGCGCGACGTGGACGGTCGGCACGATGGCCGACCGCACCGGCGTGCGACTGGAAGGTGCGTCGCCGCAGTGGGCGCGCGACAGCGGCGGCGACGCCGGGCTCGACCCGTCGAACGTGACCGAGACGCCGTACGCGCTCGGCGCGATCATGGTCTCGGGCGACACCCCAATCATCGTCGGCCCCGACGGCCCGAGCCTCGGCGGCTTCGCCGCTCCGCTCTGCGTGAGCTTGGAAGACCGCTGGAAGATCGGCCAACTGCGGCCCGGCGACCGCGTCCGGCTCGTCCCCGCTGACCATGCGACCGTCGGCGGCGATGCCCTGCGCGTGATCGACACCCGCGATCCGGAAGGCGCCAGCGCCATTTCCCGCCCGTCCGGCGCTGCCTTGGCCGCCCAGCTGCTCCCGGCCGTGATCGGCGAGTACGCGCCCTCCGGCACGGACCCACTCGCGCCCGCCGTTCGGTATCGGCGCGCCGGTGACCAGGACCTCGTCGTCGAATACGGCGAGCCGGTCACCGACCTGGCGCTGCGCTTCCGCATCCACGTGCTGCAGGCGGCCCTCCGCCGCGCCGCCGTGCCCGGCGTGCTCGACACGACGCCGGGCATGCGCTGCATGCAAATCCGGTTCGACCCGAAGGCGATCGACCACACCGAACTGATCGCCGCGCTGCGGGAGATCGAACTCGGGTTGCCGCCGGCCAGCGAACTCGAAGTGCCGTCGCGGGAGGTCGTGATGCCGCTCTGCTGGGAGCACCCAGGTGCCGTCGAAGCCATGCGGCGCTACGCCGCGCAGGTCCGTCCCGACGCCCCGTGGTGCCCGGACAACATCGAGTTCATCCGGCGGATCAACGGGCTTGAGTCGACCGCGGAGGTGCAGCGCACGATCCTCGAGGCGTCGTACTGCGTGATTGGCCTCGGCGACGTGTACCTCGGCGCCCCCGTCGCCCTGCCGCTCGACCCGCGCCACCAGCTCGTGACGACGAAGTACACGCCCCCGCGCGGATGGACCCCGGAGAACGCCGTCGGGATCGGCGGCTCCTTCCTGTGTATCTATGGGATGGAGGGCCCGGGCGGGTATCAGCTGTTCGGCCGGACCGTGCAGGTGTGGAACCGCGCGGCCGCGGCCGGCCGCGTGACCGGCCCGAGCCAGGTCGCCGGTGAGGCGCCGTGGCTGCTGCGACACTTCGACCGAATTCGATTCGAGCTGGTCGACGAGGCCGAGCTGGCCCGGCTGCGCGACGCGTCGTCGGCCCGACGCCCCGTCGTTTCGATCACGGATGGCACCCTCAAGCTCAGCGACCGGCTCGCGCTGGAGCAGGCCAACGAGGCCGAGATCGCGGCGCTCAGAGCGCAACGAGCCCAAGCATTCGACGAAGAACGGACCCGGTGGGCGGCATGAGCACAAGCGAACCGATCGAGACCAACCAGCCGATCCAGGCTCGCCACGCCGCCGAGCCGATCGGGGCAACGCTGGGTCGGGTTCGTGGGGGCGCGCAGAGCGTCACGGAGGCGGCCCTGGCTGCTTTGGCTCGCGCCCAGGCGCACGGCGTGCCGGCCAGCGTGCGTTTCCCTGGCCCAGCCTCGCCGGACGGCGGCCTTGCTTCGCCGGAGCCCGCGTCCGCCGGTCCCGGCGACGCGATCGACCCGGTCTGGATCGACCGGTTCGATGAGGTCGCCCTGGAGGCGAGTGCGCTGCGCGCCGAACTCGGCGGGCCGCACGCGCCGCTCCTCGGCGTGCCGGTCGCGGTGAAGGGCAACATTGATGTCGAAGGGCTGCCGACCACGGCCGCCTGCCCGACCTTCGCCACCGGGCTAGCCGCACTCTCGGCGACCGCTGTGCGGCGTCTCGAAGATGCCGGCGCCGTCGTGATCGGGACCACCAACCTCGATCAGTTCGCGACCGGCCTCAACGGCACCCGCTCCCCATACGGCGCCCCGCACGCCGTCGGGCATCCGGGACGCATCTCGGGTGGGTCGAGCTCGGGGTCGGCGGTCGCGGTCGCGCGAGGCGATGTGCCGCTCGCGCTCGGCACCGACACCGCCGGGTCGGGGCGCGTGCCGGCCGCGCTCAATGGCATCGTCGGCCTCAAGCCGACCAAGGGCCTCATCAGTACCGCCGGGGTGCTCCCGGCCTGCCGCTCGCAAGATGTCGTGAGCATCTTTACCGCCGATGTCGACTCCGCGGCGCTCGCGCTCAGCGTGCTCGAGGGTCCCGACCCCGCCGATGCGTGGTCGCGTCACGCGCCCGTCATGGGCGCCAGCGAGCCGGCCGGTCTGTTCGACGATCCGTCGGTCACTACCGACGAGGCCATCTCGATCCGCGGCGCCTCGGCACCGGACGGCTCCACCACGACTCGCGCCTCGCGGGCACGCGCGCGAGCGGGTCACCTCAGCGGCGACGGACTGGTGATCGGGATCCCCGCCTCCCTGCCGGTCACGCAGGTCGACGAGGAGGCATCGATCGCCTGGGAGCATGCGCTGCGCCTGCTCAAGTCGCTCGACTTCCCGGGCGGTGTGCGTCTCGTGCCGATCGACCTCACGCCGTTTTTGGAGGCTGGGGCGATGCTCTACGGCAGCGCACTCGTCGCCGAGCGGTACGCGTCGGTGGGCGACTTCGTCGAGGTGGCGACGGCCTCAAGCGGCCCCGGACTGCCTGACCCGGGCCTGGACCCGACCGTGCGCGACATCGTGCTCGCCGGCGCCACGCCGACGGCCGCCGAGGCGTTCACCGCGCTGGACCGCCTGCGGACCCTGACGAAGGAGACGCACGCCGTGCTGGCCGAGATCGACGCGCTCTTCACCCCGACCGTGCTCGAGCATCCCACCCACGAGCAGCTCGCTGAGGACCCCGTCGGCGTGAATGCCCGCCTCGGCACGTTCACCACGTTCGGCAATCTGCTCGATCTCGCGGTGCTCGCGATCCCGGCCCAGCCGCGCAGCGACGGCCTTCCGTTCGGCGTCAGCTTCCACGGCCTGCCGTTCAGCGAGCAGGCGCTGCTGGAGATCGGCGCGCGCTGGGAGCGGGCGGTCGCGGGCGCGCAGGCTGCGACGGCGAACGCCGATCCCGCCGCGTCGATGGCAGCCGACACCAGCGGGCGCTTGATGCTCGCCGTCGGCGGAGCGCACATGGCGGGCCTGCCGGCGAACCACGAGCTGGTCGCCTGCGGCGGCCAGTATGTGCGCCTCACCCGCACCGACGGCTCCTACCGCTTGCACGTGCTCGACACGCCCGTCGGCCCACGGCCTGGGATCGAGCGCGTCACCACCGGCGGCGGCCGAGGAGTAGAAGTCGAGATCTGGTCGCTTCCGGCCGAGCAGCTCGGCGCGTTCAGTGCCAAGGTCCCGCCCCACCTCGCCATCGGCCCGGTCACGCTGCTCGACGGCTCCACGGCCCTCGGCTTTCTCGGCGCCGCCAGCGACGAAGTCGCTGGCTCCCGCCTCGTGCCGAGCTGGCGGGCCTTCGCGCGCGGCGAGTGAACGCGACCGCGCACGCGGCAGCTGAGCCGACGCGCGAGCACGTGCGCCCCCGCTCGCGCCGACTCCGAAGATCATTCGGCGGCAGTCCGGTAAGAAGTGTGTCGTGTCGTTGTCCCGTCTCCTGACTCTCGGAATCCTGCTGGGTGCGCTCGGTTCTGCGCCCGCGCCGGCCGTGGCCGCGCCGTACGTGATCACCCGTTGCACCTACAGCGAGCTGCCGAGCTCGCCGGCCCCGGTCCGCTCGCCCCTGCTGGAAACCGTCGGCACGATCCCGTTGGACCAGTGCGGGCCGGGCTTTGGCTACAAGTTCGACTTCTCCAATCACACGCTGAACACGTCGGCGTCGGGCCGGACCGGCGCACGGTTCAAGCTCGCCACGACGACGCCAGACCTCACCATCGTCGGCGTCACCGCGCGCCTGAGCCTGGCCAGCAAGACGGGCGATGCGCAGTCCTCAGGGTCGCTTGCGTTCGTCGACGAGACCAACGCGATCACCGCGAACCTCGCGTCGTGGGGAGGCGGGAGCACCGCGCAGATTGGCCCAGCCGATTTCACGACGCCGGCCAACTGGAAGCCCACGCGCAGCGTGCTGCTCGGCGCGACCTGCGCCACGACCTGCACCTTCGCGACGCGGCCGGAGCGCGACCTCAAGGTCGAGAGCCTGAAGTTCACCCTCGACGACCCTTCTCCGCCCGACGCGCCGACCTTTCCTGCCACTGGGCTCTTTGCCGGCGGCTCGACCCAGGGTGTGCAGCCGCTGTCGGTCACGGCTGCCGACAACGGCTCCGGGGTCAGTCACGTCGAAGTCCTGACGCCCGGCGGCGTGCTGGTCGGCGCCACGCTGGCTAAAGCCAACTGCCGCTTTCATTACGCCGAAGCATGCCCGCCGGTCCGGACGCTGAGCGTTCCAGTCGACACCGCGACGCTCGCGCCCGGCCCGCAGCGCGTCAGCGTGCGGATCTTCAACCCGGCCGGCCTCCTGCGCACCGTCGACACCCCGGAGTTCACCGTCGCCGGGGCGGGCACGGTCCCGGCCCCCGTAGCGCCGCTCGCGCCCGTGCTGGTCCCCAACGGCGACAGCCTTGGCCGTGCCGCGATCAGCGCGACCAAGGGCACGCCGGGCGCGAGGCGCTCACTCACGGTGCCCTTCGGCAGCACGGTGCGACTCCGCGGCCGAGTGCTCAATCGCGACCGCAAACCAATGGCTGGCGTCGCCATCGACGTCCTGCGGACGCCGTCGACGGTTGGTAGTTCCACGGACCAGCCTCGCACCGTGATCGCCACCCTCACGACGAGCCCATCCGGTCGATACGAGTACCGGTACGTCGCCTCGGCCTCCGCCAGCGTGGAACTCGCCTATGCCAAATATCGCGGCGGGACTGAGTTCGAGGCCACTCGGGCCATCGCCATCACGGTCAAGCCGAAGCTCACGCTCCGGGCCGCCAGCCCGTCGGCGAAGCGCGGAGCTCGCGTCGTGTTCAGCGGCCAGCTCACGTTCGACCCCCAGCCCGGCCCAGGCACCCCCATCGGCATCCAGGTACTGAGGGGCCGCACCTGGCAGTCGGTCGATGTCGTCACCGTCAAGGCAGGCGGCCGCTTCTCCTGGTCCCACACCTTCCGAACCCAGGGCCGCTACCGCTTCCGCGCGCGGACCTTCAAGAGCGGTTCCCTGCCCCAGACCAGCTCCGCGCCAGCGGCGCTGCGGGTCGGATGAGCCGGATGTAGGGCCTGAATCCCGTCTCCCCCGGCATCCCCCGGGATGAAGGCATGGTCGACTCCTCCTGTATCAAGTAGTGCGATGCCCGCCCCTCGTTCCACTTCGCTCCTGCTGGCGGCGCTGGCACTGCTGGTCGCCCCACCATCGAGTCACGCGGGCACTTACACCCTCGAAGTCTGTCCCGCCGGAAGCACTTCGCCTTCGCCCCTCGTCACGGCCTACTCAGGGGTATCCCAGCCGACGTGTACCAACGGCACGCTCTCGGTTCGCTTCAATGGCGACCGAGTGGCCCCGAACTCGCCCGCTGGGATCGTTGTTCGCTCGCCGCCCGCAGCGCCCGACAGCCGGATTTCTGCCATCCAAGCCGCAGCAACGATCGCGGCGAAAACGGGCGACGGAAACTCAAGCGGTCGACTCCAAGCCGACATGGCCCCCGGTGACCTCAGCGGCCTCCTGCCTTCATGGGGTGGCGGCGCACACGGCCCCTTCGGCCCCGCGCACCTTGACTTCAAGTACGCCCAGCCTGCGAGCGTTCGCCGGCTTCTTGTCGAATGCGACAGCCAGTGCGACTTCTCAGCTACCGCTCCGAGCCATCTGAGCCTCAGCAGCTTCGAAGTCCAGTTGACGGACGACAACCCGCCGACCGTCGAGCTCTCTCCCACAGGCCTCCTCAGCCCAGGACCGAAGGCAGGCCGACAGTCGCTTGGCCTGAGAATTCATGATGCTGCGTCCGGCGCGAGTACCTACGTGCTGTCCGGAAAGGGACGCGACGGCGGGACGTACTGGGTGGACCGTTCGCTCGGCTGTGGCATGCCGGATGCGCTGGGGGGCTGCACGACCTCGGCTGACGTCGACACCGGGCGACTCGCCGCCGGAACGCAGACACTCACACTGACGGCGTGGGATCGAGCCGGGAACAAGACCGAGGTATCCACTCCTCCCGTGTTCGTGTGGCACGAAAACTGGCCGCGAAGCCCCGATACCGCTCCGCTACAGCTCACCGGTCACGCGAAGCGCAAGGTCGTGACGACCTTCGGCTCCAAGCCGACGAACATCGGAGGTCGACTCCTCGACGTCTCCGGTGTCCCTCTTGCTGACGCCGAGGTGCACGTGCTCGAAACGCGACTGACGAAGGGCTCGCCGCGCACGCGGGTCGCGGTGCTCATGACCGACCCAAACGGGAGTTTCCAGTTCTCACGCCCGGCCGATAGCTCGGCCGACGTGGAGATCGCCGTCCCCGTCCACCGCGGCGCTGACGACTACGACACCGTAAAGCGGATTCGGGTGCGCGTTCTTGCCGGAGTCACGCTTCGCACGAGTACCAAGACCGTCGCACGCGGCCGTGCGGTCACGTTCTCCGGGGCGCTCAAAGCGCCGTCGACGCAGATAGCGCGGCAGGACGTCGTGATACAGGTCCGGTCTGCCTACGGGTGGCAGGACGTTCGCATTCTGCGGACCACACGCAATGGGCGCTTCGCTTGGAAGCACACCTTCCGCCGTGCCGGGCAGTTCAAATTCCGAGCGCGAGTGCGGAGCAGCGAAACCCTGTCGGTGTCGCCCAACGAGTCGTTGACGGTCGCGCTGCGCGTCCGCTGACATGGCAGGCCGCGAGCGGCCCGGGGCTCAGTCTTCGCGGTCGTCTTCGTCGGCGCCGAAGGCGCGCAGCAGGGCGACGAACTCGTCGAGCTCCTCATCCTTGACTGGTGAGGTGTCGTCCTTGTCGTCCTCGGAGCCCCAGCGGAGTTCCTCGCGGATGCTGAGGGCGATGGCGTCGTCGCCGTCGACGAGGTCCTCGAAGTGGCCGATCCAGACGATGCAGAAGAAGTCGTTGACGAGGTCGTCGAGGCCCTCGGCGTCGTGGGGGCGCAGCTCGCGGATGTCCTGGAGGGCGTGGTCGAGGTCGTACTGCGCCTCGTGCCAGTCGTCCTGATCCTCGACGAACCCCTCGGAATCAACGAACGCGTGGGCGTCCAGGAGGGCGAACTCCATCTCCGCGCGGGTGGCGTACCAGAAGAACTGCTGGTCGCCGTCCTCCCACGGATCCTGCACGAGTACCCCGAACGGGCACTCCCGCGGGTCGGCGTCACGGGCCTGCGTGAGGGTGGCGATCACCTGCTCGTGGGCGGTGTACACCTTGCGCTGCGGGCCATCTGACACCCCTGAAGGTCTAACAGCTTCCTGGCGACCGGGGCGACCGGCCTGGTCGGGCAGGCGCGGGCTGGCCGGCGGGAGCTGATTCCCGCCGCAGCACGCACGGCTTCAGCAGCTCGGTCTACTTCACCGTGACGGTCTTGGTGAGCTGACGGGCGCCCTTGGCTCCGCCGCGCAAGAACGTAACGCGGTACGAGCCCTTGACCAGCTTCTTGTGGCTGACGGTGACGACCGCGCCTGCCTTCCCCTGGACCGACAGCGAGTCCTTCAGGGAGTACTTCGTCTGGCGCTTCTTGCCCTTGCCGGTGACCTTCTTGCGCTCGATCGTGACCCACAGCGGCGCGTCGCGCGAGGCCTTGAACGCGAGCGAGCGCGCTTTGAGCTTGAGCTCCGTGATGGTGACGGGGCTCGTGTCGACTGAGGTGCCCGGGCCGGGGGTTGGGACCGGCGTTGGTGTCGGCGGAGCAGGCGTTGGGGTTGGCACGGGCGCTGGCACGAACCCAAGCGGCGCGCGACTGGGTGCCGGCACGGCGGGCAGCGGCAGCGTGGGGCTCGCGGTGAACGACCAGGTCCGCGACGCCGTGCCGCCGCTGTCGAAGGTGAAGTTCACGGAGGCGGTGTAGGTCGCTCCCGCGGTGAGCGGTGAGACCGGAATCAGGATGCCGCCCGGCGACAGGTAGATGCCCAAGTTCCGGGCTCCACCTTCCGTGGTGTGATTGTCGACCTTCTGGAACGGCACGGGCGCCCCGCCGGGCCCGGTGAGCGTGGCGGCGGTGATTTGGCCTTTCGAGAACCAGGCGGCGTTCGCTCCGGGCTTGAAGGCGTAGAAGAAGAGGTGCGGACCGGTGGTGGTCCCCATCGGCAGTCCGACGAAGTCGCCTGGCACGAACGGGCCTTCGAAGGCGGTCTCGCTCGTGAGCGCGACGCCACCGTCGCCGGGGTAGCTGAAGGTCGAGATCTGCGCGAACTGGCGGTCCACGTCGCGGAGCGTCGCGAGGCAGCCGTCGGCCGCTCCGGAGGTCTTCAGCAGCGGATTGAGCATCTGCATCAGGTGGATGGGCGCATGCTGAAAGTCGTTGCGGCCGTCGGCGAAGAACGACGAGCCGCTGCCGGTGAGCACGGCAGTCTGTCCAGCCGCGTCGCCCTCCGGTGAGTAGCCGGGGGTACCGACGGGCTCAACGTGGTCGAGGAAGTTGAGCTTTACCCACGCCATGTGTTTGGCGCAGCCGAGGCTCCAGTCGATGTTCTCGACGATGTCGCCGGGAATGCCGTTCATCGCCCGCTGTCCGTTGAGCGCGGCGATCTCCTGGTCGCCCTGGAGCGCCGCGGCCGACGCGGGCGCGGCCCCAAGCCCAAGCCCAAGCATGGTCAGGGCAGCAAGAAGAGGCGAGCGCACGGTCATCTAGTCGGCCACTTCACCAGATGTCTGCAATGCAGACGCAAGCGGGGCCCGAAGGCCCCGCAGAAGTCCGATTAATCCTGGTCCCAGACCACCGGCTTGCCCAACACGGCGTTGCCGGCGAGCTGGACGTGGGCGTCGCCGCCGAGGGGGAGCTTGATGCCTTCGATGCGGCGGACGTGCTTGACGATCTCGGGCTGGTCGAGGAGCGCGTCGATGATGTACGGCACGGCGTCCCAGAGGGCGGAGCGCTGGCTGGCGGCGTTGCGGCGGTGGCCGGCGACGAAGAGGTAGATGTCGAAGCGGGGCTCTTCGTGCTCGTCGAAGCGGGGGGTGTCGCCGTCTTCGTCGGTGACGACGAAGTGCTTGCGCAGCCGCTTGAACTGGGCGGGGGTGGAGAGCAGCGCGACGTACGCGAGGGCCTCGAGCAGGGCGAGGAGCGGGTCGATGTCGTCGCCGTATTTGAGCTCGCCGATGATCGGGAGGGCGTCGGCGTCGTTGGACTGCAGGAGCAGGTCGATGGTGAAGAGCTCGCCGGGATCGCCTTCGGGCGCGTCTTCGCCTTCGAAGGCGGCTTCGCCCTTGAGGCGCAGCGGGGCGACGGCAAAGCCGGCGTAGTCGGCGGCGAGGGCCGGAGCGCCGGAGACGGTGACGCCGCCAGCCTCGAACATCGCGTACTTGATCTCGTGCGCCTTCTCGGCGTCCGTCTTGGGGCCGGTCTTCGGCGCGGGCTTGCGCTTGGTCGACTTGACGGGCTTCGGCGGGGGCTTCGGGCCGGCCTTGGTGTCGCGGCTGTTCAGCGCGACGCTCACCTGGCCGGTTCCGAAGGCGTCTTCGAGCTGCTTCATGCTCTTCTCGAAGATCGCGGCGAGGGCTTCGGGCTCCTCGATGATCGAGTCCTTCCACTTCACGCGCTCGGCGGTGGAAAGGCTCTCGACGCGGTGGAACTCCCGCAGGATGTCGACGTAGGGGACCGTCGCGGTCGCGGTGGCATCTGAGCTCATGCCGCTCAGCCTACCTAGTCGGGGCCTCCGCCCATGGAGGCCCGCTTGCGGACTGGCCGATGAGGCGATCGGGCTCGCTAGGAGCTGGTGGCTGGGCGCGCGACGCCGATGCCCTGCTGGCCCGGCTCGATCTGCTCGTCGTAGATCGGGTCGGACGCCGTAACGCCTGGGGTGAGGAGCACCTGGAGTTCCTTGCCCTTCGGCGACCGGGCTGAGTACATCGGCTTGCAGTTCGACGTCGGCTTGGTGTTGCCGTAGACGATCGCTGCCTTACCGCCGGCGACGCAGTTGATGACCGGCTTCTTGCCGTTGGCGAGCGACTCGACGAACGAGCCGACGCCGTTGGCCGGGACGCCTTCGATCGTGATGTCGTTGGAGCCGCCGACGTTGCCCTGCAGGCGAATCAGGTTCGTGCCGGAGCCGACGCGGACCGTGTTGATGTACATGCCGGCGCGAATGAAGTTGTTGCCGTTGCCGGCGGTGATGAAGTTGGTGCCGCGGCCGCCGAACACCTTGTTGTTGCCGTTGCCGACCGTGATGCGGGTGGTGTACTGCTTGGAACGCGGCAGGCCGGTGTCCTCGTTGTGATCGGCCCAGACTTCGTTGTCGCCATCGCCTGCGTCGATCGAGCCGCCGCCGTGGCCGCCGAACAGCTTGTCGCGACCTGGGCCGCCGGTGAGGGCGAACGGGTCCCACAGACCGGCGAGCTTCGCCTGGATGCGCTTGTCGCCGTCGTACTCGACGATCGTGTCGCAGCCTGTGGTGTTGCGCTTGAACACCTGAAGCGCGTACGGACGGCCCTTGAGCGCGGCCGAGTTGACGTGGATGACGCTCTGCGGGTTGCCGCCGCAGTCGAGTTCGCGCACGGCCTGGACGCCAGAGAGGTAGAAGTGGTTCACGCCGGAGCCGGCGTTGATGTAGACGATCCCGGAGCCGTAGTAGACGGTGTTGTTGCCGTTTCCGAGGCGGAAGCGCCCGCCGCCGGAGCCGGTGTGCAGGACGTTGTTGCCGTTGCCGATCGTGACCTGGTCGTTGCCGCCGCCGACGTCGACGTAGTTGTTGCCGTCACCGGTGTTGATGCGGTCCTGGCCGGAGCTGCCGAAGATCGTGTTGTTGCCCGTGCCGCCCTCGATCGAGTCGGAGCCGGCGCCGCCCTCGATGTAGTCGTCGCCGGCTTTGCCGTCGATCTTGTTGTTTGAGCGAACGCCGTAGATGAAGTCGGGGCCCGCGCCGCCGGTGAGCGTGTCGGCACCGCCGCCGCCCCAGAGCGTGTCGCCAGCCGAACTCTTGGAGCGAAGGTTGTCGCTTCCCGGTGTGCCCACGTACACCTTGGCGTGCGCGACGGAGGCCGTTCCGAGCAGCGCCGTGGCCGCGACGCAGGCGATGAAGGTGGTGCGGGTGCGGCTCAGCGAACGCGCCGCGGACGGTGCTGCAAGGGGGGTCACACCTATAACTATCGGTCAGCGGCGCTCAATTTGGATTCCGGTGGACGACGGGTCGGCGCGAAGACCGTCGTCGCTAGACCACTGACCCGCCCGATCCGGGGCCGGACTGCGGGCCGGACTGCGGGCCGGACTGCGGGCCGGACTGCGGGCAGCGCGACGGGATGCAAACCGCCTGGTCGCTGCCGCAGAACGTGACGTGTTTGTGCCGCCGCTACGGCGTGTCGACGAGGTAGTCGCGCGAGATCGTGCCATCCGGGGACGGCTCGACGTACCGGGCGCGCTGCGACGCGGAGTCGCTGCCGTCCGCGGGCGCCTTGGCGACGCAGAGGAACCCGGTCGTAGTGCCTTGCTGCATCGTTCCGTCGGGCTCGGTGCGGACGGTGGTCGCGCACGCGTACTCAGCCGGAGCGTCGAGCCCGCGGGCCGTGGCGTCGGCCGCGAGGGCCTTGGCCAGGCCGTCGGCGGTGTCGACCGTGCCCGGATCGACGCCGCGCAACCGCTCGGCGACGGTGCCGTCGCTGCGCAGCACGATCCGCAGCGCCTGGCGCTCAGGTGCGCCGGCTGGGACGCAGTTGAACTCGCTCGCGACACCCGTGGTGACGCAGCGTGCGTCGGCGAGGGCGTCCGCGCTGCCGAGCCCGACCAGCAGCCGGGCGTTCAGCTTGAGCGCGGCCTGCACCTTGGTCGCGTCGCCACCCTCAGCGGTGTCGGCGGTGTCGCGGTCGTCGCCGCACCCGATGAGTAGCACGGCCAGGACGACCACCACCACGATGATGGCCACGAGCAGGGCGATGGCGCGTTCGATCCGGTAGATCCGGATCTGTTTGCCGTCGTCGCCCGGTGCGGGCGTCGGCTGAGGAGCGGGGTCGCTGGACGAAGGCATCGCCTGAGTAAACCGGACGCCGCGCTGAGAGTTGCGCCGCTCAGCCGGCGACGACGTGCTGCCGCAGCACCGAGGCGAGCGGCAGCTCGTCGGCGGCGCCAGCGGCGACAGCCGCAGCGACCGTCTCGGGCGACGACTGGGCGCCGTCATACACGACGACGATCGACTCGTCGCCGACCTGCAGGAAGGTCGTCTCGCCAAACGGCGTGTACTGCGTGGCCCCGATCCCGATGAGGACCATCGCTGGGTTGCCGGCTGCGCGCAGGTAGTCGCCGACGGGCTCCAGTGGCGTGTCGTCGGCGCCGGTCTGGTGGGTCAGTCGGTCGACGATCCAGGTCAGGAGCTGGTCGCCGTAGTACGAGTAGCCGGGCAGGGGACTGTCGATGCCGTAGGCGTGCACCTCGGCCCCGCGCCGCAGGAAGCAGGCCAGCCGCCAGGTGGCCGTCGGGCCAGTCGACCCGAGGTCGTCGATGTGAATCAGGAGCGACGCGAGGCCCTTGGAGTCTGCGCCCCAGTTCTTCTTGTGACTGATCTTCTTGGCGCCGGGGCGACGGATCGAGCAGTCGTTGAACGCGCCGATTGCCTCGGGAACCAGCGAGGCGACGCTGCCGTCGGCGTTGTAGACCACGCGCGCCAGCAGGCCGACCTCGGGCTCGATCTGCAAGTTCAGGCCGTCTCCGTGGGGCAGGACGACCTGGGTCGAGGAGATCGGGAAGGTGCTGAGGAAGGCCGGCACGTCGGCCGCGGCGCCCGCCCCGGCGCCCGGCACGAACCACGGGAAGATGCCTTTCGGCGCTTCTGGCTCGGCCGCCGCGACGCGCACGAAGTCGGCGGCCTCGCCGGCCTGCTCCAGATGCCCCGCGAAGTTACCGGCGACGCCGAACCCGAACACGGTGTGGAGGTCGGGCAGGGCTTGCATCGGCTGGGGCATCATCGTTACTGGCGCAGGGCGCTGAGCTCTTCGGCGAGCTTCGCGCGCTCCTGCTCGACGCTCTCGAGCCGCTCCTGCAGCTCGGCGAGCTGCGTTTTGAGAAGCGCGATCTCGTCGGGGCCGCTGGCGGAGGCGTCGGCCGCGCGGTCGGCGGAATCGTCGCCGTCGCGGGCGGGACGGTCGTCGCGCTCACGCTGCTGCTGGTAGTGACCGGCGACCTCGGACTCGGGCTCGTCCTCGAAGGCTTCGGGGGAGTCCGGAAGCCACGGCGGACCGCCGGGGTAGACCGAGGCGGGCGGCAGCGGCGCGTCGCCGCGGACGTCGACGATGCTCATCTCGGCCTTGCGGTTGTAGCCGTCGAGCGAGAGCAGGCGCACGGTGACGCGGTCGCCGGGGGCGAGGAAGTCTTCGACGTACTCGACGTACTGGTCGGAGATCTTGCTGAGGTGCAGCAGGCCTTCGGCGCCGGGGAGCAGCTCCACGAACGCACCGTAGGGCTGGAGGCGGATCACGACGCCGTCGACGACGTCGCCGACGTTATAAACCTCTTCGAGGCGTTCCCACGGCTCGGGCGCGAAGTCGCGCATCGACACGGAGACCTTGGCGGCCTGGGCGTGCCAGGGCCCGACGCGCACTTTGATCTCTTGGCCGACCTCGAGGATCTCGCGCGCGTGGTAGACCTCGCCGTGCTGCACGAGGTGCTGGTTGGATGCGAAGGCCGGGTGGCCGCTGGCGAGCGTGAGCTCAGCACCGGCTTTGCGGACGGCCGTGACGGTCGCCATCGATTCGCTGCCGAATTCCGGCGGAGGGTTGTCGGCGAGGTTCACGAACGCGAGGATCTGTTCCATCACCCGCGGGGCGTCGTCCGGGCTGAAGACGGTCCACTGCGGGTGGTCGCTCGGGTACGGCTCTTTGCCGGCGGGGATCGGGGCCCAGGCGCGCACGGCGCCGCCGTACACGTCGATCTTGGGCGGAAGCGCTTCGGTGAGCGCCCAGGCGTCGCCGGATTCGGTGACGACCCACACGTCGGCGCGGTCGCCGAGTTCGGCGGCGACGGCGTCGGGGTCGATCATCGGCTGGTCGAGCGCCGGCTGCTTGGTGATGCAGATGATCAGCTGCTCGCGGGCGGGATCGACGACGAGTGCGGCCAGCTCAGCGATCTCAGATTCGTCCTGCACCCAGCGGGCGCGGCGTTCGGTCGCTTCTTCAGACATAGCGAGAAGCCTATGGCGCGGGCCGCGTTGGCGGGCGCCGCCTCCGCGCGCGAGCCGCCGGAGGGCGGGAGGCCCGGGAAGGTGCGAGGCCCGGAGGGCGGGAGGCCCGGGAGCCTGCGGAGCCAGCTCGGATCTACCGGCTCCGACCGGGCCCGTGTCCGCGAACCCGCTTGAGCGCTTCGAACCCGGCCGCACCGACAGGCTCTCTTGCCACCTTCGCCGCCCCATAGACGGCGAGGTGCTCGTCGATCTCGTCGCTGAACTGGCCGTAGTAGTCGATGGCACCCGCAGCCCCTCCTCGATATGACGCACCGCCAGCGCGTGTGACGTCACCCCCGCCTGCCGCGCATGCTCGACCATCCGCGCGCGAGTTCGGACCGAAAGCCGAACACTCATAGGACGAGACATAGAAGACCCCCGAAAACACAGCCGAAACGAACCTCGGTTTGGGGTACCTCTCGAAAACGACCTGTCCTACATGGTGCGACTCCGTCCGACGTCGTAGGACGGCTGCTTTTCGAGAGGTACCCCAACCCCGGGGGAAAGGCTGGCCCGCTGGGCGTGTCCAGACACGCACGCCTTGCATCGAAATTGAGGAGACCCTGCGGAGCAAAGCCGGTCCGGGCCTGGGGCGCGGACCGGGCGGTGGCGCGCGAGCACCCGGCGGCAGCCGGACTTGCCTTGGGCCGCGGCTCGCCAGCTCGGGCGTCAGACTGGGCCGATGAGCCTTGCGCGGATCGACCAGCTGATGGACCGGTTCATCGACGCCCCGAGCACGGAGGCGGCGGAGGCGGCGCTGCGAGAGCTGGCGACGCTGGACGCCGAGCACCCCGAAACGGCTGAGGAGCACGAGCCGATCGGCGACTTGTACGGCGAGCTCGCCGACGACTTCTTCGAGCAGGGCCTCTATGAGGAAGCCATCCGCCTGCAGCGTCTGGCACTCGACCACCCGTGCACCAACCCGCGCCGCGAGATCGGTACCTGGCTCGGCTACCGATTCGTCAGCGGCGACCGTGAAGCCGCCATCGCCGATCTCCACACCGAGCGCGTCGGCCCGGACGGCGACGCGGCCAGCGACGCGTTCCTGATCGGCGCCTTCGCCGAAGCGGCCGAGCGCGCCGACGCGCCGCTGGCGCTCTCCCTGCACGACGAAGCGCTGGTCCTGGCCACGGCCACGGGCGACGAAGACGTCTTGGCGATCGCCCGCGTCCCGCGCGCCCTGCTGCGTCGCGACCTGGACCTCGCGCCCGACGCCGACGACATCGAGGCCTTCCGCGAACTCGAATCGCTCGGCCAGCGCCTCTCGGCCGGGACCGACGAGGAGGCCGTCCAGCTGTTCCTGCCGCGCGACGAACTCGACGCCGCCGTCGCAAAATGGCCGAAGGAGATGGACGAACTCGGCATGGGCGACGCCGACGCCTTCTACCGCGAACTCGAGCTGTTCTGGCGCGAATGGCCGGCCGCCGGCGGAGCGATCGTGCTGCGACCACTCACCGTCGCCCTACTCGAGGAGCACGGCAGCACCCCCGGCCAAGCCGCCGACGAGATGCCCGAGGCGCTTGTCGAAGCGCTCGAAGCCCGCGACGACGGCGAGCCCTGGCCCCCGGGCCGAAACGACCCCTGCTGGTGCGGCTCCGGTCGCAAATACAAGAAGTGCTGCGGCGCCGCCTGAGCGGTCACCGCGCCGCGCGCTGACGCGCCTACCGCACTGACGCGCCCGCGGCGCGGGGCGCCACGCGACGCAAGCCGCTGAGTTCGCGCAGGTAGGGCAAGTCGATCCAGCGGTCGTAATCGCCGATCACGTAGAGCCGCTGGCGGGCACGACTCACGGCCACGTTGAGCAGGTTCGGCTTGTCGGCGACCCACTGGCGGGCGCCCGGCTTGGTCGGGTCGCCACCGAGCACGACGATCACGGTGTCGGCCTCGCGGCCCTGGATCGTGTGGATGGTGCCGCCGACCATCCCGGGATGGCGCGGATCCTCGGCGCGGCGCCGCAGTTGCCAGGCGACGTCGCGGAACGGGCTCACCGCGAAGACCTGCCGGAAGTCGTAGCCGTTCATGCCGAGGTGCTCGAGCAGGGCATCCAGGCGCGCGCCTTCCTCTAGGATCCAGTGGCCCTCGGACGCACCACCGCTCGAAGGCACGTCGAGCCAGCACGTCTCCACCCGAAGCGCCGGGTGCGGCACCCGGGCGACCGTTGCGTTGACCATCCGGCCGTCGTACGCGATCGCATTCACGAGGTCGAAGATGGGGTCCTCGCACCGCCGGTGCACGTTCATCGGGACGCCGACCCACAAGTCGAGCTCGCCGCGGTGCCCGCCCCAGGGCATCACGGCGTCGGCGAGGCGCTGGACCGAAGCCTCGGGCGAGACGTACGCGATGGGCACGTCGTAGCGGGTGCGGATCGCGTCGGCGAGCGACGACGGCAAGCCAGACACCGGCTCGAGCTGGAGCGGATCGCCGACGATCACCGCGCGCTTGCACCGCCAGATCGCGCCAGCCGCCTGCTGCGGTTGGGCCTGGCCGGCCTCATCGATGAGCAGCCAGCCAAGGTCTTCCTGACCCAGGCCCGTGAGCATCGTCGGCAGCGACGCGAAGGTCGTACTGACCACGGGCACCAGCAAGAAGAGCGTCTGCCACGCCGCCAAGACGACGTCGCGCGTCAGGCCCGTCACGCGCCCCGTGAGCAGGTCGATCGCGACCGCGAGATTGCGGCGGGCGTCGCGACCGTTGGCGAGCAGGGTCGCTTCGTGAAGATCGAGCGCGGCGAGGAAGCAGTCGGTGCGGGCGCGGTTCCAGACGTCGTCGGACCAAGGCGCCCGCAGGTCGCGCAGCGCGCGATCCTGCTCCCACGCCTCACCCGGAACGACGAACGGCATCGCGCCGTCGGCCGCATCCTGCGCGGCGTCGGCGCGGGCCGTGAGGCGGGACAGCGTCGCGCTCAAAGCGTCCTTGCACCGCGACGCTTCCCGCCGCGCCTGCGCCGCATGGCGGTCGAGTTCGTGCACGCGATCGAGCGCGGTCTTGGCGTCGCGGTGCGCGAGGTCGGCTTTGGCGAGCGCGTTCTTGCGCACGCCCTCTCGCTCGCGCCCTGCCGGCGTGAGCCGCTTCAGCAGGTGGGCGGCGGGCGCCTCGCCGAGGGCCTCGAGCGCCTTCTTCGCCGCGGCATGCGCGAGCACGAGCGGGGCCGCAGCCTCCGCCGCCTCGGTGCGCTCGGCGTCGAGTCGCTCGGCCTCGGCCAGCCAGCCATCGAGTTCGAGTTCGGCCTCCACGGACTGACGCTCCAGGTCGTCGGCGGGGACGAGCGCGTCGGCCACGCCCTGGCGCTCCGCTCGAATCGCTTCCACGCGCGCGCGAGCCGCGAGATACCGGTCGCGCGACTCCGCCCACGCTTGGCGCCCATCCGCATTCTGTGTGCCATTCAGCAGGGCGGCGAGTCCGCGCTCGGCCCGCTCGGTCGGCGCGATCTTCGGCGCCTGCGACCAGCCACCTCGATCGCCCGGCCGCGGCGCGGTGCCCCACCAGACGGCGCCTGCGAAGTCCTTGCAATAGCTGCGCCGGCCCAGTCGTGCGGCGACCATCGCCCATGCCTGGAGTGCGTGCGGGTCGTCGCTGGGCGGGGCCGGAGCCAGCGCGTCAAAGCCGTCGAGCGTGAGGGCGTCCGCGGGCCGACGCGCACCGGCGCCGCGACTCCCGGCCTGGCCTTCGCCGAACCGCAGGTCCGACAGGGCACCGGCGCGCAGCGCCGCCGTCGCGAAGTCGGCCAGGTATCCGCTCCCGGCACGCCACTCAGGGTCGATCGCTCCCAGGTCGGGCAGTTCCAGCGACACGTTCTGTGCGGCCGCATTGGTGGCGCACGCCAGCAGGATCTCGCGACCCGCGACCCCCCGCGCGAGCTTGCTCACCCGCACGACGCGGTCGCCGCTGACCGACAGCGCCTCGCCCTTGAACAGGTCGCCGGGCTGCTTGAACGCGGCGATCACGTCGGCGCGCTCGGTCACGACGGCGGCGATCAGGTCCCGCAGCATCGTCGTCTTGCCAGTGCCGGGCGGGCCGTTGACCGCGACGATCGGCATCGGCGCGTCATCCAGGTGCGACGCGGGTCGATCGGCTGGGTCGGTTGGGTCACGCAAGGCCGAGCCGCCGAGGGCGAGGTTGACCGCGACTTGCTGGCCAAGCGCAAGGTCGTGCGTGGCGTCGGCGGGCCAGCGGCCGGCCGGCATCCGAGACGGATCAGTCTGCGCGCGGACGGCATCCAGGCGCTCGTCGACGTCGATCCGGTCGGCCGCCTCGTCCACCGCGACGTGTGCCGCATCCAGGTAGCGCGCCAGCGCCGCGCCCGGCGCGTGATCCTCGAGCTTGCGCGCGACGCGCTCCAGGTCGTCGACGGCAAAGCTGTTGAGGAGCGTGTCGCCGGTGCCGTAGGGAACGCGTCGGCTCTCGGCCCACGTCGTCGAGCGCACGACCGGCCGGATCGTGAGTTGCCCCTCGGTCTCGAGAATGGCCGTCGCAGCGCCCAGCAGGCGGAGCACGTGGTCCCACGTGATCGGCTCGACCGCGATGCCCTCGTCGTCGATCGCCTCGATGATGTTCGAGTCGTCCGGCTCTTCCGGGGCGTCGGGCCCAGCCTCGGGAACGGCGCCCTCCGACGACGGGTCGGGCACGACGCGCAAGCCGGCGGCCGCCTCGCTCCCGACGGCCTCGCTGCGCCCTGCGTCGCTCGCTGGGTCGCCTCCGGCCGAGTCGATCACGATGCGCTCGAAGGCGCCGCGGACTTCCCCGAGTGCGTCGTCGAACCCGACGAGCCATTTGGGATCGTCGACGCCGAGTCGCAGCGTCTGCGCGATCGACCACGCGGCGCTCGACACCTGGAGCGAGTCCATGATCGGCCGGCCGTCGGGCGTGAGCGACATCGCCAAGAGCGGCGCGGTGCCTCGGGTCGTCCGGCGCAGTTCGCGGGCCTCTTCGGAGTCGGGGAAGACGGCTTCGACGCGCTCATAGGCCGCGCCGATGTCGAACTGGCCGAGGTGCAGCGTGTGGCGCCACTCGACCTTGTCGCTCACGAGCGGTTGACCGTAGGCGACATGCCCGGACTCCCACGGGAGGGGGTCCCGCGGGCCGATGTCGACCGCGAATCGACGCCGGCCGCGCGGCGGGCGGCCGTGCGGATCGGGGCGTTCGAGCGTCTTGGTGTCGAAGCGTTCGAGCGCGATCCAGCTCCGCAGCACAGCGGCGCGGGCCTGCGCGCGTGGATCGGATTGCTTGGTCGCCATGGAGGGGTCGGCCGGACGTTAGTCGACCACCCCACCGCAGCCCGCGCTGGCCCCGCGCGAGCGATGTCGTGGCCGCACGCTGACCCGTACGCGAGTTCAGTGCCGGCTGCGGTTGTACTCCTGGGCCAAGCTGCGAATGGCCGATTCGAGGCCCTTGGCGCCGACGCTCCACACGCCCGCGTGGGTCTCGCTCGATTCCAGCGGGCGGAGTTTGAGGGTGTCGGCGCCGGTGCCGATCGGGTCGACGTAGACGACGATCGGGATCGGGTTCACGGCGCCATCGGTGAGTTCCAGCACCGCGCGGCGTCCTCTCGCAGCCTGGGCCGCGTGTTTCTCTCCTTCCGCCCCACCGCGGCGCTCCGGGTTGGCGGCCTTGACCTCGAGCAGAAACGAGGGCGCCCCGTCGCGGCCGACGAGCAGGAAGTCGATGTCGCCGTGATGGAACGAGATCTCCGGTGGGCCAAGGACCGTCCCCACCTTCACGTCGTGGGAGGCGCGCCCCACGCGCCCCACGATCGCGCCGACGTAGTTCTCGGCGGCCTTGCCGATCCGCGCATCGCGGGCGATTCGATCGAGCGAACGGGCTCGCCGCAACCGCGACGTCGGCTCATGCGAACGACGACGCGCTCCCGACCCGTTGGCCGAAACCTCGTTCGTCGACGGGTCCGCCTCGCCGGCCGACGCGCCTGTGTGGTCGGGCGACTGGCCAGCCTGGTCTGCCGACCTCACGTACTCCTCGAGTCCGGCAAGCGGCGACGACGCGTCCGCGGCAGCCTTGGAGTAGGCGCCCGAGTAGGCGTCGGCGCTTGGGGCTTCCTCCCCCTTCGCCTGAGGACCGAACGGCGTCGTCCCCGGAGCGCCGGCGGCCTTCGCGATGGCCGCCGCAGCGTCCAAGGCCTGCTTCACCGCGGTGGCCGCGGCCTGCGTCGACGCGGCCGACGGTTCAACGCGGCCGTGCGGAAGCGGGTCGGGGTACGGGTCCGCGTCCGAATAGAGCACGTCATAGACGCGGCGATCTGGGGTCGAGCGACGTGTCGCGCGACGATCCTTGGCGGAACGCCGGTCAGGCGCGGTCCGTCGGTCGGGCGTTGAGCGACGGCCAGGATCGGGCATCACGGCGAGTTCACCGACGGCCTGCACCGGTCCCGACGACGAGTCGGATCCCTTCGTCCCACCAGGCCCTCGGGAGCCATCGCGCGCACCGAGCGCGGCGGACGAGTCGAGCGCGCTGAACGCCCCCGCCGCGCCGGTGCCCCCGGACGCGCTGGACCCGCCGGAGGCATCGAGCGGCGCCATCGCTGCGGCCCTCGCAAAGCGGCGTCGGCTCCGCGAGCCGCGGAAATCGCGGTGCGGTGCCGTCGCCCAGTACGCAAAACACGCCCCGAACAGCAACGACACCCCGGCGAGCGAGACCACGTCGCCAAGCGTCCCCGCGGACTCTGGCCGTGTGGGTGTCCACTCTGGCCCGATCAGCGACCCGATTGCCACCGCCGCAATGCCGATCGTGGCCAACCCCGCCACGACGGCTGTTTGCCGATCTGTCCTCATGTGCTCTCCCCTTCACATGGTGTGTTGTCAGCCCACTGAACCAGGCGCCGAATCCGAACGTACCCGCCAACAAGCAAGTTGTGTGTCGGCCATTCGGCCAGTCGCGCGTAACCGGTCGCGCAGCCGCGCTTCGGAACGAGGCCCGACCAGCGCGCGCGAGCGACCGACTCAGGATCCCGAGGGAAGGCTTATCCTTGCAATTCTTTCACGCTATGGCAGAATTGCAAGGATGTTCGCGCGTCGCCAAGCGGTCGTCACCAGACAACTCCTCGCCGAGTTTCCGGCCGTCGCGCTGACCGGACCCAGACAAGTCGGGAAGACGACCCTCGCGCTCGAGCTGGGCCGCGAACAGCCTTCGACGTATCTCGACCTCGAGTCGCCGCGCGATCTCGCTCGCCTCTCCGAGCCCGAGCTCTACTTCGATGAGCACCCGGACCAGCTGGTGATTCTCGACGAGGTGCAGCGCGTGCCCGACCTCTTCCCCGTGCTCCGCGGCACCATCGACCGCCGCCGGAGATCCGGCTCATCTGCGGGGCACTTTCTCCTGCTCGGCTCCGCGTCGATCGACCTGATCGCCGGGGCGAGCGAATCACTTGCGGGGCGGCTTGCGGTCGCCGAGCTGGCGCCACTCTCCATGCTCGAAGTACCCGGGACGGGCCACCGCGACCTCTGGGTCCGTGGCGGCTTTCCGGACAGCCTGACGGCGGGCAGCGATGCAGCCAGCGTCCGGTGGCGACAGGCGTTCATCTCCACGTACCTCGAACGTGACATCCCGTCACTGGGTCCTCGAGTCCCCGGCGAGACCCTCCGCAGGCTGTGGACGATGCTTGCGCATCGCCAGGGTTCACCGCTCAACGCCGCGCAGCTCGCGGCCGGTCTCGGGGTCTCGGGCTCCACGGTGGCGCGGTATATCGACCTGCTCGTCGACCTGCTCCTCGTGCGTCGACTGGAGCCGTCCGCCTCCAACCTGGGCAAGCGATTGGTGCGCTCGCCCAAGGTGTACGTCCGCGATGCCGGCCTCGTCCATGCCCTCCTCGGGATCGACGACTTCGACGCGCTGCTCAGCCATCCGGTCGCGGGGATGAGCTGGGAAGGGTTCGTGGTTCAGCAGCTCGTGCAGGCCGCCGGTGGCCTTGTCGACGCCACCTACTACCGGGCAACCGGCGGCGCTAAGATCGACCTCGTCTTGACGTGGCCCGGCGGCGAGCGCTGGGCCGTCGAGATCAAACGCACCGCGACCCCGAAGGTCTCTCGCGGCTTTCGCTCCGCCAGCGACGACCTCGGGCCGGACCGCAGCTTCTTCGCCTGCCCAGTCGACGAGCCATTCCCTCTCAGCGACGCCGTGACCGCGATCGGACCATCGGCACTTGCGGAACTGGCCGCGCAGCGCACCGCTACTGGGTAGCGAGGCGGGCGGGGAGGCGGCGCCTACCGGGCAGCACAGCCTGGGCGCGCAACGCAGGCCACCCGACTTGGTCGGTCGCGCTACTACCGATCGAGGTCGGCGAGGCGCTGCTCGAGCTCGGCGATGCGAGCGTAGGCGGCGTCGAGTTCGTCGTGCAGCGCCTGTTCGGTCGGCGACGGGCCCTGGTGGTCGCCACGGCCGGCGGCGCCGTGTGCGTCGTGGCCCGCCGGGTCGCGAGGCGCGCCCTGGTCGCCGGGCCGGTCGGCGGCGGCCCCGGATTCATCGTCGCGCCAGGTCGACAGCCACGGCGGGCCGTCTTCGTAGAGCGACGCGACCGGGAGGATGGGTTCGTCGGCGCCGATGCCGCGCAGGGTGAGTTCGGCGCGGCCTTCCTTGCGGTTCACGTCGTTGATGCGCACGGCGATCCGGTCGCCCTCGCGGAGGAAGTCGGGGAGGTGGTCGACGAACTGGTCGGAGATCTGGCTCTTGTGGATCAGGCCTTCGGCGCCGGGCAGGAGCTCGACGAACGCGCCGAACGGGGTCAGTCGCAGTACGACTCCTTCCACGACCGAGCCCTTGCGGTACTGGTCCATCACGCGCTTCCACGGGTCGGGCGCGAAGGGCCGCATCGACACGCGCAGGCGGTCGCGGCCGGTTTCGTGGGCGTCGTCGCTCACCCGCAGCTTCACGGTCTGCCCTTCTTGGACGACCTCCTGCGCGTGGTAGATCTCGGCATTCTCGGCCATGTGGGCGTTGGCCACGAAGCCGAGGTGGCCGGTCGAGAGGCGCACGTCGGCGCCGTTTGGATGCACGCCGGTCACGACGCCGGTCACGTCGTCGCCAGGCTGCGGCTCGCCTTCGCGGGGCTGCGTGACGTGGGCGACGATGTCGCGCACGGCCCGCGCAGCGTCCTCCTCGGAGAACACGGCGAACGTCGGATGGTCGCGCGGCTGCGCCTTGCGCGCGTCCTCCATGGGCCACCAAACGCGTACGGCGCCGCCGTACACGTCGAGCCCCTTGGGCAGCTCCTCAGTGAGCATCCACTGGTGCTTGGCGATCGGCACCACCCAGACTTCGGCCGCGTCGCCGAGGTCCCGCGCGAGCGCGCCCGGGTCGAGCAGCGGGTGATCGACGCGCGGCTGCACGGTCACGCAGACCAGCGGGACGTCGCGCTCGGGGCTCACCACGTAGCGGGCGAGGTCATAGACGGCGCGCTCACTCTCGATCCAGCGGGCGACCGCCTGAGGTCCGGAAGGCGAAGGGCTCACATGGCGAGCGTACGGGGCGAGCGCGCCGAAGGCGGCTGGCTATTGCGCGACGGCCGTGCCGTCGGCGGCGGCTTTGAGCGCGGCGAGGTCGATCTTTCGCATGCCCATCATGGCCTTCATGGCGCGCTCGGCTTTGGTCTTGTCGGCGTCGGCAAACAGGGATTCCATGCCGGCCGGCGCGACCTGCCACGACAGCCCGAAGCGGTCTTTCAACCAACCGCACATCGACTCCGTGCCGCCGCCCGCCAGGAGCTGGTCCCAGTAGGTGTCGATCTCCTCCTGCGTGTCGCATTCGATCAGGAACGACACCGCCTCCGAGAACGTGAACTGGGGGCCGCCGTTGATGCCCATGAACCGCTGCCCGTTCATCTCCCACTCGACCACCATCGGCTCGCCCGCCGGCCCCGGCGAGCCCTCCGGGTAGTTCGAGATGCTCAGGATTCGGGAGTCCGGGAACACCGACACGTAGAAGTTCGCGGCTTCTTCGGCGTTCCCGTCGAACCACAGGTTGGGGACGATCTGATGCTTCATGTGAATCTCTCCTTGCCCGACCCAACGCCAGGCGCTTGCCCGACGCGGCACCCAGGCGGGTTGCTCAGAACGTAGACCGCCGAGGAGTCGAGAACTCATCGGTGACTTGGCGCCCCACCGCGGCCCCGGCCACTTTCGCCCCTCGCTCTCAACGGCGGTGCGTCGTATCGTGAAGCGGCCATGCGCTCCGTTGCTCTTGCCCGCTTCTCCCTGCTCGCTGCTGTGGCGTGCCTATCGGTCGGTGGCGCGTCTGCAGCCCCGGCCGCCGCGGCCGGGCCGTGCCAGATCAATGGGGGCGGCGACATGTCGGAGTATTCGCTCACGGTCACGTTCCGGTCCAAGGGCGTGACGTGCGCCCAGGCCAAGGTCGTGATGCGCGCGTGTACCAAGAGCAAGACGGTCGCGGGCTGGAAGGTCACCGCCACCGACAACGGCCGCGTGAAGTTCACGAACCGGGCCAACACCAAGCGCCGCTTCGTCGCGATGCCCGCCGGCGCGGGGATTCCGTGCGTCAGTGAAGCGATGGGGAACTAGAGCCCGCAGCGCCGCCCGAACGTCCGGCCAGGCGGAGGGGTTTGGCCTCCAGCGACGGGCTGAGGTGCCGTCACCCGGGGCATGAACGGCTACGCCGACGCCCCGACCCCGGCTGCCGCCGCCCATCCGCTCCGCACTCGCGTCGGCGCGCCGGCCCGGCCTGGCGCACGGCCGGCCGCAGAACCTCGCCATCTCGCGGCGATGCTGGAGCGCTCCGCGTTCCTCCTGCATGACGTCGCGCCCGCCGGCGCGGCCGGCCCGTCGATCGACCACGTCGCCGTTGGCACCTCCGGCGTTTGGGTGATCGCGAGCCGACCGATCGCCCTCAAGCGGGTGCGCATCCACCGGCCGCTCTTCGGCCCGTCGACGCTGCGCGTCGGCGGCGACGACCACACCGCCCTTCTGGATCTCCTCGACCGCCAGCGCACGCTCCTCTGCGGCGCCCTCGCCGACCTCCCTCACGTGCCGCTCCACACCGCCCTCTCGTTCACCGGCGGCCAGTTCCCGCTCCTCGGGACCCTGACCCTCGGCGGCCACGTGATCCTGCGCCCCACCGAACTCGCCAAGCGCGTCGCCGCCCGCGGCCCGCTCCGCCGCAGCGAAAGCCGCGAAGTGGCCGGGCTACTCCACGAGCGCCTGGCCGGCTAAGCCCGCGGAGCTACGTGCCGGCCAGCCCTGCGCGTTCGAGGGCGGCGCCAGCCCAGCAGTCCTCCCAGAACGCGACTTCGTGGCGACTCGCGGCCAGGAAGGCGCGCGTCATGCGGTCGCGGGTCGCCGGTCCGGCATCGGCTGCGAGCTCGGCAGTGAGCCCTCGGCACCAGGCCGCCAGGTCCTGGAATTCGGCGGAGGCGTAGGTCGCGACCCACTCGGCGTACGGGCCGGGGTCGGCCGCCCCCGAGGCCTGCGCTGCGGCCAGGCGCTCGCCGATCTCGGCGTAGCTCCACATGCAGGGCAGGAGCGCGGCGACCAGCTCAGCGAAGTCGCCCAGGGCCGCAGTCCGCAGCAAGAAGTCGACATACGCCGACGTGACAGGCGTCGGCTTGGTCGCCGCGAGCGTCGGCTCGTCGATGCCCCAGCTCGCGGCCAGCCCCCGATGGAGGTCCATTTCCGTCACGAGGATCGCCTGGGTGAGGTCGGCGAAGCGCCGCATCGTCGGGAGGTCGGGCGATCGGGCAGCCCCGAGCGCGAGCAGGCGGCCGTAGTCGATGAGGAACACGTAGTCCTGGGCGATGTACTCGCGGAACCGTGCCGCGGGCAGCGACCCGTCGCCGAGCCCGCGCACAAACGGGTGCGCGTGCTGAGCCTCCCAGAGGTCGTCGGCGGCGGAGCGGAGCGTGTCGTCAAAGCCCATCGGCGCAGCGTAAATGCCCGCAGCCAGCCGAAGCTCGCCCACCCGGGCCCGCCGACGCGGCAACCCGCGTAGACACCAAAAGGCCCGCGGAACGCGAGTCCGGTGTCCACGCGCCGCAGCGGAGCGAGCCGCGGTCGCGCCGTCTACTCTCGAACCGATGGATGCCGTGGCCACCGCCAGCTCGCCGATGCCGCTCGCGTTCGGCGTCGTGGTTTTCCTGCTGGGCGTCGCCGTCGTCATCCGCCACCTGCGCCGGCAGCGCAGCAACGCGTCGATCCCCACCGACTGGCTCGCGGCCACCGCCAAGGTCGTGGACCTCGAACTCCAGGTCGACTCGGGGCGACCGTGCTGGAAGCCGATCTACGCGTTCGACTCGCCCGCCCATGGGCGCGTCGAGGCGACGTCAAACCACGACCGCCCGGCCGGCAACAAGCACGCGCTCGGGAAGCAGCGCGCGGTCTTCCATGACCCCGACGATCCGACCGACTTCGCCCCCGGCCCCAGCGCCGACGCCTGGCTCGTGCTCATGGCCGGCGTCGGGCTGATCAGCGTCGGCTCGGCGTCGGTCGTCGCGTGGCTGGTCGGGTCGTAGGACGATGGCACTCAAAGATTCGCCGCCTCGCAACCCCGGGGCCGCACTGCTGAAGCAGCTCCGGCTCCGCGAGGAGGAGCTCCTCATCAAGAAGGAGGAGCTGGCGCTCACGAGCCGCGTGATCTGGGCCGTGCGAGCGAGCCGCACCCCTGAGCGAGCGGCGAGCGACAGCCCGTTCCTCACGACGCTCCGCGCCGATCTCCTGGCCCATCGCGAGCATCTGCGCCGCGAGATGACCAAGCTGCGCGACGTGAAGCGCGCCATCGGTGAACTGGAGCGCCAAGCCGCAGCCGCCGCCCTCCGACCAGCCCCCGCGGTCAGCCCCGACGAGAGCGCCAAGCTCCTCAGCATCGTCCGCAACCAGCCGGGCCTCTCCAACACCGAGATCGCCCGCACCACCGGCCTCGCCCCGTACCTCGTCTCCCCAGCCCTGCGCAAGCTCGCCAAGGACGCCCTGATCGAGCAAGACGGCCCCAGGTGGTACCCGCGGTTAGACAGCGGATTCCCGCGCTACGAGGTCGCGACCATCTGGTGACGCTCCAGCCGCTCCCGTCCCGCCGGTCGAGCCAACCGCACTGGACACATGGCCTTGCCGAAAAATCGCAGGCTGAGACTGGGTACACCACCACCTTGTGCGTCGAATGGACGTGTGTCGACTAGAGACGTTGCGTGTCTCGTCGATGAGCAGTGCGATGTCCATTCACACCCAGCTCCGCACGACACCCCGTCTGGAGACCGTGCCGCCATATTCCGCGCTGTTGCACGACGATTTCTGGGAGGCATATTGGGATCTCCTCGATGCGGCGAACGCCGGCGCCACCACGGTCGACGAGGTGACGGCTTCAGCTGCGCTCGTGCACCGCGAACTCGCGGCGTTCCATCAGCTGCTCACCGCTGCGCTCGAGCCAATCCTGGGCCCGAACGCCATCGGGAGCGAGCCCACCGCAGCCGACATCGAGGCGTACGTCGCCAAGGGCCCTGCCAACAGCAAGCGACTGGACTGCTCGATCCGCCTGTTCACCGGCTCGTGGAACAAGGACATCAAGCTGGTCGTGGATCTCGTGCCGTGGGGCATTCAGGTGTTGCTCACCTCCTGGATGAGCAATAAGGAGACCAGCGGCGAATTCGGACGGTTCTGGCGCAGCCCGGCGGGCGCCACCGCGCGGCAGCAGCTGTCGGAATGCTCCTCCCAGCTGGAGCGCACGTACGGCGTCGCCCTCCATCATCAGCACTCCATTCGCGATGGAAGCTTCTCCCCGCACGTCGACGGCTGGATCGATCACGACGATGATTGGTGGGCGTGGCAGCAAAACCGAGTCAACCAGGCGTCCGTCGGGCTCTGGCTCACTGGCACGCAGCCGCTGGAGGTCCTCGTCGAGCAGGACCGGCAGACCGCGGCGCGCATGCTGGGTGGACTGGAAGGCCATCAGCTCTCCGAAGCCCGAACAGACGACACTGCTCTCGAGGCCGCGATCGCCGCGGGGATCGAGCAGCGAGCGGCGACCCACGAATCCTTGGTCGAGCAAGGCATGCTCGCCCCGATGGCGGTCGAGGCCGCCAAGGGGCTGGCCCTGCCGCTCAAGGCCTTCCAAGATTACGCCGCCTCGAACGCGCTCCCGACGTTCGAAGACACCGACTTCGACACCGATCCCCCGGAGCTGATCGCGAAGCACCTGCGCTCCTACGCGGAAGCGCAGTCCGGGGCGCACTCCGCGGCGTTCAGCGTGCGCGCCACCGACGATGGCGCGACGCTCGGTTGGTCCGACGACCGCGGGCCCTGGATCGACGTCCGACGTGATCTCGAAGGCCTCCACTTCACCCTCCGTGCCGACGAGGTCGTCGGTCGGTACCCGACGCAGCTACGCAAGCGCCTGCACGGCGCGCTCTATCGCCACGGCCGCGACGCACTCGTCGACCTGATGGTGGGTAGTGGCGGCTCGATCGTCGCCCAGTGCGACGCTCCCGCCTGCCGCAAGCGCGGCCACTGCGTGATCAACACCGACCTTCCGGCGCACCTGTTCCTCCACGTGGAACGCGTCCCCAAGGAGCGCAAGGCGCTGGCGACCCTCGAGTGGAGTCTCGCCTCCGACGGCGGAGGCGGCGGCTCGACGTGGTTGGAGAAGCCGGCCCAGCTCATGGTGAGCTTGCTGCTGCAAGCCGCGTCGCCGCCGCCGCTGCTCACGCTTCCGCGCCTGACCCACGAGCGCTGGGACGTGTTCATCTCCACCCCCGGCGCCAAAGGCGGAACGCCGATCAACGACGGAAGCCTGAGCGCCGTCCCCGGCCCCGGCGTCGTCGGTCAGGTCGGCCGCGACATCGAGTCGGCGATCAAGCGCAGCAAGAAGAGCGTGTGGCACATGGATCACCACCACGATCTCGGCGGCGACGTGAACGAGAAGACGCTCGCGGGCGTCAAAGGATCGAGCCACATGGTCGTGGTGCTGCACGAGGCGTACCTGGCATCGGAGTACTGCTTGGCCGAGTACCGCGAGGCGAAGAAGCGGGGCATGCCGATCACCCCGGTGCTCCTCACGGGCACGAGCGACTTCAGCCCCGCCGTGGTCATCGAGCTCAAGGCAAGCGCACTGGCCTTCATCGCGTCCCGCGCCGGGAGCTCCGCGATGTCGGCAGAGCACGCCGCCACGGCCCGCGCCTGCGTCGAGGAGTTCTACGACCCAGACACGCTGGTCGCCTGGATCGCTCAGGAACGGAAGGCGACACGGGCTGCCAAGCAGCAGCAGCTCAAGTCAATCCCTCGCGCCATCACTGCGTCCGCGAAGAAGCGCGCGCTATGACCGCTGTGGCGACGGCTACCTCGAGACCCGTGATGACCGGCCTGCGTGCCAAGTGGCGCCGGCGCCCTTGGGCGGGGTGGTCGTTTGCGATCCGGATGGTTCCGTTCGTCCTCGTCGGCGTCGTTGGTGGGATCGCTGGGTTTCGCAATGTCGGCGGCACCGAGGCCCTCAGTTGGTTCGACGTGGTCTACCGGACAGCGCGACTCTTCACGCTCAATCTCGACGTCCCCGAGGGCGGCACCGCCCCGCTCGCCCTCAAGCTCGCGGCCGTCGCCGCTCCCCTGGCGACCGCTGGCTTCATCTTCCAGTTCGCTCGCGATCGCTTCCGCGCACTCGTGATGGAACGGGTCCTGCGCGGGCACGTGGTGGTCTGCGGGGTAGGGGTGCGCGGGTCGCAGATCGTCCGCGAGCGAACGAAGGACGGAGGGGTCGTAGTCGCGATCGACATCGATCCCGAGGCCCCTGGCCTGCGCGAGGCGCAGGCCACGAACGCGTGGACGCTCTCAGGCGACGCCACTTCGCGAGAGACCCTCCGGCGGGCCGGCGCAGGCCGGGCCGCGCAGATCATCGTGATCACGTGCGACGACTACGTCAACGGGGCGGTCACGTCGGCGATCGAAGGGCTCGCTCCGCACGCGGGTCGACGCCCGGAGGTGTTCGCCCACTTCGACGAGGCCGGCATTGCGCGGACGTTCGACGCACCGGTCAGCCTCAACGGTCCTGCTGGTGGCGGACCGGGCGGCCATCGGCCCCTGGTGCCGTTCAGCACCACCGGTCGGGCCGCAGCCGCGGCGCTAGACGATCAGTCGCTGCGTCCTGAGAGCCGGCACGGAGACGCGATCCTGATCCTCGGCGACGACCCGTTCGTCGACGCGATGGTGCTCGAGCTGCATCGCCGATGGGAGGCCGAGCGACTCACGCTGCCTCCGCTCAGCTCGCCGCCACATGTGCATCTCCTCGCCGGTGGCGCCAGCGATCGTCTCGCGCGTCTCGAGCGTCGATTCGGTCCCGTCTGGACCGACTTGGAACTCGAAGCCCATGACCTGGAGATCGTGGCGAACGTTCCCTTCAGCGCTGACCTCAAGCGGATCGTGCGCGCCACTCGGCCGGTCCTTAGCGCGTGGGTCGTCGACCGCGTACAGCTCGCGGGCTTGCAGATCGCCCTCAATCTCTCTCGCGAGCTCGGCCCCGGCGACGTGGTGCGGTTCGTGTCGGAAGGGCCCGTCGACGCCTTCACCAAGACGGTGGCCGACCGCACCACGGACGACCCGGCGATGGCCGACATCAGGGCCGACAGCCTTGTCGAACTGGCGCTCGGCACGGCGCAGCTCGAGAGCAACCGACGCGTCGAACGCCTCACTCGCGCGATCGCACATCAGACAGGAGGCGACCTGGCCTCGGCTCGTGTCAAGGCCGAGGAGGCGCTTCGAGTGAACGTGACCCTGGTCGACGCCCCCGCAGCGACAGCGATGCGCTGGGAGCGGCCGGTCCTTGAGGCCTTGGGGCTGCCGAACGTCGAGACGATGGTCCGGGCTGGGCTGCGACTGAGTGCGATCACCGCGGAGACGGCGACGGTCGCCGGCCCGGCGCTCCTGGAGCGCGCCAAGCGGGCCGTCGCGTCGGGCGACGCGACGCTCGGGCGTGCAGCCTCCGAGGACGCGTTCGTCTACTACGCGCGCGTCGCTGCTGCGGTCGACGATCCAAACTCGTTGCTGCTGGGCGAGCTGCGCACCGATGCGGCGCTCGTCGGCGGCGACGTCGCCGAGGATGTCGGTGATCTGCTGCAGCTGCGGCGGACCGTGCTGGAGCGCCGCGCCGGACGCTCGAGCGCGACGCCGACGCCGACGCCCAATGTCGAGTTCGCGTTCGTCGCTGGCGGGGCGGCATCGTGGGATGGCGCGGACGGGCTGGAGCTCACCGCCTGTGCGACGCGGCACCTGACCGAGGCGACCCAGTGCCCGACTTGGAACGGAACGCTCATTTGCGGCGGTACGACCTCCGGAATCGCCGGCGTGGTCGGCGATCTGCCGGGCGTGAAGAAGCTCGGCTACTTGCCGCGGCTCGACGCCATCGCGCCCGCCCAAGCCCATTCCGCCTACTCACTCAACGCGGGCACCCGGCGGACGTTCTCGATCGCCGATCCGCTCCGGGCTTGGGACGATCTCATCGCCTCCGGACTCGACCCCGAAGATGTGCCGCTGATCGTCTACCCGGGCGGGTCGATCACGCGCCAGGAGGTCGGGCTCGCGCTTGCGCTGGGTGCGGCCGTCGGCGTCGTGCAGGTCGCTGCGGCTGGCGACGTGACTCCGCCCGCTGCGCTCTACGAAGACTGGGCGGGCGTGACGCCACTAAGCGACGATCCGATGGTCGTCCGCGCCTTTCTGCGCCGCGATCACGGGCATGTACTCGGGGACGACCAGGTTCGCCGTCTCGCGAAGATGATCCATGAGAACTACCGCGCGAAACAGGCGGGGAGCCGAGCCGTCGACGACCCCGCGATGCGGAGTTGGGAAGCGTTGTCGCCGCTGCTCAAGCCCTCCAACGAGGCCCAAGCTCGCCACATCCCGGCCAAGCTCGAGTCCATCGGGTACCAGCTCGTCGAGGGCGACCGCGGAGCGCGACTCGACCTCGGCGTCGACGACGCGTCCGTCGATACCGGCACGGCGTTCTCCGACGCCCAGCTTGAGCGGCTCGCGCGCATGGAGCACGGCCGCTGGGTCGTCGAGCGCGTCCGGCGTGGCTGGGAGAGCGGAACGCGAACGCCCTTGCGGCTGCTCACCCCACATCTCGTGCCGTGGGAGCAGCTCGACGAGCCGACGCGCGCAATGGACCGCGACGCCGTCGTCCACCTTCCCGAACTCATCGAACAGGCCGGCATGGCCGTCGTTCGCACCCCGAATCACCACGGAGCATCAGCATGAACGTAGGCCGAGCAATCGTGGAAACCGGAGAGGCGTACGCTCGCCTCTCGAAGATGCGCGCGGAGCGCTGGCCGGCGCACGGGCCAGCGCTGAAGGGCAAGGAGCTGGAAGCCGCAGTAGCCACGCTGGCTGCGCTGGAAGCGCAAGAGAAGCCGGGGCTCGCTGCGATGCGAAACCTGATCGGCGAGCAGCTCACCGGGATGCCGAAGAGCTATTACGGCAAGGGGAAGCACACCCTCCTGCAGGCGATTGCGCTCGCCGAGCCCATGGTGATCAAGGGCAGCACGGTGAGCCAGCTGGCGCCGCAGCACTATCTAGTGCCGAAGTTCCACATCAAGTTCCAGCCAGCGTCGCCCGCGTGGGCGCAGACGCAGGTTCCGTACCTTCATCTGCATCTCTTGGCGGGCCATGAGCTGCGGCGCAGCCCCAAGCGCGTGTTTGCCGGTCCGTGGTGGTTCCACTACGGGTTCACCTGCTTCAGGGGCCATGGTGAGGAGCGGTCCGACGGCCAAGTGATGACCCTCGCCCAAAAGGCCCACCGGGACCCCGAGCACCTGCGCCGGGTCGTCGAGCAGCTCCGCGCCGACGACGCTCCAGGACTGCTCGTGCTCGTGCCCAACATGAGCGAGTTCGATACGCACCACGCGGTGCGGAAGGCGGCCGACGTGTCGCAATGGGACGTCGCTGCCTGGGCAGAGGGCGAGGAGCCCGGTATCGCGCGGCTGATCGAGCAAGGGTCTCCGGACGCGACGCGGCTCGCCGCGATGGACGATCGCGACCTCTCCGACGCGATGGGCCGTTTCATGAACACCTGTGCGACGCATTTCATGGTCGACGCGTGGCGCAATGGCCACGTGAGCACCGACACCAAGGTCTTCATCTCCTATCGACACGAGGATTGCTCGAACGACGTGGCGCTCGCCCTGCACGACCAGCTCGAGAAAGCGGGTGTCAGCGCCTTCCTGGATGTTGCCGACATTGCCTCCGGTGAGGACTGGAATCCCACCATCCTGCGCCACGTCGAAGAGGCCCCCGCCTTCGTAGCGCTCGCCGGCCCCGACTACTTCGGGCGCATGTCGGAGACCGCCAATTCGAAGGACATCGCCGAGGCCGAGCTCGAGCGCGTCTTCAAGCTCGGCCGACGACCGCACGGCTTCCTCCTCGAAGGCACCGCCGCCCCGACCGTCGAAGGCCTGCCGCCGGCGCTGCGGGCACTCCCGGGTTGCCACCTGCACAAGGTTCGCGACACCGACCCGCAGGTCGCGGCAGCCAAGGTCTACGACGTGCTCGCCGAGCGACTCGATCTGCCCAGGGCGCCTCTGCGCGACGCGGCCTGAGCGGCTGGCGCGCCGCGCCGGGGCCACACGTCCTCAAACCTCTGCGCTGGCCGGCCGCTCCGCGCGGCCGGCCAGTACTCAGCGCGGGTGAGGACTCAGTGCTGGTGCTCGGGCGTCGTCGGCGTAACCACGGGGGTCGTCGGCTCGACGGGGGTCGTCGACGGAACGCCGTGGTCGTGGTCGGCGAAGAACGCGGTCACTGCCGGGTCGCAGATCACGAGTTCGGGGTTCTGCGGGTCGGTCGGGGTGGCCTGCTCGGAGCCCGTCGCTTCGAGGTGCACGCCACCGGCGCACTCCGTGGAGGCGTGGTGCATGTTCACCTGGAAGTTGAAGCGCTTCAGGTCGCCTGGTGACTTCAGGTAGCCCGAGATCGCCTTCGTTGCCGTGTTCTTGGTGAACGAGACCGTCCAGACCCCGGCGTCGCCGGTGAAGCCGGTCTTCGTGGTCGCCGTGCCGATGAGGTGCTCCTCGCCGACGTGGTTCTCGCCCGGGTGCGTCGCCAGGGCGTAGGTCACGGGGCCATCGGCGTGCGGGTGGGCGTGGAGCGGGTGGTTGATCGTGAGCCGATCGGCGTCGACTTTGGGGGCGTCCAGGAACCAGCCGCGCTGGCCCGGATCGGCGAACTCGACGGCCAGCTGGACCGTCGCGCCGGCCGCCGTCGTGGCCGTGGCGACGAAGCGCACGCCCCGCTCGGTGCGGGCCGCGGTGGCCGATTCGAACGTGGCTACCGTGCCGGCGGGCGAGGTCACCTTGCCGTGGATCAGGCCGTCGGTCTCGCGCAGGATCGAGATCGGCCAGGCGCCGGCGGGGCCGGAGAAGCCGGACTCGGTGCGCAGCGTGCCCGAGAGGTGCTTCTCGCCGTCGGCGTGCGCTTCGCCCGGGTGGACGCTGAGTTCCGCGGCGACGGGGCCACTCGCGGTGGCGCCGCCCTGCTCAGCCCAGACGAGCTGGGAAGAGCGGTAGGTCGACAGTCGGCCGGGGATGTTCAGCTCGTTGTTCTCGAAGCCGCTGAGCGGGGCGTTCGGGAGCAGGCCGGTGCCGCAGCCCGGCTTGATCGCGGAGCCCTTCACGTAGTTCTTGTAGGTGAGGTGCGGGAGGTCGTGGGAGAAGACGCCGTACTTGCTGGTGCAGCCGGGGACGACCCACGTGTGCATCATCCAGAGCGACGCCATCTCTTCGGTCTTGCCCTTCCAGGTGTCTTGGCACCAGGATTTGGACGCCGCTTCGCCGCCGATGACGACCTTGCGGCCGGGCTGCAGGCCGACGCGCTTGAGGGCCGCTTGGTCTTCGGTCCAGCAGAGACCCTTGTGCTGATGCCACACGTCGTTGCCGCCCGGGAAGACGTTCTTCGGGGGCGTTTCGCTGATGACGGAGTACATGCCGCCGACGACGTTGGCGTTCGGGCCGTTGCCGTCGTAGATGAGCACTTCGGGCTTGCCGGGCTCGATCTTGTCGTCGAGGTCTTCCCATTTGCCGATGTGCGCGCCGGCGCCCGCGAACCAGGGGGTGATGTACTCGTGGCCGGCGGCGAAGGCGTCCTTCATCTTCGGGTACTGGGCGATGTAATCGCGCGTGTCGAGGAGCTGGCGCTTGAGCTTGTCGCACACCACGGGGTCGGTGATGCCGGCCCACGGGTCCACCAGCGAGTGGTTCAGGTGGCCCATCTTCTTGCGGCCTTGGTACATCTGGTCGCTGGAGATCCAGCCGAGCGTCGCGCGCTGCAGGCCGGCCTTGTCGAGCTGAAGGGCTTCCCACCAGGGCAGCGGAGCCATGAACAGGCTGCGGAAGCGCAGGCCGTTGTACTCCGCGTCGTTCACTTTGCCCTGACGAATCACGTCGTTGTAGGCCTTCGTGTTGAAGCCCAGGTCGCACCGGTCAGCGTCGGCGGCCAGCGGCGTCGTGGCGCCCCCGTGATCGTGACCGGATTCTTCGGCCATTGCCAGGCCGGAGCCGAGCGCAAACACGGCCACGATGGCGGCAAGAAGCCAGGCTGCGAAGGCCGGCAAGGGTGGGCGATTCCGGGACATGGGGATCTCCTGAGGCGCGGGACAGGGCGCATCGGTTGCAAACACGGCCGGTCGGTGACGAGACCGGGGCGTGCGGTGCGCTCCAAGGAGCGCGGGTGATTCGGGACAGTGGACGGGTTGTGTGGTCCGCGGCACAGTATTGAATTGGCGCTCATGTTTGCAAGGAGGAGCTTGAAGAATCGAAGGTCCCAATGCCCTGGAGCGGGTGGGGCAGGAACACGCGAACCGCGTGCCATCACGGACTTGGCGCGGTCACGGGCTCATCAAAGCCTCCGGCCGCTTGGTCGCGCCGGAGCACGCGTGCCAGCCCGGGCTGCGACCAGGCGTCAGCAGTGTTCCTCCACTGCTGGAGCAGGATTCCCAGCTGCTCAAACGACCTAATCAAGCTGGTCGTACCGTCCGCGCATGACGAAGCGCTCCGCAACGACCTTCCTCGCGTTGCTCACGCTCGCCAGCGCCGCATCGACGGCTTCAACCCCACCCGCGGGTGCAGCCGCAGCGGCGCCGTGCGGGATCGGAGAGCCCGTCGAGGGCGACTCGGGCGAGCAGGTCTACCTGACCGCGATCACCCACCGCAAGAACGTCACGTGCGCCGTCGCGAGCAAAGCCGCGAAGGGCGTCAGCGACGTCAAGCTCTGCAAGAAGAAGATGTCAGCCGCACGCTACGGAAACCGCGCCAGAGCTCCTCGGCGCTAGTGGATTCGCAACACGTTGCTGGTGGATTCGCGCGGACGCGTTCCACCAGAGGGTCTGTTCCGTTCGCAACGGAACGCTACACTTTGTGGAACGCATGTCGACGGAAACGCCATCAACGACTGAAATCGGGCGGCAGGTGGTCACCCGCTTGCGCTCCAGATTCCCCGAAGACTGGCTGCTCTCGCTCGAGCGCGTCGTCGCCGGCGTAGGGTTCCTGGAACTCCGCGGCCCTAGCGATCAGCAGGCGATGATCCTGGCCGCAATCAGACCAACGCTCACCAGCAACCAAGTCGGAGAGGTCGCGGAGGCCCTGGAGCGGGCGGTCGACGGCCTCCCTGCCGAGGACCCAGCGGCCGCACGGATGGTCATCGCGCGCTACCTCAGCCCGCCCGTTCGAGCGTCGCTCGACGCAAGACGGATCAGCTATGCCGACGCCGTCGGCAACGTGAACCTCAACGTCAGGGAGCCGGGGATGTTGGTCATCGGCGTGTCGGCCGAGACGCGCGACCCCTGGAGAGCGCCAGACGCCAAGTCGGGGAACTTCAAAGGCCTGCCAGCGAGACGGGTGATCCGGGCGCTGGTCGATCGCCGGCCGCCGTGGGGCGTTCGTGAACTCGCACAGTACGCCGGAACGTCGCTGGGCTCTACGTCGCGGACGCTTGATCTGCTGGCCACCGAAGGCCTGATCGAGCGCGGAGCCGACCGGACGATCATCGACGTCAACTGGGCGGACCTTCTTCTGCGGTGGAGCGACGACTACGACCCGATCGTGGGTCGTCGCGGAAGCACTCGGATCGACCCGCGCGGACTCGCGTCGTTCCAGAAGCGGCTCGCGGCCCGAGCGACCAACGTCGGCCCTTACGCCGTGAGCGGCTCGCTCGCAGCACGACAGCGCGTCACCGTCGCCGAGCCGCGATTGGCCATGGTTTTCGTGGCCGACCTAGACCGCGCGATCGATGCCCTCGATCTCGACTTCGCCCCAGATACCGGCAACATAATGCTGATCGAGTCACTCGACGACGCCCCACTCCTTCGCGCCGTAGAGGCTGAGGGCCTGCGCTTCGCCCGAGACGCGCAGGCGTTCGTCGACCTGCGTTCAGGACCGGGCCGATCCCCGCAGGAGGCGGACGCGCTCCTGGAATGGATGCGGCGCGACGAGCCGGAGTGGAGAGACGCGCGGTGACGTACTCACCGGAGACGATCCTCGCGCGCCGGGTCCTACTGGACGCGCTGGAAGCACTCGCGATGCAGAGCCGCGCGGTGGTTCTCGTCGGAGCTCAGGCCGTCTATTTGCGCACCGGAACCGAAGACGTACCGATAGCGACCAACACCGTGGACGCTGATCTTGCGATCCAGCCAGCGCTCCTCGTCGATGAGCCACGACTGGAGGCCGCGATGCTTGCGGCTGGCTTCTCACTAGCCAGCGATCATCCTCAGCCGGGGGCTTGGCGATCTCACACCGGCGTCGCTGTCGACCTGATGGTGCCCGCGTCGCTCGCGTCAGCAGGCGGACATCGTGGAGCGCGAATTCCCCCTCACTCCAAGCGCGCGACTCGAAACACCCCAGGCCTGGAAGCCGCGCTGATCGACCGCGACCGGATGGAACTGGAGGCACTGTCCGGCGACGATCACCGGAAGGTCGGAGTTGACGTTGCTGGCATTGCTGCGCTCGCCATCGCCAAGCTTCACAAACTCGGCGAGCGACTCGATGCAGGCGATCGAGCGCCGCAGACCAAGGATGCCCACGACCTGTTCCGCCTGCTGCGTGCCACCGAAGCCGACGAACTCGCGGACACGCTTCGCGGGCTGCTCAACCACCCGGCCTGCCGTGCGTCGGTGCTTCGGGCCGGTTCGTGGGCGAGCACGTACGGTGGCTCACCGGAAGCGACCCTTCCGCGCCTTGCCGCAGAAACCGAAGGCTTCGCGGTGAGTGCCGAACGCCGGGCATTCGTGGCTATTTCGACCGCCGCGCTGCTCCGCGAGTTCGTGGCGGCAACGCGGCAATAGGTGCAGGGGCGACTGGTGAACGACGCCGCAGCGTCGACCTCAGCCCCGAGCGCCCGCAGCCGCCTCGGCCGCCTCCATCGCTTTGACCTTCCGGTTGTACTGCTCGAGCGGCGACAGCCCCTCGTCCGGATCCACCTCAGGCTCGGCCGGAGCGGCCTTCGACGGCTGCGCGGACTCCACCACCGCCGATTTCGCGACCCGAGGCGGCACGCCCTCTCCGACCTCACGGCCGCCATCGATGAAGGCCACCGGCTCCGGTGAAGGCGTCTTGGGGGTGTCGGCTTCCTCGGCCTCACGCAGCCGCGCGGGCTTGGGTCGCCAGGTCGACACGTGCTGAAGCACCAAGCGGTAGAACTCGCCGACCTGCGCCTTGGCGTCGCCCACGAACGACCCCTTGTCCTTCCCGCGCTTGGAGCCCATCGGGCGCATCAGCTCCACGACGAAGCCTCGCGGTTCACGCTTGGCATCCGTCGGCGACAGCAGCGACTCCGGCGACTCGCGTGCTGCACCAAGGAGCGAAGACGTCGTCTCCGACGTCCCCTTGAAGATCACGTCGACGCGGACATCCGCTGGAGCTTCGTCGAGCTGCCGAATCAGCCACTTGATCCGCGTCAGCGGCTTGGACTCCTCCGGCGCCTTGATCGTGCACGCCGTCGAGACCCGCTTGGTGCGCAGATCAGCCCGCAGGTCGAGCGCTCCGGCCGTGTCCTCAATGCGGATCGACGCACCCAGGCATCCATCGTCGACCAGCCGACTCAGCGCGACCGAAAGGCGATCATCGACCGTCGACTTCTTCGGCCGAACGACCGTGACGTCAACCCCAAGATCCTGCTCGAGCCCGAGCGCCAGGTAGTCGGTGAAGCGGTCGAACTGCTGGCAGATGTCCTTCGCGCCGGAGTCGGCCGCCCGGAGCGTTCCGGCGTGCGCAGCGTCGCGCGCCGCGACCCACCCAGCGCCCATGTCCTTGAATCCGCCCGCGCCCGACGCCTCATGGTCGAGGTACGCGATCAGCTCCTGCAGGATCCAGGCCTGATCGGGATCCGAGATGCCGCGGTAGCGCTCCTGCACCACCGCCTCCGTGATGATCCGCCACCACGACAGGTGCTTGACCGGCACCATCCGCAGCTTCGTCCCGTGGATCGACATCGGCAGGTCATCGACCGACGACGTGATCGCCCCACTAATCGTGAGCACGCTGTCGAACCCGTGCTTCTTCGCCATGTCGATGTAGCGCGTGACCTGCTCCGACGTCAGCTCCCCGTCGCCCGTCTTGACCTCCACCAGTCACGACCACTTCGTCTTGCCCCGCCGCACCACGATCGCCCCGTCGGGAATGTGCACCTTGCCGTCGGTGCCCTTCAGCTGCACCTCCACGTACGTCGAGATCTGCCCCTTCGGTGCCCCAATCGGCTTCAGGATCGCCTCCGCAAACTCCGGAACCGCCTTGAGCACCGCCAACAGCACGCTCGTCGCGCGCTTCTCCTGCTCCTGATGCCCCTTGATCCCACCCGTCGGGATCAGCCGTGCCGGATGCCAGGCCTGCTCGGGGTCGGGCGAAGGCGAAGCGGTGGCCATCGAGACGGTATAAGCGCAAACGCCCCAGGCGATTGCAGGTCGGGATGCAACGGAGCGTGGCGGCGTTCACCTCACCCGGTAGGGCGTTACCCAGGAACCCTGATCACGCAGCTTCCGACTTGCGCCAGACAGACCTCATCGGGTTGAATCGAGGCCAGGAGGCGTCGATGGTCAATCTCACACCGTCGGACCGGACCGCAGGAATTGTGGTCGGGCCCGACACGATGATCTACGAAGGCCGGGCGATAAGCCTGGCATCAGAGGTCGGAGCGCTCACGCTCCTCCACGGCGTACTGCAGGCCTCGATCGCTTCGATCGACGATGCCCGCGAGGCCGAGCAGGCGTACAAGCGCGCGCTGCCGGGCCTGTCGACCATGGCCTGACTTCGGTTCCGGGCGGGTGCTTCCTCCCGACCCCGGGCGAAGCCTCACGAGAGTTCAACTCCCTATCTCAGGTTTCGGACCGAACCCGAATCGCCTGTTCCACGGGCACTTGGACCGCGATGCGCGCCTTCAGCTCGGCGTAGACGTGCGCCTGGTCCTTCCCTTCGTAGCCGACGGAGACAGCGACACCGAGTCGGTCTTCTCGGTCGACGGGACTCCAGCGACCGGTGCTGCGAATGGCAAGCAGCGCTGTAGGCCCAAGTTCTCGGTCGAGTGCGCGGGAACCGCGCCATCGCATGAGAATGTTTGCGCTGTCGGCCATCGTCGTCGTGCCCGGCGTCGTTACCTTGCGCCACTTCGCGAGTTCGGAGAGCGAGTTCGCATCACCCGGAGTCGCGATCTCGCTCCGGCGCCGCTGCCGAGTGGGAGCCGGTGCGGGCGAATCGGGTTGCTCCCGTATCTCGTCCGACGTGTCCTCCTGCGCATTTGGCAGAGACTCGTCGGAGGCTTCGAGTTCATCGTCGTCCGCCTGTCCCAGGATCCGAACGAGGTCTTCAACGGTTGGGCCGTGGAACCAGAACCCGAAGAGGCGCGAGCCCAGGTAGTCCTGCCGTCGGTAGCGCGTCAACGGATCGAAGGCGAGCGCCACGTCGAGCCCGCGTGTACCGCCAGGATTGAAGAAGACCTCGGGAAGAGGAATCTCGTAGACGACAACCGAGTCGACGCGGATAGTTGTGTCGTCGATGAGTACTGCTCGGTTGTCCGACGAGTGGACCGCACGGGCGGCGTCCACAGTGCCATGCCCGAGCACCGAGAGTCGCCGCTTGTCGGCGGCAGTCTTTGCGACCGCGGCGAGGTGGTCGGTTTCCAGCGGTGCCATCACGGCGGATTGAAGGAGCAAGGCGCGAACGAGGCAACCCGAGATCGCCGCATGCTCCGCTCGCACCCGCACCGCCGCATTCGTCACGACCGGCGCCGCAAAGCTCGTCCCCAGGTCGCGAGCGAATAGCGAGTCCGCGGCGTGCGAGAGCACTAGCCGCTTCAGTGATGCACGCTCGACCGCCCCGATCGTGTCGTTCCAAGCAAGTGTGCCGGCCGGCGCAACGAGTTCGGGCTTGACACCGCGCCCAGTGCCAGGGCCGCGCCGGGTAATCGCACTCGGATCTCGCCCGCGTCCGAGCGCAACCTCGCCAAGCCGGAGCCGGCCTTCCCCACCGGCTGTGCCTCCGACGGTGAGCGCCAGCGCAGCGGGCGCGGGGTCCAGAAGCGCTCGATCCTCCGATTCAACGAGGTGTTTGAGATAGCGAGTTGTGCTTCGAGGATCGGACGCGAACCCTCTGGAGTCGCTGCGGCTGTTGCCCGTGGGAACCACGATGACGAGGTTCAGCTCCCGAGCGAGCTGGTCCAGAATCGCGGCGCAGCGAGTCGCGCGGCGAGTGGTCTGCGCCCCGTCCTCATTGCCGATCGAGAGGTTCACGATGGTCGCGCCCGAGGCTGCGGCCGCTCGGATTGCATCTGCGACGGCCCGCTCCCACAGCACGTCGCGCGGGAAGCGGTTCTGATGATCCAGCACGCGGTAGGAGATCAGCCGCGCGGCCGGTTCGGGCGCAATCCCAGCCACGTAGTCGGCGATCCAGTCCTCCGTCGGTCCGTAAACCGCGATGCCCGCGACACCGGTCCCGTGACCGCACTCGTCCGCAGGATCTCCCAACGTGGGAAGCAACGTCCTCGCTTCGTAGAGAACTTCGGTCAAAAGCGGGTGCGAGGCGCTCACGCCCGAATCGACGACGGCGACGTACGGCAGCTGGTCGGTTGCCGGCCTCGGCGCAGGCAGTGAATTGATCTCGATGCTGTCGACCTCGCTGCTCGCGAGGCCAAAGCTCGGGGCAAGGTCGATTGCGGCAATCTCGCCGAGCGTCGCGATCCGCGCCACGACCGCGAGAGTCGTCCGAACACGAAGAAGTAGCAGGCCGATGTCGTGGTCGAGGTGTTGGTCGACCTCGGTCCCGGCGTCAGCGAAGGCTGTGCGAACGATGGCCAGCCATCGATAGGCCTCGTCTTGATCCGAGCCGTCGCCGAGGTTGCGGGGATACCAGAGCTCGATGTCGATATCGACGAGCGGGTCTCCGAGATCGGGAGCCGCGATGCGCGACCGCAGCGCGTCTGACAGTCGATCCTCCGGCCCGAACCAGCGGACATCGCTGATCGCGTCGAAGAGCGCTGAGTTCGTCACCGTTCCCTTCGCCGACGCAACTGCGGTCCGATAGGCCTCCAGGCGTTGTACGAAGCGCTCCAGTGTCAGCGTGCTTGATGCCGCGACGAGGCTCGATTGGTCGCGGTCGTCGATCACCGACAGGCCAGCGAGCCGCCAGTCGTCCGGGGCCACTGGTCCTTCGGTCTCGAGAACCAGAATCGCGCGCGGGTCGACGGTGAGGTCGGAGGAGACCTCTGGCAGTGATTCCAGAAGCTGATCGATTCGCTTCCGCAGCGCCTCGCCGTGGGCGACGTGGTCTGGGTGCCGGCGCTTCCGAGAAAAGCCCTTGCGCGCTTTGCGATCGACGACCTCGACTCGAGGAAGGCCGAGGTGCTCGAGCGGCGGTGGGCCTAGGCCCGGAAGCTGCGGATCGTCGATGTCCGCTCCTGCATACGCCGGGCGGATGCTGCGATATCCGCTTCCCCGACGACTTGCTCCCCGCGCAACACAACACGCTTCATAGCGGACTGGCAGACCATTTCAACCTCGGCCTGCGAAAGACCTCGGAGGGTGCGGGCTACTTCGACGGGTTGCGCGTCCAGCTGCATCCGGCGGAAGAGTCGCCGCACCTGACGTTCAGTCTCTTTCTGCGTCGGGTTTCGGAACGCTACAACCTCATCGAACCGCCGCCAGACCGCGTGGTCGAGCATCGCTGGGTGGTTTGTCGCCGCGATGACGAGCGCGGGCCCGTGGTACTCGTCGAGCAACTGAAGGAAGGTCGTGACGAGCCGTTTGAGTTCTCCGTGCTCGCTGGCGTCGGAGCGCTCGCGACCGAGTGCGTCGAACTCATCGAACACGAGCACCCATGGCTCTTCGCGGCAGGCATCAAAGATCGCCGCGAGGTTCTTGGCGGTGTCGCCAAGGAGCGACGACACCACGCTCGGCACGTGCACCCGAGCGAGTGGAACGCCGAGTTCGCCAGCGAGCGCCTCCGCCGATGTCGTCTTTCCGGTGCCTGGGGGCCCAACGAACAGCGCCATGCGCACAGGCTGCAGACCATGCGACCGCAGTTCAGCCCCGCGACGACGCTCCTCAGCGATGTCCTGGAGAACGCGAGCCGTCTCCGGTCGCAGAATCTGAGAGCTGAGATCACGTCGCGGGCTGAGCAGCTCCACAAGCGGCGCGTCGTCGCGGGCGGTCGGAAGCGGCCGCAGCGACGAAAGCTTCATCGGCTCAGTGCTGCTGCCTCGGCTCCTTGTGGACATGATCGTCTCCAGCTCATCTGCAAGTAGTCGATGGTGCTTTCGACGCTCGTCGTCGATGACCTCGCCCGCTGCCGCCCGGAACGAGTCGTCGTCCCCCTGCTGGTAGCTCGCCAGCATGCGCTTCAGGAGGTCACTGCGGGACATGGCGAGAGGGTACGCGGTGTGGCGGCGCGGCGGAACGCCATGGCGGTAGGAGGACGCCTTACGCTCGCTAAGGCGTCACGGTTCCTTCGAGCCGCACCGGATCGTACGGATACAATTGCCCGCTAGGCCCCGAGCTGGGAGAGCAACGAAGATGACCACCCCGGAGACCACGCCAGGTCCGCTGGCCGCGACGGTGTGGCGAACAAAGCTGAGGTCGACCAAGAAAGGCGTCGACCACGGCAAGCAAGAGACGCACTGCTTCGAGCACAATCGGGTCGGGATCGGCTGGGGAGTCAATGAAGTCGCTTCAGGTGCGCCCGCTGGCGAAGTCATCGCCGCGATCCAAGCCCGCCCGGACTGGGGCAAAGGCAGCGCCGCGACGGTCCGCCGCTTCGCGGATGACGTAATCGACGGCGACTTCATCTGGGTTCGCGACCAGCTTGGGCTGTACCGGCTCGGACGGTTCTCAGGTCCGTATCGATACGAGAACGACGAGGTTGCGCGCGCCGTCGATATCCACCAGGTTCGCGGCGTTGAGTGGTTGCCCGTGCCGCTGACCGAAATCCAAGTTCCGGCTGGCGTCATTCGTTCGTTCATCGGGCGACAGTCCAGCTTCTCGCGGATTCACGATGAGGCGACAATCGGGTATACGCCCGTCCTCTGGGCAATCGGGCACGGCGAAGCTCCGGAGCCGCTCGACAAGACTCGCTCCGAGGTAATAGAGAAGGTGCTCGCTCCATTTGACGTCGAGGACCTCGTGTTCGCGTGGCTTCAGGTCACGCAGAACGTAGTGCTGCTTCCCAGCACGCATTCTCGGAGCACTCCCGTCATCGAAGGCACCTTGCTGTCACGGGACGGAGAGCCGCCCATCATCTTGCAGGTGAAGACCGGGGATGCTCACGTCGACCTTGAGCAGCTACGGCTTGCCGCCGGGAACGAACCGCGGAGGCTTTTCGCCTATGCAACCTGCGGCGGATATAACGGCGATGTCGGCGCGGATCACCTGATCACGACGGAGGAGCTGGCCCAGTTCACTCGTGAATTCCCGACCGTCGTGCCCCCTCGCATCCGGGGATGGCTCGACCTCGCGCTGGACCAGACAGGGTGAGACGAGACGCCGAAGCGCGCACGTCGGTAGTCGATCATTCGATGTCCGTCCGTTAGGCCGCGCGACCGCTTTCACCCTCGCCCGGCGCGGCGTTGCGGCGCACGCGCTTCAGCACATCGAAGAGATCGATGAGTTCGGCTTCCTCAAAGAGTTCGTCGGGGCCAGTGGGTGCGTACTCGGAGAAGGGCGAGTCGAAGAGGGCGCTTGGTTCCACGACGCCGTTGCGGGTGAGGGACTTGACGATCTCGTCGAGGAATCGGAGCTGATTGGCGGTGAGGGTTCGACCGGCGATGAACTCGTTGACGGCGTCGCGGGCGGCGAGTTCTTCGAGACCGACGAGGCTGCGAATGAAGAGCCCGAGCCCATGGGCGGCGTCAGAGGCGCGCTGCACGTCTTCGCGGGAGCCAACGCCGAACTCGAGCATGAGATCACGGAGGCGTTCGAGATCCTGCTTGGTCAGCGGCTGGTTGCGCCGGAGCTTGATGAGCACGAGTTCGTTCTCGTAGGCGCGGAGGAAGAGGTGCACCTTTTCCTGAAAGCGCACGTAGTCCGAAGCGCCTGGAAGGCGCGGCATGTCGCGCCCGACGACCTCGCCGAGGTCGTCCGCGAAGTCGGTGAAGACGACCGCGCGGCGCGACGACTGCACGAGCCGCACGAGATCGCGGACCCGCTGGCGCGCGTGCTCCAGCAGCGGAATCGTCACGTCGTCCCACCACGTATCGCTCGCGAGGTCCGTCAGGGTCTCGGTCTGCTTCGCAATTGCCGGGACGCCGGTCTGGTCGAGCAAGGCCGCCGCGATCTGCTGCACCTGCTCGCGGCGCCTGACATCGCGGGGCTCGGGCCGCAGCGTGCTGCGCTGAAGATGGAGCGTCAGCAAGTCAAAGCGCTTGGCGGCCTCGTCACGATCAGCGACCGCGGTTGGCAACGATGCGAGGTGATCTTTGAGATCGAGTGCATCATCGGCAGCGATCCGCTTCCACGCGTCGGGCTCGGCGAAGCGCTCGACGGCGCGCAGGTGCGGGCGCACGAGGAAGTTGTCACGGGGCATCGCGGCGATCTCTCCGCGGAGACCGGCCGCGACGCCATCTCGCACCGCCCTCGTCGCTTCGAGCCCATCCGCGGATTCGTCGAGCAGCTCGATGAGGTCGACGCGCGCTTCAAAGATCCGCTGGCGCAACGGGCGGGCAGGCGACGCCTCAACCGGAGGCAGATCGAGATCGAAGAAGTCGAGGTTCGCGCATACGTCGAACACGAGGAACCGGTGTTTGTCTTTGCCTTCGCCGAGGAGGTCCGGGCAGAGGCGCGTGCCGCGCCCGACCATCTGCCAGAACTTCGTCGATGACCGCACCACCTTGAAGAACACGAGGTTCAGCACCTCTGGAATGTCGATCCCGGTGTCGAGCATGTCAACGGAGACCGCAATCCGCATGTCGCTCTTGGGCGTCGAGAACTCTTCGATGAGGTCTTGCGCGTGCGCAACGCCGTGGGTGATGACCCGCGCGAACCGGCCCGCGAGGTGCGGGTAGTGATGGTCGAAGCGCTGGACGATGAACTCGGCGTGCCGCTGGTTCTTGGCGAAGATGATCGTCTTGCCGAGCCGATCCCCGCCTTCGACGTACTCCCCACGCTCCATGAGGACTTCCAGGACCTTGTCGACGGTGTCCGCGTTGTAGAGCTTGGCGTTCACGTCGGTCGCGGTGACTTCCTCGGGAATCAGGCCGTCCTCGTCCCATTCGACCTCCTCCCACTGCTCGCGCTCGTCCTCGCTCAGATCGGCGTACTTCACGCCTTCGCGAGCGAACTTGACCGGCACGTCGACGGCTGACGGCGGCACCAGGTAGCCCTCGTCGACGGCCTCGGCAAGGCCATACTGATCGGTCGGAACGCCCGCCTCCAGGCCGAACACGCGGTACGTATCGCGGTGGATCTCGTTGCGTGGGGTCGCGGTAAGCCCGACGAGGAGCGCGTCGAAGTAGGTGAAGAGCGCCCCGTACTTCTTGTAGATCGAGCGGTGAGCCTCGTCGACGATCACGAGGTCAAATGCACCAGGCCCGAACCGCCGCTTTTCGCCCGCCCGGCCCTCGCCGATCAGGCCAATCATGGTCTGGTAGGTCGACGTGTAAACCCGCGCCTCCTGATCGCGATCACCGACGTCGAGCAGGTTGACCGTCGCGACCTGCGGCAGGTGCACCTTGAAGGCTTTCGTCGCCTGCTTCACGAGTGCCTGGCGGTCAGCGAGGAAGAGCGCGCGCTTCACCACTCCAGCGCGCATGAGCACGTCGGTCAGCGCGATCACGGTGCGCGTCTTTCCGGTGCCCGTCGCCATCACCAGCAGCACCCCGCGTTCCTGCCGTTCGAAGGCAGCGCAGACGCTCCGGATGGCCCGCTCCTGGTAGGCGCGATCGGCGATACCGGTGTTTGTCGCGACGCTGGCGAGCGGCTTCCCTGCGGCGCGTCGCTGAATGAGGCTCTGAAGTTCAGCTTTGGTGCGGAACCCGGCAACGGACCGCGGCGCGTGGACGGTGTCGTCCCACATCCAATGGTCGTAGCCGTTGCTGTAGTAGATGATCGGCCGCTGCCTGAAGCGGGCGTCGAGCCGATCGGCATAGAGCTTCGCCTGCTGCTTGCCCTGCTCGGGGCTGTGGCGGGCCGCCTTCGCTTCGACGAGCGCGAGCGGCGCACCGTCATCGCCCCAGAGCACGTAGTCGACGTAGCCCTTGCCGACTCCGCCGCCACTCCGGCGAGGCATCTCGTCGACCTCGACTTCAGTCGCGCCCGGGGCGCCGGCATCCCAGCCGGCTTCGGCCAGGAGAAGATCGATCGTTTCACTGCGGGTCGTGGCCTCGTCCCAGTCGTGCGAGACGGGGCGTGCGTCGTTCGCAGCTTTGATCGCCGCGAGCTTGGCGACCTCGGCCTGCACCTCTGCGAGCTTCGCGTCCAGGAGCGCGTTCTTGTCGCGGAGTTCGTTGAGTTCTCGCTCGCGCGCGTCTTGCGCCTCCTGGAGTTCCTTCAGCTTCTCCCGAGAGAGCTGGATCGCCTTGGCGCGCTCCTCGGCGGTCCGCGGCCGCGGAATCAGGTCGACATTGAAGGCGAGCCCTTCGAGGTTGGCGCGGTCAGTGTTGTACGCCGTCGCGACCCACACCAGCACGTGAAACAGCTCGCGGACGACGGCGAGCGACGCCCGCTCGTTGACCGCGACGCGACCGTCGTGGGCGGCACGATTGCCATGTCCGCGGATGAGCTGCGCCTTCTCAAGGATGGTCCCGCCGACGAGGGCCTTGAAGGTCGGTTCCGAGAGCCGCGCGGATAGGTCGGAGCGGTAGGGCTCCTGGAGGTCGGGGTTGATCTCGTAAAGCCAGCGGACGATCTCCTCCAACGTGATCCGCCCCTCGACGCAGGCCGCGCGCGGGTCGATAAACACGCGCCGCTCGACCTCGCGCGCACGCCGATAGAAGTCCCGCCGCTCTTCAACGAGGAACGCGAAGTTCGATGGAGGCAGCGCCTCAGGCGACGGCATCAGCGAGCTCCGCCGGCAGCGGCGACGAGAACAAGTCGCCCCGGAACGCCCGCTGCTGCAGGGACGCGAAGAGCTCGTCCAGCAGGTCGAGGTGGGCCGCTTCTCGCGCCCGGATGTCCCCGATTACCGTTGTCGCGCGAACGAAGCCCTGCTGAGTCTCAATACAAGGAAGGTCTACCTCAAGCCCCGCCAAGATCGTGGAGTTCAGGTTCAGCATGGTCGTCCCTTTGGCCATCCGCGTAAGGCGTTCGACCACCGGTCGACTACGAAAGAGCGCGGCCAAGTAGGCGGGCAGTGCTCGCTCCGGCCGCGGGCGGATAAGCATGCTTCCGGTGCCACACAGAAGCAAACCTTCGTCGCCGCGAACCTCAGCGCAGCGTCCGATCTCGCCTCGTCGTCCCATGACAACATCGCCGACCTGAAGCTCGTAGGACCGCAGGGCCTCGAACTTCGCTGCTGTGACCGACACCGTCGATGCCGGCCTGATCCTACCGTCAAGAATGTGCATAGGGTTCACCAGAGGGACGCCCCCGCTGACGTAGTCCTCCTTGTGAAGGAGCGACCCGAACGGACCGATTCGAACCACGGCAACTTCGCCAACAGCCACCCGACGGGCGACAGGAAGCCCATTCAACGTCGAATCAAGGATCGACTCGATGAGTTCGTCGAGGCTGTTCAGAGCCTCGCGGCGCTTCGCGCGGAGCGAGTCCGCGCGATCCAGCACGTCTGCGATCTTCCGCTGCTCGTCGACGGGCGGAAGGGGTAGGCGAAGCTGAATGAGTTTCTGACGAGTGAGATGAGCGATGGTTGCCGACGTGGCTAGGCGCGCAATCCCGCCGTTCGCGGCTTCGGCCCTCATCGCCCGCACAAAGTACTCAGGAAGACACTTTGAGCGGTCCAGGCGTACTCGGTGCAGTGCCTTCTGGAAGTAGCAGTCGGCGATCGGCTCTGTCCACACCGCGGCCCGCCCTGGCTCGCCTCCCTCGCAAACGAGGACATCGCCTGGACGGAGAGCGAACTTCTTTCGCTCCTGCTCGCTGAAATCCATCTGAGCGAGATCGGCGAGATCGAACCCGAACCAGCGAACGTTGGCGTTCCGGAGATACGACCGAGCGTGATTGCCTGTCTCACGGCTGGCGTCGAGCATCTTCCCGAGCTGAACATCCGCAAACTCACCGATAGGCACATGCGGTATCCCAGGCGTGAGCAACTTAACGCGAGGGGTCCGAGTCGGAGACGGCCAATAGCTGCCTAAGGTCGTTCAGACCCTGCTGAATCTCGCCTTCGAGTGCGTCGAGGTCGTCGAAGATCTCGCTCGGCGCGCGGTGCTCGATCTCGTCGTAGACGATCTCTTTGTAGCGGCCGATGCTGAGGTCGTAGTCCTGGGCGCGGATTTCGTCGACCGGCACGGTGAAGCTCTGCTCGGTACGTGCGCGCTCGCGTTCGCCGCCGTCGCGGAACTCGGTCCAGCGCGCGAGCACCTCGGGCAGGTTGTTCTTCGCGTGCTGGTCGCTGCTCAGCGACTCCGCTGGCGAGGTCCCGAGCAACGTCTCGTCGAGGAGCGGCGTGCGCTTGTCATCGAGGCTGAAGCCGTCGGCGGCGAGGTCGTAGAACCACACGTCCTCAGTACCACCGGTCTTTGCCGTGTTGGTGAAGAAGAGAATGGCGGTCGAGACACCGGCGTATGGTTTGAAAACGCCTGCTGGCAACTTCACGACTGCGTCGAGCCTGTGTTTGTCGACAATCTCCTGACGCAGAGTCCGGTGCGCCTTGGAGGACCCGAACATCACGCCGTCGGGCACGATCACGGCCGCCTGGCCTCCGGGCTTGAGGAGCCGCAGAATCAGAGCTACGAAAAGCAGTTCCGTCTTCTTGGTTCTCACGACGGCTTGCAGGTCCTTTGAGACCGATTCGTAGTCGAGGCTGCCTGTGAAGGGCGGATTGGCGAGGATGACGTCGTAGAGCCCCTCCTCGTCGCTGGCGCCTTCAGCAAGGGAGTCGCGATAGCGAATGTCGGGCTGCTCAACACCGTGCAGGAGCATGTTCATCGAGCCGACGCGCAGCATCGTCGGATCGAAGTCGTAGCCATGGAACATGCTGGAGTGGAAGTGCTCGCGCTGCCGCTCGTCGTGCAGCAAGTCTGGGTACTGCTCGCGCAGGTGCTTTGCTGCCGCGACCAGGAAGCCGGCGGTTCCACAAGCCGGATCGCAGATCTCGTCATCCGGGCCTGGTGAAGTCATCGAGACCATCAGCTCGATGATGTGACGCGGCGTGCGGAACTGTCCGTTGGTGCCCGAGGTTGCGATCTTGCTGAGCATGTACTCGTAGAGGTCGCCCCCAGTGTCGCGCTCCTCGGTTGGCAGCTCGTCGATCATCTGCACGACGCGATCCAAAAGGCCTGGCGTCGGCACGGTGAAGCGCGCGCCCTTCATGTGGTGGGCGTAGGTCGAACCTTCGCCACCGAGCGTTTGCAACCAAGGAAACACCCGCGTCGCGACGGTATCGAACATGGACTCCGTGTCGAGTTCCCGGAATCGTGACCAGCGCACCTCCTCCAAATCGCGCCCTTGGTCATCGACGCCAGTCGGATACGCAACTGCATCGATCGGCGCGCCGGTGCGCCGCTGACGGTTCTCTGCCCGCAGAAATTCCGTGTCGATCCGCTTGAGGAACAGCAGGTACGTGATCTGTTCAATCACCTCCAACGGATTCGAGATCCCGCCCGACCAGAACGCATCCCAGACGCGATCGATCTTCGACTTGAGTTCACCGGTGATCACGGGGCGATCCTATGGTGCGCAGGGCTGCCACTGGGACTATGCATCGCTGCGACCGAGAACCTCACTCGCGAGTACGGCCAAGACTTTCGTCTGTGAGCCGGGCGCGAGCCAGTAATCCGGACCGGGAACCGCCTCCAGATTTGCCCCCAAAGACTCATTGAGAATGATGCGCGCAAGCTCAGATGCCGAGTAGAGCTGGCCATCCGCCATCCATTTCAGCGCGCGTGCACCGGGATCGCCGGTCCAACTTGCGCTGGCTCGTCCTGGCTCAGCGGCAAGCCACGCCTCGACGGCCGGCTTGCGCTTCGGCCCCAACAGAGCAGCCGCAAACGTCAGCTCTGTGCCCGGCGGGATGACCTGATGCTTAATGAGAATGTCGACGCTGCGAGCTCGCCTGCGCGTGTCGGCACGCGCGACAGCCTCAGCGCGTTCTTGTTCCTGGCGCTTGACCAAGAAGGCCTCAGTCGCGGGCGGCGGGACGAGTAGGCGAGGGGACACCGCGAGTTCATCGTCGTCGACCTTGCGCACCGCAAGCTGGACGCAGCGTACGTCGATCTTTCGCTCGCGTAGGAACATCGCAGTGGTCGTCATGGGAGCGGTAAAGCCTTCGGCGACGAGGACGATCCGAACAGGACCAAGCTCGGGAAGCGGCGCCTGCGGGCTTACCCCGTCGACGTGCTCTGCAATCACTCCGCGTGCTTCGTCAACCTCGGTTCCCAGCCGCCTAGCCAACATCTCCTCGACCTCGCGAGGCTGAAGCGTCGACGCGTACGCCGCGTAACGAAGCGCTTGGAGGTCGGCAAACTCCTCGGCAACCCCTCGTTTGAGTTCGACAACGACCAGGGCCCCAGCGTCGTCCAACAAGAGAAGGTCAAGCCGGTCTGCGTGCCGGGTCCCGCCGTGCCCCCAGCTCGAGAACTCCTCGCTGATCAGCAGCAATGGACCGCCAATCTCATGGGCATCACCGATCTCGTTCGCGCCGACGACGGCCTCAAGAATTCCGAACTCGCTTGGCGCACGAGCCCCGGTGCGAAGTTCCTCGACAAACCACTGCTGCAGGTCGCTGCGCTCCCAGAGACCGAGCGTCTCGAGCCCCTCGGCTTCCCAACGAACGCTGGTTCGAGACGCCCTGTTCACGCGGAAGACCGGTTCAAGCTGGATTACTGGCCGTGATGACATGGGGGCTCCCGTTCCGCGAACGTTGGGGTAGAAGTAGCGCTTTCCTCAACCAGCTCACAAGCCCCATCCACCCGCCGCATGGCGTCCGGCGTCTTGCAGTCCGCGTCGAGCAACCTGGGCGCGTGGACCAGGACCGCCAGGCACTCGGCGCGGGAGATGGCGACGTTGAAGCGGTTTGGGTCGAAGAGGAAGTCGAGGCCTCGGGGGACGTCTTCGGCGCTTGAGCAGGTGAGGGCGAAGAAGACGATTGGGGCTTCTTGGCCTTGGAACTTGTCGACGGTGCCTACGCGGACGCTGGCGGGGACGGCTCGCTGGATGGTGTTGACGGCGAGGTTGTAGGGGGCGACGACGAGGATGTCGTCGGCGACCAGCGGGCGGGTGATGACCTCGCGCTCCGGACCGTATGGGCCGGTCACCGTCGCGCTCCCGTCGAGGAGCGCCTCGCAGGCCTCGGCGATCGCCTCGGCCTCCTCTGGGCTCTGCTGGCTGTTGCCCTCGTGGTCGACCTCGATCGTTCGCAGTCCCGCGCCCGTCAACGCCGCGCACTTCGGCCCCGCGCCGCCTGCGCCCATCAACCCACCAGCGGGCGCGTCGACTCGTCTTGACTCGCAGTCCTGGCTCCAGCGCAGCTCGCCTGCGTAGCTGTGGTTCGAGACGAATTCGCAGACCTCTGGGTGCATGCGCCAGGACTCTCGGAGCAACACGCCTCGACCGGCCTCGACGAGGCCTGACTCCCCGAGGAGGTATTCGAGGACGGAGTCTCCGGCGCCTCCTGGGTGGGTGACCTTCGTGACCTGTGGGAGCTGCTTGGGGTCGCCCAGCAAGACGATGCTCTTCGCGGCGAGGCCTACCGCGACGGCGTTGGCCAATGAGAACTGGCCGGCTTCGTCGATGAAGAGAAGGTCGACGGGGTCGTCGCGGAAGGCTGGGCGGGAGAAGACCCAGGAGGTGCCGGCGACGAGGTCGAGATTGGGATCTTCGAGGTCGGAGGAGCTGGCGGAGATGATCCAGTCGGTGATGGCTGGGAAGGGGTCGCCGTCGGTGGTGAGCTGCACGCCTCCTTGGAACGACACGCCTTGGTCGATGGCGACGCGCTCGACCTCCGCGACGAGGTTGCGCAGGGCGGCGTGGCTGCCTGAGGTGATGCCGACGCGCTTGTTGGCCCGCAGCGCCGCGACGATCATGCGGGCGCCGTTGTAGGTCTTGCCGGTGCCGGGCGGGCCCTGGACCGGGAGGACCGACTCGTCGAGGGCGAGGGCGGCGGCGGAAAGTTCGTCGGTCGACTCGCCGAGGGTCACGTCGCGCGTGAAGCGCGGGGCGTCTCGGGCTAGCAGGCGGCGCACGGCGGTGTATCGATCGCCGGTCGCCGTGGCACGGTCGGCGGCAAAGGTGCCGTAGCCGCCGGCGGCCGGCGCCGCAGCGAGCGTCCCGTAACCGCCAGCGGCCGGAGCTCCAGCGACTGGGGCCGACTCAGCCCCCGCCACCCGATCCGCCAGCAGCGCCTCGGCGAAGACCTTGATCGCCTCGCGCATCGCGCCGCCGTCGAACGGCTTGCCGGCGATCAGTCCCCGCGGGTGCGGCTTCTCCGCGTACGCCTTGGCGCCGAGCTTCAAGGTGATGCGTCCCGCGTCGGCGTCGAAGGCGACGATGTCGACCGCGCCTCCGCTGGCTGCGTCAATGGCCGTGTTGCCGCCCTTGAACTCCTGCGGCGGGAACGTGAATGAATAGGCCGTCGACTGCTTGACCTTGTACGGCGGCGTCGCGGGATCCGGGGCGAGCGGACCGAGGGCCTCGCGCTCCTTCCAGTAGTCCTCCACGCCGACCTTCTCCGTGAGGCGGAAGTACTCCCACCAGTCGGGCTTGGACTCGCGGTAGTGGTACATGAGCAGGTCGGCGGTGAGGCGTCGCTCGTGCTGCCGGGGTGAGTCCTTGGTGGCGTCGGCGGCGAGGCCCTCGCGCAGCAGGCCCGCGAGGCGCTCGAGCTCGGGGACGAACGCCGGCGGATCCGACACCGGCTTGGGCTTCACGCCCTCCCCGCGCAGCGCCTCGATCGACACGCCCTTCTCGGCCTCGACCTCCGGAATGAGGTCGTGCCAGAGCCAGTCGCGCAGAGCCTCGGTGGAGCGGCAGTCCTCGGCGTTGTACTCGAGGATGTCCTGCAGGAGCTGGGGCTGCTTGGTCATCAGCCAGTCCTCGTACACGGCGACCGAGCCTCCGCCGCTGCGCACCGAGGTCTGCTTGCGCTCAAAGCCGTAGTGGCGCTCCAAGCGCTTCAGCGAATAGCTCTCCTCGCCAAGCTGCACGGCCTGCCGCACGACCGTGAAGAGGTCGACGAACACCCCTCGCCGCAGGAGGTCATCCATCTCGGATTCGCGAGTGCCGTAGCGAATGGCGAGCTTCTCCAGGGTGGTCCGCTCGATGTGCGCGTAGTGGTACACGTGCATCCAGGGATCGTCCTTCAGGCGACGGTGGACCTCGTCGATGAATCGCTCCAGCGCCGCCCGCTCGGCCTCCGCGTCGTGCGCCCAGAGGTGGTGGTACGCGCCACCGGCCGCCTTCGTTTCCGACCAGCCCCAGAGGTACTCGATCCCTTCGGGGCCCTCGTACGGGTCGCCCTCAAAGTCGAAGAACAGGTCGCTGCGACTCGGCACCGGCAAGCGCGCGTAGCCGAGCTCCGCCTCCGGGTCGCGATGCTGGCGCTGGGGGAGGTCGGTGTCGCGCGTCGCGACCTGGAGGCGGGCCTGCGTCTGGTGGACGGCGAAGCGAGGCATCTCCAGCGGCGCGCGCCAGGGCGTGTTGTCGTCGGCGACCGGCTTGGGCCACGGGTAGTCGGCGGTCGCCAGCTCAGCCAGGGTCGGCACGTTCGCCTCGACGAGCACCCCGCGATGCCGCCGATCGACCCCCGCGACGAAGCTCAGGTGATCGACCCCGCGGAGCTGCTCCTCGCAGTACGTCGCCAGGGCGCAAATCGCGCAGTGCGCGACGGGCTCCGGGCAGCTGCCGGCGAGCGTCGGCGCGGCGACCGTCTCCTGGAATCGCCGGACGACGCGCCGGTGCAGCGCGCCGTATTTGGTGAGGTCGACGTCCTCGACGGCATCATCGCCCAGGATCACCCGGGCGATCGGCAGCTCGGTGCCCTGGATGCGGCCGGCCAGTCGGCTGTAGATCAGGAGCTGATGCACGACGGCCGGCTTCACGTGCTTGGAGAGCTTGGTGTCGAGGACCTCGTAGGCGTAGTCGCCGAGGGTCGACTTCTCGATCGCCTCGCGGGTCGCGCGGTGCGGGTCCACGGCGCCAGGGTCGGCCGGGGCGGGCGGCACGTCGCTGAGATCGACGCGCCGCAGGAAGTCGGCGTTGCCCTGCCAGGTGCCGTCGAAGAAGTGGGCTTGGAAGATCAGCCGCGTGCCCTTGCGCATCTCGACCTCCGTGCGGTCGGCGGCGCCCTGCAGCGAGGCGCGCGACTCGGGGATCCACTTGCCCTCCTCGTCGTACTTCTCGCGCTTCAGATCGGCGACATCGCCGCCGGCCTCGGCACTCAGGCGCTCCAGGTGCCGCTGCTCGTGGTCGTCGCCGCGGCGTCGCAGCAGGTCCGCGTGTGGGCTCGTCGCCGGCTGCGGTCGCTTCACCTCGCCGCGCACGAATCCGAGATTCGACTGCGTCAGATACCCACACGCGAGGTGATTCGTGAGATCGGTCGCGGAGAGGACGATCTGGCCGTCGGAAAGCTTCTGCATGAGTGGGGAGTCGCGGACCGCCGCCCGATCTGGCGCGGAACGGGCTGCGGGCATCTCACTTCTATAGGACGGCGAGGCGCTCGCCGGAGTATTGGAACACCGCTGCGCAGATTCCGCGCACTCCGGCCTGCACAATCTGGACGGTGCCGATCCTGCCTTTGCCCATGAATCTGTACAAATATCTGTTCGGGTTTCCGTACACGCGCTACCCTCGAGCTATGGCCATCGACGTCCACCCGGCCGCAGTCGCGCGCAGAGACTTGGCGAAGTACCTGAGGGGCTTCAGGGAATCGCCGGAGACGGCGCAACCGATCGTGCTCGGTCCTCATCGCCGAGCGGAGGCCGTCCTGCTGCCAATCGAGCAGTACCGCGCACTCCTGGAGCGCGTCGAGGAGTTGAGCGTTCAGGCCGAGGTCGCGGACGTGCTTCGAACCGACGATGGACGGCGCGGCACCGTTGCCGATCTTGCCCGCCAGCACGGCTTCGATCCCGCGGAGTTCGGCCTCGAATAGATCGTCGTGGCTCCGCTCTATCGGGTCGAGTACCTCGACCCTCACTTCGCAGAGCGATTCGGCGCGCTGCCGCGAGCAGCGCAGCGCCGCGCGCTCGAACTCCTCGGCCGAATCGCCGAGGGAGCGATCACCCTCGGACATCCCTGCGGCTTCCAACATCGGACGGGCAACCTCGATGACTGCCGAAAGGTGTACTTCGACATCGCCCTGGACACCGACCCGACATACCGGCTGATCTACCGAGTACTCCCAAACGAACGCGAGCCGAAACTCGTCGAGGCGATCACGGTCGGCCCGAAGTTCACCTATGACGCCGCCGGCAATCGCGACTCGATCTACGTCCGCGTAGCGAAGCTGCTGGAGCGGATCTAACGACGCGGGGAGTTCAGGCCGACGGATCCGCAGCCCTCACCCCCGCGGATCCGCAGTGGACGCGAGCAAGCAAAGCGCCACAACGTCAACGTGCCCCTACCTGCCCGCAACCGGGTCCTTCCAGCGCAGCCCCGGGAAGCGCGCGAAGCCGCGGTCGGTCGACCATAGGGTCGCGTCGTGCTCGACGACGATGGCTGCGATGTGAGCGTCGGGCACGGCGTTACCGCCGTGCTGAGCCGCGTCGAGGAAGCCGCGCAGGACCGCAGCGTGATTCCGGCCGGGCCCGATCGACACGACGGCCGGGCGTGCCAGCCAACCGTCGACGATGTCCATGGCTTCCAGCGGGGCATACGGGTCCGACATGATTCGACCGTGCGTGACGATGCGCAGGAACCCCGTGGCGACGACCCATGGGATGCCGACGGGAAGGTCGGCACTCAGCGCGTCCTCCCACCACGTTCGCGCCGCCTCGTGATGGACCGACGTGGAGTCGGCGGCGTAGATCAGGACGTTGACGTCCGGGACGATCACGCCGCGGCGTCGCGGCCGCTCAGGAAACGCTGGTCGTCCTCGCGAGCGAGTTCGCCGCGAATCCGGTCGACATCGATACCGCTTCGAATACCGAGCGGCTTGGTGGGCATCCGGTAGCGCGTGGACTCCCCGGCACCGGCCCGACCGAGCCCTCTCCGCAATGTCTCGTTGACCGCCTCCTTGAACGACACTCCGCGCTCGCGCTGCAGTGCCTCAAGGCGAGCCGCCACGTCGGCGTCAAGGGTGATCGTCGTGCGCATGATGCAACGTTAGCATCATGATGCTGGGGCGCTAGACATCATGATGCGACCCGGCCCTGCGACGCGCTGCCCCACCGTCGAGCTGAGACTCATGCGGCCGCGGACGCTGAGACCACCCGTAAGGCGGAGGCCCCTGCGGCCTCGGCCGCCTAGACCACCCAGAGCCGCTTGTCGTCGTCGCGCCTGAGCTGCCCCAGATCGACGAGACGCCGGATGACGGCGTAGATCGCGGGTGAGCCCACGCCGGTCGACACCGCAAGTTGGGCACCGGTACTCCCTGGGGCCTCGGCGGCCGCCTCGAGCACGAGCGCTTGCTGCCCACCGGGATGCCGAGGCCGCCCGTCCGTGCGCACGGTCTTCGACCCCCGCAAGGCGGCGAGCGCAGCTTCGATGCGCTCCAGCTCCTCGGCGGCGCCACGCAGCTCCTCGGCGCGGGCTTGCAGGGCTTCGGTGAGATCCTCAATCACAGGCCGCAGCCTACCGTGACAAGTCGTTGCGTTTCGCTGTTCCCGATCGGGAACATTTCGGCGAATCACGCGACGGGCCTCGGTGATCGGCCACACCGACTGATCCAGCGCTGGGCGCCGCCATCCTCGCCATATCTGAGTGACGCCGGAGGCCGCCGCCTCCGGCACCACCCGCCGGGTGCGTTTGCGCGCCCGGGGAGCGACTTACTCCTGCTCTTCGGCGGCGGCCTCGTAGGCCTCGGCCGCCTGACGCAGCAGGTCCGGGACCGCCATGTAGAAGAACTCGAGCTCTTCGTCGGGCACGTCCATGGTCGCGCCCTCGAAGTGGACGTGGTCGCCATGGACGCGGATCTTCGGGGCGATCGTCGCGCCGGCGATCACGAAGAACGGCAGCCACGTGAAGTAGTCGAGGCCCTCGAACTCGTCCTTCTCGACACCACTGTCTTCGAGGATCTTGAGGAAACGCGCGTCGAAGTTCGACTCGCCGATGGACAGGTCCGCAATCCGGGTCATGACACGGGAACTTAGCCGGTGGCGCGCCCCCGCTGCTCAGCTACTGCGCATGCGCAGCAGCGCGACCACGCGCGCGAGCTCGGCGATGAGCGGCCCGGCGCCCGGGCCCAGGTCGTCGCGACGGGCTTCAAAGGCCTCGATCAGCGCCTCGTAGTACCAGAGGAACGTCTCGCGATCACCAGCCGTGTGGCGAGCAAACAGCGCTTCACCCTCCTCATCCAGGCCGCGGAGCAAGGTGCGGGTGTTGTCGGCCTTGTCGGCCAGCGCGATCCGCAGCGCCGCCGGCGACTTGCTCGGAATCTCCAGCAAGTACGACGCCTTGCGGGCCTTCCACGACGCACCACTGGGCTCGACCTCGTCGGTGCTCTCCTCCACGAGCCGAGCCACGACCGGCCCCCAGCGCTCGGCGATGTGGTCGAGCGCCTCCTGGCCGCCCTCGTCCTCGACCACGTCGTGAAGCAGCGCGGCGGTCGCTTCGTCCTCGTCGCCGCCGAGGTCGAGCACCAGCGCGGTCACCGCCATCGCATGCGCGATCGCCGGCACCTGCGTGTTCCCACGCACCTTGCCGTCGTAGTGCTCGGTCGCGTACGCGAACGCCTCCAGGAACGCGGGACTCAGCGCAGTGGCAGCCATGGATCTCAGGGTAGGCCCCTCACGAGCACCACGCGCCGCCCGCGCCCGCGAGCGACCGGCCGGTCCGCAATCCGCGCTTCTGCGCCGCGGCGTATCCCATGCATGGATGAACGAATTCCCATGGACGCCGACACCGACGAGGCGCAGGCCGCGTCAACGGCGCCAGGCGAAGGCGACGCCCAGGCCCCGGCCCAGGCCCCGGCCGCCCCCGTTGCGCGCGAGTCCGTCTGGGACTACCCGCGGCCGCCGCGGGTGGAGCCCGAGCGCCGGTCAGTGCGGCTGCAGCTCGGCGACCACCTCATCGCCGAGACGCGCCACGCGCTGCGCGTCCTGGAGACGAGCCACCCGCCGACCATCTACCTGCCGATGGCGGCGTTCAAGCCGGGCGTCCTGCGCGACGCCCAGGGCGCGTCACTCTGCGAATTCAAGGGCGTGGCGCGGTACCACGACCTCGTGATCGGCGAGATCGTCGTCCCCGCCGCCGGGTGGTCGTACCCGCAGCCGACCGCGCCGTTTGCGGCGCTGGCCGGCCATGTGTCGATCTATCCATCCAAGGTCGACGCCGCCTGGCTGGGCGACGAACGCGTCACCCCTCAGCCCGGCGACTTCTACGGCGGCTGGATCACCGGCGAGCTCGACGGCCCCTTCAAGGGCGCGCCGGGCACGCTCGGCTGGTGAGTGGCCTTATGAGGCCTTGAAGGTCGCCTTGAGCACGACGGCCGGCTTGCTCGGCGGACCGTCGCCGCTGCCGAGCGCCTCGATCGCGTGGGCGACGTTCATGCCCTTGGTCACCTTGCCGGCGACCGCGTACTCCGGCGGCAGGCCACCCTTGCCGACCATGATGAAGAACTGGCTCTGCGTCGTTCCGACCGGGTCGGTGCCCGTCTTGGCCATCGCGAGCGTGCCCTCCGGGTACTTCTCCGACTTCTTCGGCGCCTCGACGACCTTCCACGACGGGCCGCCCGAGCCGGAGCCGGTCGGGTCGCCGCCCTGGATCACGAAGCCCGGGACCACGCGGTGGAACGAAGTCTTGTCCCAGTAACCGTTCTTCACGAGCGTCGCCACGGCGTTTGAGGTCTTGGGGTAGGCCTTGGCGGCCAGCTCGATCACGATCGTCCCGCAGGACGTCTTGAGCGTGATCACGTTCTTCTTGGACGCGTCGAGCTTGCCCTTGGGCTTGGGCGTGTCGGTGTCCTTCTCGGCAGGCGCCTCGACGTCAGCGCACTTGCCGTCGGTCACTTTCACCGCGGACGCCGGTTCGGCCTCCGGGGTCGACGCGGGCGTCGATTCCGGCGTCGAGCTGGCCGGATCAGCACTGGTCGCCGCGACCGGCGGCGTGGATGCCGTCGACGCGTCGCCTGAGTCGTCGCCGCAGGCCGCGAGGCTGAGCGCGGCGGAGGCCATGAGGATCGAGAGAACTGAGCGCACGGGCGCACCCTATGCCAGACGCGCCCAGAAAACGCCGCTCACGCGTGCGGGCGCCGCTCGCTGGACACCACGCAAGGCCGAGTCGCGGCCGGATCGTGCTTCACTGGTCGGGTGAGCGCCGACGAAGTTCAGAATTACCGGGCCGGGTTCGACTGGCACCGCGACTTCCCCGAGACGCAGCTCGTGAAGAAGACGGTCGATGTCGAGGTGCACCTCGCGCACGAGGATGAGGCCTTCTGGGTGATCGTGGATGAGTCCGCCATCGCCGAGTCACTCAACCCGGACGACGAGGAGGACGCCGCAGTCCTCAAGTCGCTCGTGCGCATCCAGCGCCACGACGACACCAGCTCCGTCCTGCCGGTGCTCCAGAGCTACGGCGTGTCGCTCGGCGACCTCGAGCGCGCGCTGGCCTTCCACCGCCGCTAAGCCGCTTCGGCTACCCGAGGAACGCTTCGGCGAGGTCGAGTTCTTCGTCGGGGATGACGTTGAGGTGCGAGGTGGCGTCGGCGAGCGGCACGAGGCCGATCGACGATCCCCGCAGCGACGCCATCGTGCCGAACTTGTGGTCGCGCACGGCGAGGTGTGCGTGCTGGCCGTATCGGCTGGCGAGGACCCGGTCGTAGGCCGTCGGGGTCCCACCGCGCTGCACGTGCCCGAGCACGACGGCGCGCGTCTCAGCCCCGGTCCGCTCCTCCAGGTGCGACTCGAGCCAGTGGCCGATCCCGCCCAGGAGCGGGCGCCCGAGCGGATCGTTGCGGCCCTTCGTGACGAGCTCGCCATCACGCGGCAACGCACCCTCGGCGACGACGATGATCGAGAAGCCGCGCCCGCGCCGGCGCCGGGCCAGCACGCGCTCGGCCACCTCGTCGAGGTCGAACGGCCGCTCGGGGACAAGGATCACGTCGGCGCCGCCGGCCAGCCCGGCGTGGAGCGCGATCCAGCCCGCGTTGCGGCCCATCACCTCCACGACGAGGTTGCGGTAATGGCTCTCGGCGGTGGTGTGCAGGCGGTCGATCGCTTCGGTCGCGATCTGCACGGCGGTGTCGAATCCGAAGGTGCGGTCGGTGCCGGAGAGGTCGTTGTCGATCGTCTTGGGGACGCCGACGATCGGCAGCTCGCGGGAGAGTTCGTTGGCGGCGTAGAGCGTGCCGTTGCCGCCGATCGCGATCAGGCCATCCAGGCGCTGCTCCGTGAAGCGCTCGGCCACGATCCCGCGATGCTCCAGCGCGCTGCGCCTCGAGGTCCCGAGGATCGTCCCGCCGCGCGGCAGGATCCCGGCGACGCTCTCGAGCCCGAGCTCGCTGCAGTTTCCGTCGACGACGCCACCCCAACCGTCGCGGAATCCGATCACCTGGTCGTCGTGCTGGTGCGCACTTCGGACCACCGCCCGGATCACCGCGTTGAGGCCTGGACAGTCGCCGCCGCCCGTAAGAATCCCGATCCGCATCGGCCTCAGCTTCGCGGTCGCGGGTCTGGGACGCAAGGGCTGCGTGCGCCTTCCCCGCCTGAGGCGAAGATCGACCCGGCTGGGCAGGAGATCGGTCCCGCGCGCCGACGGGTCGGGCTTCCGCCGGTGCGCATGGTCAACTGGACCCCATGCCGGTCTCCCGCACCCTCGCGCTCGAAGTCCGCGATCTCCAGCAGCGCTCCGGAGCCCGCCAGCCGCTGGCGCGGGCACTCCGCCAGGCCGGCGCGAAGCTGCTGGGCATGCGCGTCTCCGCCGACGCTCGCTGAACCACCCGCTGATCGCCTGCGGGCGATTACGCACGATTCGGCGCCCAACCCCCGAAGACAGCTCCTGCGGCGAGTTCTAAGTTCGGCGTATGCCGACCTTCCATTCGGGCCTCCACCACCGATCAAGGCCACACGGACACCCGCGCCGCCACGCGACCGTCGCCGTGGCCGGGACGGTCCTGCTCGCCCTCATCGCGCTGCTCGTGTTCATGGCCGACGAGGCCCGCGCCGGCCAGATCCTCTGGAGCAAGGGCGGCCAGATCTGGACGATGAACGACGACGGCACGAACCAGCGCGTGCTCGTCCCGCTCTCCGCGGCGCCGGGGATGACGTCGCTGCGCACCCCGTCGGTGCACCCCGGCGGCACGGTGGTCGCGTTCGAAGGGTCGACGACCGCCAACCAGGTCACGCGCACCGGCCTCTGCGGCACGTTCCCCAACACCTACTCGTGCACCACCTTCCATTACGGGTTCAACGGCACGGGTGTCTACCGGCTCGAGTCGGGCGTGGTGACCCGACTCACGCCGGCGCCCGCGTATTGCTGGAACTGCTCCGCCAGCTCAAACCAGCCGGAGCCGAAAGCGGATGGCTCGATCGTGCACCTGTTCGACCATTGCCAGGGCTTCCTCGACGACGGCACTTATGACTGCGTCTCCGCCGTCAAAGACACGGCTGGCACAGTCTTCCCGTCGTGTTCGGATGTCGACAGCCCAGCGCCGAATCCGGCCAACGGCGCCCAGGTGGTCTTCACCGGCTGCTTCGTGACCGGGCAGCCCGCGCTCGTGGTGACGAGTCCGGGCGGCGCGGGCGAGCACGTGATCGGGTGCGATGAGGCCACGCAGTGGGATCCGTCCTGGTCGGCGGCCGGCGATCTCGTCGTGGCGTCGGAGATCAGCAATACCGACCCTGGCCTGTGGATCTACGGAACGTCGAACACCGACTGCACCGGCGCCGTCTCGCGCTATGCACTCAGCGCCCCAGCCTCCGTGAGTTTCGACAGCCCCCGGTTCGTGGGCAGCGATCGGATCGTGTTCGGGAGCGGCGGTGAACTGTGGTCGATCGCCGCCTCGTGCAACGGATGTGTGTTCCCGGCGAACGCCACGCAGCTCACGACCGGCGGCGACAACTACGAGCCAGCGTGGACCGCGGCCGCCCCGGCAGCGGTTCCGCCCGTCGGAGCAGCACCCACCCCGACCCCCGCGCCCACACCCCCGGCCGGCGGAACGGGCACACCTGGCGCCGATACCACGCCGCCGGTCCCCGTCCTGCGCAAGACCGCCAAGCGCCAGCGCGTCCTGAAGCAGTCGCGCCGAATCATCGTGAAGGCCAGTGCCAATGAGGCGGCGACCATCCAGATCAGCGGCAAAATCGAGCTGACGAAGAAGACGAAGCGCACGCTGAAGGCGATCAGCCGCCCGCTGCCGGCAACCATCACGACGACGATCAAGATCAAGCTCACGAGCAAGATGATCGCCTCGCTGCGCGCCCAGTGGGCCAAGCGGCGCGTGCCGGTGGCCGTGCTCAAGGTGCGCGTCGTCGACGCCGCGGGCAACGCCACCGAGTCGACCCGCCGGATCAGCCTGGCGCCGTAAGGGCGCGTCGCCCGCGGGCCGCGCTACGCGGAAGCGGTCGCCGCCACGGGCGTGCCTGGCGTGAGTCCGTACTCGCGGGCCAGCAGCTCGTAGGAGCGTTTGCGGGCGGTGTGGTCGTGGGTGATCGTCACGACGATCACCTCGCCGGCGCCGTAGTCGCGGGCGAGCTGCTCGATCCCGTCGGTCACCTGCGCGGGCGTGCCGAGGATCATGCGTCGTCCGGGAGCGGGCGACGCGGGGTCTTCGCCCTCGCTGCGCAGGATCCGCTCGGCCTTCTCGGGCGCGACGAACGGCATCGGGCGCCCGCGCCGCAGCGCGTTCATCGCGACGCGGTGACTCAGCGACAGGAAGTGCGCCTCCTCCTCCGTGTCGGCGACGAGGATCCACGCGGCGACCGCGATCTCGGCGGCGTCACGCCGCTTGCCGGGCAGGAAATGCTCGGCGTACGAGCGCGCGATGGCGACGCCCTGCGGATTGATGAAGTCGGCGAACGCGTAGGGGAGGCCGAGTTCGGCCGCCCAGATTGCTGACTGCGGTGAGCTGCCCAGCAGCCACGGATCCGGCGCCTCGGGGAGGCCCGGCAGGCTCTTGGCCAGGCGCGCGAACGCGTGGTCGTCCGGCAGCGAGTCCTCCAGGTAACCCAAGAGCTCGGTGAGCTGGCTGGGGAAGTCGTTGAGCATCTGCTGGCTGGAGCGGTCGCGCTGGAGGGCGTAGGCCGTGAGCGAGTCGGTGCCGGAGGCGCGGCCGAGGCCCAGGTCGATCCGGCCCGGGAAGAGGCCCGCGAGGAGGCTGAATTGCTCGGCGACTTTCAGCGGGCTGTAGTGCGGCAGCATCACGCCGCCGCTCCCGACCCGCAGGTTGGTCGTGACCGAAGCGATCGCCGGGATCAGCACCTCGGGCGCCGGTCCCGCAAGCGACAGACCGCCGTGGTGCTCGGACACCCAATACCGGTGATAGCCCAGCGCGTCGGCGTGCCGGGCGAGGTCGATGGTGTTGTGCAGGGCCTGCGTCCCGGTGAGTCCCTCGGGGATCGGGGACTGGTCGAGCACGCTGAGTCGTAGATCCACGGGCATTTCCTCCACTGGCCACGCTAGCCCCGCGCTGCTATCCGATGGATAGTAGGCACGCCAGGAGTGTGCCGCAGCGGTCACAGCGGAGCCCGCCGACGCTGACGCTGGCCACGGGGCGCGCAACGTAGCCAAAATCGACACGCCACACGCCCCGTAGGCCGCGGCGCCCCAAGCGCTGACCCGCCACGGGGCGCGCAACGTAGCCGAAAACGACACACCACACGCCCCTTAGGCTGCGGCGACCGATCCGGCCGCGTCGACGACGCTCCTACACTGGGATCCATGAGCTCCATGCCGCACCAGCCGACCGGGACCATCGATCCTTGTGCGTGCGGGGTATGCGGCACTGAGGTGCCGCCGTTGATCGGCTCGATCCTCACCGGCGTGGGCCTCACGCTGGACCAGGCGGCCGACCGCTTCGAGCACGACCAGCCCATCGCCGGCCTCACCGACGTGCAGCTTCGCCTCGTGGAGGCACACGCCGAAGCGCGCCTGCTGGGCTGACGCGCCGGCTGGGCAGACGCGCCCGCTGGGCACACGCGCCCGCTCCGCCCGAGTCCTCCGCCCGCTTCTGGCCGACCCGAGCCCTTCAGCCCAGCCCCGAGCGTCCGATCCCCAAGGCGTGAGTCCGTTCCAGGAGTCCGAGACGTTCCCGCGCGGGCGGCGCCTGCTGCTCGTCCCGGTCGCGCTCATCTTCCTGCTCGGCCCGTACGGGTCGATGCTCGGCGGCGGCCCGTCCGACCCGCTGCGCTGGGTCGTCGCGATGGTGTCGATCGCGATCTGCACCGCGATCCTCGCGCTCGGTCTCGCGCCGCCGCAGCGCCGCGTGGTCGTCGATCCGGCCGAAGGCACGGTGCGGATCTCGTCGACCCCGCCGCCGCCGCACTTCCTGCAACTCCACGAGTACCGCGCGATCGACGACGTGACCAGCGTCGACATCCACGAGGTCGGCATCGCCAAGACCTCAAGCCACGGCTACCGCGTCGTCGTGAGCTTCAAGAACGACCCGCCGCTGTACCTCAGCGTGCGCCGCCACTTCGAGGACGCACAGCGCCTCGTCGACCACCTCGTGTTCCTTGGCCTCCCAGGCCAATCCCGAGCCGCCGCCCGAGAGGCCGCGCTCAGCGCCGAGAACCCAACGACCTGGCTCTAACGGCCCGCTCGGCGTCCGGCCTCGATCTCGTCCGGCGTGCCGAATGCGGGAAGCGCTAGGACATCGAAATTGGCGAGCCCCCGCCCCCTAGACCGGCAGGTAGGGGATGTCCCAGTAGAGCGCGGCGGCGACGGCTGCGGCTCCGGCCAGGCCCATCGCGGTGAGCGCCAGGGCGCGCTGCGCCGGCGTGGTGGCTGAGGCCTTGGCCTTGGCGGCGTCGGCCTGGTCGAGCGCGCGGTCGAGCAGGCGCTCGGCGGAGGCGAACTCCAGCGCGAGGAGCGTGAGGCCGATCGGGATCACGACGAACGCCGGGCCCGGAAGGAGCAGCATCGCGACGCCGGCGAGCACGACCGTCGCCGCGGCGATCACGTAGACGACGCGAATGATCGGGTTGCGCTGCTTGTGGCGCGCGCGGCGCTCGCGCAGCTCCGCGATCAGCGGACGGACCTTTTTCTCGAAGCGGTCGTCGTCAGAGCGCTCGTCGTCGACGACGGGGCCGCCTGGTGAACTCGAGGAGGTCATGCCCCAAGCCTAGATGGTGTGCCTGCTCTGCGGAACCGCTTCGCAGGCACACCACCGGTCAACGGGGTCTAGACCGCCTGGCTGTCCTCCAGGAACAGCGGCAGGCCGCCGAGCAGCGACGGGTCGGCGATGTCTTCCTCGAGGAACTCGTAGCGGCCTTCGAGCACCTTCTGGGCGAACGCGTAGTTGGCGTCGTCCTCGTTGTCGAACAGCTCGGCGAAGAGCGCGTCGGCACGGGCGCGGGCCTGCTTGGCGAAGATGTCGGCCAGCTCACGGGCCTCCTCGGCACGCTGCGGCTGCTCGGTCTCGAGCGTCTTGGCGTAGACCACGGCGGCCGAGATCGCGAAGATCTCCGCGCCGATGTCGACAATGCGGCCGAGCACGGACTGCTTCTGCTCCAGCTTGGCCTGGTAGCGCGAGATCGCGTAGAACGTCGATCGAGCGAGCTTGCGCGAGGTGCGCTCGGCGTAACGCAGGTGCTTGGCGTTGTCGCCGAACTCCGCGTACGAACGCGGGTCGGTGCCGGGGCCCGTCGCGAGCTGCGGGAACCAGCCGGCGTAGAACTTCGCCGCCGACGCGCCGCCCTTGAGCTTGTCGACCAGGGCCGCCTTCGGGTCGATCGCGTCGCCCGCGACCGCCAGGTGCTGGTCGACGGCCTCGCGGGCGATGATCAGATGCATGATCTCGGTCGAGCCCTCGAAGATGCGGTTGATGCGGTTGTCGCGCAGCATCCCCTCGGTGTTGACCGGGCGCTCGCCGCGAGCCTTGAGCGACTTCGCCGTCTCGTAGCCGCGGCCACCGCGGATCTGGATCAGTTCGTCGGCGACGGTCCACGCCAGCTCGGAGCCATAGAGCTTCGCGATCGCCGCCTCGATGCGGATGTCGTTCTTCTTGTCGTCGGCCAGGCGAGCCGACACGTCGAGCACGGCTTCGAGGCCGAACGTGGTGCCGGCGATGAACGCGACCTTCTGGGCGACCGCGTCGTGCTTCCCGACGGCCTTGCCCCACTGGAAGCGCTCGGAGGCAAACTCGCGGGCCTGCTTGGTGGCCCACTTCGACGTGCCGAGGCAGCCGGCCGGCAGCGCAAGGCGGCCGGTGTTCAGCGTCTGGATCGCGATCTTGAGGCCAGCGCCCTCGCCGCCGATGAGCGCGTCGTTCGGGACGAACACGTCCTTCAGCTTGGTCTGCGAGTTCTCGATGCCCTTGAGGCCCATGAACTCGTTGCGATGCTCGACCGTGACGCCGTCGGTGTCGTACGGAAGGATGAACGCCGACACGCCGCCGCGGTGGCCCTCGCTCTTCGGGATCTTCGCCATGACGACGACCACATCGGCGATGGCGCCGTTCGTCGCCCACAGCTTGCGGCCGTTGATCACGTAGCCGGAGCCGTCTTCGGTCGGGACAGCCGTGGTGGCGACGCGGGCCGGGTCGGAGCCGACATCCGGCTCGGTGAGCAGGAACGCGGAGGTGTGCGTGCGGGCGAGCTTCGGGAACCACTCGGCCTTCTGCGCCTCGGTGCCGGCGATGCGCAGCGGCTCACCGAGGCCGATCGACTGGTGCGCCGACAGCAGCGCGACGAGCGAGCCGTTCCACGAGGCGACCAGCGCGAGCGCCTTGAGGTAGTAGGTCCACGAGAGCCCGAGGCCGCCGTACTCCTCTGGAATCTTGATGCCGAAGGCACCGATCCGCTTGAGACCGTCGATCACGGGAGCCGGGATCTCCGCGGCCTCCTCGATCACCATCGGGTCGACCTCCGCCTCAAGGAACGCGCGGAGCTCAGCGAGGAACTTCTCGCCCTTCTCCACCGATTCCGGCGAGAGCGCCGGCTGCGGGTAGATCAGGTCGATGTCGAGGTCGCCCATGTAGACGCCCTTGCCGAAGCTCGGCAGGGTCCAGTCCTGCTCGCGAGCCTCTTCGGCTACCTGTCGTGCCTGTTCTTCGGTGACCTGGGTCATTGCGGCTGGTGCCTTTCCGTCTCTCGCCGAGATCGAAGTGGTGTTCGGGTGCGGCTCACGCCTCAGCTGCGGGCGCAGCAGCAGGCGGAACGGGCAGTACCTACCTACCCGATTCCGCGTCTCCGTAGGAGAGAAGGTATCGCGCTACGGTCGGTTCCGGGGTGACCGAACGCACGCTCGGTATCTCTTTTGCGCCGGAACTACGGGAAAACCGACGCAAATTGGAGAAATCCTCAGTTTTCCCGGCCTGGACGATCCGCCGGACGCCGCTCTTCGACGAGCCGATCGACCCGCGACTGGATCCACAGCATCATCAGCAGGAGCGTGATGAAGATCGCCACGGCGACCGCCTGCTGCTTGACGATGGCGAGCACTGCGCCGATCGCGAAGATCACCGCAGTGAAGATGTAAAGCTTGCGTGTCGTGCTCATCGTGGGCCTCGGAAGGGGCCACCGATCGTAGACGGCGACTGCGCGCGTCGCCGTCGCGCAGACGTGGGCTGGCGCGCGAGGGGCGGGGCGCGAACTCCACGATCTAGGATCTGCGCCGTGTCCGACGCCGCGCCCAAGCTCACCCTGCTCCACAACCCGAACTGCTCGACCTCGGTCGTCGCGCTCGACGCCCTGGAGGCCGCCGGCCACGAAGTCACGGTTCGGAAGTACCTCCTCGTCGCGGAACGACTGAACGCCGATGAGCTGCGGTCGGTCGCCGAACGCCTCCAGGGCGACCCCGTCGACGCGCTCATCCGTCGCGACAAGAAGTACAAGGACCTCGGGCTGGAGGCCGACGGCTGGTCGATCGACCAGGTCGTCGACACGCTCGTCGCGCACCCCTCGCTCCTGCAGCGCCCGATCCTCGACGACGGCACCGCCACGATGATCGGGCGCCCCCGCAGTCGCGGCGCCGCATGGGCCGCCGCGGGGCGCGTCACCGAGGGCTGACGCCCTCGGACACTCTCTGGGCCTTAGGCTGATCGAATGGCCAAAGCCTCTTTTTACGTGTACTTCACCGACGAAAAACTCGCGACTGCCGCCACGGCACGCATGGAGGGCATGGGGTACAAGGTGAACGTCACTACCGAAGACGACGGCCGCTTCCTCGCCCAGGCCGACAAGGCCATCCGCCCGCACGACCTCGACAAGGCCGAGCAAGAGATGAACGCCATCGTCATCGACTACACCGGCGAATACGACGGGTACTCGGGCCTCTAGCCACGCGTTGACGCCTTGAAGACCACCCCGCGCTTCAAGGCGATCTACCTCGCGATCACGGTGCTGTTCGTGATCGCCGCGTTCGGATTCGCGGCGGCGGGGATCTGGGTCGTGGCGCTCGCCACCTTCGCCATGGGCGGCGTGATGAGCGTCGCCAGCCGGCAGATGAAAGCGCCCCCGCGCGGCCACTCAGGCGCCGCCAGCGACGATTCCGCGAAGTAACGGCGCGCGGTCCTAGGCTCGGGGCCATGCAGTACAAGCAGCTCGGGCCCACCGGCCTCTACGTGTCCCGCCTCTGCCTCGGGGCGATGACGTTCGGCACGTCGGACGTCGCCCCGTGGAGCAGCGTTGGTGTGCTCGACCAGAAGGGCGCCGGCAAGCTCGTCGACCGCGCCCTGGATGCCGGCGTGAACTTCTTCGACACCGCCGACGTGTACTCAATCGGCGAAAGCGAAACGATCCTCGGCAAGGCGCTCGCCAAGCACCGCGACGACGTGGTGATCGCCACCAAGGCCAACGGCAGCATGGGCGACGGCCCGAACGCCCGCGGTCAGTCGCGCCCCCACCTGATGCGGGCGGTCGACGCCAGCCTGCGCCGCCTGGGCACGGACTACATCGACCTCTACCAAATGCACTCGTTCGATCCGGTCACGCCGCTCGAAGAGGTGCTCCAGACGCTCGACGACATCGTGCGTTCCGGCAAGGTGCGCTACATCGGCTGCTCCAACTACGCCGCCTGGCAGATCGCCAAGGCCCTCGGCGTGTCAGCAGCAAAGGGCTTTGAGCCGTACGTGTCGACCCAGTCGTTCTACTCGCTCGCCGGCCGCGATCTGGAGGACGAGATCGTGCCCCTCGTGAACGATTCGGGCCTCGGCGTGCTCGTCTGGAGCCCGCTGGCGGGTGGCTTCCTGTCTGGCAAGTTCACGCGCGATGGCGAGACGACCGATACGGAGTCCCGCCGCGCGAGCTTCGACTTCCCGCCGATCGACAAGGAGAAGGGCTACGACATCGTCGATGCCCTGAAGGACGTCGCTGACGCGATCGGCGCGACCGTGCCGCAGGTCGCCCTCGCCTGGCTCCTGGCCAAGCCCGCCGTGACCAGCGTGATCATCGGCGCCAAGCGACCGGCCCAGCTCGACGACAACCTCGGCGCCGTCGACCTCAAACTGTCCGCCGCGCAGCTCGAGCGCCTCGACGACGTGAGCGCGACTCCGGCCCGCTACCCAGGGTGGATGAACGCCCGGCAGATGGAGACCCGAGACCCGAATCGGGGGTAACGGCGGCCGGGCGATCCCCCGGGGTCGCGATTCTCGCAACGCGAAGTGCTCGAGCAGGCCCGCAAGACACCGCCCAAATCGAGCGCCTACGCGCCATAACGGCGCTACGGCCGTACGTCCGGCCAGGCTTGGAAGCGTCCTAGGTCACACAACGGTTTGAATTGGCGCGCTCGTCCAATACCCGTCGTAACGTAAGTGCTATGGCCCCACTGACCCTCATCTCCCCGACCCCCGAACTCACCGTCTTCCACGATCCGGCCTGCCCGGAGTCGGAGTACGCGTTGCAGGCGCTGCAGCTTGGCTGCCAGCGGTTCGAGGTTCGTCGGGTCGATCTTGCGGACGCTCGGCCCTCCACCGCGGACCTCCGCGACATCGCGGGTCGCCTCCAGGGTGATGAGGTCGACGCGCTCGTGCACCGCGGCGCGCGCTACGACGCTCTCGGCCTCGATCTCGATCACGCCAGCGTCAACGCCGTCGTCGACGTCCTCACCGCCCACCCCGAGCTCCTCGCCACCCCGATCCTCGACGACGGCCGCCACACCATGATCGGCAACCCCCGCGAGCGCGCCGAAGCGTGGGCCGTCACCGGCCACGTCGTCGACGTGCGTCCCGAGCCCTTCGCCGACGCCGCCTAAGCAGGCCGGTTCGCCGGCCGCAAGGGCCGGCGCCTGGGCTTGCTTCCAAAACAGCCCAAAACGGGCGCATCTCGAAGCAAGCCCCCTTGGCCCCGACGGCGCCTGGGCTGGTTGGTTGAGCGGCGCCTGAGCTGGTACTCCAGCCCGACGGGCTGCGCCGCATGCAATGCCGACCGCTCCCGCTCCGAGGGAGCGCGAGGGCTTGCTTCCAAACCAGCCCAAAACGGGCGCGTTTCGAAGCAAGCCCCCTTGGCCCCGGCGGCGCCTGGGCTGATCGGTTGGGCGGCGCCTGAGCTGGTTGGTTGAGCGGCGCCTGAGCTGGTACTCCAGCCCGACGGGCTGCGCCGCATGCAATGCCGACCGCTCCCGCTCCGAAGGAGCGCGAGAGTCTGCTTCCAAAACAGCCCAAAACGGGCGCATCTCGAAGCAAGCCCCCTTGGCTCCGGCGGCGCCTGAGCTGATCGGTTGGGCGGCGCATGAGCTAGTCGGTTGGGCGGCGCCTGAGCTGGTCCTCCAGCCCGACGGGCTGCGCCGGGAGCGAAGCCGGCCGCTGTCGCTCCGAGGGAGCGCGAGAGTCTGCTTCCAAAACAGCCCAAAACGGGCGCATTTCGAAGCAAGCCCCAAAAGAACCCCGCCCGCCCCAACCCTCAGCAGAAGGCGCATGAGGCCACCGGCACCCTGCGCACGCCGCAGCGCCAGATCGCAAGCGCCGTAGCCCGGCCAGCGAGGGGCGGCGGTGGTCCGCCCGAAGCGAAGCTGCGCCGGTTGGTCGGGGCAGGCCGGCCGAAGCGAATCGAGCCGGCCACGGCCATACGACCAACCGCCGCCCGCCTGGATCGAGCGACCTGAGCGAAGGCCGGCCTGCCCCGACCAACCAAAGGCGCGCGAAGCGAAGGGCGGACCACCGCCGCCCCTCGCGGAGACCGATCTACGAAGCCGCGATCTGCCGCAAGACGTAGCGCAGGATGCCGCCGTGGCGGAAGTAGTCCGCCTCTTTGGGGGTGTCGATCCTCACCACGGCGTCGAACGCGGTGACGGTGCCGTCGGCGGCGGTGGCGACGACCTTGGTGGTCTTCGGCAGGTCGCCGGCGTTGAGGGCCTCGGCGAAGCCGGTGATGTCGAAGGTCTCCTCACCGGTGAGGCCGAGGGAGTCGGCGGACTGGCCGGCGGGGAACTGGAGCGGCAGGACGCCCATGCCGACGAGGTTGGAGCGGTGGATGCGCTCGAACGACTCGGAGATGACGGAGCGGACGCCGAGGAGGCTGGTGCCTTTGGCGGCCCAGTCGCGGGAGGAGCCAGAGCCGTATTCCTTGCCGCCGAGGACGACGGTGGGGATGCCGGCGCCGATGTAGCCCTGGGCGGCATCGTAGATCGAGACGACCTCATCCGGGTTGTCGCCGCTGAGGTAGCGGGTGACGCCACCTTCGGTGCCGGGCGCGAGGAGGTTGCGCAGGCGGATGTTGGCGAACGTGCCACGGATCATGATCTCGTGGTTGCCGCGGCGTGAGCCGTACGAGTTGAACTCGGACTGCGGGACGCCGTGCTCCTCGAGGTACAGGCCGGCGGGCCCGCCCTTCTTGATGGCGCCGGCGGGTGAGATGTGGTCGGTGGTGACGGAGTCGCCGAGCTTGGCCAGGACGCGTGCGCCGTGGATGTCGGTGACGGCCTCCGGCTCGGCGGGCATGCCGTCGAAGTACGGCGCGAGGCGCACGTACGTGGAGTCCGCATCCCAGATGTAGCGGTCGCCGGTGGGGACGTCGAGGCCCTGCCAGTTGGCGTCGCCGTCGAACACCTTGCCGTACGAGTCGGTGAAGTGGTTCGGCTGGAGGCTGGATTCGACGGTGTCGGCGACCTCTTTGGCGGTCGGCCAGATGTCCTTGAGGTAGACGTCGTTGCCGTCCTTGTCGACGGCGATGACGCCGCCGGCGAGGTCGACGTCCATCGTGCCGGCGATCGCGTAGGCGACGACGAGCGGCGGCGACGCGAGGTAGTTCATCTTCACGTCGGGGTTGATGCGACCCTCGAAGTTGCGGTTGCCGGAGAGCACCGACGTGACGGCGAGATCGGAGGCCTGCACGGCTGCCGAGACCTCGGCGGGCAGCGGGCCGGAGTTGCCGATGCACGTGGTGCAGCCGTAGCCGACGAGATTGAACCCGAGCGCGTCGAGGTCCTCACTCAAGTTGGCCTTGTCGAGGTACTCGGTCACGACGAGCGAGCCCGGCGCCAGCGACGTCTTCACCCACGGCTTGCGGGTGAGGCCGAGCGCACGGGCCTTGCGGGCCACGAGGCCGGCGGCCACCATGACCGACGGGTTCGACGTGTTCGTGCACGACGTGATCGCCGCGATTACGACGTGGCCGTGGTCGAGCTCGAAGGAGTCGTCGCCAAGGGTGCACGGCGTCGGCTTGGTCACGCGGGTCAGCGAGGCCACGCCGCCTTCGCCCGCCATGCGCGCCGCACCGGGCTCGGTGGCCGACCCGTTGAGGATCGTCGCCAGTGCGTCATGGAAGCCGGGCTGCGCGTCGGTGAGCGAGATGCGGTCCTGCGGGCGCTTGGGGCCGGCGATCGACGGCACGACCTCGCCGAGGTCGAGCTCGACGACCTTGGTGAACGTCGGCTCATCCGACGGGTTGTGCCAGAGGCCCTGGGCCTTGGCGTATGCCTCGACGAGCGCGCACTGCTCCTCGGTGCGGCCGGTGAAGCGCAGGTAGCGGACGGTCTCCTCGTCGATCGGGAAGATCGCGGCGGTGGAGCCGAACTCCGGGCTCATGTTGCCGATGGTGGCGCGGTCGGCGAGCGGCAGGGCGGTGACGCCGTCGCCGAAGAACTCGACGAACTTGCCGACGACACCCTCCTTGCGCAGCAGCTCGGTGATGGTGAGGACGAGGTCGGTCGCGGTCGCGCCCTCGGGCAGCTGGCCCTTGAGGCGGAAGCCGATCACCTGCGGGATGAGCATCGGGATCGGCTGGCCGAGCATCGCGGCCTCAGCCTCGATGCCGCCGACGCCCCAGCCGAGCACGCCGAGGCCGTTGACCATTGTCGTGTGCGAGTCGGTGCCGACGAGCGTGTCGGGGTAGGCCTGGCCGGTCGCGTCGTTGATGAAGACGGTCCGCGAGAGGTACTCGAGGTTGACCTGGTGCACGATGCCGGTGTCCGGCGGGACGACCTTGAACGTGTCGAACGCGTCCTGGCCCCAGCGCAGGAACTGGTAGCGCTCCTTGTTGCGCTCGAACTCCTTTTCGGCGTTCTTGTGGGCGGCGTCGAACTGGCCGAAGTAGTCGACCTGCACGGAGTGGTCGATCACGAGCTCGGCCGGCACGAGCGGCTCGATCCGCGACGGGTCGCCGCCGAGTTCAGCGATCGCGTCGCGCATGGCGGCGAGGTCGACGACGGCCGGCACGCCGGTGAAGTCCTGCAGCACCACGCGCGCGGGCGTGAAGTTGATCTCGGTGTCGGGGTCGGCCTTGGCGTCCCACGTGGCGAGCGCCTCGATCGACGCCTTCGTCACCGCACCATTGCCCTCGGTGCGCAGCAGGTTCTCGAGGAGCACCTTCAGCGAGTACGGCAGGCGAGCTACGTCGTACTTGGCCTGAAGGGCATCCAGACGGAAGATCTCGTACGACTTGCCGCCGACTTCGAGGTCTGAGCGGCTGGAGAAAGAGTCGGTCGACATAGGCGGGGCTCCTGGAGCGGCGCGCCGGTGCAGAGGCGCGCGCTGGGTCTGCAAAGTGGAAGGCGAGAGCTGCCTCTCTTCCAAACTACAGGGGCGATGCGCTCAGGCCGCAGTCGTGGGCGCCGGCGCGCCCACCCGCGCGGCGCACCGCACCACTGCCGCCTCGCGCGGGTTGAGGTTCTGGAGCACGACCGCGCACGGCCGACCAATCGGCCATCCCGCTACCTACGGGTGCGTAGTCTGTGATCCGCGTCACCGAGATCGACCTCGGTACGACGTTCCCGCCGAACGACGGAGCCCCATGCCCAGCCATCGCCTTCACGCCTCACTCGCCACCGCCCTCAGCCTGGCCACGGCCGCCGGAGCCCTCGGCGTCGCTGCTGCGCCCAGTGGCGCTGCGACCCGGTTCCTCCCGTCCGACATCAACGCCAACCCGCGCGCCGGCGCGCTGAAATACGGCACGGCGACCCTCTCGCTCAGCGGTGGCGCCGCCTCCAAGCTGAGCAGCGTGGGTGGCAAGCTCACCGGAACCGGCACCGCGAAGGTCAAGGGCAAGACCATCACGTTCGACGCGGACGAAAGCAGCCGGATCGACCCGACCACGATGCGCGGCACGGTGATCCTCGAAGGCGGCCTGACGGTGAAGGGCAAGTCGAAGTCGGCGAAGCTGAAGAGCATCACGCTTGAGCCCGGGATCGAAAAGCGGGTCACCGCGAAGCTCGGCAGCAAGCTCATTCAGCTCGGCTCGCTCAAGGGCGGAAAGACCAAGTTCGCCCGCCAGGCCGACGGCACCCTCTCCGGCGCGAAGCTGTCGCTGTCGTCGGGTGGCGCGAAAAAGCTAAACGCCGCCACGGGCGGTGGATTTGCTGCCGGCGCGTTCGCGACGGTGGCCTCGGAGGTCACGACACGCGAGCTGCCGCTGCAGTCGGGCATCGCGACCATGACGATCGACGCGGGTCTCCTCAAGACGCTCAACGACAGCGGCTACGCGATCACCGCGGTCGCCCCGGCCACGGTCAACGGCGCGGTCGTGACGATCCCGCTGACGTCTGGCGCCTTCGACCCGATCGACCTCAGCGGGCGCCTGTCGCTCGAGGGCGAGGTGACGATCGGGAAGCCCGACTCTGCCATCTCGCTCTTCGGCTGGCGCGCGGCGATCGGCGGCGGCCAGAACGACCTCTACGCGAACTTCAACTCAAGTGCCGCTGTCGCGCTGGCCACGGTTGACGTGACCACCCTGGAGATCACCTTGGACGGCAAGAACTTCAAGGGCGTCGGTGGCAAGTTGGCCCTGAGCAAGATCGCCACGGACGTGCTCAAGCAGCAGTTCGGCGTGACCATGGCGCCCGGCACCCCAATGGGGACCGTCGACCTCGCTGGCCAGCTCTCCGGCCAGTAAGCCACGGCGCGACGGCGGCGCCGCCTTTGTCCTGGGCCTCGACCAGACCCAGGACCGCAAACGGCTCGGCGTCGCCGTAGGCCCGGGACCGCAAACGGTGCGGCGTCGCCGTAGGGTCTCGCGCATGTCAGAGCGCAAGACCGTTCCCGCCGCCGGCACGTGGGGCCCGATCATCGGCTATAGCCGCGCCGTACGCGTCGGCCAGATCGTCCACGTCGCGGGCACCACCGCACCCGGCGCCGACCTCGCTGAGCAGACCCGCGGCGCGTTCGAAACGGCACTGGACGCGATCGCCGAACTCGGCGCCACTGCGAGCGATGTCGTGCGTACGCGCATGTTCCTCGTGGACATCTCGCAGTGGGAGGCGGCCGGCCGGGTCCACGGCGAGCTGTTTGGCGAGTCGCGCCCCGTGACGACGATGGTCGAAGTGTCGAACCTGATCGACGGCGACCTGCTGATCGAGGTCGAGGTCGAGGCGATCCTCCCCGAGGGCCGCTGACCCGACCCAGCACGCGAGCGAACCGAACGCTCGCTCAGCAAGACTCAGGCGGTGCCCACTGCGGCCGATGACGAGGGGGTGAGCCAGCCGCCACCACCGCGCGACGACCACAGCCCCGTGCCGTGGTCGCCGCCGCCGACGGACTTCAACGCGGCCGCGGCGCCGCCGTGGCCGCCGGAGGCCTCGCAGGCATGGCACGCGTCGCCGCCGTCCCAGCCGCAGGGGCCGCCGGCGTCGCAGCCTCAGGGCCAGCCAGCGTCGCAGGCGCCGCCACTGCCGCTCGCCGACCGGGTCCCGGGCGCGGTCGCGCACGACGTGTACGCACATGCAGGCGCGTCCTGGCCGCCGACGACGCCGCCGGACCCGTCCCAGTTCGGTCCGATGAGTGGCCCGCCGCACCTCATCCCGCCGCCCCCGCCACCGGATCGCCCCAGCGGCTGGAATGGCCCGGCGTTCGGCATGCTCGCGATCTTCCTCTTGGCGCTCACCGCGTTGCTGTGGCCGCAGTACCGGGCGCGCATGACCGAGCGCAAGGTCGGACCCCTCGTGGCTGGGCTGTCGCAGCGCAACGCCGGCGCGCGTTGCCCGCGCTACATCACGGCGATCTTCACGAACGTCGGGTCGGTCAGCCTCGATGCCAGCGGCGAGATCAACGACTACACCGACCTCACCGGTCCGATCTGCGACGGCCTGCGTCGGCTCTATACGCCCGAGGGCAAGGCCGAAATGCAGTGTCTCCTGACCGACGGGCGGTGCCCGCCATCAGCCGTGAAGTCGGTCGTGGCGCTCTCGGTGGTGGCTCACGAGTCGATGCACCTGCGTGGGATCCTCGACGAGGCGGCCGCGGAATGCACCTCGATCGGCGAGGGGATCCGAACCGGTGAACTTGCCGGCCTCACCGCGGAACAGGGACGCATGATCGCGTGGGCGCACTACGCGGCTCTCAACCCCAACACGCCCGAGCAATACAACGTGACGCCGCAAAACTGCCCGGCGGTCGCCGAACTGCAGCAGAACCCGCCTGGAAACGAGGCTTCGCGCGACCAGCTGGCGAGGCTCGCCCAGCAAACCTGGGTGACCCTCGGCGACGGCTGACACCCCGCGATTCCGCGGCGGGTAGGCTTGCGGCTAATGAGCGGACCTGCAGACCGTCGCGGCGGATGGCGCATTGACTTCGGCTCCGGTACACGGCGCCCCGGCGCCCCTGGTGGACCGGGTGGTCCACGGCGACCATTGCGCCCGACCGGTGGCGGTGGCGACGGTGAGGGCGACGACCCCCGCGGTCCGCTGCGCCCGCCGCTCACCCCGGAGACGCGCCGCTACGCCCTGATCGCCCTTGCGATCGCCCTGATCGCCATCGCGATCTTCCTGCGGCCGCTGCTGCACTCGCCACTGATGTGGGTCTGGCGTGCGCCGCTGCCCTGGATCGCCGCCATCGTGGTGCTGATCGTCGGCCGGATGCTTGGCAACCGCCAGAAGCTCACCGTCGCCGACCTCCAAGCCGGGCGCTACCCCGGCCGTGGCCTGTGGGCCAGCTCCTTCGCCGTGGCCGGCCTCGTCTTCTTCGTGCTCCAGGCCGTCAACCCGCTGCTCGTGCAGCGGAGCCTGTCCAAGAACACCACCTTCACCCCGATCACGCAGCCGCCGGACGCTGGCATCGTGCGCCTCGTGCCGCGCGAGGTCGCCCAGCAGGTGCTCTCGGGCAGCCTGAACTCCTCGACCGAAGGCCTGTCGGACCTGCGCGTCGTCGACACGCCCAAGGGGCTGCAGTGGAGCGCCATCCGCACGCCGGAGGGCCTCTTCCGCCGATACACGAAGAAGAGCGCCGGCCTCGTGCTGCTCGACGCGCAGAACACCACGCGCACGTCCGAAGAGGTCGACGCCGAGTTCACGTACGCGCCGGGCCTCGCCGTGTTCGACTCGCTCACGTGGCAGCTCCGCGAGCGCAGGCTCCTGGCCGACCTCACGGATCCAGTCGGCATCCTCGATAAGGCCAACAAGCCCCTCATCCTCGTCCCGTACCTCACGTACAAGGGCTTCCCGATCCGCCGGCCAGTCCTCGGCGGCGCGTTCGTCGTGCACCCCGACGGCAAGATCGAGGACCTGTCTCCCTCCGAGGCACAAAAGCGCCCCGAGATCGCCGACAGCGGCCGGCTCTACCCGGACGTCCTCACGCGCCGCGAGCACGACTCCTACGCGCTGCGCGGCGGCATCTGGAACTACCTCTTCGTGCACGAGGGCCAGACCAAGATCACCGACACCGAACTCAACCGCCAGCCGTACCTGCTCCAGAGCCAAGACGGCGGCAACACGTGGGTGTCGGTCGCCGAGCCGTATGGCCGTGGCCAGGCAACGACCGCGATCTTCTTCACCGATGCCGTCACCGGCAAGACGTCGATCTGGAAAGTGCCGGAGAAGACAAAGCTCACCGGCAATGCCCGCGCCCTGGGCGCCACGCGCTCGCTCACGATCCCGGGCGTTTCGTTCGCCAATTCCGATCTTCGGGCGACCGGCAGCGGCGGATTCCGCGCCGTGGAGCCCCGCCCGGTCTTCGTGAAGGGCAAGCTCTACTTCCTCGTGTCGATCATTCCGGACGGCGCCAACAACGTCTCCAAGACGGTCTTCATCGACGCGTCGACCAACCGCGACGCCGGCATCTTCGAGGGCAACGCCGAGGGGCTCCAGCAGACCCTCGACTTCCTCAAGAACGGGCCGATCGGCGCCACCACAACCGACGCCGACACGTCCGGCGACACGCCCACCGGCTCGACGCCAAGCGGTAGTACCTCCAGCAGCGGGACCGGCAAGAAGCCGACCGAGGCGGAACTGCGCCGGCGAGTCAACGAGGCCATCGAGCGCCAGTCGCAGGTGCTCGAAGACCTGAAGTCGCTGCAGCGCGACCTGGCAGGCACGACGCCGTGAGCGAGCACGAGCCCGGGCCCGAGGTCGATCTGGGCAAGCACCACGACCCCAAGTTCGAGGTCGGCACCGAAGAGCACCACGTCGAGGTCTCCCTCGACGAACTCCCCGAGATCCCCCACCCGCCGCATCGCGCGTCGGCTGGCGAACTCGCCTTTGGCGACGAGCAGCCGTCGTTGCTGGAAGCGATGGGTGGCCCGGTCGGGATGGTCGAGTCGGGCGTGCCTCCGATCGCGTTCCTGATTGCCTCTACGGCGGGGTCCGAGGTCAAGGAGGCGGCGATCATCGCGGTCGCTCTCGCCGTCGTGATGGCGCTGGTGCGGCTCGTCCGCCGGGAGCCCGCACGGTTCGCGCTCTTCGGCATCCTCGGCGTCGCGATCGCGGCCGGCATCGCAACCGTGACGGGCGAGGCCAAGAACTTCTTCCTGCCGAGCTTCGCCGTCAACGTTGGCTACGGCACCCTCGCGCTGGGCTCGGTCTTGTTGCACCGCCCGTTCGTGGGCTACATCGCCGAGAACCTGAGCGAAGAGACCGACGACGGATGGCGCGAGGACCCCGTCAAACTCCGTCGCTACAAGCTCGCGTCGCTGCTGTGGGTCGGCATCTTCACGATCCGGCTCGCGATCCAGATCCCGATCTACCTGATGGACGACGACGTCGTGATCCTCGGCACCGTGAAGCTCATCATGGGCTACCCGCTGTTTGGCGTCGGCGTCTGGCTGACCTGGCTGCTGGTGCGCAAGAAGGCGCTGGAGAGCGCTGGCGCCGGGACGAGCGCTCGCGCCGCGGGCGACGTGGCGACCGATGCGGCCCCGGCCCAGTCGGCTGCCGCCCCGGTCGAGCCGGGCGCTTCTCAGTAACCGCGGACGATCTCGCCGGTCTTCACGACCTCGAAGGCGTTGCCCGGGATCGTCTTGAGCTGGTTGAGGTCATCGTCGTCCCAGCGGGGGTCGGCGGCGCCGCTGATGTACCAGTCCGACCCGTTGTCGGCGACGATCATGCCGTACTTCTTCAGCGCCGTCGCTACGACGAGCGACTGGCCTTTGAACTTGGACAGGTCGAAGTCGGCCCGCATGCGTAGGCGCAGGCCCATCGGCGGAACGTTCGGGTCGGTGACGTTGTTCGTCCAGTGGCTTGCGGGGGCGATGTAGGCCCGCTGGGTGCCGGAGACGGTGAAGCGCACGGCGTGGCGGATCTCGCCGGCGGCGACTTCGTCGTAGCGCACGAGGGCCGGCAGGATCGCGAGACCGGCAGCGTCGGCGCTGGTCCATCCCGGCTGGGCCGTGGCCGGACGTCGGCCGCTGGCGAGGTCCCAGATGGCCCCGCCACTGGCCTTCCAGCCGCCGGCGTCGGGGTAGGCGTTGCCCAGCTCGTAGAGCTTGCATTCCTCCTGACGGACGACGAGCACGTGGCGGTCGCCGCCCGAGTTCGGGCCGCCCTCAATGGGCGTGTCGAGGGGGATTGGGTAGCCGACCTCGCCGGGGATGAAGTCGCTTTCGTCCGCGTAGTCGCCGAACGTCGTCCTCACGATTGGCTGACTCTTCGGCACCACGCGGTAGGGGATGCCGAATCCGCCGGGGCCCTGGCCGAGGTCGGCAGCGCCGAAATCGGGATGCACGCGCCCGCTCGCGCCGATGGTCTGGATGTACGCATCGGACCGCGGGTCAAGTGGGAAGCCGGAAACGTCCTGGTTGAAGGCGTGGTCAGCTGGGAAGACCGGGCAGCCGCCGATGGTGGGGACCGGGCCGCTCGGCGTCGTGGGAGCAGTGACGGGCGTCGTTCCCGTCCCGGGCGTCGTCCCGGCGGTGGGCCCTTCGCTCCCGGGGAGCTTGGCGGCCGACGGCCGCTTCCACTTCCCGTAGGCGCTGCACCGCTTGGCCTTGCCGGCGCCGACGCAGCGGCGGGTCTGCACCGTCACTGCGGTCGTGGAGAGCGCTGCGCCTTTGGCCCCGACGACCTTCGTCGTCAGCGAGCCCTTGCTCGCCTTCCCACGCTTCGTCGTCGTCCGCCGCTTCGCGCCAACGGTCGTCCTGATCTTCGCTTCGACCGTGCCAGACGTCGCCTTCCAAGTCACCGTCAGCGCGGTACCACTCAGCGCCACCTGCACCGCCCGCGGCGTCGACGGCGGCTTGGTCGCAGCTCCGGCTGAAGCTCCGCCAGCGAGCCCGGCCGCAAGTGCAGCGGCGCTCGCGATGATCGTCGTCAGAGCGGCACGCATTGCGGCCAACGGTATCCGCTCGTGGCGGCAGCCGGCCGTCGCCTGGACTGGTGTCGGGCGCGGGGCGCAGCGTCCACTTCGTGGCGCCGACACGCCGGGTGGCGCCGGACCTCCCCCGATGAACTGCACGGACGCTCACGTCCATTAACGTGGCCACCCAGTCCCCGGTAGGCACGTCGCCTTCCCCCGGCCGGGTCCCTCCCACGACCCTGATCGCCCATGAACCTTCTCTCGATCGCTCGCCGGGCCATCGGCGCCGCCCTCGTAGTCGCGGCCCTGGCGCCGGCCTCGGCCGACGCCGGCGTGTTCACGCTGTACTCCTGCCGGACACCGACGGGCGCCCCCGCGCCGGCTGAGGGCTGGTCGGTCGTCAAGCAGACCGACGTCGACGGCCGGGGCGCCGGTGTGTACTGCAACGTCGGGCTCGCGGTCACCGCAAGCCTCAACGGCCGCAACATCTATTCCAGTGGCGACTCCGCGGCCGTCGGCTTCAGCATCAATACGCCGGGGCTTACGGCAGGCTCAGCGGTCCTCATGCGATCGCTCCTGATCAAGGCGACGCCAAACGCAGGATCGTGGGCGTCCGAAACGATCACCACCGCCGACGGGACACTCGCCGAGCAGAAAGCCTTCGCCCAGACCATCGGCAACGCCAATGAGCCGCTCAATCCCGCCAACCGGCTCGAGATCACGCAGCCCTTCAAGGCGGGCACCATCATCACGGCTCGGGTGAGCTGCAACGCCTCCGAGTACTGCGGGTCGGTGGACGGCTACCTCGCCGAGCTCCTGATCCACCAGGCGATGATCCAGATCCAGGACTCGATCAGCCCGACGTTCACTTCGGCTGCCGGCGACCTGCTCCAACAAGGCGCTCCCGTCGCGAGCGTGTCTGGAGCGCCGGCCGTCGTGGTCCAGGCCAGCGATGTCGGATCGGGCCTCTTCCGGCTCGTCGTCACCGCCGATGGGGTCGACGTGGCTACCGGAGCGTTCCCCGACGGCGGGGGCCGCTGCGTCCCGCTGCCTGGAACCGTCCGCGGCTTCACCACGCTGCAGCCGTGCCTGGGTCAAGGTTCAGCGTCGCTCACCTGGGACACCACCAAGGTCGCCGACGGCCTGCACTCGGTGCAGCTCCTCGTGGAGGACGCGTCGGGCAACCGGACCGTCGTCGCGGCAGGGCGCACGTTGGTCGCCAACCGGCCCGGCGGCCCCGGCGGCCCCGGCGGCGTTCCAGCCGTCGGCCCAGGCAGTGCCCTCGAGCTGCGCGGCGGACCCAACGGGAGCGCGGCGACCGACGAGGCGACGATGAGCCTTGTCTGGCCCGCCACCGCGAAAGTACCCCGGCAGGATCGATCCACGAAGCGACGGTGTGCCCGCAGCGACACGTACCGACGCCTGCATCCGGTGTGGTGCGGCGGCTCCCCCGCGCGGTCTGAGCTGAACACGTCGTGGTCGAAGACCAAGGCCAACGCGCTGTCAGGCCGCCTGGTCACCGCCAGCGGGGTGCCGATCAGCGGGGCGGCCATCGAACTCGCGTCGACCTCGCCGGTCCCCGGCTCAGCACCCGTGCCGCTCCCCGGCGTCAGTACCGACGCAGACGGGCGCTTCGCAGCGACGATCCCACGGGCCGGCGGCTCGCAGACGATTGCTGCGAGCTGGCGAGCCCGGGTGAACGACACGATCGCGGTCGCGAGCACGCAGGCACGCGTCGATGTCCGCGCGGCCACGGGCCTGGAGGCGAATCGCCGCATCCGCAGCGGCCAAAAGGTCACGTTCCGTGGCACCCTGCGCAGCAAGGTCGGCAACCTCGAGCGGGTCCCGATCGAACTCCAAGCGCAGGTCCAGGGACGCTGGCGCACGTTCGCCGTAGCCAACACGGGGCCAGACGGACGCTGGGAGTTCCGCCGCACGTTCCGAACCCGTGGGCGCTACACCGTCCGAGCCCGCGTCGGCTCGGTCGTGTCGTACCCGTGGGCGGCCGGAGCCGGTACTCGCAAGGTGACCTTCAGCGTCGGCTGACCGCCGGATGACTCGCGACCGCCAGGCGTGGCCCGGCGTCGGCGCTCAGTGGATCAGGCTCCGAAGAGTGCGCGCAGGGCGCTGAGATCCACGGCACCAACGCCGGCCACGACCGCACCAGCGGTCAGGACCAGGCCACAGGTCACGAACTGCGCGCGAATGATGAGCGGCAGGAAGACATGATCGGTGGCTTGCGCGTCGGGACTCATGGTGGGGAGATCGGCCGCGCCGAACCCCACCGCGAGCCATACATGGACGCTCGGCTGATGCCTGATCGTCCCCCAACCCGCATTCCAACCAACGCGCCGCCAACCGCGTAGACACCAAACGGCCCGTGGAACGCCAGTCCGATGTCCACGCACCCAAGCCCGCCGAGGCCGCAGCCCGCGTAGACGCCAAACGGCCCGTGGAACGCGGGTCCGATGTCCACACACCCAAGCCCGCCGCCGCGACCGGCCGTCAGCGGTCGCTGACGCGCTGCTCGAGGTCGTCGGCGAGGGCGCGGCTGGCGCGGTCGATGATGTCGAACATCGCCGCGAACTCTCGGTCGCCGCCGTAGTAGGGATCGGGGACGGCGCGGTCGTGGCCCATCGCCTCGTCGTCCCACTCGCGCAGGAGGCGGATCTTCGCGCGGACCTGGTCGTCGGTTGCGATCGCGATGAGGTCGCGGCGGTTGGACTCGTCCATGGCGATGACGAGATCGAAATCGCGCAGATCACTCGCGGTGACCTGGCGTGCTCGACCCGACATGGAGATGCCGCGGCGCTCGGCCTCGGCGACGGCGCGGCGGTCCGGAGCGTTGCCCGCATGCCAGCCACCGGTGCCGGCAGAGTCGATCTCCACCTCGCCGTTCAGACCACGCGCGGCGATCTGCTGGCGCAGGACAGCCTCGGCACTCGGGGAACGACAGATGTTTCCCAGACAGACGAAGAGCACGCGCACGGACCGTCAGGATCGCAGGTGCTCCGCCGCCGCGGGGTGACCTGCGCACGCGCGCTGGCCATAACGCGCGCTACTTGCGAGCCTTCAGCGCAAGCCCCATAGCCCCGCGGGCAGCCCGAACGCCCACCCGAAGTACGCGCTCTCCAGCAGGAACGTTGCCGCCCTTGCGCAGCAGCGCGGTCTCCCGACGACGCGTCACGGCGGCGCGCAATTGCGGCCGGGCGCGAGCAGCTGGCGCGGGCGCACCCGGCGCATATTCCGGCGGCACCCAGCCGCCAAAGGCACGCTCGAGCTCCATGGCGACGGCGATCGACCGGTGGTCCTGATCCATCGTGGCCATCACCTGCACGCCGAGCGGAAGCCCTTCCTCGCCGATCCCGAGCGGCACCTGCGTGGCGGGCCAGCCGAAGAGGTTGGCCGGCACCATCGTCTGCATCGCCCACGGGCGCAGGGTGGTCCAGCCGTGACGCGGCGCGACGCGCGGCAGTGGCGGCAGAAGCATCACGCCATCACCGATCTGCTCGGCCATCTTGGCGGCAAGCTTGTTGGCCGCCCGCTCAAGCGGCTCCGTCGTGCCGGCCTTGCGGAACAGACCGGCGAGCTTCACCGTCGCGGCAAGGTTCACGAACGCGGCGGTGTGGTCGGGATCCGAACCACGCAGCCCGCGATAGAGGTTGCGCACCGCCTGGCTCTCCCAGCCGACGCTCGCCTCAAACTCGCTGGTCCAGGCCGCACGGAGCGACTCGATAAACACGATCTGCGCGCGAATCAGCCACTTGGCATTGACGCGCACAAGGTCGGCGCCTTGGCTCTCAAGATGCTGGGCGACGCGCTCGCGGGCGTCGAGCAGCTCCAGGCTCACGTACGACGTGACGCCGAGCCCGTGCGGCACGATCACGCGCAGGCCCTTCATCGACACGGCGGCCGGGTCGCCGAGCGGGATCACGCGGTCGTACGGGTCGTCGGGATCGTCGTAGTTGAGGATCTCCATGAGCGGCATGAGGTCTTCCGCACGCCGCGCGATGGGCCCGATCACCATCATCCGGCGCGACGGGCCGGCGCCCATCGGGAAGTGCCCAGAGGTTGGCACCACACCCACGCTCGGCTTGTGACCGAACACGCCGCAGCAGAACGCGGGCACGCGGATCGAGCCGGCCAGGTCGGAGCCGAGGCCGAACGGCGTGCCGCCCGATCCGATCACGGCGCCCTCGCCGCCCGAGGAGCCACCGACGGTGCGGGTCACGTCGTACGGGTTGTGGCTGTCGCCATAGACCCGGTTGCGCGCCTCGATCCAGAGGCACAGCTCAGAGGTGTTGGTGACGCCGAGGGGGATCGCTCCCGCCTCGACGATCCGTCGCACTGCGGGCGCGTCCCGCTCGGCGATCCGGCCGGCGACGGGCTTGAAGCCGGCCGTGTTCGGCATCCCGGCGACGCCGATCGATTCCTTGACGGTGCAGGGCACGCCGAGCAGCGGTGGGAGCACCTCGTCGGGGCCGGCGGCCGCGATGCGCGCGTCGGCGGCGTCGGCCGCCTCGCGGGCGTCGGTGTAGCGGTGCCCGACGATCCCGTGCACCTTGGGCTCGGTGAGCGCCAGACGCTGAATATGGGCTTCGACGACCTGCCGCGAGGTGACGTCGCCGCGACGAATCATGCCAGCGAGTTCAAGGGCCGACCGCTCGGTCAGCGTCCGCTCGGCGGCCTGCAACGCTTCGGCATCCGAGGCCACCTCAGCGCGCTCCACCTCGGGGATCGCGTCGCCCATCGAGAGGGCAGCCAGGGCAGCGTCGACGGTCTTGCGAGGCGCCGGATCCGGCATCACCGCAGGAGGGCCTGCCGGCGCAGCCGGGCTCGCCTCGGAGTCGAGGATCGGAGTCGCAGGATCGGAGGACACCCGACCATACTTACAGCAGTGTCATTTGAACGGAAGAGCAGATTCTGAGCGGAGTTCAAGATCACGGAAGCACCATCGCCGCGCGATGGCCATCGGAGACCTCCCCTCGCGTACCGAACACCCCGCAGATTCGGGCGAACTGAGTTGCTCAGCGGTTGATGCAAGGCGACCTCGTCCAGTTCGACAGGCGTAATTGACGGCATGACGCATACCGCGCCCCTCCCGAGACGTCGCAACGAGGTCGCACGCGGCGCACGAGTGCCCCCATGCCCAGATACAGTTGAGTGATCGCCATCACAAGCACCGACGAAGGCCGCCGATGACCACGCAACAGTCCCTGGAAGCGCTGCTCGATTCCCGCCTGGAGGCCGGCCTCGACGTCCCGCCCCCACCCGCCTTCAGCGCCGCCTCGGCCGACACCGACGACTCCGCTCGCGAGCGTGCCGCGGCGGATCCGATCGCCTTCTGGGCGGAGCAGGCGACCGACCTCCTGGACTGGTCAAAGCCGTGGGACGAGACCCTCGACGCGTCCAAGGCGCCGTTCTACCGCTGGTTCAAGGGCGGCGGCATCAACGCGTCCACCAACGCCCTCGATCGCCACGTCGCCGCAGGCCGCGGCGACAAGGTCGCCTTCCACTGGGCCGGCGAGGAGGGCGAGTCGCGCGACGTCACCTACGCCGAGCTGCTCGACACCACCGAGCGCCTCGCGAACGTGCTGCGGTCCCGTGGCGTCGGCCAGGGCGATGTCGTCGGCATCTTCCTGCCGATGGTGCCCGAGGTCGCGGCCGCGATGCTCGCCTGCGCCCGGATCGGCGCGATCCACAACGTCGTCTTTGGCGGGTTCTCCGTCGAGTCGGTCTGCGAGCGCATGGAGATCAGCCAGGCCAAGGCCCTGATCACCGCCGCCGGCGCGCGCCGCAAGGGCAAGGTCGCCGAGACCAAGAAGCAGCTCGACCCGCTCCTGGACGGCACGACGATCGAGACCGTCGTGGTGGTCCCGATTGCCGGCAACACGCCGTTGCAGGCGCCGATGAAGGAGGGCCGCGACCTCGACTTCACGCAGGCGCTCGCCGCCGCCGATCCGCACTGCGAGCCGGCCCCGACGGAGGCCGAGACCCCGCTCTTCATCCTGTACTCCAGCGGGTCGACGGCCAAGCCGAAGGGCATCCTGCACGGCACCGGCGGCTACCTCACCGGCGTCGCCTGGACCTTCAAGCACCAGTTCGACTTCAAAGACGACGACGTCTACTTCTGCAGCGCCGACGTCGGCTGGGTCACCGGCCACTCCTACATGGTCTACGGCCCGCTGATCAACGGTGCCACGAGCGTGATGTACGAGGGCGCGCCGGACTACCCCCACAAGGGCATCTGGTGGGAGCTCATCGATCGCTACAAGGCGACGATCTTCTACACCGCGCCGACCGCGATCCGCGCCTGCATGAAGTGGGGCGCCGAGATCGTGCAGCAGCACGACCGCTCCAGCCTGCGCCTGCTCGGCACCGTCGGGGAGCCGATCAACCCGAAGGCCTGGCACTGGTACTCCGAGGTCGTCGGCGGGGGACGCTGCCCGATCGTCGACACGTGGTGGCAGACCGAGACCGGCCACACGATGGTCACCACCCTCCCGGGCGTCGATCCAGCTCGCCCAGGCTCCTGCGGCCGGCCGCTCCCCGGCATCTGCGTGGAGGTCGTCGACGAGGAGGGCAACCCCGTCCCGCACGGCACACACGGCCTGCTCACGGTCACCAAGCCGTGGCCCGGGATGCTGCAGACGCTGTACGGCGACGACGACCGCTACATCTCCACGTACTTCGAGCAGTTCGGCCGCGATCGCTACGTCGTCGGCGACTTTGCCCAGATGGATCCCGACGGCTACCTGTGGGTGATCGGCCGCGCCGACGACGTGATCAAGGTCAGCGGGCATCGCCTCTCGACCGCCGAGGTCGAGTCGGCGCTTGTGAGCCATCACGAGGTGGCTGAGGCCGCCGTGGTCGGTATGACCGACGAGGACACCGGCCAGGCCATCGTGGCGTTCGTGACCCTCGACGACGTCGACGCAGGCGATGCGAGCCCCGAGCTCGTCGCCGCCCTGCGCGACCACGTCGCCGAGCGCATCGGCAAGCTCGCGCGCCCCAAGGCGATCTACTTCACCACCGATCTCCCCAAGACGCGCTCCGGCAAGATCATGCGCCGCATCCTGCGCAACATCGTGGAAGGCAAGGAGTTCGGCGACACCTCCACCCTGAGGGACCCGACGATCGTCGACGAGATCGCGGCGCAGGTGCGCGGGTAAGGGCCGATCCAACCGCGCCGCGTTGTGCGGCGCGGAAGCACCGTCGGCGAGCCCTGCGCCGACGGTCAGCTGCCGCCGACCGCCACCACGGGGGCGCTGAGGACCCGGATCTTCAGCACCACGTGCTCGCCCTTGTGGACGATGGCGGAGGCCTGCGCAAGCCCCATGTTGGCGTCGAAGGCTGAGCCGCCGGCTTCGCGCACGACGCGGGTGAGATCCAGGCGACGCTCGGTTACGCCCAAGGAGTATTGAAGCTGGGTGCCGTCGGGGCTCGTGATGACGAAGCCGAACGGCACCTTGCGGAAGACCGCGCCGTCGCTCATGAGGCCGTTGGCGACCACCGTCCGGCCGGTCTTTGCGCGGAAGCGCAGCTCGACGGTCTGGTCGTCGGGCACCGACCACTGCCAGGCGGTGCCGGAGTCGATGATGCCTTTGGCACTGCCCGGGCTGCCCCATCCGCCGAGCACGCCCACCGAGGCCGGAGCGACGCTGCGACGGATCACGCCGCTGGGCAGCAGAAGCTTGCCGTTGACCCGGATCGCGACGGTGCCGACGATCCGCGGGGTGTACGGCCGGCCAGGCAGCACGGGGGCCCAGCGTCCGGCCGCGTCTCGGCGCTGAATGGCGAGCACGCCGGAGCCGTAGCGCGCGTCCTCCGATGCCCGGCTCTTGCCGGCGACGGCGACCCACAGCGGCCCGCGCGTGATCGTCGCGAGGCCGGCCTGCTTGGGCGAACGGACGATGCCGCCGCGGGTCGACGGCACGCGCGTGGCCGTGGCATCGATCGTCTCGAGCGTTGCGGATGCGCGATCCAGCGCATCCACCGCCAGGCCGTTGTAGCCGCGCGTGGTGGCGTAGGGGTCGACCCGGCGAAGGGCAAGCGTCGCGCCGTCAACGGCGCCCGGGACGAGCGGGAGGCCGCTCGCGCCCACGCCGTAGTGCGTGCGAAGGCGCGTGAGCGACGCGTCGGCCAGCGCGAGGAACCGTCCGCGCTCGACCGATGACGTCGTGCGCTGCGCCGCCTGCGCCGCAGCGTCGGCCACGACGGCGGGCACCCAGACCTGGCCTTGGCCACGACCGAACCACGTGAGATCGCCGTCGGGCGCGGCCAGCGCGAGCAGGGCACGCGACGCCCGCTCGAAGGCCAGCTGGGCACTCTTCGGCGCGCGGTCACCGAGCGCGGCATTGAGTTCGCCGAGCATCATCGTGGACAGGGCGTGGTAGGCCAGCGGGTTACGTGGCGGATCGCTGAGCACGCCGCCACCGAAGATCGGCGCAGCGCCATCGCGTGACACGTCGGCGCCGACCTCCTTCGGCACGCGCGAGCCCGCGCGATGGAGCACCCGCCCGAGCAGCCCGGCGTCGGCAAGGAGCGCCGTCGGCGTCGCGGCGGTGAGACCGGTCCCGAGCAGCTCAACCGACGCGAGGCTGCTCACCAGTTTGAGGTTGTTGTAGCAGCGGGCGTCGGCGTAGCACTTGGCTGAGCCCGACTGGGAGGTGATCGGCCCGCGCCGCGCGAGGTCGGCCGCGAGCCGCGGGCCAGCCTTGGCCCACATGGCGGCCGCGAGCGGGTTGCCGGGCAGCGCACCAGACGCCCACCGGTACGCCCGCGCGAGCACGAGCAGCTCAAAGGCACCACCCGCCGGGATGTCGACCTGCGCCAAGAGCGCATCGAGGCCGCCCTGGATCAGCGCTTTGTCGCCCTGCTGGGCACCGCGGCGCAGCATCGCGTAGCCGAGCATCGCGGTGCCATAGTCGCCGCCCACGCCATAGATCGGGTCCGGGAAGCGGCCGTCGACGCGCTGCATCGACGCCCAGCGCTCGACGACCTCGTCGGCGATCGCGCGAGCGCGCGTGCCAAGGTCACGGCCGCTCGGGCCGTTGAGGTCCGCAACCGCTGGCGTTGCAGGCGTCGCCGCAACCGCCGGGGAGGCCGGGGGCTCGGCTTGAGCCGACACTGAGGCCGGCGACGCGGCGAACGCGGCGGCCAGGCCCAGGAACGCGCGGCATCGCGTGATCTGCCAGACGCCCATCACGCGAGACGGTAGAGAACGGCCGGCCCGGCGGCGCTGCACCGGGCCGGAAGAAGGCGCGATCTAGCGCTCGGCAACGCCGCGGGCGGGGATCGGGTTGCTCCCGGCCTCGCGCCAGCGCTCACGGGAGTTCTCGATCTCGGCGAGGGCCTTCTCGCGGCCATCCCAGCCGTCGATCGTGACGATCTTGCCCTCGGGCTGCTTGTAGATCTCGAAGAAGTGCGAGATCTCGGTCTTCAGCTGGTTGCTGAGATCGTCGAGCTCGTTGACGTCGGTCCAGTTCGGGTCCGTCGTCGGGATACAGACGATCTTGTCGTCCTGGCCCTTGTCGTCGGTCATCTTGAAGATGCCGATCGCCTTGACCGGGATGAGGCAACCCGGGAAGGTCGGCTCGGTCACGATCACGAGGGCGTCGAGCGGATCGCCGTCCGCGCCGAGCGTGTCAGGGATGAAGCCGTAGTCGGACGGGTAGACGACGGAGGAGAAGAGGAAGCGATCGAGCACGATCGCCCCGATCGTCTCGTCGTACTCGTACTTGTTGCGCGACCCCTTGGGGATCTCGACGAACGCGTGCAGGTCGGAAGACATAAGGCGACGAGTCTACGGTCTGTCAGGGTCCGGGCGACGGGTCGTCACATGCGGCACGAGCGCCGGAGCGCCGGCTGGCCACGCCTGCCGTCAGTCCTGGGATCGCATCTTGAGGCTGCGCCCGTCGAGATCCAGGAAGCGCGCCCCGCCGATCGCCATGTCCAGGCCGGTCGTGGGATCGGGACCCTCGACGACGGTGAACGACCCGCCATCCGGCCCTCGGAACCGAGCGAACTGCTCGTTGGAGGCCACGAGTTCGAAGCCGGGACGGCCGTTGCCAGGACCGGCCTGCGGCGCCACCGTCTCAAAGAACCGGCGGGTCATCCCTGCATGCTGGACGCGGATCCACAGGTGGTCGACGAGCCCTCGGGTGCGGAGCCCGTCGTAGTGCACGGCTTCGATGCTGTTGCCGTCCGGGTCAAGCAGGAACCCGCCGTAGTAGTCGTCGGCGTACTGCGGCCGCAAGCCCGGCTCGCCGGCGCTCGAGAAGCCCGCGTCGACGCCGGCCTGCCAGAACGCGTCGACCTGTGCGGGCGACTTCGCGATCAGGCCGATGTGCAGTCCGCGCGTGACCGGGGCCTCGCTGGTGGCGGGCGCGATCAGGAGATCGCGGACCTCGACGACGACATCACCCGCGGGTGACGTATTGACCGGCGCGCGCGCACCCAGCGCCGGGAGGACTGCCGCATAGAGGTCGATCGCAGCCGCTGGATCGGAGACGCGGATCGTGACGCGAGAGAACACGACGCCGATCCTGCCAGCGCCGCCGCAATTTGGCGAACGTCGACCGGCTGAAGAGGAAACCGGTCGATCATTCGGACGATCGTCCGGTGCATCGTCGGACCGTCGTGTCCAGTTACGGAGTCTGTACCCATGTGCAGGGTATTTCGATCTAGTGTGCGCCGCATGGCCGACGAGCAGAACGCCCGCACTCGCACGCTCGACGCTGCCGCGCGACTGCTCGGATCCCAGGGACCGGCCGGCCTGAGCGTGCGCGCCATCGCCGCCGAAGCTGGGCTCTCCACGATGGGGATCTACCACTACTTCGGAGGCAAAGACGGCATCGTCGAAGCGCTCTACGTCGACGGGTTCCAGGGGCTTGAAGACGCGCTCGCAGCCGTCCCGCGGACCGCCGATCCACTGGCGGACATCGAAGAACTCGCCCTCGCGTACGCGACGTACGCGCGCAACCGGCCGACCTACTACGAGATCATGTTCAGCCGGCCGGTCCCGGGGTTTCAGCCGTCGCAGGCGTCGATCAGCCGCGCGATGCGCTCGTGGCGCGCCTTCGCCGACACCTTCGATCGCTGCGAGCAGGAGGGTCTGCTGACCCTGCCCGCCGCCGACGCCGCCCTGCTGATCTGGAGCAGCGGCCACGGCCTGCTCATGCTCCAGCTCGCCGGCAACGCGCTCGCCAGCGACGACACCGAACGCCTCGTGCGCAACGGCCTGCGGACCATGCTGCCGGCGATCACGGTGCCGGGCGCCTATCGCCCAGCGGCGATCGATATCGCTTCCACGTAGGACCGGGTCTACGCCTTTCGTTGTTCGTTGCCTTTTGCGGTCCGCGCGGCGCGCTGGAGCGGCACGTACTGCGCCATGCTCGCCTCTCGCGCGCGTGACGCGGCCCGGCGGTCGTCGATCCACGCCTGCTCGCGGGCGAGCTTGCGCCACGCGGCGATCCGCTCGGGCGCTATGGCCGGCTCGACGGCGCAACCGGGCTCTCCGTCGTGGGCGCAGTCGGTGAACCGGCAATCGGCCGCCAGCGCCTCGAGGTCGGCGAAGGCGCCTGCGGCGCCGCCGTCCCACAGGCCGATCTCCCGCATCCCGGGCGTGTCGATCAGCAGCGCGCCGTTGGGCAGCGCGATCAGCTCGCGGGTAACCGTCGTATGTCGACCACGACCGTCGCTGGCGCGCACGGCGCCCGTCTCCATCCGGCCCTCACCGAGCAACGCGTTGACCAGCGTTGACTTTCCCGCGCCCGACGCGCCGAGCAGCGCGCTCGTCGATCCCGGCTCGAGCGCCGACCGCAGCAGGCCGAGGCCGTCCCCGGTCGCGGCGCTCACCGCGTAGGCGTCGACGATGCCGAGGTCGCGCGCCAGCCGGGCGGCAACCAGGTAAGCCTCGTCGTCGAGATCGCTCTTGGTGAGCACCAGGACCGGCTCGACACCACCGGCCACGGCGAGCGCCACGAAGCGCTCGGCGCGACGCGGGTTGATGCTCCCTGCGGGCTCCGTAATGAGGGCCCGGTCGACATTGGCCGCCAGTACCTGGGCGGAGGTCACGTCGCCGGCCGCGCGCCGCACGATGGTGCCGCGTCGTGGGAGCACGGCGGCGATGGCGTCGCCCGCGTCGATCGCGACCCAGTCGCCCGTCACCGGCGGCCCGCTCGCGTCGCCGCGCAGGCGACCGCGTGCTGGCACGAGCGTCGGCTCACCGGGTGCTCGCTTGGCCGCCCATGCCTCGTAGACCTCACGGGCGGCGCGGTCGGCGATGGCCGTGTCGACGCCGCCGGCTGATCCGGTGCCGACGCGTCCGGGATCCTCCGGTGGCCCGGGCGGGATCAGGTCGGTGAGGTCCGGCGCGGCGACAAGCCAGCGGTCGGTGTGTTGCGCGAGTACCCGCGCGGGGATGAGGGGTTCGGAGCGGCCGAGTGATTCGAGCTCAGCGCGCAGCGTCGTTCGCTGACCCAGGCCAGCAAGCGGATTGGACACGATGGTCCTCCAGCAGTCTTCGTTCTACAGCGTGGCGGCGGGGGCACTCGACGGCTCAGGGAGCCGGAGTGCCCGCTTAGGAGGCCGTGGCGCGCAGGCGCGTGCTGTAAGCGAAGTGCTGCATACCCCTCGAACGGTAGCGCAGCCACCCGGGCAAGCGCAAGCGCCCGAAACGCAGGACGGCCCGCGCACGCCCGCCTCGCACCCGCACGTAGACTCGCGCTGATGCCGCCCCGCGCGCCCGAGCCGTTCTTGCGCGAGGTGCGACTGCGGGAGATTCCGGCCGGTGCCGAGGGCTTTCCGTGGGACACGTCAGCGGTTCGCGCGCTGCTGGCGAGCCCGCTGGCGCTGCATCCGCGGTGCACGTTCCTGGTGGGTGCGAACGGCAGCGGGAAGTCGACGCTGCTGGAGGCGATCGCCGTCGCCGCGGGCCTCGGGATCCGAAGCGGCGGCAGTGGGTTCCGGACGGAGAGCCGCGAGAACGAGACCACGCTCGGTGACGCGCTCACGCTCGTCCGCGGCGCGCGCCGGCCGAGGACCGACTTCTTCCTCCGCGCCGAGGCGATGCTCGGATTTGCCGACGCCCTGGACGAGCTGCGCAACGTCCCGCTGGCCGGCGACGTCCTAGCCCCGTATGGCGGCCGTTCGCTCCACGAGCAGTCGCACGGCGAGAGCTTCCTGTCGGTGATCACGAACCGGTTCGGGCCGAACGGCCTCTACCTCCTCGACGAGCCCGAGTCGGCCCTCTCGCCGCAGTCGCTCCTTGCGCTCATCGCCCGCATCGACCAGCTCGCCCACGATGGCAGCCAGTTCATCATCGCCACCCACGCGCCGATCCTGCTCGCGCTGCCCGGCGCGTCGATCATCGAAGTCAGCGAAGGCGGCCTCGACGGGATCGACTACGACCAGGTCGAGGCGGTGCAACTCACTCGACTTGTCCTCGACGACCCCGCCGGCATGATGCGCCGCCTGCTCGAGGACTGAGCGCGCAGGAGCGAAACCGCCCGCCAATGCGTCCCTCGGAAGGCGACGTAGGACGACGTAGGACCCCGTAACACAGCGGTTTCCCAGAGAGACCCACCACGGCGGGATCCAGTCAGCCCAACCGGGCCACGCGCGGCTCCAGCCACTCGACGAGATTCGGTGCGAGCTCGGGCGCCTGCAGGGCCATGCGACCGAGGGTGATGTCCTTGAGGATCGCGTCGGAGACGAGCTTCGTCGTGACGCCGTGGGCAGGACGATCGACGACCTCGATGGCATCGCCAGCGCCGACGTCGCCCTCTTCGATGATCCGCAGATACGCGCCTGGGCGCGAGGCCTTCGTGAACTGCTTGAGCATGGTCGGGTCGTCGAAATGCAGGCCGAGCTTGAAGCACGGCAGGCGCGGCTGGGCCACCTCCAGCAGCAGCGACCCGAATCGCCAGCGCTCGCCGATCACGGCACCGGAGCAATCGACGCCCTCGGTCGTGAGGTTCTCGCCGAACATGCCGTCGGCGATTGGCCGGCCGAGCAGCTCCGACCACCAGGCGGCGTCCTCGGCGGCATAGGCATAGATCGCCTTGTGCGGGCCGCCGTGAACCGAGCGGTCGGCCTGATCGTCGCCGTCGACGTTCACCCCGCGCACTGGCAGTCGATGGTCGACCGGCTCCTTGTGGATCGCGCTCATCACGGGGGCGCCGCGCTGCGTCCCGATGACCTTGGGGACGCCGACGTTGAGCGAGCGGACACGAGCCATGGCGCTCAGGCTAGAGCGTCGCGGCGCCAGCGCAACCAGGTACGCGACTACGTTGGGTCCATGGACTACCGCGCGCTCGGAAACTCCGGACTCCAGGTGTCGGCGATGACGCTGGGGACCATGACCTTCGGCGGCCGCGGCGGCTTCGCGAAGCTCGGCGACACCGACGTCGCCGGCGCCTCGCGCCAGCTCGACCTCGCGCTCGACGCGGGCGTGAACGTGCTCGACACCGCGAACATGTACTCCCTCGGGCTCTCGGAGGAGATCCTCGGCGAGGCCATCCGCGGGCGCCGCGACCGCTTCCTGCTGGCAACCAAGGTCCGCTTCAAGATGGGCGAGGGGCCAAACGACCGCGGCCTCTCGCGCCACCACATCATCGCCGAGTGTGATGCCTCGCTTCGTCGCCTCGGCGTCGACCACATCGACCTGTACCAAGCGCACGAGTGGGATGGCTTCATCCCCGTCGAGGAGACGATCGAGGCCTTCGACACGCTCGTCAAGCAGGGCAAAATCCGGTACGTCGGGTCGTCGAACTTCACCGGCTGGCAGCTCATGAAGTCGCTCGCGGCCGCCGACCGGCTCGGCTACCAGCGCTACGTCAGCCAGCAGATCCACTACACGCTGCAGGCCCGCGAGGCCGAGTACGAGCTGCTGCCGATCGCCGTCGACCAGGGCGTCGGCGTGATGGTCTGGAGCCCACTCGCGGGCGGACTACTGTCAGGCAAGTACCGCCGCGGTCAGGATGCTCCGGCGGGTTCGCGCCACCTGGGCGAGTGGTCCGAGCCGCCGGTCCCTGACGAGGACAAGCTGTACGACATCGTCGAGCTGCTCGTGGAGATCGGCGAAGGCCACGGGGTCTCCGCAGCGCAGGTCGCCCTGGCGTGGCTCCTCACCCGACCGGGAGTGTCGACCATCGTGATCGGCGCCCGCACCGAGGACCAACTCACCGACAACCTCGCCGCCGCCGAGCTGAAACTGAGCGCGGACGAACTCGCGGCGCTCGAGAAGGTCTCCCGCCCACCGCTGATCTACCCGTACTGGCACCAGAAGTCGGCCACCTCCGACCGGCTCACCGACGCCGATCGCGTCCTGCTCGCCCCGTTCCTCGACGCGAAGTAGGCCGTGTCGGGCGGACCAGCCAGCCGGGCGGCCAGCGCTGAGCGGCCAAAATCTGTCGTCCTGACAACAGAAAATGGCCGTTCACCAGCCCAGCCGGCGCGGCCAGCGCTGAGCGGCCAAAATCTGTTGTCCTAACAACAGAAAATGGCCGTTCACCAGCCCGGCCGGGCGGCGAGCGGCTCGCCAGCCGACCGATCCGATAGGACATGCAGCATGTACGTCGCGTTCGTCCTGCTGCCCGAAGCGACCCGGCCCGACCCGGAAGCGATCGCTGCGGTCTACTCCGAGCTGTTCCCCGGGCGACCGCCGCTGGTAGCCACGAGCGAGCGCGCCGCGAGTGGTCCAGCGGACGACGCGGCCGACGCCGATGACCGCGGCAACGCCAGCACCGACGCCAGCACCGGCGCCAACACCGACACCGACGCCGACGCCATCAGCCTCGCCAGCGACGAAGGCATCGCACACGTGATGCTCATGCCGATCCCGGTGCCAGACGGCGAGGCCGAACGCAACGCGGAGCGGTCGCTTGCGTTCGTCGGTCAGGAGCCTGAACTCCCGCCACACTCGGCCCACCTCGTGGTGCCATGGTCTCCGTCCGAGAACCAGACGATCCTCGAAGGGCTGCAGGCGCAGGCGCGCGTGACGGCCGCGGTCACGCTAGCCAGCGGTGGCGTCGCGGTCTACATGGGGGCCGCGGGCGCCACCCATCCGGCCGAGTGGTTCGTCGAGGTCGCCCGGCAGGTCGACGACCCGATCATGCTCTGGATCGGCGTGAGCCATGCCGTGACCGAGGAGGCCCGCCACTCATTCCTGAGCTTCGGCATGCACCAATTCGGCCAGCCGGACCTGCTCCTCACGGCGCCCCTGGAACAGGGCAGCGACGCGATCGAGTACTTCTACGACCTCCTGGCCTACTGCGCCTCGACCGGCCGAGCGGTCAACGACGGCGAGACCGTGGGCCGCACCGACGACGAACGCATCCTCGTGCGGTACGAGCCGAACCCGGTCGACGAGGACCGGGTCGTGTTCTGCGTCGACCTCTAACCGAGCCGAGTTCGGTCGGATCGTCAGTCGAGTTCGGCCGGATCGAGGTCCGGCGGGAGGGGCATCTCGCGCGGGATGTGACCCTCTCCGGGCTCATCCCAGGAGGCCCAGGCTCGGCCGTCGACGCCTGAGACCGTGTGCTCCCCCGTACCGCCGAGTGCCAGGACGACAACGCGTTCCCGGCTGCGATTCACGAGCTGACGGCGCACCTGCGGAGCGATGCGCACGATCTCGTCCGCGCACATGGTGTGCGGCTCCTCCTGCACGAGCAGCGTCAGGCGCCCAGACATCACGAGGTACACCTCTTCCTGCTCCAGATGCGCGTGAATCCGACCCTGCTGACCGGGCAGCAGGACGATCAGGTTCAGCCCAAAGCTCTCGACGCCAAGTTCGCTGCGAAGGCGCTGCATCCGCTCGTCGCGGCACGGCTGGAGCTTTGAGAACGCCACATCTGAGTCCGGCATGCCAACGACGATAGTGGCGGCCCGAACCCCCACATCGCCGAACCCTGCGACGCTGTGGCGATGGCGACCGACGGCACAATCCCCGAGCACGACGGCTCGGGCTGGTCCCTTGAGGACGGCGAAGCGGTCCACGAGCTGTACCCACGCAGCTTCTTCATTCCGCAGGCCGAGCACCGCGCCGACATCCGCCCAGGCGAGACCGCGAAGCTCAGTTTTGTCACAGGCGACGACCCCACCAAGGCCGGCGACGACAACACCGAGCAGCTCTGGGTTGAGGTCGTCTCGGTCGCGGGGCAGGGGTTCTACCGGGGTCGACTCGACGACGACCCGCGGGTCGTTCCGGGCCTCAAAGACGGCGACATCGTGGACTTTGAAGCACGCCACGTCGTCGGCCTCGCGTACTCCCCGGACGAGCTTGGCTACGACCCGGATGAGTGGGCGATCGTCGACCGCCGGATCATCGATCAGGACGAGCCGCCGGAGGCGCTGACGCTTGCCGAGCCGGTCGGCCTCGACGAGATCGACGGCCGCTGCTGGTTCGTCGCCCTCGACCAGAACTCACCGGACGAATCGAGCTGGGCCAAACTCGGCGAACTCGTCGATCGCTGGCCCGAACTCGTCGCTGTGTTCGCCGGCCGCGGCGGCATGTGGCGCCGCGAGCGGTCCAGCGGCAAGTACGTCCAGGTCTGAGCAGCCCACTCAGCCGCGGCGCTTGCCGCCCCACAGGACCACCATCAGCGCCTCCAGCAGCTTGCTACGCAGGTGGGTGTTGGGGAACATCGTGAGCTCGTGACGCATCACGAAGCGCGTCACGAGGATGGTCTGCGCCTGCGTGTACTTGGCGATGCCCTGCCGACCGTGACGGGCACCGAGGCCGGACTCCTTCGCGCCGCCCATCGGCGCCTCCTGCCCGATGTAGCTCATCAGCGCGTCGTTGATCCAGGTCGAGCCGGCCTCGAGCTGCGTCGCGACGCGTCGGCCGCGCGCGAGATCCTTCGTGAACACGCTGGAGCCCAGGCCGTACCGGGTGTCGTTGGCCAGGCGAATCGCCTCGGCCTCGTCGGCCACCTTCATGATCGGCAGCGTCGGCCCGAACGTCTCCTCCGTCATGCAGGCCATGGAGTGGTCGACATCGACGAGCACCGTCGGCTCGAAGAAGTCGCCGCGGCCCGTGGAGCGTTTGCCGCCGACGACCACGCGAGCCCCCTTGGCGACGGCGTCGTTTACGTGCCGCTCGATGATGTCCATCTGCGGCGGGAACGTGATCGCACCAACGTCGACGGAGCCGGCTTCGCGCGGCTCCCCCTGCCGCAGGGCACGCACCTTCGCGGTCACCTTCTCGACGAACTCGTCGTACACCGGTGCGGTGACGTAGGCCCGCTCCACCGACATGCAGATCTGCCCTGAGTTGCGCATCGACCACTCCACGGCGACGTTGGCGGCGCGCTCCACGTCGGCATCCTCGAGCACGATGAGCGGGTCCTTGCCGCCGAGCTCGAGCGAGCACGGGATCAGGCGCTCGCCGCAGCGCGCCCCGACCTTGCGGCCCGTAGCGGTCGAGCCGGTGAACATGATGAAGTCGGCTCGGTCGGCGAGCGCGGCCCCCGTGGCGCCTGCGCCGTTGGCGACCGTCAGCACGCCTTCTGGGAAGCCGACCTCGCGGGCGGCATCGACCAGGACGCCGATCGCGATCGGCGTAATCTCGCTCGGCTTGATGACGACCGTGTTGCCGGCCATCAGCGCCGGAATCGCGTCGCCGATCGACAGGGTGAGCGGGTAGTTCCATGGCGCGATCACGCCGACCACGCCGAGCGGGCGATGCCGCACCTGCAGCTTGCGGCCCACGAGGAACGGCGAGTGCGTGCGGAGCGTCTCGTCCTTGAGGAACTTCGGCGCACGCTTGGCCCAGTAGCCCATCGAGTCGGTCACGTAGAAGAGTTCGGCGAGCATCGCGTCCTCACGCGTCTTGCCGTTCTCGCTCACGATCGCGTCGACCACCTCGGCGCGGTGCTTCACGAGCCACGAGCGCCACGCGTACATGAGCTGCGCGCGCCCCTTGAACCCGAGCGCGTCCCACGCGGGCTGCGCCTCCCGCGCACGGTCGACGATCGCGCCGACCTCGGCCGCACCCAGGTCGGGGATGTACGCGATCGTTTCGCCCGTCGCGGGATTCTGTACGGCGATCTGCGGACGAGCCCCGGCCGCGGCATCGGTGGGTTCGGGCACGCGGAGAATGTTCGCCATCACGCGAGCGTAGCCCCGAAAACCGCTGCGCGCCAGCCGTTTTCAGGAGGCCTCAGCAAATACGGGACATTTGTTCGGTATTGGGCGCAGTGAACGGCTCCTCGCGGCCACGGCGCCGAGCGCCTAGGCTCCCTCGGCATGGCCCACGATGGACGTCCCTCCTGGTGGCTGGTCGACGGTGAGGAGCGCAGCAGCGCGGCCCCGCGCAGCTTCTTCATTCCGTCGGCGCCGCGCCGGGCGGGCCTGACGGCGGGGCGCGTGGCGACCGTCGAGTTCGGCTGCGATCCCATCATGATCGACGGCGACGAGCGCACGGGCGAGCGCCTGCGGGTGCGGATCCACGACGTCCTTCCGGACGGCGCGTACCGAGGCACCATGCTGGAGGACGCGACCGTGATCGACGACGTGCGCAAGGGCGACGACTTCACGTTCGAACCCCGGCACGTCGTGGCGATCGACTACCTGCGCGGCGAACTCGTCTACGAACCGAAGACGACCGTCGCCGTCGACGCCCGGATCCTGATGGATGTCCCGCCCACGCGCATGATGCGGATCAAGCCGCCCGGCCAGCCGTGGCCGATCTGGGTCGCTGCGCTCGACCGCGACCTCCCAGAGGCCCTCATGCTCGTCGAACTCGGGCAGCTCGCCGACTTCTGGCCAGAACTCGAACCGGTCTTCGTGGCGGGCGAAGGCGACTGGGTCCGCCATCCGCGCCGCGCCGAGTACCTGCGCGGCTCCGCGGGATCTCTCGGGTCACGTCAGCGGGCCGCGATCGACGCCCTGGTCGAAGCGGCCACGCTCTGCCTTCGGCACCCGGAGGACCCGCAAGCGGCCAGGGCCGAAGCCCAGCTCGAGACCGCCCTGGAGGACGTGCTCGACGTCTACTGGCCGGCCTCTGGCGAGCCGGGCGCCGGCACCCCCGACGGGGTCTCCCATCCCGGCATTCAACGCATCGACGGGCGCGTCCAGCTCGCCGGCAAGGTCTGGGTACGCGACGCCCCCGCAAGGCCCGTCCGACTCGACCTGTCACCCGAAACCGGCGGCACCCTGCGCCTGGGTGAACCGCGGCAGGCACCCAAACGATGGAAGTTCGGTCGCGGGACGAAGACACCGGCCGGCGCCGCCCGGGCCGTCACGATCGCCCTGCCGGGCACCAACGCAGATCGGTTGCCCGAAGCCGCCGAGCCCTCCCGATAGGCGACTTGGCCGCGGCACCGCTGGAGCGGGCCGCGACCAACCCGCAGGGTCAGGCGAGCAGGTCGATCACGTAGCGCTGCGCCTCCATCGAGTTCGCGAGAAGCTCGAGGTTCATGGCGACGTCCTTGACCGATGCGGCGCTGGAAACGATTCCATCGACGCGTTGACCGGGCGTTGGCACGGCATAGTCGGTGTCGGGACGACCAGGGCTCGTAGCCCTGTTGGCAGCAGCCTCGTATCGAGCTGCACCAGCGGTGTAGCCGCCGGATCCGCTGGTGATAACCGAGATGTCCATGCGGCAGTTATCGACCAACGCAGGCGCAGTGATGACCTTGCAGGGGCAAGGTTGGACTCCCGTATGATCGTCCGGAAACGAACAAACCGCCTCTGAGCAGGCAATTTGCGTGAGTTAGCGGCGCGGGGCCGCGAGCATGGTCAGGCGAGCTGAAGCGGCGAGGGGCCTACTGAACGAGGACGTCGATGAGGTATTTGTCGGCGTCCATCGCCTGGCGGAGCATCGAGACGTTCACCTGCATGGCGACGTCGGCGGTCTTGGCGTTGATCACGCCATCGACGAGATCTCCCTGTCCGCTCGCGATCGTCTGTGCGGCCGCCGAGTACTGCGCTTGTGCAGTCTGGAGGCCGGCCAGCGAACTATTGATCGCTGAGACGTTCATGCGAAGAGGTCGATCGTCGACTGCTGGGCGTTCTGAAGCTGGCGGAGGATCGCAAGATCGCTCGTGTCACCGGGTGTCGTGGCGGGGTTCCCCACCAGCGGCATCAGCGCATCGAGTGAATCGGCGATCGAGCTGCCAGACGACGCGGCGCCTGCAGAGAACGGACTGGTGCTGCGAATCGACGCAATGGCGTCGTACGCGGCCGTGGGGATCGCCCCACCGTTGACACCAGACATACTCACTCTCCCCCGATCGGCAGGTCTCCCGCGCCAGTAAACCGGAGGCCGGGAGATTGGACCTTTAGGCTGCAGTCGCCCTGGCCGTCCCCGCCGAGCAGGGTGTCGCGCAGGTTGACCAGGGCCGAGTACGTGGCGGGGTGGGCGGTGATCGGTGGGATCGCGACCGGGTCCGCCGGGGCGCGGAACCCTTGGGTGATCGCTGCGAGACGATCCATGGCTGCATCGAGTTCGTCGAGGTGCGCTCGGCCGACCGGCGGGTGGTTCCGTGGGGCCGCGAAGCCCATCGCGGCGAACGCCAGGCGCTCGACGGCGGTCGTCAGGGTGAAGCGGTCGTCCGCCGCGCGGCTCGAGAGCAGGAGATCGCCGATGGCGTCCTTCTGCACGGCGTTCAGGTTGAGCAGGGCGGTGTGGAGGGCGCGGCGGCTGCGCCGGACCAGCGTGCTCGAAGGCGTTTCCGATCGCGTCATCGCCGCGTGGATCACGTCGCGCGCGGCGCTGATCGCCATGCCCTGGGCGACGCCGAGGCGGGTCGCGGCGGAGCGCGGCCACAGGAACCGGCGGGCCAGCAGCCCGACCGCGCAGCCGAGCAACGTGTCGACGATGCGTGGGCCAAGCAGCGATCCCGCGGGGATGCCGGGCACACCGAGGTCGACGATCAGGAGGGCGATCGGCGTCGAGAAGAACGTCGCGATGCCGTAGGCCGTGAAGAGCGTCGACTGCATGAGCGTCTGGAACACGGCGAGCGCGAGCACGATGACCCCGATCGAGGGGTTCAGGGCGAAGAACGCCGCCGCCAAACCAACCCCGCTCACCGTGCCCGCGATGCGCTGCATCGTTCGGCGGGCCGTCAGCGTGACGTTGGAGGCGAGCAGCACGGCCGCCGCAGTGAGGCCCACCCAGATGCCGCGCTGCTCATCGATCGCCAGCCCAAGTGCGGTGCCGGCCGCCACGCCGAGCCCGACGCGGAGCGCGGTCGGCAACACGAGCGAGCCCGGGTGCGCGGCGCGACGGATCGCCGCGATCGGCCCCCGACCACCGCGCCGCGTGAACGGAACCAGCGTGGTCTCCAGAGCCAGGCTCGGATTGGCGTCGGCGACCGCGCGCAGCATCATGTCCGCAAAGCGAGCCCCGTGGACCGTGCCGGGCGCCTTGTTCGGCAGCGCGATCGCGCCCGCAACCGACGGATCGCGCACGGCCGCGCGGAGCTGACGCGTAGCCTCTGGCCACCCGGGGTCAACCGGCGGGCAGTCCCGCAGCACGAGGCCGAGCGCGGCGTCGGCCACGAGCTCCGCCGACAGCGCCATCGCAAACAATCGATCGCCGTCGCCGCGGTGATGCCCGGAGTAGGCGAGGGACTGGCGCATCTCGGTGACGGCGATGAGCAGCTCGTGCCGGGTCTCGGGCGCGCCGCAGCCACCGAGCGCACCGAGGAGGTCGGCGACGCGCGACCAGAATGTCTCAAGGGCACGCTCCTCCGGCCCACGCGGGCGCCTGAGCATGCCCACCATCGCCAGACCCGTGACGGTGACCGCGCCCGCCAGCACCAGCAGCGCGCGCATCGGCGCGTCGCCCGGCTCGCCCGGGTACTGCGTGGCCGCAAGGAACGCGAGCACCAAGAAGAACTCCCTTGGGCGCCCGACATCGAAGGCGTAACACAGCAGCGACCCGACACCGGCGACGACGCCTGCGCCCACGGCGACCGCCCATGGCACGGAAGCGACGAGGGTGCCAAGCACCACCACGAGCATCAGCGCAAGCCCGATCCACCCCATCACGCGCAGACGCCGCCGATAGGGCATGTCGCGCGCGTAGATCGCGGCCCAGGCGCCGCCCGTCGCGATCGCGCCCTCCTGCGGAACACCCCAGGCCGCGCCGACCGCGAGCGGCACCACGAAGCTCAGCCCGATCCGCAACGAGGTGCCGCGCACCGCCCAGGCGGCGCCGACCACGGCGGCCAGGCGACGGCCGGCGTCGCGGCGAGAAGGCATCGAAGTCACCTCTCCTACTCAAGTGCAACGGCCTCGGGGGCCAGCCAACACGGCTGGCCCCCGAGGCCGCGAAGGGCGATGGGCGCCCGGACCGGAGGCCCGAGGCAGCCCGTGCGCTACGCCGTTTGTGCGCCGGCCTGCGTCGGAATTTCCTCGTCGCCATCCGTAACGTCGGCGCCGCGCGGCACCACGATCACCGGGCACGGGGCGTTGTGAGCGAGACGCTCGGCGGTGCTGCCGAACGCGACGCGAGCGGCCGGGCCCCAGCCGCGGCTGCCGCACACGACGAGATCGCTGCGCAGCGCCAAGCCGCGCAGCACGGTGGCGACGCCACCCTGCAGCACCTCCGCAGTGGCCGGCACGGGGAGGTCGGCCGCGATCTTCTCGAGCGTCTCCTGCGCGGGTCCGACGAGGCTGTTGATGTAGTCGGCGATCTGGAAGCCCCACACGGCCGGCACAACGCCGACGTCGAGCGCCATCACGAGCAGCAGGTGCGCACCCGTCGACTGTGAGAGCCGGACGGCGAGGGCGAGGGCGTGCTCGGACTCCGGCGACCGGTCGTACGCGACGCCAATCGTGCCGACGGTGTTCGGGACCGGCCCACAATCTTTCGGCGCCACGAGCACCGGGCATGGGCTGCCATGTAGGACGCCGTGGCAGGTGTCGCCCATGACGAGCCGGCCGACCGCCGAACGGCGGCCGGGGCCGATGACGACCAGATCGGCCTTCTCGTCCTCCGCGAAGCGCTTGAGCGCCTTGGACGGCGACAGGTCGGCGATGGCCACCACTTCGGCGTCGGGGATCCCCGCAGCGACGCGCTTGGCCTCGAGCGTCTCAATCGCGTAGTCACGAAGCTTGCGGCCGTATGCCTCATGCTCGGCGTGATCGGCCACCTCCATGTGCGGGTAGACGTTCGTGAGGACGAGTCGGGCCTCCGGCGCCACGGTCCTCGCGGCGCCGATCGCGTCCCGGCCACCACCAGCGGTGTCGATGCCGACGATCACGTTCTTGAAGACGGTGGGATGACTCATACCCTCCAGCCTGCCATCCATTTGCATTTCCTGCAATCGGGCTTGGCCGCTGGGCTGGCCGAGTAGTCCTCCGCAGACTGCCGCTGCTTGACACCGATGCCGAAAAGCGCCCTACTGGCGATGGTGAAGTGACCATCCAACCGAGGCCTCCCATGAAAGCTGCCGTCGTCCATCGATTCGAAAGGCCGTTGTCGATCGACGACGTGCCGATCCCGCAGCCCGGCCCCGAGCAGGTGCTGGTTCGCATCGAAGCGTGCGGTCTCTGCCACACCGACATCCACGCGGCGAGGGGCGAATGGCCCGTTCGGCCCGTGCCGCCGTTCGTTCCCGGGCACGAGGGCGTTGGCGTCATCGAGCAGGTCGGCGCGGGCAACACGCATGGCCTTGAGGTGGGCATGCGCGTGGCCCTGCCGTGGCTCGGCTACGCCTGCGGCGACTGTCGCTACTGCAACTCTGGCCGGGAGACGCTGTGCGAGCGGCAGCTCGACACCGGCTATTCGATGGACGGCGCCTTCGCCGAGTACGCCGTCGGCTACGCGCGGCACGTGGTGCGGGTCCCGGACGGCATCGACCCCAGCGATGCCGCCCCGCTGACCTGTGCCGGCGTCACGACCTACAAGGCCGTCAAGGTCTCGGGCGCCGGGCCATCGAGCTTGGTCGCCGTCTTCGGCGTTGGCGGCCTCGGCCACCTCGCGATCCAATACGCGAAGCTGGCTGGCGCCCGCGTGGTCGCCGTCGACATCAACCCTGAGCGGCTCGAAGCGGCCCTGCGACTCGGCGCCGATCACGTCGTGCAAACCGGCGTGCAGAATCCCGTCGCGGAGATCGAAGCACTCGGGGGCGCGACCGAGGTGATCGTGACGGCGGCGACCTCCCAGGCGTTCGAGCAGGCGTTCCGGTCGCTCGCGCGAGGCGGCACGCTGGTCTGTGTCGGACTACCGGCCCACGGTGAGATGACCGTGCCGATCTTCGACCTGGTGCTCAAGGGCGTCTCGATCGTCGGCTCGATCGTCGGGACCCATCAGGACCTCATCGAGGTGTTCGAGATCCATCGGCGCGGCCAGACGGTGGTCGAACGACGCGACGCGAAGCTCGACGACGTCAATGCCGCGATGGATGCCGTGCTCGACGGCTCCGCCGGAGCGGCGCGCACCGTGTTCCAGATCGGCGCCCAGCACGACCCGACGCTCGACGACGAGCTGGACGAGGTCGCAGCGGAGGACTGACCTGCCGCTCAGGCGTCGCCGATGACCGCAGCCTCGTCGTGAGCACTCACGACGAGCAGCGCGGTCGGCGCCGCGGACGCCAAGGCATCGGCGGTACTGCCGGTGAACATACGGCGCAGCGGACCGGCCGAGCGGCTCCCGACGACCAGCAGGTCGACCGTGGCGCCGAACCGAAGCAGCGCCTGGATCGGATCGCCTTCGACGACATGGTCGATCACGTCGGTGAGGGCGTCGAGATCGTGTTGGGCCAGACCCGCCAGCGTGCCATCAAGGGTCGCGAGCACCTGCACCCCGGAGACCGCTGGGCCGAGCCAGGGGTTCGGCAGCACCGGCACCACGGTGGTCGCGTGGAACTCAGCGCTGGAGGCGTCGGCGATGCGGCGCGCGATGGCGGCGGCGTGGAGTCCGGCCGCCGACGGGCGGTAGGCCAGGCCGACGCGCTTCAGGATGAGCGGCTCGGCTCCGCGGCCGTGATCGGCGATCGCCACGGCGCAGGGCGCATGGTGCAACACCGACGGCAATGTGCTGTCGGCCTCGCTCGGGGCGTCGCTGCTGGCCACCACCAACAGGTCGGCTTCCTCGCGCTCTGCGACGGCATGCAGGCCGTGGGCGACGGTCGTCGTGGTCTCGACCACGATCTCGCAGGGCTCGCCCAACTGGTGCCGCGCGCGCTCCAGCAGCGACAAGGCATCGGAGATGCCCGCGGCCGCGTCGGTAGCACCGTCGGATGGCAGCACGCCGTGGACGGGCTTACCGGCTTCGACGTGCACGAGCACGAAGACGGCCTCGGGCGGAGCGAGCGCCTTCGCGAGCGCTAGCGCGGCCGGGGTTCCCTCAGCTGAGATGCCAACGACAATCCGCTGGAACAGCGGATGCTCGGTGCTCAAGACGTGTGCCTCATCACGCCACCACACTAGACCGGTGGCCGACATCCATCGCGACACCGGTGCGAATCTCCAGACGATCCGAGCGCAACGTGACCGCAGCGCGGCCGGCCGTGAGTTCGAGCGCGCACGTCCGCTGCCGCGGAGCCGCAAACACGAAGCGCAGCACCGTCACGCCGCTGGCGGCCGCCTGCTCCACGATGCCGTCAAGCAGGAAGGCCACGAGGCCGCCGGCCGACCCAGGTGCGACCGCGATCGCCGCCTCGGCCTGATGGCCGTACAGCGGCTCAAACGCAGCCATGCCGACGACGACATCGCCGTCGTAGGCGAGGACGCGATTTCGCGCATCGCCGAGCACATCCCCGAGGACGCAGGACTGGCCAAGAACGGTCGTGAACGCTGGCGATTCCATCCCTTTACGTTCCTCCCGCCGCAGCGAACCGTCATCGGGTGCAACCCGCAAACGGGTCCGTGGTTTCCCGCGAACCGCTCAGATGTCGCGACGGTTGAAACACTCGGCGCCGGCCGCAGCCAACGCAAGCGCCGTGAGACTCAGCCCGAGCACGTTCGTCAGGTCGAGCCCGTGCTCGATGGCGGAGCCGTAGTAGCGGAAGGCGGAGATCCAGCGCAGATCGCTGACGTTGGACGCCAGCTTGCCAGCAAGATCGGCGAAGTACATCGCCGTCAGGACGCCGACCGTCACCCCAGTGACCCGCCCGGACCCGCGCATGAGCCCGGCCGCCAGTGCCGCGACGCCCGCGAACACCATTGCCAGCGGCCACACGTTCAGCACGCCGCGCCCGAACGCCGCAGCCGACAGTCCCGACCCCGCCAGAACGCTCGCCGCCATCGTGACGACGTACAAAATGAGCAGCGTTGCCGCCAGGATCACGCCCGACGAGATCACCGACGACCACATGAGCGCCCGGCGGCTGATCGGCATCGTGAGCCACGTATCGAGCTGGCCGGCATCCTCCGCCGCGACCGTCGGGCGGGTGACGCCGCGCAGGGCGAGAACGGCGGCCGCGAGTGGGATCAGCATCCCGAACAGCTCGCCGTCGATATACCGCTCGACCGTGTCGAGGCCACTCATCCCGAACGCTTCCATCAACGCCTTGGGATAGGCCTTGCCGATCTGCGCGATCGAGTCTGAGATCACCGGCCAGATGAAGACCATCAGGGCACCGCAGGCTCCGAACGCCCCGCCCCAGATCAGGGGAGCGAACCGCTGCTCCGACAGCCGTTCGCGGGTCAGGATGACCGTGGTGCTGCCCGTCCAGGTCCTCATGCCGCCACCGGCTCGCGGTAGCGCTCGAGGAAGAGTTCGTCGAGCGAAGGTCGACCGATCTCCAGGTCGTGCACGCCGATCTGCGCGAGCGCTTCGACCAGCGGGCCCACGTCGCCGCGGACCGTGCAACGCAGGACCGCGCCGACCAGTTCCACGTCACTGACGCCCGGGAGTCGCTCGAACACGTCGGCGGTCGACGCGGCGGCGAGCTCGGCAACGACGTGGCGTGATGCGCGATCCCGCATCTCGTCGACCGACTCGACGGCGACCAGTCGCCCCTCGCGCACCATGGCGACGCGGTCGCAGATCTGCTGTACCTCCGACAACTCGTGCGACGAGAGGAACACCGTGGTGCCGCGCTCGCGCTCTTCCTCCAGGAGTTCGAGGAACGAAGCCTGCATGAGCGGGTCCAGGCCGCTCGTCGGCTCGTCGAGCACGAGCAGTTCGGGGGAATGGAAGAGGGCGAGCAGCAGCCCGATCTTCTGCCGGTTGCCGCGCGAGAGTTCGCGGAGCGGCCGAGTGAGGTCGGCGTGGAATCGCTCGGCGAGATCGTGGGCTCGGGTGAGGTCGTCCACGCCGCGCACGGCGGCTGCGAGCGCCAGCGCGCGATGGCCGGTGAGCTGCGGCGCGATGGCGAAGTCGCCCGCGAGGTTGCCGGTGCGCGCGCGGATGGCCAGGCTGTCGCGACGCGAGTCGAGGCCGAAGATCTGAGCGGAGCCGCTCGTGGCGCGATGGAGGTCGAGGAGCGTCCGGATCGTGGTCGTCTTGCCGGCGCCGTTTGGGCCGAGGAACCCAAAGACCTCTCCGGGCTCGATGGCGAGGGTGAGGTCCTCGATGCCGCGGGAGCGTCCGTATCGCTTGGTCAGCTGAACACACTGAATGATGGGAGGCACTCGGCCAAGCGTGGAGCACGCCCCGGTCGTCTCCATCCGTAGGGACCCGCAAGTGGGCGGGGGCCCTTCCGGTTCGCAGCGCGGCGTTCTTCGGCTGTGACGGCGGCGATTCAAGGCGATTCTTGGACCATGCTCGATTCCACTCGACCCTCCAAGTTCCGCGTGCTGGTCGTCGGCGGGGGCGTCGCTGGCCTCGAAGCCGTGCTCGCCCTGCGACAGCTCACGACCGACGATGTCGAGGTCACCGTCCTGAGTGCGGCCGAAGAGTTCGTCATGCGCCCAATGGCGGTCCGCGAGCCGTTCGCGTACAGCGGTGGCCGCCGGCATCAGGTCGCGCCGATCCTGCGTGATCTCGGCGTTGGCCTCATCCGCGACAACCTCGCGTCGGTCGACCAGGCCGCCAAGTCCGTGACGACGACCCGCGGCCAGCGCTTTGAGTACGACGCGCTTCTCATCGCCTGCGGCGCTCGTCCCGCGGTGCGCTACGAGCACGCGGTCACCATCGACGACCGCAAGATCGACGAACTCCTCCACGGGATGATCCAGGACATCGAAGGCGACTACATCCACAGCGTCGCGTTCCTCGCGCCGCCGCGGATGGGTTGGCCGCTGCCGCTCTACGAGCTCGCCATGATGACGGCGCATCGCGCGTGGGACATGGGCATCACCCTTGCGACCACCATCGTGACGCCGGAAGATCGCCCGCTGGAGGCTTTCGGAGCGGCCGCCAGCGATGGCGTGGCCGAGCTGCTCGCACGCGCCGGCATCACCCTGATGCCGTCTGCCCATGCCGAGGTGCCGCACCGCCGCGAGATCGTGATCAACCCGGGGAACCGCCGCCTGGCCGTGGATCGCGTGATCGCCCTGCCGGAGCTCTTCGGGCCCGCGATCGACGGTCTCCCCCAGGACGATCACGGGTTCCTCCCGATCGACGAGTTCAGCCGCGTCATCGGCGCCGACAGCGTGTACGCCGCCGGCGACGCCTCGAACTACCCGATCAAGCACGGTGGCCTGGCGAGCCAGATGGCCGACGTCGCCGCGCGCTCGATCGCTGCGCTCGCCGGTGGCCCCTTGGAGCCCAAGCCGCTTGAGCCGATCCTGCGCGGCATGCTCCTCACGGGCACGGCGCCGCGCTACCTCTCGGCGCGCCGCTCCGGCGGCCACGCCTTCGACTCCACCTTCAGCATGTCGCCCACGTGGGATCCGCCGAGCAAGATCAGCTCGCGGTACCTCGCGCCCTATCTCGAGGAGCGCGAGAAGTCGGGCGCCACCGCGCCGCGTTAACCGCGCGACGTGGCGGGCGGCGACCCGCTCAGCGCGGGAGTTCGAGCGTGACCGTGGTGCCGCCGCCCGGCCCAGCCGTCACGCCGACCACGCCTTGGGCAAGTTCCGCGCGCTCGCGCATCCCGATCAGCCCGTAGCCCTCGGTCGGCTTGCCATTGAGGCCGCGCCCGTCATCGCTGATTCCGAGCCGCAGCTTCGTCGGCGTCAACTCACCGGTGAGTTCGATCCGCGTTGCGTCGGCGTGCTTGACGACGTTCGTGAGTGCCTCTTGGGCGATCCGGTACGCCGCCGTCTCGATGTCGGCCGGGAGCCGAGCGTCGCCGAGGTCGACGGAGACGCTGAGCTGCAGGCCCGCGTTCTGCGCAACGCGATCGGCCAGCGCCAGCAGCGCCGGCTCGAGGCCGAGCTCGTCGAGGGCGGCAGGGCGAAGGTCGGCGATGATCGCCCGGAGCCCGGCAATGTCGAGCCCGAGTTGCTCGACGGCCGCTTCGAGCACCGGCCGGGCCCGTTCAGGATCGGTGCGCAGCGCGCTCGTGAGCGAGAGCTTGAGCGCGGCGAGGCCCTGCAGCGTCTCGTCGTGTAGCTCGCGCGCCCACCGGCGGCGCTCGGATTCCGCGGCCGCCATCGAGTTCTGGAGCCGCTGCTCGGCGACGTCCTGAGCAGTGGCGACGGCGGTCGCAGCGCTGAGCGCGAACGCCTCAAGCGTCCGCTGGTCGTCATCGTCGAAGCTGGCGGTGGCGCCGAGCCGATCGAAGGCCACGAGCACGCCGTGTCGACGCCCGCGGTGCACGAGCGGCACGAACAGCGCGGTGCTCGCGTCGGTCATGCCGTAGACCGACGGGTCGACCTTGAGCTGCGCGATGTCGCGGATGCGAAGCGACCGTCCGGAGGACAACGCCTCGCCGACCGTTGAATCGTCGATCGGCAACGTGGTGCCGTCGGGAATCCGTGCGTTCCCCGCGGACGCAGAGAGCTCGAGCTGGTCGCCGCGCCGAAGCCAGATCAGGAGGGAGTCCGCCTCGACCAGCGCTCGGCCGCGCTTGACGATCAGCTCCAGGATGCGAGGCAGCTCAGTGTCGCCGCCGACGGCGGTGGCGATCTCGAGCGTGGTGCGCGACACGCGCAACGCGCGCTCTAGGTCGCGCTGGCGGGCCGTCGCCTCCCCGAAGAGACGGGCATTGTCGATCGCGACGGCGGCCCACTGCGAGAGCACGACAATCGTTTCCACGTCGTAGTCGTCGAAGTCCTCCTCGCCGGCTTTATCGGTGAGATAGAGGTTGCCCCAGGCGTCGTCGCGGATCGTGATCGGCGCCCCGAGGAAGCTCGTCATCGGCGGGTGGCCGACCGGGAAGCCGTAGCTGCGCGGATGCTGCGACACATCGTGCATGCGCAGCGGCTGCGGGTGGTCGATCAGGAGGCCGAGAATGCCGTGACCACGCGGCGGCTCGCCTAGGGCCTGCCGCTCCTCGTAGCTCAGTCCGATAGTGATGAACTCAGAGAGTTCGCGGCGGTTGTCGTCGAGCACCCCGAGCGCGGCATATTTTGCGCCGGTGAGTTCGCGTGCCGTCTCCAGGATCCGGTCGAGGACCACCGGCAGGTCGAGTTCGGACGTGAGTGCCCGGCCCGCAGCCAGGAGCCGCTCGGCCCGGTCGGCACGCGCCTTCTCCGTCGCGAGGTCTTCGGACAGCCCCTCGCTGCCGATGTGCGGCGAGGAGTCAGCCATCCGGGTGCGCCGCGCGCCGAGCGCGGCTGGGCGATGTCTCGAAGGAGCGGATACGGGCAGTCAAGCATGCCCGCGTCCGCTCTGCGCAAGGATTGCTTTCAGGCCTTCACACGACCCGCGTCCGCGGGGGTCGCTGGCACCTCGGCGCGGCGCACGGAGTACGCCGCCGGGTCGAACGTCGCGAGCCGGTCGCGCAGCTTCCAGGTGTAGGTGGGCCAGGTCGACGAGTTGCGACCGGTGACGTCGAGGTAGTAACTGGAGCAGCCGCCGTCGAGCCAGACCGTGCCCTTGGACAGCCCGTCGACCTCGCCGACCCACGCGTCCATCGTCTCCGGGCGCAGGCGGTACGACGAGATGTCGCCGCGCGTCGCGGCGGTGATCGCCTGCTTGAGGTAGTTCACCTGCCACTCAATCGACAGCAGGATCGACGTGTGCCCGACGCCCGAGTTCGGACCGACGAGCATGAAGAGGTTCGGGAACCCGTCGATCGTCGTGCCGAGGTACGCCTTCGGGCTGCCGGCCCAGTGCTCGGCGAGCGTGACGCCAGAGTCGCCGGTGATGAGACCCGCGACGGGCGAATCGGTGACGTGGAAGCCCGTGCCGTAGACGATCGCGTCGACCTGGTGCAGCTGGCCGTCGGCCGTGACGACGCCGTCGGCCTGGATCGACGTGATGTCGGCCCCGATGACGTCGACGTTCTTGCGGCCGAGCGTCGGGTACCACGTGTTGCTGAGCAGGATGCGCTTGCAGCCGATGTCGAACTTCGGCTCCAGCCGGCGGCGCAACTCGGCATCCGGCACCTGGCGACGCAGGTGGCTCTTTCCGATCGCCTGCAGCACGCCGCGAATCAGTTTGTTGCCCCGCATCCCGGCGACGAGGATCTCGCGCGCCCAGTAGATGCCGGTCCGCGAAGCGCGCTGGGTGATCGGCAGGACGCGGTAGAGCTTGCGCTCGAACGCGGTCGTCGGGCGGTCGGTACGCGGGAGCACCCACGGCGCGGTGCGCTGGTACACGTCGAGGTGCCCGGCGACCTTGGCCAGCTCGGGCACGAACTGGATCGCCGATGCGCCGGTGCCGATCACCGCGATCCGCTTGCCGGCGAAATCGATGTCGTGGTCCCACTGCGCCGAGTGCATCTGAATGCCCTCGAACGACTCGCGCCCCTCGATGTCCGGGTAGATCGGCTCGCTGAGCGGCCCCATCGCGCCGATCACGAACTGCGCCCGCAGGGTGCCCGCGTCGGTGGTGAGTTCCCACCGCTGCTCGGCCTCGAGCCATCGCGCGGACTGCACGCTGACGCCGAACCGGATGTGTTCGAGCGCGCCGAAGTCGCGAGCGACCTTGGCGATGTAGTCGGCGATCTCACCGCCACGGGAGTACGTCCGCGTCCAGTCCGGGTTCGGGGCGTACGAGAAGGAGTAGAGGTTCGACGGGACGTCGCACGCGATCCCCGGATACGTGTTCGCCCGCCAGCAGCCGGAAGGCCCTTCGGCCCGGTCGAGGACGAGCAGGTCGCGTTCGCCCGCGCCGAGCAGCTGGATCGCGGCGTCGATACCGCCGAAGCCGGCGCCGACGATCGCGATCCGCACCTCGCTGGGCAGCGGAGCCCCCGGATCAGCAGCGACCGCGGCGGCGCTGGTCGTCCCGCCGGCGGCGTCGGTGCGCGGAGCGAGCGGACCACGTGGGCCGTTCGTGGCGACATCGATATCGCGCAGCGGATCGAGGACCGGTTCGAGGTCGATCTCGACGTGCTGTGGGCGGGTGGGAGGCATGGGATTCCCTGAGGGCGGGGGCGGTGCGGTACTGGACGAGACCAGCGTTGCGCCAGACGTTGGCCGAGCCCGATGGCCCGGTCAACGCGCCGTGAGGGTTTTCCGGCCGATGCGCGGGGAGCCCGAAGGCCGTTGCGGGTTTCCCGCAACCGCATGCCGGTGCACGCGCCCCTTGACCCGATCGCGATTCGCGTCCCAGTGGCCGGTGCGTCCCGTACCCTGTAGCCCGTGACCGCGATCCGCATCGTCCTCGCCGACGACCACGCCATCGTGCGCGCTGGCCTGCGCATGCTCCTTGACGCCGACGACGACTTCGAAGTCGTCGCGGAAGCCGGCGACGCCGATGGCGCGCTGCGTGCCGTCCTCGGGCACAAGCCAGACATCCTCGTGCTCGACCTCAACATGCCCGGGAAGCGAACCTCCCTGGAGGCCGTTCCCCTCGTCGCCGAGCGCCACGCCGATTGCCGCGTGGTCGTGCTCACGATGCAGGAAGACCCCGAGTACGCGCGTCAGGCGATGCGCGCGGGGGCACAGGCCTACGTGCTCAAGGAGGCGGCCGACACCGACCTCGTGATGGCCATCCGTCAAGCCTCTCTCGGGCAGACCTATCTCACCCCGTCGGTCGGCGCCAAACTGGCCGCCGCACCGCCTGAGCAGCGTGGCCGTCCGGGTGCACTCACCGAGCGCGAATTCGACGTGCTGCGGATGATCGCGCTGGGCCACACCAACGCGGAGATCGCCGCCGAGCTGTATCTGTCGGTCCGCACCGTGGAGACCCACCGGGCGCACGTCCAGCAGAAGCTGGGCCTCAGCACCCGCGCCGAGCTCGTTCGCTACGCGATCGACCACGGCATGCTCGAACCCAGCTAACCGGCGATCTTGCGAGCCGTGGCCGCCTTAACGCCGCGGTTTGGCGGCTCCGGCGCGGCGGTGTGGCCACGTCCCACAGCGTTGACGGCTGCGCCGCTGCGGCGTGGCTACGTCCGATTCGCGGCTAGGTGAGTTCGGGCGCTGTTGACGGATCGGGCAGGCTGTCGAGCGCATCGGCGACGTGGTGCTCCTCGGCGCGCGCGGCGAGCGGCGGCGTCACCAGCAGCGGCGATGCTTGCTCGCGCAGGAGGGCGTGAGCCGTGCTGCCGACCAATAGGCGGTCCAGCACGCCGTAGTGGTGGAGCCCGATCGAAAGCAGGTCGGAGTTCCGGCTCGCCTCGGCGAGTTCATGCGCCGCACGGCCGACGGCGATCGTCCCGCGCAACCCGTATTCCTTGGCGATCTCCTTGAGGTGGCCTTCGGCGCGGCGATAGGCGTCGTCGAGCATCTCGCCGGCGTACGTGCCGGCCATGGCGGCCGCCGACGCGGTCGCGTCCACGACCTCGATCACGTCGACCGTGGCGTCGTCGCGGCGACCCAGTTCCGCCGCGAGCCGAAGCGCGACCGTTGCCTCGGCGGTGCCGTCGTAGCCGACCGTGACGCGCGTCAGCGGACCTTCGGCGTGGTGACCGACGGTTGCCACGGCGACCGGGCAGGGAGCATGGCGCAGCACGTCGCGCACGGCATCGCCAGCGAAAATTCGCCCGGCCAAGCCGCGGCGCGACGAGGCGACCACGATGAGGTCGGCGTTGGCGCCGCGGGCGATCTCCCGCAGCCCCTGACCGATCGATTCGGCGCTCGTGACCACGCCCTCCACGCGCACCCTCGGCTCGGTGAACGTGTCGACGACCGCTTCGGCTTGGTCGAGGAGATCAGGTTCCGTGCTGGCGCCCGACGCGCGGAGCAGTCCGGCGTCGATCACGGCGATATTGGTGGCGATGATCTCCGCGTCCGGCTCACCAAGCTGCCGGGCCAAGGCGAGCACCTCCGCGTCCTGCGGTCGTCCGTCAATACCGATGATGATGGTTTGGAACACCGTGGATCTCCTCGTGAGGTAACGCTCATCCTCGTCGATCGACGAGCCCTGAGCATCGGGACTCTCGCGCGCCACTGGAGCGGGTTCGTGCGGACCCGCGCGGCGGGTTGCCCGCAGGCGTCCCGGCCGGCCCAGCATAGAACGAGCACGCGGAGGCCGCCAGAGGCGCGCACGCGTGTGAAGCGGAGGGCGACGGCCATCGACTCGCCGCACACGGTGCCCTACCGTGGGCCGCTGTGAGCCAACCCAAGGTCACGCCGCCGCCAGGGCGAGCGCTCGCCCACCGGATCACCCACCGGCGCACCCACGCGCTGCGTGCGGGGCGCACCGTCACGATGCTCGCCGTCCTCGGGCCGGGCCTGCTCGCCGGCCTCTCCGACGACGATCCAGCCGGGATCACCACCTACTCCACACTCGGGGCGGAGTACGGCTACCGCATGCTCTGGGTGCTCACGCTGTCGACCATCGCTTTGGTGGTGTTCCACGAGCTCGGAGCGCGGATGGGCATGGTGACTGGTCGCGGGCTGATGGCGCTCGTCCGAGAACGCTTTGGTCCGCGCGTCGCCGTTGCCGGGATCGCGGTGCTCACGATCGCCAACGTCGGGACGATGTGCGCCGAGCTAGCGGGCGTCGCGGCCGGCAGCGAGCTGCTGTTCGGCATCGACAAGATGGTCTCGGTGCCGGTCGCGATGGTCGCGCTGTCGCTGCTGGTGCTGCGCGGCTCGTTCCGGCGGGTCGAACACATCCTCTTGGCGCTGAGCGCCGTGTTCGTGACCTACATCGTGTCCGGGATCCTGGCCCATCCCGACTGGGGTGCCGCGGGCGCCGGACTGGTCGTTCCGTCGATGCCGGCCGATCGCGCCGCTACCTATCTCGCGGTCGCGACGCTCGGCACGACGCTTGCCCCGTGGGGCCTCAGCTTCATCCAGTCGTACGCCGTCGACAAACACATCCCGGTCTCGCAGCTGAAGTACGAGCGAGTCGACGTGATCACCGGCGCGGTCCTCACCGGCGTCATCGGGGTGTTCATCGTCATGGCCTGCGCGGCGACGCTCCACGCGCACGGGCTGCATGTGGACGAGGCATCCGATGCCGCTCGCGCCCTTGAACCCCTGGCCGGGCATCTCGCCGGAACGCTCTTCGGGGTCGGCTTCCTCGGCGCGGCGCTGCTTGCCGGCGCCCTCGTGCCGATGTCCACGGCGTTCTCGGTTTGCGAAGGGCTGAAGCAACCAGCCGACGTGAATGCCGGGTTCCGAGAGGCGCCGGTGTTCTACCTGGCGTTCGGGGCCGTGATGGTGATTGCTGGCGTGGTCGTCATCACGCCCAACGTTTCGCTCGTCACGATCCTGGTCGCGACGCAGGCCCTCAACGCGGCGCTGCTGCTGTTCATGCTGCCGTTCCTGATCATGCTCGGGCGCGACCGCGAGACGATGGGCGTACACGCGCTGGGCCGCGGTGGCCTGGCGCTCACCATCGGCACGTTCGCGGGCGTCGCGGCCTCGGTGGGAGCGCTTGGATACTTCGCCGTCAGCGGTGCCGTCGGATGAGCCGCCGCGCCCCCTGACTGGAACGGAGCATTCGTGAAGGTGATCGTGTTCGGCGCGACCTGGGCACACCGACTCGCGGCATTCATGGTCGAGCAGCTCACGAGCGACGAATGGCTCGGTCAGGCCATCGTCGTCGACGGCCCCGGAACGCACTGAGCCGCCCCGATGGAGCGGCTCAGCGTAGTGCCGGCTGAGTGCACCGGGGAAGCGACTCAGCACGGGGAACCACCCCGCGAGCCGTTCAGCGACTCGCAGGACGAAAGAACGTCCGGGACCTACAGCGGGTTGCTCGGGCCGTAGCCGCCGAGGATCACCATCATCGTCAGGAACAGCGCGAGCACGATGACGACGCCGACGGCCGTGAGCTTCACGATCGTGAGCGTCTCGCGGTGGGTCTGCTCCTCGTAGGTCTCGCGGCGCGCGGGCGCCGACTCGGTCGTCGTCGGCTTCGCGGCCGGAGCAGCATCCGGCCGTTGGGGCTGAACAAGGCTGTGCGGGGCGCTGAACGATGACATGCCATCGACCGTACGCCCGGTACGGCTGCCTGCCGTCGGGAGAGTTCCACACGCCACTACGGGGTTTCCCGCGAGTTCGTCCCCGCGCGGCGGCGGGCGGTCGCGGGGAAAGCGGCGAGGCACGCGGACCGAGTCGCTTGGCGCCGCGGCGAGGCTCGCGGCCGAAATCGCGGCTCGTTGAGGCCCGGGGTTCAATGAAGCCCGCTCCGTGCCGACTCTCTCGCTGCAGAGCTTCGCCGCACGGGCGAGTTCGCGGACCCGAGGTAGCCATGACGGATTCCAGCCAGCCGCCTCCGGGCTTCCGAAGTGGTTTCGTGGCGCCGCCGCCCGTGTATGGCGTGGAGCAACCCGACGGCACCATCGCGCGGGCCCAGACCGTGGCCGAGGGCGCGGCGGCGGTCCGTGCCCGGGTCGCCGCGAACGCCGGTCTTCAGGGCGCGGCCGGCTGGCGCCGCGCGAGTGCAGGCCTGATCGACCTCGCGCTCGGGATCGGCGTTACCGTCGGGCTGGACGCCTCACAACCGATGTCCATCCCCGCGATGGTCGGCGTCGCACTCGGTGCGACCTTCTTCATTCGCATCGTCGTGGCGACGATGACGGGTGGCGCCTCGCCGGGCCGGCTCGTGACCGCCACTCGCGCCGTCGACCAGGACGCGACAAGGCTCTCCTTGTCGCGCACCGCCACGCGGGAGTGCTTCGTCTTGTTCTACGTGGTGACCTTTCCATGGTGGCTCGGGCTACTCATCGAGCGGATCGCGGCGGCCTGGTCTCTGTACGCGGACGGCGGTTCCATCTCCACGGCGCCGGTGCCGCAGGATCGTTCGACCGGCACGACGGTGGCCTCCGTCGGTGAGGTCAACCGCGTCCGGGCCCGGGACGCGCGGGCGGCGCAGGCAGCGGCGGCGCAGGCAGCGGCGGCGCAGGCCGGAACTCAGGCAGCGCGGGATGCAGCAGCGCAAGCCGGAACTCAGGCATCGGCGGCGCAGGCGGCAGCAGCCACGACTTCGCCACGGCCAGCCGTCTATGACGCACCGTCCAGCCCGCCGTCGGATGCACCGGCCCACACCGCCGCACGGCCAGCTCTTCCCACTCCGCAGGCGCCCCGGCTTGCCGCGGCGCCGTTCATCCCGGCTGACCTCGACCCCGACGTTGCCGCGGCCCAAGCCTCGCTGCGGGCCGGCGGGAGCACGGGCGGACTGGCCGTCCACACCATGCAGCCTCCCGAGATCGCCCGCCGCATGATCGCGGCAACGATCGACTACGCCCTGATCGTCTCGATCAGCGGGTTTCTCGTCAGCTCCACGGCCCTCAGCACCACGGCCGTGGTCCCGGGGCTTGGCGGCTCCGCGGATCCGAGGGCGGCCAACGGGATTCTGGTCACGTTGCTCCTGTGGTTCTTCCTGCGGCCGGCCGCCATCGCCGCCGTCACCCAGACGCTCGGGCAGTGGCTGATGCACTACCGCGTCTACGCACCCCGAGGCGAGCGCGTAGACCTCGGCAAGGCGCTGCTTCGCGAGGCCTCCGGTTGGGGAATCCTCGTCGTCTGGGCGTGGGCGTTCGGCCGCGACGGCTTGGCCACACCGACGTACATCGCCAACGCCGACCTCCTCGAAGGCGACTCGATGCAGGCGCGGCTCTCGCACGACCGCATCGCCGACACCTGGCCCGTCCGGATCTGACGCCGGCGGGAATCTGCGCCAGACCGCACACCGGAAGGCACACAGAAACGACGAAAGCCCCGCTCTCGCAGCTCTCTCGACCCTTTCGCGGACGGGAGCGACGAGACTCGAACCCGTCCGGCGTGACGGGCCGCTGATACCGCGACGGTGCGCCGCGATTGCTGGACCTTCGATCAGGTCGAATGCTTTTCAAATAGAGCTTTCAGGCTAGTTGGTACCCGCAGCGATACCCCAGACAGACTGGTACCTACGGCCAAATTGGGTGGTACCCTCGACTGAGCTTCCCCAGCTTTGCCATGGCCGCCGCCCCTGATCCGACACCCGCGCTGGTGGCGCAAACCCTTGCGGATCTCAGCGCCGACAAGCGCTCGATGCGCGCCAAGGAAGATGCGCGAGACGGCGACCTCTTTCCGGGTGCTGTCCTTCACCGGCTTGCGTCTCGGCGGTCTGCCAATAGCTAAGCCCTGGTGGCCGCCGCGAGGCGAGCCATCCCAGGGCTTACCTGTCAACCGTAGCATCCCTGCCCCGCTTCTCCGCGACCAAACTTGTCCTTCTCTTTCAGCGATCTCGAAGTTGCGATCTCGCCCGCGCGGGCAGGTCGCTACCTCGCTTCAACGGTTAGCCCAAATGCCCCGAAGGGCGACCCAACACGAGCGCTCCGGCTATACGAGCACAACATGCGTCTCAGCGCGGAGGCATGGGGCACAATCGGCGCCGTCGAGATCGTGATGCGCAACGTGCTTGCCGGCGCGATCGCTGGACGCCACGCTCAACTCCGCCCTGGCTCTGCCCTGCGCTGGTACGACGGACCGCCGTGGTTCGACACTGGGCGTTGGTTCACAAGCGCAACGCTCAAAGGCCTCGACACCGCGATGGACCGGGCCGGAGACCGCGGGCCAGGACCGTGGGTTCACCGCGGCGCTGAGGGGAAAGTTGTCGCTGAGCTCGGTCTCGGGTTCTGGCGCTACCTCTTGGTGTCGCGCTACGAGCACAGCTTGTGGAACCCGGCGATGCGCGCCCAGTTCTCGCAGCTGAGCCACCTTTCAGGTTCCGACAGCCGCAAGCTCGTCTACAGACGCATGGAGGCGCTCAACTACCTCCGTAACCGCGTCGCGCACCACGAACCGATCTACGAGCCGTTTGCAATCCCCGGCCGACCAGGCAAAGCCAACCCGGACGACATCATTGCCGAGGCCATCGAGCTCGTGTCCTGGACCAACCCATCCGCCGCAGGCTGGGTCCAGGCCCAGGATTCGTTCCAGCGCACCTACGCCAGCGCGCTTTAGGCCGCAGCCCGACGAGTCTTCTCTACCTGCCGGGCGCCCGCAGCCAAGTGTCAATTTCAATCGCAAGAAGAGCCAGCGGCGCCCTCGCTTGTATGCGGGAATCTCTCCTTATCGCGCCCAGTACACGACGGTGCTCATCGGGACCCGCAGAAACGCCGCGACGTCCCGCGCATGCATCACGTCGGCCGCGGTCAGCGGCGCCAGCTCGGGCGACTGTTCCTTCGACGCGAACGACATTTCGGCTCGCAGCATGAGGCCAGCGTCCTCCTGCCAAGCGACACGAGCCACTTCCCGGAGGAGCGGGTGGCCGGCCGCACCGACGCCGGAATAGGCACGCCCCGCCTGAGCATCGGGTGGGCCGGGGCGGGAACCCATTCCACACCCCATTCATAGGCAACCGGCGACGCTATTAAATACGAATGCACACAAGTGGCGGTCGGTACGCTCGAGATATGAGCGGCGACGTGACAGACGGGCGAGTCACTCCGGCCTTCACCACCGGAGGCGGAGGGTTTGCGTTCGAGGACCGAGTCGGGACCTGGGCGGCCTGTGCCCTGCTAGCGGGTGAAGAACTGGGCACGTTGGGCGTCCCTTCGACGATCGCATTCCAAGAGAAGTCCCCTAAGACTTCGCTCGACGACGTCGTGGTATCCGTCGCTGGCGGCTCGACAGCCTTCCTCTCAGTTAAGTCTTTCGACCTGATGCAACGAGGCTTCAGCGACTTCGTGGCGTCTGCTTGGCAACTGCTGCTGAGCGAGGCGTTCGACGAGGGTCGCGACTACGTCGGATTCGTCGTTGGCGAGATACGTGATTTTGAATGGAACAGCCTCCAAGAGCTGATAGCTACTTCACGTCTTGATGTCGAGGAGCGGATGGCTAGGCGAATCCAGCTGGCGGGCAACTTCAATCAGACTGATCGCGACCTCTGGAACTCGCTCGCCGTTCCGGCCGAGCTAGCTGAGTCCCACGACGTCAATCCCGAGACATCGCCCTGGCGACTGCTCCAACGACTAGAGGCGTTCCATTGCGACTTCAGAGCTAGCAACTCCCGAAGCAGAGCCGAAACGCTGCGATGGTGCTCCGATGCGCTTAGGGATGGCTCGGATGCGACGGACCTCCACGAAGCCGTCTTGGAACTCGTCTCACGAGCGCGCCCGGCTGGCGGTTCCGTTGACTGGCCGAGGCTCCAACGGCACCTCGGCGCGCGCTTCTTGCTCTCCGCTAGACCGGATGTGGCCCTAGACTGGGAGCGACTTGCGGTGCACACCGCGTCCCGCACTCGTGCCGTGAGCGACGCGCTAGATGGTGTTCGGCTCCCGCGGGTAGAGGCGATGCGGCAAATGCGCGCCCTGGATGGGCAGCCGTTCTCGTATCTCGCCGGTCCCTCAGGCTGCGGAAAGACGGTTCTGGCGAAGCGCTGGCTCAAAGCTTCAGCGGGTGGCAGTCTCTGGCTCGACGCACGCGACATCAACGGTGGAACGATTGAATTCGCGACACTCGCTCGCCTAAGAGTGCCGCTAGCTGATGTCCTCGGTCTTGGCGTCGCCCCGGTCCGAGTGGTGATCGACGGGCTGGACCGACCACTCGAGGCTGGCCACGCCCACGCAGCGACGGCAGAGCTAGCTCGGTTGGCGGCCGACAGCGAAGGCGCCATCGAACTCCTAGTCACCAGTCAAACCGGGGCGCTGGAGCAGCTTTCGTACCGCGTGCTGCTCGCTGACGGCCCAGCCGCGACAACCGTCATCGTCGATGACCTGGACGACGATGACGTCGAGCTCGCACTGTCAGAGCGACCCCAGCTACAGCGGCTAGCGTTTCAAGGCGAACTAAACGCCATTCTTCGACGCCCAAAGATTCTTCAAGTAATCACGCTCGCGCTTCGAACTGTCACTGACGGAGGTCTCGGCGCATTGGAGAGCGAGGCTGACATCGCCGAGATCTGGTGGAAGCGACTAGCGCTCGGCGATGGTGGATCTCGAACCGAACGGGGCGAGTTCCTTCGCGGGCTCGCCAAGTGGACGGCAGCCCAATTCTCTTCGCTTCCCGCCGGCGGCCTGGCTGCAGCTGGTATCGGCGACTATGCAGTAGTCGCGGACGGACTTCGACGCGACGAGATCCTGGCAGTTGAAGAAGATGCATTCGCGTTTGAACACGATCTCTTCGGCGACTGGACTCGATTTCAGATGCTCGGTGTCGGGACGAATGCTCTGTCGCAGATCGTCAAGCTAGAGGCACTGCCATCCTGGCACCGCGCGATTCGCGTTCACGCCCTCAGAACGCTCAGTCGAGGAGGCGCGGAAAAGTGGCTCGCCGATCACGCCGCGCTCCGGTCCTCGGGGAACGATGTCGCGGCGGACATCTATCTCGATGCGGTGCTGTTCTCCGACGACTCTCAGGCAATCGTCGCGACTCTGTGGAGCGATCTCGCCGCTAAAGAAGGAGGTCGGCTTCTCGTTCGTCTACTCAAGCGATTCTTGCACTCGGCGACTGTTCCTGACCCTCGCGGTGCAATGATCGGCAGCGGCAGAGAACCGCAGGTTGCGATCCACCTCGCGGCGACCTGGCGCATGCCTATCTGGGTGCTCTGGCCGCCCATGTTGTCAGTACTTTCGCGACACGTCGACGAGGCCGTTTTGTTCAGTCCGCTCGAAGTCGCAGAGATCGCGACCCTCTGGTTGCGGCTAGCACCAGCCGGGTCAGCAGGAAGGGCAGAGGCAGCCCAGCTGGCGTTCGCGCTTGGGCCTATCGCCGACAGGGGCTCGCACAGTCCCACGGATGAGCAGAAGCTCTGGGAGGCGTTCCTCGCCGCCGGCGCAGATGATCCGGAGCGTGTCAGGGTGTCAGCGGAGCAGATGTTTGGCGAGGAACAAGCGGACGAGTGGCAATGAGCGAGTGGAGCGGGCTTGGGGCCGCCGGTCTTCGGCAGGCAATTCTGAGCCCCACAACCCTAGTGCCGATGATTCGGCGTTCCCCAGAGAAGGCCGCAGAGCTCGTACTCACCGCACTTCTCGTCGAGCCTCGCGTAGACGACGGGTTGATGATGCCGGGCGCCGAGTTCGGGATCACTGACGACCTGCGGTCCTCTGACGCCCTCCCAGAGGGAGGGCCGCTACTAGCACTGTTCAATCACGCACCGACGGTCGCGGTCCATACGCTGCTGCAAATCGTTGAGCATGCGACTGACGCCTGGCGAAAGAGTAGTTGGGCCGACTTCGAAGACCACTCGATCGGCGCAGCATTCGAGATCGTCGTGGATGGCAAGTCGGTGCAACTTGCAGGTAACGCAAACGTCGTGCGGTGGTATCGCGGCGACCCGCGGGTGCCGAGTCAGCTCTCAGCAGCCCTTATGGCGCTGGAGCGGTATCTCTACTCGGAACTCGATGCGGGTAGCCCAGTTGACGATCTGCTGGAGCTGCTCGTTTCGTCGAAATTGCTCGCCATCTACGGCGTCTTGGCTGAGGTTGCTAGCTACAAGCCGGAGCTTCTCGATGGCCAACTTGCTTGTCTCGGGACCAGCGCAGCCCTGATCCTCGAGGGCCGGCTCGCGAGCGTTCAAAGCTCAAGCTTCTACCTGCTGGGAGCGCGAAGCCAGACCGATTGGAATCGACGGAAGCAGTGGCACGAGATGCCCCATCGGGGAGTCCCGATAGAGCGTTTCCTGCTTCCGCGAATCATTCAAGGCGGCCGAGTCGCGGACCTCGTGAAGGACGCCCGGCGCGTCTGGGCAGCTGATCCAAACGATCGTTGGCGTTTCGTCGTGGCACAGATGGACCCCGCGAACTATCAAGCGAGCGACCTGGGAGATGGAATCACGGGCTGGGTCTTCACGCCGCCTCAAACACTCCTGGCAGAAATCGAAGCCGACAGCAAACGACTCGACAGCGACCATTGGTGGACGAGCGCTCCATGGCGATTCTCAAAGCTCGTGGACGATGGCGACTACCTCGAAAACGAGGAGGCCCACGCTCTGTTCGAGGAACTTCGGGAGCGGATCGAGACGCCTCCCCCTGACGAGCTGATCGACGCCGGCGTCCTCCGCGTCGAGGATGTGAAATGCGGAGCGGCCGCTGTCCTGCTGGTTCGAGCGTCCGCGTGGGTCTCCGCGACACCAGACGCCCAAGCGTTCTGCCGGGCCGCTCTTTTCGAGCCGTTTGCGAATCCACCCAGAACCCACAGTTTTGACTCCAACTCGTCTCCCGTCGATGGAAGCTGGGATGGCTTCGCGGCGACCGCGATCCCGTTGCTCTGGGCCAGCGACATCTCAGATCGCGAGACTCGCGAAGTCGCCGTCCGCCTAGCAACCCATCCCCACTACGCAACGGTACAGCGCTTCTTCGAAGCGGCCCGCAGGCAGCACGAGCTCAGGCACGAAGTTCAGCGCTTGGAGGTTCTTGCCCTGCACTGGGCACGTTTCGCCGCCTGGCGGAGTGAGTATCGGTTCCGCCAAGAAAACGCCTCCTATTGGGGGGACGCCAGCTCGAGCGTCGCAGACCTGCCAGATGTGGCGGGCCCGACCCAAACCCTAATTCAGTCGTTCGTTGAAGAAACGCTCGGCGTCGATATCCCCGACTTCGCCGACTTCATCGCTTCCACGCCAGAAGGGATGCTTCTAACCCGAACCAAGGTGAGTACCCGCCTGCAGAGGTCGGTCAGCCTCTCCTACCTGGCGGCTGCTTGGTCGCACATGTGGACCGATCTCGACGGAATGCGGACGGCCGATCTCGGGAGAGTGGTCGCGGTAGCCACGCGGCTCGCGGAAACGCTCGCGGCTTCGTGGGTACCAGACGACCGGGGACACATCGGCGGCACTCCGACCGTCTCCGAACGGTCGTTTCTCCGCGGACTAGCAAAGGTGTGCGTTCGCGTCTCGCCGATGGAGTCTCGCTCTATATGGCAACCAATTCTGACTGCTGGCGCCCCGGCTCATTACTGGGTCGAGGACTTTCTGAACGCGGTTTGGATCGCCGGGTTGGAAGAGCATCCATCGCCGGCCTCGTTCGCGTCGCTCATCAAAGAGATGATGGTCTTCTCCGAAAACCAAGCAGCCTGGGGTGGATTCCACGCGTCTGGACTCCGGCTGAGCCTGCTTTGTCTACACAGGTACGGATACCCGAGGATGACGAGCGAGCACGGCGATTTGCTGGCGGAGTTGGGAATCGAATGGCGCGACCGCGCACGGGCGCTGGTTCTCACCGGGGGCCATGACGCCACTCCCGTAGTTCGATTCCTCGCAACAGATATCGGGCTCAGCATTGCCGCTGAAGGCGTTAGCTGGTTGGTGGACACCATCAACGCACGCACGAGCCTGGACGACGATTTGGCACAGGCCACCGCAGACCTGTTGGTGACGCTTTCGGTTCGAGAGCCGGAAATGTTGAGAACGGGTCCCGCCGCTGAGGTGCTCGCGCACCTGGTTGCGATGCAGAACCCCGTCGCACTCCAAGTAAGCGCGCAGATCGTGCGGCACGCCTAGAAGCGCCAGCTTCGGGACAAAGCGCCCGGCAGCCCGAGTCGCGAATGATTCGTCGGTAGGTCTGAGCAAGGCGGGCCACGGATAGATACGACGTCTGTTCGGTACCCGCATCTCGTACCTGAACGGACGCACGACCCGCGCGTCAACAGCACCACCCCGATCCCAGAAACGACGAAAGCCCCGCTCTCGCAGGGCTTTCTCGACAATTCTCGGGGACGGGAGCGACGGGACTCGAACCCGCGACCTCCGGCGTGACAGGCCGGCGCTCTAACCAACTGAGCTACGCCCCCGGGCGTGTGCCGGCCCGGAAGTATTGCAGGCCGCGCGCAAACGGGCGTTGTCGCAACGCGTGACCCGGACGGACATCGCCGGAGCAGGCGAAACGTCAGCTGTCTTGAGCGGCTGCCGCGCGGTCGGCGTGGCCGAGCGCGAGGTCCGGCGCGATGACATCGCGCACGCGTCGCTTGAGGTCGACGATGTCCGGAAAGCCGCCGTGTTCCTTGCGATCCCAGACAAGCTGGGGCGCCTTCGCGTCGTGCGGAACACCCGAGGTCGCGCCGGCATGAGCCTTGGTCGCGTCGGCGTGCACCTTGGTCGCGTCGGCATGGGCCGAGACGCCCGGGCCGCTGGCCTCGATGCGGAAGATGCCGCCCGTCCCAGGCCGCAGGGCGACCTCGCCGACCTCGGCCGCGAACGTCTGCAGCAACTCGCCCGCCATCCACGACGCGCGCAAGAGCCAGTTGCATTGCGTGCAGTAGGTGATCGTGACCTTCGGCGACGCGTCGTCCATCCCCCGAGTCTGACACCGGCCCGGCCTCGCCACGCTGTGTGTCGAAGCTCCGAAACTTCCCGGGAAGGCCTGGGTTCCAAACACCATCGAGCCGCCGCACCTCGGCGGCTCATCGTTCCAAGGAGCCACCCCATGCAGCACCGACTCTCCACCCGCGCCGCGACCCTCGCCTTCGCGGCATTCGCCCTCGGCACCACCACCGCCTCGGCCGCCGACGTCACCGGCACCGACCGCAACGAGCGCCTGCGGGGAACGGTCGCGGCCGACACCATCAACGCTCGCGGCGGCGCCGACCTGCTCATCGGCCTCGCGGGCGACGACATCCTCAACGGCGAGGTCGGCCGCGACCGCATCTGGTCCGGACCCGGCAACGACACGTCCAGCGGTGGCGACGGCAACGATGTCGTGTTTGGCGGCCTCGGCGACGACCGACTCAGTGGCGACGGCGGCAACGACCGCGTCGTCGGCGCAGCCGGCAACGACACGCTCGAGCTCGGCGACGGCAACGACCGCTCCTCAGGCGGCGCAGGCAACGACGTCACCAATGGCGGCGCCGGTAACGACCGGATCTTCGCCAACGCTGGCGCCGACGTGAGCAACGGCGGCGACGGCAACGACGACCTCTGGGCGATGGCCCGCGTCGACGCCACGAGCGACGGCAACACGACCGTCGATCAACTCGACGGCGGCAACGGCAACGACCGCTTCCACACCCGCGACGGCGAAGCCGATCTCATCACCTGCGGCGACGGCAACGACCGTGCCGACCTCGACCTGGTCGACGTCATCACGGATGCGACGCCCGAGAACCCGAACGGCTCCTGCGAGAACGTGAAGCGCAAGGAAGCCAAGACCAAGGACGCCGACGAGGGCAGCTCCGGCGACCGCGAGGACCGCATTCCGAGCAAGCCCGAGCAGGCATAACCCCGTTCGGCCTGGCCGAACGAGCGGTGTGGCAGCCCCGTCGCGGGCGGGGCCGCCACGCCTCAGCCGCTCCGCAGCGTAGTCGGATCGGGGTCGCAATCCTGGAACCAAACCTGTCGAAATCCTTACCGATGGATCAAGACCTGGCGCCATCGGCACGATAAGTAGAGAGACGGGTCCCCCTGAACGACTGCGGCTCTCGCTTCCCCCGATGTCTCGATTCACCGCCAATAGCTCCTTCATGCGCCAAATCCGCGCCAGTAGCGTGCAGCGCGTCCGCCAAGCCCAACAGGACGACGACCGAGAGCGTCGCCTGCTTGCGCGCATGGAAAAGGCCGGCGTCGACCCGGAAACCCCGGACGCACCGGTGATCACCGCGCGATTCATCTTCAAAGACACGGTGCTGAAGAACGCAACGATCGAGCTCGCGGGCGACCGCCTGTGGATCGGCGAAGGCGACCGCACCAACAGCGCCAAGCACCAGGCCGGATTCGGACTCCAGGCGATGGAAGCGTGCGTCCAGGCGTGGGACGGCGAGCATGCTTGGGATGAGTCCAAGCCCGATGCTCGCGTGATGATCTCCGTGCGCGATTGGCTCGAGCCGAGCGAGCGCTGGAGCTGGGACGTGCGCCGTACCGGCTCCGTGCCTCAGGGCCAGCCGTCGTTCTGGTGACCTGACCGGCGGCTTAGCGCCGGTCGAACATCCTGGCCTGACCGGCGGCTTAGCGCCGGTCGAACATCCTGGCCTGACCGGCGGCTTAGCGCCGGTCGAACATCCTGGCCAGCGCCTCGCCCACGAGGCCGCGCACCACGGCGGCGTTGCGCTGCACGTGGGAGCGCATGAACGCGGCCGCAGCGTCGGCGTCGCCGGCGAGCATGGCGCCGAGGATCTCCAGATGCTCGTCGACCGTGGCGTCGATGCGGGCCTCGATCGTGAAGCCCTGGATCCGCAGCACATGGATCCGGTCGGTGATCTCAGTGAGGTAATGCTGGGCGGTCTGGTTGCCGCTGGCGCGTGCAATCTCGATGTGGAAGCGCTCGTCGGCACGGACGAACTCGTGCTGCTCTTCGGGCGGCGTCTCGACGACCTCACCCCGTCCAGCACCCATCGCTTCCCACTCCGCCCGTAGCGCCAGGAGCACGTCGCGGTCGCCGTCGATCGTCGCCCGCCGGACGGTGAGATCCTCCAGCGCGAGACGCACGTCGTAGTACTCGTGCATCGTGCGCACGTCGGGGACGCGCGGCGTGAGGCCGCCCGAGGCGTCGCGCACGAGATGCCCGTCGCCCTCCAGGCGGCGCATCGCCTCGCGGACCGGCGTGCGGCTCGTCTCGAACTCCTCGGCCAGTCGCTGCTCGACGAGCCGGACCCCCGCGGGAAGGTCGCCACGCAGCACCTGCATGCGGAGCGCTTGGTACACGCGCTCGGCGTGGGGTGGCTCGCCGGACGCCCGGCCACCGGCGCGAGCACTGCGCGCTGGTGCCGTCGTTACGTCTGCAGAGGGTTCGGACACGGCCCGCGGAGTCTACTGCCGGGTCCGGGCACGCCTGCGGCCGGACCCGGCGGCGCAGCTCACGCGGTGGTCGTCGCTGCGCGGCTCATCGCCGCGGCGCGCGCGGCCGAGGAGGGCACGCCGCTCACGCCGCCGTCGCGGTTGCGTCCGAGGCCTCGGCCGCCAGCGCGTCGAGCGCCGCCACCGCTTCGACGAACGCGGGCAGCGGCGGCAGCGTGATGCCACCACCAATTTGCCCGATGCCCGGCCGCTTGTTGGCGATGCCGGTGTGGATCGGCGGCACCTGCCCCGTCGCGACGACGGCGCGACCATCGACGCCGAGGATCGCGGGCGCCGTGGTGCCGTCCTGGAGGTACAGGAGCAGTTCGGCGTGCTCGCCGGCGGCGATCGGCCGCAGCTCCGCGTCGATCGCGTCGATGTCGGCCGGGTCGAGCCCAACCGACGGCGCCGACAGCGGCGAGCCGGCCACGGCAAGGGCGCCGAGCCCATAGACCTCGACGATCGCCGAGTCGCCCAGGTCCGGGTTCATGTCGTCGGCGGTGAAGCCGTCGTAGAGCTTGTGCGGCGACGGCATTGCGGCCTTCCCGACGAACCAGCGGTCACCGGTGCCGGACAGCTTCACGCCGACGTCCACGCCATTACGCGCGACGACCGTCACGAGCGACGACCCGTCCACGCCCGCCGCGCAGTCGGCCGCAAGCTTGGCCGACACCATCGCGAGATTCAGGAAGAACTGCGTGTTGCCGTCGATGAACGCCTGCACCTCGTCCGGCACATGCCCCCTCAGCATCTCGGCGACGATGATCGTGCCCTGCTCGGTGCGGTGATGGCACTCGTCGCCGAGCACCATCGCGTCCCGCTGCACGTCGATGAGATCGATCGGGCCGATCTCCTTCAGCGCGGCCGAGAGACTCGGGCCGAGTACGTCGCGCATCCACTTCAGGCGATCGACGACCTCCGGCCCGTCGGCGCCGTACCGCAGCACCTTTCCCGAGCCCTCGTTCAGCGGGCACCAGGCGGTCTTGCCGGTCGCCTCGTCGCGGGCGATCAGCAGTGGCATCGACCCCGTGACGGCTCCGGACATCGGCCCGACGCCGCCCAGGTCGTGGTTCGGGAGGTACGGAACCTTGCCCGCGTCGACCAGCTCCAATGCCGCCTCGGGCGTGTCGGCGACGCCCTCGATGGTCAGCGCGACGCCGATGGCCTGCCGCATCGGAGCGCACATCCGCGTGCTTTCAATCGGCGGGCCACCGTGCGACACCCCGCCTGCGGCGTGATGCGGGACGACATCCCGAGCAGGAATGACATCGACGAGGAGGGGGCGCGCCGCTGCGAGCCGGGCGAAGGCGACGTCGGGTGTATGCGGCGATGTGTACATAGGCCGCCACGCTATCGACGTTTCGCCTCGAATCGGGCTGGCCCGTTGACCAGAGCCAGCGCCGACTCTTTCGACAGATGTCCAACAGGGCCGTCGATTCTGGGGCCATCGGGCCAAAGAGGCGCAGACAGGGCGGAAGTACCTTTCCACTCGTCGCTTCGCTCTTTGTCGACCACGTTGTATACACCGCGATCCGCGAGACCCCATGGATACAGAGCCAGCAGAGGCCACCCCGCCTCCGTCACCCCCGACTGCCAGCGTCTCGGCGCGCCCGTACCCGTTCACGTTCGACCCGTCCACGACGGCGCTTGTGATCATCGACATGCAGCGCGACTTCCTCGAACCGGAGGGGTTCGGCGAGACGCTCGGCAACGACGTGTCGCTGCTTGCGCCGGTCATTCCCGCCGTGAAGTCGTTGCTGGATGCGGCCCGCGCGCTCGGCGTCGCCGTGATCCACACCCGTGAGGGTCACCGCCCCGATCTCACCGACTTGCACGAGGCCAAGCGGCTGCGCGGCCAGCCGACGCTGGAGATCGGCGACCCCGGCCCCAAGGGCCGCATCCTCGTGCGCGGCGAGTTCGGCCACGACATCATCGACGAGCTCGCGCCGATCCCGGGCGAAGCGGTGCTCGACAAGCCCGGCAAGGGCGCCTTCTACGCCACCGACCTCGATCTCCTGCTGCACAAGGGCGGGATCAAGAGCCTGATCGTGACGGGCGTGACGACCGAGGTCTGCGTGCACACCACGGTCCGCGAGGCCAACGACCGCGGCTACGAGTGCCTCGTCGTGGAGGACGGCACCGGCTCGTACTTCCCCGAGTTCCACGCCATGGCGCTTCGGATGATCAGCGCGCAGGGCGGCATCTTCGGCTGGACGGCGACGTCCGCGGAGATCTTGGACGCGCTCCCCGACTTCGACCAGCCCATCACGACCCCGGAGGCCGCGACTGTCCCGCCGTCGGCCTCGCCCGAACCCACCCCAATCACCACAGGAGCCTGAACCCCATGGCTGCCACCACATCACCCAGGCCCGCGGGGCCGGAGCTCTGGTCGAGAGGCGAACTCAATGCCGCCTTCGGCTTCGGCATCAACATGCTCGTCAACGTGCTGGTCCTCGCCGGTTTGGCGGCGGGGGTGGTGCAGATCCCAGCCGACGACGTGTTCGGCACCATCCTGCCGGCGCTCGGCATCGAGCTGCTTGTCGGCAACGTCTTCTACTTCTGGCTGGCACGCCGGCTCGCGATCAAGTCGGGCCGCAAGGACGTCACCGCGATGCCCTATGGGCCGTCGGTGCCGCACATGTTCATCGTCACGTTCGTCGTGATGCTCCCGACGTTCCTGGCCACGAAGGATCCGCTGGCAGCCTGGGCCGCCGGCCTCGCGTGGGCCTTCATCATCGGGATCATCATCTTGATCGGCGCGTTTGTCGGGCCGTACGTGGCCAAGTACACACCGCGCGCGGCGCTCCTCGGCACGCTCGCAGGCATCTCGCTCACGTTCATCGCGATGAGCCCGGCCGCGCAGATGTGGAACACGCTGTGGGTGGCGCTGCCGGTCCTCGGCATCCTGCTCATCGGCTTCATCGGTGGCGTGAAGATGCCGGGCAACTTCCCGGTCGGCCTGTTTGCGCTGCTCGTCGGTTCAGCGATCGCGTGGGCCGGTGGCTTCATGGAGACCGCTGCGGTCGGCGATGCGTTTGAGTCGATCGCGATCGGCCTGCCGTCGCTGAACTTCGAGCTCCTCGGCGACGGCCTCAGCGACATCTCGCCGCTGCTCGCCACCGCCATCCCGCTTGGCATCTACAACTTCACCGAGGCCATGAGCAACGTGGAGTCGGCGAAGGCTGCGGGCGACGACTACAACCTGCGCGCCGTGCTGCTCGCCGATGGCGGCGGCGCCGTCGTCGGCTCGTGCCTCGGGTGCCCGTTCCCGCCGGCGGTCTACGTCGGCCAGCCGGGGTGGAAGCAGGCCGGCGGCCGGATCTCCTACTCGCTGGCGACCGGTGTGGCGATCTTCTTGTTCTGCACCTTCGGGCTGTTCCCGTTGTTGTCGTCGCTCCTCCCCGTGCCGGCCATCGTGCCGGTGCTCCTCTACATCGGCCTCGTGATCGGTGCGCAGTCGTTCAAGGAGGTCCCGAAGGCGCACTACGCGGCCGTCGTCCTGGCCACCGTTCCGAATATCGCCGCGTGGGGGTCGGGCCAGATCGACAATGCCCTGGCGGCCGCCGGGACCTCGGCGGCCAAGGTCGGCGACGCGGCGCTCGGCGGAGCTGGCGTGGTCTACAACGGACTGCACGTGCTTGGCAGCGGTGCCGTTCTCGCGGGCCTGCTGCTGGGCGCCATCGCTGCCTTCTTGATCGACAAGCGGTTCCTCTGGGCTGCGGGGTATGCGCTGGTCGCGGCGGCCCTGTCGCTCATCGGGCTGATCCATGGGGAGAAGGTCGAGTTCTTCGCCGACTGGCATGTCCCGCTCGGGTACTTCCTCCTCGCCCTCGTCTTCGTCGCCGCCCACTTCCTGGGCGAGCCGGAGCGCGAGCCGGATCCCACCGACCCTGTCGACATGGCCGATGCCGCCTCTCGCACCGCCGAGAAGGCGACGGCTTCCAGCCCGGCCGCCACTCCGTCGCCTGCCGAGACTCCACCTCTCGTGGCGACGTAGCGAACCCGGTTTGGCGCCGCGGCCCTGGCATGGGGCTGCGCTGCGGCGCTGAACCGAGATCCAAGTGCTGGCCACGGGAACCGGCCAGTACGACCTCCGCCGGCGGCGGCGCTGCTCAAAGGGGCGGCGCCGTCGCCGGCGGCGTGCGTCCACTGCCGGCGCGCCGAAATACCCGAAACCTGGTGGAGGTACTAGTATTTGGGCCATGAGCAGCCTGATCGGCTTTCCCAACCCCGTGAACGAGAAGGCCGCGCGCTCCGTGGCGGCCGGCGTCGTCGTCCTCTCGGCCTTCACCCTGATCACCGGCTGGCACTGGCTGCTGGTCCCCATCGCCGCCGGCTTCATCGCCCGCGTAGCGACCGGCCCCAAGCTCAGCCCCCTCGGTCAGCTCGCGACCCGCGTGATCGCACCGCGACTCGGCGAGCCCAAGCACGTCCCGGGCCCGCCGAAGCGCTTCGCCCAGGCCATCGGTGCGTCCGTCACCACCTTCGCGGCCATCGCCTCACTCGCCTTCGGCTGGCACCTCGTCGCCACCGTGCTCCTGGCCGTGATGGTCGCCTTCGCCACCCTCGAGGCTGCCCTCGGCCTCTGCGTCGGCTGCCAACTCTTCGCCCTCCTGATGCGCGTCGGCGTGATCCCGGCCGACACGTGCGAGGCGTGCAACAACATCTGGGCCCGGCCGGCGCAGGCGTAGGGCGGGTTCGCGCAGCCCGGCCACGAGCCCCGTTCGGCTACTGCGGTTTGCCCTAAAGGGCGCGCTCGCTCGGTGCTGATGGTGCGTACCCGCTCAGAACGCTTTGCCCTCGCGATCATCGCGTTCCTCGGCCTCCAACTGACACTGAGCCAGGTGGTCACCGTCGAAGCCGCCGGGCGGAGCGTCTGGCTCGACCTCCTCTCGGCAAAATGGGTGGTGGCAAACACGGCGCCAGGCCGCTACGACACGCGGATTAACGACACCGTCACGCTCATTCAGTTCTCGCCGTTGCTGGTGGCCGTGGTCTACCTGGCGCTGCCACCTGGCTCGCGAGTTCGCCGGCCAGTCTGGTGGCTTCTCATGGTCCTGACCACCCTCTCCTTCCTGTGGCTAGCGCTCGGCCTGTTGGACCACTGATCGCCGAGTGAGCCGGACCGCCAAGGTGCGGTTCGGCCCACGGGCGCTAGGTGCCACGATCGACCCCGAAACGAGCGCCGCGGCGGCTCGATCGGCTCAAGCGTTGCGAGGCACCACCGATCCACGAGACATGAACGAGCACGATGACGTCGACCTCAACGCGCTCCCCGAAGAGTTCCACGATCTCGTGCCATTGATCCGAACCTGGGCGATCCCAGACGACATCGACCGCGAGGACCACATCGAGGCTGCCTCGACCGACGACCTCCGCCAGTTGATCGACGCCCTTGAACCCCGCTTCGAAGCGATCGACGCCTACCTCGCAGAGAACGACCACCTGGAGGAGGCAACGTACCTCGGGGCACTGGCCGAGGCGGCCGTCGAAGCCGGGTTCGAACTCGAAGAACGTGCGTAGATTACTGAGCGACCGGTCGACGGCCTACAGGCGCACGGGCCAGCGGCGACCTCGACGACATGGCCACCGTCGAAGCGGACGCCGAGCGCACGCGCGTCCTGCTCGCTCGGCCGCGGCACCCCCCTCGCATGGGCGATGAGGGACTCGAACCCCCGACCCCCTGTGTGTAAAACAGGTGCTCTAACCAACTGAGCCAATCGCCCCGGGCGCTGCGCTGGTGGATCGACGAGGTCGGGTCCGGTGCGCGGCGCGGGAGTGGCAGCGTATCGCCCGACTGGCCTGCCGGGTGGTGTCGCCGGCTGCGGTGCCGCCTACGCGTCGCCGGTCGTGGACCAATGGCGGTGGTCGGGATCCAGGACAGCCTTGATGAGACCGGCGGCGGCGACCTTGACCTCGTCGAGATCTTGGTTGTTTTCCAGACCGTAGGCGACGACCTCGCGCAGGCCGCCGGTGATCATGATCGCCGTGGCCTTTTGGATCGGCGCGACGGAGGGATCCTTGGCACCAACGACGGCGACGAGGGCCATGAGGAGGTCGGCGAAGCGCTCGGTCTCGACGCGCTGACGAACCGTACCGACCTCGCCGATCGCCGCGAGTTCACGGGTGAAGGCCAGAGCCAGCTGCGGCTCGGCGGCAACCTCGTCGATGTAGGCACCGATGGTCTGGTCGACCTGCAGGACCCACGGAGCATCCGGATCCAGAGCAGACGTGATCTTGGCGCTCAGCTCCTCGTTCGTCGCATCGAAGAGCTCCAGGAAACACGCCTCGCGGTCCTCGAAGTGCTGGTAGAAGGTGCGGCGCGACGTGCGCGCGCGGCGGACGACATCGGCTACGGTCGTCCCGCGGTAGCCGTGCTCACGAATCGACGCCGCCATCGCATCGAGCAGACGCTCGCGATGGCCGGCGCCCGGAGCGGTGCCAGCGTCCGGGCGACCCGGCGCCGGGCGGCTTGAGGATGAGGTCGATGCGATGGGGGTACTCAAGATCTTGGAGCTCGCGGTCGGACCTTGATCAGGCCGCCCTTGCCAGGCGCCTGGGCGATCCCGCGAAACGCCATTCTCTCAGGCCGGGCCGTCGTCGGCACGACCTCGTAGGCCTCGAGGATCACGCGCAGCACGAGCTCCATCTCCAGGTGGGCGAAGGTCGCGCCGGGGCAGCGCCGCACGCCGCCGCCGAACGGCAGCCACGAGTATGTGCCGGGTTTGGCGTCGATGAACCGCTCCGGCCGGAACTCGCGCGCATTCGGGAAAAGGCGCTCGTCGAAATGCGTGATCGCGCCGCCGACCGCGATGCGCGTACCCGGCGCCAGGAGGTAGCCACCAAGCGCGAACGGCTTCTTCACCAGGCGGGTCGTGAACTGGATCACCGGGCGCACGCGCTGCACCTCGCGGACGGTCGCGTCGCGGTACTCGCGGCCGCCCGCGTCGACCTCAGCCACGAGCTTGTCGAGCACGCGCGGATGGCGACGCAGCCGCTCGATCGCCCAGCCGAGCGTCTGGGCCGTCGTCTCGTGGCCGGCCGCGAGCATGGTCACGAGCTGGTCGCGGATCTCGGCGTTGGACATCGGCTCGCCATCGTCGTACCGCGCCTGGACCAGGAGAGCGAGCACGTCCTGGCGGTCCGCCAGGGCAGGGTCGACGCGGGCGCCGTCGATGAGCTCGTCGAGCAAGACGTCGACACGCGCGCGGGCGGCCAGGAACCAGCCCCACGGGCTGTAGCGGCCCAGGTCGCGCTGCAGGATCGGGAGCGCTGAGAGCTGCGAGCCGCGGAGCGTGAGCTCAGGCAACAGGCGCTCGAGCTGGTCGAGCGTGCCGCCCTGCGCTCCGAACACCGCCCGCAGGATCGCCTTGACGGTGATCCGCATGGCCGTCGGGACGACCGGGAACTCCTCGTCGATCGGCCAGTCCGCGATCTCCTCACGGGCGATGTCGACGATGAGCTGCTCGTAGCCCTTCATGCGCGCACCATGGAACGGCGGCAGGAGGAGCTTGCGCTGGCGCAGGTGACGATCACCGTCGGTGGCGAGCAGCGAGTTCTCGCCGAGGATCGGTCCGAGCTGGTTGGCCTCGCCGGCCACGAGCACGTCGGCCGGAGCGGTGAACACCGCGCGCACAAGCTCGGGCGTGCAGGGCGTCGCGAACGCGCCGAGGCCCGGCAGGCGCACGGTGTAGAGGTCGCCGTACTTCGCGCGCGACTTCACCGCCTGCGGTCGAGCGCGGTAGATCGTGCCGAACAGCTGGTAGAGCGAAGGCATCCGCGAGCCCGGCGGCAGGCCGTGGATGAGATCGGCCTGAGCGGCGACGGGAGCTGGAGCGGTCGGTGCAGTCATGGCGTCGGCCCGCAGGAGTCGACCTCAGCCGCGAACTGCGGACGAGCGCGCGAACCTGCGGTACACGAACGTACCACGCGGCGACATGGGCGTCGAACACGGCTCGACGCAAACGGCGGCCGGCGAGTGCGTCTCACTAACCTGTCCGCCGATGGCCAGACTCCCCGACGGCGACCCGGCCCCCGCCGACGGCGCCCTTCCCGCTGCGGCGCTCGAGCAGCTCGCGGCGCCCCCGTTCGGGGTGTACATCCACGTGCCGTTCTGCGCGACGCGCTGCGGCTACTGCGACTTCAACACGTACGTCGCTGGCGAGAGTGGCTCGGCGACCGCGGGCTACGTCGACGCCGTGCTGCGCGAACTCGACCTGGCCCGCACGGTGCTCGGCGACGACGTCCCGCCCGCCTCAACCGTGTTCTTTGGTGGTGGCACGCCGACCTTGCTGGCGTCGGCCGAGCTCGTGCGACTTCTCGACGGGGTGCGCGAGCGATTTGGCCTGGCCGACGATGCCGAGATCACGACCGAAGCCAACCCCGAATCAGTGGATCCGCGGTCGCTGGCGGCGCTGCGCGAGGGCGGCTTCACGAGGCTGTCGCTGGGGATGCAGAGTGCGGTCCCGTCGGTGCTCGCGACGCTCGACCGCGTTCACTCGCCGGGCCGGGCCGTTGCCGCAGCGCACGAGGCACGCGCGGCGGGATTTGAGCAGGTGAGCGTCGACCTCATCTACGGCACTCCGGGCGAGACCGCGGCCGACTGGGAGTTCTCGCTGCAGACCGCCATCGAGGCCGAGCCCGATCACGTCAGTACGTACTCGCTGATCGTGGAGCCCGGGACGAAGATGGCGGCGCAGGTGCGCAAGGGCCTGCTCGAGGTGCCCGGCGAGGACGTGATCGTCGACCGGTTCGAGTCGGCCGAACGCGTCCTCAGCGACGCCGGACTGCATTGGTACGAGACGTGCTCGTGGGCCGTCGACGAGGCCGCGCACTGCCGCCACAACCTCGGCTACTGGCGCGAGGGCAACTGGTGGGGCGCCGGCCCGGGCGCCCACAGCCACGTCGGCGGGGTGCGCTGGTGGAACGTCCTCCATCCGCGGGCATGGTCGGAAAAGCTCGCCGCCGGCGGGTCGCCTGCGGCCGCCCGCGAACAGCCTGCCGACGAGGAGCTCCGCTTGGAACGGGTGATGCTCGGCTTGCGCCTCGCCGAAGGCGTGCCGCTCGATGCGCTCACGCGCGCGGGCGCCCGCGCCGCGCGCAAGCACCTCGACGGTGGGCTGCTGGAGCCGGCTTCGTTCGAAGCGGGCCACGCCGTCCTCACGCTCCGCGGCCGGCTCCTCGCCGACCCGGTCACCATCGACCTCGCCGCCTAGCGCGGAGCTGCCCCGCCCGCGCCGTGGGCTGCTTGTTGGAGCCTGAACGCTCGTCGTGGATCGACTCATCCAGCGTCGAACGTCGGATTACCCACCCCATAGGGGGCATATTCCGACGTTCGGCATTGGCGGGGGCGCCGGCGCCGACCGCCCCGCGGCGCGCCGCCCGCGCCATGGGCTGCTTGCCTGATCGCTCGTCGTGGATCGACTCATCCAGCGTCGAACGTCGGATTACCCACCCCATAGGGGGCATATTCCGACGTTCGGCGTTGGCGGGGGCGCCGGCCGCCCCGCGCGGCGCGCCTAGCGCGCTACGCGCGCCAGCCGTGCAGCGCCGTGGCGAGACGCCACACGTGCTGGCGCTCGATGAAGTCGAGCTGTGAGCCTGGTCGCTCGGCGAGGCCGATGGTGCGCTTGCGCGAGAGGGTCTTCCAAAGCGGATCCGAGGCGGGCATGGCGTCGACCAGCGAGCGCAGGTGGGTCTGGGCTGTCAGGAGGGCGTCGTCGGCGAAGCCGCCCGGCTCGATGGGCGCCTCTTTCGGGCCGCCGGTGCCGCGCACCGCGTCGTGGAAGGCCGTACGCATGCCCGCGGGCTGCCCGTCGACGAGCGCGAGGGTGACCTCGTCGTGGAACGTCGACCGCTGGCGCTGCTCGCCCGTGCCGGCCCACATGTACGGCAGCAGGCGGCGACTCCAGAGCGGTGAGGCGTAGTCAAGGCCGAGTTCGAAGTGCAGGAGGGCGCCGGAGATGTGGCGGCCCATGCGGTCCGTGAGGTAGAAGACATCGCCGAGGGCGTCCGGGCCGGCACCGGCGCGGCGCAGGCCGCGCAGGCGACGCCAGACCTCGCCGGCCACCCGACGCTCAGCACCGACGGTGAGCGGGAGTGGGCGACGCGGGCGACGCGACATCGCCTTAAGCAGCACGACTGCTGGCGTCGCCGGACCCATCGGCCGGCCGTAGAACGCGCGGGCGATCTCACCGGCCTGGCCGCTGAGCCAGGTGCCGCCGACGTCCGACGGGCGGTGCGGGAAGAAGTGCGCGTCGCCGGCCGTGATCACGCCGGCCGTGACCCGGCTGACGAGGTCGATCGTCTCGAGCGGGTGCGTCGTTCTCGTGGGCGCGGTGTCGCTGATGCGCTGGTGACTGACGCCCGACGCCTCGGCCAGCCACTTGCCGACCGTGACGTCGGCGCTGTCTTCCGCGCCGCCCGTCACCGTGCGGATCGGCAGCTCGGCCTTGAGCGCCGCCGCGAGAATCAGGCGCGAGTCCTTGCCGGCGCTGACGGGCACGATCAGGTCGGCGCCGTGGCGCAGCGCCATGGCGCGCGTGATCTCGACGAGCAGCTCGCCGGCGTCGGCCGGGCGGATCTCGCCTCGGCCGTGGAGCGCCGCGAGCTCGCGGAGCGTCGGAGCGGCGCTGTGCAGACGGATGCCTTCCGGGATCGGCGCGGCACTGCTCCAGCTTCCGACGCGCTGCACACCCTGGATCCATGGCGCCGCATCGAAGCTCGACCCGTACGCGATCGCGCTCGCGATCCGCGACGGCACGAGCGCCGGCGACGCGGCCGCGCCCCGCAGCGCCCCCGGGAAGTTGGTGACCCAGAGCGCTGAATCGGCCCGGCCGGCTCCGCCGCCAGACCCGCCAGACCAGCCAGCCGCGGCGCCAGACCCGCTCGCCGATCCACCAGGTCCGCCAGCGCCGCCAGATCCACCCGCGCCACCAGACCCGCCACGAGCCGCGCCTGCGCCAGCCGCGTGACCGGCGCCAGACCGGCCGGGCCGCTCGAGCGAGTAGAGCGGGTAGCTGTGCATCGGATCGCCGACGATCTCGATGGCCACGTTCTCTCCGGAGCCGCGGCCATCGCGGCGGCCGCCGCCCACGAGCAGCACGAGCCCGCGGCCGTCGATGTCACCGGCCAGCGCGACCGGATCCTCGGCGGCCATGCGTTCGGCGTCGAGCACGTTGGCGCCGTCGGCCTTGGCGCCCGTCCAGCGGATCGGCTGCCCGAGCACGAACGCTGCCCGGTCGGTCGAGACCCACGACGACTCCTCGGCCGCATGCACGCCGATCGAGCGAATCCAAACGGCCCCAGCCACACCGGAGCCCGCGACCCACGACTCCACGGTCGCGCCCTCGAAGAACGCCAAGCCGGCCGTGGCCGCCGCGAGCGCGTCGCGAGCCGCGTCGACCTGGGCCGCGTCGCCGCGAACTGCAATAACGGCGATCACGAGGGCGCCGATCCTACCAACGCCCCGGCAGCCCACCGCGCGCGCTCGCCTGCGAGCATCGGCGCTCGTGGTGCGCGTCCTCTTCTTCCAACCGCAGATCCCGCCGAACACCGGCAACGCGATCCGCCTGGCTGCCGTGACGGGCTGCGAACTGCATCTCGTCGAGCCCCTCGGCTTCGACCTGACCGACGCCAACCTGCGCCGCGCCGGCCTCGACTACCACGACCTCGCCCACCTCACGGTGCATCCGAACCTGGCCGCCGCCTGGGACGCACTCGCGCCCACGCGCGTCTTCGCCTTCACGACCCACGCGACCCGCTCGTTCGCTGACGTCGCCTACGAGCCCGGCGACGTGCTCCTGTTCGGCCCAGAGCCGACCGGCCTGCCAGCCGAGGTCTACGACGACCCACACATCACCGACCAGGTCCGCATCCCGATGCTGCCCGGTCGCCGCTCGCTCAACCTGAGCAACTCCGCCGCCATCGCGGTCTACGAGGCCTGGCGCCAGCTCGGCTACGCCACCCCGCCCGACGCGTAGCCCGGCGCGCCGACCTCGGCAGCCGCCACCAACCCGGCCAACCCGAGAGTTTGCTTCCAAAAGCGACCAAAACGGGCCCGTTTCGAAGCAAGCCCCCCGCAGCCGGCGCCAACGCCGACAGCCGCCGCCAGCTCCGGCCACACCGCCCGAGAGCTTGCTTCCAAAAGCGACCAAAACGGGCCCATTTGGAAGCAAGCCCCTCGCGGCCGGCGCCCTACGCCGGCAGGAGCCCGAGCTCGCGGGCCTCGCGCTCCAGGCCCTCGCGGTGGGCCGGGTCGGCGATGGCGATCAACGCACGAGCCCGCTGCGCCAGGGTCCGGCCGCGCAGCGAAGCGACGCCGTGCTCGGTGACGACGTGGTCGATCACGTTCTTGGAAGCCGTTACGACGGAGCCCGGGGTGAGCGTCGCGCGGATCCGGCCGACGCCACGCCCGGTGGTCGAACGAAGCGCAACGAAGCTCCGGCCCTCAGGCGACCACTCAGCCCCCAGCACGAAATCGCCCTGACCGCCGCTCGACGACCAGTACCGGCCAGCCATGGTCTCCGACGCGCATTGGCCGTACAGGTCGACCTCGGTGGTGGCGTTGACCGACACGACGCACCGCTCCTGCCCGATCACGCGAGGATCGTTGACCCAGTCGACGCGGTGCAGCTCTACGCGCGACTCCTCGTGCAGCCACGCGTAGAGCGCCGGCGATCCGAGCGCGAAGGTCCCCACGGCGACGCCGGGCTTCTTCGTCTTGCGGCTGCCCGTCGCGACCCCGGACTCCACGAGGCCCATGAGTCCGTCGCCGATCAGTTCGCTGTGAATGCCGAGATCACGATGACCCGAAAGCGCGGCGGCGACCGCATCCGGCAGGTTGCCGATGCCGAGCTGGAGCGTCGCGCCGTCCGGCACCCGCTCCGCGATCAGCCTCGCGATGGTGTGATCGCGCTCGTCTGGCGCCTTCGTCGGCATCGGGATAAGTGGCCGGTCGACCTCGTACCAGCCGGCGGCATCGGCCAGGCGGATGCGATGGTCGCCACAGGCCCGCGGCATCTGGCGATTGACTTCCAAGAAGAACGGAGCCCGGCCGCGCAGCGCCGCGATGTACTCGGCGTTGGTGCCGAGCGTGCACCAGCCGTCTTCGTCCGGCGGGCTGGCCGCCGCCAGCACGAGCGAGCAGCGCGTCCGCTCGGCCATCAGCCGCGGGACCTGCGAGAAGTCCGCCGGGACGAGATCGCACGTGCCGGCGCGGAACGCGTCGCGGGTCGCGCCTGTGAGGAAGTAGCTCACGTGCCGCAGGTGGTCACCGCACGCGCCATCCATCGACGGTCGGTGCCGCATCGCATGCATCTGATGGATGCGAACACCGTCGAGGCGTCGATACTCGCGCTCAAGCACGTCGAGCGCCTCAAGCGGCTCACCATTGGCCATCGCGACGATCACGTCGGCGCCGGGCTCGATCAGGTCAAGCAGATCCTCGGGCGCTCCCATCGCGGCTCACCATACGCGCGGGATCGGCCCCGCTCGTGTCGCTTCCGTAACGACGCTGCCACTCGGCGGCGTCGGCTTTGCTCGTACCCGCGTCCGTCAGGCCGTCTCCGCGCGCAGCGACTCGACCAGCTGCCAGGCCTTCTCACTGTCAGCGGTCTTCACCACCAAGTTGCGCGTTCCAACATCAATGCGCACCACGGTCTTGGTCAATCCTCTCGTCCGGATCCCCTGAATCTCATCGAAGCGCCAGACCTGCGTCGCCTCGGGCCCACGCGGTGGGCGGCGCCACGCGATTTCCTGGCGACTCGGATCGATCGTGATCCATCCACCTCGGGCCAGCCAGGAGACCGCGAGGCTGCCGAACGCCACGCCGGCGGAAATGGCCCAGTACGTCGCGTCGTCATCGGCGCTCACCGCAGCGCCGCCACCGACGTAGTGCACAAGCAGCCAGTGGACCAGGCACATCGCGAGGAAGCCCCATCCGAAGCGACTGCGCAGCGCAAGTGAGTGCGCCGACGTCCAGGACGCGACATTGAAATCGGCCACCTTCGGCGTCGCTTCGCCGTTGCTCTCACCCCACGTGGCGCCCCACTGTTGGAGGACCGCGAAGAGCCACCACACCAACGCGACCTGCTGCCCAAGCCGGTAGGCCACCGACAACTCCCGCACCTCCCCCAAGACCAAGCAAACCGCAGCGAACGCGAGGTACGCGACGCTGACGCCGACAGCCAGGAACGCAAGCCCGCGCGCGTTTCCGGGCTCGGCTGGCGCGCGGCCAGCCATCAGCGCCCATCGGCTCGGGCGCCCATCGACTTCCGTGCCGCGAGGCAGCGCCACGTAGGCCACGGTCAACCCGAGGATGCCGACGAAGAACTGCACGTCGTGGCCCTTCACGCCGGCAATCCACAGCGGCCCCTTGACCGCCAGCACGAACACGACGCTCACCGCGCAAGCGCCAAGCCCCGTCGAGCGGGTCAGCCACCGCAGCCACCGTTCGGCGCGCAGCGAAGGTCCGTCTGAGGCCACGAGCGACGACACGTATCGTGACTCGGCTCCGACAGACCGGACTTGAGTCAAATCAAATGGCCACGTGCGTTGGTGTGTGACCCGTTGCGTGCGCGTCATTACACTTCCGCGAATGGTCCAAGTTCCTGCCAAGCGCGAGCCCAGGCGAGTCACGGTCGTGGCGCCGGTCTTCAACGAAGAAGAGGGCATCGGCGAGTTCGTTCGCCGCACCACCGCCGTGCTGAGCGCGTACCCCGACTGGGAGCTGATCCTCGTCGACGACGGCAGCGCCGACGACACCCGCCGCGTCCTGCGCGAACTGGCCGATGCCGACCCGCGCATCCGCGTCGTCGGACTTGCGCGCAACTTCGGCCAGCCCGTCGCCACGTCGGCGGGCCTGGCACACAGCTCCGGCGACGTCACGGTCATGATCGACTCCGATCTCCAAGACCCGCCCGAGGTCATCCACGAGATGATCGAAACCTGGCGGACCGGCGCCGAAGTCGTGCTCGCGGTACGGGCCGAGCGGTCGGGCGAGACCCGCTTCAAGCTCGTGACGGCCCGGCTGTTCTACCGAGGCTTCAGCCGCCTGACCGGCGTGTTCCTCGCCGAGAACGCCGGCGACTTCCGCCTCCTCGGTCGTCCGGCCCTGGAGACTTTCCTCGCGATGCCCGAGCGCACGCGCTTCGTGCGCGGCATGACGACCTGGATCGGGTTCCGGCAGGCCAAGGTCATGTACGACCGCGACCCGCGCACGCTCGGAAGCACCAGTTACTCCAAGCGCAAGCTGTTCCGGCTCGCGTTCGACGCCGTCGCGTCGTACTCGCACGTGCCGCTCAAGGCCGCGACCGTCCTGGGCTTCGCACTGTCGCTCAGCGCATTCTTCTTTGCTGGCTTCCTGTTGATCCGCCGCCTCTTTGGTCCGTACATCCCGGGCCTGTCGACGACCAACATCCTCATCTTGCTGCTCGGCGGCGTCCAGCTGATCTTCTTGGGACTACTCGGCGAGTACCTCGCAAAAATCTACGACGAGGTCAAGCAACGACCGCTGTTCGTGATCGATGAGCGCGTGAACTTCGACGATGACGAGGTCTCACCGACCGGCTCGACGACCCAGCCGCTGACGCTCAGCGCCGCGAATACCAACCTGCTCGCACCCGCCCCGGACCACGCGATCGCCGACGGCGGCCACGAGACTGGGACCATGGGCGACGCGTCGCAGGCCCGCACCGGGGACCTGGCGTAGCTCAGCCGACGAGGGTGTCCACGTGGTGCCGGAACACCACGAGGCGGTTGAGCGCGAAGGTCGTCAGGACGACGGGCGGGACGATCACGAGCTGCGCAATGAGCGGGTCCATGTGGGCCTGCTCAACGAGCAGCGCGAGCAGCACGATGTTGGCGATGGCCGCGCCGGTCTGAACCGCGAAGAACCGCACCACGAGCGACGAGGAGTGCTCGGCGACGCGGAAGGTGAACCGGTGGTTGAGGAAGTACGCGATCGAGATCGCTACGAAGCTCGCGAGTGCGGAAGCCGCGACGTATGGCACGTCCACGGCGAGCAGGGCTGCGTACACCGCCATGTTGATCGCGGTGTTCGTCACGCCGACGATGACGAACCGGATCATCCGCAGGAACTCGCGCACGTGGAGGTCCGACAGGCTCATCGACGCCGACGGTACCGAACGCCCGGCTGCGGAGCTGACCCGCTGCGCTCAGCCAGCATGGCGGCCCGAGTGGTGACCCGCGCCGCTGCGACTCACGTCGCTTCCTTGAGCAACGTCACTCTGAGAAGGTACGGAGTATGTCCCAGGCTGAACTGACCGACGGTGGAGAGCCCGTCGTCGACACCCCGGACCCGGAGGCCAAAGAGCCGACCGAGGTGAAGCACGAGGCCCCGTCGACGATCGGCGAGCGGCTCCGCGGGCTCCGCCGCATCCCCATCGAACTGGCCATCCTCGCCTTCCTCGCGGCCGTGACGCGTTTCGCGTCGCTCTCGAACCCGCGAGCGATCGTCTTCGACGAGGTCTACTTCCGCGCGTACTCGCTCAACTACAAGGCGGGCACGTTCTACTTCGACGTCCACCCGCCGCTCGGAAAGCTGCTGCTCGGCGCCTGGGCAGCGATCACCGGAGTCGACGCTACCGCGGCCAACACTGACCCGGCCGTGGCCATGCGGATCCTTCCGGCCTTCTGCGGAACGCTCCTGATCATCGTCGTCTACATCCTGCTCCGGCAGCTCACGAGCAGCCGTCGCGTGGCGACGCTCGGAGCGGGCTTGTTGTTGCTCGACAACGCCCTGCTCGTCGAATCGCGCTTCACGCTGATGGACTCGATGCTGCTCCTGTTCGGGATGAGCGCCGTCACCGTGGCCCTCGCCGCTCGCAAGCGCACGGGGAACGCCTATTGGCTACTCCTTGGCGCCAGCGCATTCCTGGCCGGCTGCACCATGGCGACGAAGGTCAGCGGACTCACCGCGCTCGGCCTGATCGGCCTGCTGTGGCTCGCCGATGTCGTCCGCGAGCGCCGGTCGTGGCGTCCGGTGCTCGGCCAGCTCGCGGTGCTCGCGCTTGTGCCGCTCACGGTCTACGTGATGGCCTTCGCGGTCCATTTCGCGTTCCTTCAAAAGAGCGGCGGGTTCTTCGACGACTACATGCCGATGGAGTTCAAAGCGACGCTCGTGGGCAACACGAACTACTCGCCGGACGCCAAACGCTCCTTCCCGCAGAAGTTCATCGACCTCAACGAGGCGATGCAGAACGGCCAGACCTCGCTCGGCAACGGTGGCGGCTCGCACCCGTACGCCTCCAAGTGGACGAGCTGGCCGATCATGAAGCGCGGGATCTACCTCTACCTCGAGACCGCCCCAAACGGCAAGAGTCGCTACATCTACACGCTCGGCAACCCGGCCGTGTGGTGGGGCACGCTGCTTGGCGCCCTGTTCGTGGCGGGCGGCTTGATCTTCAAGCGGCGACGATTCTCGCCCTACAAGTGGCCGCTGATCTTCCTCGGCATCGGCTGGGCGGCGAACTACTTGCCGTTTGCGCTCATCGATCGCCCGATGTTCCTCTACCACTACTTCTTCGGCCTGATCTTCAGCGTCGCGTTCGTGTCCGTCGGGATCGGCGTCCTGACCGGGTGGATCAACGAGGACGACGACAAGCCGTGGACGTTCCCCTCGCGAATCTCCGCGGGCGGGTACTGGGCTGTGCTCACCGTCGCCCTCCTGACCTTCCTGTACTTCGCGCCGCTCACCTTCGGCCTTCCCCTCTCGCCCGAGGGCCTTGAGTCCCGCATGTGGCTCGACTCCTGGCGGTAGCCCCATGTCACTGATCTTCCTGCTCTCCGCACTCGTGCTCGGCGTCACTCTGGTGCGCCGCATTCCCTTCCCGCTGTACGCGTTCGAGGCGGCCGCGATGGCCGTCGTCATCGGACTCCTCAGCTGGACGTGGCTCGCATTCCTCGCCGTCATCGTGCTGCCGTACGACGTCGCCCTGCCGATCGTCGTCACCCTCAGCGCCGTTCTCACCCTCGTGCTCTGGCGCGGCGGACATACCCCGGAATGGCAGCCCCTAGAGGGCGGTCGCCGTGCGTGGGCCGTATGGGGTGTCGCGACCGCCGCGACCACCGCCATGTTCGGCCGCCTGTTCTGGACCCACAGCCTGCCGCGTGACGCCGAGGGCCTCTGGACCGCCGGCTCGACGTGGGCTGACTATGGCGCGCACACCGCGTTCATTACCCACCTGAACACCACCGCCAGTCTGCCCTCGGATCTCTCGATCGCGGCCGGCGAGAAGATCACGTACCCGTTCCTGATCGACCTGCTCACCGCGATCTACCTGCAGGGCGGCTGGTCGCTGCACCCCAGCCTGTTCTGGCCGGGCGTACTGCTGGCACTGGCCGGCACCCAGCTGCTGATCACCGTCGGCCTGCGGCTCTTCAAGCGGATCTCGGTCGGCATCGGCGGCATGGTCTTGGCCCTCACGATGGGCTCGGCCGCTGGCGCGTGGACGGCCTGGACCGACTGGCGCGAGAGCGGCAAGGGACTCTTCTCGTTCCTCGGCGAGGTCCCGATGGACTATTCGGCCGTCGACGCGGTGAACGCCCACGTGACGAACATGGTCGCCGACGCCTTCTTGCCGCAGCGCGCGATCCTCTTCGGGATTGCCGTCGGGCTGATCGTGCTGATCTTCCTGCACGCCGCGCGCGAGCGTGAAGACACCCGCCTGCTGTGGCCTGCCGCGGTCCTGGTCGGCTTGATGCCGATGACCCACGCGCACACGTTCATCGTCGGTGGGGCGCTGCTCGCGACCGTCGCCTTCGAAGCCGCGTGGCGCACGCGCGCCTTCCCGAAAGCGCACGCAGCCCCGATCGCCTTGGCACTGGTCCTGGCGGCCCCGCAGCTGCTTTGGCAGCAGACCGCCAACGGCCGGGGCACCGGCGGTCAGGTGCGGCTGGGCTGGATGGTGTCGGACGGCGAGTCGATCTTCCATTTCTGGTGGGTCAACTTCGGCGTGCTCGGCCTGATGCTCCTCGTGATCCCGATCGCCATGCGCCGCCACCGACAGCTGATCTGGCTCCTGCCGATGCTCGCGATCCTCGTGGTCGCGCATCTCTACCAGTTCCAGCCGTTCGAGTACGACAACCTCAAGCTGATTAGCTGGGCGTTGCTCGTCGCCGGGTTCTTCGTCGCGTACCTCGTCAGTGAACTGTTCCGCCGCCACCGTGCCTGGCTGGCACTGATCGTTCCGCTCGGCGTGCTGGTGATTGCCCCTGGGGCGCTCGCCATCACCCGCGAGTTCCAATTGCGGTACCAGTTCGCGAGCCCCGCCGACATCGCGCTCGCCGACTGGGTCGGGGCCAACACCCCGCCGGACTCGGTCTTCGCGTCTGACGACCGGCCGAACAACCCGGTCTCGACGCTCGCCGGGCGGACGCTCATTTCGGCCTATCGCGGCTGGCTCTTCAGCTACAACATCCCCACCGAGGAGCGAGAGGCGGCCAACAAAGCCGCCTTCGCCGGCCGGTTCGACGACCCGGGCCTGAAGCGCTACAGCGCCGACTACCTGATCGTCTCCACCAACATGGACCCCGCGTGGGGGGTGGACGAGAAGGCGCTCGCGGCCAAGACGCCGATCTGGAGCAACGACGTCTGGCGCGTCTATTCCATCACCGGCGCTCACGCGCCGCCGCCACCGCCGCCCGCCTGAGGGCCGCACGCAGCCTGAACGCCGCGGCGGCGCCTGAGGGCCGCCGGCAGCCTGAACGCCGCGGCGGCGCCTGAGGGCCGCCGCGTCGCGGCGGCGGCGGCGCGGCGCGGCGGCGGCGGCGCGGCGCGGCGGCGCGGCGCGGCGGCGCGGCGCGGCGGCGGCGGCGGCGGCGCGGCGGCGGCGCGGCGCGGCGCGGCGCGGCGGCGAGCCGCAGCGCGGCGTCGAGGTAGGGAGGTTGGCGCTAGAGGGGTTAGGGCCAACCTGCCTACTTTTTGTTGGAGTGTCGGAACTCTTGTTGGAGTGTCGACCCTTGTTGGAGTGTCGACCCTTGTTGGAGTGTCGACCCTTGTTGGAGTGTCGACCCTTGTTGGAGTTTCGGAACTCTGTTGGACCGAGGGCTGACGGGCGCCGCAAACGGGCCCAAGGGCGCGGCGACTTAGCGGCTCCAGCGGCGAGACCGGTCGCGGGCCAGCCGGCTCTCATGCGGTCCGTGGCCTGGGTGCTCGCGCTCGAGGTAGAGGTCGACGGCGAGCAGATAGAGCAGCACAAACGCCGTGATCCCGCCCGGGATCGCCGCCAGCTCGCGCTCTCCTTCGTAGAAGACGAGGGCCGTCAAAGCGAGCCCTGGCACGGCGAGCAGGGCCATGTCCCTGCGGCGGCCGGCCCGGTCCTTCTCAAGGAACGAGAAGCAGCCAAACGCGCCGTTGGAGAACCAGCCGAGCGTGCACTCCATGAGCACGACCAGCGTCCCGCCGACCACGCGGCCCACGCGCCCGACGACGCTCATGCCCAACCTTCGCGTGCGCGCTGGCGGCGCCGCTCATGCTCCTGCGCGAGCCTCCGGTCGCGGCGCTGGTCGAGCAGCTGGAAGCCGGTGAGCTGCGCCAGCAGCAGGGCAATCGCGAACGGTGCGAACTCCGGCTGGCCGTCGGCCACGAGGTACGCAGCAAACGCGACGCCGAGCACGACGAAGCCCAACTTGATCCGGCGCCGAGCGGCCGGGGAGCTGCCTGAGTAGATCACCGCGATCCCAAGGCCGGCGAACCACAGCCCGATCCCTCCGACGACGACCCGCACCCCTCGGAGCACCCGAGATCCAAACCCACCCGGCTTCCCCTCAGCGAGCGATGCCTGCGTCCTGGTGCGGTCGGGCGTCATGCCCAAGTCTTCGCCACGGTGCGGAGCGAGCTTGAGCGCACCGCCGCCGGGATCGGCAGATGCGCTCAGCCGCGACGGGCCTCTTCAGTTCGAGCCGGCGTCGTCGCCGTAACTCGGAAAATACCCCCAAGGAGAATCGAACTCCTGCTTCAGGCGTGAAAGGCCAGCGTGCTAACCGCTACACCATGGGGGCGGGCGGTCTGGCGATTGTACGGAGCCGAGCGCGATGGCGACGTCTCGCGTCATTCGTTGAGATCCTGGGGCGGCTTTCCCATGAGGTTCGCTATGTGGATTAGCGTGTCCGCCAACGCGTTCAGATCCGGGGGAGGATCGTGTTCCATGCCTAGACCGCAGGAGTCAGGCCAGACGCCGACCACGCCTACGGCTGGTGGATGGCGGCTCAGCACCTACTTCGCCGCACTGACGCTCGCGTTCGTGCTCGTGGCGTTGGCCGCGACCACCTACGTGGCTTCGCAAAGCGCGCGGGACGGCCGCAACAACGCCGCCGATGACGCCGCGTTCGCCGCGCGCACGGCGTCAGGACAACTCGGCGATACCGCGAAACTGCTCCAGGAGACCGTGGCCGGCCTGGCCGCCACCCCGAACATCGCCAACGTGTTCAAGGATCCCGCCAGCTGCAGCCTCGCGTTCTCGGGACCTCCAGGCCTCGATCAAGGCCACGTCGACGTCATGAAGTCGGACGGCACGGTGAGCTGCTCCTCCAAGTCGCCCGGCAAGTCGCCGCAGACCTCCTATGCCAGCGCCGCGTGGCTGGATCGCGCCAAACAGGGACCGATCTTCGAAGCGCCCGTTCCGGAGCCCGGAACAGACACCCACGCCATCGTCGCCGCGGCACCGTTCAAGGGCGGCATCGTCGCCGCGTTCCTCACCCTCGAACCAGCCGGGGTCGGCCTCGTGAAGCTCCTCGGCGGCGGGCAGCCCGTTGAGTTCCTCCTGACGACCAAGGACGGCCGGACCGTCCTCACGCGCTCCATCGCGCCGGACCGCGCCGTCGGGCGGAAGATCGACCCGATCGCCGTCGGCGCCAAAGACCGCACCGCCTCGCACCCCGACCCCGACGGCACCGACCGCATCTACGCGGCCAGCGACGTGCCGGGCGCCGGATGGCGCTTCTACGCCGGCATCGACGAGGACGCCGCGCTCGCGGAATCCGCCCGCCTGCGGGATCGTCAACTCCTCATTATCGGCGTCGGCCTCGCCATCATCCTCGGGGCCGCGTTCGTGATCTACCGGCGCGTGGCCCTGCCGGTCGCCCGGCTTGGCGGGGCCGTTCGCGAGACCAGCGAGCACGTGCCGCTGCGGGCCGTGGCGACGGGCGGCCCGCGCGAAGTCGCCGCACTCGGCACCGACATCAACGGGCTGATCTCGTCGGTGAACCGCGAGCTAACCGAACGCGAACGAGCCGAGGCTGCGGCCCTCGCATCGGAGCGCAACTACCGGATGCTGTTCGGCAGTAGCCCGCTCCCAGCCTGGATCTACGACCGCGAAACGCTCGAGATCCTCGACGTCAACGACGCCGCAACGCACGCGTACGGATTTGACCACGACGCCTTTCTCGCGCTGAGGATGCCCGAGATCGCGGTCGGCGAGGGCAGGCACCGGCGCCGCGACGGCTCCGAGCTGGAGGTCCGCATCGCCGGACACGATCTGCAGTTCGGCGATCGCCCCGCGCGCGTGGTGATCGCGGAGGACGTGAGCCAGCGCGAGCAGCTCGAGCGCCAGCTCCGCCAGGGGCAGCGCATGGAAGCCATCGGCCGCCTCGCCGGCGGCATCGCGCACGACTTCAACAACGTCCTCACGGCCGTCCTCGGTTACAGCGAACTGATGCTGCACCGGATGGACGAAGACGACGCGCGCCGCACCGAGGTCGCCGAGATCCACCAGGCGGGCGAACGCGGGTTGAGCCTTACGCAACAGCTCCTCACCTTCGCGCGCGGCAAGGAACTCGAGACCTCGATCTTCGACGTCAACCTCACTGTCGCCGAACTCGAGCCCATGCTGCAGCGGCTGATGCCGCCCGCGGTGGAGGTCGAGGTCAAGCTCGGCGCCCAGACCGGCCAGATCGACGCCGACCGTGGCCAGATCGAGCAGGTCTTGGTCAACCTCGCCGTGAACGCCGGCCATGCGATGCCCGACGGCGGAACGCTCACGATCCGCACCGGCGTGACGGAGCTACGCGAGGAGCCGGTGCGCAGCCACCCGAGCGTCGAAGGCAATGCCGGGCGATACGTCGTGCTCGAGGTGAGCGATACCGGCGTCGGCATGGACCGCGCAACGCTCGCGCACATCTTCGAGCCGTTCTTCACCACCCGCAAAGATGGCGAGGGGACCGGCCTCGGTCTGGCGACCGTGTACGGCATCGTCAAGCACAGCGGCGGGACCATCGAGGCCGACTCCGAAGTCGGCGTCGGCACCACGTTCACGGTCTACCTGCCCGCCTCGCATGTGGAGGCCGAGGCACCGGCGCCAGACACCACCGAGGTCGTCGGACCGCCGAGCGGCGCGCGCGTTCTGCTCGTCGACGATGACCCGTCCGTGCGGCTGCTAGTTCGCAGCATGCTCGACCTCCACGACTACGCGACGGTCGAAGCGTGCGACGGCCACGAAGCCCTCACGGTCAGCGCCAGCATGGTGCCGGACGAACTCGATCTGCTCATCACCGACACCGTCGTTCCCGGACCCGGCGGACAGCGACTGGCCGAACGCGTCCGCGAGCGCCACCCGCACGTGCGGGTCCTGGTGATGTCCGGCTACAGCGACGCCGGAAGCCCAGACCCGCCCCCAGGCGCGGCCCCGTCGCGGTTCATCGCCAAACCGTTCACGCGGGCAGCGCTCGACGCCGCGCTCGTCGACGTGCTCGGCCCCGAGGACGACCAGGCCTAGCCTCGGGCGCCCGACGGGGCCGCGGGCGGGCGACGGGGCGTCAGGCGATCGACACCCCTCAGGCGGCCGCCCGAACCTCAGCCGACCGGCGTGCCCTGGTGGTAGCGCAGCGCCCAGCCGTCATGCCCGAGTACCCACACGGAGCTGCGTCGGGAGATGCTGCGGGCCTCGTCGAGGCTGCGCGCGGCATAGGTGATGAGCACGACACCCGGAGCGAGGAACGACGCGTCGATCTGGCTCGTCTCCGAGCCGTGCCCAGGGTGCTCGGCGAGGTAGTCGACGATCGCGTCGCGGTGCCAGTGCCGGCCGGAGGCGCCGATCTCCTCGAAGTCGTCGCGCAGGAGCCGGCGGACCGCGTCGGCGTCGCCCCGAATCTCTGGGTTCAGCAGGAGATGCTCGAGTTCGACGACCTCCGCCAGGACCAGATCTCGTGCTGCATCGTCCAGGCCGCTGTACATCGATTGAACGTAGCCGGGTTGTGGCGCGCCTGCGCGCCTTTCCCCGCAAATGATCGATGAGTTTCGTCGCGTCGCGCGGTCCTAGGCTTGACGGTGGCGCACCGTCGATACTGCAAGCGGCGCGCCCGCCACCCCGGTCCACCACCCCTGAGGAGCCCGAGCCCATGACCCAGGCCCCCGACCACACCCCAGCTCCCATCGACTCGCCCGCCGCAACCGCCGTCGCTGAGCGCCCGCTCGCGATCCGCCTGCGGGGCGTCGTGAAGCGGTTCGGCAAGATCACCGCGGTCGACGGGCTCGATCTCGACGTGCCCGAAGGCACCTGCGTCGGCCTCCTTGGCCCCAATGGCGCGGGCAAGTCGACGACGATGAAGATGCTCACCGCCCAGGCAATCGCCGACGAAGGCACGCTGCACGTGCTCGGCTACGAGCTGCCGGGCGAGTCGAAGCAGGCCCGCGCCGACCTTGGCGTCGTGCCGCAGCTCGACAACCTCGACACCACGCTCACGGTCGAGCAGAACCTCCGCGTTTTCGCTCACCTGTACCGCGTGCCGCGCAACGACCGGAAGTCGGCGATCGACCGCGCTATGGCGCTCGCCAACCTCACCGACCGGGCCGATTCCAAGGCCGACGAACTCAGCGGCGGGATGCGTCGCCGGCTGCTGATCGCGCGCTCGCTCGTACATGAGCCGCGACTGGTGCTGCTCGACGAGCCGACGGTCGGCCTCGATCCGCAGGTCCGCCAGGAGCTGTGGGCGCTGATCGACGGACTGCGCAGCGAGGGCGTCACGATCTTGATGTCGACGCACTACATCGAGGAAGCCGAGCGCCTCTGCGACACCGTCGCGGTGATGTCGCTCGGTAAGAAGGTCGCCGCCGGGCATCCGACTGAACTCACCCACCAGTACGCCGGTCGCGAGGCCGTCGAGGTGTACGGGCCGCCGGCCAGGCTGGCGGAGGTCGAGGCGCAGGCCAAGGCCGACGGCTTTACGACCCGCCGCACCGGCACGTCGGTCGCGATTCTCGGCATCGACGCCGCCGGTGATCGCGCCGTGCCCGATGGCGAGCGTCGCCCCACCAATCTCGAGGACGCGTTTGTCGTCCTCACCGGCGAGGAGATCGCATGAGCGCCACCGACGTCACCACGAAGCAGGGTTCCGGACCGGCGACGCCCGATCTCGGCAAGCCGGCCGCCGCGCCGAGCCGCCCGAAGCGCGGCAAGGTCGGCCGCCTGGAGCGCTCCGCCCTCGAGGGCGTCCTCGTGCGGGAGGTCATCAACTTCTCGTCGTACTGGAAGGGCTCGGTCTTCTCGTCGACGGTCGAACCGACCGTCTATCTCATCGCGTTCGGGTTCGGCTTCGGCTCGCTCGTGGCGACCGTCGGCGGGCTGGACTACATCGAGTTCGTCGGCACCGGCACGGTCGCGACGGCGGTGCTGTTCTCGTCGGCGTTCCCGGCGATGTTCGGCACGTGGGTGAAGTACAAGTTCCAGCACACCTATGACGCGATTCTCGCGGCGCCTGTCGACACCGAGGAGCTGGTCACCGGCGAGGTGCTTTGGATGGGCGCCCGCGCGGGCGTGTTCGGCTGCGCGCCGATGCTCGTGGCGATGCTGTTCGGCCTGGATCCGTCGTGGTGGATGCTCGTGGTGCCGATCATCAACTTCATCACCGGCATCGGCTGGGCCTGCTTTGGCATCTGCGTCGCCGCCTACATGAAGGCGATGGAGAACTTCTCCTACGTGACCAGCGCGTTCCTCACCCCGGTGATGCTCACCTCCGGCGCGTTCTTCCCCTTCGATCGCCTGCCCGACTGGGCCCAGACGCTCGCCTGGTTCAACCCGCTCCACCACTGCGTCGAGCTCGTCCGCCACGCCGTCTTCGGCTGGGACGGCTGGGTCGACCTCGCCCACCTCAGCATCCTCATCGCCTTCGCCGTGATCCTCTGGCGCGCCGCGATCTTCGGCATGCAGCGCAAGCTCGTGAGCTAAGGGCGGAACACTGGCACGCCCTCTACCGTTGGAGAGGGCGTGCGGTAGGGTGGCGCGGGTCCCCACTCGTCTCGAGGCCCAATGCCCCTGATTTCCCCGCGACGCCTGGCGCTCGCGCTAGCCAGCGCGATGCTGGTTTCGCTTGCCCCGGCGGCGCCAGCTGTAGCGGCAGTGCCTTCCGGCCACTGCGCCATCCCGTCGATGTTGTCCTTCGGCGTCGGCGTGACCCCTCGTTCAGCGATATTCCCCGCAGGCACCGGCACCTTTACCAACCTCGTCATCCCGGTTGACTTCAGCGACGCCCCTGCTGGGCCCTCGGAAAGCGCTGCGATGGTCGCCGCGCAGGTTTCGACCGCAGCGGTCTTGATCAACAGCAACTCCTACGGGCGGCTCAACCTCGGCGCAAAGGGCGGCCTTCCGTGGCTGCGGATGCCAAAGACACTGGCGTACTACAAGACCTCGCTCAACGAGCTGCTGCCCGACGCAATTGCGGCGGCCAAATCCGCCAACCCAACGATTTACAGCGGTGTGTCGGTCTTCACCGTTGCGGGCTCCGCAGCATCAGATTTCGAAACTCGCGCCGAGATCGGACAGAAGACTGCCCCCGATGGAACTACGTTTGCGGGGGGAGTCCGCCTCGGCGCCGTCTCCGGAATGACCACTCAGGGGGTCGGGGAACTCGCGGCCCACGAGCTGCTCCACCTCTTCGGCCTGCCCGATGCGCGCTACAAGCCTAGCGGTGCGCTTCCGCCCATCAATCTCGAGAACCCAGTTTGGACCAGCTCTCCCGCGGCCGGGTTCGACATCATGAGCAGCCAGAACACGGCCACTCCGCACTCCATGGCCTACATGAAATGGAAGCAGGGCTGGATCGACGACAGCCAGGTCGTCTGCGCGAAGAACCCCGTCCCCGTGACGGCCACGCTGTCCCCCCTTGAGACCGCTGGCGGTACCAAGATGATCGCGGTCCGCACCAATACGGCCCGCGCGCTCACGGTTGAGGTGCGCAGCACCGTCACCGACGGCACTCCGGGCTGCGCCGACGGCGTCGTCGTGGCAAGGCACGACGCAAACGTCATGAGTCTGGCGGGGCCGATCGAAGTGATTCGGCGTTCAGACGGCTACTGCCCCTCACGCTCCACGGGTGTGGGCACTCCGTACGCAGCCGCGTGGCAGAGCGGCCAGGCCTTCACCGATGCCGTCACGGGTGTGCATGTCTCCGTCGGTACCAAACAAGCTGATGGGAGCTACTCCGTCACGGTCACGCCTCCGGCCGACTACGGGCATACCGTCGTTTCCACCCCTGGCATCGCCGGCTACTACCGCCTGGGTGAACCACGGAAAGCGTCGGCCACGAGCACCGGGACTTGGGCCACTGACGCGATGATCGACGACTACACCGGCCCCGCGCCGCTCGGTCGCTACACAGGGCCCATCGACCTAAGAGAAGTCGGCGCGCCACTAAACGACACCAATACCGCAGTCCGGTTCCAGCCCGGCTCCTACGGCACGATCCCGGATCGCGCCCCGGCCACCCAGTTCGCGGTCGAAGCGTGGGCGAAGCTCGACGCTGCCTCCACGACGGGCGGCACGATCATCGGAGCTCCCGGCAAGGTGCGGATCAACGTCCTGCCGGGCCGAATCGCAGCGACGATCTGGGCCGGCGGCGTGGCGTACACGCTTGACCGCCCGTCCGCGTCGAACAGCGGCGCTTGGGTGCATGTGGTTCTGCGGCGCGACGGATCCGGCATCCAGCTCATCCGCAACGGCGTCTCCCTCGGCACGCTCGCGGTGCCGTCGGCTGCCACGACGGTCGTTGGCGGCACGCTCGGTGCGTTCGGCGCTACCGTCACGCCGTTCACGGGCCACCTCGACGAGGTCGCGACCTACAGCTGGGGCCTCCCGCTCTCGTACGCCCAGTCGCACTACGCCAAGGGCATCGGCGGCTAGCCACCTGACCGCCTCGGGGGGCACGCTCCGATCGCCTGAGGCGACCGAGCGTGGTCCGCGCAGCGACCTTGCCGCGCAGCCAGTCGGCTGCGCGGCAGGGGTCGTTACCGCGCAAGCCGCAGCAAAGTGGTCATTACTGCGCGAAGCGCGCTGCGACCCAGGCGGCGGATGCGTTGCGACCGTTCTCGTTGGAGAACCAGAGGTGGCTGCCCGAGACCGTCTGCCAGGTGACGTTCGCGCCCTGCGCGATCCAGCTATTGGCGAGGGCCTGGTCGGGACCGATCGGCACGATGCCGTCGTTGTCGCCGTGGAACATGAACAGCGGGACGGTCGGCGTGGTGGCCGGCACGCCGTTCTGGGCGACGCGCGCGTTGAACGCGGGATCGCTGAGCGGGTTCTGGCCGGTCTTCCAGAGGTTGTCCCACGTGCGGAACTGACCGGAGAGCGTGAGCGCCATCGACGGGCTGCACTTGACCGACAGGTCGTTCACGAAGCTCTGCCCCGACGAGCTGAGCTTGCCGTAGAGCCCGAGCTCGGGGTACGCGTTGTTCAGCGACGTGATCACGTACGACATGAGCCCGGACGCGAGCGCACCGCTGATCGTCTGGCGGACGGCGTCGATATCAACGGGCGCCGCGCCGGACACCGCGCCGACGACCGGAAGCTCAGGCGCGTAGCTGCCCTTGAGCTGCGCAGCCCACAGCGTGGCGTGGCCGCCCTGCGAGTAGCCGGTGAACAGGGTCTTCTTGCCGCTGAGGCCGGCGCCCGGGATCTTGCGAGCGGCGCGGGCGACGTCGATCATCGCCTTGCCCTCGGCGGGGCCGTTCAGGTAGAGGTGGTTGCCGGGCGTGCGCAGGCCCTGGTAGTCGGTGACCGCGACCGCGTAGCCGTCGTTGACGTACGCGGCAGCGACGCCACTCACGAACGCACTGCCGGTCGGCAGGCCGGCCGACGGGGCGCAGGAGTCGGTGTCGCCGATCTTGTCGGCGAGGCCGACGGTGCCCGTCGACAGCGAGATGATGCCCGTGGCGCTCGTCGGGGGCACGATCACGGTGCCGCTTACCGGGACGCTCGCGCCGGACTCCAGCTGCGAGCGGTAGATGAACTGGTAAGCGACGGAACCCGTGGGGTAGTTGTCGTCGTCGAGCGTGATGCGGCGGCAGTTGGAGATCTCGCCGGGCGTCGACGTGATGCCAAGGTTCGCGTTCTGGAACATCGACTCGTTGGAGTAGAACCACCACGGGCAGCTCGAGACCGTGGCCGCCGAAGCGGACGTCGTGGTGATGGCGCCGGCCGCCGCGAAAGCGACGAGAGCGGCAAGGGCAGATCCTCGGCGATAACGCACGGGAACTCCTCAGGGTGGGGATCGAGACGCAAGCCGCGCCCCTCACAGAGGTGGCGCGCGACCGCTCGCCCGAGCTTACGCATTCCAGTGGTTTCTGGATTCCCGGTTCACGAGTCGGTGACGCGGGCGCGGTCGCGACAAGCGTAATCCTGCCATCGCGAACTTGCGGACTGCATCTTCCACGCGTAGGACTTACAGCTAGGCCAGGAGGTCACGAGGGACCGCGCGGGGCAGCCCGGTCACTTCGGGCGGACGGCCCCACGGATTGCGTCTATGAACTCAACTTCGGTCATGACGGGCTCGCGGCCCGCGACTCGTTCGACCAACAGCGCTAGGTCGTCATCCGAGATCGAGAGTCTCATTCCGGCAGTGGCAAGCATCGCCGACATGATGAGGACGGCGACACGCTTATTGCCGTCGATCGCTGCGTGGTTGACCGCGATTTGAGCACCCACGGCGGCGGCCTTCGCCGTGTCGTCCTCGTGAATCTCAACATCGCCAAAGCCGGCCCACCCGGCAGCTAGCGCAGACTCGGCGAGCGGCCGCTTGGTCGCCCGCTCTGCCTGCGCGATGGTCCAGCCATGGACGATCGTGAGAGCGTTGATGAAGTCGTTGTAGCGGGGACGCCTCATAGGCAGAAACATACCATGGTATCTCGGTACCGTTCCACCGAGACATTATGATACCTTTTGTATCGAACCCAGACCCAACCCGGTGTGCGACACGCTCGCCGGGAGGACCTAGCCGACATGAGCAACACCGCCACGATGTCGCTGCGCATCAGCAGCGACCAGAACGACGCCTTGGAGACCGTCGCCAGCGCGCGCGGCGCCACCAAGACCGAACTCATCCGTACCGCCATCGACCAGTACCTCGATGGCCTCCGCGGCGATGCCGCGTTCAAGGCCGAACTGGAAGCCGCCCACGCCCGCCATCAGCGAGCGATGGATCTCCTGGCCTAGAACGACGATGCCCCGCCCGCCGCAGAGAGCGGTGTGGGCGGGGCATTCGCTGTTTTGGGGTTACGGGGCTAGACGCCCTGCAGACAAGGGGGCGCACCCGGGACCGCGTCGTCGGAAGAGCCTGATTTCCAGGCTATTCGGGGTATACCCCCGACCGGACTCGAACCGGTGACCGTCGGATTAAAAGTCCGCTGCTCTAACCAACTGAGCTACGGGGGCTCAGCGAGGGTATCGAGCCGGGCGCCGAGCCGCGATCGAGAGCGCGGGGCGGCTGGTCACCTGCCAGCCGCCCCGCGCCATCAGATCAGCGCCAGGTGACGAGCGTGACGTCGCCGCGGACTGTCACCTGGTGCGTCGAGGCCGCGGCGCGGACGGGCTCGGCGAGATCCGGCGAGAGTGACGGGCGGTAGATCGAGATCGCCTTGTTGTAGGGCGTCGTGATCGTTGCCGTCGCGGTCGTGTTGGGCGCCGTGCCCTCGACGATGTCGGAGCCGCGGTAGAACTGGTTGAACAGCCCGTTCCAGGCGTAGCGGGCGTTGCGCCAAACGCTGACCGGCCGCCAGAGCGCGAGCACCCACGTACCGTCCTGCTTGCGGAAGAGCTGGCGGCGGATCACGTCCTGGTCCGCCGGAGCGACCGTGATCTGCGGGGCCGACCCAGTGCCACCGGTCGTCGGCGCCGTGTCGCCGAGCAACCCGATCAGGTTCTTCAGCGCACGGTACGAGAGCTTGGGCGCGTAGTTGGACGCGACCAGACCATGGCCGGCCTCGCGGTTCGCCGAACAGATCGGCGCGCAGTGCAGGCCGTTACGACTGTCGAGTAGCTCGTAGGCGTAGACCCGGTCCCAGCCGCGACGGTCCGCGGACTGGATCTTCTGCCGCCACCCCTCGAGCAGCAGGCGCGGAAGGTAGATCGACGAGGCCTTCTCCGACATCCCGTTGATGTCGTCGAGGCTGTTCGTGTACCCGGTCTCGGTGACCCAGATCGGCTTGGTGGTGCCGGCAAGCGTCGTGCTGCAGCCGCGCCAGCCCGGCTTGGCCTCCGCGCAACCGACGTACGGCTCGGTGCGGTCGGCGCACTGCGCGGTCGTCGCCGTCGAACCGGCGGGGATGTTGGCCCCCTGGAAGGCGGCCTCTGGGCACGAGGTGTACGTGTACGTGTGGGAGCTGACGGCGTCAACGGCCGGAGTGGCGGTCGAGGCCGACCAAGCGCGGAAGCCGGTGATGCCAGTGAAGCCCGCCAAGAGCGGAGCGGTGTTCCTCGCCGGCGGGCTGCCGAGACCCGGCGTGATCAGCTTGCGGCCTGCGCTCAGCGCCGAGAACGAAGGGTTGCCGGGCAGTCGACCCAGCGCGGCTGCGGCTTGGTACTGCGCTTCGGAAAGCCTCGCCGCCCAGTCACTCACGCCCACCTGCGTGCGATCCCGCTCGTTCGGGCCTTCGAACGCCTCGATCACGGCATCGTTGCCGTCGGCGGCGGCCACGCCGAACTGGCGCTGAATCTCGGTAGCGATCGAGCCGCCGTTCAGGCCCCTGAAGTTGTTGTCGGACTCGTCGCCGTTCGGGCCGACACCGAAGTACGCGTCGAGCGTCTTGATCCCCAGGGCGCCGATCTCGCGAGCAGTCCGGTTGCCCTCGATGCAGTTGTTGACGGGCGCGTTCGTCGCCGTCACGGTCGGGCACACGTCGTACCGGATGTGCTTGACGCCGAGGTCAGCCAGAAGCTCCTTGACCCGCTCACGAGCCGTGGCGGTGCCGTACTGTACGGTGCCGCCGGTCTCGCCTCGGGCGATACCGCTGAGGTTGTAATACGCGGTCGTCGGCTCGGCGAGGTGCGTGTTGACCCCGATCGAGTCGGTGAAGTTGTACGCCGGGCTGAAGGGCTCAGCCGACGCGGGCACCACAGCAACGCCCAGGGACAGGGTGGATAGAGCCAGAGCCCGGGCCACCATCCGGGCCACGGGCTCTACTTTCACAGAGGACATGTCGGCTATGGTACCGGCCCGCGTGCCGTCATTCCACCGACTTTTGCGCCGACTGGCGGCAACACCGCCCGCCACGTTGTCGACCTGCCGCACCGTACCTGGACGCCATCCAGCGAGCCCGGCTCGCGCACCGAGCTAGGTTGCGTCTGTGGAATTCGAGCAGGACATCGATATCGAGAAGCCGATCGACGAGGTGACCGAGCTGCTGTCGGATCCGGACCACGTCGCCCACTGGCACCGCGACCTCGTGCGCATCGAGCGGGTGAGCGGCGAGCCCGGCTCGCCTGGCGCGAAGTCGGTCCTGCACTACGACCACAAGGGCCGCAAGTTCCAGCTCCAGGAAACGATGCTCGTGCATCGCCTCCCCGAGGAGTCCGTGGCGACCTATGAGGCGATGGGCATGAAGCACACGCTCACCACCCGTCTGGAGCCGATCGACGACACGCGGACCCGCGTCAAGCTCCACAACCACATGGAGCTCTCGGGGATGGCCAAGCTCGCCTTCCCGATGCTGTCCGGCTCGCTCCAGGAGCAGACCGACAAGCGCGTCCTGGATCTCAAACGCTGGGCCGAGACCGGCTCCGTCGACCCCGACTGATCGTCCGAAGGGGCGCGGCTCGCGCGGTTAGCGCAGGTCGGTGGCTGGGCCTTCCCATGTCTCCGTGCGGTCCGGGCCGTAGAGGCTCGCCTCGACGACGGCAAAGTCGTCGTCGCCGACCGTGACGGCAACCTCGGGGATCGCGTCGTCTGGGTTGGCGCTGGTGCCGAGGTGCTGGAGCGGGGTGGCGCGTGAGGCGCCGGCAGGCAGCGTGGTCGCGTAGATGTCGGCCATGTACTTCGGCACGTCGACCTCGCCGCCGTCGACGGCGCGGCGGGCGCCGATCGCGATGACGACCGTGCCGGCGGGGCTGAACTCCGCCTCCACCGCGACGTCGCCAACCGACCGCGGTGCGATCGGGATCGCAGGGCCGAGGCTGCCGTCGGCAGCGAGCCGCTTGACGAAGGAATCGCGGTGCGCGCCGCCGTGGCCGAGCACGATGCCTGTGCCGTCGGGCCCGAGCACGACCGGCAGCTGGGTCGGGGCGTTGCCGTGGCGAGCCGGGCCGGTCGGAACGGCCGGGAGGAACTCCGTCGAGCCCGCCGGGCGATACGCGAGGCGAGGCTCCCAGCGGCCGTCGCCGAGCTGCTGATCGAAGGCAACCGCGACGGCGCCGCCCTTGACGAGGGTGTCGCCAACCAGGCGCGCCGGCCGCGAGCGATCGGAGATCGTGATCGCGTTGCCGCGCGTGCCGTCCGGCGCGACGTCGACCACGCGCACCAGCGGCGGCGTGCGGCGCAGCGCGCCATCGCTGGCGAGCGCACCGGTGGGCGCGAGCGACGTTTCGGCAACCGGCTCGGCCGCACGGGCCGAGCCGGGCGTGACGCCAGCGAGGGCTGCGGCGGCGATCGCAGTGGCGCGACCGAGGCGGCGCGCCGTCGCGCCGCCCGCCGGGACAGGCGAGGACTGATCAGATGTGGGACGCATCGTCGCCAGCACGATAGCGGTGTGTGCCAGCCATCACGCCAATTTGCCTCAATTGGGCATGCCAGCCGCTACCGTCCGGGGCCGAATGCCCCAGGCTCGCACCACGTCGACCTCCCTCCTGCTTTCCCGGCGCGACCTGCAGTTTCTGCTGTATGAGTTCCTGAAGGTCGAGGAACTCACGGGCCGGCCGCGTTTCGCCGAGCAGTCCCGCGAGCTCTTCGACGATGTGCTCGCGCTGGCCGAGCAGATCGCCACCGACCAGTTCGCGCCGCACAATCGCACGGCGGACGTGCACGAACCGGTGATGGACGAGCGCGGTCGCGTCGTCCTGACGCCCGAGGTCGCCCCGGCCCTGCGGGCGTTCATCGACGCCGGCCTGATCGGCGCGAGCATGGATGAGGCCGTCGGCGGGATGCAGCTTCCGCACGTCGTCACGAGCGCGGCGTTCGCGTGGTTCCAGGCCGCGAACATCGGCACGTCCGCTTACCCGTTCCTGACCGTCGCCGCGGCCAACTTGCTGCTCGCGTGCGGCTCGGCCGAGCAGATCGAGACCTGGGTCAAGCCGATGGTCGAAGGGCGATTCTTCGGCACGATGTGCCTGTCCGAGACGCAGGCCGGCAGCTCCCTGGCCGACGTCACTACGCGCGCCGAACCCAGCGCAAGCGGCGACGGCTCGTTCCGGATCTTCGGCAACAAGATGTGGATCAGCGCCGGCGACCACGAGCTGTCCGACAACATCGTGCATCTCGTGCTCGCGCGCACGCCCGGCGGCCCGCCCGGGGTGAAGGGCATCAGCCTGTTCATCGTGCCGCGCTTCCTCGTCGGCGACGACGGCGAACTCGGCGAACGCAACGACGTCGTGCTCGCGGGCGTGAACCACAAGATGGGCTACCGCGGGACGGTCAACACGGTGCTCGGCTTCGGCGAGGGCGTGCACCGCCCCGGTGGCGAGGCCGGCGCCGTCGGCTATCTGATCGGCGAGCCGAACCGTGGCCTGGCGTACATGTTCCACATGATGAACGAGGCCCGGATCGGCGTCGGCATGGGCGCCACGGCGCTTGGCTACACCGGCTACCTCAAGTCGCTGGAGTACGCCCGCCAGCGGCCGCAGGGGCGGCCCGTCGCCGCGAAGGACCCGTCGAGTCCGCAGGTGGCGCTCATCCAGCACGCCGACGTGAAGCGGATGCTCCTCGCGCAGAAGAGTTGGGTCGAAGGGGCCCTTGCGCTGGTGCTCTTCTGCGGCAAGCTGCTCGACGATCAGCACACCGCCGAGACCGGCGAAGCGAGGGAGCGGGCCGCGCTGCTGCTCGATGTCCTCACCCCGATCACGAAGTCGTGGCCATCGCAGTGGTGCGTCGCCGCGAACGACCTCGCCATCCAGATCCACGGCGGATACGGCTACACCCGCGAGCACGATGTGGAGCAGCATTACCGAGACAATCGTCTCAATCCGATCCATGAGGGCACGCACGGCATCCAGGCGATGGACCTCCTCGGCCGCAAGGCGATCATGCAAGGCGGAGCCGGCCTCGGGCTCCTCGTCGACACCCTCAGCGCGACGATCGCCCAAGCGGCCGACGCCGGTGATGAGCCCGCCCGCTTCGCCGCCGAACTCCAAGCGGCGCTGGACCGCCTGGTGCAGGTCACCGCGCAGGTCTGGGCGCCACTGGATCCCGAACTCGCGCTGGCGAACGCCACCGCCTACCTCGAGGCCGCCGGCCATATCGTCGTCGCCTGGATCTGGCTCGAGCAGTGGCTCGCGGCCGACGGCAAATCGGGCGACTTCTACGACGGCAAGCGGCAGGCAGCCCGCTACTTCTTCACCTACGAGCTTCCCCGCACCGGACCGCAGCTCGATCTCCTCGCGCGACTGGACCGCACGACGCTCGACATGCAGGACGGCTGGTTCTAGCCCCGCGCGGGGCATCGCGAGCCCCCACATTTTCAACAGTCCGTGGGCGCGGTCGTTACCTTCGACCGATGAGCGAAGGCCGCCCCAGGCGCACGGATGCGCTGCGCAACCGCGACCTCATCCTCGACGCCGCGACCATCGCTCTGGCACGTGACGTCGACGCGACCCTGATCGACATCGCCAGCGTGGCAGGCATCTCACGCGCGACCATCTACCGCCACTTCTCCGATGTCCAGGCGGTCCGAGACGCGCTCTTCGGCGAACTCGAGGAGGTTGGCCGCGAGATGCTTCAGGAGCACCTGTTCCCCTCGCCCGGCAGCGACGAGCCCGACGCCACCCTGACCGAGCAGATGCTTCGGATCATCCGCGTGGCACTCCCGATCGAGACGCGCTACTCCAAGGCTGCGGCCAGCCAGCCCCTGCCCGAGGCCGGGCTCGTGACGACCTTCACACCGATCGCCGCGGCGATGATCAAGCGAGGCCAAGAGCAGTCGGAGTTCCGACCCGACCTCAACGTCGAACTCATGGCCGAGACCCTGATCGCCCTCGCGTTCCATGCCGCCCGCCGCGTGCACTCCGAAGCCCTCCCCGTCGACCACGCCGTTCAGATCATCGAGACGTTGCTGCGCGGCATGGAGACCAGCCCTCGAACGACCTGGGACGCTCCCTCCGACTGACCGCCGGGCTGCTCGGCCGCCCGCCGATCACGAGCAGGTCTGAGCGGGACCGCACGGCTTGAATCTGACCGTGATTGGGCCCGGTCCGCGGCCGCGGCGCGTCAGCGGCGCTTGCTGAGGCGGTCCAGCAGCAGGGCGATGCTCTTTTCGAGCTGCTCGTTCGTGGCCTGCTCGACCTTGCCGACGCCGATCGACTTGTTGATCTCCTGGTTCACCATGGCCTGGCTCGACTTCGTGGAGCGAGCCAGCTCGGAGACGAGCGAGTGGCGACGCTTGCGAAGCATCTCCTGGTGCTCCCACGCTGGGCGCTCGGAGGCCAGGACCGGCGCGGGCTCGTTGCGCTTCTTGGGCTTGGCTCGCTGCCACGACTTCGCCGGGGTGTCGTCGTCCTCGTCGTCGTCATCGTCAAGCGCCGCCCACGGGTCGAGCGAGTCGACCACGGGCTCGGGCGCGGCCGGCGTGGCCGACCCATTCATGATCGCGCTGGGCCGGATGATCCGGCCGTGCTCGTCGCGCTGGAGCCCGGCGCTGGGGCGACCGCCGCTGGGCTGGAGCTCACTCGCCGCACTCGCCGTGACGCCGCGACCATCCAGCGGACCGATGTCGCCGGACTCGCCAGCACGCTCGGCGTCGGCACTCGCGTTGCCGCCGATGAAGCCGGCGTGGGTGTCGGTGCTGTCGCCCTTGCCGTTGCCCCCGTCGAGGCCGGCGAAGAGATCCATCTGCACCTGCACGTCGGCTTTGACGGCCTTGAAGCTCTTCTTCTCACCCGGGAGCTTGGCCTCGCGCTCCTCCTCCACCTCGTCGAGCTCGGAGCCGTCGCCCTCCTCCTGCGGGATCAGGAGGTGGCGGATGTCGTCCTCGACGTCCGTGGCGTGCTGACGCAGGCGGATGTCGGCCGGGATGTAGAGCCAGGATCGGTCAGTCGGTGGGCGACCGGGGATGGTGCGCACGAACCGGCCGACGACCTGCCGGAAGATCAGCGGCGTCTTGGCCGTCGTCGCGTAGACGCCTACGCGCAGCCGCGGGATGTCGACACCCTCGGAGACCATGTTCACGGCCACGATCCACGCTCGATCCGACTTGCTGAAAGCCGCGAGCTTCTTATGGGCCTGCGTGTCGGTGTACAGGACCGTGATCGGGTCCTCGCCGTGGTCGTCGCGCAGGATTCGGGCGATGCGGCGCGCATGCTCGGAGTCGGTCGCGACCACGAGCCCGCCGGCGTCCGGGTGGCTGGATCCACGGAGCGATTTGAGGCGCAGCGCGGCTTGGCCGAGGATCCGCGGAAGGCCGTCTTCGAGATCGAGCGAGAGAGCGGTGCGGTAGCGACGCGAGGCCTCGGCGCCGGTCAAAGCATCCGTGAAGCCGGCCTCGATCACCTGCCCGTCGGACTCCCATTGCAGCACGCCGTCGAACGGAATGAACCGGATCGGCCGGCAGACCCGGTCCTTGACCGCGTCGCCGTACTTGTAAGAGATGTTTGGCACGACGTAGCCGTCGTTGTCGTACTCGGCACCTGGGATCGCGGTGCGGTCGGAGCGGAACGGGGTGCCAGACAGCAGGAGCCAACGCTCGGCGCGGGCGAACGCGCTCGTGAAGCCCTCGCCCCAGGCCAGCTCGTCGCCGAGATGGTGGGCCTCGTCGGCGATCACCAGCGTGTCGGGCGTGCAGATCGACTTCCACCGCTTCGCGCTCGCCGCCACGCGCGCGTACGTGACCGAGACGCCCTGGAAGCCGCCCGGCGGCTCCAAGTGGGCGGAATCCGGGAGGAGCTGAAGGCCGTAGTCGGAGGCGGCCTGCGCCCACTGGCGGGTGAGCGGCGCCGTCGGGCAGACGATCACGACCCGCTTGATCTTGCCGGCCTCGAGCTGCTCCTTCGCGAAATGCAGCGAGGGACGCGTCTTCCCGGCCCCCGGCGCCGCCGCGATGAGATACGTGCCGAACTCCCAGTCCCGCATTTCCAGGACCGACTTGCGTTGCCACGGCCGAAGGGCGCTGAGGTCGGTCGTGGTCGTGGGGGCGGCGCTCATCGAGGAACGGTGATTGTACGGAGCGGGCGGACGGCACCGACGCGCCACCCGAGCCGGAAAACCGCTACGAGCGGGGTCTTTGAGATGGACTCCGCAGAACTGGCGCAGGACCGTCGCTGATTCGAGACGAACCCAGCCTTGCCTGGACCAGGTGGCCTTATGGCGCGCTGACCTGCGTCTTGCGAGGATCACCACATGCGTGCGGTCACCATCGTCGACAAGGCGGTCGTCCTGAATGGCGACTACCCCGATCCGGAGCCTGGGTTCCAGCAGGTCCTCGTGCGGGTGAAGGCGGCTGGGCTCAACGGCGCAGACCTGCTTCAGGTGCGAGGCGCGTACCCGGCACCTCCCGGTTCCCCGCACGACATCCCCGGCCTTGAGTTTGCCGGCGAGGTCGTCGGGCTCGGGGAGGGCGCGACGCGCTTTGAGCTGGGCGACCGCGTGATGGGCATCGTCGGCGGTGGCGGACAAGCCGAGCTCCTCACGTGCAACGAGCGGCAGGTGATGCCGGTCCCGGGCGCACTCGACATCGTCGAAGCCGGCGGGTTCGCAGAGGCGTTCACCACCGCGCACGACGCGATCTCCACGCAGGCCGGGTTGCGGCCCGGAGAGCGACTCCTGGTGCACGGCGCGGCGGGCGGCGTCGGCACCGCCGCCGTGCAGATCGGCCGGGCCTTCGGCGCGACGGTAGTGGCGACCAGTCGCCACGAGCAGTTCGACGAGCGCCTTGAGCACCTCGGCGCGGAGGTCGTGACCCGCCCCGGCGAGCACCTCGGGTTCGGCCCGTTCGACGTGGTCCTGGAGCTGATCGGTGGCCCCAACATCAACGACGACGTGAAGGCGCTGGCCATGAACGGCCGGATCGCGATCATCGGCGTCGGCGGAGGCATCAAGGCCGAACTCAACCTCCTCGCGCTGATGGGCGCCCGCGGCAGCATCATGGCGAGCACGCTGCGCTCGCGGCCGCTCGAGGAGAAGGCGGCGACGGCGCGCGCCGTGGAGCGGGAGCTCCTCCCGCTCGTCGATCGGGGCCGGATTGCTGTCCCGATCGCCGAGACGTACCCCGCCGAGCAGGCCGCCGACGCCTATGCGCATTTCAAGGCCGGAGGAAAGTTCGGCAAAGTGGTCATTACGTTCTGACCAAACGGTCCGTCCAGTTTTGGCGGGTTCGCGCAGCAGGCAAGGTGGTAACGATGAGTACCCCAGTATCGGTACCGTATCGTTCCGTTACACCGACTTCCTGACGGATGCTCAGATTGGCGCCGAGGTGCTTGCAAACGGCGTTTTCGGCGCTACCGTTCCTTTGATGGCATCCGTGGTTTTGTCCCACCCACACCGCCCCTCCCCCGTCCCCACCATCCTCTGACCGGTGCCCCGTTCCCCTGCAGAAGGTGCCGCGACGCGTGGCCCGGCCGACCTTGAGCTCGCCCGGCAGGCGTCGACGCGCGACCGTCGCGTTCGAAGTGGCGTCGACCGGCGCAACGCCGACCATGGACCGCCGGAGGGCGTTCCCGATCGCCGACGGTACGAACGGCGGTCCCACGACCGGCGGTCGCACGCCCGGGTCGACCGTCGCAGTAGCGAGCGCCGCACGTCGACCGGTCGTCGTGGCAGCGCATCCGGTCCGCGCCACCTGACGCGCGCCGTGCAGCCGCGGGTGCAGCTCACTCCGGTCGTCCCGAATCGCTCGCGCACGGCCAAGCTGCTCCGCGCGATCGTGATCACCCTCGTCGCGCTCGCCTGCCTGCTCGCCGCCACGCTCACCAGCGTCCCCGACGCCGGCGCAGCCGCCCTCTCAGCGCACGCCACCACCGACGCGATCACGCAGCTCGCGTCCCCGCGCTGACGTCAGCGCCGACCCGGCCGACCCGGCCGACCCGGCCAGCCATCGTGGATTGAGAACAGCCCGGATAGCCAGCCAAACACAGCCCACGGCGCGAGCGAGCCCTGGGCGGCCCTAGCCTCCGGGGCGTGCCGCTGCTCGTGCTGACGCCCACCGACCTGATCGCCAGCGCGGTCAACGCGATCGACGGCCTGGCGGCCATCCCGTTCGATCCGGCCGACCCAGCTCCGTCTGAGGCCGCGCTCGAGGCCGAGGCGATCATCACGATGACCGAGCACGCCCCCACGCTCCTGGAGCTCATGGCGCACCTGCCGAAGCTCCGGCTGGTGCAAACCCAAAGCGCGGGAGTCGATGCGTGGGCGGGCCGCGTGCCCGAGGGCGTGGCGATCTCGAACGCGCGCGGCGCGCACGGCCGAGCAACGGCAGAGCTCGCCGTGGCCATGCTGCTGTCGATCTTGCGTGAACTCAAGGAGTTCGCGGAAGACCAGGACATCGAGGACTGGGCCACGCGGACCACCGACTCGCTCTTTGAGAAGCGCGTCCTGATCCTCGGCGCTGGCGACCTAGCCACGCACCTCCAGGCGATGCTCGCCCCGTTCGGCGCCGAGACCACGCTCGTCGGCCGCACCGCGCGCGAGGGCGTGATCGCCCTGCGCGACGTCGCCGCTCACCTGCCCGAGGCCGACGCCGTCGTCGCCGTCCTGCCGCTCTCCGACGAGACCCGGCACGTGATCAACGCACCCTTCCTCGCTGCACTGCCCGACGGCGCGATCGTGGTGAACGCGGGCCGAGGCGCGCTCGTCGACACGGATGCCCTCCTGGCCGAACTGCAAGCGCACCGCCTGCGGGCGGCCCTCGACGTAACCGACCCAGAGCCGCTCCCCGCAGGCCACCCGCTGTGGGACGCACCCGGGCTCCTGCTCACGCCGCACGTCGGCGGCGACACCCTCGGGTTCCAGCAGCGCGCAGCCGAGATCGCTGCCGCGCAGATCGCCCAGTTCGCGGCCGGAGCATTGCCAGACAACCTGGTGGCCGACGCAACCCCGCGGCCGGCGGCGACCGGGTGAACTGGCGCTGCACTCACCCACGATCCGGTTGACTAGAGGCATCGACGACGAACCTCCCCCGGCCCATCTCAGCATGTCGCCAGCCACTGCCGTCCCTGCAGTCGACCTTCTCCGGCGCCCCCTCCAGGTGCTCTGGCCGCTGAACAGAACCTCATCGCCCCTGCCGGGCCAGGCCCACATCTCGGTGCCGCTCGCCGGCGGCCCCCCGCGTGCCGACGCCGCCGCGAGAATCAACCGCTACCTCGAGCAAATGTGGGTTCAGAACCCCGTCGCGACGAGCATCCACGTCACCTCCGTCGCCGTCACGATCGTCGCTGACCGCGCTCCGGATGCCCCCGCACCGCACCGCCTGATCCTGATGATCACCTACGACTCCGCGCCCGGCGACCAGGCCCTCGACAGCCTGCACATGACGCGGCATGTCGAAGCCGCGCTCGACCAAGCCGCCTGACCCACGGATCGCGGGAGTGAACGCCCGCGACCGGCACTGCAGAGCACTGACCGCAACGAAGAGCGCTCAGGCTACCTACGGTGGACCGTGGGAGGCAGATGCTAGCTCAGCCTTTCTAACCGGTGTTGGTGGTGGGGCAGGCTCTTCATGGGCCCGCCCACGCCACCGGCGCCGCACGCCGTTTCGCGCGGCACAAAGCGCCGCATAGCGCCGCATAGCGCCGGGAATTTGTCGCACTTCAACGCTTGTTGACGCGGGATGGGTCGACCGCTGGGAACCCGGCCGGCCGCTCCTGCAGGCGGTTCAGTCGACAACGACGAGCGCCCCGCGCCCCCACCGTGCTGGTGGAGGCGCGAGGCGCTCAGGGTCGCAGTCCGTTGGTCCCCCCGCCACCGAGGCGACGGGACAGAGCCCGGGTTAGCCGGCCGCTGGGCAGTTCGGCGTGGTCGGCCTTCCGGCGACGCGGTCCTGGAGGAACTGGAAGGCTCCTTCGTTGCCGCGGGCGACGCCGGTGATGTGGCCGACGGGCATTTCGGCCCACTGCAGGTCGACGCCGAGGGCGCAGTACTGATCGCGCAAGACCGTCGCCTGGCCGTAGGGGATGATCTCGTCGACGGTGCCCTGGTACTGGTAGACCGGGACGTTGATCTTCTCGGAACCGAGCGTGTTGGGGAGCACCTTGGAGCGCCACAGGGTGGTGCTCAGGGGGCTGGTGGTCGTGTAGTCGGAGATCTGCTTGCCTGCGTAGTTGAGCAAGAGCTCGACGGTGCAGTCGTCGTTTTCCATCTGCTGAACGGTGGTCTTGCCGGTCGGCGTCAGGTAGTTGTCGAGGAGCAGGTCCGGGTAGGCGTTGTCCAGGCCGATGAGGGCGTTAAGCAGGAACCCGAAGGCCGGAGCCTTCTGCAACGCGATCGCGACCAGCGAGATGTTGGCCGGAACGCCGCCGCCGGCGATGCCGACGATGTTGAGCTCCGGAGCGTAGGTCGAGGCCATCTGGCCCGCCCACATCGTCGCGCCGCCACCCTGGGAGTAGCCGCGAACGACCACCTTCGGGGTGGGCGAGAGGTCAGCTTCCGGCAGGCGCGTAGCGGCACGCACCGCGTTGAGCACGGCTGCACCCATCGGCTTGCCGATGATGTAGCTGGTCTGCGGGTTTTGACGGTACCCCTCGTAGTCGGTGACGGCCACGGCGTAGCCGGCTTCGAGCATCTGGTTGACCGACGGCTGCTCGTAGAACGCCCCCGAGTTGATGTAGCGCGAGACGGTGCAGCGGAACGCCGGACCGGTCGTGCCCGGGGCGACGGCCGCGACCGGCACCGTCTTGGGATCAGCGTCCTTGGGAACCAGGATGGTGCCCGTGACGACGTTGGGGTTGCCGAGCGCGTCGGTCGACAGGTACATGACCTGCCAGGCGTTCGCGAGTGCGCGCGCCTTCGGCGGACCGGCGTTGGACACGCGGGCGCGAATGATGTCGCCCGGGTTGCCCGTCGGGATCGTCGCCGGGGGCGTGTAGAACGGGTCGGCTTCGAGGTTGGGCGTCGGCGCCGCAAACGAGCGGTCGATCGGCGGAGCGACCGCCGCCGAAGCGGGTGTGACGGCGAGCAGCGGCGAAGCCAGCAGGAGCCCTGCGAGCGTCGCTGCGACCCGAGCGCCGATTCGTGGTGTGAGGATGCGAGACATATCGAGGTCCTCCGCTAGACGGTCGGCTTGGGGGTGAGCTTCAGCGCGATG
>JAUMBQ010000003.1:0-290009 GCA_032119595.1 Solirubrobacteraceae bacterium | reverse complement strand
CGGCGGCTACCAAGGCGGCGGACGCCCCGGCGGCGACCGTCCCGGCTACCAAGGTGGACGCCCCGGCGGCGACCGTCCCAGCGGCGGTTACCGTGGCGGCGGCGATGACCGTCCGCGTAGCGGTGGCTACCAGGGTGGCGGCGACCGTGGTGGATACCAGGGTGGGCGTCCCGGCGGCGATCGTCCCAGCGGCGGTTACCGTGGTGGCGGCGATGATCGTCCGCGTGGCGGTGGCTACCAGGGCGGCGGCGATGACCGTCCGCGTGGCGGCGGTTACCAGGGCGGAGGTCGTCCGGGTGGCGATCGTCCCGGTGGTGGCTACCGTGGCGGCGGCGATGATCGCCCGCGCAGCGGCGGTTACCAGGGTGGAGGTCGTCCGGGTGGCGATCGTCCCGGTGGTGGCTACCGTGGCGGTGGCGATGATCGCCCGCGCAGCGGCGGATACCAAGGCGGCGGCGGTGGCGGCGGTTACCGTGGCGGCGGCGATGATCGTCCGCGTGGCGGCGGTTACCAAGGCGGCGGACGCCCCGGCGGCGACCGTCCCGGCTACCAAGGTGGACGCCCCGGCGGCGACCGTCCCGGCGGCGGCTTCCGAGATCGTGATGACCGCCCGCGTGGCGGCGGCTACCAAGGCGGCGGACGTCCCGGTGGCGACCGTCCCGGCGGCGGTGGCTTCCGTGATCGTGATGACCGCGGTCCGCGCGGCGGTGGCTTCGGCGGCCCGCGCGGTGACCGTCCCGGTGGCGATCGCCCCGGTGGCGGTGGTTTCCGCGACAAGCCCGCACGGCCCGGCAGCGGTCCGCGTCCGAAGGGCGGCCCCGGCACGCCCCGCGACTACGACGATCGCGGCCGCAACCAGAACGATGACCGCGAGCGGTAGAACCCGCCCGCGCACCTGAGACGTACCCCCTCAAAGGACCCGACTGATGCCTGGACCGCAGACTGAAAGCAGCCTGCCCGAGCGATTCGGGCCTTATGGGGGGCGGTACGTCCCCGAGACGCTGATCCCCGCCCTCGACGAACTCGAGCAGGCGTGGATCGCGGCCTCGGCCGACCCGGTCTTCACGGCCGAACTCGACAACCTCCTCGCCGACTACGGCGGCCGACCGACCCCGCTCTACCTCGCCTCGAGGATCTCGGAGGTCGTCGGCCACGAGGTGTGGCTCAAGCGTGAAGACCTCATGCACACCGGGTCGCACAAGATCAACAACGCCCTCGGCCAGGCGCTCCTGGCCAAGCGCATGGGCAAGTCGCGGATGATCGCCGAGACCGGCGCCGGCTCGCACGGCGTCGCGAGCGCCACGGCGTGCGCGCTCCTGGGCCTGGAGTGCATCGTCTACATGGGCTCTGAGGACATGCGTCGTCAGGCCCCCAACGTCGAGCGGATGCGGATGCTCGGCACCGAGGTCCGCGCGGTCGAAGACGGCACCCGCACCCTCAAGGAGGCGGTCTCGGCCGCTATCCGCGACTGGGTCACCAACGTCGGTGACACGCACTACATCCTTGGCTCCGCGGTCGGCCCCGCGCCGTACCCGGCGATCGTGAAGGCGCTGCAGCGCCGCATCGGCGACGAATCCCGCGAGCAGATCCTCGCGAAGACCGGTCACCTGCCCGACCGGGTCCTCGCCTGCATCGGCGGCGGCTCCAACGCGATCGGCATGTTCGCCGGCTTCATGGACGATCCCGCCGTCGCGCTCGTCGGCGTCGAGGCCGCTGGCGAGGGCATCGACACGCCGCGCCACGGCGCGCCACTCACCGTCGGGGGTCGGCCGGGCATCTTGCACGGCTCCCTCTCGGCGATCATGCAGGACTCCGAGGGCCAGATCATCGAGGCGCACTCGATCTCCGCCGGCCTTGATTACCCAGGGACCGGCCCCGAACATGCCTGGCTCCGGGACAGTGGCCGCGCGCAGTACGTCGCCGTGACCGACGACCAAGCGGTCGCCGCGTTCAAGCGAGTCGCTCGGCTCGAGGGCATCGTGCCCGCGCTGGAAACCGCGCACGCGTTCGCGTACATCTTCGATGGCCCCAAGGACACGTCCACCTGCGACGTGCTCTGCCTTTCCGGCCGCGGCGACAAGGACTTGGCGGAGGTGCTCGCTCGTGGCTAGCCCCGAAACGCAGGAGCGGCCGGCCAACGCTGGCGCCGACCGGATCGAGCACGCCATCCGCAATGCCCGCGGTCGTGCTGCCCTCATGCCATACGTGATGGGTGGCTTCCCCGACCTCGCGACCTCGGTCGAGGTCGGCTTGGCCTGCGCTGACGGCGGTGCCGACCTCATCGAGCTTGGGATCCCGTACAGCGACCCGCTTGCCGACGGTCCGGTCATTCAATCGGCCGGCACGGTCGCGCTCGCCGGCGGCGCCACGTTCGACAAAATCCTTGGCGTCTGCAAGGAACTGTCGGCGCGGCTTCCGGTCGTGATCATGACCTACGCCAACATCATGCAGGCGCGGGGCGTCCCGACCTTCTGCGCAAAGCTCGTCGAGGCTGGCGCCAGCGGCGTCATCGTTCCGGACTTGCCGCCAGAAGAAGCCGGAGAGCTGCTCACCGAAGCCGACCGCGTCGGCCTGGCGCTCGTGCCGCTGATCGCACCGACGACGCCCGATGAACGACTGAGCCTCGTCGGAGGCCGCGCCCGTGGGTTCCTCTACACGGTGTCGGTGACCGGCATTACTGGCGAGCGCTCTGGAGCTGCGTCGTACGCCACCGTCATCGATCGTGCGCGGACCGCAACCGATGTCCCGGTCGCGCTCGGCTTCGGGATCAGCACGGGCGAGCAGGCGCGCGCCGCCGCGGATGCGGGCGCCGACGGCGTCATCGTCGGATCCAAGCTCGTCCGCCTCGCGGGCGGCCCAGATCCGGTGACCGCAGTGCGCGAAGCCGTCGAGGAGCTGGCCCGCGGGCTGGATCGGTAGGATTCCCCGCCATGGGACTCATCGTCGCTTCCACCCTTGTCCTGGTGCTCTGGCTCACCCTTTGGGCCCTCGGGATCCTCGCGGCGCGTGACGCCGGCATCCTCGCCTTCAGCATCTTCCTTGTCGCGGTGGCCGTGCGCACCGTCGGTGAGCAGCTTCGGTCGCAGGACTCCGACGTCGGGTGACCACCCGACGGAGGTTCGCGGCCGTTTGCGCCGCGCTCTCCACGTCGATCGCGCTTGGTTCCTGCGGCGATGACGTCGTCGAGCGCCCAGCGCACCGGCCGATCTCGGTCATCTACGTGGCCGGCGACCCGACTGGCCCGTGGGCGGCCCGCACCGAAGGCCTGGCCGACGGTGTCAAACTGGCGATCGCCGAACGCAACGGCCTGATCGGCGAGCGCGCCGTCTCCATCGCCGTCGTGCCGACGCAGCAGCGCGATGGCACGAACGTCTCTGCGTCGATCGGTGCCGGGCGCATCGTGCGCGACTCGCGCGCGGTTGCGATCCTTGGTGCGTACAGCGCGCCGGAGGCGGCGATCGCGGTCCCGCAGTTCAACGGCGGTGAGCTCGCGTTCCTGCAGTTCGGCAGTGGCATGGCTGGGCTCACGGCCGCCGAAGCACCAGGTGAACCCGCGCGATATCAGCCGTCCGGCAAGCGATTCGAGCTCCGCATCACCCCTTCCGATGCGCTCGTCGGCAAACGGGCCCGCGAGACGCCCGGCCTGCGACGCGCCCAGGTCGTCGCGGTGACCAGCGCGTACCGCGCGCAGCTCTCGGAGGCTGCCGCAGTGCGAGCGAAAGCCGCGGCCGCTGACCTCGCTTCGGCGAAGAAGGACGGCGACGACCTGTTGCCGAGCACGAGCCCCGCGCTCACCAACCCCTCGCCGGAGATTCCAGACGCAGAGCGCCTCGCCGCGCGGGTCGCTGAGGCGGTCCAGGGGCAGGTGGTTTCAGCCGCCGACGTTGACCCGGCCAAGCCGACGATCATCGTCACCGATCCGACTGAGCCTGATCCGACGCTGGCTGCTCGCACCGTGCTTGCGAAGGTCCGAGGAGCGGCCTTGGTCGTCGACGCAGCCGACCGCGACTTCGACCCAGCGGTGATCGGCCGAGGCCGCGCCGGCCGTCCGACCTTCGAAATCCGGCGATCGATCGCGCCCGCCAGCGACCCTCTCGCGCGGCAGCTCCGAGCGCGCGAGCGCGAGGCCTTCGGCCGCGATCGCGGGGCGGCGGTCGTCGCGGGCTATCGCGCCGCGCAGCGCATCCTGGATCTCGGCGAGCGCCAACCCGAGCGCACCATCGACCGCGTCGCGTTCGCCACGGCGCTCGTCGCTGCTGCACCAACCGATCAGAACCTGCCCACGACGGCGACCGGCGACGCGCAGCTCGGCTCGGTCGGCCTGTTCCAGCTCCGCGCCGGACGCTGGGTCCCTAGCGCGCGCTGACGCCGCAGCTTCGTAGACCGCCCCGCGCACCTGCGGGCCGCTACGGATTCCGGGCAGCAGCGTGCGAGGGACGATCTCTGGGTGTCTCCCGCGCCTGCTCGTCCGTTGCTCCGATCACCGCTGGTCCTTTCGATCGTCGTTGTTCTCGCCGGCTTCCTGCTCCCGGCCGCGCCTGCAGGGGCGGCCTTCGGCTACCTCGGGGAATGGGGTACGTCCGGTTCCGGCGACGGCCAGTTCCTGGGCGCAGCCGGGATCGACACCGACGCCGCCGGCAATGTCTACGTGGCGGACTGCAATGCCGACCGCGTGCAGAAGTTCACGGCGAACGGGGCCTTCATCACGAAGTGGGGCACGCGCGGAAGCGCCAACGGGCAGTTCGTTTGCGCGCGTGATGTCGCGGTGGACGCGACTGGGGTGTACGTCGTGGACGCCGGCAACAACCGGGTCCAGAAGTTCACCACTGCTGGTGTCTACGTCAGCAAGTTCAACGCGGTCGACAGCGTGCCGTCGCGCGTCTTCGATCAGCCGAACAGCGTCGCGACCGACGGCACGAACGTGTACGTCGCCGACACGAGTTCCACCGACCTCGCGGGGCTGAACAAGCAGCGCATCCAGCGCTTTAACACGAGCGGCGCCTGGCAGGCGCTCGTCGGCGGCCCTGGAAGTGGCGTCGGCCAGTACGGCAAGCCTGCCGGGGTCGCGGTGGGCGCCACCGGTGTGTACGTCACCGACCAGGACGCCAATCGGGTCGTGCGGTTCACGCCGACCTGGACCGCCGGCGAAGTCTGGGGCACCTACGGCACCGGCAACGGCCAGTTCCGCGAGTTCCACCAGGGGCTCGACGTCGACGCCACCGGCAGCGTCTGGGTCGCCGACATGAACAACAACCGGATCCAGAAGTTCAGCTCGACCGGCGCCTTCCTCGGCACGTGGGGTACTGAAGGCGCGGCGCCTGATCAGTTCAACCGTCCGATGGACGTGGCAGCAGGGCCGTCGTCCACGCTCTACATCGCCGATAAGGAGAACGCGCGGGTCGTGAAGTACGGAGAAGGCGCGACGACACTGCCGACGGTCGTCACCGGCGACGCGACCCTCGTGACGTGGAAGGACGCGACGCTGAACGGGACGGTCAACCCGAAGGGGACGGCGACCTCGTACCAGTTTGAGTACGGCACCACGACGGCCTACGGGACGACGACGACTGCGATCGCGGCGGGGGCCGGCAGCGCTGACGTCGCAGCGATCACCGCGATCGCGGGGCTGGCGGCCGACACCACGTACCACGTGCGGATCGTCGCCCTGCGAGGTGCATCTGTCGTCGCCACAGGCGCCGACAAGACGTTCAAGACCGCGCCCAACCCTGGGACGGCTCCGGGCTGCAACCGCGTCGGGCACACCGTGGGGGTCGTGGGGATCTGCGCGGACGCGATGACCTACGACGCGGGTCGATGGACAGCCACCGGCAATGTCGTGCTGAACGGAGGCGTGTCAGTGAGCGGGCCGGTGGTCGCAAACGACGGCCTCGTCGACATCACCTCCGCCGCGAGCGTCATCGTCGAAGTCATGCGTGGGCCGCCCGTCAGGATCGGCACGGGAACGCTTCACATCGAGGCCGCTGGCGTCACGGACCCGGTCTCCGGGCACACCGCGCTTGGGAAGATGACGATCAGCAACCTGCTGTCACACACGCTTGCGAGCGTCCCGTTCGTGCCGCTCGTGACCAACTACATCGACGCTGCCAGCGGCGGCGGCGTGGTGATGGCGGGTCGTCCGTCCTTTGATCTCCTCGGGCCGCTCGCGGGTCTGGCCTTGCCGACCGGGAGCTTCTCGCTCGGCATCCACAAGGACGCCCCTGGACCGTTCAAGGTCCTCGGCGGCTCAATCCGGTGGGATGGCGTACAGCTCGGCAGCAACTGGAAGCTCGGCACATTCTCGGTCGGGTACGCGGAGGGGCCGCCCTCCACGTGGTTCGTCATGGGGGCGTTCGAATTCCCGTACTTGTCGAGCAGCGCCGGAGTCGAGATCTCCGGAGCGTTCAGTGGAGGTTCGCTCGACGCGATAGGCCTGAAGCTCAAGACGCCGGGGGTCCCGCTCGGGACGACCGGCATCATCCTCGACACCTTCGGAGGCTCGCTCAAAGGCCTCAGCGGCGGGGCGAACAACCCACTGATCATCACGGCGCTGGTCGGCGGCGGCTGGCTCAAGACGAACGCCCCCGATCCCTTCGGGTGGGTGCTGCACCTGAAGGAGGTCAGCCTCAGCGTGAACACCGCCGGTTCCGGCACGCTTGCAGGCGAGATCGACGTGCTCGACGGGGAAGGTCGGCTCGTCAAGGGCACGGCGTCGCTCACGCTCCAGCTTGCGCCGACGTTCCTCGCGAGTGGCACGTTGAACGCCTCCTGGAACGCCCTGGCCGTGAGTGCGGCGCTGACGACGTCGGCGGTCATCGACCGATACCACTTCACCGCGCAGGGCAGCGTGAGCGGCCAGGTCCTTGGCAAGTCGGTTGCCAATGGCAGCGGCGTGATCTCCGACAAGGGCGTCGGCGCGACGACCCGCATCTGTATCCCGTGGGTCGGATGCTTGTACGTCGGCGCCGGCATGAAGTGGGCGAACGTGACGACCATTCCGCCGAAGGTCGACTGGATCGGGTCGAACATCAACCAGTACGTCACGCTCACCGCGAGCGCGGCCAGCGCGACAGCGCGGGCCGGGACGTCATCGACCCGGCAGTTCTCCGTGAAGCCCAAGCAGCCGCTCCTGTACATCGAAGCTCGTGGCGACGAGGCACCAGCGTTTGAGTTGGTCTCGCCAACGGGGGTGAGGTACCGGCCGGGCCGGAGTCGGAAGGACCTCTTCACCCAGACCATCGGCGACGTGACGGCGCTCGTCGTCTACGCACCGAAGGCTGGCCGCTGGAAGCTGCGCTCGCTCGCCGGCGAACAGACGCGGTACTCGATCGAAACCATTCCTGAGATCGGCCGGGTGCGGCCGGGCAGGATCACGCCGGCGACCACCCAGAAGAAGCCGCTGTCAGCCAAAACCAAGAAGGTGCGCCTGTCCTGGAGCGGGCAGGACCTTCCGGGCGACACGCGCCTGACGCTGTATGTCGCGAACTCCAAGAACGCTCCGGGGAAGGTCGTACGAAGCGGTCTGCGCGTCCGCGGCACCACCACCGTTGATCGCAAGCTGCTGAGTGCTGGCGCGAACTACTTCTCGCTCGTGCCGAGTTCAGGCGGCGTTCGCTTCGACCTCGTCCGTTTCCCGAAACCGGTTTGGAAACGATGAACGGGGACGCTGGCAGTACGCTCCTGTTCGTGAATCTCACCTGGTCCTGCCGGACATCCACGTCGACCATGACGCCGAGGCACGCATGAATCCGACGCTTCGTTTCGGCCGCATTGCTGGCATCCCGATCGGCGCCAACTGGAGTTGGGTGCTGGTCGTCGGCCTGATCGGCTGGTCGCTCGGCGCTGGCGTGTTCCCGGACTCCAACCCGGGCCTGTCCGACACCACCTACGCGGTGATGGCGGTCGTCGCCGTGCCCGTGTTCTTCATCAGTCTCCTGCTGCACGAACTCGGGCACGCCCTGCGTGCGCGGCGCGAGGGGGTGGAAATTGAGGGCATCACGCTCTGGATGTTCGGCGGCGTCGCCCAGTTCAAGGGCACGTTCCCGTCCGCCGGCGCGGAGTTCCGGATCGCGATCGCGGGGCCGCTCGTGTCGCTGGCGCTTGGTGTCCTGTTCGTCGCAACGTCGGCGCTGCCCGGGCTGCCTTCGTCGGTCGATGGGGTCCTGAGCTGGCTCGGCTACATCAACCTCACCCTGCTCGTGTTCAACCTGCTGCCCGCCTTCCCGCTGGATGGCGGCCGCGTCCTGCGGTCAGCGCTTTGGCAGCGCAAGGGCGATCTCGCTGCCGCCACGGAGGCGGCTGCGGCCGTCGGGCGAGGGTTTGCGCACGTGTTCATCGCGCTCGGGCTGTTCACCGTGCTCGCGGGCGGCGGCCTCGGCGGTCTCTGGATTGCCTTCATCGGCTGGTTCCTGCTGATGGCCTCAGGGGCCGAGGTTGGCGCGACCGTCCAGAGCAAAGCGCTCGAAGGCATCACCGTCGGCCACGTGATGGTGGCTGAGCCGTTCTCCGTCGACGCGGATCTCTCCGTTCAGGCGTTCATTGACGACGTCGTGTTCGCGCATCGCCACACCACGTACCCCGTCATGCAGGACGGGAAGCCCGTCGGGCTCGTGGTCTTCCGCGACATCGCCGCGCTGCCGAAGGCTCGCTGGGCGACCGAGCGCGTGGGGGACCACATCATGCCGCTCGACCGGCTCCTGGTCGTCCACGCTTCGGACCCCGTCGGGCCGGTGTGGCCGGCGCTCGTTTCGACCGACCCGCGTCGCGCACTCGTCGTCGATGAACGCGGCGACCTGGCGGGCCTCCTGTCGGTCACCGACGTCGCGAGGGTCCTGGAAGTCGCGCACGCCTGAAGGTGCGGAGCCGCGGCTATGGTCGCGGCTCCTCCCAGGCGTCGCCGGCTAGTCCAGCAGGTCGTCGAGCGCGACGGGTAGATCCGGGAACGCGAAGGCGTAGCCGAGATCCCGTGCGGCGGCCGGGGTGGCGGCCGCGCCCTCGAGAATGAGGTCGGCCATCTCGCCGCGGAGCGCGCGGACCGCGAACTTCGGGGCGGGCGCGAAGGCCGGCCGATGCAGCTTCTTGCCGAGGCAGCGCGCGAACTCGCCCTGCGTCACGAGGCCTGGAGCGACCGCGTTGATCGGACCGCTGGCCCGATGGCTGTCGACCGCGTGCAAGATGAGGCCGACCTCATCGACGACGTGGATCCACGGGAACGGCTGGCGTCCGCCGCCGAGCGGGCCCATCACGCCGAGCTTCGTGAGTCGGCACAGGATGGGGAGGACGCCGTCGTCGGCGGCGAGCACGTCGCCAGAGCGGATCAGCGCGACGCGCAGCCCGAACGTTTCGGCCTTGCGCGCCTCGATCTCCCAAGCCGCGGCGACAGACGGTAGGAAGCCGGTGCCGACGGGCGCAGACTCGTCGGTCGGCTCGCGGCGATCGCCGTAGATCCCGATCGCCGACCCCGAGATCAACGCGACGGGCCGACGATCGTCGGAGACGCCGGCGATCCCCTGGACCAGGTGCCGAGTGCCGATCACTCGCGAGGAGAGGATCCGCGCTTTCGCCTCCGAAGTCCACCGCTGGGCGACGGTCTCGCCAGCGAGGTTCACGATCGCGTCGCTGTGCTCGATTGCTTCCAGCGGAGGCGTCCCCTCGGCAGGCTGCCAGGCGAGCGCGCGGACATCGCCGAGTTGCGCCGTCGCGGCGTCTGGATCGCGCGACAGCACGGTCACCTCGTCGCCGCGCGAGAGCAGCGCGGAGACGAGGAGGGAGCCGATCCCGCCGGTTGCGCCGGTGACCGTGATCCGCATGATGTGTCCTAGAGGTTGGGAGCGAGGACGGGCTGCTGCCCGCCTGCGCCACCCGGACCGCCAGCCTCGAAGTCGTCGAGGTTGGCGCGTGAGGTGCGCTGGATATCGGCTTCGTGCGCGACGGCCGCCGCGACCGCCGGGGCGATCTCGCGATCGAACACCGACGGAATGATGAAGTCCTCGCGGAGCTGATCGGCGGGAACGGCGTCGGCGATGGCGCGCGCGGCGGCGATCTTCATCTCTTCGGTGATCGAGCGCGCACGCACGTCGAGCGCGCCGCGGAAGATTCCGGGGAACGCCAGCACGTTGTTGATCTGGTTGGGGTAGTCGGAACGACCCGTCGCCATGATCCGCACGTACGGCGCGGCCTCCTCGGGGCTGACCTCGGGATCCGGGTTCGACATCGCGAACACCATCGCGTCGCGTGCCATCCGGCCGAGGTCCTTGGCCTCGATCACGCCAGGGCCCGAAAGCCCGATGAAGAGGTCGATGTCGTCGATGACGTCCTTCGGAGCACCGAGGATCTTGCCGGGGTTGCTGTTCTCGGCGTACCAGCGCTTCATCGAGTTCATCGAGCCGTCGAGATAGTCGGCGCGCGTCGTGCTCAGGGCGCCCTTGGTGTCGCACCCGATCACGTCGCGCACGCCGGCGTTCATCAGGATCTTCGACACGGCCACACCGGCAGCACCGATGCCCACGCAGAGCACGCGGAGGTCCTCGATGCGCTTGTCGATGAGTTTCAGCGCGTTGTAGACGGCGGCGAGCACCACGATGGCCGTGCCGTGCTGGTCGTCGTGGAACACCGGAATGTCGAGTTCGGCCTTGAGTCGGTCCTCGATCTCGAAGCACCGCGGGGCAGAGATGTCCTCGAGGTTGATGCCGCCGAAGGTTGGGGCGATGAGCTTGACCGTGCGGATGATCTCCTCGGTGTCCTTCGTATCGAGGCAGATCGGGAACGCGTCGACGTCCGCAAACTCCTTGAAGAGGACAGCCTTGCCCTCCATCACTGGCATCGCGGCCTCGGGGCCGATGTCGCCCATGCCGAGCACGGCAGTGCCGTCGGAGACGACCGCGACCGTGTTGCGTTTGATCGTGTAATCGAACGCCTTGGCCTTGTCGCGGTGGATCGCCTCGCAGACGCGGGCCACACCGGGCGTGTACGCCATGGCGAGATCGTCGCGCGTGCGCATTGGGGCCGAAGCCTCGCTGGTGAGCTTGCCGCCGTGGTGCAGCGCGAAGGTGCGATCGGTGAGACCGAGCACGCGGACGTCCTCGAACGCGTCGAGCAGGTCGCGGAGGGCTTGCTGATGCCCGGTGCTCGTGCAGTTGACCACGAGGTCGCGTACGGAACGGCCGTGCTCGGCAGAGACGACGTCGTTGGCTACGACCTCGCCCTCGCAGGCAGCGATCGCGTCTACGAGACGCGTGACCGCTCCGGGCGAGTCGTCGATCTCCACGCGAAGAACGACCGAGTACTGGGCGCTTGGTCTACTCACAACCCCCTGAGCATACGCAGGGACGCCCTCCGGCCGCCGTGCCCAGGCAAAGGATTGCGCGACGGTGTGACAAGTCTTGACCGACAGGTTGCGCATACGGCTGGGGTCGACCGGTGTATTGGCGGCCGGGCGCGCCTTCAGGCGGGCGGGTCGAGCGGCACGACCGCGCCGGCCGCGGAGCTGCGCCGAGCTGCCTCGATGATCGCGAAGACGGGGCGGCTGTCGGCGGGATCGACCGGCGCCGCGGCGGTGCCCTCGATCCATGCCGGGACCGCGGCATAGAACGCGCCATAGTCGCCCGGCTCGACCGGCTGGGCGCGCGTGCCGGTAGGGGACACCAGCGTTCCGGGCGGGTTCAGGCCGAACGATGCCGAGGACGTTGGGAGTCCGGCTCGGAGCTGCGCCTCCTGCACGTCCAACTCGCTGCTCACGAATCCACCGCTGGCGCCGGTGAGCTCCATGCGCGGCGCGGGAATCGGTGCGATGGCGCTCATGAACAGGTGCGACCGCGCGCCGCTCGCGTGCTCGAGCACGACAAAGGCGTCGTCGTCCGTCGCGGCGCCCTGGCGATGAGTCCCGACCTCTGCGTACACGCTGCGGGCGGGCCCGAGCAACACGAGGGCCTGGTCGATCAGGTGTGGACCGAGGTCCAGGAGCGTGCCGCCCCCGTCTCGTGGGTCGCCGCCTTCGCGCCAGCCGTCGCTGACCGCTGGCCGGAATCGGACGAAGCGGGACGTGAAGCGGATGAGCGGGCCGAGCGTTCCGTCCCGGACGAGTCGCTGAGCAGTAAGGAAGTCGCCGTCCCAGCGTCGATTCTGGAACACCGACAGCTTGCCGCGGGTGGCCTCAAGGTCGGCCAGGAGGACCTCGACCTCGTGCAGCGAGGTTGCCAGTGGCTTGTCGACGATCACCGGCACCCCGCGCGCGAGGCCCTCGTGCGCGTAGGAGACGTGGAACCGGTTTGGGGTGGCGATCACCACGACATCGGCATCCCACGCGCGAGCCGCATCGGCGGTGACCAGCGCGCTTGGGTGGGCGGCGCTCGCGCGAGCCGCTCGGTCGGTGTCGCCGGTGACGATCGTGGCGAGCTCAAGGCCTTCGGTCTGGGCGATGAAGGGCGCGTGGAACGACTCGCCCGCGAGCCCGTAACCGATCAGGGACACCCTCATCGGCGGCACCTCGGACGGACGGACTCGGTCATGACCGCGAGCCTAGCTCCGCTGCGGTAGAACGGAGGAGTGAGTCCTGCTGCTGGTGACAACGCTTCCCAAGACGACGACCTCGAAGCGAAGAAGGAGCGCCTGAACCGGCAGCTCAGCGAGTTGCTGCAAGAGCTGCGCGTGATGATGCCCGGCGTGCAGGTGCTGTTCGCGTTCTTGCTTGCGGTGCCGTTCGCGAGCGGTTTTGATCGCGTCAACGACTTCCAGAAGGGCGTCTACTTGTTCACGCTCCTGGCGGCGACCCTCAGCTCGGCGCTGTTCATCGCGCCGGCGGCCTACCACCGGATCATGTTCGAGCGGGGCGAGAAGGAGCGCATCATCGAATACGCCACGCAGGGGGCCATCGCCGGGCTCCTGTTCTTGGCGCTCGCCATGAGCGGCGCGGTGATGCTCGTGACGAGCTTCCTGTTCGGCGACGTCACGGCCGGCGTCACTACGGGTGCAGTCGTGCTCACCTTCGGGATCCTCTGGTTCGGCCTCGGTTGGGCGAGGCGGCTCCACACCGCTGATCGCAACGACTGAACGGGCTTGTGAGGATGCTGATGGCATGCCACGATACGTCTATGGCGAACCTGCAGGTCAAGAACGTCCCGGAGCCGATGCATGCTGAACTCCGGCGGCGGGCCGCCCTGCAGCACGTCACCGTTCGCGACTATGTCCTCGGCCTGATCCGCAAGGACCAGCAGCTGCCCACCCTCGACGAATGGCTGGACGGGATGGCGGCGCGAGGTCCCATGGTCGGAGCCGAGTCGCTCGACGTCGCCCAGCTCGTGCGCGATGGACGCGACGAGCGCGACCGTGAACTCCTGAGGAGGGTCGGGATCGACATCGAAACTGATGCGTGATTCCAAACCGGTGGTCGTCGACGCGTCGGCTGCCGTCGCACTCCTGACCCGGACCTCGCTGGGTTTTCGGATCGCGGCCGAACTCCGTGGTCGCACCGTCCGCGTCCCCGAGCTGTTTGACGCGGAGGTGCTCAGTGCGCTCAAGGGCATCGAGCGAAGTGGCCGAGTCGCTCCGGCCGACATCGCATCGGCGGTCTCGGATCTCGCCCTGTTGCCATTCGAACGCCGAGGGCTCGGACCGTTTGCGGCCGGTGCCTGGGCGATGCGGCATCAGCTCTCGCTGTATGACGCCTTCTACGTCGCGCTAGCGCGGGCGGCCGACTGCCCGGTCCTCACGACCGATGGGCGATGGCAGCGCGCCGGCGACCTGGGAGTCACCATGGTCACCATTCGCTGAACGCGCTTGCCCGTCGCCCGTCGCCCGTCGCCCGCAAGCGTCGCCCCGCTAGCGTCCGGCGCGATGGAAGTGACCGACGCCCCAGAGTTCTCGATCACCTGCAGCCTGCGCTGGTCGGACTTCGACCGACTCGGGCACCTCAACCAAGCCGTGTACCACGTGCTCGCCGAGGTGTCGCGGACGTCGTGGATGGAGACTGTGCGCCCCGCAGAGCTTGAGCGGTGGGAAGCCTTCGTCCTGGCGCGCGTCGAGATGGACTACCGCCGCGAGGTCGACGCGTCACACGCGGAAGTCATCGCGACCACCCAGATCACGGCCATCGGCACGTCGAGCATCACGTGCACCCAGGAGATTCGCCACCTCGACGGCACCGTTGCCGCGACGGCGAAGTGCGTGATGGTCGGGTGGAACGCCCGCGAGCGCGGCAAGCGCGTGTTCGGCGAAGTCGAACGCGCCGCATTCCTCAACTAATCCGCGGGTCCGTCCGCGACGCCACTGCATTGCCGGGGCCGGCGGTGAGCGGCCAAAATCTGTTGTTCTGGCGACAACAAATGGCCGTTCACCGCCCCAGCTGGCGCTGAGCGGACCCCGCGACCGCCGGCCCGCGTAGGCTCCCGCCTCGTGACCGACGCTCCCCGTTCGCTTCGCCTCATCGACGGCAGCTCGCTCGTGTACCGGGCGTTCTTCGCCCTGCCGGAGTCGATCGCCACGTCGACCGGCGAGCCCACCAATGCGATCTTCGGGTTCGCGTCGATGCTCGTGAAACTGATCTCCGAGCACGGCGACGAACCCACCGTCGTCGTCTGGGACCGCGGCCACTCCGGCCGCAAAGAGGTTCACGCCGAGTACAAGGCCGGCCGAGCCAGCCGCCCAGACCTCCTCAAAGAGCAGTGGGAGCACATCCCAGAAATGGTCGAGGCGCTTGGGTATCGCAACCTCGCGATGGCTGGCTACGAGGCCGATGACGTGATCGCCTCGCTGGCCGACGTCGCCCGCGCGGCCGGGATCAAAACGACGATCGTCACCGGCGATCGCGACGCCTTCCAGCTCGTGGACGACGGCCTCGTGACCGTGCTCGCCACCGGCCGCGGCATCACCGACACCAAGCGCTACGACGCGGCGGCGGTTTTGGAGCGTTACGGCGTCGGCCCCGACCTCATCCCCGACCTCTGGGGCCTCAAGGGCGACACTTCCGACAACATCCCCGGCGTCCCGGGCATCGGCGACAAGACCGCTACGGCCCTGCTGCAGCAGTTTGGCTCGCTCGAGAACGTCCTCGCGAACATCGACCAGGTCTCCGGCGCCAAGCGCAAGGAAAACCTGACCAATCACGCCGGAGACGCCCGCATCTCCAAGCAGCTCGCGACCATGCACCGCGACCTCGACACCGGCGTCGTCCTTGAGGATCTGCTCGACATCGGTGATCGCAGCCGCGCCCGCGAGATCCTGCGTCGCTGGGAGCTGCGCGACCCGCTGCGGCGCATGGAGGAGTTCCTGGAAGACACCGCCGAAGAAGAGGCCGTGGTCACGGCGTCGGTTCGGGTGGAAGCGGCGCTGGACACCGGCGGCGTCGCGGCGATCGCTTCGTTGCCCGATGGCCCCGTCTCGCTCGTGGTCCGGGCTCCGGTCGTCGCCGAGGGCGAGCTGCTGGCGATCGAGACGGAGATCCGGTTTGCCGTCGCGGGGGAGGGCAAGGTCGTCACCGGCCTGCTCGAGTCGCCGCAACAGGTCATCGACGCGCTCGGCGACCGGCCCGTCGTCGCCCACGACGCCAAGTCGCTCGGGATCGTTCCGCACAACCTCTTCCACGACACCCTGATCGGCGCATACATCTTGGATGTCGCGCGGCGCGGGTATCCGCTCGGGGAACTCCTGGAGGAGGCCGGAATCGCCGCCGCCACCGGAGACGAGCTGGCTGACGAGGCCGCAAGGTTGCTGGCGCTCGCCACGTTCCAGCGCACGCGCATCGAAGAGCGCGGCCAAACGGCCCTCATGGTGGAGATGGAACTCCCGCTGGTCGAGGTGCTCCGCGCGCTCGAAGAGCGCGGCGTCCGGCTCGACGTGCCGGCGCTCGGCGTCATCACGAAGAAGGTCAAGGCCGAACTCGTCACCCTCGAAGCCGAGATTCACGAACTCGCCGGTCGGCCGTTCACTATTGGCTCACCCCAGCAGCTCGGCCAGGTGCTTTTCGAGGAGCTCGGCCTCAGCCGCAAGCGCCGCGGCAAGACCGGCTTCTCGACCGACGCCCGCGTGCTCCAGCAGATCCGCGACGAGCATCCGATCATCCCCAAGATCGAGCGCTGGCGCGAGCTCAACCAGCTCACCAAGACCTACCTCGACACACTCCCGCAGCTCGTCGACGAGCGGTCCCGGCTGCACACCACGTTCGAGCAGGCGATCGCCGCGACCGGCCGGCTCTCGTCGACGAACCCCAACCTTCAGAACGTCCCAGTTCGCACGCCGCTCGGGCGCGAGATCCGGGGCTGCTTCGTCGCGCCGGAGGGCCGTGTGCTGCTCTCGGCCGACTACTCCCAGATCGAGCTGCGGATCCTGGCGCACCTCGCCGACGAGGAGGCGCTCAAGGAGATTTTCCGGACCGGCCAGGACGTCCACACCGCCACCGCGGCCAAGGTCTACGGTCTCGATCCGTCGGAGCTGGATGCCGGCCATCGCTCCAAGGCGAAGATGGTCAACTACGGCATCGTCTACGGCCTGTCCGCGTACGGCCTCGCCGAGCGACTCAACATCGATCGCACCGAGGCGCAGGAGATCATCGACGCCTACCTCGAGCAGTTCCCGGGCATCAAGGGCTACATCGACGGGTCCGTGGCGCAAGCGCAGGAGCACGGCTATGTCGAGACGATCTGGCACCGTCGCCGGCAGATTCCGGAGATCCGGGCGAGGAACTGGCAGGTGCGCCAGCTCGGTGAGCGCCTCGCGGCGAACACGCCGATCCAGGGCACCGCGTCCGACGTGCTGAAGCTCGCAATGCTGCGCGTCGAGGAAGCCCTGAAGCCCTACGCCGAGGGTGATCGTGCGTTGCTCGTGCTCACCGTGCACGACGAACTCGTGGTCGAGTGCGAAGCATCGCTGGCGGAGGAGATCGCCCCGCTCGTGCGTGAGGCGATGACCGGTCTCTGGGAGTTCGAGCCCGCGCTCGAGGTCGACGTGGGCATCGGGAAGACCTGGCTCGAAGCCAAGTAGGTCGCGCCGTAACGGGTTAGATCGAGGTCCAGAGGTCGCGTCCTAGGAGCCACGCTCCGGCGCCGCGGGGTTCGAGCCGCATGACGGCCGGCCCGTCCCAAACGGCATCGAAGGCTGCGGCCCAGGACGGCTCGGCCGATGCGAGATGGTCCAGAAGCTGGGTGGGAAACTCCTGTTCAACGACCGCACCGCGCTCCAGGATGAACTCGCGGACCTCCAGCCTGGCTCGCTGCGCGGCTGACATCAGCGCCAGACCCTGCTGAAGCTGGGTCTTCCAGGCGCGATGTTCCGCCCGCCAACGCGCATAGCCGGCCTCGTTCGCGCCGACATCGGACGGCAGGTCATAGAGGATCATGCGACGCACGGGTGCGTCCGAACTGAGCATCAGATCGAGTACCAGGCGCTCGACTGGATCGCGGCGGGTGTTCTCCGGATCGCTCCATGAAGGGGAAAGCTGGGAGAGCGACACCTTCGCTGTGGTGGCGATTTGAGCTCGCGCCGCCTCGAGAAGCGTTGGGCTAGACACTGAGGGCCTCCACACGATCGACGATCTCGGCGCGTGCGACGGCGACGGCAACGTTCTTCACATCGGCCCAGGCATCGTCGATGCTGATCGGGTCGGCGGGGTTCGGTTCGAACTTCCAGCGCAGCGTGGCCAGAGTCGCTCGGCATAGGTCATCGCTGAGTCGTGAGACGACCTCCTCGGTCGCGAGCCGACCACGGTGGACGCCGAGTACGAACAGCACCGCCAACACCACTGCTGCTGGGTTGGTACCCGGTCCCGGGAGCGGCGAACGAAGCCCGCGATGGGTCGCCTCATACATCGCAATCGCCTGACCGGTGAGTCCGGCGGCGGGGCCGGCTCCGCCGCGGAGCAGTAGCTCTGCGAGCACGCGCCGGACGGCGTCGGTGTCGGCCGCGGCGAACACGTCGAGGTCGGTGAACAGTCGCAACCGGAGTCGAAGGTGTTCGGGGCGCACCGAGTAGTCCCAGTCCAAGGTCTCATTCTCGGGCAGGCGCCAAGCGGTCGGACGGTAGCCGGCAATCGCGAGAGCAAACAGCTCCAACACAGCGACGCGGAACGAACCGACCTCGATCCGTCCGCCGCCCGAAAGCAGGTCGGACGGTGGCGCGGCGATCGATGCGAGTTCACGGCGGGTCGCCTGGACCCGTTCTGACTCTTCGGGCCCGCCAATGACGTCATCCAGGGCCGCCATCACCGACTTTCCCTGCGCGTAGCTCCCGAGGAATTTCCTCCCGGTGAGGACCTCGTAGAGCGCGAACTGTCCCATGCCGTGCTTGTGGCCCATGTCCTGTACGTAACCCCAGTACCAGAGCAAGACAGCGGTGGGATCGCTCAAGCCTCGCGCCCAGGGCGCAGAAGCGACAATGTAGGTCGCCGGAGGATCTGGGTCGACGGCCTCGCGTATTGCTCGCCGCGCGTCGGCGTATGCGACGAGGAGCTCCTCAAGGTGCGATGCAGGCAGCCCCGCTCGGATCGTGGCGTCGTATTTTCGCATCACCGAGAGTGAGTGCCGAGCGAGTTCCCGCGAAATCTGGCCAAGGAGGACCGCCGCGCGGCGCTGATCCTGCGGACCTTCTTCGGAATCAGCCAGGGGACCGGAGAGCTGCAAGATGGCGCCGACGATTTGCGACAGCGCCGGCGAGGCGAGGCTCCCCGGGAGGCTGCCCTCCGCGGCGCCGGAGCCACACTCCAGCAGGCTGTCGGTCAGGGTCCGCATGGCTGCGCTGGGATTCGCCGGTGGGCGCTTGACGGCGGCGACGAGCGCCCCTACGGTTTCGTCGACGCGTCCGAAGTCACCAGACTCGATGGAGGTTCGAAAGCTGTCGAGGAACGGGTCGCGGGCCGGGGGTGCAGAGGCGCCCGAGCCGCGCTTCCAACGTCGCCGAAGCTCAGCGGCGACGATCCGCTCGCGTGCTGGACCTTCCGTCGTGGCGAGGACTCGCAGCAGGACCCCGAGCCCCGCTGCGGCCAGGGCGATCGACAAGGCGAGGCTCACCCCGCGCAGCGAAGGAATGGCGCTCGACGCGAGCGTGGCGATGGCGATCACCCCGAGCCCGCCCACCATCCACGCCAGCACCCAGGTGCGATGCAGGATCCGCAGCACGGTCGGCCATCGTGGTGACCCCTCGGCGTTCAGCGCCGAAGCGAACGTGATCGCGGCGACCAGCGTGCCGAAGATCCCGAGAGCGACTGCGGCGGCGAGGTCGCTCGCAACGTCGCTGGAGGCGACCGCAGCGCGCCACAGTGGCGCAGGTGCGATTGCGGTGATCCAGGTCATGGCGCCGAGTGTAGAACCGGCATGGAGCCGCGCCGGGTGTGTTCATGCGGCCCGTGGGTCATCGCGAACGACGCAGACCTCGGGCGAGGCGAAGCGTCGCGTGATCAGCCAGCGCGGTCCGGGAGGGCAGCCAAGAGCCGGTCCAGCGCATCGGCGAGGTCGGCGATCGCACAAGGTTTGGGCACAATCGCGTCAACCCCCTGACGCACCGCCTGCTGCCGGTTGGCGGCGGTGAGGAAGCCAGAGCTCAGGACGACCGGCAGATCCGGACGCAGGCCGCGGACCTGTTCGATGAGCTCGAGGCCCGACAGCCCGGGCATGGAGAGGTCGGTGACGAGCGCGTCGATGTCCGCCGGGGCAGCGGCAATGGCCGCCAGCGCCTCGCGGGGGTCGGTGAAGGCTCGAACGGCGAAGCCGTGGGCTGGCAGTGCCCGCTCTGCCAAACGGACGAGCGGCGCTTCATCGTCGACGAACACCAGTCGCGCCTGAGCGCGATCCAACGTCTGCAGGGCGGTGCCTGGGGCGGTGGGTGCGTCGTCGACCACCGCCCCGTCGCCTGGGTTCGAGTCGTCGTGGCCTGCGGCGCCGCAGGCCGGGAGCAGCACGGTAAATCGTGCGCCGGCTCCATCGGGCAGGTTCTCCGCGGTAATGGTCCCGCCATGCTCCTCGACGATCGTCTGGACGGAAGCGAGTCCGAGCCCGGTGCCCTTCCCGGCTGGCTTGGTCGTGAAGAACGGGTCGAAGATCCGTCCGAGCACGGGGGCTGGAATGCCAGGGCCCGTGTCTTCGACCTGGACCAGCACGAGGCCCGGCCCGGTAGTGGTGTCCGGGGAGGCGGCGAGCGTCCCGTCGGTTCGTTCAACCCTGACGCGGATGGTGCCGCGCCGCCCTTCAATGGCGTAGCCCGCATTGGTCAGCAGGTTCACGATGACGCGGTGAAACTCGGTGGAACTTCCGAGGACGGGTGGGAGATCCGGCGTCATCGAGCGTTCCAGCGTCGCATCCGGCGGGAGCGTTGAGCTGACGAGCGCGCAGGCCTCGGTCACGACTTGGGCAAGGTCGAAGGGCGCTCTGGTGGGCTCGAGGTCGCTCTCATCACGGCTGAAGGCCAGGAGGCGCTGGACCAGACCGGCGGCGCGCTCGGCACCGCGCGCGATCTCCGCGACGCTTGTGGACGGCGAGACGCCAATTCGCAGTTCGGTTTCAGCGAGGGAGGCGTTGCTCAGGATGGCGCTGATCACGTTGTTGAAATCGTGCGCGACACCGCTCGCGAGCGTCCCGATCGCCTCGCGCCGCTGCCAACGAAGTCGGGCTGCCTCCTCCGCGCGCCGCTCGGTGATGTCCTCGACGACCCCGACCATCCGCAACGGGCCCTCGTCGTCGAACTCCACGCGCCCCCGAGCGGCGACCCAGCGCAGTTCGGTGGTGTCTGACGCGTCGCCCGTCGGCCGCCACATTCGGTACTCGACGTCGTAGTCCGGGCCGCCAGCAGCCGCCGCCTCGACGGCGCCTCGCACGTAGTCGACGTCGTCGGCATGAAGCATCGAGAACAGCGCTTCGAGTCCCCCGGTTCGAACGCTCTCGGGCACATCGATGCCGAGAATCGCTGACAGTTGACTGTCTCCGGTGATCCGGTTCTCGCGCAGGTACAAGGCGTAGCGACCCATCCCGGTGACGGACAGCGCCACGCGGAGTTGCTCCTGGAGTTCGCGGGCCGCATCTTCATGGTCGCGCCGGTCGGTGACATCGATCGTTCCGCCGACCCACCGGATCACGTTGCCGTCGTCATCGGACATCACCCGATAGTCGGCTTCCATCCAGCGGTACTCCCCGTCGTGGCGGCGAAGCCGGAACACGACGGCCTGGAACTCTCCCTCGTCGTTGCGCTTGGCGTGAATGAGGTGACGGTCGTCGGGGTGGACGAGGTCGAGGAATCCAGTCCCGAGGAGTTGGTCCTCCGACCGACCGGTGAACGTCGACCACTGCGGTGAGAAGTAGACGACGTCGCCGGAGGGATCGGCGACCCAGACCATCTGCGGCAGCGACTCGGCGAGGACCCGAAAGCGCGCTTCGCTCTCGCGAAGTTGCTGCCCCATCCGCCACGTGGAGGTCTGGTCCTTTGCCTGAAGCAAGATGGCTTCCAGTGACCCATCGGCTGCGGGAACGGGCGTGGCGACGCATTCGACGGTCTCTGGCTGGCCAGGTGTCGCGCCTGGTGGGGTCGTCCGGTATTTGACCGGCAGCATCGTGCTGGAAAGCACTTGCAGGCGCTGGGCCCACTCGGCTGCGCGCGCCTCGCCATCCTCGGACCGTCGCGAGATCTCGACGATGGTCTGGTCGCCGAACGAGAAGAAGTCGACGCCATCGACGCCATCGGCGTAGAGCACGTCGCGCAGGCGGCCATCGGGCTCGAGCACGAGCGAGAGTTCGTAGTCGTCGTGAAAGACGAGCGGATGCAGGTTGGCCGCTCCGTCGTCTGGCGCTTCCTTGGTGGTCCGACTCATCGCGCGTCCCCCCGGTCGCGTGTCACTCCACTGGATGACTAAAGCTCACCGTAGCGGCGTTGCTTGACGGAGTACAGGGAACCGCTGCGCCACGCCCGGACTGGCAAGCCACGCCGCACGCCTGGTGGATCCACGGAAAATCCCCGTGGCTCAGCCGGTTTCCGGGGCATGGGGGCACCGCGCCCGTGGGCCTCGATGGGATACGATTCCCGGTTCATGACCCAGACCCTTGAATCTACGACCCCTGACGCAACAGTCGTTCCGGGCAGCGATGGCCTCCTGCTCGAAATCGACGGTCAGATTGTTCCCAACTACCACGCGACCATCACCCCCTTCAAGGAGGGTGACGTCGTCACCGGCAAGGTCGTCCGTATCGACCACGACGAGGTTCTCGTCGACATCGGCTACAAGTCCGAGGGCGTCATCCCCTCGCACGAGCTCTCGATTCGGAAGTCCGTTGCCCCGGGCGACGAAGTCGAGATCGGTGAAGAGGTAGACGCTCTCGTCCTCATCAAGGAGGACCAGGACGGCCGCCTGATCATGTCGAAGAAGCGTGCGCGCTTCGAGAAGGCATGGCGCCGCATTGAGGCCGCCGCCGAGAGTGGCGAGGCCGTCGAAGGCAACGTCATCGAGGTCGTCAAGGGTGGCCTCATCCTCGACCTCGGCATCCGCGGCTTCCTTCCGGCTTCGCTCGTCGACATCCGTCGCGTCGCGAACCTCGACGAGTTCATGGGCACCACCATCGAGTGCCGCGTCATCGAGCTCAACCGCCAGCGCAACAACGTCGTGTTGTCCCGCCGTGCGGTCCTCGAGGAGGAGCGCAAGGAGCAGCGCCAGGAAATCCTGGATCGCCTGCACCCGGGCGACGTCGTCGAGGGTCAGATCTCGAACATCGTCGACTTCGGCGCGTTCGTCGACCTCGCCGGCATCGACGGTCTCATCCACATCAGCGAGCTGTCGTGGTCGCACGTCAACCACCCGTCCGAGCTGCTCTCCATTGGTGAGACGGTTCAGGTCAAGGTGCTCGACATCGACCGCGAGCGTCAGCGGATCTCCCTCGGTCTCAAGCAGACCCAGGAGGACCCGTGGCAGCGCGTCGTCGACACGTACAACGTGGGCGACGAACTCGAGGGTGTCGTCACCAAGGTCGTCACCTTCGGTGCATTCGTCGAGATTCTCGACGGTGTCGAAGGCCTGGTCCACATCTCCGAGCTCGCGGCGCATCACGTCGAGAACCCGCGTGAGGTCGTCGCACCCGGCGATCCGGTCAAGGTCAAGGTCCTGGAGATCGACGACGAGCGTCGTCGCCTCTCCCTGTCGGTCAAGCGCGTTGAGGGTCAGGTTCTCCCGACCCGCACGCTCGAGGACGGCTTCGACGAGATCTCCGACGAGGGCTACGACGCCAGCGAGTACGCCGCGACGTACCCGCTCGACGATGACGCCGTCGTTGCGGCTCCCGAGGCGGGCACCGAGCTCGTCGAGGGCGACGTGACCGAGATTCCCGCCGAGGAGCTCGCCGAAGGCGAAGCCGCTACCGAGGAGCCGGCCGCCGAGGCTGCTACCGAGGAGCCGGCCGCTGAGGCTGCGACCGAGGAAGCTCCGGCTGCCGAGGAGACCGCCCAGGTCGACCCGGCTCCGGAAGAAGAGACGCCCGCCGCGGACGCCTCCGAAGCTGCGGAGGGCGACGAGCCCGCCGCTGCCGAAGAAGCCCCCGAGGCCTAGGTAGTACTGGGGATGGGCGCCGCAGAGCGCGGCGCCCTCCCGTTCGTCGGACTCACCGGCGGGCTTGGCGCAGGCAAATCGACTGCGCTTCGCCTGCTGGGTGAGCTCGGCGCCGCGACCATCTCGGCGGACGCCATCGTCCACGAGCTGTACCGCGGCGAACCGCTCCGCTCGCTCGTCGTCGAGCGGTGGGGAGCAGGCGTGCTCGACGAGCACGAGGCGATCGACCGCCAAGCGATCGCGACGCACGTCTTCGCCGATCCCGAGGAACGAGCTTGGCTCGAGGGCGTGATCTGGCCGCTCGTCGGTGAGCGCATCTGGCAATTCCGTCAGGAGGCCCAAGCTGCAGCTGATGCGGCTGGGGCTGGCGTGAACGCTGGCCCAGACGCCACTGGTGCCAACCGCGGCGTCGATACTCCGGAGGCCGCAGGCCGCAAGGTGGGCAGGCCGCGTGCCGCCGTCGTCGAGACGCCACTGCTCTTCGAGGCCGGCATGGCCCCGATGTATGACGTCACCATTGCCGTCACCGCGCCCGAGGACGTGCGGGGCGAGCGGGCCGCGGCCCGCGGGCATGCCGCCGTTTCCGAGCGTGACGCTCGCCAGCTCTCGCAGGAGGAGAAGGCGGCGCGCGCCGATCACTCCGTCGTCAACGACGGCGATGTTGAGCAGTTGCGAGCCAAGCTCGCCGCCGTGCTCGACGAGATTGCTCCGCCCGCCTAACTGACGCGGCGGCGCGCTTCGAGGCGCGGGCTTCCAGCGCCAGTCGTGGCCTGACCCCAGCGGGGGCGGGGGATCTCAGCGAGGACCGGCTACAGGCCGGCGGGGTGGCGCGCGACGAATCCTGCGCTGCTGCGCTGTTCGCTCGTCCAGCGGGTGCCACCCGAACGCAGGGCGGTGGTGTCGTACCGGCGACCATCGACCACCATGTACATGTGACCGGCGTTGGCGTAGGTCGTGATCCGCTGGCCGACGCCCGCCAGACCCCAGCTCATGAAGCCGCCGGACGCCATGGGAGAGCTGATCAGGCCGCCCGCCGCAAGGGCGTAGCTCACGGAGCCCGAGCAGTCGTAACCGCCGCTTGCACCGCCATGGCCGCCGCCCCATACGTAAGGCGTCGTCGCAATCTGGTTGGCCGCGTTGACGACCCGGGCCACGATGGCGTCTGCGTTGCTGGACCCCGTGATGCGTGGTGCCTCAGAGGTGGCGCCGGAGGCGTCCGTGGCCTGCCGGGTGGCGGCAATCTGGGCCTGTTCGGCGCGGCGGATGCGCCCCTGGAGCGCCTTCAGCTTGGCCTTGTTGCCGTTGGCTTTGGCGAGCTGCCTCGCCTGCTTCTGAAGCAGGGCACTGCGGACGGCGTTGGCCTGGTCGCGGTCCTTGGCGGCCGCAAGCGCGAGTCCGCGGAACTTCTTCTCCTGCGACTGCAGGGTGGTCTCCTGCTTGACGGCGTCCTTGCGCGCATTGCGGGTCGCCTCCAGCGCGTTGGAGTTCTGGCGGTGGACGCGCTGCTCGAACTCGAGCGCCTCCATCGCCTCCTCCAGGCCCTTGGCATCGATCAAGATCGACGCGAGATCTGGATTGCCGCGGCGATAGGCGGCCGCGAGCGTCTTGCCGAGCGCGCTCTTGGCCTGGCCGGAGCGCTTCTCGAGGCGGCTCAGCCGAATCCGGGCGAGCACCAGCTCGTTCTGCGCGGCGAGGAACTCCGTACGCCGAGCCTCCTCGCGGGCGGTCAGCTTCGCAAGGCGTGCCTCGGCGGACGCGATGCCGTCGGCCGTCGCATCGATCCGGCGGCTCTCGGCGGCAACGGCCGCACGAACGCTGGCGGCCGCGGCGCGGTCGGCTGCCACATCGGCCGAGACGGCCGGTACCCCCGTCGAAGCGGCGTAGCCACCGCCGAGGAGCGCAGCGGTACCGACGACCGCGGCGGCGCGGCGCATGGAAACGGTCGTGGAAGAGAGGTGGGTCAAGAGGCTGGTGGCAGCAACGAGCGCGCCGATGGGTAGCGACGTCGTCAGACGGTAGCGGGCACGAGCTTCGAGAGCGGCCGATTCCATGCAGGAGCAGGCAGTCCCGGCGCACCTGACCCACTTCTGCGCCCAGCCGCCCGCCCTTGGGGCCAGGTCGGCGACCGGCGTGCCAAGCTACGAGGAGTGGCGACGAAGACTCAGCGGCGCAGCCCCGCGCGTACCGCTCGCAAGAAGGGCGGCGCGCGGCCACAGCAGCGCCAGCGACGTCGCTGGCCGGTGTGGCTCGCCGCGTTCGTGATGCTCTCCGGTGGCGCCTACCTCTTGGCGCGCCCGTACTTCCACCATGCGGTGCGCGAACTCGCGCTGCCGCTCCGCCATGAAGACGTGATCCGTCAGCAAGCCAAAGCGAAGGGACTTGATCCATCGCTGATCGCGGCGGTGATCTACACCGAGACGCATTTCGTGCCGCGGACGTCGTCGGCCGGGGCCGTCGGCCTGATGCAGATCACCCCCGAGACGGCACAGTTCATCGCCAATCGAAGCGGCGGCACCGCGTTCGAGCAGTCCGACCTCGCCACCCCGCAGATCAACATTTCCTACGGCGCGTACTACCTGAGGTACGTGCTGCGCCGGTTCGATGCAAACGTCGTGCTGGGGCTCGCGGCGTACAACGGCGGCGAAGGGAACGTTGAGCGCTGGGTCGCTGAAGCCGAGGCGGCTGGGCGCACGTTCGGGGCCGACGACATCCCGTTTCCCGAGACCCGCCACTACGTCAAGAACGTGCTCGCCGCGCAGCTGAAGTACCGCAAACAGTACGCACACGAACTCGGGCTGGACCGGTCCTGAAGCCGAACGTCCATGAGTGGCAGGCTACGTGCGACCCGCCGTTGGCCTGCCCCGTAGGCTGAAGGAGCGAGTCCGCTCGCCACCCCCTTCGTTCATGCCCTTCCCGTGGAGTTCGAGCATGCGCTCACGCCCTCTTGCCGCCGCGTCTGTGGCACTCGCCCTCGCCCTGTTCACCGCCTCGTGCGGCGGCGACGACGAGCCGGTCGTGACCCCGACCTCAGGCGACATCACCCCTCCGTCATCGCCGGTGACCGCAGCGACCACGCCCGAGGCCTCCCCGGCCGACACGCCCGAGGCGACGAGTAGTGCCAACGGCGGGGACAAGTCGGAACCGCCCACCCGGACGCCCAGTGATGATCTGCTGCCAGCGGTCGCCGCGAAGAACTCCGACCTCACGAATTTCACGACGGCGCTCGGAGCAGCGAGCCTCGCCGGTACGCTCGGCCAGACCGGTCCGTACACCGTCTTCGCTCCGAACAACGACGCGTTCGCGAAGCTCGGCACGCGGCTGGACACGCTGCTGCAGCCCGCCTCCAAGGCGGACCTCGTCAACATCCTGTCGTTCCACGTCGTCAGCGGCGACGTTCGCCTCAAGGACCTCAAAGACGGGGATCTTCTCAACACGTTGCAGGGGACGCGGCTGCGGGTTGACAAGAAGGGCGACGAGATCACGATCGGCAACAGCCTCGGGTCTTCGAAGATCGTGTCGTCCGACGTCGAGGCCGGGAACGGCGTGATCCATGTGATCGACACCGTGCTCACGCCCAAGACCAAGTAGCGGCGCGGCTGGGGCGGGCCGCCCCGCCTGCCGGGGTCGTCAGTCTCGGCCGGGGGCGAGGCCCCAACGCCGCCAGACGGCCTCGGTTCGGCGGCCGCCTTGCTTGCGGAATGCGCGGCGCAAGGCCGTCGCGCTGAGGAGTCCGCGGGAGTAGGTGGTCACGATGCCGCGCATGACGCGACCGAAGGGCTTCACGCCGATCAGGTCGCGCATTGCGCGCAGCGCGCAGACCGGGTTGTTGTAGGCCAGTGCGTACTGCCCGACGTGCCGATTCCAGTAGCCCATCGAACTCGTCACGAACGTTTCGGGATCGGCGATCGTTAGCCGCGAGGCGGGGTAGCACGGCGGTGCCGGCTGCTCGGACGGTGACGACCACGAATACTCGATGAAGCTCGTGATGCCCTCGTCGATCCAAGGCTCGCGGTATTGGTCGTCGCCGACCAGGCCGTAGAACCACTGGTGGCCCGTTTCGTGACGCGTCACGTCGTCGCTTCCGTCGGTCAAGATGAGTCCTGGGTATTCCATGCCGCCGCCCGCCTCGATGCGCGCGACGATCACGTCGTACTCGGGGTAGGGGTACGGAGGGAGATGACGCTCGATCTGCTCGAGCGCCGAAATCGCCTGGGTCAGGGCGTCTTCGCGATCGGCGACGGCTTCGAGCGACGACCAGGCCCGCACGAGGGTGCCGCGACGGGTCGTGCCGCTGAGTTCCGTCATCTGGCCGATGGCCCAGAACGTGTCGCGTGCGTCGATCTGGCTGACGGTGGTGGCCGTCAGGGTGCCCGGGTCCAGGGTGGTGGTCGTCGTTCCCGACGCCGACACCGGCAGTTCCGCGGGGTGGTGCAGCGTCAGACCGAACCGCGCCCACGTACTCACGAAGCTCTCGCCGTATTTCGAGTACCCGGGAAGGCGCCAGCCGCGGACGTCCCGCTGGGCGATCACCGGCAACGCATTGCCGAAGAGCTGGATGCCCTCGGCGGTACCGAATCGGTCCTGGATCGCCGGGGCGGTGATCTGCAGCGAGAGCTTCAGCGTGGCGGTGGCACCGCGTGGAAGGGGCGCCGGCAGGAGGATCTCGAGGGCGGAGCAATCACGCAGGAGGCGGCGCTTGCGTCCACCTTCGACGGCCGTCACGGTCACGGCCCGAGGTTTGCAGCCGACCGGACCGTTTCCCCAGAGCCGAAGCCACACCCGGTCGAGTGCTGCGCGGCCCGCGTTGCGGACGACGATGGTCTCCGTGCCGGTCCAGGTCCGGCCGTCGCCAGTTGTGGACAGGTCGGCGTCGTACGAAACGGCGTCCTTGAAGGGCGTGTGCACGGTCCCGGCGGCCGAAGCCGCGGAACTCGTCGACGCGACGGCGAGGATCGCTACGAGCAGCGCAAGCGAGCGGGAGCGCAGCGACATGGGCCGCAGTCTGGCAGGTCGGTTACCGGAGCTTGACCTTGGTCGACGCGCCTCCGATCGCGCGGACCATGACCGTGGCGAAACGCACCTTCTTGAGCGTGCGGCGTCCGGCGGCACTCAGCCGGACGGTCAGGGTGGCCTGCCCATTTCGGCAGGCGGTCGTTCCGGTGCCGATCGGCGTGCCAGCCAAGCTCGCCTTCACGCGGAGGGCCTTGCCGGTGCACGTCGCCGTGACGGTGAAGCCGCGTTTGAGTGCCCTGGAACGGCTCGACGGCTTCACGCTGATCGTCGGTGCGCCAGCCAACGTCGGGGTCGTCGGCCCGCCGGATCCGGTCGGCCCCGTCGTGCCGGGCGTCGCCCCGCCCGCATCTGGCGCCGGGGCCGGCGTTGGTGCGGGCGTTGGTGAAGGCTTCGGGCTCGGGAGGGCGGCCGGGCCCCAATCGGGTGAGGCCGCGCCGGGCGCGAAGGCGGTGACCTTCACGTCGCCAGCGGCCGGGCAGGCCGTCGCCAGGCCCGGGAGGCTCGCGACGTACAGCCCCTGAGCTCCGGCGAAGACGAGGCGAGTCCCGTCGGGAGACCAGCTCGGCGACGACCACGCCTTGCCGGTGGCCGGCGCGTCCAGGCAGCCTTCAGGCACGACGCCCGCCGCTGGAGCGCCGGGCAGGCGGTAGACAAGCAAGTGGTCGCCCTGGGTGTTACCGACGAACGCCGCAGCGGTGCCCTGTCGGTTGGCTTCGCCGTCATACAGATTGCCCACGCTGCCGTCGGAGAACCACTGGGAAGCGTCGGCACCATCGCCGGCTACGTCGAGCGCCGTCTGCTTCACCAGCGCGCTGGATGGGGCCGAGAGCAGCGTCCGAGTGTCATCGAGCCACGAAGGCTCCGACCAGCTGTACTGGGGGCGGAAGCCTGGCTCTGACCAGTCGACGCCCGCGTCGCTGCGGGAATAGCCGGTGCCGGTGTAGAGCTGGCCGACTTGGCACCCGCCGGGCTTTCCGCAGTTCGGGTCGCCGCTCTTGTACTGCACGAAGAACCCGTACGCCACCTTGGAGCCATCCGGTGAGATCGCCGGATCGAACGGCCCCGAGAGGGTGATCGTCCCGGCGGTGCCGGCGGCCACGGGGGAGAAGTCGGCGAGGATGTCGCCCCATCGGTTCAGGAGGTGGAACCGCGTGCCCTTGAGGGCGATGATGCGGCCGTCGTCGGACTGCGACGCCGACGAGTAGCCGCCAGTCGTCGTCACGGCGACGGTCTGCGAGCCGTCGGGTGTCGTGAGGTAGACGTTGCCGTCCTTCACGTACGAGATGGAGTCGGCGGTGGCCGGAGCCGCGGTCAACGCGGCGGCGGTGGCCGCGAGGGCGAGCGGACGGACGAAGGTGCGAATGGCAGGCATGGTGAGGTGCGGTTGGGGTTCGAGGCGGGGCGGGCGGCGCGGGGCCGCCCCCGATAGAGCCCACTCTGCGCGCCCGCGGCTGCCCTGCCATCGAGGGCATCCCCAGAGTCGACTCCCCAGTCTCGGCCTGTTGGCCACCCCTAGATCCCCGGGTACCCCTAGAGCCTTAGGACAGCTACCGGCCGCTGTGACCGCCGAAAGGCGAACTTCCGTTCGTTTCGATCGCTAGCCTCAGATCCGTGCCTGCGTTCCGCCTCGACAGCCCCTTCAAGCCGGCCGCCGATCAGCCCAAGGCGATCGCCGCGATTTCCGCAGCCGTCGAGGCCGGCGATCGCTTCACCACGCTGCTCGGCGCCACCGGCACGGGCAAGACGATGACCATGGCGGGCGTCATCGAGCAGGTCCAGCGCCCGACGCTCGTGATGGCCCACAACAAGACGCTGGCGGCGCAGCTCTGCAACGAGTTCCGCACGTTCTTCCCCGACAACGCCGTCGAGTACTTCGTGTCGTACTACGACTACTACCAGCCCGAGGCGTACGTCCCGAGCCGCGACCTCTTCATCGAGAAGGACTCGGCCATCAACGACGAGGTCGACCGCCTGCGCCACGCAGCGACCGCCGCGCTGTTCGGCCGCCGCGACGTGGTGATCGTCGCGTCGGTGAGCTGCATCTACTCAATGGGCTCGCCGGACTTCTACAACAAGAAGGTCATCATGTTGCAGAAGGGCGGCACGTTCGACCGCGACCAGCTCCTGGCCCGACTCGTCGAGAGCCAGTTCCAGCGCAACGACACCGTCTTGTCGCGTGGTGGGTTCCGGGCCAAGGGTGAGGTCGTCGAAGTGTTCCCGTCGTACGCCGAAACCGCGTACCGGATCACCCTCTTCGGCGACGAGGTCGAGCGCCTCCAGCACTTCGACACGCTCACCGGCGAGATGATCGACGACGATCTCGGCCACCTGGGCATCTGGCCGGCGACGCACTACAACGTCGATCGCGACCAGATCGCCCTCGCGGTGGAGCGGATCGGCCGCGAGCTCAACACCCGCTGTGAGGAGCTCGAGACCGAGGGCAAAGTGCTCGAGAGCCACCGCCTGCGTCAGCGCACGCAGTACGACATGGAGATGCTCCGCGAGACGGGCTTTTGCAACGGCATCGAGAACTACTCCGGGATCCTCGACGGCCGCGAACCGGGCTCCCGCCCGTACTGCCTGCTCGACTACTTCCCCGACGACTTCCTCTGCTTCATGGACGAGTCGCATCAATCGCTCCCGCAGGTCGGCGCGATGTACGAGGGCGACCGGTCGCGCAAGCAGGTGCTCGTCGACCACGGGTTCCGGCTCCCGAGCGCCCTCGACAACCGCCCGCAGACGTTCACCGAGTTCCTCGAGCGCGTCCCGCGGATCTGCTTCGTGTCGGCGACGCCCGGTGAGTTCGAGCGCAGCCATTCCTCCACGATCACCGAGCAGATCGTGCGTCCGACGCACATCATCGACCCGCAGATCGACATCCGCCCGACGAAGAACCAGGTCGACGACCTCATGGGCGAGATCCGCGAGCGCGTCAAGAATGACCGGCGCACGCTGGTCACGACGCTCACGAAGAAGATGTCCGAGGACCTCACGAGCTACCTCACGGAACTCGGGTTCAAGGTCGCCTACCTCCACAGCGAGGTCGACACCCTCGACCGCATCAAGATCATCCGCGACCTGCGCCTCGGCGTGTACGACGTGCTCGTCGGCGTCAACCTCCTGCGCGAAGGGCTCGACATCCCCGAGGTGTCGCTGATCGGCATCCTCGACGCCGACAAGGAAGGCTTCCTGCGCGGCGAGACCTCGCTGATCCAGACGATCGGCCGCGCCGCGCGAAACGTCGACGGCCATGTCGTGATGTACGCCGACAAGATCACGCGCTCGATGAAGGCCGCGCTCGACGAGACCGACCGGCGCCGCGCGATCCAGGTCGCCTACAACACGGAGCACGGCATCGAGCCGACCGCGATCGTGAAGGGCGTCTCCGACATCGCGGAGTTCTTGGAGTCCGATACGGGCTCCAAGCTGCCGAAGAAGGGCCGCCGAAGCGCCGCCGATCGCGACACGAAGGACGTCAAAGAACTCGAGCAGATGATCGTCGAACTCGAGGAAGAGATGTCGCAGGCCGCCGAGGAACTCCGTTTCGAGCACGCCGCCCATCTCCGCGACGAACTCCGCGAAGCCCGGCGCGAGTTCGAGATGGCCCGCGCCGCGGGCGCCGCCGTTTAGAGCGCCTCCTGGACAGGAAGAAATCTTCCTGTCAGTCTTCCTATCTCCATGGCGATCAACATCAAAGACCCGGAGACCGATCGCCTCGCGCGCGAGGTCGCTGCTGCCACGGGAGAGACGATCACCGAGGCGATCCAAGTTTCGCTGAGAGAGCGGTTCGAAAAGCTGAAGGCAACGCAACGTCCAGACGACGTCGTTGCCCAAATTGATGCGATCTCTCGGCGTGTGGCAGCGTTGCCAGTGTTGGACGATCGCTCGGCCGACGAGATCATCGGGTACGACGAACACGGCATCCCTACCTGATGGTCATCGACACGTCGGCGCTCGTCGCGATCCTCACCGAGGAAGCCGAGCACAGTCGCATGAAGGCCGCGATCGCTCGTGACTCGCGGCGGGATATCTCTGCCGTCACGTTGTTTGAAGCGTCGATGGTGCTCGAGTCGCGGCGAGGGGACATCGCTGGGCGGGAACTCGATCTGCTCGTGCACACGCTGTCCTGCACGATTGTTCCGGTCGATGCTGCGCAAACGCAGCGTGCGCGGGAAGGGTGGAGAACCTTCGGCAAGGGCCGGCATCCAGCCTCACTGAATTTCGGCGACTGCTTTCCCTATGCGCTGTCGATGGCGTCTCGCGAACCGCTGCTGTTCAAGGGTGACCACTTCTCGAAGACCGACATCACCCCGGTCGTGTACTAATCCGACCGCGACGGCTGGGGCCGTTGGACTCGGTCCTAGGTCTGGTCGTGGTAGCGCGCGCGGCCGAAGCAGTAGAGGCCGAAGCAGGCGATGCCGACGCCGATCACGGCGACGATGACGTTGCCGCCCGGCTCGTCAAGCAGTGACTTCAGGGCATCGTCAAGGCCACCGGACTTGTCCGCGTCGTGCGTGATCGCCGCGAGGACGAAGAGGGACCCGAGGACGACGAACGCTGCGCCCTTGGCGATGTGGCCGATCTTGCCGACGGTGATGATCGCCGAGCCAACGTGCCCTCCGCCGGCACCGGACTCGAGCTGCTCGCGGAACTTCTCTTTCCAGCCGCGGTACACGTACATGGCGCCCCAGCCGACGATCACGAGGCCGACGAGGCCGACGAGGCCTTGGCCGAGCGGCGCCTCCATGAGCTTCCCGGTGAACGACTCCTCCTTCGATCCGCCACCGCCGCCACCGGAACCGGTCGCGTACTTCACCGCCGAGAAGGCAAGTACGCCGAAGATGATGGCCTTGACGACCGACAGGCCACGCTTGGCGGTGCGCTTGCCCTCGTCCTGCTCGTCCTGGTGGCCGACGGCCGCCTCGGCGAGTTTCCAGGCGACGAGCGCGAGGAAGCCAAACGCCAGCAGCCAGAGCAGCGGCTTCCCGAGCGGCGTCTCGGCGAGTTGCTTGAGCGCACCTTGGCTGTCGGCGCTGCCTTCCGAGGAGCCAAACGCGAGCTGAAGCGCCAGCCAGCCGACGAGCAGGTGGACGATGCCGAAGGCGATGAGCCCGACGCGCGTGGCGATGTCCAAAGACGTGCTGTCCTTGGCGTCGTGGGCGGCACGCTCGGCTTTGTCTGGAGCGTTGGAGGCGGTGGTCGGCATAAGGGTCGATCGTCGCAGCTTCGCCGACCGGCGCCCCGAGCACGAGCGGGCAGGCTACGGTTGCTCTGTGCGGCTGTACGACTCGTCGATTTCGGGCAATTGCTACAAGGTGCGCCTGATCTGCGCCCACCTCGAGTTGGCGTACGAGCGCCATGAGCTGAGCGTCACCGACCGCTCCAACCGCGCCGAGGTGATCGGGCATCTCAATCCGGCGCAGCGCGTGCCGACGCTGGTGCTCGACGACGGCCGGTCGCTTGGGGAGTCAGGCGCGATCCTGACCTATCTCGCCGAAGGCACGCCCTATCTGCCCGAGGACCGCTTCGACCGCGCCCAGGTCATGCAGTGGATGTTCTTTGAGCAGTACGACCTGGAACCAAACATCGCCGTGGCGCGGTTCCTGCTCAAGTACGTCGATGAGGAGCCCGACCCGCAACTCATCGAGGAGCTGCAGGCCAAGGGCCACAAGACGCTGGCCGCGCTCGAGCGCCACCTCTGCGAGCACCCATTCCTGGCGGCCGGGAAGTACACGATCGCCGATATCGCGGTCTTCGGCTACACGCATGTCGCCGACGAAGGTGGATTCGATCTCGACGCCTACCCCGCGGTCAAACGCTGGATCCAGCGGGTCCAGGACCAGCCCGGGCACGTTCCGATCGACGCGTGAGCGAACGCGACGAGCAGCTCCAGTCTGCGCTGCTGGCGTGGTACGCCGATGTCGGACGGGACCTACCCTGGCGGCGAACGCGTGACCCGTACGCGGTGCTCGTCAGCGAGATCATGCTCCAGCAGACCCAGGTCTCACGCGTCGCGCCTCGGTTCGAGGCGTGGCTGGAGCGTTGGCCGACCGTTGCGGCGTTGGCGGAGGCGTCGCCGGCGGAGCTGCTGGGGGAGTGGAGTGGACTCGGGTACAACAGTCGCGCGCTGCGCCTGCACGCGGCCGCGCGCGAGATTGCCGCGCATGGCTGGCCGGACACCGAGTCCGGGCTACGGGCGCTGCCGGGGATCGGCGATTACACCGCAGCGGCCGTTGCGGCCTTCGCGTTCGGCCTCCCGGCGGCGGCCGTCGATACCAACCAGGTGCGTGTGCTCGACCGCTGGGACGCCTCTGGCGGCCGCAGCCCGCGCGAGGTGCGCGAGCGCGCGGTCCGCCTCGTCGTGAGCGAAGCTCCCGATGCGTGGAACCACGCCCTGATGGATCTCGGAGCGACGATCTGTCAGGCAAGGTCGGCGGCCTGCGATGTGTGCCCGGTGAGCGAGTGGTGCGCTTCTGCTGGCCTCGTCGATCCGGTCGCAGAGCGAGCGTTGCGCGGCAAGCCGGCGGCCACCGCCGGGAGCCGCCCGCAGCGTTTCGAAGACACCCAGCGGTACGTCCGTGGGCGGATCGTGGCCGCGCTGGTGGAGCACGGGTCGGTGGAGCGCGACGCCTTGATCGCGGCCATTCCTGCGGGCATCGCGCCTGAGCGGGTGGCGGGCGCGCTCACCAGCCTGGTGGCGGACGGCCTCGTGGCCGAAGGCCCGGTGGGGCTGCTCAGCCTGCCGAGCTGAGCGACCCGCAGGATGCCTTGCGCCCCTTCCGAACCAGAGGGGTACCCTCGGAAGGACTTATGTCTTCCGGAGGTTCACCCGCGTGACGCTCGACCGTCAGTCCATCGAGAAGCGCGACTTCCCGATCGCGCGCCGCGGCTACGACCCGGCGGGCGTCGACGCGCACCTGGCGCGTATTGCCGACGACCTCGATCAGCTGCGGCGTGAAACCGATCGCGCAGCAACCGGTGGTGTCGCCGGGAGCGCCAGCACGCACGTGCAGGCCATCGTCGAAGCGGCAGAGTCGACCGCCGAGCGCCTGCTGCGCGAGGCCCAGGCCGAGGCCGGCGAACTCCGTGAGCGCGCCGCCGGCGACGCCCAGCGCGCCCGCCAGGAAGCCCTTGAAGAGTCGCGCGAGCACGTCGCGAAGGTCGGCGAGCAGACCACCCGCATGCTGCAGCGCGTCGAGGCGATGGACAACGAACTCGGCGGCATGATCGAAAGCCTTCGCACCGGCGTGAACCGCCTCGTGGCCGACCTCGCCCTGCTGGAAGGCAACATCGCCGACCTCCACGAGCAACACGGCGGCGTCGCTCCCGTCAGCAGCCCGAGCCTCGCGAAGAACGACTTCGCCGATCTCGCGCCTGGCCCGGACACGGACGCTGAGGTGGTCGCGACCGAAACCGATCCTGAGGTCGACATCAGCGCTACCGCCCCGATCGGGCATGCCGCGGCCGACAGCGTCGACGCGGGCCTCGCTGCCCTCGTCGACGACGCATCGGAGTCGTCGACTGAGCCGGACGCTGAGCGGGACCAGGAGGCGTCGGCCCGTCTCATCGCGCTCGACCTTGCCTTGGGCGGCTCGGATCGCGACCAGATCAAGGAAGAGCTCGAGTCGCTCTTCACCCTGCCCGACGTCGATCGTCTCCTCGACGACGTCTTCACGTCGATCGACGCCTGACCCGCCCCGCGCGGGCGCGGCATCCGATGGCCAAGGAGCAGCGCGAACCGCGGGCGGTGCCCTCGGAGGAGACGCAGCGTTGGATCGGCACGTTCGGCCTGCTCGGCGGCGCCGCACTCGGGCTCCTCGCGTACGCGGCGATCCGGCCCGACTGGGAGAGCCTGCGAGCGATCGAGCCGACGCCGGTGGCGGTGCTGCTGCTCTGGATGACGATCGGCGCGACCGTGGCCGGGAGCCTGGTCGAACTGATCGCCTGGGGCATCATGCGCCCGTTCGTGCGCAACGGCTTCGTGTGGCGAGGCCGCACACCCGAGCGGCGCGATGCCCTCAGTCGCGAATTCGCGACGAAATGGCGGGTCGCCCAGCGCCGCGCGATCGCCCTCACGCCCCGCGAACTCTGGCTGCGCTTCGAGATCAACGCCGTCCTCGCGGTGGGGGCGGGCGTCGGGGCCGTGCTGGCCGACCGCGCTGATGGGGACGCGCGCCGCGCGGCCAGCTTCGTCGCCTCCGTGGTGGCGGCGTTCGTGGTCTATCTCATCCTGAGCTGGCTGCGGTCGCGGCTCATCCATGCCGTGCGGCGGCGCGACAACGCAACAGCCGACCACGACTGAGCCCGCGTCGGCGCGAGCGCCGGCCCGACCATGGCCGAGGCGCGGCGGCGCGCCCCGGTGAACGACTGAGCCGCCCCGGCACGCGGGACGGCTCAGCAGCTGCACGCCACGCGGCGTGCGAGGGCCTGGCGGTGGGTGGACCGCCTCGGAGATCAGATGGAGGCGACCTCGGGCTCGCCTTCGATGACCGGCCCGGGCTCCGGGATCTTCTTCGCGATGATCGCGGCATACGCGTGGGTCTCGTGCCGCGTCACGCGCACCATGAACGCGATGAACACGAGACACGCGAGGACGAAGAACAACACGGTCCCGAACGACCCTGCGCCGAACGTGAAGACGACGTCCGCGCCTTCGTAGCTTTCCATTGGTGCTGCACCCATGGGGTCCTGCCTTTCAGTGGATGGATTCCGTCAGCGCCGGACTAGATGTCCGACGGCTTGTGGGCGATCGGCTGTGCCGTTGGCATCGGGACTCCATTCCCGGAGCTGTGACCGTTGTGCACGGGTGGGAAGCCCTCGGGGTACGGGAGCGCCGGCACTTCGTGGAGATCGAGCCCTTCGAGCTCGACGGCCTCCGGAATGCGCAGCATCTTGGCCTTCTTCAGCCCCCAGGAGATCGCGAACCCGGGGATGAACCCGAGCGCGATGAACACCAAGGCGCCGAGGAGTTGGCCCCAGAGCGTGACGTCGGGAATGCCTTCCAGGTTCGGGTAGCCGCCCAGGAAGATGCCGCTGGCCACGAGGGACCAAAGGCCGCAGCCGCCGTGGACGGTGACCGCGCCGACGACATCGTCGATCTGGAACTTCTCGATGAGCTTGCCGAGGAACGGAATCATGAGGCCACCGACGATGGCGATCATGAACGCCAGCGCGGGGTGGTACAGGTCCATGCCGGCCGCGACGGAGATCACGCCAGCGAGGCCGCCGGAGATGGTCCAGAACGGTTCACCGCGAGAGGCGAGGTAGGCGCCGATGATGCCGCCCGCCAGGCCCATGAGGGTGTTGAACGCGAAGGCGGAGAGCGTCGTGCCCGTGCCGTAGATCGTGGTGTAGCCGCTGCCCGTGTAGATCACACAGCCCATCAGGAACCCAAAGAAGCCGATGAAGATCAGCATCAGGCCGAGCATTGTGAGCGGCAGGTTGTGCGGGCGGATCGTGACCGCGGTGCCATCCGGCAAGAACCGACCGATTCGCGGTCCGAGGTTCATGATCACACCGAGTGTGAACGCGCCGGCGATCAGGTGGACGCAGCCAGCGGCGCCGACATCATGGAATCCGAGTTCGGTGAGCATCCAGCCCGTCGGATGCCAGCCCCAGGACGCGCCGATGATCCAGACCGCGCTGCCCAGCACGATCGTGAGGATGAGGAACGCGCTCGTTCGGATTCGTTCGAGCACCGCGCCGGAGAGGATCGATCCGGTCGTCGCAGCGAACAGCGCAAACGCACCCCAGAAGATGCCGCTCGCGGAATCGGTCAGGTTCGGACCCATGTTCGCGGACCACGGGACGGCGGCTTTGGCGGCGTCGCCGAGGCGCGGTACCCCGGTCATCATCGAGTTGTAGAGGAACCACCCGAAGAAGTAGAACGACGCGATCACCACGGCGAACGTCAGGAGGTTCTTCATTGAGGACGCCAGCACGTTCTTGGAGCGAGACGCTCCAGCCTCGTACGCGAGGAAGCCTGCGTGGATGGCGATCATCAACGCGATCGACATCCAATAGAAGAACTCGTTGTTCGTCGATGCCTGGACATCGAGCGCCGTTTGCACGTCGGGGTTCATGGACCGCCTCGTCATGGGGTGGAGGGTTGGGGGTGCTTGGACTGTCCTCCGACGGGCCCACCCGCTCCATGGGCAGCCCGGACGCAATCGCCGGAGCGGGCATGTGCACATCTGCCACCTGCGGTCAGGCGCAGATCAGACCGTGGTGGCTAGCTGGCCCGCGCGAGGTGGCCGTCGAGCCACTGCACGACGAGGTGGCGGTAGCGGATGATGCCCTTGTAGTCCGCCATGTCGTCCGGGAGTTCGGCGATCACGTCGCGGGTGCGCTGTGCCCATTCCGGGATCAGGACGACCTCCTCGAGCGGCAACATCGAGGTGCGGATCAGGAACATCACGGCGCCGCTCACGGGCAGCCGGATGAGGTGCTGGACCTCGACCCGAAGGTGGACTCGCGAAGGCACTTCGTCGAGGGTGAGGAGGCGTCGGTCACGGCCCCACACCGGGTACTCCTCCGTGGAGACATCCATCCGGCGGTCGATCGTGAGCGTCCAGTTCGTGCGCCGGTAGGCCTGCTCAGGCGTCAGACGCATCAGGAACTGCTCGGCGGCCGGCATCACCCCGGCCTCGTGCACCCGCGGTACGGGGCCGTGGAACTCCAGGAAGCTCATCCCGACGTCGAACGCGATCGACCAGTCGGCTGGGAACGTGACCAGGCCCGCATCGAGCCAGAGTGCGCCTTCGCGCTGATCCAGGAGGCAGATGTCCTCTTGAACCTGGGTGCCGAGCCAGGTGAGTGGGTCGGCCGGAAGGGTGGACGCATCCCCGATGACGAAGTCGATCGAGGTGCCGCAGAGGTCGTTCTCCCAGTGCACGCGATCGCCATCGATCCGGAGGCGGGTGAGGTCGGGCTGGGCCGCATGCAGCTCCTGGAGCATGAAGAGCACGGCGTCCCAGACTGCCTCGGCCATGTGCGGAAGCGTGATCGAGCGCGCGGGGTCGTGCGTCAGGATGCGGTCGCGTTCGCTGAGTTCGGCGAGGTAGTGCTCGTCGACCTCCACGATCACGTCGCCCCAGCCGCCAGCGGCGGTGACCTCGGGCGCCGGAGCGGCCTGCACGTTCGCGCTGTAGCGGTACGTGTCGCGCACGAACGGGAATGGGAAGCGCGTGATGCGTGCCGGGAGCGCGGTGGACGGGTCGATCGTGCTGCTCACAGGTCCAGATCCAATTCGGCGCCAGTGCAGCGGGAGACGCACGGCATGACGGCGTTGCCAGCGTCGCGCTGAGCCTGGCTGAGGTGCAGATCGTGGTGGTCGGGCACGCCCCCGAGCACGCCGACGCGGCACTCCCCGCAAATGCCCTGCCGGCAGAGGAACGGCACCTGGGCACCAGCGGACAGGAGCGCGTCGAGCAAGGACGTGCCGGAGGGGACGTCGACCGTGACGCCGGCGCGCATCAGGTGCGCGCGGAACGGCTCGCCTGGTGGTGCCTCGATGCCCTTGAACCGTTCGGAGTGCAGGCGATGCTCTGGCCATCCGCGCTGTCTCGCGGCATCCAAGACGGACTCGATCATGTCCGGCGGGCCGCAGACCGAGAGGTGGGTTCCAAGACGCGCTTCGTTCAGCAGCTCCGGAAGCGCGGACCAGAACGCGTCGCGCCCGGCGTGGTGCGTGACGCGGCCGGAAGGCAACTCGTCGAGGCCAGCGTGCGGCTCGAAGCCGAGCCGGTGGACGGCGTGGAGGGCATACGGCGTGCCAGTGCGGGCAAAGGCGCGGGCATAGGAAAGGAATGGGGTCACGCCGATCCCGGCGGCGACGAGCAGATGCGAGCGGGCCGCCGCTGGCGGGGCGAAGGCCGATTTGGGCCGGCCGACGCGGAGGCGGTCGCCGGGACGAACCTGCTCGTGAAGGAAGCGGGATCCGCCGAGGCCGTCGTCGCAGCGCAGCACGGAGATCGCGTAGTGGCTGGTGTCGCGCGGGTCGCCGATGAGCGAGTAGGCGTTGCGTCGGTCACCGGCCTCGACCTCCACGTGCGCGCCGGGCGCGTAGGGGGTGAGCGCAGGTTCGCCCGGCGCCGGAGTCAGCCGAAGGGTGCGCACGCCGGGTGCCGGGTCCTCGATCGCCGCGACCTCCAATGCGATCGCGGAGGCGCCCGCGACTATCACCGTGCTCATGCCAGCTCCTCTGCCTCGGCATGGAAGCCGAGATACGCCCCGATGCGGCGCGAGAAGTGTGGGAACACCAGGAGCAGGACGCCGCACCCGGAGCACGCGCAGATCCCGTCGACTGGCGTGGTCGTCTCGGTGATGGCTCGGCAGTGCACGCACTGCACCGGGCGCGGGCCAGCGGGGTCGGTGAGGTGAACGCGGATGTCGGGCGGCCGGAGCCCACCCGCGAGGCCGGCGGCAACGGCGCGCGCGATCAGGGCCTCGTCGCCTGCGACCAGCAGACGCGTGCTCACCGGTGCGTCCTGCAGCAGCTCGGCGAGGCTCGCGCCGACCGCAGGCGCGTCGGCCAGGACCGGGACCAGCTTTGCCGAAGCGGCCGTCGCTTCGGCCTGCCACGCGATCGCGGACTGGGTCGACGCCAGGTCGGGACCGGCGACGAGCAGGTGCCGGCCACCGGCCGCGTCGAGCGGGGGACGGGTCGTCGGCCAGCGTGGTTCGCTGGTGTGGAGTCGGCAAGTCCCGCTGAACGGCGCGGTGATTTCAGCGACGGCGTTCACGGGGCGAACGAGCGGTGGCCGGTGTAGAACGCCAGCGTGTGCTCGGTCGTCTCGAACAGCACCCGGATGCCCTTGGGGAAGAACAAGACGTCCTTCGGTCCGACCGTGACCTGTTGGCCGGTGTCCTCGTCGGTGAGCGTGAAGGAGCCCTGGAGGATGACCTTCATCTCGTCGTAGGTGTAGTGGTAGTGGAGCGCTTCTCCGGGCTTCATCTCGAAGAACCCGGACGCCATTTCGCATCCCCCGGGATTGGTGAATGCGTCGCCGATGAAGGCGTTCGGGATCTCCATCACGGGCAGGTCGCGAAACGCTCCGGACGCCTTGTGGATCGCTCGCTCGGTGACGGTCATCTAGGGCCTCTGGATCGGGTGCCGACGGGGCGGGAAGGGGTTAGGTCGAGGATGGACCGACCCGTCCACTTGGACCATGGGCAGGGGCCGCACATTGGACGTGAGGCGAATGTGCAGACCGTCCATGCGCCGTACGGTCTGTGGGGTGACTCCCCCGCCGCAGGGCCTCGGTGCCCGCCTGGCGCCGTCTCCCGGCATCCCGGTGCGCCCAGACGGCGCACCGCAGGACGTGACCGCGCTCGGGCGCGACACGCTCTACGGGGTGATCGGTGCGCTGGCGCAGGGCCCCGAACTCGGCCGGGTACTGCCGGCCATCGTCGACCTGCTGAGCGAGGCGACGGCCTGCCACGCCTGTTTTGTCTACCTGATCGAGGGCGAGCGACTGCTGATGCGGGCCGCGTCGCAGGTCTTCGATGGCGCGGTGGACCATGTGTCCCTCTCGATCGACGAGGGCATTGTCGGCTGGGTGGTGCGCAACGACGAGCCGGTGTTCATCCGCGAGGGCTCGATGTCCGACCCGCGGATGAAAGTGGTGCCTGAGCTGTCCGAGGACCAGTTCCAGTCCATGATCGCGGTGCCGCTGCGGGGCCGGTCGCGGCCCGTGATTGGGGCGATCGTGCTGCACACTGAGGCCCCGCGCGAGTTTGGGCAGGAGGTGCGCGACCTGCTGATGCACGTGGCGGCGCTCGTGGCTGGCGCGATCGAGAATGCGCGCCTGTACGAACGGGAGCGCCGCCGCGCCGGCCTTCTTGAACAGCTCTCGTCGCTGTCGACGCAGATGGCGGCCGTCACGGATCGCAGCGAGCTGTGGCGGCTCGCGTGCGATGGCACCCGGGCGATTCTCGACGCCGAGCACGTGCGGCTGCACCTCGTCACCGGCCCCGGCGGTGCCCAGCGCGTGGTCGCCAGCAGCGGTGAATCGGGCGCCGCGATGCCCGACGGCCCGCCGATCCACGCGCCGGCGCGTGGAGCCCTCGCGACCCGTCTCGCGGCGGGTGATCTTCAACTCGGCGTGCTGTCGGTCCAGCGCGCGGCGCCGTTCGGCCGCGACGAGGCCGACGTGATCGAGACCATCGGCGGTCAGCTCGCCGTCGCGCTACGCACGCTTGACTTGATTGAGCGCCTCACCGAGGAGAACCTCGTTCGTGACCTCTTCGACGCGATTGCTGAGGGCCGGGCCGCGCAGCTCGTCGGGCGGGTGCGCTCGGCGCGCGTGGATCCCGAACGTCCGCATGTCGTGGCCTCCATCGAGCCGCTGATCCCGAGCTCGCGGTGGGACGGCGCGGAGCGCGTCGAAGAACAGATCCGGCGGGTGGCCCCGGGTGCGCTGTGCGATCCGGGTACCGAGCGGCTGCGGGTACTCCTTCCGGTCCCGGGCCGAAGCGTCGCGGCGCAGGCCACCGAACTGGCGCGCCTCGACGAGGAACTCGTTCGCCTCGCGACGGAGGAGGGCCTCGCCGTGGGACGCAGCTCGCTGCAGCCCAGGCTCGCCGCCGAGCCGGCGAGCCTCACCGAGGCGATGGGCGCCGCCAGGATCGCGCGGGCGCTGGAGCCGGACGGTGGAGCCCGCGCGTGGGACGAGCTCGGCGTCTACCGCTACCTGGCGGGCGTCGGCGCGGGAATCGAACCGGACGCACGCCACGCCCGCGCCGTCGCCGTGGTCTGGCAGTACGACGAGAAGCGGGGTGGAGAGCTCCTGCCGACGCTCGAGCACTACCTCGCCGACCGCCGCATCGTGCCGACGGCCCGCGCCCTGTTCATTCACCCGAACACGCTGCGCCAGCGGCTCGAGCGCGTGGAGTCGCTGACCGGCATGACCGTGGCCGACGAGGATCACCTCTCGTTGGAACTGGCAATCAAGCTGCACCGGCTGCGGGCGCCGGAGCGCGGTCCACTCGCTTGATCGTGAGTGTGGTCAGACCATCCATGGGCGGGCGGACCTGCCGGTCGTAGCCTGGAAGCCCCGGCCGCAGGACGCCTTTGCCCTACTCCGCCACGATCGGTTCCGTTCGGCACCAGTTCGCCGACCTTCGCGAGGTGCTCGCAAAAGCGTCGCCAGCCCGCTCTGGCGACGCGCTCGCCGGAGTCGCGGCACGAAGCGAGGAGGAGCGCGTCGCGGCGCAGCTGGCCTTGGCTGATGTCCGCCTGACGGACTTCCTCGTCGCGGACTTCGCGCCCTATGAAGACGACGAGGTTACGCGCCTGATCATTGACTCCCACGACGCGGCGGCCTTCGCTCCGGTCGCAACCATGACGGTCGGCGAGCTGCGCGACTGGCTGCTCTCGTACGACGCCGATGCACGAGCGATCCAAGGGGTCGGACCGGGCCTCACTCCGGAGATGGTCGCGGGCGTCTCCAAGCTAATGCGCAACCGGGATCTGATCCAGGTCGCGAGCCGCACCGAGGTGATCACGGCGTTTCGCTCCACGCTCGGCGGCAAGGGCGTCATGGGCACGCGGCTTCAGCCGAACCATCCGACGGACGACCCGCGCGGCGTAGTCGCGAGCATCATCGACGGCCTGATGTACGGCTGCGGCGACGCGACGATCGGCATCAATCCCGCCACCGATAGCCCGCAGGCCACGATCGCGCTGTTGGAGATGATCGACGAGGTGCGCCAGGCCTACGACATCCCGACGCAGTCCTGCGTGCTCTCCCACGTGACGACGACGATCGAGTGCATCGAGCGCGGCGCGCCGGTGGACCTGGTGTTCCAGTCGATCGCCGGCACCCAGGCCGCCAACAGCGGCTTCGGCATTACGATCGAACTCCTCGCGCAGGCGCAGGAGGCGGCGCTGTCACTGAAGCGCGGCACGGTCGGCGACGACGTCATGTACTTCGAGACCGGCCAGGGTAGTGCGCTCTCCGCCGGTGCCCACCACGGCATGGACATGCAGACCGTCGAAACCCGGGCGTACGCGATCGCGCGGCACTTCAAGCCGCTGCTCGTGAACACGGTCGTCGGCTTCCTTGGGCCCGAGTATCTCTACGACGGCAAACAGATCCATCGCGCGGGACTCGAAGACCACTTCTGCGCGAAGGTGCTCGGTGTCCCGATGGGCTGCGACGTGTGTTACACCAACCACGCCGAGGCCGACCAGGACGACATGGACACGCTCCTCACGAGTCTCGGTGCCGCCGGCTGCTCCTTCTTCATCACGGTGCCCGGGAGCGACGACGTGATGCTCGGCTACCAATCGGCCAGCTACCACGACGCGCTCTATGTGCGTGAGGTGCTCGGGACTCGTCCGGCGCCGGAGTTCGAGGCGTGGCTGCAGCGGATGGGCATGGTCGCGGGGGAGAAGATCCGCGAGGTGCCGGTGGGGCAGCATCCGGTCTCCGGTCTGCTCGGGGCCGCCGGCGCGGAGGCCGCGTGAAGCGCGATCACCATGACGGCATTGCCAACGGAGGGCTGCGTGCGGTCGACCCGTGGACGAGCTTGCGAGCGTTCACCCCGGCGCGCATCGGGCTCGGCCGCTCGGGAGACGCGATCACGACCACGGACCAGCTTGCGCTGCGCCTTGCGCACGCGCAGGCTCGCGACGCAGTCCACGCGGCGCTCGATGTCGAAGCGGTGCGGGCCGAACTCGACGGCCTCCCGGTCGTGTCGGTCCGCAGCGCCGCCCCCGACCGGCCGACGTACTTGCAGCGTCCCGATCTCGGTCGCCGACTGGCCGACGGTGAGGTGGCCAAGCTCACGCCGCTGACATCCGTTACCGGCGGCGGATCGCCGGCCGGGTTCGATGATGGCTCGGGGACGGCCGACGGCCCGGACGTCGCGTTCGTGATCGCCGACGGCCTCTCGCCGCTCGCGATCCAGCGTCACGCGGCGCGCATGGTGCACGCGACCACCGCGCTCCTGCCGGATTGGACGCTGGCGCCGATCGTGATCGCCACCCAGGCGCGGGTCGCGATCGGCGATGCAATCGGTCAGGCGCTCGGCGCGCGCTTCGTGGTCGTGTTCATCGGCGAGCGGCCCGGCCTCAGCGCCGCCGACAGCCTTGGCGTGTACTTCACCTTCGAACCGCGAGTGGGCCGTGCCGACTCCGAGCGCAATTGCATTTCAAACGTCCGCCCGCCGGTCGGGCTCTCCTACGACGCCGCGGCAGCCAAGCTCGCCACGATGCTTCGCGAGGCGCGCCGACTCGGCCTGACCGGCGTCGGCCTCAAGGACACGGGTGCGGTCCTAGAGGCCGGCGACGGCGCAGGCTGACCGGGCGCGGGTGAGCCGGCTAGGCCCGGTGCTCAGATCGGTGGCAGCAGGGCCGAATCAGGTGCAGATGCCCGTGTAAGGGGAACCCTCGTATCGGTTGTGGGGGCGCCCATCCGCCGTGGGTCCGCCGGGGGCTGCCTCAACGCCTCTCCCGTATCGTCCGGCACGGCGAGACTGCGCCAACTGTTCTTGCTGGGCGAGGTGGTTGTAGCGCCGATCATTCGGGCCGAGTGGCGCTGGGGCGAGACGACGCCAACTGCTGGCCGGGGTTGCCGGTGTCACAACTTGGAAGCGCTGCGCTAATGACTAACGATGACTTTGTTCCGACCCCGAAACGATGAAAGCCTTCTGGTGGCCATCGCCGCCGGCGATCAGGCGTCGTTCGAGCGCTTCTACAAGAAGTATCAGGCGCCGGTCCTCGGGTTCCATCTGAGGCGGACGGGCAATCGCGAGATTGCTTTTGATCTGACGGCGGAGACGTTTGCGGCGGTGATGGTCGCCGCCGGGCAGTTCGATGCTGCCAAGGGAAGCGCGGCCGGCTGGCTTTTCGGGGTCGCGGCGAACAAGCTCGGGGAGTCGCTGCGGCGGGGCGTTGTTGAGAGCGCAGCCCGATCAGTGCTTCACATGCAAGCAGTCGTCATGACCGATGACGACATCGAGCGTGTCGAAGAACTCGCTTCCTTGGCCGACGAGCGATCTATCGAACAGATGCTGGAAGGCCTCTCTGTAGAGCAGCGCGCAGCCATCTTCGCGCGCGTCGTGGAAGAGCGCCCGTATGAAGACATCGCGGTGCAAATGCAGTGCTCTGCCGCAGTCGTGCGGCAGCGAGTCGCTCGTGGGCTCAAGTCCCTACGACAGGAGCTGGGGGAAGCGCGATGAGCGGTTTCGAGCAGTTGGAGAACGAGTTCACGGCAGCGCTTGCGCGTCGTCGAGCGCAAGGTGTCTCCTCTCAAACGCCGCGGCAGCGGCGCACACGGCGGGGACTGTTTGGTCTCGCGATGATCTTCGCGGCCGGAAGTGTTGGATCAGGCGCCGTGGCAGTCGCCGGAGGAGATCCGTGGGCGTTCCTGCGCGGGTCCGAAAACCTCGAACCAAATCGGGCGTCAGTCGTGGCGTCCTCGGGTTCCGTCACCGCAGCATCCGACCCAGGCACATCGCCCGCGTGGAAGGTGCGCGCCTACCAAACGGTCGGGGGAAGCGTCTGTCTGACGGGCGGATTCGTTGGGTCCGTCGTGGTCAGGAACTCCTGCGAATCCAGCGCTACGGTCATCAATCGACTGGCGGGCGTAGATCCCGCCGGGGTTCACGCCGTACTGGCGCCTGTTGAGAGTCGCGGTGGTGAACGAGAAGCGCTGCTATACGGTCTCGCTGCCCCGGATGTCAAGCGGGTCGAGGTTGCCGGCCTTAGGTCGGTCGTGATCCGACCAACCGCGCAGACGATGACCGCCACCCTCGATCGAACGCAGACCGTAGGGCTCTCGCCGGAGGCACTAGCGAAACTCAGGGCCTTGCCGGATTCACTGGTCCTGCATCCGTTCGCGGCGGTCGTCCGGCTCAACGACACCGACGCAGACGCCGACAGAGCCACCTTGGCTTTTGAGCGTCGAGACGGTGGCTCAGTCCACCTGGCGGTGAGCACGGGAAGTCACAGGGGTGTCGCCGACAACGCAGACGAAGTCGCGGGCTTCCCGACTCCAGTCACCTCGGCCTCCGCGGCGCAGAGTCTCGCGATCCCTGAGCTTTCACGTGCTCAACAGCCCACAGACCGACTCACGGCGCCTCTCGATGCGGAGCTGCTCCGCCACGGCGCCCAGAAAGACCTAGGTCGCGAATTGACGGTTGTCGGCAATAGCGACGACCTGCGCGTGTGGGCACTCCCCGGCGACGGACGCCTCTGCCTACAAGGGTCGACGAGCGATCTCACGACCTGCATTCCAGAAGCGCGCCTCGAGCAGGCGAGTCTCACCGGCGTCGTGTGCTCGGAAGCCTTGGACCCGCATCAGCGACTCGTTTGGGGTCTCGCTCCGCCGGGGACTGACGCGATTCGCGTGACGTACGTCAACGGAGATGTTCGGGACCTTCCGGCCGGTCGACTTCTGGCCCTGTTCGCCGACCGCAGTAAGCCGACCCTTCGGGAAGTCGCGTGGCACCTCGATGGGGCCTGGAACTCCAGGCCATCACCGCTGCCAGGTGACGCTGGGTCCGATCAGTGCCGCTGATCGGACCCGAGCACCGGGCCGGTTACAGCGCTTCGCGCAGGTGGCGGTTGTGGCGCGGTTCGCGGCGCGAGGACTGGTCGTCGAGCTGCCGGATGAGCTCGTCTCGGACTTCGCTCAGGGCCTGCGAAAGGGTGTGGTTCTTCGACGTTGCGACCAAGCGAGGCAGTTCGGCGACGCGGCAGTCGAGCGTGACGTGCTGGTCGGCTCCGTCTCGCTCCTTGATGCTGAGTTCGAGTTCGACGCTTCCCGGCTTGTGCGTGCCGAGCCGTCGTTCGAGCCCAGCGAGTCGGTCGAGGACCAAGGCCCGGTCTCTGTCGTGGAAACCGGTGCCAAGCTTGAGCTGATCGGTGAGGGGGACCGCGGTCGGCTGGGTGTTCGGCATGATGGCTTGGCCTTTCCTTCGCACGAGGTCTGCACTGACCTCTGGGTTCGACGCTACCAACGGCGGCCGGGGCAAACCCGCAGTTCGGGTCCGGGCTTTGCCGCTCGCTCGACGCGGCACCCGGTTCGCACGCTCGGGCTCATCACCGGCGGCCCTGCTCGATTGCCAATCGCGGTCAGGAAGATCGTCGTGCGCGGTCCTTGCTTCGTCGATCGCTCAGGCCTAGCGCTGGCTGGTCTGGATCGATGCCAGGCCGGCACGCAGAAACGCTAGGCCTGTGACGATCTGCGGATCGTCGAGGCCGGAAGTGTCGTCCCGCACCGACATCGCAGCCATCTGCTGGATGAACGCCATCACGGCTCCTGCCAGGAGCTGTGGGCCCATGTCGCCACGGGCCACGCTCTGGTCACGCGCGACGACATCGGCGACTTCGAGTTGGACACGTTCGAAGAACTGTCGATAGCGCGCCCGCAGCTCGGGGTCGTGCTGGATGGCGTCGTTGCGCAGACGGGCCAGTTCGCGGTCGGGTTCGCCTCGGGCGTCCTCGTCGTGGAACCACGCGAGGAGCCGGTCGATTACGTCGCCTTCTGTCGACCGCAAGTGCAGTGTTCCGCGTTCGATCGTCTGCTCGGCGCCTTCGAACAGGATGTCGTCCTTCGCCGGGAACCAGGTCGAAACGGTGCGCGGCGCAATGTCGGCCCGCTCGGCAATGCGGGGAATCGTGGCGGCGGAGTAGCCGAATTCGATCGTCAGCTCGGCGGTCGCCTTGACGATCGCAAGCCGCGTTCTGCGGTTCTTTCGCTCTCGGAGGCCGAGCTGGGGCTGAGGAGTGGCCATGGTGCCCACCTTACAGAAGGCCGCAGGAAGACGCAAACTTGCATGGTGCTGCGAATATGCGTTAGAATGCAGGCGAGGTCATCGGCCGACCGCCTCTGGCCGCTTTTCCTCAACCCCGCCCGGAGAGACTGGATCAACTAATGGCTCAACTTCTGTATCGCCTCGGTGCGTTCGCCGTTCGTCGGCGCCGCGCTGTCCTCGTGGGGTGGGCCCTCGCGTTCGTTCTGGTTGGGGGGTTGACGGTCGCCTTCAAAGGGCAGTTCACTCCCGAGTTCAAGATCCCCGGCACCGAGTCCGACGACGCGGCGAGGCTGATTTCTGAACGTGTGCCCGGCGTGGATGCCAGCGCGGCCTCGGGCCGTGTGGTGTTCTCGGTTCCCAAGGGGCAGTCGCTCGCGAGCGGAGAGCGCAAAGCCGCGATCGAGCAGACGGTCAGCGCCGTCGCCAAAGCGCCAGATGTGGGCAGCGCCACCGATCCGTTTGTGACCAAAGCGGTCTCTAAAGATGGGCGCATCGCGTACTCGGAAGTAGCGTTCACGGTGAACCAGGCGGAGATCTCCGAGGTGCAGACCAGCGCGATCGAGAAGGCCGCCGAGACGGCCAGCGACGCAGGGCTCGCGGTCGACCTGGGTGGCCAAGCCGCGCCCGTGGCGGAAGAGGCTCCGATCGGCGAGGTCGTTGGTATCGCCGTGGCCATGGTCGTCCTCACGATCACGTTCGGCTCTCTGCTTGCGGCGGGGCTGCCGCTCTTGGCCGGCATCTTGGGGGTCGGCTTCGGGATCCTGGGCATCACCCTGTCGACGGCGTTCATCGACCTGACCGACACTTCGATCGCGCTGGCCACCATGCTCGGCCTGGCCGTCGGCATCGACTACACCCTCTTCATCTTGTCCCGCCATCGAACGCAGGTCTCGGACGGCATGGAGATCGACGCGTCCATCGCGAAAGCCGTTGGCACCGCCGGCAGCGCGGTGGTGTTCGCCGGTGCGACGGTCGTGATCGCCCTGGTCGGACTGCTCGTTACGGGTGTGCCGTTCTTGGCCCAGATGGGCATCGGCGCGGCCGCGACCGTCGCCCTCGCTGTGCTCCTGAGCCTCACCCTCACCCCGGCGCTCCTGGCCGTTGCCGGCCCCCGCGCCGTGAAGGGCAAGACGTTCTCTCACGAACTCCATGACGCCGACAAGGGCGAGAAGCCGACTATGGGCGCTCGCTGGATCTCACTGGTCATCCGTGGCCGGTTCCTGGCGATCGCGGCGGTGGTTGTCGGCCTGCTCGTCGTGGCGTCTCCGGCGCTGAACATGCGCCTGGGCCTGCCAGACGACGGAAGCTCGGCTCCCGACACCACGCAGAGAGAGGCCTACGACCTGCTCAGCGACGGCTTTGGCCCAGGCTTCAACGGCCCGCTGACGGTCGTGGCCGACCTCAAGGGCATCCAAGACCCCGAAGCAGCCGCCAAGTCGATCGCCGACAACGTCGGCGATCTCGACAACGTCGCGACCGTCGCAGCGCCGGTGATTGCGGATCAAGCTCAGACGCTGGCCATTATTACCGCGATTCCGTCCGGTGGGCCGTCGTCCAAACCGACAGAGAACCTGGTGAATGCGATCCGCGACAACGCGGCGGCCCTTCGACGGGAGACCGGCGCGAAGATCTCGGTGACCGGCCAGACCGCCACGAACATCGACATCTCCAAGAAGATGTCAGAAGCCCTGATTCCGTACTTGGCTGTCGTCGTTGGGTTGGCGCTGGTCCTGCTGATGATCGCGTTCCGGTCGATCCTGATCCCGCTCACCGCTATCGCGGGCTTCCTGCTCACGATCGTCGCGTCGTTTGGTGTGGTCACCCAGGTGTTTCAGGCGGGCACCGGCGCAAGCCTGATCGGCGTCGCCCAGACCGGCCCCCTGGTCAGTCTGCTGCCGATCCTGATCATCGGCGTGATCTTCGGCTTGGCGATGGATTACCAGGTGTTCCTGGTTTCTCGCATGCGCGAAGAGCATGCCCACGGCGCCGACACGACCACCGCGATCCGCGATGGATTCCGTCACAGTGCCCGCGTCGTGACTGCCGCCGGGCTGATCATGATCGCCGTGTTCTCGGGCTTCATCCTGCCGCACGACCCGATCATCAAATCGATCGGCATGGCTTTTGCCACCGGCATCGTCATCGACGCGTTCCTGATTCGCATGACGCTGATACCAGCGCTGATGGCGGTCCTTGGCGACCGCGTCTGGTGGATGCCCAAGTGGCTCGACAAGATCGTGCCGAACGTCGACATCGAAGGCACCTCGCTCGAGAGGCACGAGGAGCCCAATGCCCAACCGCCGAGTTCCGGCGCTCAGCCTCGCCGGTAGGGGTCGACCATGACGGAGTCGATCTGCGCGCCGCCAAACAGCGACCCGATCACGATCTGGACGCTCGCGGTCCTACTGCCTGACATGAGCAGAGGGATCTTGATGGCCAGCGGGCTGATTTTGGACGGCGCCCAGATGCCTGGAAACAGCTTGATGTCGCTGGACGACTGGAATTGGGCCTGAGTCAGCGCGCCTTTGGCATCGCGGTAGATCACCAGCGCCTGGAACGTGCTCAGGAAGAACGACGGTTTGGCCACGAACCGGAAGTAGGGGTTGGCTTCGCTGACGCAGAACTCGGGCGAGGTCGCGACGGCGCCGCTGCCAAGCTTGAGCGACTTGGTTCCCGCCGTCACCTTCGCTCCGTCGTTGCCGTCGATGATCGAGGCACCCTTGCTGAGCTCCCAACCGTGGTTTCCTTGCTCGAAGGTCCCCCCGGGGGCCGGCGAGTATTCGGCCTCGTCGCCGAACCTTGCGAACGCCTTGGTCGTGGGCTGCTCGACGCAGCTTTCCGGCGCAGCATCGGCGACCGGCGCGACGACCTCTTCACCAGCGGCATTCAGGATGGCCTCAGTCTCAGGTGCCTGCTCTTCGACGGCCTCGACCACGTCCGCGGTCGTCAGCGTGGCTGCCGGAGGTGAGACAGCAGGTGTAGGGGAGGGGGCGCGGGTAAGCAATGAGGAGAGAATCCCCGCAGACGCAGTCTGGGCTGCCATGCCGGAAGCTGCTGTCGAAAGCGTGATCGCCGCCGCAACCCTGATGAGCGTTCCTTGTTGGAGTAGTGGCATTTGGCCAGGCCTTTCGAGCGGTCGTCGGGATGCAAAGGGCGCACGCCGACTTTGGGCTGTGCACTGGTATCGGCGATCGCTGGCGTCGGAGAGCCAATGCCTGCCGCAGAATCGCCTCTGGTCACGGGATCCCCCAGAAAGTGGGGGTGTTCGGACCGACCGCTGGCTTTCGCGCCATACCCACGCCATACCGGTTACTTAAGTAATCCCACCGTCGCCGCGTGCCGATACCGGTACCTAAGAGTTGCCTAAGGATCGTGCGTGCACCGGTTAGTCGTCCGCTCTTGCCGGATACTGGTGGACCGGCGCACGCGCTGGCCGGCGACGCCACCTCACCCCTCCCAAAAGCTTGCCTTTCACTGACCCGCCTCCGTCGAGCGTGACGCCCGCTACCGCCACCGTGATGCTCATCGACGACGAGCCGGCAGTCCGCGCTTCGCTCGGGCGGGCGCTTGAGATGGAGGGCTACGCTGTGTTGCACTCCAGCGACGGAGCTCATGCACTGAACCGGCTGCGCGCCGAGCCAGTAGACGCGATCATCGCCGACGTGAGCATGCCGGTGATCGATGGCCTGGCGTTCTGCCGCGCGCTCCGTGCCGGTGGCGCCGAAACCCCCGTTCTGTTGCTGACCGCCCGCACCACCGTCGATGACCGGGTGGCGGGACTAGACGCGGGCGCCGACGATTACCTTCCCAAACCGTTCGCCCTCAAAGAGCTGCTCGCACGGTTGCGGGCGTTGTTGCGGCGAACCGATCCGCCGCTAGCCACTTCCGAGCTGGAGTTCGCGGATCTGCGGATGCTCAGCAGCGCCCGGCAGGTCTACCGTGGCCGTCGGCTTCTGGAACTCTCGCGCACCGAGTACCTGCTCACGGAGCTCTTCCTGCAACACCCACGACAGGTGTTGGAGCGACCGAAGATCTTCGAGCGGGTCTGGGGTTACGACTTCGGACCCGCCGCCAACGGACTAGCCGTCTACATGGGGTACCTCCGCCGCAAAACCGAAGCAGCAGGCGAGCCGCGGCTGTTCCACACCGTGCGCGGCGTCGGGTATGTCCTCCGGGAGGAGGAGGTCAGTTGATCCGGCGACCCGGGAGGCTGGCGCTGCGGCCCCGCCTCACCGCCGTGCTGGCCTCGATCGTCGCCACGACGATGGCGCTCGCTGCGGCGACCTGCTTCATCGCGATGAGTAGCTCGCTGCGTGGAGCGACCGATGATCTGCTTCGCGAACAAGCCGCAGCTGTGACCCGCATCAAGGTCGCCGATGTCACGCCGAGCCAGCTGCAGGCAGGGCTGGACGCTGCTTCTAGCCGACAGGCCGGCGCCGGTAGTACCGCCACGGTTTTCCAGCTCATCGGCGCGGACGGTCGAACGGCCCTCAAGCCGGCTGGAACCCCCGGATTTGCCATCACGTCGAGCGACCGCGCAACGGTCCGACGTCGGCGCGGCGCAACCACGCTGAGTAACCGCACGATCGACGGAGAACGTTTCCGTGCCATCACCATCGCCCTTCAGACCAGTCAGATTCAAGGCGTTCAGATCGCCAGGTCGACGGAGGACACCGAAGCAGCGCTTGGCCAACTCTCATGGATCCTGTTGCTGGTCGGCCTCGGCGGCACCGCGTTCGCCGCGCTGACGGCATGGGTACTGACCCGGCCGATCGTCGCCCCGACCGAGGCCGCGCTCGCCTGGTCCCTCGCCGCCCAACGTCAACTCGTCGCTGATGCCTCCCACGAACTCCGCACGCCGATTACGAGCCTGCGCACCAACGCCGAACTCCTGATCCGGCACGAGACCATCGACCCTGCCGCGCGTGATCAGATTGCTCGTGAACTCGTGGAGCAGTGCGAGGGACTCGCGGGCCTGGTGGGCGACCTGCTGGACCTCGCAAAGGAACCAGGAAGGTTCAGTTCTGAGCCAGTCCGTCTAGACGAGATCGCCACCACGGCGGTTGCCGATATTCGGCGACTGCACCCGGGGGTCACGATCACCGAGGGCGTGAGCCCCTGCCTCATCCATGGCTCGCAGCTGGACCTCGAGCGCATGCTGCGCAACCTGCTGGAGAATGCCATCGTCCACGGGGAGCCGGCGGGCGGGGCGGCTCCCGCCGTCGATGTCGGCCTGAACCCGGGCGGCGTTCTGACGGTCCGCGATTATGGTCGAGGCATCGACGCCGCCGAGCTCCCGCAGGTCTTTGACCGGTTCACGCGCGGAGCGGCCAGCCGCGGGCGTCCCGGATCGGGGCTCGGACTCGCGATCGTCAAGCAGATCACCGACGCCCACGGGGGTTCCGTCCAACTACGGCGGGCCATTGCCGGCCCGGGCACCGTCGCAGAAGTCCACCTCCGACCGATCGGTCGAAGGTAAGGGGCTCACGTCTCCTTCCGTCCCGTGGTGCGACCCCAGCGCCCGCCCGCCGTCAGTGCGGCGACCGCACCACCGCGGGCGCCGGCGCGAACGCGCGATCTGGCGCGTAGCTGCTGAGGTCGAGGGCGGTGGCGCCCGTGTCGAGCCACTCGGCGAGGGCCTCGCCGACGGGCGGGCCGGTCTTGAAGCCCGTCCCGCTCCAGCCGCAGCAAAGCCACAGACCCGACACTCCCGCCCCATCAGCGAGGAGTGCCGGGCCCACGAGGGGAAGTCCGTCGGGGGTCATGTCGAGCATCCCGGCCCGAGACCCGACGACCTTGGCGCCCGCTGCCGCGGGCAGTCGCCTCGCCAAGCGCGCTGCGGCCTCGGCCAGAAACGCGTCGTCGACCTCGGGCAGCGACGCGTCCGGGCCGGCGAGCGGCTCGTCGGTCCACGTGCGCCGGCCGACGAGCGTCGCGCCACTCGGATCGGGACGCAGATAGATACCGCCGGGCGCGTCGATCACGGTGAGGTGCACCGGACCGGTGCGCTCGACGAACGCCAGCTTCACCGCCGTCGGGCGAATGGGGAGGTCGAGGCCGACGCCGGCGGCGAGGACCGGCGACCAGGCTCCACTACAGAGCACGACCTGCGCGGCCTCGAGCTTCCGCGGCGCCTCGCTCGTTGCCTGGACCTCAGCACCCACGATGGCTCCGCTGGCGTCGGCGGCGAGCCGCAGCACCGCGGTTTGCGGGAGGAGCGTCGCTCCGGCCGCGGTGGCGGCGGCCGCGAGCGTTGACGTCGTCGTGGCGGGGTCAGCGAAGCCCGATCGCGGCTCGATCGCAGCGACGCCGACGTCGCTGATGTCGACCGCCGGGTCGATCCCTGCGAGTTCACTGTCGTCGACGATGCGGGTTTCGACGCCGACGGCCTGCAGCATCGCGACCCGGGCCTCGAAGGCTCCGCTGTCCAGCTCGTGCTGCTCGGGCACGTACGCAAACCCGGTGGCGGCGAATCCGCTCGGGCCGCCGTACCGGTCGTGGAACGACTCGAAGAGTTCAAGGCCCCGCAGTGCGAGGGCCGCGGACGACGGGTCGTCGTAGTGCGTACGAACGAGCGCGCCAGAGCGCTGCGTCGACACGCCGCCGATGTCCTGCGCTTCGACGAGCGTCGTGCGCAGCCCCCGCCGCGCGGCGTGCACCGCCACGCTGAGCCCGGTGATCCCGCCACCGATGACGAGCACGTCGCTGGCTGCCGCGTTCACTTCGCTGCGCTCCACGAGGTCGCTCCGATTCCAAAATTCATCCCGATCACACGCGTCGCAGGTAGGTCGCCTGCTCCCAGTCGGTGACGGCTTCCATGTACGCGCCCCACTCCATCCGCTTCACCGCGACGAGCTCGCACATCGCCTCCTCGCCGAGTGCGTCGCGCAGGACGACATCGCGCTCCAGTTCGTCGAGTGCGTCGGCGAGCGTCCGTGGCATCCGCTCGACCCCGACGCCCGGCGCCGCGCCCTGGACCGGCGCACCTGGGTCGAGCCCGCGGTCGATGCCGTCGAGGCCGGCGGCGATCATGCCGGCAATGGCCAGGTAGGGGTTGCAGGAGGCGTCGATCGCGCGGTTCTCGAACCGGCCCGGACCAGGGACGCGCAGCATCGTCGTGCGGTTGTTGCCGCCGTAGACGATCGCGTCCGGTGCCCAGCGCGCGCCCGACGATCCGCCCGTCGAGTGCAGCCGGCGGTACGAGTTCACCGTCGGCATGGTGAGCGCGGCCAGGCCCTTGGCGTGAGCCATCACTCCGCCCATGAAGGCGTAGGCGTCGCGCGAAAGACCCAGTCCGCGTGGGTCGCTGAGGTCCAGGAAGGGGTTCTCTCCGTCGGCGTCCAACGCCGAGAAATGCACGTGCGCGCCGGAGCCGGTGCGGCCCGACAGCGGCTTGGGCATGAAGCTCGCGATGGCACCGTGGGAGCCGGCGATGTCGGCGATCATCGTGCGCAGGAGCGTGAAGCGGTCGGCGGTGGTGAGCGCGTCCGCGTGATGGAAGTTGATCTCGAACTGGCCGTTGGCGTCCTCGTGATCCAGGGCGCTCACGTTCCACCCGAGCTGCTGCATCGCGCCGACGATGTCGCCGAGTACGCCGCTGGTGCGCAGCAGCGCGCCGAGGTCGTAACAGGGCTTGTCGAGCGTGTCGAGCGGGTCCAGCGGTGCCACGGCGCCGGTCTCGTCCTTGCGCAGGAGGAAGAACTCGGGCTCCATCCCCGCGATGGGTGCCAGGCCGCGTTCGGTTGCGAGGGCCTGCTGGTGAGCGAGGATTGCTCGCGCGTCGCACGTGGCGACGTTGTCGCCGTCCATCACGGTGGAAAACGCGATCGCGACGTTCGGGCGGTGCGGCAGGACGGTCACCGGGGCGTCGTCGGGGATGGCGACGAACTCTGGATGCTCCGGGCCGCGCGCGAAGCCGTGGTTCGCGAACGAGGCGAAGCCCGCGCCGCAGCCGTCCGGGCCGCAGGTGGAGGCCCACGCGGCCCGCGGGATCAGCTTCGCTTTTGTGGCGCCGTGCACGTCAACCCACTGCACGGCCACGAGGTCGACGCCGGCTGGGAGGTCGGCGACCCCTGAACTCGGCGCCTGGGCCGGGGCCGCAGCGGGCTCGGAGACCGGCGGGAGGAACGTGTCGGTCGTGCTGCTCATCGGAGGGCTCCGATCGGTGAGGAGGTGGTGTGCATCAGCTCGGCGGGTGATGCGGGAACGACCGGCGCGGTGGGCGCGCCGGGAATCCAATTCGTGCCGGCGAGCGGCACGCGGGCCATGGCTGCCGACTCGACGGTCAGCGCCACGAGGTCCTCGGGTTCGAGGTTGAGGACGTGCGATTTGCCGCACGCCCGCGCGATGGTCTGCGCCTCCATGGCCAGCACCCGCAGGTAGTTCGCCACGCGCCGAGCGCCGAGTTCGGGATCGAGCCGGGCGGCGAGTTCAGGGTCTTGTGTGGAGATCCCGGCCGGGTCGCGGCCCTCATGCCATGCGTCGTAGCTCCCGGGGACCGTGCCGAGCTTGGCGTACTCGTCGGCGAGTTCTGGGGCGTTGTCGCCGAGGGCGACGAGCGCGCCGATGCCGATCGAAACGGCGTCGGCGCCGAGCGCGAGGGCCTTGGCCACGTCGGCGCCCGTCCGGATGCCGCCGGACACGATCAGGCGCACGTCGCGGTGCACCCCGAGGTCGGTCAGGGCCTCGACGGCGCCGGGAATTGCCGACAGCGTTGGGATCCCGACATGCTCGATGAACACGTCCTGCGTGGCGGCCGTGCCGCCCTGCATCCCGTCGAGCACGACGACGTCGGCGCCGGCCTTCACGGCGAGCGCGGTGTCGTAGTACGGACGCGAGGCGCCGATCTTGATGTAGATCGGGATCGCGTGGCCGGTGATCTCGCGGAGCTCCTGGATCTTGATCGCGAGGTCATCCGGGCCGGTCCAGTCGGGATGCCGGCAGGCGCTGCGCTGATCCACGCCCGGCGGCAGGTTGCGCATCGCCGCGACGCGGTCGTTCATCTTCTGGCCGAGGAGCATGCCGCCGCCACCGGGCTTCGCGCCCTGCCCGACCACGATCTCGATCGCGTCGGCGCGACGCAGGTCGTCCGGGTTCATCCCGTAGCGCGAGGGCAGGAGTTGGTAGACGAGCTTGGTGCTGGCGCCGCGCTCCTCATCGGTCATTCCGCCGTCGCCGGTGGTCGTGCTCGTGCCGACGGCGCTGGCGCCGCGGCCGAGCGCCTCCTTGGCGGTCGCCGAGAGCGCGCCGAAGCTCATTCCCGCGATCGTGATCGGGATGTCGAGGTGGATCGGGCGCTTGCAGCGGCCCTCCCCGAGAATCACGTCGGTGTCGCACCGCTCGCGGTAGCCCTCCAGCGGGTAGCGCGACATGCTGGCCCCGAGGAACAAGAGGTCGTCGAAGTGGGGGACGGCGCGCTTGGCACCGCCGCCGCGGATGGCGTAGATCCCTTCGCGCGCGGACCGTTGGATGCCCGCGATTGTGGCCTCATCGAAGGTGGCGGATGGGCGTGCCCAGCCGTTGATGGCGGGCGCGGGCGCGGCGGTGGCGGGGACGAACTCGGGTGCCATGCTCAGGCCTCCACTCGGTCGGCGGTGAAGTGGTACAGCTCGCGCGCGGAGCCATACCGACGGAAGTCGGAGGGCGTGAGGTCGTCGCGGCCGGCGGCGGCGAGCAGCGTCTGCACCTCGTCGAGATGCTCGGGGCGCATCTCCTTTTCGATGCAGTCGGCGCCGAGCCCCGCGACGTTTCCCCGCACGAAGATCTTCGCCTCGTACAGCGAGTCGCCGAGGGCGTCGCCTGCGTCGCCGCACACGAGGAGTCGCCCGGACTGCGCCATGAACCCCGACGCCTGCCCGACCGAGCCTTCCACCACCACGTCGGCACCCTTCAGCGAGATCCCGCATCGCGCGCCGGCGTCGCCCCGCACGATGAGCAGGCCGCCATGGGCCGTGGCGGCCGCTGCCTGACTCGCGGTGCCGCCGACGACGATCCGGCCGGACATCATGTTCTCCCCGACCCCCGACGACACGTTGCCGGTCACCTCGATGGTCGCGCGCTGATTCATTCCGCCGCAGTAGTAGCCGGCGTGGCCTTCGATCCGGACGACCAGCGGCGCCATCAGACCGACCGCGAGGTTGTGTTTGCCGCTTGGGTGCAGCACCGAGAACTCGCTGGCGCTCGCCTCATGCAGCGCGGTGTTGAGGGCGGTGACGGTCGTCGTTTCGAGATCGAAGACGGTGCCCGCGAGGGTGTTGGCAACGGGAGCTTCGGGGGCGGGGCTGAGGGTGTCGATCGGTGGCATGACGTCCTGGTCGGAAGATGGGGCGGAAGGAGGGGGCGGCGCGACTGGCGTGGCGCGATCAGACGAGCGCGGGCTCGCGGGACCAGCGGTAGATCCGGCCCGGCTCCGGCTCCCAGACGCGCGCGTCGTCGGACCCCGGGAGCGTTGCGATGGCCCGGAACTCGGACGCCATGGCGACCCAGTCGTCCGTCTCGGCCATCACGGCGGGCTTGCAGCCGACGGGGTCGCGCATCACCGCGAAGCCGTCGCGGGTTCCGATCGCGAAGGTGAAGAACCCGTCGAGGTCGAGCACCGCGTGGTCGAGCGCTGCCTGGAGGTCGTCGCCCTGTTGGAACCGCCAGGTGAGGTAGCCGGCCGCGACCTCGGAGTCGTTGTCGGTGGCGAACGAGATGCCCGCGCGTTGCAGGCGGCGGCGCAGCCGGTTGTGGTTGGAGAGCGACCCGTTGTGCACGAGGCAGAGGTCCGGGCCCGTCGAGAACGGATGGGAATGCTCAGTGGTGACGCGACTCTCGGTCGCCATCCGGGTGTGGCCGAGGGCGTGGCCACCGGACAGCGTGCGCAGCGCGGCCGTCTCGATCAGGCCACCGGGCATCGCGACGCCGCCTGCTCGCTTGTACGTCTCGATGGCGTGACCGACGCTGAGGACGATCACGTCCGGATGGTGCTCGGCTATCCAGGCCCTGACGAGGGCGGCATCTGCGTCGACCCGGATCAGGGCCTGGTCGCCCAGGTCACGCATGACGGACGACGTGCCGAGCGAGCCGAGCGACTTCGCGATTGGCGCCCACTCGCGGGCTCCCACGGGGTCCAAAACGGAAAGTTTGACGGCGCCTTCCCCGAGGTCGTGGCCGTAGATCGCGACGCCCGCGCTGTCCGGTCCGCGGTCGTCGAGCTGGGCCAGCATGTCCGCGAGATGGGTGCCGAGCGTGCCGGCGATGGCGTCCGATTTGGCGAAGAGTCCTGCGATGCCGCACATGGCTTCACTGTCCCGCCGCGTCGTCGTGCGCGCCATGGACAACGGGCGCACAATGCCTCGCGGCCGTGTGTTCACAGTGGACAGGGTCTGGTGGTGCGCGAGCGGCTTGGTGTGGTGGCACCGTCCGGCTCCGGGCCCAGGGGATAGAGGGCAATGCTGGGCGGTCGGGCATCATCTGGCGCGATCACGTTCGTCGTCACCCCCGGAGCCGCTTGCCCATGTCTCGCCCCGCCCGCACCCGTCCACTCATTGCCGCCACTGGTGCGGCGTGCCTCGTCATGCTCGGCATGGCGGGCGGAGCCGCCTTTTCCTCACCGCAGGGCGGGGACGGGGTGATCCACGCGTGCTTCAACCAGTCGAGCATCGACACGGACGGCTCGGGTCAGATCCTCCTGGTCAACGCCGGCAGCCCGTGCCCCGCGGGCTGGCCGCAGTCCGTTAGCTGGAACGCCGCCGGCGCGACTGGTCCGAAGGGCGATCCGGGCACGAAAGGCGATCCGGGCACGAAAGGCGACCCGGGGACGAAAGGCGACCCGGGGACGAAGGGCGAGACCGGTACCAAGGGCGACAGCGCCCCGCCGATGGAGAGCAAGCCGGTCGTCCTGACGCCGAAGGAGTCGGAGGATCTCGCCAAGCGCCAGAAGGCGGAAGAGGCCAAGGCGAAGGCCGCGGAACGGACCGTCGCCAGGATTCAGCAGCAGATTCAGGACCTCATCGCGAACGTCGACAGCAACAACCAAATGGACATGATCCGGCTCGCTCAGCTCAACCAGAAGATGGCGAGCGCGATGGCGACGCTGAGCAGCCTCATGCGTTCGCTGAGCATCACGCAAAAGCAGACCGTCCAGTCGATCAAGTGAGCGTCGGGCCGCAGAGCGACACCGAGCTGGAGTGGCGACTGTTCGGCGCGGGGTCCGAGTGGCGGGCAAGGCAGGCCGTGTCCCAGGATCTCCCGGCGCTCGCGACCGATGCGTTGATCGTCGGGCTCGACAGCCCGACGCTGAGAGTGCTCGCCGGTGAGGGGCCAGACGCGTTCGCTTACGACCTCGGAGAGCTACTGGAGCGGACGCTGGCCGAACTCGAGCGTTGGCCAGCCACCCTGGCGGATGCGTGGCGAGGACTCGTGGTTTTTCGGTGTTGGGAGATCGCAACCGGACGGGTTGCCCTGTCCGTCGGAGCCCGGTACGTCGAGTCCGTGACCTATGCGCAACCAGGGCAGCCCGACGACGCAGACGGGGTGGTGCTCGACTTCTCTGGGTACGACGACGAACTCATCGGGGGATGGGGTCGAGACACCGACATCGTCGAGCGGGAGATCGCTACGGAAGCCCGCGCCGTCGTCAGGCGGTTCCTGAACGGCCAGCCCATCGACGGATCCTGAACGGCCGGTCTCAGTCGTCCCCGGCGACGACCACGCGCGCTGACGCCAGCACCGTCCCGGCGAATGACTTCGCGTCGGCTGCGTTCGCGAGCGGCTTCAGCCCCAGGAGATCCTCGGTCGATCGCAGCAGCGAGTACGGGTCGAAGGCGGTGTCGTCGGTGCCTCCCGCCTCAGCGAACCGGGAGAGCAGCAGCGTGCCGTTGCGGGTCGGCGTGTCGTCGCCCGGGCCGCCCGCGAAGGTGATCACGAGCAGACCACCCTCCTTGTACGCGGAGGAACTCAGAATCTTCGGCACCCACGTTTTGAGGAAGCCGTCGGCCGCCTCGAGGCCGCCGGGGCCGCCATCGGCGCACGGTGACTCGCTGCCGTCGTGGCAGAGGCTCGGAGCGATGTACGACAGGTTCGGCGTCTTCTTCGGGGTTGCCAGGTCGGCCTCCAGCGTCGTCAGCGGGCCCACGTCGGCGTCGCAGCCGCTGAGGTCGAGCAGCGAGTGGAAGTAGATGAACGGGTTGTTCCTGGCGGCATAGGCGTCGCCCGGGCGCGAGAGCTGTGAGCCGTCGGCCTCGTTGGACACCGGCCTGCGGCAGGTGGCCGTGGGGCCGCCCGGTCCCTTCTCGTGGTCCTCGGCGTAGGCCTGCCATGTAAGGCGTCCGGCCGTGAGCTGATCGCCGAGGCTGATCACGCTGTTCGGATAGACGCAGCCGTCGGTCGTGATCTGACCGGCTTTCGACGGCGCCGTGAGCGGCGGGATCTCCTTGTAGGTGGTGCACTCGCCCTTGGTCGACGGGTTCGGGGGCTGGCCGCCGATGAACGCGATCCGGTCCGGGAGTCCGGCGCGTCCGAGCGACGAGAAGTTCGTGAGGAGAGTGCCTTTCGGGCGGAGTTCACCCGCGAGATATGGCGCGGCCGAGCCGGCGCCGAACGCCGCATCGAAGCCCTTGCCCGCGAGCGTGATCACGAAGACGTGCTTGACGTTGGTGGGAGCCGGCGCATCGTCAGCCGGGGTCGTCGCGGCCGGCGTGTCGTCGCCGGAGTCTTCGTTGTCTTCGTCGTCTTCGGCGGCCGCCGTCGCAGTCTCGGACTCGGTGGTGCCGGCGGCGCTCTCGGGAGTGTCGCTCGCAGCCGAGGCGGCCGCGCTGTCGTCGCTGGGAGCGCCGGCGACCCCGCTCGCCGGCGTCGTCTCAGCTTCGGTTGCGGTCGTCGCCGCTACGGCCTGCGGTGTTGTCGGCGACGTGTCTTGCCTCAGCGCGGCGCGCGCCGCCGCGGACAGGCCGGGCGGCTGGACGCCGCCGATCAGCACGAACGCGGTGACGATCACCGACAGCACGCCGAGCCAGGTGAGCTGGCGGTGGGTCACCAGCCAGCTCCGTCGAGTTCGCGCTGCACCTCGGTCAGTTCGGCATCGACCCGCTGGAGCGCCGCCGCCTTCCTCATGAGGACATCCAGGCGCACGTGGTCGCGAATCGCCATCTCGTAGAAGATGCCGCCGAGTTCAGCCTGCCCGAGCGTGAACCGTTCGGTGAGGCGGTCGCGCCGACCGACGAGATCTGGATCCTGGGCCGCCGTACTCATGGGATCACGATCGAGTCGGGAAGGTCGCGCTGCTGGTCGATGTATTCCTTGCCTTTGCGCGAGTTGATCTGGTCGACGGCCTTCTTGCTCTCCTCGATGTCCTTCTTGGTGGGCTTCGTGTCCTCCAGCTTGCGCGCATTGCCGGTCGGGCCGGACGCGAGGATCGGGGCCTGCTCGGTCGACGTGTCGATGCCCTCGACCTTCCCGCCGTCGGATGCCTTCGCCTTCTTGGCAGCGTCGGCGTCGGCGTTGGTCGCGGCCAGGGCTTCGTCGGCCGGAGCCATGGCGGCGGCACCGGTGGCCGCGCCGGCGGTCTGCGTACCGCGGACGGCCTTGAGCGCTTCGATCACCTGATCGCCGCTGTCGGCCGACCCGCGACCGACGACGATCCCGATGCCGGCGGCCACGGGCAGGAGGGCGATCAGCAGGGCCGCGACGGTCGTCGAGACCGTGCGGCCGGTCGGGGCCGGCGCGACCGCGACCGCGGTACGCGAGCGACGTGCGGCCACGAAGAATCGCGTCACAGGATCGTCGGCGCGACGTTGGTTGGTGCCGCAGACGACGCAATAGCGCTGCGCCTGGTCGACCGGAGACTGGCACTGGTCGCATTGCTCCCAGCGAGTCGCCGCGCGTGCCGGGTCGGCCGCCGTCGGCGGTTCGGTCGCCGCCAACGGCCGAGTGTGCGGCGGCCCCGTTGCTGGTTGCGGAGCTGCCACCGCCCGGGCGGTCGGCCTGTCGTCGGTGAACGTCATCGGTTTTGGCTCCTCATTGGAAGATCGTGGGAATCGCGACGGCCGTGAACGGCCCCTCGCCTGGTCGGCCGGAGAGCCGCACCGCGATGGTCTTGGTTTGGTCCGGGGCGAGATCGTCCACGGTGGCAACGCCGGCCCCGATGATCGCCTCGCCGCGCCGGGCGAACGCGTACACCTGGAGCTGGAACTGCGGCACGTCGGAGGTGTTTTGCACCGAGAACGTCGGCGCTCCGGGCGTGCCCTCGCTCGGCAGCCAGGTGGCACGGAGCGTCGGGAGTTCAGCGGCCGAGCTGATCGCGGGCGCAGGCTGGCTGCCGACGCGAGCAAACGGCTCGTCGCCGGCCCGTGAGCCCCGTCCCGGAGGACTCTGAAACACCCACGTTGCGGTGCCACCAGCGGCGATCGCCGGCACGTGCGTCTGGAACCACCCCAGGTCCGGGGCCTTGTTCAAGAGGACCTCCTCGCCATCGCGGCGGACGCCTACGGAGACCGGAAGGTCCGTCAGCGCCGTCTTGCCCGTGTTGACGAGTTCGACCACCACCGCCGTCGTCTCGCGGTCGCGCAGCAGCGTGACGCCGCGGACCTTCACCGTCGCCGACTCTCGGTCGACGCGCTGCGAGGTACGACTCCCGATTTCGCGGGTGGCGGCGAGCTTCGCGCGGGCGCTTTGGTCCATCGTGGAGTCGCAGCTGGCGATCAGCGGAGTCGTGAGCATAAGCACGGTCGTCGCGATCAGGGGCCTAACCGAAGGCGCCACTGATGTAGTCCTTTGTCCGTTGCTGCTGTGGGTTCCCGAAGACTTGCTCTGCCGGTCCGTACTCCACAAGTTCGCCCAGGTACATGAAGGCGACGTAGTCGGCCATGCGATACGCCTGCTGCAGGTTGTGGGTGACGATCACCACGGCGACCTCCTCGCGGAGTTGCACGATGAGGTCCTCGATGACTTGCGTGGACTGCGGATCCAGGGCCGAACAGGGCTCATCGAGCAGGAGCACCTCGGGGTTGGCGGCGAGGGCGCGCGCGATACACAGCCGCTGCTGCTGGCCTCCGGAGAGGCGGAGCGCCGGGTGGGCAAGGTCGTGGGCGACCTCGTCGTAGAGCCCGGCCCGCCGGAGAGCCGTCGCGACGGCGTCCTTGAGCGCTTCGCGCTTGGGGCGCCGCGACGCCTGCTCGCGCAGCACGTAGGCCACGTTGTCGAACACACTCATCGGGAACGGATTGGGCTGCTGGAACACCATCGTCACGCGGCGCCGCAGCGTCGTGGGCTCGAAGGAGGCGATGTCGTCGCCGTCGAGCGTGATGCTGCCTGTCAGCGACGCGGTCTTCGTGAGTTCGGTGAGGCGATTCAGCGAGCGCAACAGTGTCGTCTTCCCGCAGCCGGACGGCCCGATCAGGGCGAGGACCTCGCCTTGGCGGATCGGGAGCGACACCGAGTCGACGGCGAGTTTGGGGCCGTACGAGATCGAAAGGTCGTCGACCTCCATCCGGTCCACGCCGATGGTCGCGGGCCGGCGTTCACGGGGCGACCTGGCGAGCGGGGAAGGCTGCGGCGACCGTCCGTTGGTGGCGCCGCCACCGAGCGCGACGCTTCCATCCCCATGGCCGTTCGTGCTCGCCGGCGCGCTGGGCGGCGAGACCACCGACGGCTCGTCGCCGGCCAACGGGAGTTTGCGAACTGGTGGTGGATCTAGGAACCCCATGCCATCTTCCTTCCGCGCCGCACGGCGACGTCAACGGCAACGTTCAAGAGCAGCACCATGAGCAGCAGCACGAAGGCGGCGGCGTAGGCCTTTTCCGGCTGATTCGCCTCGCCGGTTGGGGCGTTTTGGTAGACGAAGCTGGTGAGCGTGCTGCCGGTGCCCTGCAAGGTGCCCAGCAGCGGCACGTCGGTCGCGGGCACGATCTTGAGGGTCGCGCCGAGCAGCAGGATGATGATCGCGGTGTCGCCGATGATCCGGCCGACGCCGAGCATGGCTCCGGTTACCACGGACGGCCGCGCGGCGGGCAGCAGCACGCGCCTGGTGGTCGCGATCTTCGTCTTGCCGACGGCGTACGACGCTTCGCGCACGTGACCTGGGATCGCCTGGAGCCCCTCGCGCACGTTCGCCACGATCAGCGGCAGTGCGATCAGCGACAGCATGGCGGCGGCCGCGAAGAACGAGCGGCCGTAGACGATCCCGTCGGTCGACTGGCTGAAGAAGGCGAGCGCTGGGCTCTGGAACAGCAGGGTGCCGAACAACGCGAACACGATCGACGGCGTGCCGGCGAGCATCTCGATGCTCGACTCGGTCACGCGTGCGAGCGCCGTGGGCCGGCCATACTCGCTCAGCCACACGCCGACACACAGGCCGAGCGGGAAGGCGATCGCCATCGCCATGAGCACCATCACGACGGTGCCGATCATCGGGTCCAGGAACCCACCGGTCTCGCTTTCGCTGAACCCCGCCGACGGTGAGGTGATGAGCAGGTCCAGCTTGAGGTACCGCAGCCCTTGGACCATCAAGAACAGCACGATGGCCGACGTCACGATCAGGAAGCCGACCCCCAGGATCCACGCGAACGCCAGACCGATCCGGTCGGTCAGGCGCCAGGACGCGCTCGAGTCGCGGGCCGACCGGCGCTGGGCGCTGGCGGCCGGGGCGCCTGGCGGACTCAAGGGCGTGGGGGAGTCGTGTGAAGGAGTGAGGTCAGCCGGAGGGGTGGTGGCGGTCATGCGCGCACTCCGTAGCGCTTCATCGGTTGTTTGGCCGCCCATCCTGCGAGCGACAGGACCAGCGATGAGAAGAGCAGGACGGACGCCATCGCGAAGATCGTGTCGCGCATCGGCGGCGAGGTGAGTTCCTCAGCGGACTGCAGGATCGCGGCGGCGATCGGCTTCGTCGGCTCGAGGAAGAAGATCAGGCCGTCGGCGGGATTCGGGGAGAAGCCGACGCCGCCGCAGACCATCGCGAGCATGATGACCTCGCCCATGGCGCGGGCCGTCGCGAGGACGGTCCCCGCCACAAGGGCCGGGCGGGCGGTCCGGACGCCGATCTTCCAGAACGTCCGCCACCGGTTGATGCCGAGCCCGAGGGACCCTTCGATCCACCCACGCGGCACGGAGCGCAGGCCGTCGACGAATACGGCGGTCATCAGCGGCGCGACCATCAGCGTGAGGATCAGAACGCCCGACAGGAGGCTGTAGCCGTTGAGCGAGACGATGAACGAGACCGACCGGCGCATGTCGTCGGAGATCACGTGCTGGCCGATGAACGGCACCACGATCAGCACGCCGAGCAGGCCCATGATCACTGACGGGACGCTGGCGAGCAGGCGGATCACCGGCTCGAGGATGCGGCGCATCCAGTCCGGCGCGAACTCGACGACGAACACCGACACGAACAGCGCCGACAAGAAGCTCAGCAGCACGGCGAGCCCCGTGACGAGGATCGTGCCCCAGATGATCGGCCAGGCGCGGAACGTGTAGATCGGCTCCTGCTTGAGGTTGGCCGACGTGAAGATCGCCTCGGTCTGGCGATCGATGCTCCCGCCGCTCCCGAACCAGGCGAATCCGTTGTGCGCGAACGACGGCCAGCCTTCGAGGAAGACGAACGCGATCATGGCCAGCACGAAGCCGACCACGCCCGCGACCACCGCGCCGAGCAGGAACTCGGCGCGGCGGTCGGAATGCAGGCCGCGCGGGGTGGCCTGCGAGGACTGAACCAGTGGGTCCATCGGGCGGGGTGCTACTTCTTCTTCTTGGACGGCTTGGTGGCGTTGAACGCCGGCACGGCGCCGAGCTTGGTGAGTACCTGGCCGGCCTCGTAGCTGGAGCGGATCCAGTCGGCGAACTTCACGGCGGCCTTGTTCGGGTTGTTGGCCGGGAGCACGATCCACGAGTAGCGCGAGAGCGGGTACTTGAGGCTCTTGATGGTCGACGGCGTCGGCGGGATGCCGTTGAGCGACAGTCGCTTCACGCCGTTGGCCGGCTTGGAGTTGGCCAGGCCGATGTAGCCGATGCCGGAGGGGTTCTTCGACACGGCGACGGCGACTTCGCCGTCCTTGTCAACGGGCGTGACGCTCGTGGCCGTCGCGGCGCCTTCGAGCACGGCGGCAGTGAAGAACGTGAACAGACCGGCGGTCGAAACGCGGCCGAACGCGGCGATCGGGCTGGTGAGACCCGACTCCGGGTACGCGGACCACTCGTTGACCTTGGCGGTGTAGATGTCCTTCACGGACTTCACCGGCAGGTTGGTGAGCTTGTTCGACGGGTGCACCGAGACGGTGAGCGCGTCGAGGAAGAGCTTGTTGTAGCTCGTGCCCGAGTCCGACGGCAGCGGGGCGCGCGTCTGGATCGCGAAGGCGCTGCGGCCCTCCTGAACGTCCTTGACCCCGGCATTGCCGTTGTTGGAGAGGTACGTGAACGTGTTCTTCTTGTCGACCTTCTTGTAGGCCTTGAAGAGCGCTTCGATGTATGGCGTGTTGGCGCTGGAGCCGGAGCCGGCGATGGTGGCGGCCTCAGCGGTGGTGGGGGCGGCGACAGCCGCCAGGGTCAGCGCGGCGGCCAGCCCCTTGGTCTTCGTGTTCATGGCGCTCCTTTCGTTGCAGACGGCCGGGTGGGTGGCGCGTTCTGCAAATAAGTGATTCTTGACCATCTTTACAGACAATGGGCTAATCGTGCCAATTCCTATCGAGTTAGACCTGAATTGACCATGATTCCGGGCAAAACGATGCTCCGCGGGCGATTCGTTCACGGCGAAGGGGTCGATTTCCGGTGGCGCCCGACGGTGTCCCGTGTTCGGTGGAGCCGTTGGCGGGGTGCGCCCGGGCGAACGTCCGTTCGCCCCGCTAGCATGCTCGGCGTGGCCGCTTCGAAGATCGTCGTCCGTGGGGCGCGAGAGCACAATCTGAAAGACGTCTCCCTGGAGCTCCCGCGTGAGTCGCTCGTGGTGATGACCGGGCTGTCGGGCTCGGGCAAGAGTTCGCTCGCGTTCGACACGATCTATGCCGAGGGCCAGCGCCGGTACGTCGAGTCGCTGTCGGCCTACGCGCGCCAGTTCCTCGGTCAGATGGACAAGCCGGACGTCGACACGATCGAAGGGCTCTCACCGGCCATCTCGATCGATCAGAAGACGACCAGCAAGAATCCGCGGTCGACGGTCGGCACGGTCACCGAGATCTACGACTACCTCCGTCTGCTCTGGGCCCGCATCGGCACGCCGCACTGTCCGAACTGCGGCGCGGAGATCACCGGCCAGAGCGTCGAGCAGATCACCGACAACGTGCTCGATCTGCCCGAGGGCGAGCGGATCATGGTGATGGCGCCAGTCGTCCGCAATCGCAAGGGCACGTTCGCCGACCTCCTCAAGCAGCTGCGCACCGATGGCTACGCGCGTGTTGAGGTCAACGGTGAGCTCAAGATGCTCGACGAGGAGATCGTCCTCGAGAAGACCTACAAGCACGACATCAACCTGATCGTGGACCGCATCATCGTGCGCGGGGAGTCGCGCAGCCGCATCCACGAGGCGATCGAAGCGGCGACGAAGCTCGCAGACGGGCTCGTGGTTGTCGGCACGATGCCGCGCGAAGGGGAGGGCACCCGCCGCACCTACTCCGAGAAGTTCGCGTGTGTGGAGTGCGGCACGTCGATCGCTGAGCTCGAGCCGCGTTCGTTCTCGTTCAACAACCCGCATGGGGCATGCCCGCGGTGCACCGGGCTCGGCTCGCAACTCGAGGTCGACCCGCTGATGGCGATCCCGGATCCGACGCTGACGCTGGCCGACGGCGCGATCGTGCCGTGGCGCCAAGCTGGAGCCTGGTCGGGGTATTTCGATCTCGTGCTCCAAGCGGCGGCGGAGACGTACGACGTTGACCTGTTCGAGCCCTGGGAGAGCCTGCCCGAGAAGCATCAGCAGGTGATCCTCGAAGGCACCGGCGAGAAGATCGAGGTGCGCTACAAGAACCGGCGTGGCCGCGTACGCACGTTCTCGACGACGTTCGAGGGCGTGCGCGGCAACCTGGAGCGCCGTCATCGCGAGTCGGACTCCGACGCGGTCCGCGAGAAGATCGAGCAGTACATGGCAATCCGGCCCTGCCCGGAATGCAAGGGCGCGCGACTCAAGCCTGAGGTTCGTGCCGTCACGGTTGGCGGTCTGGGAATCCACGAGTTCGCGGCGCTCTCGGTCCGCAAGGCGCGCACATGGCTCGACGAGGTCGAGCTCACCGAGACGCAGCAGCACATCGCCCGCTTGGTGTTCCGCGAGATCGAAGAGCGTCTGCGCTTCCTGGAAGACGTCGGAATCGGATACCTCTCGATGAGTCGCTCGGCCGCGACGCTGTCGGGCGGCGAGGCACAGCGCATCCGCCTGGCCACCCAGATTGGTTCTGCGCTGGTCGGCGTGCTGTACGTGCTGGACGAGCCGTCGATCGGCCTGCATCAGCGCGACAACGAGAAGCTGATCAAGACGCTCGAGCGGCTGCGCGACCTGGGCAACTCCGTCCTGGTCGTCGAGCACGACGAGCAGACGATGCGCCGCGCCGACTACCTCGTCGACATGGGGCCGGGCGCCGGCGAGTACGGCGGTCGCGTGGTCGCGGCCGGCACGCCTGAGGAGGTCATGGCGACCGAGAACTCCCTCACCGGCCAGTTCCTGAGCGGCAAGCGCTCGATCGCGGTACGCGAGGAACGTCGGAAGCCGACGGGCCAACTCACCGTGCGCGGCGCCACCGAGCACAACCTCAAGGGCGTCGACGTGAGCTTCCCGCTTGGCGTGCTCGCCTGCGTGACCGGCGTCTCAGGCTCCGGCAAGTCGACGCTGGTGAACGGGATCCTCAGCAAGGCCGTCTCCCAGCGGCTGCACCGCTCGACTCAGCGTCCGGGCGCGCATCGCGGCCTGGAAGGGCTCGAGCAGCTCGACAAGATCGTCCAAGTGGACCAGTCGCCGATCGGCCGCACGCCGCGAAGCAACCCGGCCACGTACACGGGCCTGATGGACGTCGTCCGCGGGCTGTACGCCAAGACGCCGGAGGCGAAGGCCCGCGGGTACATGCCGGGCCGGTTCTCCTTCAACGTCAAGGGCGGGCGCTGCGAGGTCTGCAAGGGCGACGGCCAGATCAAGATCGAAATGCACTTCCTCCCGGACGTGTACGTGCCGTGCGAGCAGTGCCACGGCAAGCGCTACAACCGCGAGACGCTCGAAGTGAAGTTCAAGGGCAAATCGATCGCGGACGTGCTCGCGATGCCGATCGATGAGGCCGTCGAGTTCTTCTCGGCGATCCCACCCCTGCGGCGTCGCCTGGAGACGCTCCGCGACGTCGGGCTCGGATACGTGCGCCTCGGTCAGCCCGCGACCACGCTCTCTGGCGGCGAGGCGCAGCGCGTCAAGCTCGCCAATGAGTTGGCTCGGGTGAGCACCGGCACCACGCTGTACATCCTCGACGAGCCGACGACCGGCCTGCACTTCGCGGATGTCGAGCGGCTGCTCGTGGTGCTGAACCGGTTGGTCGAAGCCGGGAACAGTGTCGTCGTAATCGAGCACGATCTCGACGTGATCAAGACCGCCGACCACATCATCGACATGGGTCCCGAAGGCGGCGACGAGGGTGGCACCGTGGTTGCGATCGGGACGCCGGAACAGGTGGCCGCCGTCGAGGGCAGCTACACCGGCCAGTTCCTGAAGCACCTCGTGACGCCCGCCAAACCGAAAGCCAAGCGCAAGCGTGCAGCGCCGAAGGCGACGGCCGCGGCGTAAGTGCCTGGTCCCATCGTCACCGTCGCGGAGCTGCGCAAGCGCTACGCCGGCGCCGCCGACGAGGCCGTTCGCGGCATCTCGTTCACGATCGACCAGGGCGAGATCTTCGGACTACTCGGGCCAAACGGCGCCGGGAAGACCACCACGATCGGCGTCCTCACGACCCGCGTGCAGGCCACCGGCGGAACGGCGACCGTCGACGGCTTCGACGTGGCGAAGGATCCGACCGCCGTCAAGCAGCGCATCGCCGTCGTCCCGCAGCGCGCCAACCTGGACCGGGCGCTCACGGCGTTCGAGAACCTGACCTTCCACGCGGCGTACTTCGGGTTCTCTCGCAAGGAGCGCAAGGAGCGCGCCGAGGAACTGCTCGTGGCGTTTGGGCTCGAAGGCCGCGGCGGAGATCGCGTCGACTTCTACTCAGGCGGCATGGCCCAGCGGCTGATGATCGCCCGCGCGCTGATGCATCGGCCTCGGATCCTGTTTCTCGACGAGCCCACCACCGGCCTCGACCCACAAGCTCGCCTGTTCCTGTGGGACCAGATCGAAGCGCTGAAGGCTGGTGGCACGACGATCCTGCTCACCACCCACGACATGGTCGAGGCCGAGCGCCTTTGCGACCGCATCGCGATCGTCGACCACGGCGAGCGCATCGCCCTCGACACCCCGCGCGGGCTGCGCCAGCTCCTGCCGAGCAGCGGCGGCCTCGAACTCATGACCGAAGCGCCCGTCGGCGACGCGCTCGCCGGACTCGGCAACGCCGAGATCGACGAGATCGGTGGTCGCACCCGCGTGCGGCTCTTCGGCGACGCCACGCCAGCCGCGGTCGCGGCCGCGGTGGAGGAAAGCGGCGGGACGCTCGTGTCGCTGCGTCGCCTGGAAGGCACGCTCGAAGACGTCTTCGTTCACCTCACCGGCAGGGACCTGCGATGAACTCCGCGCTGACGCCCACCGAGCCACCGCACGCGGGCCGACGTGCCTCGCTCCATGCCTTCCTCGCGCTCTCGCAGCGCGACGCCTGGGTCGTCGTCCGCCACGAACTCGCGGGGTTCCTCGCGCAGTCGCTGCTGCAACCGCTTTTCTTCCTGTTCGTCTTCGGGCGCGTGTTGCCTTCGATCGGTGCAGCCGGCGGCAACTACGGGGATCAGCTGCTGCCAGGCATCGTCGGGCTTACCCTCGTGCTGACCGCGCTGCAGAACACCGCGCTTCCGCTCGTGATCGAGTTCTCGTTCACGAAAGAGATTGAGGACCGTCTCCTCGCGCCGCTGCCGGCGTGGATGGTCGGCGTGCAGAAGATGGTGTTCGCGGCCGCGCGAGGCATCGTCGCGGCGGTGCTGGTGATCCCGCTCGCCGCGCTGATCCTGCCCGGTGGCATCGACCTCACCGCGTGGAACCCGATCGGCTTCATCGCCCTGCTCCTCTTCGGCGGGATCGCTGGCGCTGCCGTCGGCCTTGTGCTCGGAACCGCCGTCCCGCCGAACCGCATCAACGTCGTGTTCGCGATCGTCCTCACGCCGCTCACGTTCACCGGTGCCACGTTCTACCCATGGGCAGGCCTCGACGAACTCCAGTGGTTCCAAACGGTCACGCTGCTCAACCCGCTCACCTACGTGAGCGAGGGCATGCGCGCTTCGCTCGCCGGCCTGCCGCACCTCGCGACCCACTGGATCGTGCTCGGCATCGCCGCCTCCACGATCATCTTCGCGGCCGCTGGCCTGCGCGGCTTCGTGAAGCGCGCCGTCGACTGAGCGGACCGATTCGAAATACGCGGCGCGGCGGTCAGGACGATCGTCGCCACGGCGTGTTGGGCGAAATCGTGCCGCGACAGGTCGCCCTCCCCAGGCGTCGCCCGGCAGCAACACATCGCGCCGCACCGTCGACTGACGGCGCGACGCGAGGCGATGGGGTGACTAGTTGCCGAGGGCTTCGTCGATGAGATCGGCGAAGGCCTGGCTGGAGCCTTCGGGCTGGCCGTTGTTCTGCGTCTCGGACGCGGTGAGCACATCGAGGTGCTGGTAGCCCGGGAGCTTCACGGCGGGATCAGAGAAGATCGACTCCTTACCGCGGAGGCCGTCGCCGGCGATCGCCACGAAGCGCGGCTTGCGCGTGACGCCGTCGGGGTATTTGATCGCCGACAGCTCCTTGGAGCGGTCGCCGCCCTGCGCGATGTTGAGGTCGAGGATCAGGCGGATCGGGAAGTAGTTCTCGGTCAGGTTGAGCGGGCCCTCGTGCAGGATGCGTGCGAAGTCGCGGAAGTCTGTGACCTCACCGTCGGGCGTGGTCCAGCCGGTGCCGAGCTGGACGCCGTCCTGCTCGAGCGCGTCGTAGTTGCGCCAGCCGATGAGCGGCTTCGGGGTGCGCGGCTGCGGGAGCACGAGCTTGCCGGGCTTCACGAACGTACCCAGGAGTGGGATCGACGTGAGGGAAGCGGGCAGTCGGTTCGTGCGGATCGGGGCGTTGTCGAAGAACCCGAAGCTCGACCGCACCAGGCCGAACACGGCGCCGTTGTCGTCCATGATCTGGCCGAGTGCCGCCGCGTACGAGTAGCGGAAGTCGCGCATCGAGTCGTCGGAGAACAGCCACCGGTTGAGGTCGGCCGAGCCTGACAGGTGCAGGAAGTCCTTGACCTGCGCGGAGTTCGGGACGCGGCGCACCGTGGTGGACCAGTCCTCCGTCGGGCGGGTATCAGCGAGGTAGCCGATGGCCTCGAGCAGACCCATCGTCTCCGGACCGATGCCGATGAGGTCGACGTAGCGCGGCGCGAGGCCCGACTTGAGCACCGCGGCCGAGAGATCACGGGTGACCGACAGGAAGCCGCCGGTCAGTGCGTTCATCAGCGCGTCGCCGCTGGCGGTCTTGCTGCTCAGCGACCCCTTGAGTGCCGTGTCGAAGCCCATGAAGCCCGCGCACTGGCGCCAGCCGGCGTCCTCGGTGGTCGCGGAGTTGTTGTCGAAGTCCCAGGCGGCGAAGACCTCAGTCAGCGGGCCGCCCATCGAGTGGCCGCCGCAGATCACGTGCTCCTCGCGCCACGGCTGCGACGGAAGTTCGTTGGTGAGCACGGCGTTGTAGTCGCGCACCGTCTGCGCGACGCCGAGGTCGGCCAGGAACGTCGCGTTCGGCTGGGCAAAGCCTCGGAACGTCTTCCCGTTTACCGGCTGTCCGCCGTAGTAGTAGCCGAGCATCGTGTCGACATCGCCGGCAGCTTCACTGCCCGTGATGCCGGTGCGGTCCTCGAGGCAGTTGGAGCGGCGGTCGATGCCCCACACCTCGATCGACTTGCCACGGCGCCTCGACTCGCGGATGGTGTTGCGTGCGACGGGGTCAAAGGCGGTGGCGCCCTCGATCAGGCCCGGCATGAGCACCGCGACGGCATCGGCCTGCATCGGGTCGGTAGGGCCGTCGGCGGAACGGAAGCGCTGGTAGGAGAGCCAGTTGCAGGCCTCGGGGCGCCCGCCCGCGGAGGACGGCAGCGGCACACGGATGCTGACGGCGCTGGAGATGACGTCGGTCTGCGTCGAGGTGGAGACGATCGGGGTCTCCAGGCGTGGCACAGCCGCGAGTGACGCCGGTGCCGAGAGGATGCCTGCGGCGAGAGCGAGGCTGAGTGCCGAGCCGGTACGGGTGGCCAGGCGGCGCAGCGTCGGACGGCCGGTGCGAGGCTGCGGCGGACTCGCGGACAGGCGAGAGAATTGGGACACGGATCGCTCCTGCGTGGTGACGCTTGGGACAGCGGCGGTGGGACACAGCGCCGGGTGAGGTCGGACCTTGGCCCGTTGGACTCCTCGGCTCGGAGTATTCCAGAGGGAAGACGCGATTACCACTCCAGAACAGAGTGTGTTTCTGAAGCGGATTCAGTCGTCGTGCGACGGGCGCTGGCGGCCGGCCTTGTTGCCGCTCGTGCGGCGTTTGGCTTGGAGGCGACGTTCCTTGGCTCCGCGGCTCGGCTTGGTGGCCCGCCGCGCGCGCTGCACGACCAGGGCGGCGGCGATGCGGCCCGCCAGGCGCTCAAGGGCGAGGTCGCGGTTGCGGCGCTGGCTGCGGGTCTCCTGCGCGACCGAGGTCACGGTGGGGCCGAGGCGTTCGAGGAGGCGCTCACGCTGCCAGTCGTCGAGCGTTTCGCTGGCCTTCACGTCGAAGACGACTTCGATTCGCGATGACGTGACGTTGGCGTGCTGCCCGCCTGGGCCGCTGCTGCGGGATGCCCGGATCAGGAGCTCATCCATGGGCAGCGCGAGGCGGTCGTTGATGCGGAGCGTCTCGGGCACCGCCGAATCATCGCGCATCACGCGGGCATAGGGTGGAGGTGTGGTCACGCGTTCTGAGGCAGTCGAGTTCTGGCGCAAGTGGCGTTGGTACGAGCGGAACGCGTTTCCGTGGCGTCGCGCCGCGATCTACAAGGAGCTGGCGACCCGTCGGGCGTTCGCCCGCTGGCCCGTGCACGGCCCGGTTCTGGAGATGCTTCGTGAGGGCCGGCTTACGCTCGGCGAGCAGGTGTACTTCGAGCCAGACGTTTGGATCACGGGCGGCGAAGGCGCGCGCGTGAGCATCGGTGCCGGCACGTTCCTCAATCGCGGCGTGATGGTCTCGGCAATGAACCTCATCGAGATCGGCGAGCACTGCATGTTCGCCAACGGCTCGCTCATCACCGATGCCAATCACCGCTTCGACGACCTCGATCAGCCCATCCCTTGGCAGGGCTTCACGACGAAGGGGCCGGTCAAGATCGGCGACAACGTGTGGGGTGGCGCCAACGTCGTGATCACGAGCGGCGTCACGATCGGCGAGCGCACGATCATCGGCGCCAACAGTGTCGTGACCTCCGATCTTCCGGCCTATGCGATCGCGGCCGGCGCGCCGGCCAAGGTGATCAGGCGGTACGGGCCCGGGCTCTTGGAAGCACCCGAGCCAGCGTCGCCCGTTCGTCCTTTGGAGTAGGCGGTACGAGCGTCGTCGTGCCACGAGGGTTGCGTGCGGTGCATAGGTGTTCGAGGTTCGACGAGGATGGCCACCTGAGCGCCACTCCGCCGAAGTCTGGACGTTTGTCCAGTATTGACTTAGGATCTCCTCATGAGCCTGCCCAAAGCGTCCGCATCCGCCGCCCCCGGGGCGAAGTTTGAGGCATCTGTCGATGAGCTGGCGGTGCTGCGCGAGGTCGTCGAGCAACACGCAGCCTTCGAGCGCGCGGCCGGCAGTCCAGGAGAGTTTCGCTCGGCGCAACTCCTCCAGGACCGGTTGAAGGCGGCCGGAGTTGAGGCGCGCATCGAACCAGCGAAGTTCTATCTCGGGTGGCCAAGCGCCCTCGCGCTGGCGGTCTCGGTTCCGCTGGTGGCCGGCGTCGTCAATCCGAGGCGTGGCCGCGGCGCGCTGGCTGCGCTCAGCGTCGCGGCCGGCGCGCTCTTCGCCGACGACATCGACAACCGTTCCCGTCTGCTGCGCCGCATGCTCCGCCGCGAGCGCCCGACCACCAACGTCATCGGAGAGATCGGCGAGGTCAACGCGCCCGTCACGCTCCTCGTGATGGCGCACCACGACGCGGGCCGCACGGGCAAGATGTTCGATCAGTCGCTGCAGAAGGCACTCTGGAAGCGGTTCCCGAAGCGGATCGAGTCGATCAACTCGTCAATCCCAATGTGGTGGCCGGCGTTCACCGCCCCGGTCGCGGTGGCGGTAGGCCTCCTGACCGGGCTGAGGTCGCTTCGGCTTGCTGGCGCCGCGGTCTGCGCCGTCGCGTGGGGCTTGCTCGTCGACATCATGCGCAGCCCGACCGTGCCGGGAGCCAACGACAACCTCTCAGCGGTTGCGCTCCTCGTCGCCCTCGCCGAGCGGCTCCGCTACGAGCCAATTCCGGGAGTGCGCATCGTGCTGCTGTCGGCCGGTGCGGAAGAAGAGCTGCAGGGCGGTGTCTACGGCTATCTCGAGGCGCACCAGGCCGAACTTGACCCGACCTCGACCTACTGCGTCACCGTCGACACGATCGGGTCGCCACAGCTGGTCATGCTCGAGGGCGAGGGGACGGTCGGCATGCACGACTACACCGACCCCTCGTTCCGCGACCTCACCGAACAGGTCGCCAAGGAGGTCGGGGTGAGCTTGGAGCGTGGGCTGCGCTCCCGGTTCAGCACCGACGGGATCGTTGTCAGTCGGGCGAATATCCCGACGGTCGTTCTAGTCTCGCTGGCGCCTTGGCGGGCGCTCTCGAACTACCACCTGATGACCGACACCCCCGAGAACTTGAACTACGACACGGTGGCGTCGGCGGTTGAACTCACGGAGGCGCTGGCTCGTCGGCTCGCCGAACGCGCCGCGGACTGATCGAGCGCGCTACGCCGTCGGCGGTGTGGCCGCGTAGGACTCAAACAGGCGGTAAAACGCGTCGGCGAGCGGCCCCGGATCGAGGTCTCCGCCGAGCGCGCAGCGGCGCAGGCCGTAGCCGTCGGCGAGGCTGACGAAGATCGGGGCAACGAGCTCCGGGTTCGGGGTGCCGTTGGCGCGCAAGGCGCTCACGGCGACGCCTTCGAACGCCTCCAAGATCGAAGCCACAGCGTGGCGGTCCTCGGAGTCGCGGCGGCTGGCGTCGAGATACGCCTCGAACTGCGCGACCTCGTGCTGGCGCGGGGCCGAGCAGAGGATCTCGGCGAACAGCTGGGCGGTCTCCTGTGGGCTGCTGTGGCGCTCCGTGAGAACCGCGCTGAGTTCGTTGAGTTGAGTGACGCGCTGCTCGGTGAAGTGCCGGAGCGCTTCAAGGATCAGCTCGTCGATCGAGGCGAAGAAGTACGTCGTGGTGGAGGGCGGCACGCCCGCACGCTCGGCGATCGAGCGGTGCGTGGCGCCGCCGACGCCGCGCTCGGCGACGATTTCGACGGCCGCGCGGAGCAGCGCATCGCGGCGCGCCAGTCCTCGGGCGCGATGGGAGGTCGGACGGGTGGCCACGCCGTAAGACTATTCAGCGCGCCCGAGCTGGGTGCCGCCGTGGTCTACGAATCGGACCAATGGGGGACAGGCGAAAGCGCCGAGCCAGCGGCGGCGGCGCCTCCGCTGGCTACAGGCCGTACGTCATGCCGATGATGTCGCGCTGGATCTCGTTGGTCCCGCCGTAGATCGTCGAGACGACCGCCTGGCGCAGGTAGGCCTCCATGTCGTACTCGGTGGCGTATCCGTAGCCACCCATCATCTGCATGCCCTCGAGCGCGACGCGCTTCACGACCTCGGTCACCTTGAGCTTCACCATCGACGCCTCGCGGGGGAGCAGGCGGCTGGGGTCTTCGTCGATCTTGCGGGCGACGTCGTACACGAGCAGTTCGCAGCAGCGCAGCTCGGTCGCGAGGTCGGCGACGTTGTGCTTGAGGGCTTGGAAGCTCCCGATCTTCTTGCCGAACTGCTCACGCTCTCGCACGTAGGCGAGGGCGTCGTCGAAGGCGCGACGGGCGAGGCCGAGCATCACCGCGCCGATGATCAAGCGCTCGACGTTCAAACCGGCGACGAGCTGGCCCCAGCCGGCGCCGACTTCGCCGAGGATCTGGCTGGCGGGCACGCGCACGTCGGTGAAGAACACGTCGCACTGCTCGTCGCCGCCCATCGTGTCGATCGGCCGGATCTCGACGCCGGGGGTGTCGCGCGGGACCGAGACCATCGTGAGCCCGTCGTGCTTGCGGTCGCCTTCGAAGGAGCGGGCGATCACGAGGATCTCCGACGAGTGCGCCGCGCAGGTGATCCATGTCTTGTGGCCGTTCAGGACGATCTCGTCGCCCTCAACGATGGCCTTCGTGCGCATGCTGGCCACGTCGGAGCCCGATCCCGGCTCGGACATGGCAATCGCGAAGACGTCGCCCTCGGCGATCCGGTTCAGCACGTCGGTCTTCTGCGCCTCGGTACCGAAGCGCTCGTAGGCGCCGGCGACGATCATCGTCACGGCGATCCCTTCGATCGGCGCGCGCCCATAGGTCGTCTCTTCGAGCAGCACGCACAGTTCGACGGCGCCGCCGCCCGAGCCGCCGTACTCCTCCGGGAGCGGCGCGCCGACGTAGCCGAGCTGGGCCGCCTGGCGGTAGAGCGGGCCTGAGTGCAGGGTGGTGCGGCCCTTGGTGTGATGGTTGCGCTGCTCGCGGGTGCCGGCCTCACCAGCGCAGAAGTCGGCGACCGCGTCGGCCAGCGCCTGCTGGTCCTCCGTGAGGTGGCGGGCATCGGTGACGCCGGCGAGATCGCGAAGGGCGGGCGTGGTGCTCATGCAGACGGTCCTCGGGGTGGGGCAGGGTGGCATCACCGGGCGGTGGGGCCGGCGCCGTGGTGGTAGCGCCAAACTAACATACCGAACAATTGCTCGGTTTCAACCCATCGGCGGTGAGCGGCCAAAATCTGTCGTCCTGGCGACAACAAATGGCCGTTCACGCCTTGGGTCGTTGGCTCGCCGTCCTGCCGGCCTATCTGTCCTCTGCGGTCGACAACCTGCGCTCGGTTGGCGCGCCAGCGGTAAGACTGCGGGCATGTTCAAGAAGATGAAAGACGCCTTCGGCGTTGGTGGGGCCTCCGTCGACGCGATTCTCGGGAGTCCGACGGTGTCTCCGGGCGGCACGCTGATGGGGCAGGTCAACATCGTCGGTGGCGACCGCGAGCAGGACATGCGCGGCCTGAAGCTCTCGTTCGAATGCGTCGCCGAGCGGGAGACCGACGACAACGAGTACAAGATCAACAAGCAGTTCGGCAAGATCGACCTGCCGAACGCGGGCGTCGTCGGCGCTGGACAGTCGGTCCAGTTGCCGTTCTCGATCCCGGTGCCCTGGGACTGCCCACCGAACCTCGTCGGCGGCACGCACCTCCCCGGAATCAAGCTCGGGCTGCGGACCCGGCTCGACATCGCCGGAGCCCGCGACGCCTCGGACTTCGACGCCGTCACCGTCGAGGCGCTGCCGGCGCAGCTTGCCGTGCTCGGCGCGATGAGCAACCTCGGGTTTGGGCTCAAGGGCGCCGACCTCGAGGAAGGCAACGCGAAGGCGGGCCACCTCAAGGGGCAGCTCGGCGTCTACGCCGAGTACGAGTTCCACGGCCAGGGCCGCATCAAAGAGGTCGAGGTCACGTTCGTCACGACGCCGCAGGAGTGCGGCGTGCTCGTGGAGATCGACAAGCGCGGACGCTTCGGCTTCGACGGCGGCGACAAGGTGAAGTCGTTCTCGCTGCCGACTGCCAGCGCCGACGTGAACGGCGCCGCGCAGTACCTCCAGAGCCTGCTCTCCTAGGCGGTCGCCGCTGGCCCGCCGCTCAGCGGGCGGGCCAGCGCTCGTTGAGGTCCTCCAGGAGCGCGTTGTCGGCGCCGGTCGCGGGTGCCGTGCCCGGCGCTGCGAGCGGCGACCGGGAGAAGCGCAGCCCAGGCGCCGGAACTCGAATGGGGTCACCGCTCGGCCCTTTAGCGGTGAGCGACGCCGGGATCAACGCGAGCTCACCCTCGGATGCGGTTGCGGTTGCGGATGCGGCGGCTCGGGCGAATGACTCGGCTGGACTGACGATCGCTTCCAAGCAGCAGTCGTGCTCAGCTGCGAAGGCCTCCCAGTCGTCGCGGGTGCGCTCGGCGAAGAGCGCTTCGATCTCGCGACCGGCCTCGCTGGAGGGCGCGGCGCCTTGGTGCTGGATCAGATCTTCGCGGCCCATGCCGGTGCACCAGGCTCGCCAGAACTTCGCTTCGAGTGCGCCGAGGGCCACGTGGCCGTCGGAGCAGCGGTAGGTGCGATAGCAGGCCATCGCCGCGCCGCCGAGCGGCGCGCTGCCGCGGGCCGGTTCGGGGTGGCCGGCCAAGGCGGCGGGGCCGTCGAGGGCGAGGAGCGCCCGGGCGCCGTCGGTCATCGACACATCGACGTGCTGGCCGAGGCCCGAGCCGGGCTGCGCGGGGCTTCCGTCGCGCTCTCGCAGGGCGGCCAGGATCCCGATCACGGCGGGGAGCGCGCCACCAGCGAGGTCGGCGACCTGCACGCCGAGTGGGAGTGGCGGCCGGTCGGCCTCTCCCGAAAGACCGAGCACGCCAGCGCGCGCGAGGTAGCCGATGTCGTGGCCGGCCTTCTCGGCCAGTGGCCCCGTCTGGCCGTAGCCAGTGATGGAGCAGAGGATGGCGGCGGGGTTCGTGGCATGGATCGCGGTCCACCCGACCCCGAGGCGGTCGAGCACCCCGGGCCGGAAGCTTTCGAGCACGACGTCGGCTTGCTCGACGAGCGCCAGGAAGTGGTCGCGGTGTTCGGCGACGGTGAGGTCAAGGGCGACGGACCCCTTGCCGTGGTTTAGGCCGATGAACGCAAGGCCTCGGGCGTCGCTGTCGGCCGGACCGTCGGCCAAAGGCGGGAAGACGCGGACCATGTCGCCTCGGGCTACGTTCGGATGGTCGACGCGCAGCACGTCGGCGCCGAGATCGGCGAGGAGCCGTGAGCAGTACGGGCCGGGGAGGAGTCGTGAGCAATCCAGGACGCGCACGCCATGCAGGGGAGGGGCAGCCATTCGGGCAGCATCGCACAAAACCGAACAACGGTTCTGTATTGGTGGCGCCCGGCTCACGCGTGCGCGAATGGATACGGTTGCGGTTCGATGAGTGCACCGCCTCGCCGTACCCAGGATCAGCGCCGCGCAGAGACGCGCCGACGCCTGCTTGACGCCACCATCGAGTGCGTCTCCGAGCTGGGCTACTCGGGGGCGACGACCCGCCGGATTGCCGAACGCGCCGAGGTGTCGGTCGGCGCCGTCACGCATCATTTCCAGTACCGCGTCGACCTCGTCGCAGCTGCCGTGGAGGAGCTCGTGCGTCGCCGGCTCGTCGCGCTGCGGGTGGCACTCGACGCCCTACCGGCCGATCGCCCCGAGCGCGTCCGTGCGACGCTCGACCTCCTCTGGGGCGACTTCTCCGGGCCGCTCTTCACCGTGATGGTGAAGCTCTGGATTGCGGCCGGCGACGAAGAGGAGCTCTACGCGCGCATGGTTCCGCTGGAGCGCCTGCTGGCCCGCGCGGTCGCCCAGCTGCAGCCCGATCTTGGCCTTGAGACCACGCAAGGCGGTGGCATGAGCGTGAACCCGCGCTTCGCGATCGTCGTGTCCACACTCCGCGGGCTCGCGCTCTCCCATGCGTTTGAGCCCCGCGCCGGCGCCGTGCGCGACATCTGGCCGGCCCACCGGGCTGAGCTCGAGCGCTACCTGCTCAGCTGATCGTGGCCCTCGGGACTCCGTCATAGGCAACCGTCAAACCCGCGGACTTCGCTCCGCGTTGATGCTCGCGGCGAGCCTCGACGCCTTCGGTTTCGCGGTGTTCTTCGTCGGGCAGAGCCGTTTGCCCCGCGGTGGAACACCCAGTGATGAACCTGGTGAAGGCTTCTTCTCTGATCCGGTCCACTTCACGCCAATGGTGCTGGCGGCGGCCGCGCTGATCGCCGCTGGTGTCGTGGCCGCAGTCAGCCTGTGGAAGTCGCCGCTGCAGAGCCGAGCTGGCCGATGGGCAACGCGGTTCGGCCTCGTGTTCGCGCTCATGAATCCAGCGGTTTTGGTTCCGGTCTCCGCTATCGCATGGGTGATCGGCTACGACCTTCCGCAGTATTGGGCGGAGCCGCTTGGTCCGCTTTGGCTCCTGAGCGGCTTGGTCGCCGTCGTGCTCGGAGCCGTGGCGCGCGAGCCAGGTCGGCGGGGTGCGTTGCTGGTGCCGTTCGTGATCGGCGCGTTCGTGGTCACGTTCGCCCTGGGCGAAGTGCTTTCCCAGCACTGACCGCTGGAGCCCGCCTGCGTTCGGGCACTCGTCTTGGTCTCACCCCTCGAGCGAGGCTGAGACGCGCGCGGGGGCCTTTTGCGATGTGGGTGCGCCGCTCTCGAGGCGCACCCAGCACGCGTCGTCTTACAGCGGCTTGGCCGGCAGGTCCGCCAGCGCCGTCTGGAGGGCGCTGACCTCGGCGGCGTCCATGGCGTACTCGTGCTCGGGAGCCGGGTAGGCCTTCGTGCGAACGTCGGCGGCGTACGCGGCGACGCCCTGATCCATGGCGTCCTGCAGGTCGGCGTAGCGCTGCACGAACTTGCCACCGCGCCCTTCACGGATGCCGAGGAGGTCGTGGAACACGAGCACCTGACCGGCGGTCGACGGGCCTGCACCAATCCCGATCGTCGGGATCTCGAGCCGGTCGACGACGGCCTCAGCCACGACCGATGGGATCGCTTCGAGCACGACGGAGAAGCAGCCGACGGCCTCGAGGGCTTCGGCGCCGCGGACGAGCGCCATCGCGGCCGACGCGTCCTTGGCCTGCGCGCGGTAGCCACCAAGGGCCGTCGCGGTCTGCGGCGTGAGGCCGACGTGCCCCATCACCGGGATGCCCGCCTGGACGATCGCCTTCGCACGAGCGACCGCCATCGCGCCGCAGCCTTCGAGCTTGACCGCGTCGGCGCCGGCCTCCTTGGCGAACCGCATCGCGGTCTCGATTGCCTGCTGGTCGGAGACTTCGTACGAGCCGAACGGCAGGTCGGCGACCATGAACGGACTCTCCATCCCGCGGCGCACGGCCTTGGCGAGCATGAGCATCTCATCGAGCGACACCGGGACGGTCGAGTCGTACCCGAGCACGGTCATCGCGCCGGAGTCGCCCACGAGCACGAGATCGACGCCAGCCGCTTCCGCCGCGCGAGCGCTTGGATAGTCGTAGGCCGTGACCATGACGAGCTTCTCGCCGCGCTTGTATTGATCCACGAGGCGCGGAAGCGTCATTGGCAAGTTCGACGCGTCGCTGGGGATCGTGATGGTCTTGGGCTTGGTTGGGTAGGTCGACATCTCGATGTCTCCTGTGTGAGGTGGCGCTGGCGCGGCTAGACCGAGGCGGTCAGCAGCGTCGCGACGGCATCGTCGACATTGAGGATCCGGTTGGTCCGGCTCTCGACGTGAACGACCTTCGGCTCGTACTCGGCGAGCTCGGCTTTGTCGTACTGGGCGTAAGAGATGACGATGATCGTGTCGCCGTGGTGCACCAGGCGAGCGGCGGCGCCGTTCACCTGGACGACGCCGGTCCCGCGCTCACCGGCGATCGTGTAGGTCTCAAAGCGCTGGCCGTTGTCGACATCGACCACGGCGACCTGCTCGTGCTCGAGGATGTCGGCGGCCTCGAGGAGGTCGGGGTCGATCGTGATCGACCCGACGTAGTGCAGATCACTGCCCGTGACCGTGGCCCGGTGGATCTTCGACTTCAGCATCGTGCGGTGCATGGGGTGGCGCTCCGTAACGGGAGGGGAGAAGGCCGCCTAGGCGGCGGGCGAGAGGCGGACGTTGTCGATGAGCCGAACGTCGCCGACGGTGGCGGCGACGGCCAGGACGGACGCGCGATCGAGCACGGCCGTGGGGCGGAAGGTGGTGGCGTCGACGAGCGTCGCGTAGTCGGTGCCGAGCTGCTCGCTGGAGAGCTCGGCGAGGACCGCAGCCTCCAGGGCGCGGGCGGAATGCTCGCCGCCCTCGGCGAGGCGCTGCGCGGCACGCAGGCCACGGCTGAGCGCCAGCGCCCGGCGACGGTCGTCGGCCGACAGGCGCACGTTGCGGCTCGACATCGCCAGTCCGTCGTTCTCGCGGACCGTCTCAACGCCCTGGATATGGGTCGGGATAACGAGGTCGCGGACGACCTGCTCGATCACGGCGAGCTGCTGGGCGTCCTTGCGGCCGAAGTACGCGACATCGGCGCGGACGAGGCCGAGCAGACGGACGACGACCGTGGCCATGCCGTCGAAGTGGCCAGGTCGGTGGGCACCTTCGAGCAGTTCGGCGACCGGGCCCGCGTTCACGGTGCTGGCGAAGCCGGCGGGGTAGATCTCATCGCAGGACGGCGCAAAGGCGATGGTCGCGCCAGCCTCCGCGGCGACCGCGAAGTCCTGGGCCTCGGTGCGCGGGTAGTTCTCGAGGTCGCTGGCGTCGTTGAACTGCGACGGGTTCACGAAGATCGAGATCACGACGGCCTCGTGCTCGGCTGCTGCGGCGCGCACGAGCGTGGCGTGGCCGTCGTGCAGCGCGCCCATCGTCGGGACGAACCCGACGCTCTGGCCCGACGCCTTGGCGGCGTCGACGGCGGTTCGCAGCTCGGCGACCGTCCTGGCGACGGTCAGTGAGCGAACAGGGGTGACGAGCATCAGGCGGGCTCCGCGGTGATGGGGGTGGGGGTGGTTCCGGCGACGGCCGCACAGGCGTCCGTCACGGCGTCGAAGAGGGGGAGAAGGTGGGGTGTGCGGTCGGCGACGGCGGCGCGCTGCGCGGCGACCGTCTCCCAGTCGCCTCGGGCGGCTGGGCCCGTGAGGGCGGCCGCACCGTCGGAGCCGACCTGCGAGAGGCTGGCGCGTGCCAGCGGCTGCAGCGCGCTGGCGGGCACGCCGGCGGTCGCCGCGAGCTCGGCGGCGGCGAGCTGGAGGGCGACGAGCGCGTTGGAGGCCAGGCTCGCGGCCGCGTGGTAGGCGGTGCGATCGGCTTCGGCGACCTCGATCGGGACCATGCCGAGCTGCTCAGCGATGCTCCGCAGCAGCGCCGCATCGGCGTCGTCGGTGGCGCGAATCGCGGCGCAGGCGCCTTCGAGTGAGGCGCCGCCGTTCGGGACGCTCATCAGCGGGTGCAGGACTCCGCGCCGCAGGTGATGATCAGCCGCGAGGTGGAGCGAACTCGCTCCGCTGCAGTGGGCGACGAGTGGGCCGGGCGTGATGCAGGCGGCAGCGGACGCGATCTCGCGATCCGGCACGCACAGCAGCACGAGATCGCTGCGATCGCCAGCGGCGCCACGGCCGAGCGGGGCGGGGCCGGCATCGAGGCCGGCGGAGGCGAGGGCGCGGTGGAGCGCGGTTCCGAGGCGGCCGAGGCCGACAACCGCGATGCGCGGAGAGAGAGGCTGGTGCATTGTCGGGTCCAGCTCCTTGCGGATGCCGGCACGATCGGTGCGATGGGGTGTGGGGTGCGTGGTAAGTGGTCCGTCCCCGAGCGGGTGAAGGCCACTTCCCGGGAATGTACTCCTCTGCCGACCCCGTATCTACCATCCGTCGAGTGAGCGAGGACACTCCCCCGGCTACTGGCGCATTGGCGCTTTCCCGGGCAGAACTGCCGCCGGGTGCGCCTGCGGCCGTGAGGCGGGAGCGGCTGGCCGAGCTTTTCCACGAGGCGCGCGCGTGTACGAGGTGTCCGCAGCTCGTTGCCGGCCGGACCCAGGTGGTGTTCGGCGCGGGCAACGCCGATGCCGAACTGATGTTCATCGGTGAGGCGCCCGGTGCCCGCGAGGACGAGCAGGGGGTCCCGTTCGTCGGCGCCTCCGGAAAATTGCTCGACGAACTCCTGGCTTCGATCGGTTTGGAACGAGCGGACGTGTTCGTCGCGAACGTCCTGAAGTGTCGTCCGCCGGGCAACCGGGACCCGGCTCCGGCCGAGATCGCGCGGTGTCGCCCGTATCTCTACGACCAGATCGCGCTCATCGAGCCGCGGGTCGTTTGCACGCTCGGGAACTTCGCCACGAAGCTCCTGCGCGACGACCCGGCGGGCATCAAGGAGGTACGCGGGCAGTCCGAAGTGATCACGCTCGGGCGCCGCCGCGTTCACTTGCTCCCGCTGTACCACCCGGCCGCGGCGCTCTACACCCGCGCACTGCGCGCGACGCTCGAGGAGGACATCGCGAAGCTGCCAGAGCTGCTCTCCCGGCCCGCGCCCGCGCAGCCGGTCATCGAGGATCGACCGCTCGAGGACTCGCCCTCCGAGGTCGAAGGCGACGCCGCAGACGAGGCCGCGGCCCCTGCGCCCGAGGCTACGACCCCCGAATCAACGACCCCTGAGCCTGCGGTCGAGCCGCCGGACCAGCCGCAGCTCGGGCTGTTCTAAGCCGGAGGGCGCCTACTTCTTGTTGATGGCGCTGCCGGACTTCCCTTGTTTGGCGGTGTACCTCAGCGGCACGGAGACGGTGACCGTGACGGTGGTCGGGGCCCCGCCGCCATCCGGCGTGAAGGTGATCGCGACCGTCACGGTCTGCTTCGCAGCTCTGGCCTTCTTCTTGGCGGCGCGGTGGGCGGCTTTTGCGGCCTTGCGCGCGGCGCGCCCCGGCTTCACGGCCAGCGTCAGCGGGCCAGCACTCGTGGTTTTGAGGGTGATGTTGCCCCAGTGCGAGGCGCCGGGGCGTCCGCCTTTGGCGCGCGCCTGGCCGGGCGTCGTGGCGACCGCGGCGAACGAGCCAGCTCCAGGTGCGGTGACGAGGAACGTGATGGTGCCGTCCTTGCCGACTTTGACCTTCTTGTCGAGCTTGAAGGCCCCGGTCGTCGGTGAGGGAGTCGGAGTCGGGGTCGGTCCGAATCCGACGGAAGAGACCGCCGCGCTGATGACGGATCCGCCTGGCACGAACGGTGCGGCGACGCTCTGGGCCGGCAAGTGAACGGTCTCAAACGCCCCGAGGTCTGGCGCGGAGGCGCCGCTCGGTCGGGCTGTGCCTGCGAAGTCGAGGTCGCCGGCGGCCACCGCGGCTCCCGCGTCGATGGTGGGAGACCCGGCGCCGACGGTGAAGCGGTTCGGTTCATGGATCGGGTTGGTGCCGGACGTTCCACTCCCGGTGAAGAGCGGATTGCCGCGCTGGTTGGCGCCGCCATCGGTCACGCCGTCACCGGTCGCGTCCTCGTAATTGGTGTGGTCGACGGTCAGCGACCCTGCTGCGCATGCCGTCGGCACGGGGATCTGGATGGGGCCGGGGCTCAACGCAATGCAGGAGAATGGGGCTGCGGCTTGTGCCCGGAGATCGATGCCGTCGGCGCGCACGATCGAGTTCGAGACCGTCACCGTCGCTCCGGTCGTGGTGGCATCAGCCCCGCGGGACGCGACGATGCCTTCGCCGCCAGCGCCGGTGGTCACCACCGTCAGGTTGCGCAGGGTGGCGCTGGCGCCGGGGCCGACCCGGACGCCCGCTGCCGCCGCCCCCGATGCGGTGACGATCGAATTCGTTGCCTCAAGAGCGCTGGCCTTCTGGTCGACGCCGCCCGCAGCACCATCCAGGAATGAACGCCGCACGGTGGTTGGGGTGTCGGCCAGTAGGCCGAGCCCGGCGGCGGAGCTGACCAGACTGTCCGTGATGGTGTTGACGGCGCCGATGCCAGGTGCGGTCGCGCGAACCGCAGCGCCCGTCGGCCCGGTGTGCAGAATCTCCAGGTGCTGGAGTTGCGTGCCGTCGGTGATGACGAAGGTGGCGACTGGATCGGCGCTGGTGATCACGGGTCGTGGCGCTGCAGGGTCGCCCCGAAACGCGACGCCCGAGAGCTTCGCGAGCGCGACGGCTTCGTCGTAGGTCCCCAGCTGAACGAGCACCGAGTCCGACGCCGCCAGCGGACCCTTCGCTGTCGGGAGCAGCGCGCCGAGCGAGGTAAAGACTCGTTCAGGCGGGAACGTCGCCGGGCAGGCGGTGGCAGGGGCGACCGGGGTGGTCCCGGCCTGCACGCAGTACTCGATCGAGGCGGCCTGCGCCGAGCTTGCGGTGATCGCCAGCGCTACGAAGCAGGCACCGACGAGGAGTTGCCTTGGCGATCGGGACTGCGGGACGGTGTGAGAGCGCACACACCGATATTGGCACGCTGACGCTCACTTGTGTGGGAGCGAGCTGCTCGCCTGGCGTCAGGCGTCTTCGGCGCGCGCGATTTGAAGCGCGCGGATCCCGGCGCTGACAAACAGCAGGGCGCGGTCGAGCAGCTCGATAGCGTGCTCGCGTGAGTGTTGCTCGCACTCGGCTTCGGGCGCGTGACCCTTCGCGACATCCGGCGCGCTCTTGTGGGCATTGAGCACGCTGAAGATGGCGAGGGTGGCGGCGGAGGCCATGCGCGCCTCGAGGTCGTCCGGCGAGCCGCCGAGGTCCTCGGCGATGGCCTGAGCCACGAGCGATTCGCCCTCCGCGATGAAGCGCTTGGAGTAGGCCTGAAGACACGGGGTGGCGGCGATCACGCGCCGCTGCATCTCTGCCCGCTCGCCCTGCTCCTCCCATCGCTCCGATTCACCGGCAATCCACGCGCGGAGCGCTTCGGCGGTCGTCTCGCCCGCCGTGCGCGCGGCGAAGCGCTCCTTGAGCCGGGCGAAGGTCTCGGCGGTGTCGGGGAAGGCCAGGTCTTCCTTGGCGGGGAAGTACGACGACACGGTGCGCGGCGAGACGTCGGCCGCTTCGGCGATCTCGGGGATCGTCGTGTGCGCGAAGCCCTGGCGGTCGAATCGCTCAAGAGCGACGCGCGCGATCACTTCGCGCGTCTGCTGCTTCTTGCGCTCGCGGAGGCCGATCTCGCGGGCCTCGTCGGCCGCGGTGACGGTGTCAGATGCGCTCACGTGCTGAGAACCGAAAAGCGGGACATCACGGCAATCGTACCCGACCCTGCGTCAGTTGCGAAAAAGCAGAGAACGCAAAACTGCATGAGCTGCATTTTTGCATCGGCTGCGCTATCGTGCGCCGGGTCGCCTGATCCGGGCGCGCAGACCACCCTTCCACCCTCGGGGCCGCCCAATGTCATCTCTTCTCGCGCGAATGGCGCGGACCCTTTCCCGACGATGGATCGTAGGACTCCTCGGAGCCCTCGTCATCATGGTCACCCTCTTCGGCGTCGCCACGATCAACGGTGAGCCCGCAGCCGACGACTTCAACATTCCGGGCACCGACTCCCAGCAAGTCATCGACCTGCTCAAGGCCCATTCCCCGCAGCAGGCTGGCGTCGACTCGCAGGTCGTGTTCCGAGCGAAGAGCGGCAAGATCGACGACGCCCAGAACCGCGCCGCGGTGGAAGCTGCGCTCGCAAAGATCAGCACGCTGCGTGGCGTGACCGCCGCTCCCTCGCCCTTCGAGGCCAGAGAACAGGGCGTCTCGCCAGACGGCACTATCGCCTTCACGACCGTTCAATACGAGCTCAGTGATGGCGACATCGAGAAGAAAGACGGCACCGACCTCATCAAAGCCGCCGAAGGCGCAAACAGCCCGACGGTCGAGGCATCGGTCCGAGGCGTCCTCGCTGACTACGCCGCCGAGCAGAGCTTCCCAGTCGGCGAACTCGTGGGTGTGCTGTTGGCCGCGGTCTTGCTCGTGGTGCTGTTCCGTTCGTCCTCAGCAATGTTGGTGACGCTCCTCGCGGCCCTGCTCGGTGTGATGTTCGGACAAGCGCTGCTTGCGGCGACGTCCAAGCCGCTCGGGCTGCCCGAGTTCGCTGCGTTCCTTGCAGGTCTGCTGGGCCTCGGTGCGGGCATCGACTACGCGCTCCTCATCATCGGCCGGTTCCGTGAACAAATTGCCGCGGGCTACAGCATTCGAGACGCGGCGGCCAAGGCTGCGGCGACCGCCGGCTCGGCCGTCGTCACCGCCGGCCTGATCGTGATGGTGGCGATCGCCGGTCTGCTGGCGATCGGCATTCCGGTCATCGGCAAGATGGGTGTGGGGGCCGCGGTTGGCGTGGCGGGCGTGGTGCTCTCCGCCGTGACGCTGCTGCCGATCCTCATTGGCGCGTTTTCTCGTTGGCTCCGCCCGAAGAAGCGCGAGCATGTCGATGCCTCGCCCGCGTTCACGCGCTGGGGTGAGATCGTGACCGCGCGCCCGTGGGTGTCGATCGGGCTCGGCGTCCTGGTGCTGCTGATCTTTGCCATTCCCGCGACGCACATGCGTCTGGGGCAGCCGGATGATGGCAACAAGGCCAAGGGCGACACCACGCGCATCGCGTACGACAACCTGAGCAAGGGCTTCGGCCCCGGGAGCAACGGCCCCTTCCTGCTCGCCGTCGACATCCCGAAGGGCGGTGCCGAGAACACGGCGCAGCTTGAGAGCCTTCGCAAGGCCGTAGCGGCCACGCCAGGCGTTGCCGCTGCCCTGCCGGCGACACCGAGCCAGGACGGCGAGATCGCGATGATGATTGCGATCCCGACCACGTCACCCCAGGACGTCAAGACGAGCGACCTGCTCAAGGACCTGCGCAGCAACGTGATTCCGAAGGCGACGCAAGGGACGCCCATCAAGGCCTATGTCGGAGGCCAGACCGCAGCGCTCGAGGACCTCTCCGCCAAGACCTCCAGCGGCCTGCCGGTGTTCATCGCCGTCGTGATCGGGTTGTCGGTGCTGCTGCTGATGGCCGCGTTCCGCTCGCTGTGGATCCCGCTCGTGTCGGCCTTCTTCAACCTGCTCTCCGTCGCGGCGGCCTACGGCATCGTGACGGCGGTCTTCCAGGACGACATCGGCGGCAGTTTGATCGGTGCGGGCGGCGGCGACATCCCGGTCCTGTTCTTCGTGCCGGTGATGCTGTTCGCGATCCTGTTCGGGCTCTCCATGGACTACAACGTGTTCCTCCTCTCGCGGATTCACGAGGCGGCGCAGGAGGGCTTTGGACCACGCGAAAGCGTGATCCACGGCATGGGCCGCATCGGCAAGGTGATCTTGGTCGCCGGCCTGATCATGACCTCCGTGTTCATCTCCTTCACCACGGCGCCGGACATCGGCGGCAAGATGATCGGCGTTGGCCTGGGCCTGGCGATCCTGATCGACGTGCTCATTGTGCGGCTCGTGATCTCGCCCGCTGTCGTCCTGCTTTTGGGTGACAAGGCCTGGTGGCTGCCCGGCTGGCTCGAGAAGGTGATTCCGAACGTCTCGCTCGAAGGGCACCTGGTCGAAGCGATCGACCCCAAGGGTCCGGCCCTCGGCGAACCGGGCTACGCGCCCAAGAAGCGCAAGGACCTCAAAGCGCAGGAGCGCGAGGCGACGCCCGTCGGCTGATCGACGCAGAACCCGTGCCGGCCCCGTGGCAGTCGGGGCTCGGCATCGCGTGGGGCGCGGGCGACGTGGGGCGTCGCCTGCGCCCCACGGTCGTTTGGCCTGACTACCGGCGCTCGATGTCCATGCGCTGGTGGTAGTGCTCGGCGAACATCTTGGCCACCAGACCGCCGCGGCTGCTGACGCCGACCTTGTCGTAGATCCGCTTGAGGTGGTCCTGCACGGTGTAGCGCGACAGGAAGAGCTCGGTGGCGATCTCGTTGGTCGTGAGGCCGCGGACGAGGGCCCTGGTGACATCGAGTTCTCGAGCGGTCAGCTCGTAGGCCTCCACGATCAGCGGGACGACTTCGCTCGCTTTGGCGGGCTCGATGACGATCGCAGTCTGCCCGTCGTTGGAGGACTCGGCGAGACACGAGGCGTGGATCAGCATCCAGATGCCGCACTCGCTTCTCACGCGCGTGCGCGTGGCGGACGCCTCTCCGCGAGCCGCTTTGGCGCGCGCTGACTGTGCCGCATTGATCACCTCGTACGGCATACGAACGCCCAGCCGACCCGCGTCGCGGCGGCGATACGTCTGCACGCGCTCGAACCAGTGGATCGCCTCCTGCGTGGCGGACAGGAGATTGAAGTCGCCGTCGAGGATCGCCATCCCCGGTCCGGTGCCGGTGGAGCAGTCGTATTGCGTGGCGGTGGCTCGGCGCAGCGCGCGGCCGACCTTCGGCGCGATGGTCTCCACGAACTCGACCTCTGGCGCCGTGAACGCGCCGTGTTCGGGGCCGCGGTTGAGCTGGATCATGCCCCAGCCGTGCCCGCCAGCGGTGAACATGCCGCGGAGTTCGGCCTCGAGTTCGCCGTACCCCTGAAACTCACGCCAGCGTGCGCTGCGCTCCGGTCGCCCGCCGGTGGCCGTGTGGAGATCGGCGACGGCTCGCGGGCCGCGGACGAGGTCGGTGAACTTGTTGAAGTCGGGCACCTCGAACTCGTAGGCCCAGAACGGTTCGCACATCCGCTCTGGCAGGCCCCGAACCATGCCCGCGCCCATGCCGAGCATGGTTTCGGGGTCGACGGCCTGCACGAAGAGGGCGGTCGTCGGCATCACCTCGTCGATCTCTTGGACCACGCGATCCAGCAGTTCGCCGGGCGCGAGGTTGGCGGCGCAGGCCTCGTCGATCCGCTCGACGGAGCGCCGTGTTCCGGGAAGGACGGCCGTGTTCGACATCGTTCCGAAGGTACGTCGGGATTTGGCGCGTCACAACCCCAAACGTGCGGGTTTGGGGGGTGCCCCAATGCAAGGGTCGTCGCCATGAACGTGGCGCATTCGGGGTACCCCCGCATTTGAGGGGGGACGCCGGCGAGCAGCACCCAGAACTGCGGGATAGGCAGGAACGGCAGGCGAAAGCAGGCTGGTGGAGCACGTTCCAATCAACCTCGAAAGCGAGCTTCCCGTGCTTCCCACCACCTTCGCCGACGACGCGCTGTCGGCTCAGGCGACGCCCGTCGCGATCCTTCCGGCCGACACCGCCTACGACGAGGCGCGGGCGGCCTGGAACCTCGCCGCCGACCAGCGGCCGGACGCCGTCATCGTCGCCCGTGACGAACGCGAGGTGATCGGCGCGATCGAGCTGGCCAAGACGTTCGGGCTTCGGGTCGCCCCGCAGGGCACCGGCCATCTCGCCAGCGCCCTGGCGGACCTCGACGGCGCGATCCTGCTGCGCACCGCCATCGGCGGAGTGACGGTCGACCCGGTGGCGCGGCGTGCCCGCGTCGGTGCCGGCGCGGTCTGGCAGGACGTCGTCGACGCCGTCACGCCGCACGGCCTCGCGGCCCTGTCTGGCTCGTCGCACGATGTCGGCGTCATGGGCTACACGCTCGGCGGCGGCATGAGCTGGCTCGCGCGCCAGTTCGGCTTCTCCTGCAACAACGTCCATGCGATCGAACTCGTGACGGCGGCCGGGCGCGTCGTTCGGGCCTCGGCGGAGCAGAACACCGAACTGTTCTGGGCGCTGCGGGGCGGCGGCGGGAACTTCGGCGTCGTCACGGCGATCGAACTCGACCTCTTTCCGATCACCGAGGTCTACGCCGGGATGAGCGTCTGGCCCGCTGCGCAGGCGCGCGAGGTTGTCGCTGCCTGGGTCGACTGGGCACGGACGGCGCCGGGCGCGGTGACCACGTCGCTGCGCGTGCTGCGCCTCCCGCCACTCCCGGAGCTCCCGGACGCCCTCCGCGACACGCCGGTGGTCGTGATCGACGGCGCGGTGCTCGCCGACGCGCCTGACGCCGAGCTCATGCTCCACGGCTTCCGCGCGGTCGGTACCCCGACGATGGACACCTGGACGACGATGCCGCCGACCGGGCTACTGCAAATCCACATGGATCCGCCCGCGCCAGTCCCGGCGCTAGGCGACACCACGCTTCTCAACGACCTCGACGAGGCGGCCATCGACGCGTTCCTCGCGGCCGTCCGGCCGGACGAGGTTGCGCCGCTGCTGTTCGCCGAACTTCGCCAGCTCGGCGGCGCGCTCGGTCGTAACGCGCCGGGGGCAGGGGCGCGGGCGTCGTTCGACGCGGCGTTCTGCCTCTTCGGCGTCGGCGTGCCCGGCTCCGTCGAGCAGGCCGAAGCCCTCGACCGCCGGCTGACGGAGCTGCTCGCCGCCATGGAGCCGTGGTCGACCGGTGGCTTCTACCTCAACTTCGCCGAGCGCGGTGGGGCGATCGACGCGGCGTTCTCACCCGAGGACCTCGCTCGACTGCGCGCCGTTCAACAGACCTGGGATCCGCAGCGCCGGTTCCTCTCCAGCCACGAGATCACCGCCGGCTGAGCGCCGCCGCGACCCAACCCGGGCTTCCAACCACCTTCTCCGCGCGCGGCTGTGCGTGTGGATTCCCGATTCACCTACGAGGTTTCTCATGAACTCCCGTCCCTTCCACCACCAATCCAGGCGTGTTCGCCGCAGGGCCCTGTTCCTCGCCGGGCTCGCCATCGCGACTCCGCTGGCCGCCCCGATCGCCGCCCACGCCGGCTCGATCTCCTTCATCCGAGGCGGCAACGTCTGGGTGGCTTCGACCGATGGCGTGAGCCAGGTCCAAGTCACGACGACCGGTGGCTACAGCTACCAATCGCGCGCCGACGACGGGTCGTTCATCGCGCTCCAGGGCCGCCGGCTGCACCGTTTGTCACCGACGGGCCAGCTGCTCGCCGATTTCGACACGCCGGTGTCGGGCGAGCAGACCGCCCCGCACACGTCGTTCTTCCGCGGTCCGTACAAGCCGGAGATCAGCCCCGACGGGACGAAGGTCGCCTACGAGTACTGGCACCAGGCGTACCTGTCTGACCCGGGCTGCGCGCCGGTTGGGACGCCGCAATGCACCGACTCCCGCATCTCGGTCGGCATCGGCTACTCGTATCCCGACCGTCAGACGTCGTGGGACGAGCCCGGCCTCGGGCGCCAGTCCGGGTGGATTGACCCGTCATGGATCGACAACACGACGCTGCTGCAGTCCGACAAGAGCGTGCGGCCGAACGTCGACACGATCATCGACCATCCCGGCGATGGCAATCAGACCATCGAGCGGTGGTTTGAAGACACGAACGCGTGGTACCTGCGGGACGGCGAGCTGTCGCGCCGCGGCGACGCGGGCGCGTGGGTGTCGACGAAGATCCGTGATTGGTCGGACCCCAAGATCGGGCAGGAGGACGATCAGGTGACCATCTACAAGCTCGGTGGCGCACCGCCGGCGCTGCCGGAGCAGTGCTTCTCGTTCCAGGATCCGGAGGCGATCTTCTCGGGCCCGACGATCTCGGCCGACGGCAGCCGGATCGCGTTTGCCTCCAAGCCCCGCGGGGGAGGCGCGACCACCATCGTCGCGGCCGACCTTCCGAATCAGGCGGCAGGCTGCCAGCTGCCCTCCGCCGGGACCGCGCCGCTGATCGCTGACGCGACGGCGCCGGACTTCTCACCGGCCCCGGTGCCCGTGATGCCGGTGGCCGGCGGCGGTGCCGGGAATGCAGCCGGTGGCGGACCGGGGCCAGGTGGCGCCGGCAACGGAGCCGGCGGCACTGGCTCGGCTCCTGGCGGCACCGGCGACAGTGCCCCGCCGGCACCACTGACCGTGAAGAGCACCAAGCTCCGTCGGGTGCTCGGGGCCGGGCTCAGCGTTGCGGTGACCGTGCCGGGGAGCGGGCGGCTGCAATTGACCGCGCTGCGCGGCAAGACGGTGGTCGGCACCGCGAGCGCAAAGGCGAAGAAGGCAGGCACGGTTCAGCTCAAGGTCAAACTGACGAAGGCGGCCCGGCGCGCGCTGGCGACGAAGAAGAGCGCCACGCTCCAGGTGCGGTACCGCTTCACACCGAAGAACGGACCGGCCTCTCAGGGGGCGGTGACGGTGACGCTCAAGCGGTAGCGGGGCCTCGCGGGGGCGCCGCCATTGTGTGACGGTGCTCCCGCAACGCATCCTGCACGGCGGTCCGCCCCTGCGGCCCGTAGACTGCTGCGCGTGGATCGTCGACCCCTCGCTGCGCTGCTCGTTCTCGGGCTTTCTGGGGCCGCGCCCGCGGTCGCGGGCGCCACTTCGGCCGATGCCCTGCTGGCGCAATCGTCGGGCGGAACGCTCAGCGATTCGCCGTCTGCCGACCTGATCGCGCAGTCGCCCAAGGGCACCCTCAGCGAGACGCCGACGGCGACCGGCCAGACGTCGAGCGGGTCTTCGGACACCAGCAAGACGGCGACCGCGTCGCCAGCCGCGCTGCCGTTCACAGGCAGCGACCCGCGCGTCATGCTCGCACTGGGCCTCGCCGCGATCCTCGCCGGCGCGGGCCTGCGCCTGCGCACCGGCGACGCGCGCGACTACTGACGGCAGGCCCGATCGAGCCTGCCCCGGGAGGCGCTCGGAAATGCGCAGGCCGACTAGAATCGCGTGGGTGGACCGGCGCCCCCTTGCTCCTGTGCTCGACGCCCCGTCGATCGCCGACTCGCTGGAATTCGATGGCGCGCTTCACTAGTCACGGGCCGGACCAGACCGCCGCAATCGCACGCGATTTCGCTGCGCAGCTCGCACCCGGCGATGTCGTCCTGCTTGAGGGCGACCTCGGCGCGGGAAAGACCACGTTCGCTCGGGCACTTTGCGGAGCGCTCGGCGTCGATGGACCGGTGACGAGTCCGACCTTCGGCGTCGCGCACCGCTACGACAGTCCGTCGGGGCGGATTGCGCACCTTGACCTGCATCGCCTGGGCGAGCTCGGGGCATTCGACCGTGATCTCGTCGACGACGAACTCGACGAAGCCGATTTCGGGCTCGTGGAATGGCCGTCGGGTGCTCCTGGGCTAGAGGACCGCGCGAACTGGCGCGTGAAGATGGCCCACGCGGGGGCCGACGCGCGCGACATCTCGATCGAGGCGATCCGTGGCGCAGACCGGGCCGACCCATGCGCACCAGCCGAGGGTGGGGCATGAAGCTCCTCGCGATCGACACGTCGACGGCGGCGACCATCGTGGTGGCGGCCGACGGCAACCGCGTCGTGGTCAAACGGCACGACCCGCAGGGCAAAGAGCGGCCATCGCATACGACTGCGGCGCTTCCGCTGGCGTCCGAGGCCCTCACCACGTTGGGTCTGGCCTGGACCGATCTCGATCGCGTCGGCGTCGGGGTCGGGCCCGGTTCGTTTACCGGTCTGCGGTCTGGGCTATCGGCAGCGGCCGGATTGGCTCGCCGCCTCGACCTCCCGCTCGTCGGCGTCACCGCCACCGCGCTGCTTGCAACCGGTGCACGCGACACGACCAAGGTAGACGCTGCTTCGCCGGAAGCGCTTCGCCCTGGGCGCCCGGCGGAGCGGATTCTCGCTGTCGTCGATGGGCGCCGGCAGGAACTCTTCATGGAGCGGTTCGCTGGGGCGGTTGGTGGCGGTATTGCGGTGGTACGCCGCGACGACCTCGCATCGCTCGGCTCGCTGGCCGGTTGGCTCGCCGTTGGCGATGGTGCGCAGCTCGAGCGCGACGCGCTCCTTGCCCTCGGTGCCGAGGTGCCTTCCGTCGATGACGCCAGGCACCAGCTCAGCGGCGCGGCGCTCGCGGAACTCACGGCGGCGGGGGAGGGGCAGGCGGCCGATCACGTTCGCCCGGCCTACGGTCGCGAACCCGACGCCATCCCCACCGCGCAGCGTCCGGCCAAACTCATTCCGGGCGGCGCTGAGCCCACCCCGAGCGCGAAGGCGACGCGATGAGCGAGCCCGAGCGCATCCCGGACATCGCGATCGAGCGCCTGCGGGTCTCCGAACTCGGTGACGTGATGCCCGTCGAGCGGGCGAGCTACGCCACGCCGTGGTCGGTGGCGATGTTCGTGCTCGAACTCACCCGCGGCGAGACGATCGCGCTCGGCGTCCGCATCGACGGTCGCCTGGCCGGCTATGTGGTCTGCTCGCCCCAGGCCGACGAGTGGCACGTCATGAACGTGACGGTTGGCCCGGAATATCGTCGGCAGGGATTGGCCCGCCGGCTGCTTCAGGACCTCCACGAGCGCCTCGACGTGGCGACGGCCGGGCTCGCACGGATCACGCTCGAGGTGCGCCCGAGCAACAAGCCCGCGCTCACGCTGTATGCCTCCGAGGGCTATCTCGTCGCCGGGCGCCGTCGGGCGTATTACCCCGACGACGGCGAAGATGCGCTCGTGATGTGGCGGACGCCCTCCACGCGCCGCGGCACCTTCGACGACGTGCCCGCTCCCGACCTGCGCGAAGCAGAACGCTGGAACAAGCCGTTCCCGGAGCCGGTCGACACGCAGTACGTGGCCGAGGGCTCCGCGGAACATCAGGCGCTGAAGGACGAACACGGCGCATGAGTCTCACGCTCGCCATCGAAACCAGCTGCGACGACACGTGTGCGGCCGTGCTGTCGGGCGCTCAGGTGCTCAGCAGCGCGATTGCGTCGCAGGGCATCCACGACGACTACGGCGGCGTCGTGCCCGAGCTGGCGGCCCGCCAGCACGTCGAGGCGATTGGTCCCGTGATCGCCGACGCGCTGCGGACCGCGCACGTGACCGCCGACGACATCGAGCGCGTGGCCGTGACTCGCGGCCCCGGCCTGGTCGGCTCGCTGCTCTGTGGGATCCAGACCGCCAAGGCCTTTGCGGCGCCCGGTGGCCTGCCGCTGGTGCCGGTCGACCACATGCACGGCCATTTGCTCAGCGGTCAGCTCGCGAGTACGCCGCCGCCCGAGGGTAAGCCGTATCTCGTGCTCGTCGCTTCGGGTGGACACACGCTGCTGGCGCGTGTCGATGGTCCGCGGCTCGAGCAGATCGAGATTCTCGGCCGCACGCTCGACGACGCCGCCGGGGAGGCCGTCGACAAGGGTGCTCGGCTCCTGGGCCTCGGGTACCCGGGCGGGCCGGCGCTCGAGCGGCTCGCGCTGGAGGGCGATCCGTCGGTCTACGACTTCCCGATCAGCCAGAAAGTCGCCGGGCTCGACTTCTCGTTCTCCGGCCTCAAGACCGCGCTGCTCTATGTCGTCCGCGACCTCCCGGACGGCGAACTCGACGCGCGGCGGGCCGATCTCGCGGCGTCCTATCAGCGGGCCGTCGTCGCGACGCTCGTGCTCCGGGTGCGGCGGGCCCTGGCGAGCACCGGTCTCACGCATGTCGCGATCGGGGGTGGCGTGGCGTCGAGCATGGCGTTGCGCGCCAGCCTGGCCGAGCTTGGCTGTGGCCTGTCGATCCCGGACCGGGAGTACTGCACCGACAACGCCGCCATGATCGGCATTGCCGCGGCCGCCACCGACTCCGTCGCCTATCCCGAGCACCTGGCGATCGACGCCTACGGCACCGGCCAGGGACCCGTTCGATGAGCCCATCGCAAGCCATCACGGTCTATTCCCGCCCAGGCTGCCACCTCTGCGAAGACGCGCTGCGCGAGCTCCAGCCGATCGCCGCGGAGTTCGGTGTGGAGGTCGCCGAAGTGAACATCGACGAGGACGACGCGCTGCTCCGCGCGCACCTCGAACGCATCCCGGTGGTGCTCGTCGATGACGTCGAAGTCTGCACCCTGTTCGTCGACAGCACCGCTGTCCGGGCCGCGCTCTCGTAGACTCGCGCCTGTGCGCCCAACCCCCACTGAGCCCCCGCGCCAGGACGGCGGTCCGTCGGATCGCCGGCTGTCGATCGGCGTCGCTGCCCGTCTGTCGCGGTACCTCCAGGTCCTGACGCAGGCGCGCAAGCTCGATCGCGAGACGATCTCGTCCCAGGAACTCTCGGACTACACGCACGTCAACGCCACCCAGATCCGCCGCGATCTCTCCGGCTTCGGGCGATTTGGCAAGCGTGGGGTGGGCTACAGCGTCGACGGCCTGATCGACCAGATCCAGGCCATTCTGCGCACCAGCGAGCAGATCAACATTGCCCTCGTCGGCGCCGGGCGGCTCGGCCGGGCGATCGGCTCCTCCGACCTCTTTGCTGACCACGGCTTCAAGATCAAGGCCGTCATCGACGCCGATCCAGAGAAGGCCGGCACCGATCTCGCTGGTGTCGCCATCCGTCCGATGGAAGACATGGCTGAGCTGGTCCGGACCGAGCAGATCGTCGTTGCCGTCCTGGCCGTGCCCAGCGAGGCGGCGCAGGCGATCACCGATCAGCTCGTCGAAGCCGGCCTGAAGATCATCTTCAACTACTCCGGTGGGCTCGTCGATGTGCCCGCCGGCGTCATCGTGCACACGTCGTCGCCGGCCGTGGAGCTGCTCCACGCGCTGTACTTCTACCTCGCGTGAGTCCGGACCCGGTCACCACCACGGGCGCGCCGCCAGTCGGCTCGTCGCTCAATACGGAGGCCGCTGAGGCGATCTTCGCGCAGAGCACCGATCTCACGGTCGGGCTCGAAGAGGAGTTTGCGCTCCTGGAGCCCGCGACGCTCGACCTCACACCGCGCTTCGAGATGCTCGTCGAGGCGTCGGAGTCTGAGGATCCGGCGCTGCGGGCACAGATCACCGGCGAGCTGATCTGCTCCGAGCTGGAGATCATCAGTGGCCGCGGGACCGACCTCGCGGACGCGCTGGCGCTGCAGGCCTCGCATCGAGCCCGGCTCGTGTCCCACGCGGAGCGCCACGACACCCGCCTGGCGTCGATCGGCACGCACCCGTGGGCCGACTATCGCGAGCAGCTCAACATCGACACCGAGCACTACCGCCGGGTCGTCGACGGCCTGGGCTACGTCGCTCGACGCAACAACACGTTCTCGCTCCATGTGCACGTCGGTGTGCGGGGGGCGGACCGCGCCGTCGCCGTCTGTGATCGCCTCCGGCCCGTGCTGCCGCTGCTCCTGGCGCTGTCGGCGAGTTCGCCGGTGCTCGAAGGCCACGACACGAACCTGCACTCGGCGCGCACGCTCACGTTCACGCGCACCTTCCCGCGCTGCGGCATCCCGGATGCGTTCGGCGACTGGGCCACCTACAAGGACTATCTCCAGACGCTTCAGCGGCTGGGTTCGATCGTCGAGGCCACGCAGGTGTGGTGGTCGATCCGTCCCCATCTGAAGAACGGCACGGTCGAGGTGCGCATCTGCGACGCCCAGCCTGATGCCGCACGCGGCGACGCCCTAGCCGGGTTGATCGTGGCCTGTGTGGCCCAGGCGGCGGCCGATTACGACGAGGGCGTGCCGTTCGTCGATCCCGCGCCGCGGATGATCGAGGAGAACCTCTGGCGCGCGATTCGCCATGGCCTCGACGGCGAGATGATCGATCTTGAACGTCTCGAGACGTATCCGTCGGCGGCGATCGAGGAGCGACTCCTGGAGTGGACGGCGCCTGCCCGCTCGGTCCACGGCCTCGACGTGCAGTCGCTCGGGGAGAGCTCCGCGCAGCGCCAGCGCGCGCTGCTGAGCACCGGACTGCCGATTCGCGAACTCTACGCGCAGCTGGTCGACGAGACCATGCGCAGCTACGGCGCCAGGTAGCGTCCTTGACATGGTCGGCCCGCGGCGAGATACCCGCGGCCGGCGCCCCGACCCTGAGGAGTCCCCGATGGACCAGGACAACCAGCCCACCGAAGAAGAACTCCGCGCGGCCCTCGAAGCCGAGCTCTCGCAGGTGCACGTCGGCGACGTGATCGCGCAGACGATCGTTTCGCTGGTCAACCTCGGCGCCCGCCGTGGCGGCCTCATGGACGTGCCGGAGGAAGAGCATGACCTTGGCCAGCTCGCCCTCTCGATCGAAGCGATCCGCCGGCTGCTGCCGCTGATCGAGGAGCCGCTCGGCGAGTCGGCCGGCCAGATCAAGGACGCGCTCTCCCAGCTCCAGGTCGCCTTCGCGAAGCAGGCGCCGACCGGCTCGACGATCACCGGAGGCGACGACCCCACGGCCGCCCCCGAGCCGCCGAAGGAAGCCGAGAAGCCCAACAGCGGCCTCTGGGTCCCCGGGCAGTAGCCCTCCGCGCACCCGGTCGGGCTGGCATCGCTCAGCTCGACCGCGTCGTCGCGACGTGGTTTGCGACGGCAACGAGTGTCGCGAGCGTTACACGCGCAGCGTCGCTGGGCGCATAGTTGCGGGAGCGGTCTGACGGGAGGCTGTCTCCATGCAGATCGCACGAATCCTCATCATCCGCGCCGCCGTTGTGGGCGCCTTCTCGCTGGCCATGACGCAGTTCGGGCCGGAGCTTTACCACTTCTTTTACTAGGGGCAGAAGCATTCGCGGCGGCGGCGCCGCGGGTGGCTTGCGGGTCCGGTCGGCGCTCTGTGCGTGACGGACACGATGCGCCGCCCGCGTCGGCGCTACGATCGCGGGCTCGATGGCCGAACGCCGCCTTCATTCCCTGCAGCGGGTGCTCGGGGTCAACGAACTCTTTGCCACGGCGTATGGCAACGTCGGCTCGTCGATCTATTACGCGCTGGGGCTCGTTGCCAGTTACGCGCTCGGTCTCACGCCGATCGTCTTCCTGATCACCGGCCTGTTCTTCTTCGCAACGGCCGCCTCGTACGCCGAGGCGACGTCGATGTTCCCGGAGGCCGGCGGCTCGTCGAGCTTCGCCCGGCACGCGTTCAACGAGTTCGCATCGTTCGTGACGGCGTGGGGGCAGATGCTCACCTACGTGATCACGGTGTCCACGTCGGCGTACTTCGTGCCGCATTACCTCGGCGTGCTGTGGGAGCCCCTGAAGAGCAGCCCTTGGGACATCATTGGCGGGGTCATCACGGTCCTCGTGCTGATGCTGCTGAACGTCGTCGGCACGAAGGAGTCGGCCAAGCTCAACGTGACGCTGGCCGTCGTCGACTTCTTCACGCAGGTCGTCATCGTCGTCGCTGGCATCGTGCTGGTCCTCGACCCGTCGGTGCTCGCCGAGAACGTGAGCTGGGGCGTCGCGCCGACGTGGAGCCAGTTCTTGCTTGCGATCCCGATCGGCATGATCGCCTACACCGGCATCGAGACGATCTCCAACATGGCCGAGGAGGCCAAGGACGAGACCGTTTCGATCCCAGCGGCGATCAAGCGCGTCGAGATCGCCGTCTTCGCCATCTACTTCACCCTGCCGGCCGTTGCGCTCTCCGCGCTTCCGGTCCTGAAGAACGACGGCGGCGAGTTCGTCACCAAGCTCGGCCAGCCTGAGGAACTCGGCGGCTTCCAGGGCGATCCCATCCTCGGAGTGGTGGAGCAAATCGATGTCGGATTCCTCAACGACCCGCTTCAGCTCTATGTCGGCGTCCTCGGCGCCACGATTCTCTTCCTGGCCGCGAATGCCGGGTTGATCGGCGTGTCGCGCCTGGTCTACTCGATGGGCGTCCACCGCCAGATGCCGGAGAAGCTGCGCGCGCTGCATCCCAAGTTCGGCACCCCGTGGATCGGGATCATCGTGTTTGGTGGCATCGCGATCGTGCCGATTCTGCCGGGCAAGGCTGACTTCCTCGGCAACCTCTACGCGTTCGGGGCGATGCTGTCGTTCACGATCGCGCACGCCGCCCTGCTGCGCCTGCGCTGGAAATACCCGGACCGCCACCGTCCGTACCGGTCGCCAGGCAACATCCGCATCCGCGGCTACGACTTGCCGGTGCTCGCCGTGTTCGGAGGCGTCGGCACGCTCCTGGCGTTTGCCGTGGTCGCCGCGCGCAACCTCGGCGGCATCTCCTATGCCGGGTTCGGCTGGCTCCTGGTCGGCACGATCGCCTACCCGATCGCGCGTCGGCGGATGGGACTGGACCTGACCTCGACGGTCAAGGTCGAGATCCAGAAGCCGGTGGTGGCATCGGAGACCGAGTACGAGTCGGTGATCGTGTGGTTCGACGCGGCGCGCTTCAATGAGGACACCCTCGCGACGGCGGCTCGGCTGGCCGCACGGCGGGGGCGGGCGATCAGTGTGCTCGTGACGGTGCAGGTCCCGAACTCCTCGCCGCTCACCGCCGAGCCCCCGGAGTTGCACGACAAGGCCCGCGCGATCCTCGACCAGGCGCGCCTGCTCACGCGAAACCGCGCGATGGGCACGATCGTGCCCGTGCGCTCCGGGCAGGAGGGGCGCGTGATCGTGGACACCGCCGTCGCCACGCGCGCCCGCGCCGTGATCCTTGGCATGCCGCGTGGTGCTGCCGGCCGGTCCGGCTTCGGGCGGGCCTTGGAGACGGTCCTCGCCGAACGCCCGTGCCGCGTCATCGTCGACACCCCGGCGCCGCGGGCCCCGACGCCCGGCGACGCCGCGCCGGTCCCTGAGAAAGAACACAGCGCGCAGGCGCGGGGCGAGCGATGAAGGACTTCACGCTCGTTCACCTCCTGGCGGTCGTCACGGCCGTCCTCGGGCTGCTGATGATCGGCGGCGCGCTCGCGCGCGGCGGCGGGCTCGGCTCCTACGGCGTCCTAGTCGGCGCCTTCTTCGTCGCGGCAGGCGTGATGCGATTCCGGCTGCTTCAGGCCCGTTCAAAGGCCCGCCGGTGAAGACGCCGCACGTTCCCCACGTCCAATACAACGAGAAGTACGCCTTCACGCGCCTGGGTGGCATCGCCTGGGCCGGCCTCGCGACGACGATCTACGTCGCGGTGGGGGTCGTCGTCGACCGGTCGGCCGGGCTCGCGCCGGTGGCCTTCCTGATCGTCGCGCTGTTCGTGTCGCTGACGGCCATGACCTACACGGAGCTGACCGGCCTGCGCGATGCGCGCGGCCGACGGCTCGCCGAGACGCCAGGGGCGAGCGGGTTCGCTCGCCTTGGCTTCGACGAACTGGTGAGCTTCATCGCCGGCTGGGCGGTCGTGCTCGACCTGCTCCTGCTTACGGCCATCGGCGCCGAGGCGTTCTCCGGCTATCTGTTGGCCTTCGTCGACGTGAGCAGTCAGTCGGCGGTCGGAGCCATCCTGGCGATCGTCGCGATCGTTGCCGTCGGGGTGCGCAATGCGCGCGGGCCGAACCTCGCCAAGGGCCTGATCGTGCGCGTGCTGCTGGCCCTCGATGCCGTGGTGCTCACGTTCCTGGCGGTCGCCTTGCTGATCGAGGCCTTCCAGCAGGGGCTTCCGCTGATCGAGGTGACCAGTGGCGTGAGCTTCTCCGACGTGGTGTTTGCCGCGACGATTGGTGTGGTCGCGGTGACGGGCTTTGAGACGGCCGCGACGCTGGTCGGCGAAACGCCCCTCGCGCGCAACAAGCGGACGCGGTTCCTGGTCGGGTTGAGCATCGGCTCCTTGGTGGCGCTCGTGGTCGGCGGCGTGCTGGGCGGGGCCCACCGCGCCGAGCTCGCCGACCCGGAGCACCTGGAGGCGCCGGTCGCGTGGCTTGCCGCTGCGCTGGAGCCGGAGTGGCTGGCCGACACGACCCGCGCCGTGATCGCGATTCTGGCGGCATCGACGCTGGCGGTCAGCACCAATGGGGCGATGCTCGCGGTTGCGCGGCTGTCGTCGACCCTGGCGACCTCACGCCAGATTCCGTCGAGCATTGGCCGGCTCAGCCCCAAGTACGGCACGCCGACGACGGTCATCGTGATGGTCGTCCTCCTCACCTCCGTGCTCGTGGCGGCGCTCGATCTGCAGACGCTCATCGGCCTCTACGCGTTTGGCGCGCTGCTGGCGCTCACGATCCTCCAGGCCTCGGTCATCCGGCTTCGTTTCACGATGCCGACGGCGCAGCGCCGATTCGTAATCCCGCTGTCGGTCAAGGTGGGGCGCGGCAGCGTGCCGGTCCCGGCGGTCTTCGGCCTGCTGCTGGCGGCCACTGGGTGGGTCGCGGTGCTGCTGCTCCACGAGCAGTCAGGGATCGTCGGCGCGATCTGGATGGTCGGCGGAATCCTGCTCTATGTCGTCCATCGTCAGCAGTCCCATCTGCCGATGCGGCAGGCGGTCGTCGTGCCCAAGACGGTGCTCAGTCGCGACACCGAGCACGGTGAGTTCGGCTCGATTCTCGTGCCGGTGTTCGGGCGCCCGCTCGACGACGACATCGTGCAGACCGCGGGCCGCCTCGCGCGCGATCGCACCCTCGACGTGGAAGAGAGCGGCGGCGCGCAGATCGAGGCCATCTGGGTATTCGAGATCCCGATGTCGCTGCAGCTCACCTCGGCGGTCTCCGACGAACGCCTGAAGGCCGCCCGCAAGGCGCTTGCACGCGCGAAGGCCGTCGGCGAGGAGTACGAGGGGGTCGCCGTGGCCACGGCCACCGTGCGTGCGCGCCGGACCGGGCAGGGCATCGTCGACGAAGCCAAGCGCCGCGGGGTTGAGGTGATCGTGATGGCCGCCGAGGAGCCGTCCCGCGTGCGAGGCGGCTCGATGCTCGGCGGCACCGGCGACTTCAGCGGTCGCTCGCTCGGCCCAATCACCACGTACGTCCTCACGCACGCGCCGTGCCGTGTGCTGCTCACGGCGCCGCCGCTCGGCGACCGCGGTGTCTCCGCGACCGACGAGGTGCCCGTCGAGGATCCGGCCGCCGATCGCGCGGCCGCGCTCGCGAAGGGTCGCGAGGCGGCGCGCAAGCGCGGCCGGGACTAGCCAGGCCCAGGCGGAACTGACTCCGCCGCCGCTGGGGGAACTCAGTCGTTCTGCGGCGGCTTGCGGCGCATGACGGCGCGCAGGCCCAGCCCGATCACGGTCAGCACGAGCAGGCTTGGGAACACCCAGCCGGGCGGGCCGTCGCTCTCTCCGGAGATGTCTTCGATCGGCTCGCCGGCGGCAGCGGGCGTCGTCGCGGGCGACGTGGGCAGCCGCTGGGCGTCCGGGTTGCCCTCGGTGAGGGTGGGGGTCGTCGGCGCGGGCTTCGAGGTCGTCTCGGGCTTTGACTCAGAGGTGCCCGTCGCCGCGGGGTCGGGCCCGGGTGGGTTGGATGAAGCGTTCGTGACACGCAGGCGCTTGCCGTCGCCGAGCGTCACGATCGCCGAGAGCGCCCAGGTCGCCGCGTCACCGCGATCGGCGGTGGAGATCTCGGCGTGGAAGGTGCCGCCGTCGTCGCGGTCGGTCTTGACCTTGAACGCCTTGCGTCCCGAGGGGCGAACCCAGTAGTCGACGGTCGCTTTGCCGGTGCCCGAGCCGTTCAAGAGGGTGGAGAGGTCGATGGCCGGACCGCCGCTCGGCGTTTGGGCCGGGGAGCTCTGCACGCGAATGGTGACGCCGCTCTTGACGCCGTCGAGAACGGTGTTGCCGCCGTGCGCGTGCGCCGCCGGAGTGATGAGGGCGAAGGCCGCGAGCGAGGCCAGCAGGGCGGGCGCCCGGGCGGGACGGAACGGGCGGCTGAAGCGGGGAGCGCGCATGACGGGCGACGCTAACACCGACGGCCGCGACGCTGCGCCGGGGCATCGAGCACGGTCCGGATCGCCGCGCGATCTGCCAGAACCCGGCTCGATTCCGGCCCGCTCACTGTGTGAGACCGTGATCACGGCGCGCCCCGCCCGGTCCAGGAGTAGATTTCCCGACCATGTTCGTGCTCGTCCTCGGTGCCGGCCGCGTTGGTGAACGCGTCGCACGCTTTGCCATGGCCCAGGGTCACACGGTGTCCGTGCTCGACGAGGACCCGCTCGCGCTCGATCGCCTCGACGCGGGCGTCGACGACGGGTGGGAATCCGCCGGTGGCCGATTCGCGGTCGGCACCGCCCTGGAGGCCGCAGCCCTGGAGGCCGCCGGCATCTCCGAGGCCGACCTCTTCATCGCGTCGACCAACGGCGACAACACCAACATCGTGATGGCCCAGGTCGCCAAAGAGCGGTACGGGGTCGAGAAGGTCCTCTGCCGCGTCGCTGACCCGGCTCGCGCCGAGTGGTACGAGTCGCAAGGCATGCACGTCATCTGCGGTACGAAGATCGCGATCAGCCTGTTCGAAAACGAACTGCGCCGGGACTAAGGGGCCTTCGACATGTTCATGGTCATCGCCGGCGGCGGCAAAGTCGGGCTCAACCTTGCCCGCGAGCTCCTCGAGAAGGGGCACGAGCTCAGCCTCATCGAGCAGTGGCGCGCCCGCTATATCCGCCTCGAGCGTGAGCTCGAGCACGTCGCGCAGTACGGCGACGCCACCGAGCTGTGGGTCTTGGAGCGTGCTGGCATCGCCCGCGCCGACATGGTCATCGCTGTCACCGGCGACGATGAGGACAACATCCTCATCTGTCAGGTCGCCAAGCAGAAGTACGGGATCGAGCGGATCATCGCCCGCTGCAACAACCCCCGGAACCTAACGCACTTCAAGCTGCTCGGGATCGAACCGGCCGTCTCCGCGACCGACCTGATCCTCAACCTGATCGAGCATTCCCTCCCAGGCCACGGGCTCGTGCGCCTCCTCGACCTCTCCGGCGACCAGTTGGAGATCATTGAGGTCGAGGTCCACACCGGTGCCCCTGCCGACGGCAAGCGCGTCGCCGAAGTCGAGCTGCCCGAAGGCTCGCGCATCATCTCCCTGCTGCCCCGAGATGCCTGCGGGTTCGTCCCGAAGGACAGCTCCTTGATCCGCGCCGGCGACGAGGTCCTCGTGATCCTCGATCCAGGCCTCGAGGACTCGGTCATGTCTCAGTTCACCGTCGAAAAATAGGTCCAGTCCCATGGCCGAGCTCTCTCGCGACGTTCTCATCATCGGCGCCGGCGTGGCCGGCGCCTCGGTCGCGAAGGAGCTGCGCACCATCGGCTTCTCGGGATCGATCCTGCTGCTCGGCCGCGAGCTCGACGCGCCCTACGAGCGCCCGCCGGCCACCAAGGGCTACCTCGCGGGTACGACGACCAAAGAGGACGCCACCTGGCTTTCTGAGGCCTGGTGCGCCGAGCATGACGTCGAGCTACGTCTGCGCACGAGCGTGCTGAAGCTCGACACGGCCGGCAAAGTCGCCAAGCTCCAGGGCGGCGACGAGGTGTCCTACGAGCATGTCGTGGTCGCGACGGGCGCGAACGTGCGCCGCCTGCGGATCGACGGCACCGACCTCGAAGGCCTGCACTACGTGCGCGCCCTGCGCAACGCCGACACGATCCGCGCAGAACTGGAGCAGGTCACCCAGGCCGCCACCATCGGCGGTTCATACATCGGCTGTGAGGTCGCGGCGACCCTGACCGACCTCGGCAAGCAGGTCACGGTGCTCATGCAAGAGGCCCAGCCGATGCAGACCGGCTTCGGCGAGCAGGCCGGCCGCTACGTGCGCCGCGTGCTCGAAGAGCACGGCGTCACCGTGCTCGGCCAGCAGGAAGTCGCTCGCCTCGAAGGCGACGACGAGCGCGTCGAGCGGATCGTCACCACCGACGACGCCACGGTCGACGCACAGCTCGTCGTCATCGGCGTCGGCGCCGTGCCGGACGTCATGACCGCCAAAGCCGCCGGCCTGGAGCTCGGGGAGAAGGGCGGCATCGTCGTCGACTCCCACCTGAAAGCATCCGTCGACGGCGTCTGGGCCGCAGGCGACTGCGCCGAGTTCGAAAGCGTCCTCTTCGGCGGCCACCTGCGCATCGAGCACCAAGACGTCGCCATCGAACAGGGCCGCACCGTCGCCCGCAACATCGCCGGCCAAGCCGAGCCCTTCACCTTCGTCCCGTACTTCTGGTCGGACCTCTCCGACTGGCTCAGCCTCCAATACGTCGGACACGCCTCCGGAGGCTGGGACGACGAACTCGTCCGCGGCTCCATCGACGACGGCGCCTTCTCCATTTGGTATCTCAAGAACGACGTCCTCGTCGCCGCGCTATCGATCGGGCGCGATGAGGATCTGATGGACGCGCGGCGTTTGATCGCGTCTAAGGCGAGTGGGGAAGCCCTGCGGGACGCTTTGTTGGACGTCAGCGCGGAGTTGGCTGCGCTTTAGTCGCGGGTCGGGGGTTCGGGAGGGGGAGGTCCGCCCTTCGGGCTCGCTGCTGGGCGCGGGGCGGTCGGGAGGGGGAGGTCCGCCCTTCGGGCTCGCTGCTGGGACTGGGTGCATTGTCGGTGTTTGAGATCGACATCCTGCGGGCGGACCTCCCCCTCCCGACCTTCGTCGGCGCGTTCTGGGGGCGCTCTCGTCGTTGCTGACCGTTGTGGACGCGTTCTGGTGTGTGGACGCGTTCTGGGTGGTTGACGCGTTCTGGGGTGGTTGACGCGTTCTGGGGTGGTTGACGCGTTCTGGGGTGGTTTGCGCGTTTTGGGTGGCTATTCGGGCTGGGGGGCTGGGGCGAGGTCTTTGAAGGTGCGGCGGCGGCCTCTCCAGGCGGCGGCGATGAGGGCGATGGCGCCGATGGTGCTGCCGATGAGGTCCCAGAGGTCGACGGCTTGGCCGCTGGCGCCAGAGAGGGTGTCGACGAGGGCCCAGCCTGCGACGGCGCCGCTGACGCCGACGAGGATCGCGACGGGGACTTCGTCGGCGATACGGATCCGCTCGTCGAGGGCGGTGAGGGCGCTGAGAACCGCGCCGATGATGACGGCGACGACGAGGGCAAGAATCACACGGTCGTTCTATCACCCGACCCGGGAAGCATTCGAGCGCGCCAGCACGCGAAACCCGGAGATAGCGCGGTGTCCACGGTGGCACGACGCGATTCGCGCGACCTCGCTAATCTGCACCGAGCCGTTCGCGGTCCTTGGGGAATGGTGTAATTGGCAACACAGCGGATTCTGGTTCCGTCGTTCTAGGTTCGAGTCCTAGTTCCCCAGCTCTTGAAAGGCCCCGCGAAAGCGGGGCCTTTCGCGTTCTTGGTGAGGCGGACCGCGGTGGCGAGCCCGAAGCGGCGCTCTGACCGGTGCGCCGCGGTCCATTCCGGGCGATTCGGCCAGGTGGTGGTCGGCGCGGGCTAGTCTCGCGGGGATGGATGACCGAGCTGCTGATCCACTGGGCGTGCTTGTGGGGTACCTCGCGGGCGTGATCGCCAAGGACGCGTTCTTGCCTGGCGACCTGCCGGAGGACGCCAAGGCGGACTTCGTGCAGGCGAGCGCGCGACTGCTGGCGATCGGGTCAGCCAACCACCTGAAGCGCAGGAACGTGCTCGACGGAGCCGTGGCCGACATCCTCGCCAAGGCTCCGGCCTACGCCGACACCGCCATGCTGCGGGCGGCCGAGAGCGACGCCGCGGATATGAGCAACCGGCTCGGCATCGCGGCACGGATCGAGATGTACGACGAACTCGCCGAGGTCATCGACCTGATGAGGGACGGCGACACGTCGGCGCTGTCGGCGTGGGCGTCCAAGTACGCCGACGCTTTCGCCAGTGAGCGGGGCGGAAGCGATCACGGATCGTAACCTCGGGCGACGCGCCTCGCGCCAGTCGGCGCCTGAAGTGTTCGGAACAGCGACTCGAATGGCGGGAAGATACCCACGGTATTGCGGGTGAGTGCTGATCCGTTGCTGGTTGCTGCGCGCCAGGTTACCTTGGGGTGACCGGGCTCTGATCCCGGCCGCATTTGGGGAGACCAATGAGCACCATGATCCGAGACAAGTTCACCTTCGCCAACGTCACGTCGTTCACGGCCCTGATGGTCGCGCTGGGCGGCACCAGCTACGCGGCGGTCGCGTTGCCGAAGAACAGCGTCACGACCACGCAGATCAAGGCCGGCGCCGTGAAAGGCACCGACATCGGGAAGAACGCGATCACCTCCGCCAAGGTGAAGGACGGCTCCCTCAAGAACATTGACTTCGGACCCGGGCAGGTCCCAGCCGGCCCGACCGGCGCCGCCGGCGCCAAGGGTGCGACGGGCGCGACGGGCGCGACCGGTGTTCCGGGGGCAACGGGGACCACGGGCGCTACGGGCACGTTCGCGGGAGCGACGACGATCAAAGCGACAGCGACGGTCGACTTGGCTATCGCGGGTGACCGGAAGGACAGCTATTCAGCCGTGTGTCCGGCTGGCCAGCTGGCCATTGGCGGCGGTGGGCGAAGCGATGCCAACAACTCTCAGCAAGCCATCGTCACGTCGTCTCGTCCGGCGCACAACCCGCCGACGGACAATGAGCCGCCGGCGGACGGCGAGACGTTCACCGGATGGCGCATCACGGTCTTCAACTCGACCACGAGCCCGGGCCTGCGTCCGGATGTCTGGGTCATCTGCGTCCCGGCGCCCTAGTCGGCAGACTCAATCCCTCGGCTCCGTCGGCGGCCTGACGCCTTGGCCTGTGGGGCCCCGGTTCGCCGGGGCCCCACTGGCGTTCCGGGAACTAACTGAGGCCTACCTCGGTTGAGGTGCGAGTGCTGATGCGCCTGGTTATGCTCTCGCGCGCCGGACTTGGTCCGGCCGCAACCAGTGGGGACCCATGAGCTACACCTTTGTCCGATCGCAATTCTCGTTTGCCAATGTCACGTCATTCATTGCGCTGACCGTCGCTCTTGGCGGCACGAGTTACGCGGCGGTCGTCCTGCCGAAGAACAGTGTTGGTTCGGCGCAGATCAAGCGATCCGCAGTGAAGACGAGTGATCTGGCCGTCGACGCTGTCACTTCAGAGAAGGTCGCCAACGGGACGCTCACCGCAGCAGACTTCGCGACCGGTCAGCTCGCCTCCGGTCCAGCGGGCCCGGCCGGCCAAACGGGCCCGGCGGGGCCGGGAGGTCCGAAGGGCGATGTGGGGGCGCCCGGACTCGCGGGGGTGGCGGGAGCAGCAGGTACGGCTGGGCCTCCCGGCGTCAAGGGCGACAGCGGAGCGACCGGGGTAGCAGGGGCCGCCGGACTGACCGGCGCAACGGGGCCGACCGGCGCTACGGGTGCGGCAGGCGGCACGGGCTTGGCCGGAGTGACGGGCGCGACGGGCGTTGCCGGAGCAACGGGTGCAACTGGTGCCGCCGGTGCAACGGGGGTCACGGGGGCAACTGGCACGTTTGCCGGTGCGACGACGATCAAGGCGACGGCGACGGCCGACCTGAGTACCGTAGGCACAAAGAAGGAAAGCTATTCCGCCAGCTGCCCGGCTGGCCAGCTCGCGGTTGGTGGAGGCGGGCGCAGCGATGACACGCAGTCCGAGCTCGCGATCATCACGTCGTCTCGTCCGGCCCACAGTCCGCCGACGAACAACGAGCCGCCGCTTGACGGTCAGACGTTCACCGGGTGGCGCATCACGGTCTTCAACTCGACCACGAGCCCGGGCCTGCGTCCGGATGTCTGGGTCATCTGCGTCCCGGCACCGTAGTCGACTGCCGCAACGCGCAGGCCGCTCCAGCGGCCCATTCTGATGGCTCTCGAAGTCCCGGTCCGCTGGGTTTCGGGAGCCATCGGACGTCCAACGTCACGGATCGATCCGGAGCGGCGCGGACGATGATCCGGTATTAAGTAGGACGTGACTGCTCTGCGCGCCGATGCCGTGACCGTTGGACGGAGCTGGCGTTCGTCAGTCGGTCGAATGATTGTGGCCTCGATGGTGCTCGTGGCGGGCGCGGAGGCCGTGGCGGCGACCCCTGCCGGTGCGGCTCCGTACACCGTCAGGCCCTGCGCGATCGCGTCGGGGGTCGCGCGTGACGTGATCCCGATGCTGTCCAGGTACAACAACGATGGCGCCATGGCGGCCATACCTGAGGACCGCTGCCACAGCGGTTCAGGGTTCGGCGCCAATGTCTCTGGGATGGGCGGCGAGATGCCGACCGTCGAGCGCAAGGGGATGGCGGTGACGGTCCCGCCGAGCGCCGCGCACGTGACGCTCATCAGCGTGGCGGCCACCATCCGCGTCGGGCAGCTGCGCGGCGAGCCGTTCGCGAATCCGGGGAACCTGGAGACGGTCGACCTCACCAACGGCGCCAACCCCACCATCATCAATAGCTGGGCGCAGGGGCCGCTCGCCGCGTGGGGGCCGACTCGGGTGACGCAGCGCCCGGCAGCGCCGTCGAAATCGGTGGCCTGGAGCGTTGGGTGCCAGGCTGACTGCAACTTCTCGTTTCAGCCGCCCCTGAGCGGGACGGGCCTGGGCGACGGGCTCTGGTTCGAGGACATCGCGATCGAACTCGATGACCCGACCAGCCCGAAAGCACCCGTCTTCGCACGCGAGGGGATTCTCGCTGGTGTGCCGGTGTCGGGTGTGCAGAGCCTCGTGTTTTCCGCAGCCGATGACGATTCCGGCGTCGACCACGTCGACGTGTACAGCGGAGGCCGCCAGATCGGCGTCGCCGGGAACACAGGCTGCACCTATTGGGGTGCTCACGCTTGCCCCACTCGACGCGATGGAGCCACGTATTCCGTCGACACCTCGCGGCTCGCGTCTGGGCCGCAGACGCTGTCGCTGCGGGTCGTCGACGCGGCCGGCAACATCGCGTGGGGGGAATCTCCGCAGTTCACCGTGCTGGCGCCGCCGGCAACCCCGACGCCCGTCCCAACCCCGACGCCCGTCCCAACGCCCACGCCCGTCCCGGCTCCGCTTCCCCCGGCGCCGAACGGCGACACGCTTGGGGGCGCGACGGTGGAGCCCGGCAAGAGCACCGGTGGCTCGACGACGAAGAACGGCGAGACGCTCACCACCACGGCCGGCAAGAAGGTCACGATCAACGGGCGGCTGCTCGACAAGTCCGGTGCGCCGATGGCCGGCGTTGCGCTGGACGTGCTCCAGACGCTCTCGGTTGACGGCGCGCAGAGGACGCTGCTGGCGACCATCACCACCGACTCCAGCGGGCGCTACAGCTTCACCTACGCGCCGACGGCCAACGCGAAGGTCGAAGTGGCGTATGCCGAGCACGTCGGCCAGCGCGACTACACGGCGGTCGACGAGCTCACCGTCAACGTCCGGGCGGCGGTCAGCCTTCGGATTGATCGCAAGCAGACACCGCGTGGGAAGAAGGTCACGTTTAGTGGCCAGGTGTCCGTCACGCCGTTCCCCACCTCAGGAGTAAGGGTGGTCATCCAGTACCGGGGTCGGTCAGGCTGGCAAGTCGCCGCCGTCCGCAAGACCGATGCAAAGGGGCAGTTCTCGTGGCGGCGAGCGTTCGCCGTCCCTGGGAACTATCGCTTCCGTGCCCGCGTCCTCAGCGACGACGAGCTTGCGGCACTCCCCGGCACCTCTTCAACGGTCCCGCTGCGCGTGCGCTGACCGCCCGCAGCGTTCGTTAGCCTCCGGGCATGTTCTCCAAGCCCGTCTCGGTCGCGCTCCTCGCGGCGCTCGTTGCCGTGTTCGTGCTCCTGCGGGTCTTCCTGAACTTCGGTGGCGCGGGTGGATTCGCGTTCAACGTCGCGACGATCGTCGCCATCTTCCTGTGCGCCAGCTACGTGTGGCAGCGCTCGGAGCTGCACCCGAACAACCGGCGCTGACGCTCAGACGGGCACCACGTGCGCCACGAGCTGGCCGTGGATCAGCGTGTGGACGAGGAAGCCGGGCGGTTCCTCCACGGGCGCAACGGCGCCGCCATCGAGGTCGAGGTCGAACGCAAAGCTGACGCTCGGCGCCGTCGATGCGGGGCGCCCGCCTGCCGCGCCGAAGGTGGCCCGGTGCACATGGCCTGAGGTGACCCGCAGTACCTGCGGGGAGCGCTCGAGCAAGATCCACAGGGCCGCCGCGTCGGCAGCCGGGAGACCGACCGCGTCGAGGCCGGCCACGCCGATCGCATACGGCGGATGGTGGAACGCCAGGAGCGTCGGGCGACCAGGTTCGGCGTCGAGCTGCTCGGCGATCCATCGGACGTCGAGCTGGCCCGGCACGTCGCCCGGGATCGTGGAGTCCGTCATCACGATCCGCAGGTCGCCGGCATCGGCCACGTACCGGACTGGGTCGGCAGGCGCCCCGGCGATCCCGAACGCGTGACGCAGCCCGGCCCGGTCGTCCTTGTTGCCCGGGATCACGTGCACGGGCACGGTGATGGCGCTCAGGAGCCGCGCGGCCGTCGCGTACTCCTCGGGCGCACCGTGATGGGCGAGGTCGCCGGTGACGAGCACCGCGGTGGGGGAGACATGGAGGCTGGCGACGCGCTCGATCGCCGCCTGGAACCGCTCCTCCCGCGCCGGGTCCTCCGCGCTGAGGTGCGGATCGCTGAGCTGGACGATCACGGTCGGAACAGCCGGTCCTGACATGACTCGACCATAACCCCGATGGCGTCGGCCAGAACCGATGTGGCGGAACACTCCCCGCGTCGCTCCGCGTCTCCCGCGGGATTCCCGCGTTTACGCGTCGGCGGATGCGCTGCCCGGCGCCGCCACCGGCGGCTCAGGCGGCTCCGGCGCGATGCCAGCGCTCCCGACGCCTTGGCTACGCCAGCTCGCATCGAGGTCGGCGTACATGCCGCCCGCGGCGACGAGTTCCTCATGCGTCCCACGCTCCGTGATGCGGCCGCCATCCAAGACCGCAATTTGGTCGGCATTGCGGATCGTGCTCAGGCGATGCGCAATCACGACGACGGTCCGGCCGCGCATCAGGGTGTGGAGCGCCTGCTCGATCTGCCGCTCGGACCGCGGGTCGACGGCCGCCGTCGCCTCGTCGAGGATCAGCATGCGGGGATCCGAGAGCAGCGCGCGGGCGAACGCCAGGAGCTGGCGCTGGCCGCCCGACAGCTGGACGCCACGCTCCCCGATCTCCGCGTTCAGCCCCTGCGGTAGCTCAAGGACGAACGCCTTGGCCCCGACCGCGTCCAGCGCCGCGAGCACCACGTCGTCGGGCGCGTCCGGGGCCCCGAAGCGCAGGTTCTCGCCGATGGTGCCGGAGAACAGGAACGGCTCCTGCGGCACGATCCCGAGCTGGCTGCGCAGCGAGTGTTGCGTGACCGAGCGCAGGTCGTGGCCGTCGACGAGCACCGCACCCTCGGTCGGGTCGTAGAAGCGGGCAAGGAGCTTGGCGAGCGTCGATTTCCCGGCGCCGGTGGCTCCGACGAGCGCCAGCGTCTTGCCGGCCTCCAGCTCAACATCGACATCCTGGAGCGCCCACGGCGTCTGAGGGGAGTACCGGAAGCTCACCCCCTCGAGCGTGAGGCGCCCGGCGACATGGGGCAGCTCGACGGCATCCTTGGCGTCGTCGAGCTCGACCGGTTCGTCGAGCAGTTCGAAGATCTTGTCGAGCGCGGCCATCCCGGACTGGTAGGTGGTGTAGAGCTGGCTGAGCTGCTGGATGGGGTCGAAGAAGCTGCCGAGCGTCGCCATGAAGAGCACGAGCACGCCGACGGTCGTCTCGCCCTGCACCACCTGCACGCCGCCGACGGCCAGGACGAGCAAGGTTGCGAGCGCACTGGTGAACTCGACGGCCGGGAAGTAGGCGGCGTTGAGATGGACCGTCGTCATGTTGGCCGACCGGTTCTCCTCGTTGAGTTCGGCGAATCGCTGCTCGTGGCGATCCTCCCGTCCGAACGCGCGCACCACGCGCACACCAGACAGCGTCTCCTGGAGTTCGGCCGTGAGCGCGCCGATCGTCTCCCGGGTGCGGCGATACGCGTCGGCTGACGCAATCCGGAACACGACGGACCCGATCACCACGAACGGCAGCACGGTGAAGCTCAGAAGCGCCAAGCCCGGGTCGTAGACGAACAGGATCACGGCGGCACCAAGCAGCGTCAGCGTGGACTGGAAGAGCGTCACCACCGCGTCGGAGACGAGCGTGTCGAGCGCCTGGACGTCGTTCGTGAGGCGGGAGATCAGCACGCCGGTGCGCTTGCGCTCGTAGAACGCGACCGGCAGCTTCTGCAGGTGGTCGAAGATCTGGATGCGCAGGTCCTGGAGCACCCGCTGGCCGACCCAGCTCACCAGGTAAGTCTGGACGGCGGTGCCAAGCCACACGAGCAGGGCGGAGACCACGAACAGCCCCACGACGAGGTAGAGCACCCCGAGGTTGCCAGCTCGGATGCCGTCGTCGATCGCGTGTTTGACGAGCGGGCCGGGGGCGAGGGACGCGAGCGTCGCGGCGATCAGCGCGATGAACATCGCGATGGTCCGGCCGCGGTACGGCCGCAGCAGGACGCCGAGGCGCCTCAGCTTCGCGCCCCCGCCGCGGGTCGCCTCCAGGCGCCGGCGAATGTCGCGTCGACCGGCGCCGCGCTCGCGGGCCTCACGCTTCGGCGGCGGCTCGGGGAGCGGCGCCATCCGTGGGCTGCCGTCGCCGCTCATAGGCCCTCCACCTCGCGTGCTGCCAGCGCCAAGCTCGGTGCGTACTCGGCGCCGAGGTCGGTCAGGTCGCGGAAGAGTTCGCAGCGCTCCCGGAGTGCGGTCGCCGTGCCGCGGTCGACCACGTGCCCGTGGTCGAGCACGACGATCTCATCAGCCAGAGCGAGCGTGGCCGGGCGATTCGTGATGAGGAGCGCGGTGCGCCCGCTCACGGCGTCGCGCAAGCCCTCGACGAGCGCGAGCTCGGTCGTGGCGTCGACGGCGGCGGTGGCGTCATCGAGCACCAGCACGCGGGGCTGGGCGATCAACGCGCGGGCAATCGCGAGACGCTGACGCTGACCGCCAGACAGCGTCAAACCACGTTCGCCGATCTGAGTGGCGTAGCCCTGATCCATCCCGACGATCGTCGCGTGGATCTGTGCGCGTTGTGCGGCCAGGACGACCTCCTCGTCGGTGGCGTCGGGCCGTGCGTAAGCGATGTTGTCGCGGATCGAGGCGGTGAACAGGAACGGCGCGTCGTCGACGACTGCGATCTCTCGGCGCAGCGCGATCGGGTCGAGGTCGCGAAGATCGACGCCCTCGAGCCGGACCTCGCCACCCGTCGGGTCGTAGAGCCTGGAGATCAGGGCGGCGACGGCGCTCTTGCCCGACCCCGTCGGCCCGACGATGGCGACCACCTGCCCGCCAGCGATCTCCAGGTCGAGGCCCGAGACGGCGTCGACGCTCGCGCGCTCGAACTGCAGCGACACGTCATGCAGCTCGATGTGGCCCGGCCCGTCCGGCAGCGGGATCGGGTGCTCGGCCGCCACGATCCGCGGTTCCCGGTCAAGCACCTCAAACAGCCGGGCGCCGGACGCGATGGCCCGCTGGGCCATTCCGAGCGACGTGCCGAGGATCCGCATCGGGCCGAGCAGAGCCAGCACATAGACGTAGAACGCGGTGAACTCGCCGATCGTGAGATTCCCGTTGATGACCTGCCGGCCACCGACGAGTAGCACCAGCACGAGTCCGATCTGGGGGAGGAAGCCAATCAGTGGGTTGTAGAAGGCGCGCAGTTTGGTCGCGTCCATGGACTGTGCGAAGACGCGCTCGGCGGAGTGGGCGAAACGCTCACGCTGGCGGTCTTCCCGCGCGAACGCCCGGACGACGCGGACGCCGCTGATGCTTTCCTCGGCTTCCGAGGTGAGCTCACCGACCCGCTGCTGGACCTCCTGCAGCGACGGCCTCGCGCGGATCCCGTAGCGCCGCGCGATCCAAACAACGAACGGGACGGGCGCGAGGGCTTGGACGGCGAGCGCCGGGTTGATCCAGATCATCGCGATCGCGCTCAGGATGATCGTGAGGGCCGACTGCACCATGAAGATCAGGCCGTACCCGAGGAAGAACCGCACGGCAGCGAGATCGACGGTCGCGCGCGACATCATCTGCCCCGTTCGGCTGCCCTCGAAATAGGCGAGTTCCAGGGACTGAAGGTGGGTCATGAACCCCCGGCGCAGGTCGCGCTCCACGCCCAGCGACACCCGGCCCGCGATCTCCCGACGCGCCACGGTCAGGATCCACCGAGCCAACGCCGCGGCGGCGAGCGCCCAGATCCAGTTCGTGAGGGCCGAACGGTCGCCCGCGGTGGCCGCGTCGATGGCGCGCCCGCTGATCGCCGGGATCGCAACCGTCCCGATCATCGCCAGGAGCGCGAAGACCACCGAGAGGATCGACCCGACCTTGTACGGCGCGAGAAAGCCGAGCAGACGGGTGAAGGTGCGCACGCGCCCCATGCTAGGGCGGTCCGGCATGATCCGCCCTGTGACCGCGTTCCCTACACCGCCGGCTCCGCCCGCAGGTCTATGCCGCTCCTGTGCGCACCTCCGAGTGATCCGCAGCGGACGCGGCTCGACGTTCCTGATGTGCGAGCGAGGCCTGCGGAAGGAGGCCGGCTACCGCAAATACCCGCCGCTGCCGGTGGTGCGGTGTGAAGGCCACGAACCACCCGGCCCCGGAAACGACTGAGGGCCGCGACGGCGGCCCTCAGAGGTCTACAAACTGCGGTGCGGGCTCAGCGTGGAGCCCGCTGGCGTGGCTCAGGCCTGGTCGCGGGCGGCGCGGCGAAGCACCAGGCCCGTGCCGGCGAGGCCGAGGCCTGCGGCGGCGATCAGTCCGGCTTCGAGGCCGGTGAACGGAAGACTGGTCGAAGCGGCGGTCGAGGGCGAAGCCTCAGCCGTCTCTTCGGTGTCGGCCGGCGACACGCCGGTGTCGTCGGCGGGCTCGTCGGCGTCTTCGACGACCTCGCCGGTGTCGTCGTAAGCGTCCTGCGTCGCGGACGCCGCAAAGGCAGCCGGGACGACGACGACAGGTGCCGAAACGAAGAAGAAGGAAAGTGCCAGTGCGAGAAGGCGGGGGTGCAGCATGCAGTTAGGACCGGTAGGCAGGTCGGGCGGGTCCTGGATGGGAAGGACCGTCGAAGAATTCACTGTACCGGAGGGATCCCCGGCAAACAATCGTCGGCCCGTCCCACTGTGATCGACCTTGCACTGGGGTGCAGGGAATTTCCGCGCGGCGAGATCCAACAAACGGCCACGCAACGCTCCGGGATGTGCCTTTTCGGCGGCGTGCTGGGGTCTTATCGCGCTAGGCGGCTCGGTGTCCCCGCCTGGACGCGACTTCTGGACGCGCGTGCCAGATTCGTTGCAACGGCCAAGAGCGGGGGTCCGTCACCACCGTTTGCATACCGGACAGCGTCTTTGGAGCGGTCGAACAGTCGTTGAATCAGCCCGTTTGCCGGCCGTGGCGGGGGCCGCTAGCAGGACCGCGAGCCCGGGCGCGACCCGGTCTCCGTTCACAAGCGAGGTGAATTTCGGCGCGGCGTCGGATAGAGGTGGACATGACGACTGCTGCGGTGGGGCGGCGGGCATGGATTGCCTGCCGTCCCCACCGCAGCAGTCGTGCCGTCGCAGCGACCCCATGTGGGGCCCGCCGCGGCGGCCCTAATTGGCGGCTGCCGCCGCGGCAACCGCGAGGCGGTCGGCCCGGTCGTTGAGCGCCTTGTGCTCGTGACCGTTGCCCGTCTGGTGCCCTCGGACCCAATGCCAGCGCACGGCATCCAGGCGCTGCATCTCAGCATCGAGCGCCATCACGAGGTCCTGATTCTTGACCGGCGAGCCGGACGCGGTCTTCCAGCCCTTTCGCTTCCAACCCGCAAGCCAGGTCGTCATCGAGTTGACGAGCAGCTGCGAGTCGGTCACCACGCAGACCTGTGCGTGATCGGGCAGGGAACGCAGGCCATTGAGCGCTGCGGAGAACTCCATGCGGTTGTTGGTCGTCTCGGGCTCGCCGCCGGAGAGCTCGATCGGATCGCCGCCGTCAGCGGGGACGACGATCGCGGCCCATCCGCCGGGGCCAGGATTGCCACTGCAGGCGCCGTCGGTCCAGATGAGGGTCTCGCCCGGGCGCTGTTCGGCGGGGGTCTCGACGACGGGCTTGCGGGCGCGGGGGCGGCGGGCAGGAGGCATCCCGACCGATGGTAGGCGAGCCCGGCGGCGGACTCATCCACCCGGGCTGGACGGCGGCGCCAGACGCCCGTCGCGCCTCAGCCCGGGAACGTCTTGCGAGCCCGGTCTACCGGCGAGTCCGCCGGAGCGGCCTCAGTCGCCTCGTCGATCACCTCGTCCGTGGGCGCGCTTGGCTCACGGTCGTCGTCCAACACCTCGCGCAGCCAGAGTGCGATCTCCTTCAGCGCGCGCCGAGCGTCAGGATTGCCCGCCCACAGCGCGACGACATGCCCCTGCTCGTCGTAGGTCTGGAGCTCGGCACGGCCACCAGCCTCGCCGATCGCTCGCGCCATCGACACGCCGTCGTCGGCGAGCACCTCCGCCGACCCGATCTGGATCAGCGTCGGCGGGAGCTGCCGCAGCATCTCCGCAGGGGCGTGAAGCGGCGAGTTGTGCCAGTCGTACCGCTCGTGGTGATCGGGAACGAGCACGTGGGCGATGCGGCTCAGGACCTCGCCACCAAGGAAGAACTCCGTGCCCGCGTTGGTGACGCGGGAGGGGCCGCCGGAGGTGAGATCCAGCCACGGCGAGAGCAAGATTTGCGCGGCGGGCACGGGGAGGCCCTGCTCGATCGAGGCCAGGGCGACGTACGCGGCGAGGTTGCCGCCCGCCGAGTCACCGACCGTGACGATCGCCTCCGGCGGGTACCCCGACTCGAGCAGGCCCTTGTAGACCGCCAGCGCGTCGGCGCGGCTCGCCTGGATCGACGCCTCGGGCACCATCCGGTAGTCGACCGACGCCACCGGCGTCGCCGTCACGTGCGAGAGGCGGGAGACCAAGTTGCGGTGCGTGCGGGGCGAGCCCATCACGAAGCCACCGCCGTGGAAATACAGGATCACGCGCTCGTGCTCGTCGACCTCGGCCGCACGGAGCGCGACGCTCCATTCCACCGGCACGCCGCCGATCATGCGTCGCTGGAACCGTGTGCCGCGGATGGGCGGCACGGTCGTGCCGGGGTCGAAGGCGCGACGGGCGATCTTGATGCCGCGTGACGTGGGGCGCCAGGCGCTGACCGTGCGATGGATGGTGAAACGGAATGCGGCGGCCATCCGCTGGCTCCGGGGGCTGGCGGGGCCGAAGTGCCGCTCTACGAGCCCGTCGGTCTCGACGCGGCTGCGCTCCCGTGCGTATTCATGACGGCTCATCTCGCCGCTCAGCCTAAGCCCCTCTACGGCGAACGAGGCTCACCGCTCGGCAACGACGCTCCGAGATGCGCCACACTGGCGGCCGTGCCGCGGCGCTTGCCGCTGTCTCGGCACGCGAACCCCAAGGAGCAGCTCCGTGCCCACGCTCGATCGCGACGGCGACGTCTTCATCCTCAACCTCGGCGACGACGAGAACCGCTTCAACCCACCGTGGGTCGACGCCGTGACGGCTGCACTCGACGAGGTGGAATCGTCGCCGGGGCCCAAGGCGCTGGTGACGACGGCCAGTGGCAAGTTCTGGTCCAACGGACTCGACCTCGCGTGGATCGCCGAGAACCAGGACCAGGCGCAGCCCTTCATCGACAGCGTTCACGCCCTCTTCGCTAAGCAGTTGCTGCTCGCGTGCCCGTCGATCGCCGCGATCCAGGGGCACTGCTTCGCCGCGGGCGCGATGCTGGCGACGGCGCACGACCAGAAGGTCATGCGCAAGGACCGCGGCTTTTGGTGCACTCCGGAGGTCGACATCTTCATCCCGTTCACGCCGGGCATGGCGGCGTTGCTGCAAGCCCGGCTCTCCAAGGCGACGGCCCACGAGGCGATGACCACGGGACGCCGCTACGGCGGCGAGGACGCGCTTGCGGCCGGAATCGTCGATGCGGCGCAGCCGGAAATGGGCGTTCTGGAATGGGCCGTCGCCCGCGCCGGCGCGCTCGCCCACAAGGACGGCGGCACCATGGGGCGGATCAAGGAGCGGATGTACGGCGACGTCGCCGCGAAGCTGCGTGACCCGGCGGCGAACCGCCTGGGCGCCTGAGCACCGAGCCCGGCATCGGCTGAGCGCGACCGCGCCCATGACGGACGGAACCACCGGGGTATCGATCCGGCTCGCCCGGCTCGACGACCTCTCAGCGATCGTCGGGATCTACAACGCGTCGATCCCGGGTCGGCGCTCCACGGCCGACCTGGAACCGGTCACCGTGGAGTCGCGGCTCGCGTGGTACGCGCTGCATGCGCCGGATCACCGCCCGATCTGGGTGGCCGAGCAGCACGGTGGGGTCGTCGGGTGGCTCAGCTTCAGTGACTATTACGGCCGCCCGGCCTACGACGCGACCGTTGAAGTCGGCGTGTACGTCGATCCGGCCGCGCAGGGGCAGGGGGTGGGCGCGCGCCTGCTCGAGCACGCGATCGCGTCGGCGCCAGCGCTCGGCGTCCGCAGCCTGCTGTGGATCACCTTCGCGATCAACGAGGTGAGCGTCGCGCTTGCGGCGCGCCACGGGTTCGAGCGGTGGGGCTTGCTGCCTCGGGTGACAGAACTCGACGGCGTCCGCCAAGACATTGCGATCCTCGGCCGTGAGGTGGCCGAGGGCTGAGCGGCAGCCAGCTTGAGCGCGCTACTTCCCAGCGACCTGCTCGACGTAGTCGGCGACCGCCTGGATCTGCTCCGTCGAGAGCCGGCCCTTGAATGCGGGCATCGAGCCGTCGCCATTGGTGACCTTCTCGACGACCTCCGCAGCCGGCGGCTTCTCGTTGTCGAGGTTCGGACCGATCCGGCCCTCGCCGCCCGCAGCCGCCAGGGTGTGGCAGCTCGCGCAGGTCGCCTCTTTGAAGATCTGGGCGCCGTCGGTCGAGGCCGTGATCGTCTTCGCGGGTGCGTCGCTCGATCCCGATCCCGAATCGTCGCCGCAGCCCGCAAAGAGCGCGACGGCGAACGCCGTTCCGCCGATGGCGGCCGCGCGGCCGAAGGTGGAGCCAGTGAGTCGTGCGATCCGCATTGCGTCGCATCCTGCCGGATCGGTCCCCGAATGGGAACCGATGCAACGCACTTCGCTCGCGGGGGTGGCGTAAGGTCGGCGCCGTATGGCGTCTTCCAGGCAGCAGCGCGCGGTCGGCGAGCCGCGCAGTCCGGAGATTGCTCGCACGCTGGAGCGGATCGATCCTGACCGGTTCGTGCGTCACAGCCATTGGGAAGAGGTGCTGCTCGTCGACCCGGATCTCGCGCTGATCGAGGCGATTGAGCCGCGCATCACGACGATTCGCGTCGAAGGCGGCGATCTCGGCGACGCGAAGCTGGTGCATCTCACGCTCGAGGACGCCGAACTCTTGCGCGTCAGCGCGACGAACGTGAAGGCCGAGAGCGCGGTCCTGCGCAGGGTCCGCTTCGATGAGGCTCGCCTGACGGGCACGAATCTCGGGCAGGCCGAGCTGTACGACGTCGCCTTCGATGGCGTGCGCCTCGACTATGCGACGTTCAACCGCGCTCGCTTGATCGACGTCCGATTCAGCCGGTGCGATCTGCGCGAGGTCGACTTCACGGGCGCGCGGCTCGATCGGGTGCGATTCGAGTCGTGCGACCTCTCCCTGGCCGAGTTCCAAGGGGCGGAGTTCAAGCGGTGCGAGATGGTCGGGTGCACCCTCGACGGCGCGAAGGCGGTCGCAGCGTTGCGCGGCATCGCGATGCCAATCGGCGACATCCTCGCTGCGGCCCCGGCATTCGCCGCCGCACTCGGCATCATCGAGTTGCGGTCACCTGGCGACTGACCACCGACACGTGCGACCGGCCTCGTCGGTCGAATGCGGACCTGGGCCTGGACGAAGGTTCGAACGATCGCCCGAATGAACGTCGCAACCGGCCCCGAACGGTCATCCGGGCTGGAGGTGTTCAGGCGCGTGCCCGATACCAGTCCCGAATGCTGGAACGCTTCCTGTACCAAGACGCCGATGAGCGCGAACGCCTGGTTGCGCTCGCTCTTCGTCTGCGCACGACCTACGCTGCTGCGCTTGCGCTCATGGTGGTGTCGGTCGGGTTCGGCATCCCGGTGTTCGGGGCGGTCGCGGCCATTCCGTTGGTCGTCGCCATTGCCATCCATCTCGTGCTCGCGCCGGGGCTACCACGTGCGCGACGCCCAGAGCGGCGCATCGTGGCCTCCGCAGCCGCCGGCATCGTGGCCACGCTCGCGTGTATCTGGCTCGCCGACGGGCCAAAGGAATACCTCTTTGCGGCGCCGGCGATTCCGATGCTCGGGCTCGCCGGGGTGTCGACACGTCGCGCGTCGATCGCTGCAGCCGTCTTGACCTGCTTGGGGCTGGTCCTCGTCGGCCTCGGGTCCTACGGCGACCAGGTCCGCGCGATGCCGCCGATCGTGATCCTCCCGATGGTGCTGATCATCGTCACGGTGCTCGGCTCCATGGCGAGCCGATCGGCCGAGGACGTCGACCGCGACACCGCCGTCGTCGACCCGTTGACGGGCCTGCTGAACCGCGGAGCTCTCCAAGCCCGCTCCGCCGAGCTCCAGCTCCACGCCGAAGCCTCGGCGGATCGCGTCGGCATGATCGTCGCCGACATCGACGACTTCAGCCGGGTCAACGAAGCCCGCGGCCGGGCAGCGGGCGACGCGATCCTGGTCGAGGTCGCCTCGCGCCTCCGCGCCGAGGTCGGCAACGCCGGCGCCGTGTTCCGATTCGGCGGCGAAGAGTTTGTCGTCCTGCTCCAGAGCGCGTCACTCGGAACGGCCGTCGAATGGGCCAAACGGCTCCGTGAGGCGCTCTGCTTCGCGCCGATCGACGGGGTCGACATCACCGCTTCGTTTGGCGTCGCCGTCTCCGATCCCGAGGCCGGCTTCGAATACCGATCGCTCTACGCGCAGGCGGATGCTGCGCTCTACCGGGCCAAGACCTCCGGACGTGACCGTGTCTGCTCCGCCGACGACACCCATCGGTCGTTCGCTCCGGTCATGCCTGACCACGCCCGTCCAGCCGTTCGCCGGGCGACGGACGTGGAGCCGGCTGCGGCAGCGCAGATGCCACCCGGCGACGCGGGGTCGTGGGATGCGCACCTCCGCAGCGACGGCGATGGCAACTGGCTCGTGGCCGACAGCCTGGAGCGGGCCCATGCGGTCGACCTCCTGGGCCGCAGCGCCAGAGCCAGCACGGTCAACTCCGTCATCACGCTCATCGGACTCGTGGCCAGCGCCTTCTGGCTCGGCTGGTGGATGCTGATCCCGCCGGTCGTGGCGGGCGTTGGCTGGCGGGTGTGCACGACGAGGATCGCGGGCGCCAAGCGCCCGGAGTACGTAGCCCTCGCAGGGCTGATCACGATGGTGCTGGCCGGTGCAGCGGCGATCGTCCTGGCTGGCCCGGTCAGTGTGTTTGCCCTGCCGCTCGGAGCGCTGGTCGTGTTTGGGGGCTGTGCCGGGTTCAACCGCGCGGGTGCCGCGGTGATCGCCCTCGTCGCGGTCGTCGCGACCCTGACCGCCGGCCTGGTCATCGATGCCTCCACGGTGGCATCGACGCCGTTCGTCATCGTCTTTCCGCTCACCCTGATCGCCGCATACGCCCTCTTGGGCGAGGCGACCGGGCGGCTCGCCCGGGAGCACCGCGCCTCGGCCATCACCGATGCGCTCACCGGGTCGCTCAACCGCGCCGCGCTCGACGCCCGCATTCCGCAGCTCGTCCAGCACGCTGCCACGAGTGGCGCTCCGACGACGATCGCCGTCGTGGATGTCGACCACCTCGGTCGCCTGAACGGCGAGCATGGCCGTCAGGTCGGAGACCACCTGCTCTCGCAAGTGTCCGCACGCCTGCGGGGCACACTCCGCGCGTTCGACTCGGTCTACCGCGTGGACCGCAAGACCTTCGTCGTCGTCCTGACCGACACCGCAGCGACGGATGCTCGAACGATCGCGGAGCGCGCACGGCTCGCCGTGGGGCGCACCCCGATGGACGACATCGCGGTCACCGTGTCGATCGGTGTCGCGACGGCGCCGGCTGGGGAACCACTCGACTACGACCGCGTGTTCTTCACGGCGAGCACTCGGCTGGCCGCTGCCAAGGCTGCCGGTCGCAATTGCACCGTCGACGCCGACGAGCGTCCGGAATCCAGCCTCCGGCTCATGGCCGCCTGAGCCTCGTGGCCTCGATGCTCTACCACGACGCCTCCGAGCGAGAGCGCCTGCTCGACCTCACCATGCGCCTCCAGGGACCGTTCGCGGTCGCCGTGGTGATCATGTGCGTGCCAGTGCTGTTCGGCGGGTCGCTGTTCGGTTGGCATTCAGTGGTTCCGCTGCTTGCGGCGATCGCGGTCTACATCGGGCTGACCATGCGCATGGCGTCGGCGAAACGCCCGGAGCTGCTGCTGCTCGCCAGCTCCGGCGCCGGCATCGCGGGGACGCTCGGCTGCATCTGGCTGGCCGAGGGCCCCAAGGAGTACCTGTTCGCGATCCCGGTGTTCCCGGCGCTGGGGATGGCTCCGATTTTCGCCCGCCGCGTCTCGGTGTCCGCGGCGATCCTCACCTCGCTCGGGTTGATCGGCGTGGCGCTGGGCTCGTACGGCGATCAAGTGCGGGCGATGCCGCCGATCCTGATCCTTCCGGTGATGATGATTCTCGTTGCGGTCCTCGGGGCGATGGCGAGCCGCGATGCCGAGCATGTCAATCGCTCGACGGCGGTCGTTGACCCGCTCACCGGGCTGCTCAACCGGGTCGCGCTCCAGTCGTACGCGGCGGAGCTTGCCCTCCAAGCGCGCGCATCGGGCGCCAGCGTCGGGTTGCTGATCGCCGACCTCGATCACTTCAAGCAGGTCAACGACGTACACGGGCACGCGACCGGCGACGAGGTGCTCGTCGAGGCCGCCGCTCGCCTTCGTGCTGCGCTCGGCTCCGAGGTACCGCTGTTTCGATTCGGGGGAGAGGAGTTCGTCGTCCTCCTTCCGAACGTGCCTTTCGCCGACGTCACGGCGCTCGCTGAACGGCTTCGCGGGACGGTTGCGGCCACGCAGATGGCCGGGATCGAGGTCCGGGCTTCGTTTGGTGTGGGCTTCTGCGCCGACGGCACGGACTTCGACTACGAGCAGCTCTTCCAGCAGGCGGACGCCGCGCTCTACGAGGCCAAAGCGACGGGGCGGGATCGCGTCTGCGCTTCCGTTCAGGTGGACGAGGCTCCGCTCGCATCGAAGCCGGTTGACGGGGCGGTCGAGCGCCGGGCTGCCGCCTTGGCCGCCGCACGGAGCTTGGCGGCGGTAGACGGCCGCGCCGCGCGGGAGGCCGTGCCCGACGGCGCCTACAGCGTGCGGCTGCAGGGTGGCGACGGCAACTGGCTGGTCGCCGACGCGACGGAACGCGGCCATGTCGTGGACCTGCTGCAGCGCTGCGCGAAAGACAGCGACTTCAACTCGATGATCTCGTTCGTCGCGCTGATGGTCTGCGGCCTATGGCTGGACTGGTGGGGCATGATCCCGATCGTCATCGCCGGCGCGTTCTGGAAGGTGTGCACGTCGGTGCTGCCGACCTCCAAACGCCCGGAATATGCCGCGCTCTGCGGCCTGATGGCGATCATCCTGGCCTCGGCCGTCTCGATGCCGCTCGCCAACCAGACGATCCTGTTCGCCCTCCCGATGGGGGCGCTCATCACCGTTGGGGCGTCCGCGACGTTCCGCTGGCGCGGCGCCGCGGTGATCGCCGCGACGGCCGTCATCGGTACCACTGGCGCGGCGCTCGTCATGGACGCCGCGGCCGTGGCGGCCACGCCGTTCATCCTGGCGTTCCCGATCGCGCTGATCCTCGCGACGTCGTACCTCGGCCATGCCATGGGGCGCTCGGCGCGCGAGCACCGGGTCGCGTCGATCACCGACGGCCTCACCGGTACCCTCAACCGGGCCGCGCTCGACGCGCGCATCCCGCTCCTCGTGCAGCAATCGCTCAGCGCGAGTGCCGGGCTGGCGATCTTCGTGGTCGACATCGATCACTTCAAGCGCGTCAACGACGAGCACGGCCACGACATCGGCGACGAAGTCCTCTCGGAGGTCTCCTACCGCCTTCGCAGGTCGCTGCGGGCCTTCGACTCCGTCTACCGGGTCGGCGGCGAGGAGTTCGTGATCGTGCTGACCAACATCACGGGCCCAGACGCTCGAATGGTTGCCGAGCGAACCCGCCGCGTGATCGAGGTCAATCCGATTTCGGCCATCCCGGCCACGGTGTCGATCGGTGTGGCCTGGGTACCGGGCGGCCGCTCGTTGGACTACGACGCGACCTTCCAGCTTGCCGACGATCGCCTCTACCGCGCCAAACAGACCGGTCGCAACCGCGTCGTCGACGCGGGCGACTTCACCGAGCTCGAACTGCTCGCCGCCTGACCGCCCGATCCTCGGGCGTTGAGTGCCACCGGTTGCGGCTTGGCGCTGCGGTCGCCACTATCCGGCGCATGAGTGCCAACGCGCCGAAGGCGAAGAAGAAGAGCAAGAAGGACAAGGGCGACGCCAAGCCCACGCCGGCTGAGGGCGCCGCCGTGCCGACGCTCGCGCCGCTCACCGCCGAGCGGGTCGGCTGGGGCGAGGCGATCGCCGCTGAGCAGGTGCCCCGCAGCGCGCACGCCGAGTGGGCGGCCCCGGCGGGCCGTCAGGACCCGGTCGCGATCCTCGAGGCCGAGTCGGCGACGCGCATCCAGTCGCTGATCCCGATCCGGTACGGCCGAATGCTCGCCACGCCGTTCACGTTCTTCCGCGGCGCTGCAGCGATCATGGCGGCCGACCTGGCGCCGCTTCCGACGAGTCGCCTCTACGCACAGAGTTCCGGGGACGCGCACCTGCTCAACTTCGGGGTGTTCGCCGCGCCGGATCGTCGGCTCGTCTTCGATCTCAACGACTTCGACCAGACGCTTCCGGCTCCGATCGAGTGGGACCTCAAGCGGCTCGCAGCGAGCTGCGTGATCGCCGCCCGCGACGTTGACGCGAGTGAGAAGGACGCGCGCGCGACCGCCTGGGCGGCGGTGGAGGCCTACCGCACCGCGATGTGGAAGTACGCGTCGATGCGGCACCTCGACGTGTTCTATGACCGCGTCGAGATCGAGGAGGAACTCTCGCTCTTGAGCAAGCGCGCCGACAAGACCACGGCCTCACGAGTACGGAAAGACCTCGCCAAGGCGCAGACCCGAACGAGCCTCGGTTCGCTCGACCAGTTCGCTGAGAAGCAGCCGGACGGTTCGTTCCGCCTGCACGAGTCCCCGCCGCTCGTGGAGCGGCTCACCGATCAGCGGGCCCCCGAGATCCGGGCGCTCATCGCCGACGACTTCGAGCGGTACACGCGCACACTCGATCCGGAAAAGTCGGCGGTGATGCACCGTTACCGCTTCCAAGACGCTGCGCTGAAGGTCGTCGGTGTCGGCTCCGTCGGGATCCAGGCCTACATCGTGCTCTTCATGGGCGACCGAGATGACGACCCGCTCTTCCTGCAGCTCAAGGAGGTCAGGGAGTCGGTCCTCGCGCCGTATGCCGGGCCGAGCATCTATTCGCATGAGGGCGAGCGAGTCGTGCGCGGTCAGAAGTTGATGCAAACCACCGGCGATGCCTTCCTGGGGTGGCTCCGCAGTGCGTCGGAGGGCGGTCCTGATTACTACATCCGGCAGCTGCGCGACAAGAAGGGCTCGATCAAGATCGAGCGACTCACGCAGGACGGCCTGAAGCTCTACGCCCAAGAGTGCGGTGCGGTGCTGGCCCGTGCCCACGCACGCTCGGGTGACGCCGCGCAGATGGCGGGTTACCTGGGAACTGGGACGGAGTTCGTCGATGCCGTGACTGAGTTCGCTGCAGCGTACGCGGACCAGAACCACCAGGATTACGAGGCCCTGCTCCAGGCCGAGGCCGACGGCCGCGTGGTGGTGCAGCGCGGGCTGTAGCTCGCGGGTTTGTCCGCAAGGGCCTGGTGGGCCTTTGCGGATGGCGTGGTTGGAGCGGCTTGCGAGCGTGTTGGCATGTTTGAACTCGCCGACCCGATCGACTTGGCGCGGCTCCCGGGTCTCTCGATCTGCGAGACCCATGGGTCGCGGGTCTACCTGAGCGGTGATCGCGCGTACAAGCTGCGCAAGCCGGTCCACTTCGCGTTTCTGGACCAGTCGACCGTGGAGCAGCGCGAACGCTTCGCGCGGGTTGAGGTCGAACTGAACCGCGAGCTGGCGCCATCGACGTACCTGGGCGTGCGTCCGGCAACGGTCGAAGGGCGCGTGGAGCCCGTCGTGGAGATGCGGCGCTTCGATGAGGCCGACACGCTGGCGTGCCGGCTCGCCGACGGGCGGGTGGACCCGGGCATGCTGGAACGCCTCGGGCAGCGCGTCGCGGCCTTCCATTTGGGCGCGACGACGCAGCCCGGTGGGGGAGCCGCGACGCTGCTGGCGGCCGTACACCGCAACGTCGCCGAACTCGCCGCGGAGCTTGGCGAAGGGCTGTCGGCTGGGGAACTCTGGCGGGTCGCTCGCCCTCTGGAAGCCGCCGCGCTGCGCCAGACGGCCACGCTCGATGAGCGTGCTGCCAGCGGGTGGTGGCGAGAAGGCCACGGGGATTTGCGAGCCGATCACGTCGTGTTCGACGAGCACGGCCTGCAGATCGTCGACCGGCTCGAGTTCGATGTGGGCCTGCGGACCCACGATGTCGGCGACGATCTGGCCTTCCTGCTGATGGATCTCGAGTCGCGCGGGTTCCGGTGGGCGGCCGAGGTCGTCCTCGGCGCGTATCGCGATGCGGGTGGCGACCCGGGCGACCCGCTGCTGCTGGCCACTTGGGCGGCGCAGCGCGCGCTGATCTCGACGAAGGTGGCCATGCTGCGGGCGCGGCAGTCGCCGGAGACGCACGCTGCCGAGCGAGCCCGGACGCTGCTGGCCTTCGCTGAGCGGTTGGCCTGGCGCACGCGTCCGGGCCGGGTCTATGTGGTGTGCGGCCCGCCAGCGACGGGAAAGTCGACGCTGGCGGAGACGCTGTCGCATCGCAGCGGCATGCGGGTCGTGTCGTCCGACATCGTCCGCAAGCGGGCGCAGGGGCTGGATCCGATCGAGCATGCGCCGGCCGAGGCCTACTCGCAGGCGCGCTCGGCGGAGGTCTACCGAGCGCTGGGGGCGCTGGCCGCCGAGGCCCTCGCGACCGACGACGGCGTCATCGTCGATGCGACGATGGGATCACTGCTGATGCGCGGCACGTTTACCGACGCCTTGCACCCAGCTCAGCAGCCGGTGTTCGTGGAGTGCCGCGTGCCATCGGTCGAGGCCGAGCATCGTGCGCGCCTGAGAATGCGGGATGCCACGGCCGTCTCCGATGCCACACCGGCCATTGCGGCCCGTCTCGCTGCCGCTTGGGAACCGCTCGATGAGGTCGCGGCTGCCAAGCATCTGGTGGTCCGCACGGACGCTCCGATCGGTGAGGTTGCTGATGAGATCGAGCGGCGTCTTGATGCCGTCGCGCTGACCGCAGATCACCTCGAAGACGACCTTCAGACGCTGGAGCCGCCCCTTTCCGAGCGGCCGTCAGCGTCGCACCAACCACCCCGACCCTCGAATTTCACCAAGGCCTCTCAATGACCAGCCAGCCCCCGATCGCCGCCACCGCGACGGCGTTCCCCGCAGCCTCGCTCAGCGTCGACTACCCCGATCGTGACCTCGACCGGCTGTCGTCGGCGCTGCGCGTGCTGTGGGCGATACCGATCCTCTTGGTCATCTGTGCGCTCTCCAACGGCTCCGGCCCGGCGGCGGGCGTCGTGTTTCTCCCGCCGCTGCTGATGATCGTCGGGCGTGGCCGTTACCCCGGGTGGTGGTTCACCTGGAACGTGGAGATGACGCGCTTCTCAACTCGCGTGGCCGCCTATCTGCTGCTGATGGACGACCGCTACCCCTCCACGGAGGACGAGCAGAGCATTCACCTGGAGCTCGTTGACCCCGGTCGCGAGCCCCAGCTCAACCGCGCCTTGCCGCTCGTCAAGTGGCTGCTCGTCGTGCCCCACTTCATCGTGCTGATGTTCCTCTTCATCGGCGTCGCCTTCGCCGTCATCGCCGCCTGGTTCGCGATCCTCTTCACGGGCCGTTACCCCCGCGGGCTCTTCACCTACGTCGAGGGCGTGCTGCGCTGGAATCTGCGCGTCACCGCCTACGCCTTCCTGCTCATCACCGACCAGTACCCACCATTCCGGCTCAGCGCCTGAAGGGGCGGCGCGGGCGGTCAGCGCTCCGGTGGCCAGCGCGAGTGTCACGATGACCTCGTGAAGGTCTCTCGGCGCTCAGCTGTTCCTCCGTTCGCCGTGATGGACATCCTCGGGGCGGTGGGGGAGCGCCGCGCGGCGGGACTCGACGTGTTCTCGCTGTGCGCCGGGGAGCCGAGCGGGGGCGCGCCCGCCGACGTGCGCGCGCTTGCGGAGGCCGTGCTCGCGGGGAAGGAACCGCTCGGCTACACGGCGACGCTCGGCAACCCGGAACTGCGCGCAGCGATCGCCGGGCACTACGCCCGCTGGTACGAGATCGACGTCGACCCAGCGCAGGTCGCGATCACGACGGGCTCCTCCGGCGCCTTCGTGCTGGCGTTCCTGGCGGCGTTCGACGTCGGCGATCGGGTGGCCGTCGCTCGGCCGGGGTATCCGGCCTACCGCAACATCCTGTCGTCGCTCGGGATCGAGGTCGTCGAACTGCCGTGCGGTGCTGAGACGCGGTATCAGCCGACCCCTGCGCTCCTCGACGCGATCGAGGCTGACGGCGGCCCGCTGGACGGCGTCGTGATCGCGTCGCCCGCGAACCCAACGGGGACGATGGTCGACGATGCCGAAATGGCCGCGCTCGTGGCCTGGTGTGAGGCTGCCGAGGTGCGACTCGTGAGCGACGAGATCTATCACGGCATCACGTACGGCGAGACGCGCGGTTCGACGGCGTGGGCGCACGGCGGACGGGAGTCGATCGTGGTGTCGTCGTTCTCGAAGTACTGGGGCATGACTGGTTGGCGGCTCGGCTGGGCGCTCCTTCCGCAGGAACTCGTCGGTGCCGTCGACGCGCTGGCGGGGAATCTCGCGCTGAGCCCGCCCGCGCTGGCACAGCACGCGGCGATCGCGGCCTTCACCGACGCGACGTACCTGGAAGCCGACGCCGCCGTCGAGCAGTACCGCCAACACCGCGCGCAGGTGCTCGAGCACCTTGGGGCGCTCGGCTGGGGTGAGACGGCGCCAGCCGACGGCGCCTTCTACGTGTACGCCGACATCGCCGCGCAACTCGCCGCGAGCGGCGACGCGGACTCCGTCGCCTGGTGCAAACGCCTCCTGAACGACACTGGCGTCGCCCTCACACCCGGCACGGACTTCGATCCCGTCGACGGCGCCTCCTGGGTTCGCCTCTCCTTCGCCGCCTCGACCGACGTCCTGACCGAAGCTCTGGATCGCATCGAGGCCTGGGCCAAACGCTGACGCGGCGGGGCGCGGCGCGGGCGTAAGCGCTGCCTGTTGCCTCAGAACGACGTCGGCCCGCCGAGGGCGGGCCGAACGAAGCGTGCTCAGAACTCAGGCGACCCGCCGCAGCGGGTCGCCTCAGTCCTACCGAAGTCTTGTGCTCTTAGGAGAGGACGACGACCTGGGTCGCGGCAGGGCCCTTGTCGCCCTGCTCGGTCTCGAACTGCACCTTCTCGCCCTCATGGAGCGAGCGGACGGTGCCTCCGAGTGCGGAGTAGTGGACAAAAAGGTCCTTGCTCTGGTCATCGGGAGCGATGAATCCATAGCCCTTCTCGTCGCTGAACCACTTGACGGTTCCTGTTGCCATAAGGCGTCCCTCCAAAGGGATTGCAGTCGCTCCGAACGTGCAACGTGCACGCCTTTCGACCGCTGGTACTGCCCAAGCCGTCGGCGGGATGCCTCAGACTCAGGAACGACCAGCGTACGAGATTTTCGGCCGATTGGGGACATCCGCCACGAAAAAATCACCCGTCGCGTGGCCGTTTCTGGACGCAGGGTCTATTCCCACGTCACCAGCACCCAGCGCTGGTCGGGGCCGACCTGGTCCAGTGCTCCCTGGGCCGCTCGGCGGCCGGCCGCGACGTTCACTTCGATCGGGGCGTCGGGATCCGGCTCGAAAATGGCCCAGGGTGTGGCCACGTACTGACCGTCCGGGTCGGTGTCGAGAAGCTCGAGCCCCAGCACCACCAGGCGATTTCGCGCCAGCGCGTCGATCGCCGCCGGCGCGTCTTCGACGGGCCAGGAGACCTCCCAGCCGTCGACCCGGGCGCAGTCGCGCAACGCGGCAGGGAGGAAGGAGAGGTCGACGCTCACGGTGAGCGTCATCGTGACGGATGCCCGGGCGCGGGGGACTGATCGCCTCGGAGGGTGGCGAGGTCCGTCATCGGATCGCCCGCAGCGTGTCGTAGTGGGCTGCGGAGGCAGGGTCGATCGGGCGCTGGAACGTGACGGCCTCGACCGCGTCGGCCTGCGCGTCGAAGTCACGCCCCGCGAGCGACTCCCACGTAAGGCGGTCCGGCGGGCCGAACGGGCTGGAGCCCGCACGCCCGACGATCTTCGGAACGCCCTCGATCATGGCGATCGTGAGCGCCTCACCGTACTGCGAGCCCTCGGGGTCGTACTCGTCTCCGACGTACGCGTGGAACACCTCCTCGCCGTTGCTCAACGCCACGCGGGTCACCGCGAACAGCACGCGCTCGCCGGTGACTGCAGGCGGGGTCGGCGGTGCGCTGGCCGGGGCGCGCGTGAACCCGAGGTCCAGGGCGACGCCCGGTTCGGATGAGAGGTGAGCTCGGGCCGCAGCCTCAGCACGGGTCCACTCGGCGAGGTCGACCGCCGTCGACGTGGCGAGGCGGGCTGCGAGTTCGTCGCGAAGGAACGTGCGAAGCATCGCAACGGTGGCCTGCGTCATGGGGGTCATAGGAGGATCCAGAGGTCGGGGCCGATCGGGCCGAACGGCAGCGTTGGGAGGACCCGCCCGGGGGCGGCTGGCGCCGTGATCTCGAGCAGATAGGTGACGGTCTCCACGCGCGTGAGCTTCGCGAGCTCGGGACTCGTCGTGATCTTCGCGGCGATCACGGCGTCGAGCTCGGCGGCCGTGGCCGGCAATTTCAGCTCGGTCCTGATCTGGTTCAGCATGGCTACGTCTTGCAGGGCCCCGTACGTGACGTCCACGGTGAGGCTGAATTTCACCTGATCGAGGTTGAGGGTGTTGTCATTCGCGAATTTCTTGACCGCTCGGCCGATCTGGAGTTCAACGCCCCGCATGGTCTTCTTGTTGAACTGCTCGCTCGTCGTCGCGAGGTTGAGACCACGATCAAAGCCGGAACCGCCGAACTCGTTGGCGACGAGATGCGCGCTGTTGAAGCCCTGGTTCGCGGCGAATCCCGGGGAGCGGTCCGTGACGCCGCGACCGTTCAGCATCTGCAGGTTGGCCCCAACGACCTGCGTCGTGAGCATCGTGGCCGGGTCGACCGTGATGTCGAAAGACTGCCCGTGTTTGGTCTTGTACTTGGCCTTGCCGCCGACGACGGGAATCACGGCGTCCTCCGGCTCGTACCGCCAGTGATCGGGGATGTTCTCGGTCGGCAGGACCCAGCTTCCGCCGTCAGGAGACCAGCTGTACGCGACCTCGGCGACCTTCGCCGCGAGTTTGTCTTTGTACTTGGGGCCACTCGGCACGTTCGTCGCCGCCGCGAGTGACGCCGCACCGACGGTACGAAGAGCGGTCTGTGCGCCGTCGCCGAGCTTCTCATGGAACCGCCGACGCACGGTGTGGGTGGCGGATGTGTCGATGAAGACGTAGTGGGCGAAGGCGTCGGTGTCCGCGCTTCGGGCGCGGTCCCCCACGAGGAAGTACGGAAGGATCTCCTCACGCACGCCGGCGGTCGCGACGTACGAAAGTGCGGCGCTGCGACCCAGATCAGGTCGCCTGGCGTACAGCTTCGGATCTTCTTCCTTGTTGCCGATTCGGATGTCCTTCACTCGCTCCCAGACCTCGTCCCGGAACATGTCGGCGCGCGCCCTGGCACGCACCGGAAGGAACTTCGCGATGTCCTCGGTGATTTTCTTCAGGTCGCCCTCCTCGAACAACACGAAGAGCGACTTCAGCACGGACGAGAGCGCCTTTTGGTTGCTCTCGACCCCGTCGTCGGAGGGCAGCGGTTCGCCTTCCTTGTGCGCGCTGTAGGCCTTCGCCATGTCGTCGGCTTCTTTGTCGACCGCCTTCAGCGCGTCGTCGCCCGCTTGCAGGAGATCGAGTGCTGACTGCTTGCGGTTCGGGCTCTTGTCGAACTTCTTGGGCACCTCGGTGCGCCAGTCGCCGAGGCGTTTGCTCACCGAGACCGGGTTGCTGGCGATCATCGGCGTCGCCGCGTCGCCCTTGGTTTCGACCCATTGCTTGTGGGACTCGCCGTCGGCGCTGAACCGCACCGTGGTGCCGAGCTCCTCGTCTTCTTTGCCCTTCTTGTCCTTCTTGTCGTCGCCCCCGAGCCCGAGCGCCTTCATGAGCGCCTTGGCCTGAACCACAAGGAAGACGATCACCTTCTCGACGATGCTCATCACATACGCCTGAAGCTTTTCGATGGTCTTTGCGACCTGCTCGGGGAGGTCGCCGAGCCCGAGGAACCCGGCGAGGAAGTCGATGACGATCGGGATCGTCGCGGCGAGCGCCTTCTCGACGAGGTTCGCGGCCCCGCCGATCTTGCCGGCCATGACGTCGGCCATGCCGTTCACCACGGCCTCCACGAGCGAGAAGATCTTCGCGGCGTTCTCGAACACCCACTTGAGGACCTTGTAGATGAGTTCCATCGCCTGGAACACCGCGCCGGCGGGGTTGAGCAGGCCGATGATCCGCAGCGCGACCTGCTTGATCAGCGCCTCAACGATGAAGTCGACGGCAGCCGAGACGACCTGTTCGATGATCTTGGCCGGGTCGAGGGCGTCCTTAAGCATGTCGACGATGCCCTGTGGCCCCTTCTCGATGAGGGTGCTGACCAGCTTCCATGCGTGCTCGATCAGCACCACGTTCTTCTCGCCGATGTGTTTGGCCAGCACCACCCGGATCCGCGGCCACGTGATGCCCATGATCTGCAGGACGAGATTGAGCAGGCTCTTCAGTCCGAAGTCAGCGGGCATCGCGATCCCGCCGCTCTTGAGTCCGGAGAAGATCCATTTCCAGAAGCCGCCCAGGACGTGCTTGCCGAAGTTGTCGAAGAACTGGTTGAAGCCGAGCTGCAGGGCCGCGACGAGGTTGTTGAGGAACTTGACGGGGTCCTCGGCGATCTCGGTGGCGACCTGCGCGACCTTGTCGATCAACGCCCAGAACGACGCTGGCGGGATGCCGACGATCGTGAGCAGCGCGTTGATGATGCCCTTGACGGGGTCGGCCAGAAACGCGTTCAGCGCGTCGATAATCTCGCCGACGAGCCCTTTGGCGGCCGCGCGCAGCTTCTCCACTTCGCCCTGCACCTCGGCCACCGCCGACACGGCCTTCGCGGAGATGTCTTTGACGAAGCTCGTTCGAGCATCGGTGACCTGCTGCGCGAGGCCGTCGAGCTGCCCGGAGAACTTGGCCTGCTCGCCGAGCGCCCACTCCTTGAGCCCTGCCGGGAGGTCGGCGAAAAGCTTGTCGATCCGGCTGCGCGCGCTGTCGATCACGCCCTGCGCAGCGGCGACGACCGCGTTCACGTCTCGTGAGATCTCGGTCAGGAGGGTGCAGACGCCCTCCCCGAAGGCGTGCTCGGCTTTGTCGTATTCGGTGGTGACCCAGCTCGGGAGGCCTGCGAGCGCGTCCCACGCGCCGACGATCGCGCCGCCGACGCCCGCGTGACGCTCGTCGATCCACTTCTGGACGGTGTCGAGCTTCGTGCGGAAGTCGGTGGAGAGCGTCGCGACGCCGGCGTCCCAGCGGTTGATGGCCGTGCTGCCGAGCGGCTCGAGCAGGCCGGTGACGCTGGCTTTGGCTTCGTCGAAGATCGTCTGTGCGTCCTTCGAGATCTTCGCTCGCTGTTGCTCCTCGGTGCCGACCATCTCGGTCTGGCCGCCCGACACCGTGGTGACCGTGCCCGCCCGGCTGGCGCGCAGTGCCGCCAGCGCCTTGCCTTGGAGATCGGCCATGCCGGTCTCGGCCGTCGCCAGCGCCTCCGCCTGTTTGGCGGCGAGCTCCGCCGGGCTCACCTTCGCCATCTCGCCGAGACCGGCCTGGCCGTCGCGGATTGTGGAGAACGGCGCCTCTTTGATGTCGGCGGTGCTGGGCCGCTCGACTCGGGCGTCCGCGACCTTCTGATCGACCGCGGCCTTGTCGGCGTCGAGCGAGAGGTTCTGGGCTGGGATCGGATCGGGCTTGGCGGCCGTGGCGTTGATTCCCGGGTCGGCCACGGTGGTGGGCGGCGGCGTGACCGGCGTCGGCTGAAGTTGCGGAGTCCCGGCCGGTGGCTGGTTCATCGCGTCGTAGCCGCCCTCGACCTTCTTGGCCTCGTCGCCGACCGCGGTCGTGAGGCCCGCGCCGGCCTCCTTCGCGGCCTCCTCGGGCTTGGCCTTGAGGAGTTCGTCCTCGTTGATCGGGCGCTTCTCACGGATCGACGTGCGGATGCGCTCGCACAGCGCGACGATCTCCGGGCTCGGCGGCGGGCGTTCGCCCAGCTCGGCCGCCAGATCGGCGCGGGCGCGCGCGGCGGTCTCGGCGGCCGGCTCGGTCACGGCGCCGCGCGCTGCAGCCGTGGTGGCCTCGGCCGCTGGGAGGGCCTTCGCTGCGCTGGCGGCGCCGCCCGCCGCGGCGGCGACGCCGCCAGCGCGGGCCTGTTGCGCCGGGCCCGGCGCGCTCGGCGCGGGCGGCATGATCAGCTCGACCTCAGCGGCGGCAGCGGCAGCGGCGGGCGCTGCGGCGCCGGCGGCCGCAGCAGCGGCGTCTGGGGCCGCCGCGGGCACGCCGCCGGCTGCCGCCGGGCCAGCACCCTCAGGCGCAGCCCCCGGTCCTGCACCAGCCGCGGGTCCGGCGGGCGCAGGTGCTGCCGCTGCGTCAGGCGCGGCCGGACGGGGACCGGCCGGTGTCGGAGCGACGGGCGGGATCTCGGGGACCGCGAGTGGCTGCTCCCCCGCCGGCGCGCCCGCGTCGACCCCAGCCGGTGGCCGCTCCGCTGCTGCTGCAGCCGCAAGCGCTGTCTCGGGGCTGACGCCCTCCGGCGTCGCTGGCGCTACCGCCTGGGGTTCACCCTCGGTCGTGGCTGTGGCTGTGGTCGTGGGCACGGCCGTTGCCGGAGATGTCGCCGTCGTCGCAGACGCGGCCGGGGTCGCCGACGCCATGCCGCCCGCTTCGGCACGCGTTGCTGGGGCTGACGTCGCGGGCTGTCCTGTGCTCGTCGCGGCGTTCGCTGAAGCGGCCACGGTTGGTGATTGCACCGCGCTCGCCCCAGGGTCCACGGTGGGTGATGCGCCCACGGTTGGGTTCGGCAGAACAGCTTCGTTCACGCCAGCCTTGGGAACATTCCCGTTCGAGAAGCCCGGTAGGCCCGACAGGTCCGGTCGGCTGCGTTCGACGACGCTCGAGGCGGCCTGGCGCCGAGCCGCCGTGGCCGGACCGGCGCCGGCTCGCAGCGCTGCCACGCCGAGTGCGCCGACCAACCCGTGCAGGTCGGGTGCCGAACCCGACACCGCAGCGTGGGCGGCGTCGCGCGCCTGGCTCGCGGCTGGAGAAGGCGTCGGCTTGTGCGCCGCGCCGCGCCTTCCGGCGGCGGGCGGCAGTCGCGCGGCGGCGTGCACCTTCGAGCGCGTCTTCGCCTCGGAGGTCGGCGGCGCCGTCGCGGAGGGCCCGCGGCTCACGGGTGCTCCGCTGGCAGCATCCGGCTCGACTTGGCGTACTGCGCGGTGATCGCGGTGATGAGGTGCTCGCGGGTCACGACCTGGCCGTTGTCGGCGGCGATGAAGGCGGCTTCCAAGGTCGCGTCGCGGATCGCGGCCCCGGTGAGGTCAAATCGCTCGGCAAGCTCGCTGATATCCAAGCCGGCGTCGGTCGGGAGTTCCGGTGGGAACACCCGCGTCCACAGGTCTTGCCGTTGGACGGGGGTCGGGGCCGGGAATGGGATCGAGACCGAGATCCGGCGCTGGAACGCGTCGTCGATGTTGCCCTGGAGGTTGGTCGTGAGGATCACGACCCCGGGGTGGCGTTCGATCCGCTGGAGCAGGTAGCTCACCTCCTGGTTGGCGTAGCGGTCGCGGGCGTCGCCGACTTCGGTACGACTGCCGAAGATTGCGTCGGCCTCGTCGAACACGAGCACGCAGTCGGCTCGCTCGGCGACGTCGAAGATCTTCGCGAGGTTCTTCTCCGTCTCGCCGATGTACTTGCTCACCAGCATCGAGAGATCGACGCGGAACGCTGGCAGCCCGGCTTCCCTGGCGACGACCGCGGCGGCCATCGTCTTGCCGGTGCCGGACGGGCCGTGGAACATCGCGACGATGCCTCCGGCGCCGTCGTGGTGGCGACCGAAGCCCCAATCGACGTTGACCCGTTGGCGGTCGCGGATTCTCGCTACGAGGGATTGCAGCGCGCGCCGGCCGGTGCCGGACACGATCACGTCCCCGAGGTCGTGGACGGTCGACATGGGCGCGGCGGGGAACCCCGGTGTGCCGACCGGCAGCTCGCGCGGGCGCCCCAGGATCCAGGCCCCGATGCTCGGGTCGACCAGCAGACGGGCGGCCAGGAGCCCCTCGTCGCTCGGGCCGTCGAGTTCGATCAGGCCGGATGCGCGGAGCGGCGCGGTCGCGCTGAGCTGGTCGGCGGCCGCGAGTTTGCCCGCAAACGTGCGTGCGGCGAGGTTGCGTGCACCCTCACCGGTGAGCCCGGCCGGGGCGCCGACGCGGCCGCTGAGCAAAGCGGTCAGCGGGGCGTACCGCTCATCGATCTCGGGTGCGACGGCGGCCGCGAGGATCAACGCTTCGCCGACCTTGAGGCCGACGTCGTCGATGATCGTCGCCAGCGGGCCGTCGCCCTCGAAGACGGACGCCGGAGGGAGCTGCTCGGGTCCACCGAGCTGGGGCAGACTGCTGTCCGGCGCTGGGGTGGCCATCGGCTCGGGGAGGCGTTCGGCCAACCGTGCGCCGAGCACGGCCGAGAGGCCTCCGAGCGCGCGCTCGAGTTCGGCGAGGTGCGCGGCCGGCAGCATCAGCCGCGCTCCAGGCGGATCACGAGCGTGGGCGTCCACGGTAGGGCGAACAGCCCGAGCGGGTACGGAAGCAGGGCGAGCGCGGGGTCGAGCGGGGCCGGAGGCAGCTCGACCGCGACCGGGCTCGCCGCGAGATCGACGGTGCCAGGGCGAAGGATGAACTCGCGACGAACGTAGTCGGGCGGCGACGCCTCGAACCCGGCGATGGCACCGGCAAACGACGTGAGGAGGTCGGCCGCGGAGCGTTCGAGTTCCTCACCGTCCTCGGGGGCCGCCAGAACGCTGGGGGGTGAGCTCAGGTCATCGCCAGCGAGCAGCCGGACGAGGGGGTCGTCGGCGAGGTACTGATGGCCGGCAACGGCGGCCAGCGCCTGCCGGCGCACGCCGATCGGGTCGAGGTCCGGGCGCGCACCCACCGCCTCCTCAAGGAACGACACCAACCACGGGTATGCGATGACGAGTCCGCCGCACGCGGTAGCGAAGCGATCATCTTGAGCAAGGTCCGCCGAGGTTTCGTGGTCGCCTGACGAGTGCTGCGCAAGCGCAGCGGCTGCGGCGCGGACGGCGTCTGCGGCGAGAGCGATCTCGTCTCCACCCGCGGGAGCGACCGCGTCGACCTCGCTCGGGGCGTCCGTCGGCGCGCGCGGCCGCGAGCGCAGTGCCGGATCGCTGCGGTCCTCGGCGACCTCCTCGGTGGCCCGCTCCGAAGCGCTCGCCAGCATCTCGAGCACGGCGTCAAGACCGCCCCGGTCGAGCGCCGACAGGATCGTCGTTCGTCGTTGCGGACTCAGTACCGCGGCGACGAGTTCAGCGGCAGCGGGCTGGTCGCCCGCCAAGGCCCGCGCCAGCAGCAGGTGGATCCGCGTCCGGGTCAGTGGCGCGCCGGTCTGGCTGGGGCCACCGGTCGTCTCGGTCCGGCCAACAACCGCCGTCGGATGCGATGCCGCTGCCGGATCCGCCCCCTGGGCCGTTGCGTCGGCGAGCGTGCCCGACAGGCGCCGCCGGACCGCCTCCGCCTCCGCCTCGACCTCGATCGCGACCGCAATCAACGCGGCCCAGCGCACTGCGACCGTGTCGTCGTCGTGCACGCGCGGATCGAAGTCCAGCCGCACCGTGAGGTCGTCCAGGCGCACGTCGTGGTCCCAATCTGCGGCCCGCTGCTCCAGGAGCCGCGGCAGTCGCGTGCGGGCAATCGACTCCAGGCGACGGCGGGTCGCCAGGGCGTCGTGGCGCTCGCCCCTTCCAGACCGGCACGTGATCCGCAGCCGCTCGACGACCAGGTCGGTCACTTCATGAACTCCTGAAGGCCCTTGACGGCCTCTTCGAGCTTGCCGACCTGGTCGGGCTTCTGAATCGCCACGACCATGTTCTGCAGGACGCTCCCGAGGGCCTTGTTGTAGGCGGCGTCGCGCACGATCACGCCCTTGGTGCCGAGCACGGTGTCGATACGCGTGTTCGCACGTTCGGCGTCGGCACTCAGCGCGGCCATCCGGTCCATGCGTTCGGTGAGGTTCTGGAGGCTGTCGACCCCGGCCAGCTTGTCGCCGGCCTCGACCTGGAACTCGGCGAACCCCTTGAGCTGTTCGTCGACCGCCGACAGCTGCGCACCGTGGGTGTCGACGGTGGTGGCGAGCTGCTTGTTGGACTTGATCGCACCCTCGGTCGCGGCGGTCAGCGAGGGAACCGTGCTCATCACGTCCTGCGTGGCGAAGACGGACGGGACAAAGCCCGTCTCGGTGACGATCCCATCGGCGTTGATGCCGAGAACCATGCGGTCGGTGACGCCAGCGCCGGTGGCGGCAACATATCCAGAGACGTTGCGGGCCTCGGCGACGGGCAAGATCGTCACGTTTGGAGTGAAGCCGTGTTCCTCGATAGACGCCTCCAGGACTGGCAGGACGACGCTCGCTTTGCGCCCGAACGCCTCATTGAGCACCAGCACCGACGGGTTCCCGAGCAGGTCCTCCTTCGTTGGCTCTCGCGGCACGTACTGCGGCCACACCTTCACGTGGTCGAGGAACCCTTCTCGTTCGAGCCAGTTCTTGTCGATCACCGGGTCCAGCACGTACACGTCGTCGCACTTCCTCAGGCGGCCGAAGCGGTCTCGCTCCCAGCACACCACCGGCGGGAACGTCTCGGGCGGTGTGGTCGGCGCCGGCGGTGGTGGGAGTTCAAAGGTCGTGATCAGACTCTCCAGATGCGCTCGGGCGATCGCGCAGGGGTCGCCGCACGCGCCTCCGATCAGCGCCATCGACAGGCCCCTGGCAGGTTCCCAGTCGTGGCGGTACGCGCAGTCCCACTCCCAAGAAGTGCCAACCTGTCGAACCCACCCGAGAGCGACCCCGGGCCGCGCCGGATTCCGAAAGCACGCGGCGGAGGTGAGCGCCTCGCATCGCAAGAGCTCGAGCGTTCCGAAGAGGACCTCGTTGAGAAAGCCGGCTTTGAGGTTTTTGATCGCCGGCGTGTCGGCGCCGGCCATCGTGAGGCCGGTGAGTTTGGCGATCGCGGCGGCCGAAACCAGCGGGTCCGCGGCCACGTTCAGACGGCTCGTCAGCGCGGCCTTCAGCGCGTTATAGGCCGCGACCGTTGGGTTTGCGGTCAGCGGACCGAAGTCGCGTACGAGCGGCTCCGTCGAGAAGTCGAAGGTCGGCACGACGAGGCGCCCAGGCACGAACTCGATCTCGGCGGTCCGGCACGTGGTGGCGGCGTGTCCGTCGCAGCCCTCCTCGTTGCAGTCCGGTGCCGCCGTCTCCTCCTCGTGCATCACGAGCACGGCGGTGAACCCGCCGACGCTTCCGGCCGTGGAGACGAAGTCGTACGTGTGTGGCGCGACCGTCGGCGGCAGCGCGAACGAGAGGGCGATCTCGAGCGTGAGCACCTCGCCCGTCTGATCGATGGCGATCCCAGGACCGATCGTGAGGCTCGTCGCGGAGACGAGCCCATCGAGCCCGCAGTTGATCCCGAAGCCCACGGCCAGACCAACCTGGCGAACACGGTCGTCGAGGAAGTCCCGGAGCAGCGTCAGGTCGTCGCGGGTGAGGGTCTGGCCCTCCTGGAAGACCGGATAGCACGGTTGGGTCATTTCGGGTGGTCCTTTCTGGGCATCAGGGAAGGTCGCCGCCGCCAGGGAGGCGGCCGACGCCGAGCCGGTCGACATCCCGGCCCTCGTCGACGCACTCCCAGATGCGAATGGCGTGCTGGTGCTCGATCTTCGAGACGAGCGAGCAGAGGATTCGCCGGACGCGCTCGCGGTACTGGGCCACCTGGGCGGCCGTGGCGTCCGGCGCGGGGACGGGCGCGAGCAGGTCCTGCTCGAACGTCTCGTTGACCCAGCAGACGCGCATCAGCACGTGGGCTGGTGCATGACGCTCGACGAACCCGATCGCCTCACGCCGCCGCGAGAAGTCCAGGAACTGGGCCGTGGAGGGAACGAAGAGGGTGGCGCGCAGACCAGGGTCCGGTCCGGTCACCCCGCCTGGGCCGGACGGTGTGCCGAACTTGAAGTGCTCCATGAGCCAGGGTCGGTGCTCGGGAGCGATGTCCATCGCCAAGCAGAACCAATCCAGAAAGCCGCGGGGCGTCGTTCGGCGTCGCCAGAGGCGCGCTGCTTTGAGCAAGAACTCGCGTCGCTTCGTCAGCCCCTCGGCGCTGCGCGGCCACGAGGGCGGGAACGCGAAGCCAACCCAGCGGGCGGCCTCCTCCAGCGTGGCGAGCTGAGCGTCGAGCACCGCGTCCGCGCCGGCGTCCGGGAGGAGCCCGGGCGGCCACATTCCGGTGGCGAGCGGGCTGAGCCAGGAGGTCAGGTCGTCGAGCGCGTCGACGAATTCTCGCTGCAGTTCGTCGGCAAGCCCCAGGTACGACGAGACCTGCGCAAAGCTCTCGGCATCGTCCTGGTAGACGGCCGGGAGCTCGGCAGCAAGCGGGAGATAGTCGGGGCTAGCCACGTCCGCACTCCGAGGCGAGTTCAAGGGTGACCTGCATGCAGTTGCGACTCGAGAGCACCGGAATGCAGTTGGGCGGCAGGTCAACGTGCCCGGTGATGCCGGGATTCGGGAGCCATGGGCCGTCGCCGACCGCGAGCTGGAGGCCTTCGATGCCGAGCACTGACGGTTCGTCGGAGAGGCATTGGACGAGTTCGCTGAGGCGGATCGCGTCACCCGGGATCCAGCCATCGGCGGGCTGAGGGACGGGTGGCCAGCTCCCTTCGATGCCCGACGGGCACGTCAAGATCTCCTCCGCCGGTGGGCGAGATTCCGGACGCCCCTCGGTGAAGAACGCCGCGACGCGGTCGCGGGCGCGCTCCAGGAGGGCCGCGCGATCGGTTCCCGCGGGCGCATGGATCACGCCCTTGAGCGTGATCGGGCAGCGATCCAGCAGCGCGACGCCGAGTTCGTCGCACAGCGTGCGGCGCGGCGCGGCGGCGTCGAGGTCGGCCCGCCAGAGCTGGAACGGTGCGTCGAGCTCCGCGCGATCGTCTGGCAGCCGTCCGTCTGCCGCGGGCGGGGTCGCACGCGGCACCGGCTCGCCGAGCACGGTGCGCAGGACCGCCCTCAGGAAGGCCGGCTTCGCCGCGGCCGCCGGGGGATTTACCGGTTCGACGAGAAGCGTCACGACGCCGGCCCGCTCCAGGAACGGATCTCCCGCGGCTGGCGGCGCGACGATCGATCCGTCCCACGCGATGCCAGGGAGCACGACGCGTGGGACGACCCAGGCGCGCCGAACACCCGTGGCCGTGCGCGCACGGCGGGCATAGTCATCGGCGGTCACGGGCTCGCACGTGCGCACCTGCACCGGATGCGGCGGCCAGATGCGCGTCTGGCCGTGTGGGTGGATCTCGCGCTGGGCTGGCGTGTGCGCGTGGTCGCGCTCCTCGACTTCCCAATGTTCAGGAGCCAACCCCTGCGGGCAGGGGTGCAGGGCTCTCGCGATCCGAGCTTCGGCTGCGGTGAGTCCCTCGATCTCCTGCAGCGCGGTCAGCATGGCGGCGGGGTCCGTCATCGCCGCGATTCGCTCGCGCATCTCGGCGACCGCGCGGCCGCGTTCACGACGGCGCTCGCGTCGGATCAAGCCAGCCAGCTCGTCGTCCCAGATCTCGTCCAGCGACGTTTCGCGGCGCAGCAGCTCGGCAGCGCGCGTGTCGTCGGATCCGGCGGACTCGATTGCACCGGCCACCAGCGCCGAGCCGTCCAGCGCGGCGCGCAGGACGACCGGTCCGCGCAGCAGGCGCACGGCGCCGGCGGCCTGGGCCCAAGAGAACGGGGGCGCGCCCGCGGACGGTGCGGCAAAGACCCGTCCGGCGATCGCGGCGGCAGCGGTCTGCGACGACGTCGCGTTGGCGATCGCGTCCCGGAGATGACTCGCGACCGGGCGGCTGTCGGAGCCGCGCTCGGCCAAGCGCACGGCGAGGTCCAAGAGGCCTGCGGCGTCGGAGGCAAGTGGCACGCCGCTCCAGTGCGGCTCCTGCGGCAGTGCGTTCACCGGCACTTCGAGGGGCCACGCGCCGAGGTCGCGACTGCCGGTGCGGAAGTGCAAGTCGGCGTTGCCCCAGGCGACCGCTTCGAGGAGTGTCACGCCTGGATCCGACACGTTGTGATCGGTCCAGGTGGTCGAGGCTCGATCGGCGACGACCTCGATCGCGGCGGACCGCGCACTCTCAAAATCCCGGTCGGGCAGCGCGACGGCCGGCGTCTCGATCGGGGGTGGGACGGCGCTCATAGCTGCTCCGTGAGCTTGAGGAGATGGTCTCCGGCGGACGCGATCATGCCCCGGCAGGGATCGACCGTGACACGCTCGACAGGGGCGGGCGTGGGTGCGCCGGGGCCGGGAGCGAGCAAGACGAAGCGCGTCAGGTGGTCGACCTCGGGGCGGGTCTCGATCCAGGCGGCGACGGTCGACGCAAACAGCTCACGTCCGAACCGGGCAGGGCGGTTCGCCGTCGGATGGAGGAACGCCTCAAGGGCTGCCGTGATCGCCACGCGCGCGTCAATCGCCGCAGCGCCTGGGGTGAGAATGAGGTCGGCATCGACGGTGACCGGCACGTAGAGCGGGCACAGCACGGCAAGCTGCGCGTGGACCGCCATCGCGGGCTGCAGCTCGTTGCGGATGCGCTCGGCGAGGCTCATGCTCGGCAGCGGCATGCGGTCGGTGGACTGCGGCACGACGACCGCGCCGATCCAGCCGGGCTCGCTGGCGCCGGACGGGTTCGTGTGTGGGAGACAGCGCAGAGCGGCGACTTCCGGGAAACGCTCATGGATGAGCTGCTCGCAGTCCCAGGCGTTCGCGGCCCGCCAGCGATGGCGCACCGCGCCGGCGGCCCGCTCCAGCGAAGTCGCATCGAGCTCAGCCTCCGGGGCTCGGCCTGGCACGCCGCCGATCGGATTCGTCAGCTTCTTGATGCCCGGCGCGGCGATCAGCAGTCCCTTCACCTGGCCGGGAAGGAGCGGCTCGTAGGCGGTTGCGGGTGCCGTCTCGGCCGGCTCCTGAACAGCCACCACCGCATCGGGCACGATCGCGAGGAGCACGCCGACGGCCAGCGGGTCGGGCGTGACGGCACGGATCCAGCGGCCCTCGTTCGCTGAGGTGCCGGCTGCGCCTTCCGGCCATTCGATCGGCGCAACGAACCGCAGCAGTCCGGACTGCCGCAGTCCGGACGTCCCGTCGGCCACATCCAGTGGCGCCCAATCGCCGTCGGCCGACCAGTACTCCCACCGCAGCGGCGAGTCGGGGTCGGCGCCGCAGGCCGGCGCCGACTCCACGTCGAGGTACAGCGCAACCGCGGTGCCGAGCGCCCGCTCCGACAGACTGAGGCCGATCGCGATCATGCCGGCGTCCTCACCGCCCAGCTCGAAGGGGACGCTGAAGAGCGCGTGCGGGCCAGAGCCCGGGCGTCGTTCGCCCCAGCCGTCGATGCTCACCAGCGAGGCTGGCGAGACCGCGACGGTCGAGTAGGTCACGTTCACGCTCGTCACGCGTGGCGGCTCTGGCGGGATCAGCGCCGATGGGTCCGGACTTCCGCTCTTGCCTTTGGCGGCTTCGGTCGAGAAGGTCGCGATGCCCTGCTGGTATTGGGTCCAGCCGAAGTCGCCATCCTCGATGTAGGCCCGCACGAAATGCCCGACGCCGCCCAGGTCGATCGGTTGGCTCCACGGCTGCGACGGCGCTCCGGCCATCTGGGCCGTGAACGACTCCAAGTCCTCCAATGGACCCGTCACATCGATCCAGTGCGTCCCGTCGAACCGTTGCCAGACGACTTGGCGGTCGGGGAGATTGGGCTTTGACGGTGCCTTGACCGCGCCGGGGCCCCCTTGTTCGACCTTGGCCTTGGCCTCGACGAGACTGAGCGCGTTGACGATGCTTCCGGCCTGCGACGCCGGCGGTCGATAGACGTCGACCGTGACGGAAGCGAGCGGCTTCCCGAAGGCCTCGTCGCTGCGGACGTAGAAGGCGTCGCCGCGTCGGGGAACGGGCCCGAACGGAACGAGTTCCTTCGTCGCGTCGAGCTTGCCTTCGCCCGCGAACGCCCCGTCGATCGGGATCTCGAGGCGCTGCGTGACTTCCACCGACACGCTCGCGGCGGCGAACGCAAGGGTGCTGGGGGTGCACGCCCCGGCGGGGAGCGAGACGCACAGATACGGCGAGGAGGTGCCGACGACGTCGGCGGGCGCGCAGCCTCCGTCGAGCTGCAGCACGACGGTCGTCGCCGTCGACGAGACCCGAACCGCCTGGCTCACGTTCCCGGGCCCCGAGAACTCCCAGACCGCGCCGTCCAGGATGCGCACGTCGTCGCTGGCGCCGTTGAACGTCACGCGCACGGTCATCGAGCCGCTCGGGAAGGCGAGCACATCGGCCAGCACGAAGAATCGGTGCGGCGCCACGATCGAGGCGTCCATCGCCGAGCCGGGCAACAGCGGCGCGAACGCATCGAACGGCACGGAGCGGTCGGCCCAACGCGACGCAAAGTCGTGCACGGGCACTGCGAGATCGTCGGCGGTGCTGGCGGTCGCGCTGGCGGCGGTCGAGGCCGCTGCGTCGAGGGTTGCGCCGTGGGCGAGGACGTCGATCACCTCGAAGCCGTGCACGGTCATCGTTTCGCTGGTCAGGTACCTGCGGTCCTGCTTGGCGGAGTCCTTCGCGCGTACCGCGGTGCCGGCCGGGATGGTGATCGGCGTTGCGGTCGGCTCGGCGGTGGCGGCGACCACGACGGAGTCGGCGGCACCGGCCAGCGGCTCGATGCCGACGATGTCTCGGAGCCAGGCGCCTTGGAGACGCGCTGGGGCGGTGGCGAGATGATCGCCGAGCCCGGCGTGCAGCACGCTGAAGGCCTCCAGGAGCGCCTGGCTCGGCTCGGTCACATCCGCCCACTCGCCTGCGGCGTCGAACAGCGCGTTGCCCCACGTGGTCGGCGTCGACCCCGCCGGCAGCGGCAGGGGGGTGCGCGTGGCCGCAGCCGCGAGCCCACGGCGAACGCCGTCTGCGTCGACGGGCGGAACTGCTGGCGGGACGGTGCTCATGCGGGCTGCACGCTTCCGTCGACGTAGTACGGCAGGACCAGACTCGACGGGCGCCGATGGCGATCGAGCCGGAACTCCAGAAGGACGTCGATGCGGGCGTCGTCCTCGAGCGACGGCGTCGCCTCGACCCGGTCGATGAGCACTCTCGGCTCGGAGAGCATCAGAGCGCGGCGGACGTCGGTGGCGAGCTGGAAGCAGGCATCGGTGGTGCGGGAGCCGAACACGTAGCGGTCCACGCCGGCTCCGAATTCGGGCCGCATGGCGCGGGAGCCCTGACCGGTGCGCAGCAGAATCCGCATCGCCTCGACCACGTGCTCTTCATCGACGGACCGCTCGACGACGCCGTGCTCGTCAAATCGCACAGGGAACTTCCAGCCGACGCCGACGTGCGGGTACTGCGGATCGATGCGCTCGGTCATCCGATCGCCACCATCGCGCCGCTGAGGGTCAGCTTGGCCGACGCCTTGACGTCGAGCGTCGCTGAACTTTCCAGGGACGCCGGGCCCGTGGCCTTGGCCTCGATCCCGCCCGCGTCGACGATCACTTTGCCGCCGGATGCTTTGAGCGTGATGTCGCCTTTGCCGGCGGTGATCTCCACGCCGGCGCTGCTGATTTTGATCGAGCCGGCATCGTCGACCAGCTCGACCGAGGCGTCGCCGTCAGCCAGCGTGAAGGTGCGCCCACCTGCGGTCGCGATCTCCACCGTCGCATCACTACCGTCGTCGATCCGGATCTTGTGCCCGGAACGCGAGACGATCGCGCGAATGTCGTTCTTCTTGGGGTCCATCTGCTCAGGTGGCTCCTGCTTGCCGTTCCAGAGCGAACCGAGGATCACGGGGTGGCGGTCGTCGGCGCCGAGCGTCGCCACGACGACCTCCTGACCGATGTCCGGGATGAACCAGGTGCCCTGTTTCGGCCCGGCATCGAGGGTCGCGACGCGCGCCCAGACCGCCTCGGGTCCGGGCTTACGCCACGGCGTGGCGACCTTCACGCGGCCCCATTTGAGGGGATCGTCGAGGTCCTCGACGATCCCGATCTGCAGCGCCGGCGTCGTCTCGGCGCGGGGAGCCGGCGGGCGCAGCGGACGCGGAAGTCCAAGCTGAAACTCGGTGATGTAGCCGCGAGCGCTCAGGCGGTGGCGTGTCGCGCTCACGTAGTGCGGGCCGCTCATGCGCGTGCCCACACCGGTCACCGCGATCCACGCGTCGGCGCGCAGATCGGTGGTGCCGACGGCGACGCCGCGCCCGCTGATGTGCGCGAGCGCGTCGGTCGTCGCGCGTCCCAGCGCCACCTCTTCCAGCTCAGGAAGGTCGAGCGGCGTGGCGTGCACGACGGCCTCCTCGCGCAGTGGCCAGCCAGCATCGCTGAGTGCGGTGTCGACGGCTGGTCGATCGCCGTGGCTGACGTTCGCTTTGGCGGCGTCGGCGTCACCTTCCTCGGCCTCCAGCGACGTCGGGTTCCAGCCGGTGGCGGTGAAGGGCTCGGCCACCTTCGAGATGTCCTGGCTGAGGTGGAGTTCGGTGAGCGCGCGCTCGCCCCAGGCGAGGGTGGGCAGGGTGCTGGCCGGCTTCGCCGGCGGCCGAAACACGAGCGTTTTGCCGCGGGTGTAGGTCACCCAGCCGAGCTCGCTGGCGCGCGTCGTGAGGTAGTCCCAGTCGGAGCGGTCGTCGATCACCACGGCGTCTTGGTCGAGGCCGTCGGCGGTGTCCGCCGTGAGCGAGTAGTCGGCGGCGATCGCGGAGACGACGTCGCCGTCGTTGACGTCCTCCAGGACCCTCGACCGTGGCGGATGGGCGAGCTGGATCGATCGGGACCGCGCTTCGACGACCAGCATCGACGACTGCCCGGCACTGAAATGCGTCGCGAGCTCGCTGATGACGCCGTCGAACAGCAGCTCGAGCTTGCTGTGGTAGCCGAGCCGCAGGGTGATGGCCTTGCCGGGCTGGAAGAGGGCGGTGTCGGAGTGGCGCACGGCGCGCTTGTCCGGGTCCCAGTTCTGCACGAGGATCGTGAGGCGCGTGTGGCGTCCAACCTCCTCGTGGAGGTCGACCTCCGACACGTCCTGCTGCTCGAGCGGTGCGAGCGCGGTGCCGTCGACGCTCACCTCGAACTCGGGGCGATCCGGCGTGCTGGCGGTGCTGGCCCCGGCCGTCATGCGGCGGCCGCAGCGAGGGGTGGCAGGACCAAGGTTTGCCCGGCGTAGAGCGAGCGCGGATTGCGGAGCCCGTTGGCCTGCGCGAGCGGCCGCCAGTAGTCGGCTGAGCCGTAAACCTGGAACGCGATCTGCTCCAGCCGCTGGCCCTCTTCGACCAGCCACGACTGGTAGAGGTCGGGCGATTCGCGCCGCTCTTCGGCTTCGAGCGTGCGAGGGGCGACCGCCTCCAGGAGCGTGATCTTCACCTTCGCCCGGAGCGGCTGGCCGAACCGGTCGAACAGCGTGTAGGTCACGTCGGCCTGGGTCAGCACACCGCGGAAGTCGAACCGGCCCCAATGCGCGTGCAGGTAGTACGGCATGTGGGTGTCGCCCTGGAACGACGCGAGATCCAGCAGGGCGTCGACGCGCTCACCGACCGTCTGGAGTGATTCCACCACGCCGGTGCCGTCGAAGAACAGGTCGAGCGACACCTGGTCGGCCTCACCACCGGTGTAGGCCAATTGCGGCTTGGACGACCCGCCGGGCGGCGGTGAGCTGTAGTTGTTCTTGTGGGAGAAGCTCAGCTCGGTGGGGTTGAACAGCGCGAGCCACGGCGTTCCCGCGGGCTGCGTGAACTCCTGGTCCAGGAACGGCGCGATCGTGAGCTTGGCGAGGAGGACGTCGTCGAGTTCCATTTATCGGTCCCACTCACGCCGCAGGGATTCCAGGACGCGCTCGGTGGCTGCGCGGACGACCTGCTCGACGAACGCGTCGTCGCGCGGGGCGCCCGCGCCGCCCGCCCCGTCGTTGGGCGTGCGTTCGTCGCCGAGGACGACCTCGGTGATCACCTGGTTGATCAGCACCGACATCGCGTCAGATCCCGGCCAGCGGGACGAGCGAGATGCCGTGATGGGCGATCTCGATCGACTCGATTGCGATGGCGGACGTCATCGCGTTGAGATCCGGGCCGGCGATCTTCACGGGGTAGCCGCGCCGGAACGCCCAGACCCGCGCGGGCCGGCCGGAGTCGTCGTCCTTGGTGAGCAGCTCGATCTGCCCGTCGCGCGGCAGCACGTAGCCCGTGAGGTGCTGCGCGTACCACGTCCACAGCGCGTCGCTGGAGGCCACGCCGCGGCTCAGCACGAGGTTCGGCGAGGAGCCGCGCACCGGGAATCGGTGCACGAAGCGGTTCTCGCCGCCCTCCGGATACTCCTCCGTGCCCATCTCGCTCGACAGCCCGACGCACTCGCTGAAGTTGACGGCGTCGACGCCCGTGATCGACAAGCGAAAGAACGCGCCGAGCTGCGGGCGCTCGATCTGGCCCGCGACGCTCACGAGCCGGTTCCGACGGTGACCTTGATCGCCTCGCAAGCAAGCTCGACCGACTCGATCGCGACGTCGGTGCCGGTCGACTTCAGGCCTGGGCCTTCGATCTTCACCGGCCAGGCCTGCGTGAGCGTCCAGGTCATGGCGATGCCGCGCGTGCTGTTGAGCAGCGAGATGGTGACCTCTTCGCGCGTGAACGCGGCGGTCTGCGCCTGGGCGTAACGCTCGTAGAGGACGGCGGCCGCAGCCTTGTCCATGATGCCGCGCTTCAGCGTCACGTTGCCGGCCTTCTTGAGGCCCGGCTGCTTGCCGACGAACGGGTTCGGGTCGAAGCCGCCGCGGTACTCCACGACCTCCACTTCGGCCGTGAGGCCGCTGACCTCGGAGAAGCTGAGGCCGGTCTGCCCGCCGAAGTCGACGGAGAAGTGCAGCGCGGTGAGTGGGTAGGAGAGTTCTGTGGCCATGATGTCCTCGGGTCTGGTCGCTGGCGAACGCGGTTACGCGGTGATCCGCTTGTGGCTGAACCGGAACACGACGAACTCCGCCGGTTTGACCGGAGCGATGGCGACCTCGACGATCACGAGACCGAGGTCGACGTCGTCCTCGACCATCGTTTCCCCGAGTCCGACGCGGACGCTGAAGGCCTCCTCCGGCGTGTTGCCGGCGAGTTCGCCGGCGCGCCAGCGCTGCTCGAGGAAGCCCTCGACGGAGACGCGGACGCGAAGCCAGGTGGAGGCGGTGTTCGGCTGGAAGACGACCCACTGCGTGCCGCGATCGATCGACGTCTCGATCGCGTTGAACAGCCGGCGGACGTTCGTGTAGCGGAACGGAATGTCGTCGGTGGCGTTGCGGGCGCCCCAGACGCGGATCCCGCGGCCCGGGAACGCGCGGATCACGTTGACTGCGTTGGGATTCAGCAGCTCCTGTTTGCGCGACGTGTACGTCTGCGTGAGGCCGACGATCCGCTTGATCTCCTGGTTGGCTGGCGCGGTCGCCACACCGGGCGGCGTGCGGTCGACGCGCGCCATCATTCCGGCGACGAATCCGCTGGGCGGGACGACCGTGAAGCGGTCGACCGAGTCGCGGTCCAGCGGCGTGATCATCACGTGCGGCGCGTAGACCGACGCATACGTACTCGCGACCGTGCGATTGCGCCACTTCACGAGTTCCTGGTCGTCAGACTCGTCGGGGGAATCGACGATCGCCAGGCGGCGGAACTGCTCGCAGTGGGTGACCATCGCGCCGATCACGTCGGCGGCGTTGAGCTCATCGGCGAGCATCGTGCTCTCCGGGCACAGGACCATCGCGGGCTCCGGCTCCTCTTCGAGCTTCGCGAAGCCGTCGCGGTAGTCCTGTGGGCCTGCGACGGCGTCGGCGCCGGAGCGGGTGCTCTCGATCGTCGCCGGGAAGACGGACTCGGCGCTCGCCGCGGCCGCCGTCGCGCTTCGTGGGTTGACCTGAATCATTTTGGAGACGCCGTTCACCTGGCCGTCCTTCACGTAGTAGAAGGGATGGCTGGGGTGCAGGCCCAGGTTCGAGAACCGCTCCTGCAGCACGCCGCCGCTCGAGACGTCGAGCGTGAACCGCAGCGGAAAGAACTCCGTGGGCAGGATGGCCTTGACCTTGTAGCGGCCGCCCGTGGCGGTGGCGAGGTCGCGGTTCTCGGCGAAGGTGAGCACGTAGACGGTGGAGGCGGGGCTTTCGACCTCCGTCACCGCCAGTGCGCCGAGCGCGCCACCGAAGTCGACGAACTCGCCGACGGCGATCGCCGCGACCGACCGCACGACGGCGCCCTTGCGTGCGTCCGTAGGCAGGAGCACCGTGGCCGTCGTGAAATTCTGGGTGGCATCCGAGCCGCCGGGGACGGTGAACGCGGTCGCGACCTTCGTGATCGTGACCTTGGTGATCGGTCCGGGCCCGGTGAGCTCGACCGCGGTGTCCTGCGGAACGAAGTCGAGCTGGGTGCTGATGTGCGCCAGCCGCTCGGCGGCCGGGATGGCCGTGAGGTCGAGCGTTGCGACGTACCGGTGGGCCAGGAGCGGTCCCTCGAACTCGATGGGTCCGCTCGACGGCTGTGCGTCGAATTCGAACCGGCTGTTGCCGTTGACCCATTCCCCGTAGACGCCGTTGGCGGCGTAGGCGCGGTACTTCGTCGCGCCGAGATCGGCGGCGACCGGCGCGAGGTCGCCGTCGACGAAGGTCGCGCCGACCGAGCCGAGGCTCACGTTCTTGTCCGGGTTCAGCGCCTCAGCGCGGTATCGCACCGTGCGTGACGCGAACTGCGCGGCTGCGATGTCGGCGGAGAGCCCGGACGACAGCGTGACGGCCATGCCGGCGCCCTGATTCTCCACGGTGCTCACGAGTGCGGTGATGCGGTTGCGGTCGGGGAGCTGCGCGACGAGCAGGTCGCCCTGCCGGAGGCCGTTGGCGGACGCCAGTCGCACCGTCGTGGCGCCGGTCTTGGCGACGGTCGCAAGGCCGGTCCCGTTGACCACCGCGACGGCGGCCGCAGCAGCGTTCGTCACCTTCAGTCCGGTGGGCGTGATGGCCGAGACGGTCACCTCGGCGGCCGCCAGGCCGGGCCGGATCACGGAGAGCACGTCGCCGATCGAGACGCCCGCCGTCGAGCTCACGTCGATGTCGGTCGGGGTGGTCTGCGGGATCGACTTCGCCGCGGTGATGGTGCTGGAGTAGAGCCGCCCGCTGCCACCGGCTTCGTCCGGGGTCGTGGTGATCTGCAGGTCGTTGGCCCACGTGCCGGGCGAGGAGGCGTCGATCGTGAAGCTGTCGGTTCCGGTGCCGTCCTTGACCAGCCAGGCAGCCTGCGTGGAGGGGTCGACGCGCACGACGTAGACGGCCGGGCCGCCGTTGTCGAAGAACCCGGCGACGGACTCGGCCGAGAAGCCGCGGGAGATCGGGCCGCCGAACAGGGTCACGTATTCCGACCAGCCCGTCACGCGGGTCGGCTTCATGAACGGACCCTTCTCTGTGCTGCCGACCAGCGCGGCGACGCTCGTCGGCGCGGCCGCGATCGGTTGCGGGCCGGAGGCGACCTCTTCGGTGTACACGCCCGGGGCGAAGTAGCTCATCGTTGCCTTCTCGTGTGGTCGCGCATCAGGTTGGGTCCACCGCGCGAACGCGCGTGTCGGCACGGTGGAAGTCGAGGGTGAGCCGCGTGACGAGGACGCCGCCCACGCGAAGCTCGAGGGGGTGGAAGGCCTTCGTCCAGACCTGCCGTGGAGAGCGGTAGGTCCCCGGCTCGCCGGTCACGGCGGTCAGCGGGATCACCGCGCCCGCCGTGCCCCGCGCTTCGACCGTGCGGCCGCTGCTGGCGGCGCCGGTCGGGGTGACCAGCTCGATGGTCAGCGTCATCGGTTTGGGCGGGAAGGCCTGCACGATGGCGCTGGTGGCGGCCAGCGGGATGGTTGCCTCGACCGGGTCGATCCAGGCAGCGGTCAACGGGTCGGCGACGGTCACGATGACGGTCGGCTGCGGCGCTGGCGCGGGCTTGGGTTTGCGGAGGGCGAGGGCGGCGAAGTCGGTGTCGGTGGGGAGCGGCGTGCGCTCCAGCAGGGCGCTGACGACGACATCCCCGTCGTGGACGGCGATCCGCCAGCCGGGCGGTGCGTTCTCGAGCCGCGCGGTCAGCGGGAAGAGCGCTTCGCTCGTCGCTGCGTGCTCGGCGCGGATCACGTGCGTCTGGCCGCTGATCAGGGAGTCCGTCGGCACGGTCACGCCACCTGGAACCGCACGTCGAGGGCACTGACGCGGCCGTGGCCATCGACCGGCAGCGCCGGAATCGGTGCGACGTCGACGTGGTAGTAGAGCGCCAGTCGCATCGCTCGCCCGAAGCCGGTCCAGAGCTGGTTTCGGGCGTCGAGCGAAGGGGAGAAGAGGTGCACGTCGAGCGATGCGACGCGGGCGGCGAGACGCGGGTCGAGTTCGGATGCCGCGAGCGTGGGCGTGGTGTGGAACGTCTCAATCACGCGAGCCAGTCGGCGCTGGGCCTCGTCGTGGGTGCCGAAGTACGCCATCACGTACGAGAGGCGCACGAGCATCGGCGGCCGCACGAGCAGGCCGTCGCCGAGCGGCGACTCCTCCAGCGGCCGGTTGCGAGAGAGGTCGGACTCCTCGATGTCGTAGAGCGCGACCGTCAGATCCTCGGGCATTGGAGTCCCGGCATCAGCGTCGAGTGCGGCGACGTGCACCCACTCCCCGAGGTCCGCGGTCTCGCGGGACAGGTACCCGACGAGCGCCTGGGTAACCAGGTCGATCACGGCTGCTGCTGCGGGTCGAAGGACGACATGGAGGCAGTGTTGAGGCGGCCTGTCACCGGGCCGTCACGGCCCCGTCACGTCGGCGAATTCCTCAGGCCCCGCGGGCGAAACCAGCGGTCACTCGGGGTGCTCGTCGGCCGAGCGGAGGCCCGATATCCAGGTGTCGACGGCGCTCAGGATCGCGCACCGGTTCCCGCAGACGGTCGCCGAGTGGCGCTCGGCATCGAGGGCGTCGATCGTGGTGAGTTCGGCCACGAGGTCGCCGGGGTGGGGGGTGGTGCGGATCGACAGCACGAGGACGCCGACCTGCTCGCAATCTTCGGCGGGCATCGGGTCACCGTGGCAGTCGTGCGTCACCGCAGCGCAACCGCTGCGTATGCGGCCGCGGTCAGCCGTCGGCGGGAAGGTGCGGTGACGGCGGCGGTCAGCCGTCGGCTGGGAGGTGCGGTGACGGCGGCGGTCAGCCGTCGGCTGGGAGGTGCGCGACGAGCTGTTGCATGCGCTCGGAAGGCGCGATTCCGAGCTGGTCGCCCAGCAGCCGGCGGCAGAGCCGGTACTGGCGGATCGCCTCGCTCGGGTTGCCCTCGGCGAGGTGCGCGGCGATGAGCACGCGGTGCGCGCTCTCTCGCAGGGGCTCGCCCGCGACGGCGGCCAGACCGGCCTCGGTCGCTTCGCCGTAGCGGCCCTGCTCGGCCAGCGCCGCGCAGAGCGCCTCGAGGGCATGCAAGCGTAGGTGGCGGAACCGCTCGCGTTCAAGGAGAACCCAGTCGTCGTACCAGTCCGGCAGGAGATCGCCGGCGAGCCCCAGGAGCTGGAGGTCGGCCATCGAGTGATCATGCGGATTCGCGATGACGCGGCGCGCGCAGGTCGTCGCGTCGTGGAGATCTACACGCACGGTCTCGGCGAGCGCGAGGCCGGTGCCGCGGGCCGAGACGATGCTGCCGGCCGCCTTCCCGATCCTCCAGAGGGTGGAACGCAGTGACGCTCCTGCACGCTCGTCGTTGGCGTCGGTCCAGAGCGACCCGGCCACGAACAGTCGCTCGCGCGGGCGCTCCTGCAGGGCCAAGAACGCGAGCAGGCGCTGCGCGGCGCCGGGCAGCTCGACGGGGCCCTGCTCGGTGCAGACGGTGAAGCCGACGAGGAGGTCAAGTCGCATCGAGTAGGTGTCTGATGGTGCGATGGCGGTCGACCGCGGCGCTTGCGTGATCACGATCCGGCCCTCTCATGGACGTGCGGGACTGCGCTTGCATGCAATGCGGCCGCCGGTGGAATTGGGACTGGGACTGGCGCGGGCGCCGGTGTTGCGGGCACGCGTGGTGATGTCGAGGGCGACGTGCTCGCGTGGGAAGGGAGCCGAGATGCCGTGACGCTGCGGTGACGCGCGCCTGCGACAACGGTGCCCATGGCATCTCCCGCTCTCCGGTTTGGCGTCGCCGCCCTGGCGACCTGGCGTGTGACGCATCTGATCGCGGCCGAGGACGGCCCAGCTGACGTCGTCCTGCGGGTCCGCCGCCGCGCCGGCGATTCGCTGCTCGGCGAGCTCATGGACTGCTTCGCGTGCACCAGCGTCTGGGTGGCGGCGCCGTTTGTGCCCGGGGCCGCGCTGAGCCGATCCCGGGCCGACCGGATCGTCGCGCTGCTCGCGCTGTCGGGCGCAGCCTGCTTGCTGGAGCGCACGGAGCCAGCACCACTTTCAATCACGAACGACGAGGACACCGATGAGCTGTTGTGGGAAGGGGCGCGCAGCGCTGAGGGGAGCGGGGGCGCGTCCGACGGCGGCGACTCCGCGGGCCACGAGTCCGCTGGCCACGAGTGCGCGGGCCACGAGTCCGCGGCAGGCGGGGAACCCGGGCACGGCTCCGCGGGGCCAAGCGCCGACGCAAGACTCGAACTCGTCCAGGACGCAGCGAGCGCGCGGCCGGACGGCGATGCGGGCTGCTCGGAGCCCAGGCGGGTCGCAGGGCGTTCCGCCGCTGCCGCCGGGTCGGACGCGGTGACGCCCACGGCGCCAGAGGGCGAGGCGTAGGTCATGCCGCCAGCAGCACGCGTCGGCGACATGCACGTCTGCCCGATGCAGTCTCCCGCCACACCGCCCATCCCGCACGTAGGCGGACCGGTACTCCCGGCGGGCGCGCCGACGGTCCTCATCGCCGGCCAGCCCGCCGCACGTGTCGGCGACATGTGCACGTGTGTCGGGCCGCCGGACTCGATCGTGCAGGGCTCGTCGACGGTGACCATCGGCGGGGTGCCCGCCGCGCGCATGGGCGATTCGACGTCGCACGGTGGGTCGGTCGTGGGCGGCTGCCCGACGGTCCTGATCGGCGGCTGAACGGCGGCCAGCGCGTCCGCCGCCACCGACGCCCTGCGGCGCGGGCCTCCGTGCGGCGGCAGGCTGGGCCGTGGACTGCCGGGGCTCTGCAGGCTTCGGCATGAGTGGCCGGGCGCGTCGAAGCTGGGGATGGTGGAGACCGCCATCAGCGGGGTCCGAACGAGGAGACGAGGTCGGCGATCTCGGTGGGCTCACACGAACCAACCAGCTGCCCGACGCTGAGGCGAACGTCGTAGACGTTCGCCTCGCCACTGAGCTGGATCCGCACGAGGCGCGGCCGCAGGTGCGAGGCCACGATCCGTTCGACCTCCGAAGGTGGCGGGGGTGGCAGCGTGGGCGAATCCAGTTCGGCCCCGGCGCTCAGGTCGGTCGCGGCGGGCGGTTCGGTGAGCACCACGAAGTCGGGGCGGGTCCGGCCAAGGGCGTCGGAGAGGTCAGCGAGCGCGACCGCCTCGACGCTGAGGCCAGCCGTGCGAAGCGCGCGTTCGACCAGGTCACGGGCCCAACCCGGCTGGTCGACGAGCAGCACGCTGAGGGGCATCGCAGACATCTCCCATCGACTCTGCTCCTCCAGCGTCGCCGGCGAAATGGACCATCCGATCCATCTTGGATCTGGTTCGAGGATCTAGTTCCAGGCCCGAGTAGGTCTAGATCCAGGCGCCGCTCAGCGCTGCGCGCGCAGCAGGGCGGCGGCTTCGTGCCGCCGGCCGCAGCCGAGCTTTTCGAGCAGGTTGTGCACGTGGTTCTTGACGGTCGCCAGCTCGATCTGGAGTCGCGCGGCGATCTGCTTGTTCGAGAGACCCTCGTCGATCAGCTCGGCGATCTGACGCTCGCGGCGCGTGAGGGCAGCAACCGCCTTCGACTTGGCGGGCGTGCCGGGCAGCGCGTTTGCCGCAACCTGCTTCATGAGCATCGCGACGATGGCGGGCGAGCACAGCGACTCACCGCGGATCACAGCTCGCAGCATCTCCACGAGTCGGTCGAGCGGAGCTTCGCGAGGCACGTATCCATCGACGCCGGCCTGAACCCACCGCAGCACGTCGTCCTCGGTCTCCCGTACCCCGAGCACGACAATTCGGACCCCCGGCACCTGGCCACGCAGCATCTCCACGGCGCCGGGCGCTCCCGCCGGGTCGACATCCACGAGTGCGATATCCGGCTGCAGGTCGCGGTGCGAGATCTCGGTGAGGGCGTCGAACAGGGTGCCGGCGGTGGCGCAGACCTCGAAGCCGTCCTCTTGGTCGAGCAGGGCCCCGAGGCCGTCGCGGTAGAGCCGGGAGCCGGTGACGACGTACACCGCGCACGTTGCGACCGACGTGTTCGTCGCGACCGATGTGTTCGTCACGACCGACGTGTTCGTTGCGACCGACGTGTTCGTCGCGACCGACGTGGCAGCGCGAGCGGCCGGGGCGGCCTTGGATGCCGGCGGGTAGACGGCCACGGCGGCCGTGGCGGCGGCCGCAGCGGTCGCTTCGAAACGCGGTAGCGGCGAGCGCTTCGTGGTGGTGGCAGGTGATTGGTCGTGGATCAGCATGGGCGGCTCGACGATCGCATCGAAGGACTCGAACATAGGCCCGCGATCCAGGCCGTGGCAAGCGATCGGTTAGAGGTCAAGACGCCACCGCATTGCCCAGGAAAACGACATCTTGATCTGTGCCCGACCGACGCTCACGGCCAACACCGGGAGCCCCTGATCGGTCCCTGGATGGACCTTCAAGCGCCACGCCGTCAGCGGGCGGATCGCGCCGGGCGGAAGCCCCGGAGGCGAGCGTCGCAGCGACGCCGTCGCGATCTCACGCTCCTTGGCAATGACCAACATGCCCTGAGGTTTACGCCCGCCTCGTTGCAGAATCCTTGCAGTGGACTTGCACGATCCCGCGCTGTCGCACGGACGGGTGACTGGGCGTCAGCCGCGCAGCGCCCGCAGGGCGTTGAGGATGACGGCCACGTCGACGACCTCCTGGAAGAGCGCTCCGGCGACCGGCGGGAGGTAGCCGGCGGCGGCGACGCCCATCGCGGCGATGCTGAGGCCCATGCCGACGAGCACGCTCTGGCGGGCGATCTGCATGGAGCGGCGGCCGATGTGGACGGCGTCGGCGACCCGGTCGATCCGGTCGATGGTGATCACGGCGTCCGCGGTCTCGGAGGAGACGGTGGCGCCGGCCGCACCCATGGCGATCCCAAGGTCGGCGAGGGCGAGCGCGGGCGCGTCGTTGATGCCGTCGCCGACCATGATCACGGGCCGCAGCGAGGGGTCGGCCTGCAGGCGGCGCACGACCTCGAGTTTGTCGGCCGGGGACTGCTCGGAGTAGACGCGGTCGACGCCGAGATCGCGGCCGATGCGATCGGCGACGGTGCGTCGGTCTCCCGTGACCATGGCGACGTGCAGCACGCCTTCGGCTCGCAGCCGCTCGACGATCGTGAGGGCGTCTGGTCGCAGGACGTCCTCCATCACGATCACGCCGACGAGGTGTCCGTCGACCGCGACGAGCACATGGGCTTCGCCCGAGCCGCGCGTCGTGGCGGAGGTCGCCGCGCTCAGTTCCGGCTGTGGAACGCCCGCCTCGCGCAGGAACGAGCGGCTGCCGACGAGCACGCGCTGCCCGTCGATCGTGCCGGCGATCCCCTGGCCGGGGTCCTCGGATACGTCGGTCGGCATGGTGAGTTCGAGACCGTCTTCGTCGGCTGCGGCCGCGAGGGCGCGCCCGAGCACGTGGGCGGAGAGCCGGTCGAGCGACGCCGCAAGTCGCAGCACGTCGGCGGTGTCGATCGCTGCGGTGGCGACGACTTCCCGCACGTCCGGCGTCCCGACGGTCACCGTGCCGGTCTTATCGAACAGCACGGTCCGCGCCTCGCCAAGCGACTCGATCGCGCCCGCGCCCTTGACGATCACGCCGCGCCGCGCCGCGCGGGACAGGCCAGACACGAGCGCGATCGGTGCGGCCAGGATGAGTGGGCAGGGGGTCGCGACGACCACGACGGCGAGGCCGCGGACGGGGTCGCCGCTGTAGGCCCAGGCGGCGCCGGCCGTGACGAGGGTGATGGGGAGGAAGAAGCCGGCGTAACGGTCGGCCATCCGCATCAGCGGGGCCTGCTGGGTCTGGGCCTTCTCCACCAGGCGGACGAGCGCGGAGTAGGCGCTGTCGCTCGCGAGCTGGTCGGCGCGCAGGTCGAACGGCGGACCGGCGTTGGCGGTGCCGCTCAGCACGGGCATGCCGCGGGTGAGCGTCTCGGGGAGCGGCTCGCCGCTCAGAGTGCTGGTATCGACGACCGCATCCGAGCTCGTAATCGTGCCGTCGACCGGGACGACTTCGCCGGTGCGAACCACGAGCACGTCACCGATCTCGACGGCCGCAACCGGCACTTCGCGCAGCGTGTCGCCGACCCGTACCTGCGCGGTCTTCGGGGCCCGTTCCACGAGCGCCGTGAGTTCCCGCCGGGCACGCCGCGACGCAAACGACTCCAGCGTCGCCCCGCCCGTAAACATCAATCCGATCACCGCGCCAGCGAGTTCCTGATCGAGTGCCAGCGCACCGACCATGGCCACGAGCGCAATCGTGTCGACGCCTAGGCTGCGGTCCACGATCACGCTCCGCGCGACCTCGTACGTGAGGTCAACCGCCAGCAGCCCGACGGCGATCCGCAACACCCAGGTCCCGGCATCGCCTTGGCCGGCGGCGTGCAGCACGCCGCCGGTGGCGATCGCCGTCACCGCGATGGCGGCGAGGAGCGCCGATCGACGGTCGAGTGCCCAGCGAAGCGCGTGCCGAAGCGAAGCGCCGGGCGTCGGCTTGGCGTCCCCTGGCCCCGGAGCAGGCAAGGCCGGGGCGTCCCGCGTCTCGAGCATCACCCCAGCATCGCCGGACGCCGCCCGCAAGGCAACCGCCCGCCGCCGCGCGCCCGCTCCGTGGTTTGCCGCAGGGGCGCGAGGGCCGCGAGGGCCGCTGCACACCCCGGTTCCCGAGCGTGGACACCGGACCGGCGTTCCGCGGGCCATTTGATGTCCACGCGCGCCAGCGGCCAGCGTTTCCGCAGACGCAGACACCGGACCAGCGTTCCGCGGGCCATTTGGTGTCCACGCGCGCCAGCGGCCAGCGTTTCCGCAGACGTGGACACCGGACCAGCGTTCCGCGGGCGAAATGGTGTCGACGCCAACCGTCCCTACGCGAGCCGCTCAGCGATCACCACCAGCGCCCGGACGTTGTCGAGTGCCCGCTCACCGCCCGGCTGCGCGGCGCGCAGCAGCGCGACGGTGATCGACTCCGTCGCGCGCTGCGCCGACCACATTGCGAGGAGTTCGTCAGATCCGGGGTCGCCGCCTGCTTCACGGTAGGCGGCGAGAATCGTGTCAGCGGCGCCTTGGTGGCCGAGTGCGTCGAGGTCCATCAGGAGCGACGCGAGGTCGCAGCCGACATCGCCCACGCGGAGATCCCGGTCGAATTCGAGCCGGTCGACGATCCGCGTTCCGCGCTCGTCGACCACGATGTGGGCGGCTCGCAGTGCGCCATGACCTTCTCGCCAGGCGCCGCCCGCCGCGCGCGCATCCAAGGCATCGGCGTGGCGCAAGGCGGCCAGTTCCAGCGGCCGGAGCAGCTGACCCAGTCGCGAGGCCGACAGCAGTGAGCCGCGGGCGTCGGCGAGGATGGCCGCGTTGCGACGCATGTGCGCGAGGGTGGCCGCGGCGCCGCCCTCCGCCAGCGATGGCAGTGAAGCGTGGTGCTGGGCTAGGTGCCGGCCGAGTTCCGCGAGCAGAGACGGATGCGCCCGTCCGGTCTGCAGCCGGCCGGCCAGGGTGTTGGCCTCATCAAAGCGGCGCATCTCAACCGCGACATCTTCGCCGCCTGGGGTCGTTACCGACCGAATCCCGAGATACGTCGCGGGCGCGAGGTCCTGGTTGAGTCGCAGCTCCTGCATCGCCAGCGCGCGCCGCGCCCGCGCCGTTGACTGGTCCACGAGCGGGAACCGCAGCGGCTTGCGCAGCTTGTAGGCCCGGTCGCCACTCAGGTACACCCACGACCTGAGCGTTTCGCGAACGTCGACCGCCGGCAGCATGGCGAGGTCCAGTAGCGGCGGCCCGAGATCGCGGTCGGGCGCGGCACCCCGTTGGCGCGCCGCGGTCGTTTGCGTCGGAGAAAGAGATAGCGAGACGGCGCTCATACGCTCAAGCTTCCAGCGCGAGGCGGACAACTCATCCGCGATTGCCCCCTTGGCGACTGCGGAGAACTCCCCGGGCTGCCGCGGCCGGGCTCGGAGTGGGACGAGGCGGGGCGGACCCGAAGGCAAATCTGGGCTTTCGTAGGCGGGAGGTTTGCACGACCAGGCAGGGCTACGGTGAGCACCGTCGTCGGTCGATGACAGGGCGAACCGCCATGCAGGCCACGAGCTCCGCCAAACACCTCCGCCGGCTGCTCGTCGCCGCGATGTTGGTCTTCCCAAACACCGCGGTCGCTGCCGAGGACTTCTCCTTCTCATTGGGCGACGGGTCCACCTCAGCGCTCGTGAAGGCGATGCCGAAGCAGTCCGAGGAGGTGCAGGACGCCGTGTCGGAGACGCTCTTGTTCGAGTCCGACTCGGACCTGCCGGATGCCAAGCTGCCGCTGGACCCGGTCCGCTGCCCCACGGGCCGCGTGATCATCACCGCGCAGAAGCAGTCCGCGATGAGAAAGAAGCGGCGCCAAAGCGGCGACGAGCCGAAGAATCTTGCTGGGTTCTTCCTCCGTGGCAAGCCCGGCCGCGACTGTCAGATCTGGCTCAACGCCCGGGCCCTCCACCGGTTCGACGAGTCCCAGATCTGCACACTGGTCCGCCACGAGCTCGGTCACGCACGCGGTCTGGACCACACCACCACCGGCCTCATGCAGCCGATCATCCCCGACATCCCCCAAAACGTCGGCTGCGATTGGGCCTGGAACGCCTGGGTCGACGCGGAGTGAACGCGCCAAATCGAGTCGCAACGCTGGACCGGTGAAGCCGTGGCTCTAAACAAGGTGAGCACTGGACCGGGTCAAGTTCTGTGCCTGCCAGGGCGACGATCTGAAGGGGTAGGCGTGGCGGTGCCGCGGCGACGGACAAGGGGGAGCGTGGCCATGCGGATCGACTACAAGCCAAAGGGCACGGCGGGGTACACATGCCGGCTGACCGGCGATGCGGGACTTGCGGTGACGGTCAGCTGGATCGGTGGCGTTGCCGATGTCGAGGTGGCCCCAGAAGGCCTCCCGACGCAAGCCGCCGTGGGCGCAGTGCAGCAATTTGCGGGCCACGAGTACCAGCGGAGGCGCACGCGGGACGCACAGAACCGCGAGCATCACGCAAGAGAAGCGACGAAGTGGCGCAAAGCAGCCGAGGACATCGGCGCCCTGCTCGGCGAACTCACCGACGCGACCGAGCACGGATGGTGTTCCGACTGTTTGGCGAAGTCTGACCATCGGCTTGCGCGCTCGAGAACGAAGCTGCGCACACGCCGCTACGTGTGCACGGAATGCGGCTCGCCTACCGGCCGGTGCGACATCCCGAGGTGCCGCAATTTCGCCGACCGGGGTGGCGGCCCCGGCGAGCGGACGCGGTTCTGTGCGGAACACCGTCACGAGATTCCGTCGTTCGAGAAGTTGGAAGCTCAGGTCGACTCGCTGGATGCGTATCTGCCGTGGCTCGAGTTTGAGCGCTTCAACGCGAAGAGGTTCTCCACGATCGCGGCGGTGTCGGTCGCCGGTGTCGCGGTGGTCGGTCCGCTGGCCTTCGTCGCTGCGCCGGCGATCGGTGGCGCGCTCGGTGCTTGGACCGGCCTGTCTGGTGCGGCGGCCACGAGCCACGGGCTGGCACTGCTCGGGGGCGGGGCTATCACTGCGAGTGGCTATGGGATGGCTGGGGGAGTCGTGGTCGTCACGGCCGCGGGGGCCGGACTTGGCGGAGCGTCCGGAGCAAGCGTGGCGAATGCCTACGTGCGCAGCGACAAGTCGTTCGGATTCGAGAAAGTGTCCGACGGAGGCCCGGAGACGGTGATCTTCGCTGACGGGTTCCTCTCTGAAGGCAAGTCCGGTTGGGGTGCATGGGAACGCATCGTCGGCGAGAAATACCCCGATGCGACCGTGTACCGGCTGAGCTGGGGCGCGAAGGAACTGAAGTCGCTGAATGCCTTTCTCACCCCGGCGGTCGCTCGGCTCCCGGCGGCGAAGGCCGCGGCCGCGCTGGCCGCGCAAGCCGCGAAGACCGCGGGCAAGCGGCTGGGTCCGCTGAGCGCGGTGTTCAACGGCGCGAGTCTCGCGAAGAACCCTTGGCATGTGGCGAGGACGCGTGCCTCGATGACCGGTGCGGTGCTGGCCGACGCCATCGTGCGCGCCGATTTGGACTCCGTGGTGCTGATCGGCTTCAGCCTGGGAGCGAGGGTCATGACGGCGACGGCGGAATCACTCGCGACCCGCCACGAGCCACATCCGCGGGTTCAGTCGATGCATCTGCTCGGCGCAGCCGTCGAAAGCCGGTGGGACTGGCGCTCGGTTGAACCGGCGGTGGAGGGCACCATCCACAACTACTTCTCGACGAACGACAAGGTCCTGGGCGCCGCCTTCCGCGTTGCCGAAGCAGGCAAAAAGGCCATTGGATGCGAGGGCATTCCGACGACCTCGCGCAAGGTCAAGAACGTCAACGTCTCCAAGGTGGTCCGGGTCCACCAAGACCAGCTAAAAGCTGTCTCGCTGTGCTGAGCGTTCCGACCGGCCCCAGAACGACGAAGGCCCCCCGCGTTAACAGGGGCTTTCAGGACGCCGGAGGAGGGACTTGAATCCCGACGCGCGCAATATGAGTCCGCATTTCGCGGAACCGCGGCGATAGTTTCCAGCGCTCGTGCCTGAGACGCAGAGAGCATGGATCAGGCGGCTCATCGCTGAGGGCTGGACGCAGGAGCGTGGCGGCAAGCATCAGGTGAAGATGACCAAGCCCGGAATGCGCCCGATCACGCTGCCGGAGAACAAGCGCCAGGCCTACTCCAAAGGCTTCGAGTCCGCCCTTCGGAAACAAGCCGGGCTCTCAAGGCCATCGCGTCTTGACCCGATGGATACCCTGAGAATAGACATGCCCGACCGCATCAACCTCAAGATCCGCATGGAAGACGGAGCCTTCTGGGCCACCGTCGAGGAGTTCCCAGGCGTCTTCGCCACGGGCGACACCCTCGAAGAACTCCGCGCGAGTCTCGAGGAGGGCATCGCGTTGTACGTGGCTGAGCCCGGCGAGGACGTGCGGCCCGTGCAGCTCCCGCCGCTTGAGCCGGCGGACACAGTCGCCAGCGCCGAGCTGGCTTTCGCCTAGTTTGAGCCTCGGACCTGCGCGCGCTCGGCGCCGGAAACGTCGTAGACCGGTGCGTGGCCCCCACGGCCTGGGTACGCCGAAATAACCTGCAAGCGCGGCACCGCCGGCAGGCAACGCTGCTCGGGCTGGAACGTCAGCGTCGGGATGGCCGTGGCCGGCGAGCCGGCGCGGTGCCGGCAATCAGTCGTCCGCGGGTCTCTGCTCGTGGGGCGTTTCGGGAGCGAAGCGTTGGATTCTCGGCACGTCGCGCGCCCAAGCAATGATTCGATGCGCGAGGTCAGCCGCGACGCCGTATACGCCTTCGAACGGTCTTCTGTACCTCAAACGTCCCCTACGTGCGCGTCTCGCGACGCGGGAGGGCGTTCAACCTAGCGGTCGCCGGGAGTCGATCCTGGGATCCAGGCAGCCCCGCCGAGCGCTGCTTCGAGAAGCCGGCCTACCTGCACCCAGTCGTCGCCGATGGGAAGCACCAGTCCGCCCGTCTTGCGCCACCGCTTTCGGAACACACGTCCGTCGCCGCTGCCCAGGATTGATCCGAGCAGCACTTCCCATTCGCGCGGGTCGTCGCTGGACTCGATCACTGCATCAATCGGTCCAGTCTCGGACAGTAGGCCGAGGTCCGCGACCTTCTGCAGCAGCTTCCAACGGTCGACGCGTCCTTCGCAGGCAGTCCACGCGCGCTTGAACGCTTCCAAGACGACGTCCGCTGCCTGTTCACTGGGTTTCGCGGCCAATACGAAGAACGCGTCCCAAGTGATCTGGGGATCAAGCGCTGTGGTGGACTGCGACACGAGCTCGAGGTCTCCGCCCTGCGGTGGGATGCCTCTGGCGGCATCAGATCGGAGTCGAGACAGTGTGAGGCCCATGTAGGCGGACGACCCCGAGAAGAACTCCGTGACGGCTGCCAGCTTGTCGGGGTACTGGCTAGCGCAGATATGCTTAAGCATGTCAAACACCCGATAGGGCGACAAAAGAGAAGCACGGTGAACGTGGGCCATTTGGTCAGCCATCTGCGCCGGAAGCTCGCCACTCCTCAGGCTTGTGGCGATGTGGTGGGCCACGAGATACTCAACAAAGCGCGCGTGGCGAAACCGGAGAAGCTGCTCGTCTGATCCATCACGAGCGAGGATCTGCTCGGACACCAGGATGCGGACGATCTCGTCCGACTCCGCAGTGAGGTGAGGCACACTCGATTCGATCTCGGTAGCTACGGCTGACCACGACATCCGGTCTGTATCGGACTCAGCCATCATCATCGCAACCCTTGAAGAGACGCGCATCAGCGAGGCGGCGTTGAAACCCACGACGTAGCGTTTGAGAACGTCTTCCTGCTTGCGTCCAAAGTAAAGTGCAAGAACATCGTTGTCGAATGCAGTTCGGCAGTCAATTGCGCCTTCAAACTTATGAGCTTCAGAGTAAACAAGCAGATTGACGGGGACCGACAACACTCGGCGGGAGGCGGGTGACGGTGGGCGAAGGAGTCGATAGTCATATACCTTGGTATAGCGTTCTATCGCATCTTCGAGTTCAGTGTGGCCGAACGTAGAAATTCTCTGCCGAAGCATAGTGGTGTTGCGGCCCTCGAAGTGCGCGTTCCATCGTTCCCAATATTCTTCCCGTACTGTGAAGACGAGGCCCACGGGGAAGCAAAGCAAGCCATCCTTGCGTGCCAACTCGTTCAACGAGTCAAGAGCGCGCAGAAGGCCATTAACTTCAGTGGCTTTGTGGGGGACGTGTCCGGCTTCGTCCAAAGAATCGATGGCGTAGATGATAGGAGCGTTGAGCATGCGGAGCTTCTCTAGTCCAAAGCCTTTAGTGATGCCCGCGAGAATATCGGGAAGAGTGTCAATTTCCGGTTCAACGGCAGCTCGAGCGATACCAAAGAACGGTGATCGAGTAAGGGCCAGTTGTACTGACATCGTCGTCTTGCCAGCGCCCGAGGCATCTCGCAGAACGCAAATTTGCGACGGCACTGTGCGTGAAGTCGTGTAGGTGAGTCCTTGGTGCCTGCTTTCACGGCGGGTGCGCTCAAGCGCTGAGGGTTTGAGAGCTTGCGCCATCCCCTTAATTGATCGATCGACTTCGCGCCGGACGTAAAGATCGCTGTGTCGGTCGAGTTTGTGACGACGCAAGAATGCGGCTGACGCTCGTTGGCAGGCGTCGGCAACTCCATCTGCTGCCCTATCTCGGTCAACGGCATACTGTCGAACCTCAAGAAGGGGCGGTGGGACTGCTCGCCCTCTGGACCGAGCGTTAGCCACTAGGTAGTGGAGGACATCCTCCATCGGGAGGCCAACAGAGGCTGCGTCATCCCAAAATGTGCCAGCCAGTATCAGTGTAGTCATACCCTGTCGGTTGAGTTCAACTGCTGCATCCTCAACTCCCTGGGATACATCGAACAAGCTCATGAATAGACCGATGCACTGACCGTGCCGTTTGCGCAATTTGAGTTCAAAGTCCTCCCAGTCTGGGCTGCCGCGTCGGATCGCGCCGGTCTTTGCTTTTGCTTCAACCAAGAAGTGCCAGCTGTTCCATTCAAAGAATGCGTCCAGCTGTTCCGATTGTGCGACGACTGCCAACGGGGGTCGGTACGCCCATGGGAGGATCTCGCGGGCAGCCTGTTCGAAGGCGTATCCCCGTCGTGGGTGGTCCTTTATGGCTCGCATGGCCACAATTGCGTCGAAGTCGGCGCGGTGCATTGGTGGTGCAATCTATGGCGTGCGGCGACGCAGGGCAAGGGGGTAGGGCTGTCGATGAGCGGCTGCTCGCCTCGGGCGGTCCGGTGCGCCCGAAACTGGTCCCGATGGTTTGAGAACAACTCGTGCTTAGGAGTCGGCGCTCGTTCGGTTCACGATCGAACTCTCGTGGCTCCAGCTCCAGCTAGCGGCGGCGTTCAAGTCGAGCGCACGCGGGGAGGAGCCTTGCGTCTGAGTCGTCTGTCGCCGACTTCGCGTCTCGACCCGGCGGATACCCTGAGAACGGGCGGGACCGGCGCGCTTCAGCCCACCGATTCACGGATCCAGCGAGCAGCGCCTCCGGCCAGGGCCGCCGCGATCTCCTCCCGCCGCCCGACTTTGATCGACGGGAAAGTGAGTTGCCAGCGTGCGTAGGAGTAGACCGCTGCGGCTGCTTCTCGGTCAGCTCGCTTCGTCTTCTCGAGCCAGTCCCGGCAAGCTGATACGTAGTCCGGGATGGGGCAGTCGACGAGAAAACTGGCTCGGTCGAGCCAATTCTCAGCCTGCGTGATAGTCGGCCAGAGGCCTAGGTCAGGGGCATCGGCGTGGAGGAGGGCGCTCAGTTCAAGGGCGACCGGATCGAAGACTCGACTTCCGCGACCAGCACTTCCGTAGTCAATCAGGACGCCGTTATTCTGGGAGCCGACGAGGATGTTCCCAGCGTGGAGATCGCCATGGACGGGCCCAATGCAACATGCGGCCGAAACTCCTTCTACGGCCGGGGTGTCCCAGGACTCGGGTGGGTAGAATTGTCCGTTGTTCAGACGGCTTTCGGAAACCACGTCACGAAGGATCTCTCCGACCTCGCGATCGGCGGCTGTCGCCGCCTCGTCCCACCGGGCAAACGAGGTTCCCATCGCGCTAACAACCGTCGCCGCGGTCTTCTGGTGCTCCGGCAGAAGATTGATCAAAGCCCGCGATTCGCCGGACGCGACGGCGTAGAAGACGGCGCCTCGGTCCGACGCGCCCGCGGTAACGGTCTCGACCGAGTTCGAATACGCGTCGCCTGGCAAGTAGGGGCGAATCCATTTCCCGTAGCGCTCTAGCTCGTCCGCGACCTGCGCACTGGAGTTGAGCTTTGCCACGAAGTTGCCTCTTGCGTTTCCCGAACTGTCACTTAGCTTAATCAGGAGGGTAAGGGCGCCGGAACGGCCAGCGGTAAGCGGGCGGATGTTGATGACGCGGGCGTCGTGACGGCGGGCGTGGATTCGTAGGACGCGGTCGTCGAGCGGGTCGAGGTTGATCCGTTCGCCCGTCCAGTTGAGATCAATTGACGTGCGGAGGTCGACCAATACGGCTGCGTGCTCTTTGATTTGGTCCGTGATATCGACGACACGGCCCTTTGATCGATGCCACACCATTGGTCGTCCACCGTCGCCGAGGTAATCCTCGCTCCCCTGTTGCGAGATGAAGTCGGTGAGTTCGTCCATGACGGATTCGCCGTAAGCCGAAAAGATGATCACGGGTGTGCCGGGACACTCCGCACGAGCGGAGCCCAGTACCGCCATTCCGTGCTCAGGCTTGTGATCGTTGCTCTCCTCGTCAGGAGGGATGCTCAGGTCGATAATGATCAGGTCGTAAGGGTTCCCGAGTTCCTGAAGTGCTGGGTCTCGCGACTTCACTCGGACCCACGTCACGTCCGGCACTCGATCCATAACGAGCGCGGCGGCGTCATCCGTGTCTTCGACAAAAAGAATCTTCATGCCAGGTGGTCCAGGGTAGAAAGGCGAATCGCAAACGCCGCGCCGCCAGCTTGCCGTGGCTCGAGGGCAATGTCCACCCCCAACGACTCCGCTGCTTGTTTGGCAAGCGCCAGGCCGACACCGTGGTGGCCGGACTTAGAGGTCTGGCCAAACTCAAACACGTTCTTACTCTTGGATAGTCCAACGCCGCGATCCAGTATCGCGATCCAGACGTCGCGATCTGTTTTTCCCCAGCCCACGACGACGGGCTGCTGAACCTGTTTGTCCTGGAGCGACTCGGTCGCCTCACAGGCGTTTCCTACCGCGTTGTGAAGGATGAGTCGCAGCAGGTCCGGGTCCGAACTGATTGTCAGCGAGTCGGGCCCTTCGTCGATGACCTCGACCGTGGCATGGCGGGAGGCCTCTACGGCGACGACGTCGCGGACAACGGTGCCAAGTTCGAATTCGCGATTGAGGGGCACGGCTGCAGCTCTTGATAGACGATCCACTCCTTCGATCAAGCTCAGCAGCCTTTCGATCGCTGCGTTGGTTCGACTGGTCGAGAACTCTGAGATCTCGTCGCTCGCCTCAGCTCCGACAGCGCCGACGAGGCGGGTCAGCTCGTGGACAATTCTCGCTGTGGTCTCGCGGATTGCTGAGGCGCGGACTGCCGCAGTCGTACTTAGGTCTGCTCCGACCGCAGCTGGTTCGACAGCCGAGTGACGTTGAGACGGTCGGCTCTTCGCTGCAGCAACGGCGCGCTCAATGGACGCTTGGACGTAGTGATCAAGTTCGCGCGCCACGATCGTCTCGAGAGTCGCGACGTGCTCCTGGGTGGCGACGCGTTCCAGTTCCTCCGCCGCCGCGAGCCGCTCAGCAGTCTGGCCGAGGCGGACGGCCCTTAGTGTCGCTTCTACGGTCATTGCGCGCCGTGTGACCGATAGAAGCGCGCTCGACGCGCGAAGGCTTCGCGCCCTCCTTCCATCACGGTGCTGATCGCGGCCACCGTTTGAGGGTCATCCAGCGGTCCGGCGTGGATGACGTGGCCGCGCTTCCCATCACTTCCGAGATGAACGACTTGGGAGGCCTCGCCGAGGACGGGGATGTTCGCGTTGTGCGTCGTGACGATCAGCTGGCTGCCCGGGACGCGCCCACGAACAGCCGGAACCAGTGTGTCGGCGATAAACGCTCCATCGAGGTTGTCCTCGGGCTGGTCGATCAGAAGTGGCCGATCATCGTGAAGCATCAGGATCGGGAGGACTACGGTGCAACGCTGCCCAGTAGACAGTTTGGTGGTCGGCTTGTAGTCAGTTCCGTCTAGCAGCCGCAGCGTCACTGCGTCGTCCAAAGGAGCGCGCGAGATCTCCTCAAGCCCCTGTCGACGCAACGCTTCGATCAGGCGAGTAGCGCGGTCCGGGGGAATCTCGAGTCGCCGGGATACTTCGTCAACGTCCGTTGCTTCGACGAGGCTGACAATTTCGTCGGGTCGGAGCCGTGACGCAATCTCGCTGGAAAGCTGGCTGTACTTCAGCCCGGAACCCCGCAAAGCACCGGCGACGAGACTCGCGTATTCGTCGTGCATCGCGGACTGCTTCACCGAGACCTCAATGCGGGGAGCCAAGGACGCTTGGATCTCGCTTGCTTGGCTCAGCCGTTGTTGGAACCGGTCGTCTCGCAGACGATCAAGCTCAGCAACCGCGTCCGCGCGTTCGAACGAGATCGCTTTTCGACGACCCTCAAGGTCCTCTCGTCGTCGTCGAACGGTTTCCAACACCAACAGCTGCTCCTGAAGCTGCGAGACCTCGCGTAGGGCGCTACCAAGTCCCTCCTGTGTCGCTTCAACGCGAGCCCGGATCGAACGTGTCTCATCGGATAGACGCCGATCAATCTCGGCCGTCCGGTCGAGTTGCTCCGCGAGGAGCTCAAGCGCTCGCGAGCCTGCGGCCACAGCCTCATCGATGAGGACAAGTGCGCGTCCCAGTTGCTCTCGCGGCCCGGAGTGATCAGCGTCCGAGGAGAGCTTCGGAGGAAAGGTCTGAAGCTCGGCCAAACGTTCCGTCCAGATCGCGAGCTCTCGGCGTTCGCTGGTTGCGAGTTCCAGCCATCCATGTCGCTCAGCGGCAGCAGTCGAGTACTGGTGTAGTCGCGCGACGTCCGCATCGAGGGCGGGGTTTGCCGACGCGGCCGCCCGCGCTTGAGCGGCTTCGAGAGCGGCTCGAAGCGGCTCTAGCTGGGTCAAACGCTCAGAGTGTTCGTCCAACGTCTCTCCGAGATCAGCGAGTTCCTTGGTGAGGGAAGCGATTCGTGACGAGAGGGCACTCAGCAGCCGACGGCTGTCGGAATCGGGGATGAAGTCATCGAGCAAACGAAGCCGGCCGCGGGGATCTAGCGCGACCGATTCGATCTCCCCCTGGGCAAAGATGATGGGCCTCACGAACGGGTTCATGCCTTCGGCCTTGGCGTCAGTTGCCCGTCGACTGACGACGGCGAGCTCGTTCCCGACCCGCAACGCAACCGAGACTCGTCCGTCTCCACCGAGAACCGACCTAGCGTGCGTGAGCCCCAATTGTTGGTCGCGTTCAGCTGCCCATCGTCCGCCAAGGCAGAAACGCAGGAGTTGGATCAGCGACGTTTTGCCAACGCCGCGGTGCCCGATCACAACATTGAGCCCAGCGTGAAAGGTGACGTCGAGCCCATCGAGGAACCCTTCTTCGACTAGCAAGCGTTCGATACGCACGTTTGGTCTCGCGGACATGGCCACATCCTGGCATGCGGTCGGGGCGAAGCCTGCGAGAGGTGCTGCTGGGGCCGAGGTTGTTTCGGGAGTGCGCACGGCGCGCGTGACTCGTCGTCGTCAACCGTACGGCTCTGGGAGTCGGCGTCCTCATGGGCCAACGCCCGTTGTGCGCCCGACCTACATCCGAGTGCCGTTCCTGTTAGCCGGATGCGCTTGTCTGGTTGAGAGGGAGCCTGACAGTGCCGGTCGCGGCCGAGAACTAGACCGACGCTTCGGTGAGATTCTCAACGGATGGCTTGCATCTACGCGCGCGGTGCGGCCCGGGCTGCTGCCTGCGGGTTTGGTCTCCAGGTTCACCTCCTACGAGTATTGCCCCGCTAACTCGCCTGTCGCCTCGCCTGCGGTGTAGGCGAGGGCGACCCCACGAAGATCCTGCATAGGCGACGTTTTGACTGCCGGTCCCCACCGTGGGGACCGGCAGAAGTCCGGAAGAAGGAACTTCGTGTGGATCGAGTCTTAAAGGTTGGTCAGACGATCTCGGGGAGTGCAGGTGCGGGCACGACCGAGGAGAAGGGGAGGGATCGGCAGGGGGTGTGGGGGGTGAGCCTCAATTGGAGGCACGGCGGTGGGTTCTGGTCGCCAGGGTTGTCAACCCATCTCCACCCTGATTCGGCGAGCGGAGCGCTTGGGCTCATGATGGCGCCCATGTCCGACCTTCACTCCTTTGCTGCCCCACCGCAGATCCGAAGGACCGAGGTGGTGAGGGCCAATGCACGCTGAGCGTCCGAGCCGGCCAATCACGCGGGGCGACATCCTTAGCGCCGACCAGGTCGCCGAACTGGTGATGGTGCATCGCCGGACTGTCCACCGGTGGGCGCTCGAGGGGCAGATCCCGAGCCGCAAGCGCGGGCGGCGCGTGTTCTTCCTTCGCTGGGAGATCGAAGCGGGGCTGCTCGACGAAGGTCGCGGGCTCCAAAACGATCGGTGACGCGGGCATCGGCTTGCGGTTGCCGACCCTGAAACGACAAGCGCCCCGATCGCGGTGACCGGGGCGCATGCGCTGCAAGGTCCATGGACCGCGCTGCTTCTGACGCTCAGAGCGTAGCTCAGAAAACCCGGAACGAACACAGCCCGGCCGCGGCGACCGGGGCTGTCGATTCGCCGCCCTTGCAATGCGGGCCCAGCGCCGACCGTCGCGGCCTAGAATCGCGATTCGCGTCTCGGAAGTGCAAGAACAAGGCCCCAAGTGTTACCCACAGGTGTTACCCACAGCTGGTACCGCGCGATTCCGCAACGCCCCAGAACGACCGAAACCCCCGCATACGCAGGGGTTTCGTGGGATGCCGGAGGAGGGACTTGAACCCCCGACACGCGGATTATGATTCCGCTGCTCTAACCGACTGAGCTACTCCGGCGAGGGACGATGATCGTAGACGATTCGTGCTGCGGGGCGTCGGTTGGCAGGGTGGGGCGCAAGGCTGCGTGCGCGCCGGGCAGCCTCAGCTGAGCTTGCGGGCCACCAGCCCGGACACGACCTTGCCGTCGGCTTGGCCTCCGGCGGCGGCCATGACGTGCTTGATCACGCCGCCAATGTCCTTCTTGGTGGTGGCGCCGGTGTCGGCGATGGCCTGGTCGACGAGGGCCGAGAGGGCAGCCTCGTCGAGCTGCTTGGGGAGGAAGGACTCGATGAGATCGGCCTCGGACTGCTCGGCGTCGGCCAGCTCTTGGCGGCCGTTCTCGGCGTAGATCTCGGCGGACTGCAGGCGGCGCTTGCGCTCGCGGCGCAGAATGGCCAGCTCGTCGACGGTGCCGTCGCTGGAGTCCTTGATCTCCTTCTGAATGGCATCGCGGATGAGGCGCAGGGCATCGCGGCGCTCGCCGTCGCGGGCCTTCTGGGCTTCGTTGATCTGGGCGGTGAGCTCGTCGAGGATGGCCATGACACGAGCCTACGCATGTGGCGCGTTCCCGTCTTCACCCCTGGGTGGCGTTCGTTGAGCGTGCCGCCCAACCACAGCGCTCCACGCCTCGCAAACCGGCAGGGTGCAACGCCAGCGCCCGCGCTGGACATTCACTGGTATGCCCCTCCTTCTCATCGACTTGCGCCGACCCGGATGACGGCGGCACCCCAGGCCGACCGCCACCGGTTCGAGCACTTGTTCGACGCCCACCACGGGGCGGTGCTTCGGTACGCCTTGCGGCGCACACGAGACGCCCACGATGCGGCGGATGTCGTCGCCGAGACCTTCCTCGTGGCGTGGAGACGGCTCGACGACGTACCGACGGGCGCGGCTGCCCCGTGGCTGTTCGGGGTCGCCCGCCACGTGATCTTCAATCAACGCCGAGGGGACCGGCGCCGCACCGAACTCTCGGCCCGGCTCGGAGAGACGCTCCGAGTTGAAACCGCCGCGCCGGAGTTTGGGTCGCGCGTTCACGATGGGCCAACCGGCCCAATTGCCGCGGCTCTCGAGAGCCTCTCCGACGAGGACCGCGAGATCCTCACACTCTCGGCCTGGGAGGAACTGGCCCCGGCGGAGATCGCTACGGCCCTGGGGCTGCGCGGCTCCACAGCCCGCAGCCGACTGCGCCGCGCCCGCGCCCGATTCGAATCTGCACTGGCCCGCCACGGCTGGGACGACTCGGCGCCCGCCAGCGCCAGCGCCAACTCCGCTTCCGATGCGGTGCCGCCGCCACCTGCGCCGCCGGCCGCCGCCAGCCTTCCGCCGGTGCGCCGTGAGCGCGCCCTCTCCCATTCCGAGGACCACCCGCGATGAAGTCCACGATCCACCAGCTCCTCCAACACGTCGACCCTGTCGACGAATCCATCGGCGGTGCGCTCGACGCCGCGCCGACCGCGGACGCAGCCAGCGCCTTGCGTGACGCGATCGCCGCGACCGACCGCGATTCGCAGTCCGAACGTGCTCCCGAGCGCGGGCACCGACGCCGGGCGCGCCTCGCTGCCCTCGGCCTCGCCACCACCGCGGCCGCAGTCCTGGCGGTCCTGGCCATCACCGATCTTGGTTCCGTCGGTCCATCGCCTGATCCAGGCGGCGGACAGGCGTGGGCCGCTGCTGCCGTGCGCGTCGCCCGCGAAGTGCCCCGCCTGCTCCCAACCGAACCCGGGTGGAAGGTTGAGCGCGCCGACGAGATGCGCGTTGAGAACGGCTCGACGACCCTCACCAACGGCGATCGAGCCGTTGAATACAACTGGTACCCGCGCTCGCAGTACGCGATGTACTTCAAGGATCGCCAGCAGGGGACGCAGCGGTTCACCGACGTGGAGATCGCCGGGGTCACTGCGGCGATGTTCCGGTACGACGACACCGATGACTACTTCGCGATGTGGAGGCTCGGCGACTACTTCGTCGAGGCGCGCACCCAGCCCGACATCCCGGAGCAGTGGAGGACGTCTGGGATTCCCGAGGGCGGTCCAGAGGCCGCCAAGGTCCCCAAGTTCGTCACGCACTTCGACGAAGCGTCGTTCCGAAGCTTTGTGACTTCCCTGCGCAGCGTCGATGTCGAGACCTGGCTGGCGGCGATGCCCGAAAGCGTCGTCAAGCCGCAGGACAACGCTGCGATGGTCGCCAAGATGCTCGATGGTGTGCCGGTGCCGAAGGGATTCCGGCCCGAGTCGGTTGCCGGCGGGTCTGAGATCCGCGATCGCCACCACCTGGGGGCAAGCGTTTCGAGTGCCTTGCTCTGTGCGTGGTTCAGGGAATGGCGGGCCGCCGACCAGGCTGGGGAGATGGACCGAGCGGCGGCCGCCAAACGGGCCGTCGGCACCGCGCCGGACTGGCCGGTCATGCGCCTGATGGCCGAGGAGGGCGCCTTCCCCGAACTCGTCGGTTCCGATGCGCGCCGCTTCGCCCAGGGCCAGACCCCCGGCAAGGGGATTTCATTCGAGGACTTCTGGCGGCGGCAGTTCTGTCAGTCGCGATAGCTCCCGAACGTTGTAGCTCACGAACGCGGCGCGGCCTCGCGTGCGCGCCGCGTTTGGTCCGGTACGGATGTCCTCGGAGAGGTGGCGCGATACCGTCCATTGTTCGCGCGACCTTCGCCGCCCTCTCGGGTTCTCACCCCTGAGGCCGCGTCCCCCGCGGTCGACGCCACCAAGCGGCTCCCACGCCCGAGGTCCCCACGCATGCCCCACGTCCCAGCCCGTCACCGCAGCACCACCGCCGCCGGCTTCCTGGCCGCGCTCGCCGCCGCCATCGGCGTGATGGTTGCGCTGCTGCTGGGCTCCGGCGCCGCGCCCGCCGAAGCGCAGACCACGCCGGGGAAGATCAACTCCGTCGTCGTGCGGCTCACGGGCGAGATGCGGATCAAGTTCGACCCGTCGTTCGTCAAGACCCTGAAGCGCTCCAAGGCGAGCGTGATGGTGAAGTCGGGCGGCAAGTACTCGGGCAAGAAGCGCCTCGCGACCCTCCCGATCGACGCGACCACGGTCGTCACCTTCGACCCGGCCGACGCCGACATCCTCGCCAAGGGCACCGTGATGCTGCGCCGCAAGGACAAGCGCACCGTCAACGTGCAGGACGTGATGTTGCGCATCCGCGCGAGCGGCGCCGACCTCGGCGCCACCGTCCGCGGCCGCCCGAACCGCGAGTTCGCCGCGCTCACCATCTCGCCGACGATCGCGATCAACCCGACGGAAAGCGGCGCCTCGTTCGTCGACCTTCAGATGCTCGTGTCGCGCGACCTGGCCAAAGCCGCTCGGCAGGCCAAGATCGCCGGCGTCAAAGAGGGTGCGCTGCTCGGCCTGCTGAGCGCCGACATCGCCGCCGACATCCCCTCGTTCCAGCTCCCGCAGATCACGATTCCCGGCCTCACCCCGGGCTCAGTCCCGGGGTTCTGACCGGCCTTCGCACCGCGGGTTAGGAGGCTTTGGCGGTCGCCTTCACCGGCTTGCGCGCCGCATTGCGAGCGGTTGCGGTCGTCTTGTGGGCGGTCGTCTTCGCGCGGACCGGGTCTTGCTCACCGGGGGCGTGCGAGCGCTTCCGCGTCGGCGTCGGCGTCGCATCGCGGACCGGATCGGGCGACTCGGTCGCGACGACCTCTCGCACGACCGCTGGCAGGAGGCCCTCGAGCGTGCGCTGCATCGCCTCCTCCTCGGCCCGATGCTTGCGGGCGAGTTCGGCGGTCTTCGTGTCGCCGACCTGCTCAGCGACCGTCTCGATCACGCGGTAGTGGGCGATCTCCTCGGCCTCGTTCCAGTAGCAGTCGCGCATGTTGCGCAGCTCGTTGTCGGCCAAGCTGGTACCGCGAAGCGCCAGCAGCGGCCCCTTCGCGAGCGACAGGCCCTTGTTGGCGACGGTGGCGACCATGCCGGCGACCGCTTCGGCCGCGGCCACGCCCGGCAGGCTGGTCTCGGCATGCCCGATGTCGAAGAGGCGGTGCTCAAGGTCGGTGATCTGGTCCTGGGTGACGTGCAGATGGTCGCTCAGGGCACGCTCCAGCCCCGGTCGCTTGGCCAGCGCGATCTGCGCCTTGAGGGCCGTTTCGAGCTGTCGCTCCTTGCCGAGCGCCTCAAGCAGGTACTTGGCGACGACCACGCGGTCGCGGTCGTTGGTCTGATGGGCAGCCATGACGGCCTCCGGAATGGGGTGCGGGTCCACTCACGGTTCTAAGGGCGGCGACCCGAAATCGCCCGAGAACCGGCGGTCAGGATCGGTCAGGCGCGGGTCGGCCGGTGGAATTCCGCCGCCGCAGCCACAAAGATGGGCGGGTGGATCAACCTGCTCGCTCTTCGGCCGTCGATCCGGCCCAACTTGAACTCGCCTACCGCCAGATCGTCGAGCGCTGCTTGGCGATCCAGCCGGGTGAGAACGTCGCGATCGTGATCGATCCGGAACGCCGCGGGATCGGCGCCGGCCTGATGGAAGCGGTTCAGGCAGTCGGCGGCGATGGTGCCGTGATCGTCCTGCCACCAAATGCCTCACGCGGGACCGAGCCGCCGCCATTCGTGGCCGCCGCGCTCCGCACCGCCGACGCGTTCCTCGGGCCGTGCCTGCCGTCGCTCAGCCACACGACCGCGCGCAAGGAGGCCAGCGCTGCCGGCGTGCGTGGGGCCACGCTTCCGGGCGCGACGATCGGCATGCTCGCTCGCCTGATGACCGCCGACCTGGGGCTCGTGGCCCGGCGCTCGGCGGCCGTGGCTGCCCTCCTGAGTAGCGAGGCGACGGCCACCATCACCTGTCCGCACGGCACCGACATCACGCTCGACCTCACGGGCCGGGAGGGCATCAGCGACGACGGCGACCTGCGCGCCCCCGGAGCCTTCGGCAACCTGCCCTGCGGCGAGGGGTTCGTGTCGCCGATCAGTGCCAACGGGCGGATTGCCGCGCATGTGCTGCCGACGAGCGGCGTGGGCGACACCCCGGTGTTCCTCGACGTGGTCGACGGCATGCTGACGGACGCAAGCGGCGGGCCTGAAGGCGCCGCTGCGGCCTACCTGGCGGCGCTCGACGCGCACGGCCCGATCGCCCGCACGATCGCCGAACTCGGCATCGGCACCAACGAAAACGCGGAGATCACCGGCAACGTCCTTGAAGACGAGAAGGTCCTTGGCACCGCGCACATCGCGTTCGGAGCGAGCGCCGGCATCGGCGGCACCGTCACGGTCCCGGTGCACCTTGATGTCGTCGTGCTCAAGCCGACGCTGCATGTGGGCGACACGCTGGTCGTCCGCGACGGCGAGTTCGTGCTGAGCGCATGAGCGGGCCGGGCGGGCCGGGCGGGCCGGCCGGGGGCAGCGAATTCCGGGCGGCGCCCGGAGCACTGGCGGGACACCCGCTCTTGATGGGGATCCCGAACGTGTCGGAGGGGCGCGACGCCTCGGCCGTCGACGAGATCGGCGCCGCCTACCAACGCGCCGGCGCGGCGTTGCTCGCCACGCACCAAGACGTCGATCATCACCGCAGCGTCCACACCCTGGCGGCTCCCCAGGGCACCCTGGCTTACGCGCTCGCAGCGGGCGCCGAGGCCGCGATGCGCCTGATCGATCTCACGGACGATCGCGGGTTGCACCCGCACGTCGGCGCGCTGGACGTGTGCCCGGTGGTGTTTCTCGACGACCCTCGCGCTGGCGCCGCCTTCGCCGAAGCGCTCTTGACCGCCGAACTGATCGGCGAACTCGGGCTGCCTGTGTTGCTCTACGGCGAACTCGCTGGCGGCCGCACGCGGGCGTTTCTTCGTCGCGGCGGCACGACCGAGTTGCTGAAGCGGGTCGAGGCGGGGGAGATCAAACCCGACTTCGGCCCCCGTCGCATCGACCCCCGCCACGGCGCGGTGCTGGTCGCGGCGCGCGCACCGCTGGTCGCCTTCAACCTGGAACTCGATCCGCCTGCGACCGTCGCGGAGGCCAAGCGGATCGCGGCGCTCGTCCGCGATGGGGGAGACGAAGGGCTGCCGGGGGTCCGTGCGATCGGGCTCGAACTCGCCGCGCAGGGTGGCATCGCCCAGGTGTCGTGCAACGTTGAGGACCACCGGGCGGTGCCCCTCGCGATGCTCGTCGCCGCCGTGGAGCGCCACGCGCCGGTGCGGCGCTGCGAGCTGGTCGGCCTGTGCCCAAGCGCCGCGCTCGCCGGCTTCCCGGCCGACCTGGAGATCGTCGGCCTCGCCACGATCGAGGACGCCCTGGACCGCGCCGGCCTCGTCCCATCGCCCTGACGCACCGGCCTGGGCCGCGAGACCGGCGAAAAACGCGGCATTCTGCACCCAGGCTCGGCGGCCCGATCGCCGACGACGCCCCGGCGCTGCTGCTACGGCCACCGCGCACCGTGATCTGGCGTCGCCCGGCCCTGCCCACGCTCTACACTGGCACCCCAATGGGAGCCACCAAGAAACGCCGCCAGACCAAGCACCGAGGCAACGCGGCGGGCATGGTGGAGACCCGTGGGCGCACCAACGCTGGTGGCGCCGGCGCCAGCGGCGGCGGTGGGGCACGCGGGCCGCGCATCCCGCCCGAGCCGTCGTGGAAGAAGGCCTTCATGAAGGCGCTCATCCCGCTCGTGCTGCTGCTGGTCCTGATGCCGTTCCTCGCGAAGGACAAGTCGATCTTCGCGATCCTGCCGCTCGCGTTCCTGGCCTACGTGATGTACGTGCCGATCTCGTACTACTCCGACAAGTTCGTGTACGACAAGTTCCTCAAGAAGCGCGGCGCATGAGCCTCGACATCCGGATGCTCACGGTCGGAGCCATCCAGGAGAACACCTTCATCGTCCGCGCCAGCGTCGACGCCAAAGAAGCCATCTACGTCGATCCCGGCGCCGAGGCCCCGCGCCTCCTGAAGGCCCTCGACGAGCTGGGCGTCACGCTCGCCGGTATCCTGCTCACGCACACGCACTTCGACCATGTCGGCGCCGTCGCCGAACTCGCCGAGAAGACGGGTGCGGAGGTCTGGGTGCCGGAACTCGAGCACGACGAGCTCAAGACCATTGATGTCCGGATGGCCGCGCGCGGCGGGATGTTCGCCGAGTTCGGTCCGTTCGTGCCCTACGACGCTGAGCACACGGTCACCGGTGGCGACGTGATCGAACTCGCGGGCATCACGTTCGACGTGGTCTTTGCCCCCGGTCACAGCCCCGGCCACGTGGTCTACGCACCGCAGGGCCATCCGTTCCTGTTCTCCGGCGACGTGCTCTTCCAGAACTCGATCGGCCGCACCGATCTGCCCGGCGGCGATCACCCGCGCCTGCTGCAGTCGATTGCCGAGATCATGCAGCGCTTCGACCCGGACACACTCTTCCTGCCGGGCCACATGGCCCCGAGCACGCTCGGCGCCGAGGCGAAGACCAACCCGTACCTGCGGTAGCCGGAAACGTCGATGGCGCCCCCGAGCCGGTAGGGCCGGGGACGCCACCTCGATGGGCACGCACGAACGAGCGCGGGGCGCGGAAGCCCCCAGCTCCCGCGCCCCGCGCCTGCTTCCCCGTGGTCGGTCTGCGTTAGCAGATGACCGACAGGTGGAAGGAGTGGTCGACCGGAGCACCGGCCGGGTTGGTCACGAGGACCTTGACCTTGGTCGGGTCCGTGCCCTCCTGGGCAGCCGACACGCCGTCAGCGGCGTAGAGCGCCGTCGTGATGCCACCGAGGCCGGCGACGTAGGCGCACTGCGTCACGTCACGGTCGAGCACGACGGTGTAGGTGCCGACGGCGGTCCGCGCGGAGCCGAGCACGTCGGAGCTGCCGCGGTTGAGCACGCCGTTGCTGCCGGCGACGACGGCGAACGCCGGGGTCGTGCCGACGGCAAGCTTGGTGCGCGTCACGGAGCGATCCGCGATCTTCGGCGTGGTGACCGAGCCGTCGCCGAGCTTCGTCGTGGACACGGAGCCGTCGCCCAGCTTGCCGTTGGTCACGGAGCCGTCCGCGAGCTTGCCGGTCGCGACCGACCCGTCAGCGATCTTGGGGTTCGTGACCGAGCCGTCGCCGAGCTTCGGGTTGGTGACCGAGCCGTCGCCGAGCTTGTTGCCCGAGACCGAGCTGTCGGCGAGCTTGGCGTTCGTGACCGAGGTGCTGCCGAGGTCGGCCGTCTTGACCTGGCCGTTGACGATCGAGCTGGTCCGGACCGAGTTCTTCGCGGCGGTGACGGCCGCGTAGCTGGTGCCGGTCGCCGAGAACACGAGCGCGGTGATCGCGATCGCGGTGGTGGCGTTGGGGCGGTGAAAGTTGGGCTTGCGCATTGGATTCTTCTCTCTGATGTGGTTTCGCTTGGTGGTGGTTCCCTGCGGTGAAACCACGATCTCGCGGAACAACGGCCGTGTCTGTCGAGCCCGCGACAGTCGTTGTGTCAAGCCCGCGACACAGCGCGTTTGCAGGGAGATTTCCGTCACCCGACGGTCCGCGGGCGTGGAAGCGGCCAGCTCCCTCTCGCCTGAGTGATGGCGCGCTGCCGGGCGGGCGGTTACGCTCGCGCGGTGCGTTGGTCGTTGCTCGAAGGGGTCCCCGAGGCGGAAGTCCGCGAGCTGCTCGCGATCGCTCGTCGGCGCCGGTTCGCGCGCGGCGAGGTCGTCTTCCATCAAGACGACCCGGCCGACACCCTCCATCTCGTCGACAAGGGACGCTTTGCCGTCCGCGGGATCGGTCAGCTCGGCGACAACGTGATGCTCACGATGCTCTCCCCGGGCGACATGTTCGGCGAACTCGCGCTCGTCGACGGCGAAGATGCTCGCCGCAGCGCCACGGTCAGCTCGATCGACGGGGGAGAGACCCTCTCGGTGCACCGCCTCGACTTCGATCGCCTGCGCCGCCAGCGCCCCGAGACGTCACAAGTCCTGATTGCGGTGCTCGCTGGTCAGGTCCGTCGCCTGTCGCGGCTCGTCGGCGAAGCGCACTACGTGTCGGCCGAGAAGCGCGTCCGGCGCCGCCTGCTCGAGGTTTCCGGCTTCCAGGCGCCGCGCCCCGGCGAGCCACCGGTCGATACCGGTCCGGTGCTCGTGCCGCTCACCCAGGACGACCTTGCCGACCTCGCGGGCACGAGCCGCGCGACCGTCAACCGGGTGCTGCGCGCCGAGCAGGAGAAGGGCGCCGTCAAGCTCGGCCGAGGCAAGACCGAGGTGCTCGACGCCGCGGCCCTCGCGCGCCGCGCCCGCTGACGTCGATTGAGTGTGATCGCGCCGCCTTCGAAGCGCAAGAAGCATGCTGAACGGCTGGTAATACTGGGAAAGCGGCCAGACGCCGGGGGTACCGACCGGTACGTCGGTCGACGCGGTCCATCGGGGTGAACCACGTTCTCGCGAGCGCATTGACGTGGGCTCTACGGATGTATAGACAGGTGGAGGGAGGCGAGGTCGGCCGCCGCCCGCCTACCTCTGTTTCAGCCGTCGAAGGCCATCTCCCATGTCTCCACCTCGCACGCTCGCGAAGCTGTTCGCTGCGTCCGCGCTCTTCTGCGCATTCTCCGGCGCCGCAGCGTCTACCGCCATGGCCATCGAGTGTTACGACTACGAAGTCGTCGTCGCGCGCGGCACCGAAGAACACAATCTCGGCCCCGGCAGCATGGCCTTCGACGGAGCGAGCCCTCTGGGCGGCAACGACATCAACCACGCCGAGGGTGTTTGGACACGGATCCGCAAGGAGCTGCAGCTCCCGACCGACGGCTCCACCCCCAAAACCGTCGTGCGCTACGACCTGCCGTACCCGGCGACGATCGACATCATCCCGAGCGCTGACACCGGGCTGGTGAACCTGGTCAACCACCTCAACTACATCAACCAGAACTGCCCGAGCCAGAAATTCATTCTCCTCGGGTATTCCCAGGGCGCAGCGGTCGTGGGCAACGCGTTGTCCGCGCCGTCCAAGCGCATCCTGCGCTGGACGAGGGACATCAGTTACCCGGTCTACCTCGGGGCCGGTGCAACGCAGCGGATCATCTCCGTGGGACTCTTCGCCGACCCCGGGTTCCGTGGCGACGAAGTGTCGATCCATGGCGGGAATCAGGTGTTCCCGGCGCACCTGAACAAGGTCGTCTACGGCGGTACGTACTCGACCTTGGACTGGCGCAACGGTGCCCTCTTTGACACGAACCACCGCATGAACGACGGCTCCTTCCAGAACGGCTCCGTCGGCTCTTACCCGCGGCCGTTTGGAGCGCTCGCAGAGTTCCACAAGGACAAGGTCCGCGACTACTGCCTCTTCCACGACCCCATCTGCGAACGGCAGAGCGGCGGGTTCATGGAGCACCTGGCCTACCAGGGCGACTTCGTGGCCAAGCGCAAGATGGCGATGTTCCAGATCCAGAAGATCCGCAACGATGTCGACAAGTCGATTCCGGTCACGTGCCAGATCCTCAGCTCGAACTCGGCGGTCACAGGCACGATCACCGGCGTGACGCTCCGCGTGCGCGGCCACATCCCGGATGTGGTTCACGCCACGGACCTGTCGCCTCGTCAGATCGTGTTCTCCAACATGACCGGCTCACTCCTGTTCCCGGCTGACGCTGCGGGAGCCACGAAGCTGCGTACGTCGCTGTCGAACGCGACGTCGGCTAAGGGCAAGGTGACCAGCTGGAACATCGTCTCGGGCTACGCGTCGCCGAACTCCAAGAGTGTCCCGGCGACGGGTACGACCGAGTCGACGGTGGCCTTCACGGCCGGACAGCCGTGGACCTTCAGCCTTCCGAGCGGCGCGCGTCAGTTCCCGTTCGTCGGAAACTCGAACATTCCGGTCGGCGCCGCGGTCACGCTCCAGTCGCACGACATGTTCGTCGAATTCACGGGCAACGTGAACGCTCCCTCGGGCGCTGTCGCCTACACCAGGCTGCAGTGCACCCCGACCGTGGCCCGCTACGCGGTGCTCAACGAAACCGTGGTCGACTAGCGATCCGCTCGCGACGTCGGGTCGGTGCGGCGAGGCACCGGCCTGACGAAGCGCTTGCCGGGTGAGCGAACGCTCGACCGAAGCCGACTCAGCGCTTGGGCAGCCGCGCGATGTAGCGGTTGCCGGCGCTGACGAGGACGGTCTTCTGCTTGACCTGATCCTCGACGGCGACGAGGCCTTCGCGCACGGTGACCCGCGTGTTGGTGCAGAAGTCCTGGACCGTCCACTGGGTGCCGCGGACGACCGCGTCGGCGTAGCGGCCCGACGTACGGTGACCGCCATTGGAGCGGACGAAAATCTTGCGCGAGCGGCGCTTGCGCTTCTTCTTGGCCTGCTTCGCCTTCGCGGCCGACGCCACCGGGCCTGGGTGAGCGGTCCGCGCGCCGGCCCCTGAGGTGGCCGTTCCACGGCCGGAGCCTGCGCCGCCTTCGGTGCGGCGGCAGCCGTTCATCGGCGCGGTCATGCGCAGCTTGGTCTCGACGGCCCCGGTGGGCTGCTCGATCGCGAACTCACCGCCGCTGACGTTCGCGGTGCGAATCGCGTTCTCCATCGTGCCGGTCTCGACCATCACCTCGCCGTCCTCGGCGTTCGCGCGGGTTCCGAGCAGGGTGAGGTCGGGCTCGCGTAGCGGCACGGAACCGGACCGACCGGCGACGAATGCCTTCACGAACCCGCTCGTCTTGGAGATGCGGATCGTCCGGCCCGGGATGGGGCCGGGCAGGAGTCCATCGGACGCGAGGTTGCGGATGCGGCTGTTGCCGGTGTCGGCCACGAGGAACCCGCCTGACGGGGTCGCCGCGATCGCCTGCGGTCGATTGAACAGGCCGGTCGAGGCCGGGCCCGTGTCGCCAGCGAGGCCTGAGTCGCCGCCGGAGATCGTGAAGATCGTGCCGAGGGGCGTGACGCGGCGGATGCGGTGGTTGCCGGTGTCGGCGATCACGAAGCCGCCAAGGCGCAGCGGCGTGATCGAGGTCGGCGTGCTGAGCTGTGCACTGATCGCCGAGAGTCCATCGCCTGAGAACCCGACGGATCCGGTGCCGGCGACGGTCGTGATGACGCCGTCGGTGCCAACGCGGCGGATCCGGCTGTTGCCGGTGTCGGCAATGAGAATGCTGCCGTCGAGGCCAACGGCGACGCCAGCCGGCGCGTTGAGCGACGCCGACGTGGCCGGGCCGTTGTCGCCGGAGAAGCCCGGGGTTGAGCGTCCAGCGAAGGTGGTGATGATGCCGCCGGGGCTCACTCGCCGGATGCGGTCATTACCGGTGTCGGCGATGTAGGTCGAGCCGTCGGGGCCGGCGGCGATGCCGGTCGGTGCGTTCAGTCGGGCCGAGGTGGCTGGTCCGCCGTCGCCCGCGAAGCCTGCCTGGTCGCGGGTGCCGGCGATGATCGCGAGGGTGTTGTTGACGCCCGAGATGCGGCCGATGAAGTCGCCGCCGTTGTCGGCGACCAGCGGCAGGCCGGCGCTGTCGTAGGCGACGCCGGCGGGGGCGCCGGAAAGCCCGGTGGGCGGCGGGCCGAACGTGGGCGGGAAGGCCGGTAGCGGCTGGGCGATGGTGGTGATGATCCCCGTCGCGGAGACCTGCCGGACGCGCAAGTTCACGGTGTCGGCGATGAGGATCCGGCCATCCGGGGCGACCGCCGTGGCGCGCGGGCCGCTGATCTGGGCCTGCGTGGCTGGGCCGCCGTCGCCTGCGAAGCCTGCGGTGGTGCCGGCGACGGTGGTGATCGGGCCGTCGGCACCGAAGGCGGCCGGCGCGACGGCCACGCAGGAACCACCGACGAGCGCGACGGCGAACAAGAGGCGGCGCAGTGGGGCGGTGGGAAGGGGCATGGGCTCACCGTAGACCGCTCAGGTCGCGTGTTCTGCCACCGCCGTCACCCCCGTTGTGTAACCGACGCGACAGAGGATGCGATCTTGGTGGCAACGCGCCAGTCGGTTCGTAGACTCGGCGCATGCCGGGCCAAGCCAAGCACCGTTCGAAGGCGCCGCCGGTCGGCTGGCTGCCGGCGATCGTGCTGGTCGCCGTGCTCGGCGCGGTCGCCGCAAATGCGTTCGGGGCCCTCGACGGTCTCAGCGGCCAGGCCCGGGACGCCTTGATCGAGGTTCGCGCGGAGGGCCGCGCCGCGCCGTCGACGGTGGTGCTCATCGATGTGGACGGTCCGACGGTCGACGCACTCGATGGCGGGTTGCCGCTCCCGCGAGACGCCTATGCCGACGCAATCCGCCGCCTCGACGCGCTCGGTGCGCGGGCGGTGGTGATCGATGTTCAGTTCACGGAGCCGGGACCCGACGAGGACGCCGACGCCGACCTGCTCGCCGCGATGGAGGACACCGACGTGCCCGTGGTCCTCGCTACCTCCGAGGTCCTGAGCGACGGCGACACCGCGGTGTTCGGCGGCCGCGTGAATCTGGAGCCGGCGGGAGCGGTCGCGGCCCACTCGTCGATGCCGTTCGATGCCGATCGCTCGATCAGGAACATTCAGCGCACCGTCGACGGCCTGCCGTCGCTGGCTCAGGCGACGCTGCTGGCGGTCGGCCGAAAGGGGCTCGCAGGCGAAGTGGTCCCGCTTGACCCCGTGGCTCCAGGCAACCGGCTCGACCGGATCTCCCTCAAAGACCTGCTTGGCGACCGCGCCGGCGACCGCGACCGCGACGGCGACGGCGACCGCGACGGCGACGGCGACGGCGACCGCGACCGTCGGCTCGTTCGGGGACGGGTTGCGGTCGTGGGCGTCACCGTCGCCGGACCGACGGGCGACGATGACCAGCGGATCGCGGGGTCCTCGGATCGGATTGCCGGAGTCGAAGCGCAGGCCAACGCGATCGATACCGCGCTGCGTGGAGCTCCGCTGCGCGACGCGGGCGACGTGGGGGCCTACGTCGTCGCGCTGCTGGCCGGCCTGCTCGCCGCGCTCGGGACGCGCGGTGGCATGCGGATCCAGCTCGCGGCCGTCGGCGCTGCCGGGATCGGCGTGGTCGTGGCGGCGGCCCTTGCCGTCAAGCTCGATGTGATCCTCGATCCGGTCCCCGCGATCGTCGCGCTCGTGCTCGGCGGAACTGGAGCGGCCGCGGTACGGGCCGCGGCCGAACGCAGCCGGCGCGCGGCCGCGAGGGCGACGCTGGCCCGATTCGTGCCGCCCGGGATCGTCGACGAGGTGCTGGACGAGGACGGCCTCCTCGCGCCACAGGCACAGACCGCCACGGTGCTCTTCTGCGATCTGCGCGGCTATACGAGTCTCGTCGCCGGGCTCGAACGGCCCGAGTCGCTGATCACGGTGCTCGACGCGTACCTGAGCGCCGTCACCGCGACGGTCCACGCGCATGAGGGGACGGTCGTGTCGTTCCAGGGCGACGGCGTGATGTGCGCATTCGGCGTTCCGGTGCCGACGGAGCGCAGCGCCGCGCAGGCCGTTGCCGCCGCGCGAGACCTCCAGGCGGTGGCGCTGCCGCGCGTCGTGGCGGAACTCGCTGATGTCTTGCCAGGTGCGAAGGACCTGGCGCTCGGCGTCGGGGTCGCCACCGGCACGGTGTTCGCGGGCACCGTCGGCCCGCCCGCGCGGCGCGAGTACGCGGTCGTGGGGCCGACGACCAACCTCGCGGCACGCCTCCAGGCCCTCACCAAGACCGAGCACGTCGGCGTCATCACCGACGACGCCACCGCCCAAGCCATCGGCGACGGCTCGACCCAGAAGGTGCACGTCGGCATCGACCTCGGCTCCGGCGACCTGCGCCCCCTCGGCGCCCGCACCATCCGCGGCCTCCCGCGTCCCATCGACGTCTGGACCCTGGCGCCGCCTGCGGGCTTGCCCGAATCGCCGGCATAGCCCGGCGGGCAGGCCGAGACGTTGGGTTGGTTTCGGCTGGCGATGCCAGCCCAATCCAACCCAGTTTGGGTTCGGGTCGCCGGCTGGCGAAGTTGGGTTGGTTTCGGCTGGCGATGCCAGCCCAATCCAACCCAGTTCGCGGTTCGAGCGTCCATTGGACTCGTCGCGGGTCGCGTCATGCCCCGGCCGGGAGGCCAGGGGCGCCGGTGGAAGCGGTCGCGCGGCGGGCCAGACGCGTAGGCTGGCCCGCGTGGCAAAGGGACTCAGTACTCCGCGCGGGACGCTCGACGTGCTCCCGGACGAGGCGGCAAAGCGCGACCGCTTGAACGAGCTTGCGGGCGTGTTGCTTGGCAACGCGGGCTACCGGCGGATCGAGACGCCGATGTTCGAGGCGACCGAGCTCTTCAAGCGCGGCGTCGGTGGCTCGACCGACATCGTGCGCAAGGAGATGTACACCTTCGAGGACGGCGGCGGACGCTCGCTGACGCTCCGCCCCGAAGGCACCGCAACGGTCGCTCGCAGCTACATCGAGCACGGGATGCACAAGCTTCCGCAGCCGGTGAAGCTTTGGTACACCGGCCCGTTCTTCCGATACGAGCGCGCGCAGGCCGGCCGCCAGCGACAGTTCGCGCAGATCGGCGCCGAGGTGCTCGGCACGGACGCGCCGGCCGTCGACGCCGAGCTGATCTCGATCCTCGACACGCTCCTGAAGCAGGTCGGAGCCCAGGGCATCCGCTTGCGGCTCGGCAGCCTCGGCTCGATCGAGGCCCGCGCCGACTACCGCCAGCGGCTCGTCGACTACCTCCGCGCCCACGAAGACCAGGTCTCCGACGATGTGAAGAGCCGGATTGACGAGAACCCGCTCCGCGCCTTCGACGCCGATGACGCCGGCACCCAAGAGGTCATGAAGGGCGCGCCGCTGCTCCTCGACCACCTCTCGCCGGAGGATGCCGACCACTTCGCCGAGGTCAAGTCGCTGCTCGACGCCGTCGGCGTCGACTACGAGATCGACCCGACGCTCGTGCGCGGCCTGGACTACTACACGCGCACCGTCTTCGAGTTCACGTCGGACGCCCTCGGCGCCCAGAGTGGCGTGGGTGGGGGAGGCCGCTACGACGGCCTCATCCAGCAGCTCGGTGGCCAGCCGACGCCCGGCTGCGGCTGGGCTGCTGGTATCGAGCGCCTGCTGCTCGCCTCCGGCCCAGACTTCGCCGCCGCGCCCGCCGAGCCGCTGCTCTTCATCGCCTCCGAGCCCGACGCTGGCGCCCGCCGGACCGCGTTCGCGCTCGCATCGACGCTGCAGCGCGGCGGCCATCACGTCGAGGGCGACCTCGCCGGCCGATCGGTCAAGGCGCAGCTCAAGGCCGCCAGCCGCTCCGGGGCGCGATACGTTGCGATGGTGCGCGGCGAGGACGATGTCGTCCTGCGCGGACGCGGCACCGACGATCGCGAGGTCTCGGTCGCCGAGTTCCCGGACGTCGTCACCGAGCTTCGTATCGCCGAGATGCAGCGCCTCCACGACGCGTCGCACGCCGAACCCGCACCCTCCGAACCCACTTCCTCAGGAGCCACCTCCGCATGAGTCATGGTCTGCCCGCACCGCGCGCCAACGCGTACCGCGACGCCTGGAGCGGTGATCTGAATGCAAGCAGCGCCGGCACCGAGGTCCGCGTCGCCGGCTGGGTGCATCGACGCCGCGACCATGGCGGCCTGATCTTCATCGATCTCCGTGATCGCACCGGCCTCCTGCAGCTCGTCATCGACCCGGACGCTGGCGCCGAGATCTTCGCGGCCGCCGAGCACCTGCGCTCCGAGCACGTGATCTCCGCGGTCGGCACGATCGAACTTCGAGGTGCCGATCACGTCAACCCGAACCTCCCGACGGGCGAAGTCGAGCTCCGCGTCACGGCCCTCCAGGTGCTCGCCGAGTCCGACACGCCGCCGTTCGCGGTCGACACGGAGAGCAAAGTCTCCGAGGAGATCCGCCTCAAGTACCGCGCGATCGACCTGCGCCGCCAGACGCTCAAGGAAGCGCTCATCCTGCGGTCGCAGATCACGAACGTGATGCGACAGGACCTCGTCGAGCAGGGCTTCCTGGAGATCGAGACGCCGATCCTCACGCGGTCCACGCCCGAGGGCGCCCGCGACTTCCTCGTCCCGAGCCGCAACTCTCCGGGCAGCGTGTACGCGCTCCCGCAGTCGCCGCAGCTCTTCAAGCAGCTCCTGATGGTCGGCGGCCTGGAGAGGTACTACCAAATCGCTCGCTGCTTCCGCGATGAAGACCTCCGCGCCGATCGCCAGCCAGAGTTCACCCAGCTGGATGTGGAGATGAGCTTCGTCGACGAGGACGATGTCATCGCCGAAATGGAGCGCCTCATGACGAAGGTCTTCGAGGTTGGCGGGCTGAAGGTGGCCCCCGCGCCGTGGCCCCGCATGGGCTACGACGAGGCCATGCTGCGCTTCGGCAACGACCGCCCGGACATGCGCTTCGGCCTGGAGATCAAGGACGTCTCGGACGCGCTGAAGGGCTCGGAGTTCAAGGTCTTCGAGTCGGTGATCGACGGTGGTGGCGTGGTTCGCGCGATCAACGCCGGCCAGCGCGAGTTCCCCCGCAAGGAACTCGACAACCTCAACGAGGTCGCCAAGCGGCACGGCGGCAAGGCCGTCGCGTGGGCCTTCGTCCAGGAAGACGGCACCTGGCGCTCGCCGATCGCGAAGTTCCTGGGGGAGGAGCGCACGACGGCCGCAAACGCGGTCCTCGAGGCCGTCCCCGGCGACCTGCTGATCTTCGTGGGCGACAAGGCCAAGATCGTCGCGCCCGTGCTCAGCGCCCTGCGCCTGCACCTCGCCGACTACTTCGGGATCGTTCCCGAGGGCGAGCACTCGATCACATGGATCGTCGACTTCCCGATGTTCGAGTACAACGAGGACGAGGGCCGCTTCGACGCGCTCCATCACCCGTTCACGGCGCCCACCGGTGATCTCTCCGACCCCGCCAGCCTGCGTTCCCGGGCGTACGACCTCGTCGTCGACGGCAGCGAACTCGGCGGCGGCTCGATCCGCATCAACGATCCGGCCGTGCAGTCGCGGGTCCTGGAAATCCTCGGGATCGACGCCGACGAGGCTCAGGATCGCTTTGGCTTCCTGCTCGACGCGCTGCGCTTCGGCGCTCCGCCGCATGGCGGTATCGCGTTTGGCATCGACCGCATCGTCGCCACCTGTGCGGGCCGCGAGTCGATCCGCGACGTGATCGCCTTCCCGAAGACGGCCACTGGCGCCGACCCGCTGACTGGCGCGCCCGACGCCGTCGATCCCAAACAGCTCCGCGACCTCGGCCTGAAAAGCCTGGTCGCCCAGCCTGACGCCGTCTGAGGCGCCCACTGCCACTGGTACGTTCGCCCTCGCGACGCTCGGATCCGGGCGTCGCAAACGCGAACTCAACGGGGAATCATGTGCACGAGGGCTTTGTGGTCAACCGACGCGGGCGACGTTTTCGTCGGCCGCAACATGGACTGGCTCAACGACATGCAGACGAACCTCTGGGCGTTTCCTGCCGGAATTGAGCGCGACGGTCTTGTGCCTGGGGCAGCAACCTGGACAGCTAGCTACGGCTCAGTCGTCGCCGGCGCCTATGACGTTGCGACTACGGATGGGATGAACACGGCCGGGTTGGCGGCTCACGTGCTTTGGTTGGCAGAGTCGAGCTACGGCGAACGTGACCTGTCGCGGCCTGGACTCGTGCCCGCGATCTGGGCCCAGTACTTCCTTGATTGTTTTGCCACGGTGGCTGACGCCGTCGCCTCGTTGGCATCGACGCCCATTCAGCTGACCCAGCAGGTTGACCCGTTCAACAACCAGGAGGTCACCGTCCACCTGATCCTGAGCGATGTCACCGGCGATTCGGCCGTCATCGAATGCATTGACGGGCGCATGGACGTGCACCACGACCGCGCGTATACCGTCGCCACCAACTCACCGCCGTTCGCGGAGCAGCGCAAGCACCTCCTGGGATTCGAAGGGTTTGGCGGGACGGCACCGCTGCCAGGTACCACGGAGGCCGCCGACCGTTTCGTTCGCGCGTCGTATTACGTCGAGCGGTTGCCGCAGCCGTTGTCCGATCGGCATGCGGTCGCGGAGATTCTTAGCGTGATGCGTAACGCCGCTCAGCCGTTCGGCACGGTCGACCCGGCCCGTCCGAACATCTCGTCGACGATCTGGCGCACGGTGTCGTCCCTGAGTCGAGGCCTCTACTTCTTCGAGTCATCGTTCTCCCCGAACATCGTCTGGGCCGATATCAATGGCCTCGACCTGAGCGCCGGGCAACCGGTGCGCAAACTGGATCTCCAAGGCCACCCCGACCTCGTCGGCGACGTGACCGGCGCCTTTGAGCCGGCCGAGCCGTTCGCCTTCCTGGGCGCAGTCACCGCCTGAGCGGCCCGGCGCCGACGGCGTCGTGGGCTGTGTTCGGGTCGGTATCGGCTGTTCGCGGCCCACGAGGGCTGGGCGCCGCCGCCGGCGCCGGCGGCGGCACTTGGGTTTGGGGTTGAGTTCAGCTGTACTTGCGTGCCGGTACGGCACGAAGCTGAATCACGTTCCCCACGTAGACCCCGAGCCCGATCAGGACGAACGTCAGCATTGCTGTGACGAAGTGGCCGGTCCCGCTCGCGCCGCGAGAGCCGACGAACTGTGCGACGCCGATCAATGCCACGGCGCCGGGGATCAGCAGCCAAAAGGCGGGCATCAGGGTGGCCAGGGCCGGCGGACCGGACGGCCGCGTCGACACCCACGACGCCACCGGCGTCGCTACGGCGGCTCCGAAGAACGCGCCGAGTTCATCCGACAGCACGAGACCGCCGACCTGTTGCCCGACAAAGGCCGTCATGACCACGAGCAGGAGCCACGGGAGGCTTCGGCGCGGGCCCGAGAAGTGCACGAAACATCCTGCGGCGAACACCACCGCGCCTACCCAAGGCGCCCACTCGCCAAGGGAGTTCATCGGCGTGTTGTTGATCGCCGAACCGAGTTCGGCGCCCGCGAGTTCAGCCCCGATGGCGATGCCCAAACTCAGAAGCACGAGCTGCATCGTGCCGGCAACCAATCGGCTTGCCCCCGTGATCACGTGACCTGCGGCGAGGTCGAGCGTGGCACTGGTGAGCATCGCGCCCGGGAGGAGGGTGACGAGCGGCGGAATCAGCGCTCGCAGCGAACCCTGCGTCGTGCGGTCGGGGACGACCGCGAAGGCAACCAGGCTCACCAGGAGCGCGGCCGTGAACGGCAGCAGCACTTGAAGCGCCTGCATCCGTCGGGACACCAGCTTCAGCCCGCCCACAAACGCCCCGAAGACAGCAGCGCCGACGAGCACCGCAGGCGTCGGTTGCAGCACGAGGCATAGCCCGATCGACACGACACTGTGCCCGCCGACCACCCCGGCGGCACCGAACCGGTGCGGCAGTCGTTCGATCGCGCGGAGTTGCGCGATGCCGTCGCCGGGCTCCACGCGGCCGTGCTCGGCGTTGCGGGCCAACCGTTGGACCTCGGCCATCTGGTCGAGGCGCAGCTCCGGCTCCGTTGGCAACGTGCTGTTGAGCTCGACGCGCGTACCGAGCCCAGCCGTCGCGAGGATCAGGTTCGGAAGCACGGCGACCCGAGGGTCGGCAACTCCGCACGCCGAGGCGATACGAATGGCCTGAGGCTGCACCAGGCTGCCTGGTACGCCGGCACGCAACAGTGCCTCGCTGACCTCAACGACGAATTGGATCGCGCGCTCGGCCACAGCGCGAGCCTACGGCGCCCGGCGGGCGGGGCTGCCGTGGCACCGGACGCGCGCCGACTAAGACAAGCTCTTGCTGCGCCCCACGCGTCCTCACCGGGCCATCGACGTCGTACTCCAACCGGGTGACATCCGTCCGACCGGGCGCGACGTGAGCGAGTTTGTCGGGGCGAACCCCTCAGGTTCTCTGATCGACAGCCGAGATAGTGAGGGATGAACCAGGTATCCCGACCCATGCAGATCGTCCTGGCGGGCGCCCTCGTGTTCGCTTTGGTGTGGTTCGCCGTGCTGCGTCCCAAGGATCCGGCGGAGGACGTGGCGGCAACGCCCGTGACCCCAGCCGCGACCACTCCCGCTGCGAACGCCGGCGGTGCTGCCGCGCAGACCGGCGCCGGCAAGATCGTCGAGACCGCCAAGAACGGCGCTGCCGCGGCGGATTCCGCAGTCAAGTCGAGCGAAGCGCAGACCGGCGAAACGACGCCAGCCGCCCCCGCGACTGCGGCCACGACGCCTGCGGCTGCCGCTCCCTCAGCGGCGGCGACACCGAAGCCCACGACGCCGGCCGCAGCCGCCGGCACCAAGACTGGCAAGACCAAGGTCAGCGCCGCACAAGAGCGCGCCAACAAGGTCATCACCAAGATTCAGGCCGACCTCAAGAAGCGCCGCGCCGTCATCGTTCTCGTCTGGTCCAAGACCGGCAAAGAGGACAAGATCGTCTACCGCCGCCTCCAGAAGGACATCAATCGTCGCGGCGGGAAAGTGCGCGTGTATTACGTGCCGGTCAAGGACGTCGGACGCTACGACGGTCTTCTCAGTGGCCTTTCACTCGGCCAGATCCCCTCGACCATCGTGATCGCCCCGAACAACCAGGCCAAGGTCCTCGGCGGCCTGGTCAGCACGGCGCGCATCGATCGCCTCACCAGCTCGGCGACGCTCACCAAGCCCGTCGCGTCAGCGACGAAGTAGCGCCACAGACTCGGGAACGTGACGACTCCGGGGTAGCCGCGCGCAGGCGCGTACCCTGAAGACGTGCCCGATGAGCGTTTCGCAGAGCATCTGCAGCACCCGACCGGTCTCGGGGCGCATCCGGCCGACGCCTATGCCGGGATCGCCGGCGGCGCGGCCTGCGGCGACCTGATCCGAATTCGCGTCGCGACCGACGGTCAGACGATCACCGGCGCCGGTTTCGACGCCAGCGGCTGCGGCGCGGCAACGGCTGCCGCGAGCGCGGCCGTCACGCTCATCGAGGGCGAGTCGATCTTCGATGCCGCGCGCGTGGACGCCGCCGCGATCAGCGCCGAACTCGGTGAGTTGTCGCCGGGCAAGTTCCACGCCGCCGACCTCGCGGCCGACGCTCTGGCGACGGCCCTCGGCGCGGCCGTGGCGGCCGCCCCGCCCCGGGCGTCGAACGATCCCAATCGCGTGCTGGTGGCGCTCAGCGGAGGCGTCGACAGTGCCGTCGCCGCCGTTCTGGAGCAGCAGGCCGGGAGGGACGTGATCTGCGTGACGCTCGAGCTGTGGCGCAGCCCGGAGAACGACGCCGACAAGTCGTGCTGCTCGGCCAGCGCCGTGCGGATCGCCCGCTCGGTCGCGCACCGCGCCGGCCTCCCGCATCTCACGATGGACCTGCGCGACGCCTTCCGCGCTGGCGTCGTCGAGCCCTACCTGGAAGGCCACCGGGCGGGCGCGACGCCGAACCCGTGCATCAAGTGCAACGGCAACGTCCGTATTGACGCGATGGTCGACCTCGCCGACCGCGTGGGAGCGGCGACCTTGATCACCGGGCACTACGCGCAGCTCGAAGAGGGGCTCCTGCGCGCCGGGGTCGACCCAGCCAAGGACCAGGCCTACATGCTCGCGGGCCTCGCTCCGTCGACGCTTGCGCGCCTTCGATTCCCGCTCGGCCACCTGAGGAAGCCACAGGTGCGTGAACTTGCCCTCGAGGCGGGCATCAGCGTCGCCAAGCGCGCGGAGTCGCAGGACCTCTGTTTCCTGGCCGGCACCGGCAAGCGCGCCTTTCTTCAGCAGCACGGTGGGCTGGAAGACCAGCCCGGCACGATCATCACGACGTCCGGCGAGGTCGTCGGCACCCATCACGGCGCCCACCACTTCACGGTCGGTCAGCGTCGCGGCATCGGCCTCGGCGGCGGCCCGGTCCGGTACGTGATCGCCACGGACGTCGACGCGAACACCGTCACGGTCGGTGAGGTCGAGGAGCTCTTGACGAGCACCGTCGAGCTCACCGGGGTCGCGCTGCACCGATCGCAGGCAGACGTCCGTTCCGTCCGTCTGCGCTACCACTCGCGGGACATCGCCTGCCGCCTGGACGGCACCACCCTGCACCTCGACGAGCCCTTCGCCGGCGTCGCCCCAGGCCAGTCGGCCTGCCTCCTCGACGGCGACCTCGTCGTCGGCACCGGCACCATCGTCGGCCCCGGCTGAGCGAGGCGCCGACGCTCGCCTCAGCCGCTCTCGGTTCGCCGACGCCCGCCTCAGCCGCTCCAGGAGAAGCGCGCGCCGATCGGGTAGTGATCTGAGAGAGCACGCCCGGCGGAATCGACGAACGCCGCGTGCTCGTTGGCGTAGCGGTCGAGGGTCAGCGTGAGCGCGGGGCCGCTGCGGTAGAGGATCTTGTCGACGACCTCGCAGGCGCTCGTCACGGCCGCTTTGTCGCAGACCAGTGCCGGCGCGCCAGCGGCCGGGGGTGACCCCGCGCGCTGCGATTGCACCCAGGCATCGGTCAGGCCGTTCTGCTGGACCAGCGTGCGAATGTTGTCGCCCGCTCGGGTGTAGCGCGTGTTGGTGTCGCCCATGATGAGCACCGCATTGGCGGCCGAGGTGCCCGCGACGTACTTGGAAAGCTGCGCGATGTTCGCGCGGCGGGCGGCGACGTCTTGGTAGGAGACGCCAGCGTTGGCGTGCAGGTTGTAGACGTCGAGGACGCGGCCGGGGGCGAGCGTGAGCCGCATGAGCGTGAAGCCCTTCGGCGTCCAGCAGTCAAAGCCCCAGCAGTGACTCCACTTCACGCGGCGAAGCCCGCTGTAGGGCATCCACGACATCGTGTTCAGGCCGCTGCCGAACGGAATGGCGCCGCTCGTGGTGGTGCGGTACGCGTGGGTGTCGCTCCCATACAGGGCGCCGTGATAGTTGAAGTCCTCCTGCACGTGGACGAGGTCAAACGCGCCGGTCCGCTGCCCGATCAGTCCGGTGTTGCGCGCCGGGGTCCCGCTGGAGAGTCCTTCGGGCAGGCCCGCGACGTTGTAGGTCAGCGCCGAGAACGAGCCGGCTTCGGCGGCCGCCGATGCAGGGCACGCGAGGGCGCCGGCGGCGGCAAAGGCCAGCAGCAGGCGGGGGAGTGGGCGACGCATGAGAGTGGGACAAGCTCCGGGACGAACCTTGGACGAAGTTCCAGACTACGGAACCTTGCGTCGGATTTCGAGCGCGCTTTGGCACCGCGGCGCACGATTCGCGGCCGAGCAGGCAGAATCCCTCGGGTGACGTCCGACGAGATCCGCGAGCGATTCCTCAGCTACTTCGAGCAGCGAGGCCATCTGCGCCGTCCCTCGGCGTCCCTGGTGCCGGCGGCGCATGACCCGTCGGTGCTGCTCACGACCGCGGGGATGCACCCGCTCAAGGACTACTTCTTGGGCAAGGAGCAGCCTCCGGCCGACAAGCTCACGAGCTGCCAGAAGTGCTTCCGCACGGGCGACATCGAGAACGTCGGCGTCACGGCGCGCCATCTCACCTGCTTTGAGATGCTCGGCAACTTCTCGATCGGCGACTACTTCAAGCAGGGCGCCGTCGAGATGGCGTGGGAGTTTTCCACGTCGCCTGAGGGCCTCGGGTTCGCCCCGGAGACCGTGTGGGTCACCGTGTTTGGCGGCGACGACGCCTTGGGCCTTGGCCCCGACGAAGAGGCCATCGAGGCATGGCTCAAGGTCGGCGTGCCGCGCGAGCGCATCGTGCTCTGCGACCGCGAGGACAACTTCTGGCAGGCCGGCCCGACCGGCCCGTGCGGCCCCTGCTCGGAGCTCTACTTCGACCGCGGCCCGGAATACGGCGGCGACGACGAGGTGCCCGCCGGCGAAGGCGAGCGCTACCTGGAGTTCTGGAACCTCGTGTTCATGCAGTACCGCATGGGTGCGGACGGCTCGCTCACTCCGCTGCCAGCGCAGAACATCGACACGGGCCTCGGCCTCAACCGGATGGCGCTCATCAAGCAGGGCGTCGACACGATCTTCGAAACCGACCAGTTCGCTCCGCTGATCGAACTCGGCAAGCAGCTCGCGACCAAAGAGACCGACGATCGCGCGCTGCGCATCCTCGCCGACCACTCCCGCGCGACGACCTTCCTGCTCGCCGACGGCGTGGTCCCCAGCAATGAGGAGCGCGGCTACATCCTGCGGCGCATCATGCGACGCGCGATCTTGCAGGGCCACCGCATCGGCATCGAGGCGGGCTTCCTGCCCAAGTACGTGGCCAAGGTCGCGGAGATCATGGGCGCCGCCTACCCCGAGCTCGTGCGCGAGCGCGAGGCGATCGACCGTTGGGTCGTCGCCGAGGAGGAGGCGTTCGGCCGCACGCTGGAGCAGGGCACCAAGCTGTTTGAGGAGATCGCTTCGGGCGTCCCGGCCGGCGGTCAGCTCGCTGCTGCCGACACGTTCAAGCTCCACGACACGTTCGGCTTCCCGTTCGACGTCACGAAGGATCTCGCCGAGGAGCGCGGCCTCACCGTCGACGCCGAAGGCTTCGACGCGCTGATGGAGCGCCAGCGCGAGCAGTCGCGGGCCGGCGCCGGCAGCGGCATCGGCGGAGCCAACAACCTGCGCGACGCCGCCGCGACGCTGGCAACCAGCACCGAGCCGACCCAGTTCACCGGCTACGACGACCTCACCACGATCGACGCTCGCGTGATCGCGCTCGAGCCGCTCGGCGAGCACACGCTCGTCAAGCTCGACCGCTCGCCGCTGTACGCCACGGGCGGCGGCCAGATCGCCGACTCCGGCGAGCTGGAGTGGGGCGGCCTCCCCGACACCGACGGCTTCCGTCGGGTTCCCGTGTCCGACGTCGTCCGGATCGGCGAAGACCAGATCATCGTCGTCCCGACCGACCAGGCCAAGGGCCTCTCGGTCAACGAGGTCGTCGACGCCGCCGTCGACCACGGCGCCCGCTTCCGCACCCAGGCGAACCACACCGCCACGCACCTCCTCCAGGCCGCGCTGCGCGACACCGTCGGCGGCCACGTGCGCCAGGCCGGCTCCTACGTCGGCCCAGACAAGCTGCGCTTCGACTTCAACCACGGCCAGGGCCTCAGCCAGGACGACCTCCGCGCCGTCGAAGATGCCGTCAACGCCTGGATCGCCGCCGACGCGCCCGTCAACTGGCAGCAGCTGCCGCTCGACGAGGCCCGCGAGCGCGGCGCCACCGCCCTGTTCGGCGAGAAGTACGGCGACGTCGTGCGGATGGTCGAGGTCGGCGACGGCACCTGGTCGCGCGAGCTGTGCGGTGGCACGCACGTCAACCGCACAAGCGAGATCGGCGCGTTCACGATCGTGTCGGAGAGTTCCAGCAGCGCCAACGTGCGCCGCATCGAGGCGCTCACCGGTCCGGCGGCCGTCGAGCGTCTCCGCGAGTCCGATCGCCTGCTGCGCGAGAGCGCGGCGACGCTGCGGACCTCGCCCGACCAGCTCAATGCCTCGATCACCGCGCTGCGTGAGCAGCTCAAAGCGTCGGAGAAGGCGCGCCGCGAGGCGCAGACTGCCGATGTCGAGTCGCTCCTCACGGACGTCATCGAGATCCCGGGTGGCGGCAAGCTCGTCGCGCGTACGGTCGAGATCGACGACGGCAAGGCGTTGGCGCAGCTCGTCGACTCCGCCCGTCAAAAGCTCGGGGAAGACGCGGCCGTCGTGTTCGGCGCCGCCATCGGCGGCAAGCCGCAGCTCGTCGTGGCCGTCGGTCCGGAGCTCGTGAGCCGCGGTGTGAGCGCTGGCGACGTGGTGAAGGCCGCAGCGCCGCTCATCGGCGGCGGTGGCGGCGGTCGTCCGAACGCTGCGCAGGCTGGCGGCAAGAAGCCCGAAGGCCTCGCGGACGCGATCGCGTCGGCGCGCGCAACGGTCCTGGCGGCCGCAGGAGCCTAGGCGCCGTGGCGCGCATCCTCGCGCTCGATTACGGGAGTGCCCGTTGTGGTGTCGCGATCAGCGACCCGAGCGGCACCATTGCCAGCCCGCTGCCGGTGGTGCGCAAGGCCGGGTCGCCCAGTGGCGTGAAGCGGATCGCGAAGCTCGTCGCCGACCGTGGCGTCGAGCGCGTCGTCCTTGGCCTGCCGATCGGCCTGTCCGGGCGCGAGACCGCTCAGACCAAGGAAACGCGCCGGTTCTGCGAGATCCTGCGGGCCGCGGTTCCCGTGCCCGTTGACCTGTACGACGAGCGCTTTACGACCCGTATGGCCGAGCGAGACTTCGATCCGCGGGCCGACGAGGATTCCCGCGCCGCTGCCCATCTCCTGGCGGGTTGGCTGACGGAGCACGTACCGCCGCCAGCGCTGCCGGATCCCCTCCGCTCCGACACCTGGGAAGATGGCGAGCGGTGAGCTTGTTCGGAGGAGGACGCCGCGGGCCGCGTGAGCGGACCGCGGAAGAACGACGTCAGGCGCTCATCGAGCGCGAGCGTCGCCGCACGGGCAATCTGAGCTGGGAGCCGCCGCCGGGTCATCCCCTGGCCGCGCCGAGCGAGCCGCCGGCCGCCTCCGGACCAGGCGCCGTGTCGTCCGGGCCTGCCCCGACCTTGCGTCCCTCACACGCCGCGCAGGCTCCACCAGCCCCGCAGGCCCCGCGTCCGGCGACGCCGGCGGCCGAACCGGCCGCACGGGCGCGCCGTTCTGATCCGGTGAGCGCCGCGCCGCCCGCCGACACTGGATGGTGGGACGACGTCGACGAGGCGGGCGGTCCTCAGCCCGTCGCTGCCTGGCCACCGCCGCTCGACGCGATCGCTGACGCGTCGGTGCGGGCCTCACCGCCGGCCCAAGCCTCACCGCCGGCCCAGCCGGCCCAGCGCCAGCCAGCGCAAACGCCCCAGCCGAGCGAGCCGTGGCAAATGCCTGATGACCAGCCGCGCCTGCGCCCCGCGCGCCCGGCGAAGCCCGCGGCCGCGCCAGCACCCAAGCAGATCGCGCCGGACCCTCCGGCGCAGCCGCTCGCCGAGGCCTTCGACCTTCCTGATCTTCGGCAGGTCGCGGTGCATCGCCGCCGCTCGATCGCCGGCCGCGCGCCGCGCACCGTGGTCTCGCCGCCGGGTGATGCCGACATGGGTGGGTCGTTGTCGCGGCCCCGCTCACGCCGGCGCCAGATTGCCGCGCTCATCATCCTGCTGCTGGTCGCCTTGGTCGGTTGGTCGCAGCTCCAGCTCTGGGAGCCCGGGAAGGGCGGCGGCACCGGCCAGGTCAACGTCGAGATCGCGCAGGGCGCGAGCGCCGCTGACGTCGCCAAGCAGCTCGAGCAGGCTGGGGTCATCGAGTCGGCCTCCTGGTTCGGCCTCCGGGCCCTCATCGGCGGCAAGCGAGAGGACCTCGTTGCCGGGTCGTACACGCTCAAACAGGACATGTCTTACGGGGCCGCACTCACGGCCATCACCGGAGGCGATGTGGCGACGCCTGAACTCGTGGAAGTCGTGATCCCGGAAGGCCTCTCGATTCGCGAGGTCGCGGCCCGCCTCAAGCGCCAGAACCGCATCACGGACTATGGCGCCACCGCGAGCCGGATCCTCAAGGAGCGTAAAGCCGAGTTCACCAAGAAGTACGGCATGCCGAAGAGCACCCGATCGCTCGAAGGGCTCCTGTTCCCGGCCACGTACGAGCTGGAGGAGGGGTTCAGTGCCGAAGACCTGATCGGCCGCCAGCTCACGACCATGGAGCAGAATCTCGAGAACGTGTCGATGGCGCGGGCGAAGAAGGCCAACCTCTCCATCTACGACGTCCTGACGATCGCTTCGATGGTCGAGCGCGAGGCCAAGCTCACCCGCGAGCGCGACGACATCGCCGCCGTGATCTACAACCGCCTCAAGACCGGGATGCCGCTCGGCATCGACGCCACGTTCCGCTACGAGAGCGGCAACTGGGAGGACCCGATCCGCCAGAGCCAGCTCGACAAGGACACGCCCTACAACTCGCGCACGCGCACCGGCCTGCCGCCGACGCCGATCGGCAACCCCGGGCTCGCGTCGATCGAGGCGTCGGCCGCGCCCGCCAAGGTCAACTACCTGTACTTCGTCGTGAAGCCCGGCCGGTGCGGCGAGCACGCGTTCGCTGCGACGGCCGAGAAGTTCGCGCAGGACAGCGCCAAGTACAACGAGGCGCGTAACGCCACCGGGAAGTCCCCGGGCACCTGTTGACCGAACGCCCGAGTGCCCGGCCGCGCTACGGCGTCGTTGGGTGGCCGGTGAGCCACAGCCGCTCGCCCGCGATGCATCAAGCCGTCGGGCTGGACTACCAACTGCTGCCCGTGCCACCGGATCGGGCGGAGGCCACACTTCGTGCGCTGCCCGGTTCGGGCTTTGCCGGCGTGAACGTCACCATCCCGCACAAGAGCGTCGCGCTGGCGGTCGCCGACACGGTCAGCGACGCTGCTCGCGAGATCGGCGCCGCGAACACGCTCATCTACGGTGCCGACGGTTCGATCGCGGCCGACAACACCGACGCGCCCGGACTGCTCGCGACGCTCGATGGCCGCCCCAAGACCTCGGCGGTCGTCCTGGGCGCGGGAGGCAGCGCGCGCGCCGTGGTCTGGGCGCTGCGGAGCATCGGATGCGACGTGGTGATCTGGAACCGGACGCTGTCGCGGGCTGCCGAGTTGGCACACTCTCTCGGCGGTTCAGCGCTGGAACTTGAGCCCGAGAGCGGCCTCGTGCCCGAAGCCGACGTGTTGGTCAACTGCACCGCCGCGGAACTCGACGATTCGTCCAGCGGCCTGACCGGGCTCCCTCTCACCACCGATCACCTGGCCAGATACGCCACCGTGGTGGACCTGGCTTACAAGCCCGGCGGAACCGTGCTCACTGCTGAAGCAGCGAAGCGCACGACCGTCGTGGATGGGCTCGAGATCCTCGTTCAACAAGGTGCGCGCAGCTTTGAGTTGTGGACCGGTCGCCCCCCGAATGTCGAGGTGATGCGGTCTGCCGTAAGGAACAAAGAGGACCATGGAGCCGCATACGATCCCCCAGGCGGAAGGCCAGTTCCATGACCTGACGGTCGGGAACGGGAGCCATTCCAGCCCCGGCGGCGCCGGGACTTCTGCTGCCCAGGGTGGTATCCACGTTCCACGCGTCGGGGATCCTTTTGCTGCACACGCGGGCGAGCCCGCTGCCGCGCCTGCCGCGTACGCGCCCTCCGCGTATGCCGACCCGCCACCGATCGATTACGGCGACACGCCCGCGGCGCCCGCGCCCGCGTACGCCGACCCGCAGATCGGCGTAGCCGACATTGCACCGGCACCGGCACCCGAGCCCCAGCTCACGGCGGATCCGCCGCCGGCCCCGCCTGCCCCGCCGGCCGCTCCCGAAGTGCCGGAGCACAATGGCGCCGTCGACGAGCATGGCGAGCTGTTGCTGGAAGGCCTCACCCGCCCCTCGGGCGTAGCGCGGCATTGCCGATCTGATCTCGACGCCGCCGTGCTGCTTGGTCTGGTCACGCCCGACGCCGTCGCCGAGGCGACCACCCTGTCGTCCGAGCAGGGCCGTCTGCCCGAGGCCATCCTTCTTGAGTCCGGCGGCATCTCCGCCGAGTCCCTCGCTCGGGCGGTGTCCGAGCGTCACGGCATCGAGCTGATCGACCTCACGCTCTTCAAGGTCGACTTCACGGCCGCCAACCTCATCGACCCGGCCGCTGCCAAGCGCTACGAGGCGCTGCCGGTGAAGATGATCACCGACCGCGTCGTGATGGTCGCGATGGTCGACCCGGCCAACATCATCGTCATCGACGACATCTCCCTGATGACGGGCCTCGACGTGCGCCCGGTCGTCGCCTCCCGCGAGGATGTCGCCCAGGCGATCTCGCGCCTGACGCGCCTGGATGACGTCGTCTCCGGCGACGGGGTAGAGGAGCTCGACGAGAGCGAACTCGACGGCGGCGTCGTCGATCTCCGCGGTGGCGTCGATGACGCCCCGGTCATCAAGCTCGTCAACCAGGTGATCGCGCAGGCCGTCGAACGCGGCGCCTCCGATATCCACCTGCAGGCCGGCGAGTTCGGCATGCGCGTGCGCTACCGCGTGGACGGCGTGCTCGTCGACGCCGCCGACGTGCCCAAGAAGATGGCGGCGGGGCTCGTGAGCCGCGTCAAGATCATGGCCACGCTCGACATCGCCGAGCGCCGCATCCCGCAGGACGGCCGCATCTCGCTCTCGATCGACGGCCACAAGCTCGACCTTCGCGTCGTGACGCTCCCGTCGGTGCATGGCGAGGCGGTCATCATGCGCATCCTCGACAAGTCGAGTGTCGTGATGGACCTCGACATCCTCGGCATGCGCGAGGAAGAGCGCGAGCGCTTTGAGACCGGTTTCCACCAGGCCCACGGCGCCGTCCTCGTGACCGGTCCGACCGGCTCCGGCAAGTCGACGACCCTCTACGCCGCGCTCGGAGCGATCAACACGCCCGAGAAGAACATCATCACCATCGAGGACCCGGTCGAGTATCAGCTCGCCGGCGTCAACCAGGTGCAGGTGAACCCCAAGGCGGGCCTCAGCTTCGCGACCGGCCTGCGCGCCCTCATGCGTGCCGACCCGGACGTCATCATGGTCGGCGAGATTCGCGACAAGGAGACGGCGCAGATCGCCATCGAGTCGGCCCTCACCGGCCACCTCGTGCTCTCAACGCTCCACACGAACGACGCGCCGTCGGCGATCTCCCGTCTCATGGAGATGGGCATCGAACCCTTCCTGATCGCCTCGTCGGTCGAGACTGTCGTCGCCCAGCGACTCACTCGCAAGCTCTGCAAGCAGTGCAAGGTCGAGACCGAGCTGTCGGTCGAGGTGCTTGCTGCCAATGGCTTTGACCTTGCTCAGCCGCTCAAGGCGTTCGCGCCGAAGGGCTGCTCGCGCTGCGGGCACACCGGCTACAAGGGCCGAATGGGCCTCTATGAGGTGATGTCGGCGACGGACGAGATCCGCGACCTCATCACCGCCCGCGCGACCGCCGACCAGATCGGGGAGGCCGCCCGCCGCAATGGCATGCGCACGCTGCGCGATGACGGCATCGCAAAGGTCGAGATGGGCTTCACCTCGATCCAAGAGGTTGCCCGCGTCTGCGGCACCACCTGATCCGTCTTCTCCGGCTCCGGCCGGACCCCTGGCTCGTCGGCCCCAGCCGATGCGCCGAGTTTTCCCCGCCAATCGCGGGACAACCGCTCAAGAAAACCCCCGAAACGCCGAGTTACAGACCGTGGACTTCGATTTCGCCGACCTGCTGATGGAGACGCTCCGACGCCGGGCGTCGGACCTGCATCTGACCGCTGGAGTGCCGCCTCTGGTGCGCGTCCGCGGTCGCCTGCAGCCACTCGAGGGTCACCCTCGTCTGTCCCCAACGGACACGCGGGAGATCATCTACTCGATCCTCAACAACGACCAGCGCCAGCGTCTTGAGAACGACTGGCAGCTGGACTTCGCCTACGGCTCGTCCGGCACGGGCCGCTTCCGCGTCAACTGCTACTTCCAGCGCGGCGCCCTCGGCGCCGCCTTCCGCGTGATCCCGAGCGACATCGCGACGCTCGAGCAGCTCAGCCTCCCGCCGGTCCTCAAGGACATGACGGAGAAGCCCCGTGGTTTCGTGCTCGTCACGGGCCCGACCGGCTCCGGCAAGTCGACGACGCTCGCGGCCATGATCAACGAGATCAACATGACGCGCGACGAGCACATCATGACGGTCGAGGACCCGATCGAGTTCCTGCACCGGCACAAGAAGTGCATGGTCAACCAGCGTGAGATCGGCGCCGACGCACCAAGCTTCTCGCTCGCCCTGCGCGCCGCCTTGCGCCAGGACCCGGATGTGATCCTCGTCGGCGAGATGCGCGACCAGGAGACCATTCACACGGCCCTGACCGCTGCCGAGACCGGCCACCTCGTCTTCGCGACTCTACATACGCAGAGTGCACCGCAGACCATCGACCGTATCGTCGACGTGTTCCCGGCCGCTCAGCAGCAGCAGATCCGCGTCCAGCTTTCCACGGCGCTCCAGGGCATCGTCACGCAGCAACTGCTGCCGACGGCCGATGGGGCAGGCCGCGTGTGTGCCTGCGAGGTCCTCGTGCCGACGCCGGCCATCCGCAACCTCATCCGTGAGGGCAAGACCCACCAGATCTTCTCGTCGATCCAGACGGGCTCCCAGTACGGGATGCAGACGATGGACGCCGCGCTTGCCGCGTTGGTGCGCCATGGCGTGATCTCGCGGAGCCTCGCTGAGGAGCGCTCGAGCGACGCCGAGGAGCTCAAGCGGCTCATGGGCTCGACGGTTTCACCCGCGATGGCTGCCGCCTAGCCCGGCACCAGGAGCACTTCCCCCATGAGCACCTTTGCCTGGAAGGCGGTCGACGCCGTCGGCTCGCAGTCGAGCGGCGTCCTGGATGCCGACAGCCGCAACTCGGTCGTCGAGCAGCTGAAGCAGAAGGGCCTCGTCGTTCTCGAGGTCAAGGACAAGCAGAACTCCAAAGAGCTGTCGATCCCGGGCTTCGGCGGTGTCAAGGGCACCGACCTCACGATCATGACCCGCCAGCTGGCGACCATGATCGGCTCGGGCATGACCATCCTGCGCGCGCTGATGATCATCGAAGCGCAGACGCAGAATCAGAAGCTGCAGGACGTGCTCCAGACGGTCACGAAGGAAGTCGAGGCCGGCCTGCCGTTCTCCGACGCGCTCGAGAAGCACCCGAAGATCTTCAGCCCGCTGTACGTGTCGATGGTGCGAGCCGGCGAAACGGGCGGCGTGCTCGACTCCTCGCTGCTGCGCGTCGCCGATCAGCTCGAAGCGGCCGATTCCCTTCGCCGTCAGGTGAAGGGCGCGATGGTCTACCCGATCGTCGTGTTTGTGTTCGCGATGGCCGTCCTCACGGCCATGCTGCTCTTCATCGTTCCCCAGTTTGCCGCGATCTTCAAAGACTTCGGCGGGGAACTCCCCAAGCTCACGCAGTACACCGTGGGCGCGTCCGACATCATGAAGGAGCGGTGGTACATCGTCTTCGGCGGAATGTTCGGCGGGTTCACGCTGTTCAAGCGCTGGAAGGCGTCTGCGGGCGGCCGCCGGATCTGGGAGCGCTTCACCCTGCGTCTGCCGATGAAGGTCGGCGACATCGTGCAGAAGATCGCGTTGGCCCGCTGGTCGCGGACCCTGAGCGCCCTCACCGGCGCCGGCGTTCCGCTGCTGCTCGCGCTCGACGTGACCGGCAAGACGTCCGGCAACGCGGTCGTCGAGGAGACCATGGACGACGTGATCGCCTCCGTGAAGGCTGGCGGCACGATCACCGGCCCGCTCAAGCAGTCGACCGTCTTCCCGGCCATGGTCACCCACATGGTGGCCGTCGGCGAGGAGACCGGTCAGATGGAGGAGATGCTCGGCAAGATCGCCGACTTCTACGAGGACCAGGTCGACGCGGCCGTCAAGTCGCTCACGTCGATCATCGAGCCGATCATGATCATCCTCATCGGCGGCATCGTCGGCTTCGTCGTCATCTCCATGTACCTGCCGATGTTCGAGGTCTACAAGAACATCCAGTAGCCAAGCTGCGCGGCGCGCCCCGCGAGTCCGTCCCTGCGAGGGCGGCTCAGGCGGCGCACCACCGGCGCAGGTCCGAGGCCGCGTAGGCCGGGGCCGCACCGCCGGAATCGCATACTCCGACTCTCAGTCGCAAAGGAAGGGCGAGCCGCAAGGCTCGCCCTTCCTGCGTTTGCGAGAGGCCCGGGAGAGCCTCTGCGGTTGCCGAGGGTCGCGGCGTATCGGTACTGTCGGGCCGGTCCGCTCTTCTGAGCCGTAAAGGTCTCCGTGTCTGTCCCGACTTCATCCGCCGTCCGCCGCTCGCGCGTGCGCGGTCTTCGCTCGTCACTTCGCTTCGGTGTGGTCCTGGCGATGCTTGCCACGCCCTGCGCTGCCCAGGCCGCTCCGGCGGGCAACGTCGAAGTCGTCACGCGCGCGTGGGGAGCCGACGGCGCGGCGCCGTCGAGTCTCACGATGCTCAGCGCCTGGGTCGTGTCCGACAACGGCCGGTACATCGCCTTCAGCGGAAGCGACCTGAAGGGGCTGCCGTCGAGCACGATCGATTGGGCGCGCCTCGGGGTGCCGCTGTACGTGCGTGACGTGCGGCTCAATCGGACGTATCAGCTCACCGGCGATGCGACGTTCGGTCGGGCGACGGGGATCGATCGGTCCGGCCGCTACATCTCCTATGAGGTGTCGCCGGTGGGGCTCGTCGACCTGAACCCGGACACCGAACTCTGGGTCTACGACGTGGTCACGCAGGCCAAGCGGCTCGTCGGGCGCGCGTCGGGCGCCTACGGCGTCAAGGCGAAGAGCGCAAGCGGCGTGATCAGCGGCGACGGCAAGTCGGTCGTCTTCACGGCACGCGACTTGCCCGGGTTCGGCTCGGGCGTCTTCCGTCGCTCGCTCGCGACCTTCCAGACCGTGCAGATCGGCGCGGCCCCCGACGCTGGAAGCGCCGCCAGGCCGACCAGCGTGAGCGATGACGGCACGGTCGTCGCACTGACGATCCGCGATGCCGAATCCAGCCGGACCGGCGCCGTGCTGACGCCAACCCGCGCGATCCCAACCACCGACTGGGCGATCGTGAGCCCAGACGGCACGTTCGCCGCCTACCTCGACAAGATATGGGAAGAGGGCACGGGCACGCGAGCGGAGCTGGCTCAGATCGACACGGCGACCGGCCATGAGTCGCGTGTGCCAGGGCCGACCGAAGGCGACCTCGACGTGTCGGGCGGCGGCCCGGACGTGGGGTGGATCAGCCCAGACGGCGCGCAGATCGCCGTGCTGCCGCCTCTCGCAGGTGAGGCGTTCATTACCCGTGCGCGTTTCGACACGCAGGTGTGGCACCGCAGCACCGGCGCCTACACCACGCCGGGGCCGTACGGCGACTCACTCTCAGGCACCGGGCTGGGCGAGGGCCTCGGAAAGAGCGCGATCTCGCGCTCCGGACGTTTCGTGGCGTTCGGCCCGTGGGACTACGACACCCGGACCGGGAGTCCGGGCTTGGTCGTCGCCGACTTCTGGCAGCAGGGGTTGCCGGGTGGCGCCGACGCGCCTCCCGCCAACTGGTACTTCCAGAACCTCGCCACGTATTGCTCGGGCGGCCAGACGGTGCAGAGCATCCGTTCCTACCCTGCGCCGCGGTTCCTTCCCAAGGCGAAGTCGGTCCGCGGCGTGGTCAAGGCCGGAGGACAGACCTACCTCGACGCGACCGTTACGGGCATCGAGCAGGTTGAGGTGGCGATGCCGCCGGAGACGCGGTCCTCGACGGTGACGATCACCGCGGTGCTGGAAGACGGCCGTACGGTGACCGGTTCGTACGGGTTCACGTTCGACCCGAACGACGTCTGCGGGTAGTACTCGACCGGAGGCGTTCGCTCCGCGGAGTTGGCGTTTGGGCCTGGCGCGCGTAGCGTTCCACGCCCAAACGTCCAGAAAGGCCCGCGAATGCTCCCGAATGGTCGTCGAAGCGTCGTTGCCCCATGGATGGACCCGTTTGAGAGCCCCGACTTTGGCGCCGGCCGCGGTGTGTCCGGTCGCTCGGGATTCGGGGCGGCCGTCGACCGAGCTTCGGTGACCGGGCCGGCTGCGGCTCGCGGGCGCACCGGGAGTCGCCGCGACGGAGCGGCCCGCCAGGCCGTGCGTGGCGGGTCGCAGTACGACGCGCGCTGGAAGGGCGGGGCGGAGATCGAAGCCGCGATCGCTCGCTGCGGCGATCGTGTCAGCGCCGTCCAATACCGGCTGGTGCCGGGGACGCCGAGGGCGAGCCTTGATCACGTCGTCGTGGCGGCCACCGGGATCTTCGTCATCGGGGCTGCGCGGTTCACCGGACGCGTCGAGGTCGACCACCAGCCGCTCACATCGCCGCGTCTGCTCGTCGGTGGCACCGACCGCACCGACCTGATCCGTGACCTTCGGCGCCAGCTCGAACTCGTCACCGCGGCCATCAGCGGAGTCGCTCCGGGCATCGCGATCCGGCCGATCCTCGGCGTAGCCACGCCCAAGGGCGTTTTGGCCGACTCCGTCCTGCCGACCATCCGGCCCCTGACCGTCGGCGACTGCCAACTGCTCACGCCGACCCGTCTGGCGAAGCTCCTCGTCGAGCCCGGACCGATCAGCTCCGTCGAGCGCACGCGATTGGCACGCGTCGTGGCGCGCCGCTTTCCTCCGGCGCCCCGCGCGCACCTCGGATTATTCGTCGTCAGACGCTGGCGCCTGCGCCGCGCGTCCATGCCCTCGTAGGACAGTGCGCTCGAACGGGTCGAGGTCGGCGCCCTCGTATCCCTCGGCGACGGGCTCCTCGGTCAGCGGCGGGTCTGGGGCGTCGTCGGGCTTGCCCTGCTCGCCCTCACCCGGGGCGTCGCCAGCTCGGCCGTGCCCTCGCAGAACGGTTCGTTCAAATGGGCCGATGCGGTCGGCGGGGTAGCCGCCCTCTGGCGGTGTTTCGTGCACGGACATGTCGGGTCTCCCTCGTTCCTTTCGACCCACCGTAGGCCTACGCCGGCGCGTGGTCGTCCGGGATCCCGTGCACACCGAGTCCGTAGAAGTTGCCCATCGGTGGGCCGCCGCCGGATGGTCGCTCACCGCTGCCCGGGGGGCGTGAGCGGCCAAAATGTGTCGTCAGAGCAACACATTTTGGCCGTTCACCGCCGTTCACCGCCGCTCACGGCCGGTTTGGGGCGCTGCGGTGCGCGCGGCACCGGTGAACCACAGCGGGCGCCGTCGCATGTCCCGTGCGACGGCGCCCTGCTCTGTTGTCCGACGCCGCCTGCCGCTTGGGGTGGCTGGGAGGGTCGGCATGTGCGCGGCCGCCACGGAGAAGGCCGGCCGCGCGTGACGCGGGCAGTCGGCCTGAACGGACCGACTCCTCGCGTGGATGCTGCGATCAGATTTGTGTGGTGACCGCCTTGGTCTGGAGGTAGTTGTCGAGCACCTCGGCGCCCATCTCTCGGCCCCAACCGGACTGCTTGTAGCCGCCGAACGGCAGCGCCGCGTCGAAGACGTTGAAGCAGTTGATCCACACGGTGCCGGCCTTGATGGCCTTGGCCGCGCGATGGGCCTTGCTCAGGTCGCTCGTCCACACGCCGGACGCGAGCCCGAACTGCGAGTCATTGGCGTGGCGAGCGAGCTCGTCGACATCCTTGAACGGCGAGACCGACAGCACCGGGCCGAAGATCTCCTCCTTCACGACGCGCATGTGGTTCGCGGTGTCGGCCAGGACGGTCGGCTCCACGAAGTAGCCCTTGTCGCCGATGCGATGGCCGCCCGCGATGGTGCGCGCGCCCTCGTCCTCACCGATCTGGAGGTAGTTCGTGACGCGGTCGAGCTGCTCCTGAGAGGTCAGCGGGCCCATGTCGGTCGACGGATCCAGGCCGTTGCCGACCTTGACCGCCTTCGCGGCGTCCGACAGGCCCTGAAGCACGTCGTCGTAGGCGCTGTGCTCGACGTAGAGCCGCGAGCCGGCGCAGCAGACCTGGCCCTGGTTGAAGAAGATCGCGCTCGCCGCACCCGGGATCGCCGTCGCCATGTCGGCGTCCGCGAAGAGCAGGTTCGGCGACTTGCCGCCGAGCTCGAGCGACACCTTCTTGAGGTTGTCGGCGGCGGCATGCACGATCAGCTTGCCGACCTCCGTCGAGCCGGTGAAGGCGATCTTGTCGACGTCAGGATGGGCTGCCAGCGGAGCGCCAGCGTCTTCGCCCAGTCCGGTGACGATGTTCACGACGCCCTCCGGGAAGCCCGCTTCGAGGATCAGCTCGCCGAGGCGCAGCGCCGAGAGCGGCGTCTGCTCCGCCGGCTTGAGCACCACGGTGCAGCCGGTCGTGAGGGCCGGGCCGAGCTTCCACGCGGCCATGAGCAGCGGGAAGTTCCACGGGATGATCTGGCCGACCACGCCGATCGGTTCACGCAGCGTGTAGGCGTGGAACTGCGCATCCGGCATGTACGGCACCGACAGCGCGATCGTCGAGCCGTTCAGCTTGGTCGCCCAGCCGGCCATGTAGTGGAAGAGGTCGGCGGCGAGCGGGATGTCGGCGGCACGTGCGACCGCGAACGGCTTGCCGTTGTCGAGGGTGTCGAGGGTCGCGAGTTCGTCGGCGTGCTCGAGGATGAGGTCGCCGAGCTTGTGGAGGAGCTTGCCGCGAGTCGCCGGGTGCATGTTCGCCCAGGTCGGGTTCTCGAACGCGGCGCGCGCGGTCTTGACGGCGCGATCGATGTCCTCGGAGTCACCAGCGGGGATCGACGCCAGAACGTCGCCGGTGGCGGGGTCGAGGGTGTCGAAGGTCTTGCCTGAATGGGAGTCGACCCAGTCGCCGCCGATCAGCATCCGGTGGTGTTTGGCCACAAAGGCGCGGGCGGCGGGGTCGGCGTGCAGTTGGGTGCTCATGGTGCCTCCAAAGGGGGAGTGATCAGACGGTGCGTCGTGACCGATCGTCCACCCGAGGGGGTCGCACTGACGTCGCAGTCCTTGAGATGCGTCACACTGGAGCCATGGAGGACTGGGCCGCGATCTACGCCACTGCTGACCGTCGGTCACGCGCTCGGGAGATCGCCGAGGCCCGCGACCGAGTCTTCAGCGCGCCACCCGCAGCCGCTGGGGCGACGCCTACCGACCCCGATCTGCGACCGGTGATCATGCGCTCGTGGGAGCGCAGCCGCGCTGCCGGCGTCGACCCAGACCACGGCCTGGCGCCGGTCCGCTTGGACGCCGGCGAGGTCGACCGGCGGTGGGCCGAACATCCGCTGTCGATCGCGGTGCCGATCCTGCGAGGTCTCCTCGCCGATGTCGGCGACTCCGAGCACGTGGCCTTGGTTTGCGACGCCGATGGCGCGCTGCTCTGGATCGACGGGCGACCAGCCATGCTGGATGCGGCCCGTGAAGTGCACTTGGAGCGAGGCTCGGTGTGGTCCGAGCGAGCGGCCGGCACCAACGCGATGGGTACTGCGCTGGCTGAACGACATCCGGTGCAGGTGTTTTCGGCCGAGCACTACGCCGAGACGGTGCACCGCTGGACGTGCTCCGCGGCGCCGGTCCGCGATCCGCTCAGCGGCAAACTGCTCGGCGTTCTGGACCTCACCGGCGAGCTCGGCACGGCGCATCCGCACAGTTTGGCCGTCGTGACGATGGCTGCCGGCATGGTGGAGCGAGAGCTGGCGCTGCGCGCCGCGCGAAGTGGGCAGACCGCCGCCACGACGCTGACCGTGCTCGGTCGCGAGCGCGGGATGCTGCGCCTCGGCGGGCGCGACGTCGTGCTCTCGCGTCGGCACACCGAGCTGCTGTTGCTGCTGTGGCTCTGTGAGGAAGGACTTACTGCGGAGCAGCTCGCGCTTGAGATCTATGGAGAGCAGGGGCGTCCGGGCAGCATTCGCTCGGAGCTGCATCGGCTACGCGCCCAGCTCGGACCGCTGCTGGGCGAGCGCCCGTATCGACTCACCGAGCCGATCGCCTGCGACGCTGGCGAGATCGAGGCGCTGCTGGCCCGCGAACAGGTTGGCGATGCGCTGCGCGCCTACGCCGGGCCGTTGCTGGCCCGCAGCGAGGTGCCCCGGATCGTGGAGCTCCGCGATCGGGTCGACGACCAGCTTCGCGCTGCTGTCCTCAAGTCGGGTGACCCAGAACTGCTGCAGGCGTGGCTGCGCACCCCGACCGGCCGGGATGACTTCGAGGCCAGCCGCCAGCTCGCGGTGAGCCTTCCACGCGAGGATCCGCGCCGGGCCGCGCAGCGGTCCCGCATCCGGCGCCTCGCGCCCGGCAACTGACCCGGCCGTCCTGATCGGCGCCGGTGCGCGGTGTCGGCGGGCCTGGGTGCGTGGACACCGGCCCCGCGTTCCGCGGCTCGTTGGTGTGTAGGCGGGGCGACGGCGGTCGAATGTGGCGTTGCGCGCCGCGTTTGTCGCAGGATGCGCGCGAAACTGCACCAACCGTGGGTAGGCGGGCCTGAAACCGCCGATTGCCTGGGTACTGTCGGCCGGTGCCTTCCTTCCACAACGCCTTTCCCGCGCTGATGCGGGAACTCGAGTCCGAGGCTCGTGCCGGGGTGCGAGAGCCGCAGCTCGACCTGATGGTCGCGGCCGCGCGTGGGCATTGGAAGGCGCTCACGCCTGAGCAGCAGCTCGACGCACGCCCGATGGCGGAAGCCCTGGGTGCCATGACGAAGACGCGGCCTGGAGGCGGCGCACCAGCCGACGCGGCAGGACGCCGAAATGGCGCGACGGCGGGCGGCAACCCAAACGGCAAGGGCGCGAGCCGGAGCGGCGGATATGGCACGGGACCAGCGGCGCGGCCAGCTTCTGCAGCCCCGATCTACGCGTCGGGCTCGGTCCCCAGTCCGACGACGGCAGGGGAGGGCTGGGAGCCGCGCCTGTACGACGGTCCGCCGGACGCCGACCGCTTGCTGGCGCACATCGGGCTTTCGGGGTTCAGGCCGGGGCAGCGCGAAGCCGTCACGGCCGCACTGCAGGGCCGCGACAGTCTCGTCGTGATGCCGACCGGCGGCGGCAAGAGTCTCTGTTATCAACTCCCTGGCCTGGCGGGAACGAAGCTCACGGTCGTCGTGAGTCCACTCGTCGCGCTGATGGCCGACCAGCTCCGTCGCCTCACGGCCGATGGTCATCCCGCGGTGATGATCGCGTCTGGGATGTCCGAGGAGGACGGGCGGGCCTCGTTCGACGCGCTGCGTTCAGGGCTCGCGCGGATCGTGTTCTGCTCACCGGAGCGGTTTGCTTCGCCGGGGTTCGTGAGCGTGCTGGAACAGCGCGGGGTGGACCTCTTCGTGATCGACGAGGCGCACTGCCTGGCGGAGTGGGGCCATGACTTTCGCCCGGACTACCTGCGGCTGCCGGACGCGATCGAGCGGCTCGGCCGCCCGACGGTGATGGCGGCGACGGCCACGGCGACGGAGGCGGTCGCTGGGGAGATCATCGGGCGTCTGGGCTTGCGCGACCCGGAGATGATCCGTTCGGGCTTTGACCGTCCGAACCTCGCGTTCGACGTGGTGCAGTTCGAAGGCAAGGGCACGAAGGACGGGAAGAAGGCGCTGCTCCTCGGCGCGCTCACCGATCCTGCGCTCAAGCCCGCGATCATCTACTGCGGCACGCGCAAGGACTGCGAAGAGGTCGCGGGCATGCTTCGCGACGACGGCCATGAGGCAGCCCACTACCACGCAGGCCTGCCATCGGAACAGCGATCCGGGGTCCAGCGGGCCTTCATGGAAGGCACGCTCGACATCATCGTCGCGACGAACGCCTTTGGGATGGGCGTCGACAAGGCCGACGTGCGGTTCGTGTGCCACTGGGCGATGCCGACCTCCGTGGAGGCCTACTACCAGGAGGCTGGCCGTGCGGGCCGTGACGGAGCGCCGTCGCGGGCGCTGCTGCTCGCCTCGCGGGCCGACCTCAGTCGCCTGATCCACTTCAACCAGCAGCGCGCCATCGAGCCCGAAGCGGTAGCCAGCTACCACCGGCGCCTGCTTTCGCGAGCCCGCGACGGCGTGCTGGAAATGGACCGGCCCGAGAACGACGACGACCGCACGTCGCTCGCGATCGTCGAGCGCTCCGGTGGCGCGCGCCTGGCGCCGGCCGGCGGCGGACGCCTCTTGGTCACCGTGGATCAGCGGCTCGATCCTCGGGCCGTCGACCAGATCTGCCGCGAAGCCAAAGATCGTGGGTGGCGTGCCTACCGGGCGATCGAGGCGTATGCGTTTGGCGACACGTGCCGCCGGCGCACCCTGCTCGACCACTTCGGCGACGCGACCCCAGGCGCTCCGACGGGTCGCTGCTGCGACGTTCATGACCCGGATCTCGGCCTCAACCCGCCGAAGGCGTTGAAGAAGAAGCGCACAAGCGGAAGCGGAAGTGGGGCGCAAGAGCCGTCCCCGTACAACCCCGATCCCGAGCTCTACGAGGCACTGGTCGTCTGGCGTCGCGAGGCGGCAGCCGACAAGCCGGCCTACACCGTCGCGACGAACCGCACGCTCGAGGCGATCGCTGACGTGCGGCCCACCAACGAGGTCGAACTCGGTGCGATCAAGGGCGTCGGTCCCGCCTTCCTGGAGAAGTTCGCGGGCGACGTCCTCGAGATCGTTGGCTAGCGGTTAAGCGTTCCGCCGCGGGCGGATCGGCGGTCGAAGCCTCGGCTCGGCGACCTACTCCGTCAGGCCGCCCACCGAGTTTCGAGAAGGGCGGGCCCGAAAGCCCGCCCCTCGCGTGGCGCAGTCAGCCCCACCGACTGCTGCGCCTTCCCTGGATCTCCCCCCGGAGATCTGGTCCGGCCTTGCTCGCGTGCCAAGAAGCACCTAGCCGGGCTGCCCCCAGTTTTAGGGGGGATCGACCACGGTTTGGTGCGCCGGAACCGGTCGCCCATGGTCACCTACAGCGTTGTCCCCCGGGTGCGCGCTACGGCGTCAGCGCAGGAGATCCGCTTGTCGACCACTGCGGAGGCGCCGCCGCCAACAACGCATCGACGCCCGACGCGATCATCGGCCGAGCCAGCAGGTAGCCCTGCCCGAAGTGGCAGCCCACATCGGAGAGGATCGAGCGCTGCTCCTCCGTCTCGATCCCCTCGGCGACAACGCGCATCTTCAGCGCCGTCGCCATGGCCACGATGCCGGCCACCAGCGCTCTCTGACGATGGTCAACCGCGATCTCGGCGACGAACATCCGATCGACCTTGAGCTCATCGACCGGAAACGACGAAAGGCGCCCGAGCGACGAAAAGCCGGTGCCGAAGTCGTCGACGGACAGGGCGATACCCAGATCCTTCAACCGGTTCATCGACGCGCGAGCGGTGGGCTCGTCGTCGACCAGGGTGCGTTCGGTGATCTCGAGCGTGAGCGCGGTGCTCGGGAGCCCGGAGGCCGCCAGACTCTCGGCAATGCAATCACTGAAGTCGCGCTGCAGGAGTTGCTCGGGCGCGACGTTCACGGCAATCGACAGGTCGTGGCGATTGGTCTCGTGGAGCCAATGGCCGACGGAAGCCAGTGCTGTGTCGATCACCCATTGCCCGATCGGGACGATGACGCCGGTGGCCTCGGCGAGTGGAATGAATTCGTCGGGCGGGATCAACCCGAGTTCTGGATGCGTCCAGCGCAGGAGCGCTTCGAAGGCGCGGACCCGGCCGGTCCGCAGGTCGTAGACCGGCTGGTAGTGAAGCGAGAACTCGTCGCGTTCCAGGGCGCGTTGGAGCGCGTCTCGCAGCACAAACCGCCTGCGGATCTGAAGTGCTCGCGGAGCTCCAGAGGAATCGGCAAGCATCACCGTCTGCCGGCCGCGGCTGAGGGCCCCTCCAGCGGCATAGTCCCTGGCCCCGGCAGCACGGCGACGATCCCCGGCGGCGCAAGCTCGACGATCCGCAGCGAGTCCACGGACGTGGTCGCCAGGGGAGCGGCCGGGCGGGAAGCCCCCAGTCGTCGGGGTCTGCTCAGATCGGGCAGACGCCGCATCGCGCGCAGCCGATGCATCGTCGCGTGAGCCGGCGGTCGCGTCACGCTGGCGCGCTGCCTCGCCGCGGCGCTGGTCTTCGCGCGTGCGGACCGCTTCGGCTGAGGCGCGCCCAGTGGCGCTCAACTCGCGCGCCGCCGTCGCATCAACACGATCCAACTTGGACGCGGCGTACGCCTCGCGCGATGCAGCACTCACACGGGATCCCGCGCAGTCACGGTCGGCGGCGGCCTGGTCGAGGTCCGAGGCGAGTTGCTCGAGATCGGCCCGATGCTGCTCTGAATACACCGCCGCTTCCGCCGCGTCGGAGGCGGTCTGGTCGGCATCCGACGCATTCTGGTCGGCTTGCGACGACGACTGGTCGGCGTCGGCGTGGTCCTGATCGAGTTCGCGGAGTGCCTGGTCCCACCCGGCGGGTTCACGGCCAGTCGACAGCACCTCGGCACGCTGCCCCAGCGGTTCGGCGGCGACGCGGTCGCCCAGTGGGTCGTCGCACGACGGCGGTCGACCGATGATGTAGCGGTGGGACGCCACGGCGTCCTCCTCTCGCAAAACCAAGGCGGCGCCTCGACTCTGAACGAGGGACAGTAGTCCTGGTGTCGATCGCTGCATCGACCATATGTCCACCCACAACACACCGTATTCCGGAATTTCTGACCTCAAGAATTCTTGGTGCGTGATGTTGGAAGGCACTCTGCACAACTGACCTATGATGAGTGCTCACAGGCCAGAATCCCGGGCATCGGGATCGCCTGAAGCTTCGGTGGGTGAGTCGGCGTCTCTCGTGGACTCCCCGCTGATGGTGATTCGGAGGAATCCCGTGAAGCAGCACCGGATCGTCAGATGAACACCCGCCTGATGGTCCGGTTGGTCGCGATGGTCGCGACCGTCGTTGTTGTCTGCGGTGCCGCCGTCGCACTGCTCGGAATTGCCAATCGCGACCTCGGGCGTTCCGCATCGGCGGCGAAGGCGTCCGATCGGACGGTGAACGCCGCCCGAGCCGTCGAGGCGTCCGTCGTTGATGCTGAGACGGCCCTTCGTGGCTACGCGATTGCGCGGCGAGAGCGGTTTCTGCTGCCGTATCGCGAGGCATCGGTCGCGCTCCCGACCCAGGTCTCGGAGCTTGTTCGCTCGGTGAACGACGATCCGCGCCTGCTCCCAGTCGCGCGGGAGATTGAGCGGCGCGCGTATGCCTATCTGCGGACGTTCTCCGAGCCGCTCCTCTCGGCGACGACGCGCAGCACCGCCGAGGGGCGCGCGGTCATCGCGACCGAAGTCGGAAAGCGCCAGGTCGACACGCTTCGCGGCCAGGTGACGCAGATCGTCGCTGTAGCGCAGCGTTCCGGCGATCAGGCCGCCGAGGCCCAGGCGTCCGCCGCTGGCGCGCGCCGCGCGCTTCGGCTGGCCCTCGGCGCCGTCGCGGTCGCCTTGGTGCTGCTGTTCGGGATGCTGGCGTACCTGGCGCGATCGGTCGTGGTGCCGATCCGCCGCGTCGCCGATGCGGCGACGCAGATCGGCGCCGGTGACTTCGCCGTCCGCCTCGACGATCAGCGACGAGACGAGATCGGGCAGCTCGGTGCCGCGTTCAACGCGATGAGTCGCTCGCTGCAGACCAGCGCGCGAGAGATCGACGACCAGCAGTCCGAGCTGGAGATGCAGAACGCCGAGCTGCAGAGCCAGTCGCGAGAGCTGGTCGCCCAGTCGGTCGAGCGATCCGATGCCCAAGACCAGCTCCACCGCCTCAACATGTCGCTTCGTCAGCAGGCCGTCGACCTTCACGCGACGTCCGAGGTGGTCCGGCTGAGCCAAGCGCGCGACGCGATCTTCGCCGAGGTCGCGCAGGACCTCGGGCTACGGCCGAGGCTCGACGACCAGGCTGAGACGCTGCTGAGCGCGGCCGCAGCGATGACGGATGCCGTGATCGGGTCGGTGTATGTCGTCACCGAGCCAAGCGACGGGAGATACCGATGCATCGGAAGCCGTGGCGTGGACGCCGACGCGCTCTCACCCGTCGCCGAGCCGGGCTCCGGACTCGTCGGCCGCGCCGTGCGGGAGCGTGAAACCGTACAGGTGAGCCGGCCCGACGGGGAGCTGTCGGTCGAGAGTTTCGGAGTCGAGATCCCGGTTCATTTTGAAGTGCACATCCCGCTCATTCATGGCGTCGAGGTCGTCGGGGTCCTGAGCCTCGGGCGCACCGCTCAGGCGTTCGCCGAAGAGGAACTCGTTGCGCTGGAGCATCTCGCCGGGCTGGCCGCCGTCTCCTTCGAGAACGCCATCGAGGTGCAGCGCACCGACCGCTTGGCCGACCTCAACCGGGCCGTGCTCGAGGCTGCTGGCGACGCGATCCATCTGTCCGGACTCGACGGTCAGACCATCCTGACCAACCCCGAGATGGATCGGTTCCGGTCGGAAGTTCTCGGGATCTCTCCGGACTCAGAGCAGCCTGCCGGCGGCGACTTGATCCCGGCCATCGCGCAGCGAACGGTCAACCCGCAGGAGCATGAGCGGCGCCTGCGGCAGATCAGTGACGACCCGGAATATGAGGGATCCGACGAGTACGAACTCATCGACACCCGCCGCTGGGTCCACCGCTATACCGCGCCGGTGCGAACCAGCGCTGGAGCACTGATGGGCCGGATTTTCGTGATGCGCGAGACCACTCGCGAGCGCCAGGCCGAGCAGGCCAAGGACAAGCTGATGGAGACGGTTTCGCACGAGCTCCGTACCCCGCTTTCCGCGATCCTCGGGTATGTGGATCTGCTGCTGGACCACGACCCAGGCCAAGCTGACCGCGCCGAGTATCTGACCACCATCAAGGAGCAGGGGCTCCGGCTGGCGGCGCTGATCAACGACTTCCTCGACCTCCAACGGCTCCCGCACGGGAGCGAGTCGGCCACCGAGCTGGTCGATCTCGGTGACCTCCTCGAGCAGCAGGTCAGGCTCTTCTCACAGCAGAGCGATCGCCATACGCTCACATTTCATAGCAGCGGCGATATGGCCGCCTCTGGTGACAGCGACAGTTTGCGCCGCGTCATCGGCAACCTGCTGTCCAACGCGATCAAGTACTCGCCCGAGGGCGGGGCGATCGGGGCGCAGGCGGCGCAGCACAACGGGTCGATCACCGTCACGATCACCGACCATGGAATGGGCATGGCCGAGGACGAGCGGCGGCACGCGTTCGAACGATTCTTCCGCGGCGACGCCGGGATGATCAAGGGCATCGAAGGCACCGGCCTCGGGCTTGCGCTGGTGAAAGAGATGGTTGAGGCCGGCGGTGGCGAAGTCGGATGCGACAGCGCTCAGGGCGAGGGCTCGAGCTTTTGGTTCACCGTCCCCGCGAGCGCCTCAACCAGCTGACCCCGAGAGGGCGAGCCCTCTCGGGCGGCGCGGCCCCGTCCATCAGGGCTTTAGGACCGCCGGATATCGCCGATCACTCGGACATCGTCCCGTCGTCCTTGCACGACCGACCCCAGGTATTGCTCCGATGCTCGATCCGAACGCCACCCCCATAAACCCCGCAGACGCGGCTGCCGCAGCCGCCGCACGGTCGCTCAAGACGGGCACGTGGGGTGGGGAACCGGTCCCGGGCAGCGCAGCCGCCATGGCGACGGCCTCGGCCGTGGCAACGGCGCCGATGACCGTGTCGCTTCCCGGTTCGGGCTCGGGCTGGGTCCCGACGCCGCGCCGCCGGCTCGGCGACATCGTGGTCGACGCGATGTGGGTGCCGCGCAGCGTGGTGGAGGAAATGGTTGACGAGGCGCGGTCGATGGGCCGCCCGATCGGTCAGCTCCTCCTGGACCGCAACCTCATCACGAGCGAGCAGCTTGGCCAGGCGATCGCCGAGCGCTTCGGCCTCCCGTACCTCTCCATCAGGCAGGCGGAGGTCGACATGCGGGCCGCCATGCTCGTCGATGCGCAGACCGCTCGTCGCCTGCGTTCGCTCCCGGTGGCCTTCGACGACGAGACGCTCGTCGTGGCGATGGTCGACCCGGGCAACATCGTTGCGCTCGACGACATCGCGATGCTCACCGGGCAGCGCGTGCGGCCGATCGTCGTGTCGGAAGATGACATCGACATGGTCATCAGCCGGGTGCTCGGCGTGGACTCCGAGGTCGGCGCCGTCCTGGAGCAGATCGACGATGTCAGTCAGCCCGAGGAGCTCACCGACCTTCGTGAAACGACCGACGACGAGGGCCCGACGGTCAAGATCGTCCAGTCGGTGATCGCCCAGGCCGTTGAGCGACGCGCCTCCGACATCCACTTCGACCCGGGCGCCGACGGCCTCACGGTCAAGTTCCGTATCGACGGCGTTGTGCATGAGGTCACGTCCGTGCCACGGCAGCTTGCGGCCAGCGTGGTCTCGCGCCTCAAGATCCTCGCGGAGCTCAACATCGCTGAGCGCCGCATGCCGCAGGACGGCCGCGTCGGCTTCAACATCGATGGGCGTCGCATCGACCTGCGCGTCGTGACCCTGCCGCTCGTCGACGGTGAGTCCGTCGTGCTGCGCGTCCTCGACAGCGGTGGCACGGTTCGCGGCCTGGAGCAGCTCGGCATGCGCGGACAGGACCAGGAGCGTCTGATCCGAGCCCTCAGTCGCTCTCACGGCGGCATTCTCGCCACGGGTCCGACCGGCTCCGGCAAGACGACCACCGTCTACGGCGCGCTCCAGCTCGTCAACACCGGTGACCGCACGATCGTGACCATCGAGGACCCGGTCGAGTACCGCGTGCCCGGCGTCAAGCAGCTTCAGATCAACCCGAAGATCGGGCTTGAGTTCTCCAACGGTCTGCGCGCGATGGTTCGCGCCGATCCGGACGTGATGCTCGTCGGCGAGATCCGCGACGCCGAGAGTGCCCAGATCGCGATGCAGGCCGCGATCACCGGCCACCTCGTCCTCTCCACGCTCCACACGAACAATGCTGCGACCGCGCTCAGCCGCCTGGTCGACATGGGCGTTCCGGCCTTCATGGTCGTTTCCGCCGTCACCTGCGTCGTGGGTCAGCGCCTCGCCCGCCGCCTGTGCGATCACTGCAAGACGCCCACGGAGGTCGCCGCCGAGATGCTCGACGGCGAGCCCGGAACGACGGTCTCCGTCTTCGAGCCGGCTGGCTGCGCGAAGTGCACCGACACCGGCTACGACGGCCGCATCGGGATCTACGAGGTCCTGGAGGTCAGCGACGAGATCCGTCGGCTCGTGGTCACGAACGCTGGCGCCGACCAGATCGGCCGTGTCGCCCGGGAAGAGGGCATGCAGTCGCTGCGCGAGGACGCCATTCGCCGGGTGAAGGAAGGCTTCACCAGCGTGGCTGAACTGTCGCGCGTCGCGGCCGTTTAAGAGAGCTCGACGCCGCCGGGGCCGACGCGCAGGGTGATCTCGCCAGCGAGCAGCGACAGCAGCTCGTTGCCGACGACCTCTCGACGCCAGCCCTGGAGCACGCGCACGTCGCCGGACTCCGTGTGTTCACGGTGTCCGGAGACGAGGAGCTGCAGCTCGTTGCGGGTCGCCAGCAGCTCGTAGGCCAGACCGGCCGTGGCCGCGCGTGTGCGCAGCAGCGCCTCGCACAATGCGATCACGGCGACGTCTTCAGGGCGGGTGTCGAGCTGCTTGAGCGGGCGGCGCGGGATCGGCTCGCGCTGGAGGCCATCGGCGATCGCGGCCAGCAGGCCTTCCGCCCGGCGGCGGCCGTTTGCCTCTCCGAGGCCGCGGATCTGCCGCAGCTCCTCGATGGAGGTCGGCCTGCGCTTGGCGAGTTCGACGAGTGGCTGGTCACCGAGGACCTGCTGGGCCGGGCGGTCGCCGGCGCTGGCGGTCGCCTCACGCCAGCCGACGAGTTCGCGGGCGACGGCGCGCGTAATGGGATCGTGCCCGGCGATCTTCGGCAGCCGCTCGAACATGACGTCCGGGTTGCGCTCGTCGCTCGCGGCAGCCAGTGGCGCGCATTCCTGGATGGCCCAGTCGAGCCGGCCCGACACGAGGAGCCGCTCCTGGAGTTCGACGGCGGCCTGCTCGAGGTGAAGCACGTCCTCACGGGCGTACCGAAGCTGCTCGGTAGTGAGCGGGCGACGGTCCCACTTGGTGAAGCTCGCCGACTTGTGCAGCTTGACGCCGAGGAGGCCACGGAGCAGGGCTTCGTAGCCGATCTGCGCGCGCAATCCAGCAAATGCCGCGGCGACCTGCGTATCGAAGACGTTGGTCACCTCGGTGCGCCACGTGCGGCGCAGCAGGGCGACGTCCTGGCGGGCGGCGTGGAGGATCAGCTCGATCTCAGGATCGGCGATCACCGTCGCGAGTGGACCGGGATCGATCGAGTGATCGAGCGGGTCGATCAGCAGGATCCAGGGCTCGTCCTCGGCGCCGGCGTCGTCGAGGTACACCGCGACCTGGACGAGGCAGAGCAGCGACTGGTATTTGCCTTCGCCGACGAACTCGGTGTCGATCGCGAAACGCCCCCGCTGAGCAGCGAGACGGGAGAACTCGCGGATGTCTTCATTGGTGGCGAGGAGTTCGGCCCCCGAAGCGGACCGGCTCATCGGCCACCGTCCTGGCCGACGCGCGTTTCGTGGCCATCGTCCGATGGCCACCGCCCATGTTTGGCGAAGTACTCGCGCGCGCTCTCTTCGTTGCCGCGCTCCCGGTCACCCGACACACCGACGCGGTAAAGGAAGTTCAGCAGCCACACCGAGGCGCCCGCGGAGAAGATCGGGATACCGATGGTGAACGACTCTTCGTTGAGCCCGCCGACGATGCTCACGATGATTCCCGCGCTGCAGAGCGCGATCGGAATCCAGACGCGGATCAACTTGAGCATCTATCCATCATGGTCGATTCGGCGGGCAGACGCGCGTACGCGAAGCGCGAGGCAAGTTCGGGAAGCTCCACCGCCTCGCCCGCAGCGGCCAAACCGACCGTTGCGGCGAGGGCCGTGCGAACCTGCTCAGCCGTCGCCGGAACGCCGGGCGTCAGGCCGGGAAGTGCGAGGTCGACCGTTCCCGCGAGCGCGCCCGCGAGGCCGATCGCGCCATGGCGCTTGGCGAGGCGAGCGCCATCGGTGCCGATCATCAGCGGCACGTGGGCGTAACGAACGTGCGCGATCCCGAGGCGGTCCTGGAGCTGGCGCTGCGTCGGGACGGAGGGGAGGAGGTCGGAGCCGCGCACGACTTCGTCGACGCCCTGGTCGGCGTCGTCGATCACCACCGCGAGCTGGTACCCGAACTCGCCGTCGGCTCGGCGTACGACGGCGTCCTCGGCGGGCAGCGTCCGGGCACCAAGCACCAGGTCATCGAACGCCACCGGCTCCAGGTCAGACCGCAGTCGCCAGGCGGGCGCGCGCCCGTCGGCAGCTTTGGCTGCCTGCTGTGCGGCGGAGAGATCTCGGCAGGTGCCCGGATAGCCGGCCGTCGGCGGGCCGTGGGGAGCGCGGGACGCATCCCGGATCTCCGCGCGCGTGCAGAAGCACGGGTACACGTCGCCGGAGGCTCGGAGGCGTTCGAACGCGGCCTCGTAGCGGCCAAGCCGCTGCGACTGCCAAACCACAGGGCCGTCGTGGTCCAGGCCGAGTGCTGCGAGGTCGGCGAGCTGGTGCTCGGCGATCGCCACCCGGGAGCGGCCGGCGTCGAGGTCGTCGATCCGCAGGTGGAATGCGGAGCCCTGGGAACGCGCGCCGAGCCAGGCAAGGAGCGCGGTGCGCAGGTTGCCCAGATGGAGCTCGGACGACGGGGACGGAGCGAATCGGCCGACGGCAGGCACGCCCGCGAGCCTACGCGAGGCCCGGGCGGCTACGATCACCGCGATGCCGACTCCTGCCAAGCCCTCCGGTCGCCGCCCGGCCCGCGCCAAGGCTCCTGAGCCGCCGGCCGGCCCTCAACCGTGTTCGGCGTGCCGCGCCACCGGGAAGGTCTTCGCGAACCGCGCCGGCGAGCAGGTCAGTGTGGCGTGCCCGTGGTGTGAGGGGTCCGGCACCTGGACGCCCGGCCTCGACGCGCAGGCCGCAGGCGTCTTCCCCGGCGCCTGAGCCGCCCATTTCGCGCTACAAGCGCGACTGTTCCCTCCAGTTGACCAGTGGTGGTCGGCTTCGCGCCGGTTTCCAGCACGTCGGGGGGCATCGACTGGACGTATCGCCGACCCACGGGCATCGACCGGGTGCCGACCCGCATACGGCTCACATACGGGCGCGCCGATAGGGAGGGCATGCCGCGAACCCGTAGTCGACTCCTGCTTGCCACATTCTTGTGTGCGTTCGCCGCCCTGCCCGCCACGGCTGCAGCGGCGCCGGATCTTTTCCTCGACGACGCCAATCCCACCGGAGCCGCCTACAACGACGGCATCCTGGCGCCGGGTGAGACGTTCAACCTCACGCCCTCGTTCACCGTGGGCAACACCTACTTCGACGGCGGCAACGGCACGATCAGCGCGCCGCTGGGCTCCAAGCTCTCCACGCCGACCTACCTGCAGCCGATCCCCGAGGCTTCCCCGAGCACCGCGACCTACCCGGCCAACCCGTTCGTGGCGACCCTCGCGCCGGACTACGTGTGTGGTCAGCCGACGCCGATCACGCTCGCGATCGACGGCGCCAACGGTCATGGGGAATACGCCATGAACGTGCAGACAGGCGCGGCCGGTCCGCACGCGAACTTCGTCAGCGACGACATCGGCGACAGCATCGCCGACGCCGAGACGGTCGAGTCCGACGTGACCGTCACGCCGAACAAGGTGAAGTCGCTCCGCGTTCATATCGACGCGCTCTCGCACAGCTACTCGCTCCGCTGGTACGAGATCGTGCTCGTCTCGCCGAAGGGCACGCGCGTGAAGCTCTTCAACCGCTTCGGTGAGGACACCCAGAAGACGATCACCGATGTGGTCTTCGACGATTCCGCCGCGCTTGAGTACACCGACAACTCCATCACGCAGTACGACAACCTCTCCGTGAGGCCGGCCGAGTCGCTCGCCGCGTTTGACGGTGAGGACGCCGCGGGCACCTGGCGCCTTGAGGTCCGCGACGTCCACGAGGCCGGAAGTGCCCGCAGCAGCCGCAGCAAGGCCCGCGCGGGCGTCGGCGAGGTCGTCGGCCAGCTCGACGGCTGGTCGCTCGATGTGGCCGGCGCGGTGTGCGCTCGCACGCCGGTGGCCGCCATCAATCCGGCTCCGCTCGTCCTTGACCCCGCAGGTGGCACCGTGATCGACGGTGGCGAGTCCGTCGACCCCGGCAAGAACAACGCCGGCTCAGCCGATGGCGCGATCACCAAGTACGAATGGGATCTCGACGGCGCTGGCAGCTTCGAAGTCAACGAAGGCACGGCGACGACCACGACCTTCCCCGCGGCCGCCAAGGGCAAGCGCAACATCCGCCTCCAGGTGACCGACAACGACGGCCTCCTGAACGTGGCCACCGTCGAAGCGCTCATCACGAAGCAGCCGATCATCTCCGCAGCTGGTGCGACGCCCGCTTCGCCAGAGGCCGGTCAGCTCACGACGGTCGCGGCGACCGCGAGCGATCCCGACGGTTCGATCTCGAACTACGCGTGGGACTTCAACGGCGACGGCATCTTCGAGGTCACCGGCAGCTCCCCGGACACCGCCCATTCCTGGGACAAGTCCGGACCGCATGTGGTTCGCGTCAAGGTCACCGACGACACCGGCGCCACCAAGGTGAAGGCCTTCACGGTGACCGTCGCCAACAAGCCGCCGGTCGCGAACCTCAGTGTCAACGCATCGCCGGTGATCATGGGCGAGGCCGTGGTCTTCGACGCCTCGGAGTCGACCGATCCTGACGGCGAGGTCGTCTCCTATCGCTGGGACCTCGATGGCGTCCCCGGCTATGAAGAGACCACGGACGGCACCCCGACGCTTCCGTACACCTTCAACGAGAGTGGCCCGCACACGGTGACCGTCGAGGTGCGCGACAACAGCGACATCCCGGACACGGAAACCCTGCAGGTGCTCGTCACCGCCGCTCCGAACGCCGTCATTTCGGCATCGACCGCGGCGCCGCAGCCGGCACAGGTGGTCTCGTTTGACGGCGGCGGCTCGACCGACGGCGAACCGGGCGGGACGATCACGAAGTACGAGTGGGACCTCGACGGCAACAACTCCTACGAGACGACCGGCAAGACGGCCACCAAGTCCTACCCGAACGTCAGCAACGTGCAGGTCAAGCTCCGCGTGACCAACGCCGCCGGTGCCAAGGGCGAAGCGTTCAAGGCCATCACGGTGACGGCGCCGCCGCCAGCGCCGACCCCGGTGCCGACGCCGAAGCCCACGCCGACCCCGACGCCGGTCATCGGCCCAGGTGGCGGAGTCATCCCAGTCCCGACTCCGGACATCGTCAAGGCCGTCCCGGGGCTCGACCCCAAGGCCGAGGTCACCAACGCCTTGATCGTTGACAACGTCAGCGACGCCCTCACTGGCACGGACGAGGTGGCCGACACCGCCGTTTCCACCAGCGGATTCCAGGCCAAGCTCAGCGTCGCGTCCAAGTGGAAGGTCAAGAAGGCGCTCAAGGGCGGCATCGTGGTCAAGGTCACGGCGAACGCTCCGGGCAAGCTCGTGATCAAGGGCATGATCACAGCCAAACTCGCGAAGTCGCTCGGGCTCAAGCCGAAGGGCACCGCAGCGTTGGCGGTCGCGTCCGGCAAGGTCGCCATCACCAAGGCCGGGACCTACAAGTTCCTCGTGAAGGTACCCAAGAAGTACCAGCGCTCCATGAAGAAGTCGAAGAAGTCGGTGCTCACGCTGCGCGCGGGCGTCACGCAGACGGCGACCGGCGAGATCGTCGCGATCGGCAAGAACATCACGCTGGTGAAGTAGCGCGAGGTCAGCCGAGTGCGCTGACCACCCAATACCCGGCGGCGGCTCCAGCGAGCCCCGCCAGCAAATCCCCGGCCGCCCAGAGCAGCGCACGTGTGCGCTCCTCAGGCGGCCGGCCTGCTGCCAGGGCCGAGATCCAGCTCGAGAGCGTGGTAAATCCGCCGAGCAGCCCGGTGAGGATGAGCGCCAGGAGCGCAGGGGAGAGGTCGGCGGCCAGCGCGGCACCCGCGGCAATGCTGCCCGCGACGTTGACGGCCGCGACCGCGCGATCGATCCGGCGTACGCCGGCCGCTTCGGCTTCGGCCAGCACGAAGGCGCGAGCGCACGCTCCAAGCCCGCCGCCGAGCGCGGACAGGAGTGCAGCCGACACGGTCATCACGGCGCCACGCCGAGTTCGGCGTCCGGCAAACGCCCCGAACTCCGCGGCCCGGAGAGGTGCCGGCCGGCCAGGAAGGCGACGAGGCCGAGGATCCCGTTGACCGCGAGCATCAGTCCGGCTCCAGGCGCGAGGCGCAGGGCGAAGTCTCCAGCCGTCGATGCCGCGCCGATCGCATCGCCCTGCGCCGCCGTGAGCGCCTGCGCGGCGACGCCCGAGAACGTCGTCAGGCCGCCGCAGAATCCGACGCCAAGCGCGGGCGTCGCCCGGCCTCGAGCCACGAGGACTCCGAGTACGCCACAGCCGAGCACATTGGCCAGGACCACCGCGCCCCAGCCCCCATCGGCCGTGATGGCGTACCGAAGCACCGATCCGAGCGCCCCGAAGCTCGCAATCGCGACCCAAACGCCCAGCGAATGGTGGGAGAGCGGGCGAAAACGAGCCATCAATGCACCATCAAAGCACTCGGGTCCAGACCCCAGTCGGAACGTCCACCGCGCTTGCGCCCAGGGGAGTGTCCACGAAGCGTCCATATTCGTTTCATGCGCTCAAGGCATGGGGTCCAGACCCGATATCTAGGGTGCCGACCCGGCGAACCACATTTCACGAAAACCACGTGTCCTTCAGGAGACTGCAACATGCGCAACCGACTCTCTGACGAGCAGGGCTTCACTCTTATCGAGCTCCTCGTCGTCATCCTCATCATCGGCATCCTTGCCGCCATCGCTCTGCCGAACTTCATCGGTCAGCGCGGTCGTGCGCAGGACGCCTCGGCGAAGACCAACGCCCGTAACGCCGTGTCGCAGGTCGAAGCTTGCTACACCGACACGCAGGACTACGGTCTGTGCAAGACGTCCACGGCCCTCGGTAACACGGGCCTGACGATCGGCGCCGTCGGTACGGCCGACACGGTGTTCATCGACTCCAGCGCGGCTGACGCGTTCGCCATCACCGGCACGTCGAAGACGCTCAACACGTTCACGATCACCAAGACCACGGGCACCGGCGCCATCTCGCGCACCTGCGTCCGCACGAAGCCGGACGGCGCCTGCCCCGCGTCGCTCGTCTGGTAGCACCCCGCTTCCAGTCTCTCGCTTGACACACCCGGCGGCTTCGGCCGCCGGGGGTTCGAGCGGGGTGGAGGCCGGCCGATTTCCTTCGACCGGCGCCCACCCTGTTCCACCTCTTCCTCTGCGTCGCTCCGCTCAAGCGGCGCTCCATCAACACCCACCCACCCGTCCGGTCGCTCGCAGGCTGCCGGTCGATCGATCCATGCCAGGAGCCCCCGTGCGCAACCGACTCTCTGACGAGCAGGGCTTCACTCTTATCGAGCTCCTCGTCGTCATCCTCATCATCGGCATCCTTGCCGCCATCGCTCTGCCGAACTTCATCGGTCAGCGCGGTCGTGCGCAGGACGCCTCGGCGAAGACCAACGCCCGTAACGCCGTGTCGCAGGTCGAAGCTTGCTACACCGACACGCAGGACTACGGTCTGTGCAAGACGTCCACGGCCCTCGGTAACACGGGCCTGACGATCGGCGCCGTCGGTACGGCCGACACGGTGTTCATCGACTCCAGCGCGGCTGACGCGTTCGCCATCACCGGCACGTCGAAGACGCTCAACACGTTCACGATCACCAAGACCACGGGCACCGGCGCCATCTCGCGCACCTGCGTCCGCACGAAGCCGGACGGCGCCTGCCCCGCGTCGCTCGTCTGGTAGCACCCCGCTAAGAGCACCTCGCTTGGACCCGGCGGCCGATCTGGCCGCCGGGCCTCAAGCGAGATGGAGGCCGGCCGACCACCTGATCGACCGGCGCCCATCTCGCTTCCCCAGATGGCTCCCCGCCGTTCCCGCATTAGGACCAGACCCGCGATGAAGAAGACACTGCGCGATGACCAGGGCTTCACGCTGATCGAGCTGATCGTGGTGATTCTGATCATCGGGATCCTCGCCACGATTGCGCTGCCGAACTTCATTAGCCAGCGGGACCGCGCCTCCGACGCGACCGCCAAAGCGAACGTCCGGAACACGATGACGCACGTCGAGGCGTGTTTCGTGAAGACCGACGACTACACCAAGTGCACCACGATCGCCGACCTCGGCGCGGGCATTGGCATCGTCTTCGGCACTGCCGCCGGCGAGGTGGAGGTCGCCTCGTCCGACACCACGGGCTACACCATCACGGCCCACTCCAAGACGGGCTCGGCCTACCTGATGGCCAAGGCACCAAATACCTGGACGATGACCCGCAGCTGCACGCTCGGCAGCGGCCAAAGCGCCAGCTCTGGCTGCAAGAACGGCACCTGGTAGTGCCCCGCAATCGACTCAACCGCGTTACACCTGGATTCCCCTCTTTGTCCAGCTTCGAGCGCGCCCTATTGAACAACTCCCCCGATCGGTCGACGAACCCCTCGATGAAGCCTTCGCATGCATCAACGATCCGCGGCCTCCGCGACGACGCCGGCTTCATCCTGGTTGAGGTGATGGTCTCCGCGGCCCTCCTCATCCTCGTGAGCCTGAGCGTGTTCACGGCGCTTGACCAGGGCGACAAACTCGCCGGTCAACAGGCGCGCCGCGCAATGGCCGCCAACATGGCCCAGGCCGAGATCGAGCGCATTCGCTCGCTCCCGATCGAGGACGTTGCCCGCCTGTCGGGCTCCCGCGAGATCGTCGATCCGGGCACACCGAAGATCAAGTTCACCGTCACCGCGACCTCCCGGTGGGTGACTGATGGTGGCGACGAGCCCGTCTGCACCACCCGCTCCGGTGGTCTCGACTACATGCGGCTGAACGCCAAAGTCGAGTGGACCGGGATGGGCAAAGCCAAGCCGGTCACCTTCTCCACGGTCATCACGCCCGCGTCCCGCGCAAGTTCCAAGACGAACGGTTCGCTCTCCGTGAACGTCGCCAAGGCAGACGGCGTCACGGGCGTCTCCGGCCTTTCGATCACCATCGTGTCGCCGGGCGGCAGCTTCTCCGAGGTCACGAACACGAGCGGCTGCGTCGTGTTCCCGTTTGTTCCGGCTGGCCCGTACCAGCTGCGGTTCAACCGCACGGGCTGGGTCAACCAGAACAGTGTCGGGGCCGTCGATGACGGGGTGAATGTTGCCGCAGGGCAGACCACCAAGCTCGAGTACCTCTACGACCTCGGCGGCACCACGGACGTGCGGTTCAAGGTTCGCAAGTACAACGCGAACGGCAGCGGCGACGAGGTCCCGAGCGAGCCCAACTCCATCGCGCTCTACAACGGCGACATGACACCCGGCCCGATGGTTGAAGCGATGTCTGGCAGCGTGGAGCCGGACCATTGGGTGAGCAAGCCGCTGTTCCCATCTCAGAGCCCTTACACGCTGTACGCCGGCGCCTGCAACGACAACAACCCAGGCTCGGCAGCCAGCAACGTCAACATCGCGCCCGGGCTGTTCCAGCGCGCGAGCCCGGTTCGGGTCCCCTCGTACGACGTGCGGGTTCTCGACGGAACCTCAGGGGCAAGCGCGACCATCGCGATCAACAACGCGCAGGTCGTCGTCTACGCCGGGTGCGGTGCCAGCTACGAGCGCCGGACGGTGGCCACGAACCCGACCGCCACGAACGATCCCACGCAGGGCCGGCTGAGCGACCCAGGCTTCCCCTATGCCACGACGGCCACGCTGTGCGTGTTCGGCATGGCAGGAGATGGGCGCAACTACCGGTACTCGAAGGCCATTTCCATCACCAACATCGCCGATAACCCGCCACTCCAGCCGGTCTACATCCAGAGCACCAGCGGCTCGACGAGCGTGAGGACGAACACCCCGTGCACCGTATGACCTTCCAAGCCGCATTGGCGGGCGCCAAACGGCGCCTGATCGATGACGAACGCGGCATGACCCTCATGGAGCTCATGGTCGGCACGCTCGCCGCGACGATCGTGACCATGGCCGGCTACCAGATGTGGAGCATGGCGACCACGATGCAGACCCGCACGACGGAGCGCATCGACGCGGTCGGCCGCGGCCGCACCGCGATGGAGCGCATCACGCGTGACCTTCGCTCCCAGCAGTGCCTGGATTCGGCCACGCCGGCCATGCAATGGGCCGCCGACCTCGGGATGCAGTTCTACGCCAGCGTCGCCGCGGAACGCTCCGGCTCCCAGCAGGTCGAGCGCCGCCGGATCGAGTGGATCCCGCAGCCTCCGACCAAGGAATTCGGCATGGTCACCACCATCGGCGACATCGTCGAGACCGTGTGGCGCTCCAAGGAGACCGTCCCGCCGTACTCGTTCCCGACGGTGACGACCAAGTCGATCATCGCCGAAGACGTGGAGTCGGATCCGAACATCCCGATGTTCCGCTATTACGGCTACGACCCCGGCCAGGTCGGACGGCCGTCCTCGACGCCCTACCCGCTGGTGGCTCAAGCGACGAACTCCATCAACACGCTTGGTCGCGGCGTCGCAACCGCCAACCTCGCGCGAATCGTTCTCGTGGACATTCGCTATCTCGCCCGGCCGCGCCGTGCCAGGGACACCCTGCCCGCAACGGTGCCATTCGCCAACAGGGTCTCGGTGCGAACCGCTGACCCGTCCGAACCGACGAGGAGCCCACTGTGCTTCTAATGTACTTCCTCCGTAAGTTCGGGTCCGCCACGCGCGCAGATCAGGGCTTCTCCATGGTCGTCACCCTCGGCGTCATCACGATGATGATGCTGTCGACCGCCGTCTCGATGACGGCGGTGACCGGTGATCAGGCCCCGGGGCGCTCCGACCGCGACCGCAAGGCCGCGTTCGCCGCTGCCGAAGCGGGCCTGCAGGTCTACGTGCACAAGCTGCTCGTCGACAACAACTACTGGGACCAGTGCACCGCGCCAGCCGACGGCGTCTACCAGTACTGGGACAAAAAGAAGTACCCGAGCGCCGACACCCGCACGAACTGGAAGTACCTTCCGGATCGCTCGGCGGCCTACGCGATCGAGACGATGCCGGCCAATGGTGCTGCCGCGTGCGACAAGACCGCCCCGGAAGACACCGTCATCGACAAGCTCACGGCAACCTTCCGCATCCGCGTCAGCGGCCGCGCCTCGAAGCCGAGCGGCGAGCTTGCCGGCCCGACGCGCAGCCTGATCGCGACGTTCAAGCGCAAGTCGTTCCTGGACTACATCTACTTCACCGACCTCGAGGTCACCGACCCGACGACCTACAAGTCGTACCCGGCGCTCAACGCGAGCACCCGCGAGAACCCGGGTCGCGCTCCGAACGGCGGACCCCAGCGCGACGTCGTTGCGTGGGGCAACGCAGCCTGCTCGTACTACGCGTACGAGAAGGGCGAGAACGACGACTACCGCGAGGATCAGCTCTTCTACGGTCAGAGCAACAGGAACTCCGGCCGTCTGGTCGGCACCACGTGGAACACGTGGCAGATGGCCTGCCGTGAGATCCGGTTCGTCGATGGCGACACCGTGATGGGGCCGATGCACACGAACGACTCGTTGCTGCTCTGCGGCTCGCCGGAGTTCGGCCGCAAGCCGGGCGACGCGATCGAGACTTCCTCGCCGGGCACCGGCACGGTGGCCTCCAGCTACCGCCAGGACCCCAACTGCGGCACCTCCGCACCGGACGTGAACTACGAGAACCAGCCCGTCAGGGATGCGACCAAGGGCACCTGGCGCTACAACCAGCCGCTCCTGCAGCTCCCGGCGTCGAACAAGTCACTCAAGGAAGAAGCGCCGCCGGCCTACACCTTCCGCGGTGAGACCACGCTCGTGATGAGCTCGACCGGGGTCACGATCACCGGGCGTCGCTCCGACGGGACGATCTACAACAACACCAAGGTGCCTTACCCGACGGACGGCGTGATCTACATCGACAACGTGCAGAACGCGCCCGCCGAAGGTCCGGCTTGCTCGGGTGGCTACCGCGTCGACGATCCGTACGGCGTAGCCAGCCCGCGGCCGGGCTGCGGTATCGCGAAGGTGAGCGGTCAGTACAACGCCAGCCTGACGATCGGTGCCGCAGACGACATCATCATCATGGACGACGTGCAGAAGGCCTCCGGGACCGCAGCACTGCTCGGCCTGATCGCGCAGAACTTCATCCGCGTGTATCACCCGGTGGTGAGCCAGAGCCGCTGCAACGACGGCAGCGGCACGACGAACTCGAGTACCGCGACCGCGAACCTCGAGGTCGACGCCGCCCTGCTGACGCTGGCGCACTCGTTCATCGTCGACAACTACCTCTGCGGTAGCACGCTCGGCACCCTGAACGTAAATGGGGCCATCTCGCAGAAGTACCGCGGTCCGGTCGGTACCGGCAGCCGTGGCACCTCGGTGACCGGCTACCTCAAGAAGTACGAGTACGACGACCGCCTGGCCGTCCGCTCGCCACCGAAGTTCCTGGACCCCGTCCAGTCGGCCTGGAGGATCAAGACCTTCCAGGAGCAGTCTCCGGCGCAGGATCCGCCGAAGCTCTAGCGAATCCCCGAAGGGCCGCGTCTCAGGACGCGGCCCTTCTCCTTTCTCCGTCCGTCCTCCGACCACTCCGAAGGTCACCGCTCGTGCTTGCAGCCATCGTGCTCGCCCTGATCGCCGGTTTGGCGATCGGCTCGTTTTTGAACGTCGTCATCTATCGGCTGCCTCGTGGCGAGTCGGTGGTGAAGCCGCGGTCGAAATGCCCCAACTGCGGGCATCAGATCAGTGGCCTGGAGAACATCCCCGTGATCTCGTGGCTGGCGCTGCGCGGCAAGTGCCGGGGCTGTAAAGCGCCGATCTCGCCGCGGTACCCGCTGATCGAGCTCCTCACGGGCCTGCTCTATGCCGGCGTGGTCTGGGTCGCCTGGGACGATGCAGCGCGGATTGCACTGGGCCTGATCATGGTCACGGCGCTGGTGCCCATCACCTTCATCGACCTTGAGTTCAAGCGCGTCCCGAATCTGATCACCGGTCCGACTGCGGTAGCGCTCTTGATCGCGGGCACCGCACTGGATCTTCACGGGCAGCCTGAGCGCCTGCTGGCGGCCGCGATCGTCGTCGCCCCGTTCCTGCTCCTGTCGCTCGTCCTGAGCACGCACATGGGCATGGGGGACGTGAAGCTGATGGGCGTTCTGGGCCTCGCGCTCGGGCGCGCGCTACCGCCCGGTCTCTTCATCGCGTTCTTCGCCGGCACCGTCGTCGGCCTCGTGCTGATGGCCAAGCATGGCCGCAACGCACGCAAGATGAAAGTGCCGTTTGGCCCGTTCTTGGCGCTCGGCGGAATCATCGCGTTCTGCGTCGGCGCCGATCTATGGGACAGCTACATGGACACCTTCGACGCTTGATGCCGAACTAGGCACGAGTAGGGCTCAAGTCGGGGCTGGGTATGACCGACGACTGCATGTAGGAGCCCCCTCTTGCAACTTCTTCGCCCTCCGAAACTCAACCGTTCATCGACTGGCCGCGGTTCACGCGTCCCCACCCTGGTGGGCGTCGATATCGAACCTGGACACGTAGCCATCGCCGAAGTGGCGAGCGCCGGTGGTGCACGCGTCAAGCGTGCGGCCATCGCTCCGCTCGACGCTCACGTGGTGCGCGATGGGGAGGTGGTGGACGCCGAGGCTCTCGCCGCAGTGCTGCGGGAAGTCTGGGCGTCGCACAAGGGCCTCTCCAAGAAGGTCCGCATCGGCGTCGCCAACCAGCGCATCGTCGTTCGCGTCCTGGACCTTCCCCCGATCGCCGAGGGCAAGGAACTCGACGCCGCCGTGCGCTTCTCCGCTCAGGAGGCGCTCCCGATGCCGCTCGAATCCGCCGTCATCGACTACGTGCCCGTCGGCGAGGTCGAGACTGAGGATGGCCCCAAGCGGCGTGTCGTGCTCGTCGCCGCCCGCCGCGACATGATCGAGCAGATCCTGCTCGCCGCCCGCTCGGCAGGACTGCGCGTCGAAGGGCTCGACTTGGCCGCGTTCGGCATGGCCCGCGCGCTTCGCCACAAGGACGACCCGGACCAGCTGTTGCTGTCGGTCGGTGGCCTTACCAACCTCGCCGTCGTTCGCGGTGGCATCTGCACCTTCACCCGCGTCACCGGTGGCGGTATCGAGGCCATGGCCGTCGATCTCGCCGAGCGGATGGCGCTCACGCTCGAGCACAGCCGCGCCTGGCTGCGCCACACCGGCCTCGCGGCGCCGCTGGAGCAGCTCGAGGGCGACCCCGACATCATCGCTGCCGCGCGGTACGTGCTCGGCGAAGGCGTCCGTCGCCTGGCACTGGAGACACGCCAGTCGCTCGACTTCCAGCGTGCACAGAGCCCGATGGACACGCCGATTGACCATGTCGTCCTCACGGGTCCGGCCCTTCAGATCGACGGGTTCTCCGCCACGCTCGAGCACGAACTCGGGATGTCGGTCGTGCCTCGCGTGATCGAGGTTGCCGACGACCTCCAGGGGATCGACCCAGCCGACGTCACCGTCGCTGCCGGCCTGGCCCTCGGGGAGTCACGAGCATGAGAGCGATCAACCTCGTCCCCGCCGATTCGCGCCCCGGGCGCGTCAACGGCGGCAAGTCCGGCGGTGCCGTCTACGGCGTCTTCGGCTTCCTCATCCTTGCGATCCTCGCGGCCAGCGTGTTTGCGCTCGCCAAGCGCGACGAAGCTCGCGCCGAGCAGGAACTCGCGACGGTTGAACAGTCGACGGCCTCGTACACGCGGCTCGCAAGCGAGTATTCCTCGTTCGAAGCGGCGGCCAAGCAGGCCAACCAGCGGATCAACACCGTACGGAGCCTTGCCGAGGCCCGGTTCGACTGGGCTGGCGCACTGCGTGACCTCTCCCGGCTGATTCCGGCCACGGCGAACATCGGTGGACTCAGCGCGTCCGTCGACAGCACCGCTGGCCAGACCTCAGGCGGCAGCTCGTCGCAGCTTCGCGGGGCCGTCATGGCGCCCGCGATCGCGATGAGCGGCTGCACCTACGACCAGAACACGGCGGCGAACCTCGTCACCCAGCTCCAGGCAATGCGACGGGTAACCAACGTGACCCTGGAGTCGTCGAAGGAAGCCAAGCTGCAGACCGGTACCGACGAGTTTGAGAAGACGGGTTGCCAGGCCTACGAGTTCACCATCGTCGTGTTCTTCGCACCGGGCAAGGCCCGCGCTGCGTCGGATGCCGCACCAAGTTCCACGCCGGCCAATACACCTGTCTCGACCGAGCCTGCCGGGGGCGTTGCGCCCACCACGCCCGGCTCGACCACTCCGACGCCTCCAGGAAACTGACCGATGACCAAACGTGACCGATTGATGTTGCTGGCCGTACTGTCGGTCGCACTCCTCGGCGGGTTCTGGATGCTTGTCCTGAGTCCGCAGCGCAAGGCGGCCGCCGACGCAGCCGCTCGCGTGACGGCGGCGCAGACGGCGCTCGACGCCGCCCGCCAGCAGGTCTCCGCCGGGCGAGCAGCCCAGCAGGCCTTCCGCCGTGACCGCACCACCATCGTCAAGCTCGGGCGCGTCGTGCCGGAGACGGACGACATTCCGACGCTCCTCACGCAGCTCCAGGCGCTCGCGACCAAGGAGAAGGTCAAGTTCAAGGCCTACGCGATCGATAGTGCCGGCGCCTCGGCGGCGACGACGGCCACCGGGTCTGAGACCGATACCACGGCCGCGCAGAACGTTGGCACGCAGACCGGCAACGGCTCTACCCAGGCCATCGCCCCGCTCTTCCCGCCCGGGTCGATCGAGATCGCGGGTGGCCTTGGCCGCACGCCGATCTCGCTGGAGTTCGAAGGCACGTACTTCCAGCTCGAGCGCTACCTGCGCGCCGTCCAGCGCTTCGCGGTCCTCTCCCAGAAGTCCTCCAAGACCAACGGGCGTCTGATGATCGTCGACGGGTTCGCCTACAAGGCCGCCGACGAAGTCACGGAGGAAAGCAACGACGCCAAGGCCAAGATCATGAAGAACTACGAGAAGCAGCCGAAGCTCCTCGCGACCTTGTCTGCGTCGGTCTACTTCGCTCCGCCGCTCGAGACGCCCTCGGCGTCAAGCGCCGCTGCAGGATCCACCGCCACTCCGGCCGGAGCCACCGCGGCGCCGTCCGGCTCCTCCACCGGCACCGCAGCCATCGGAGGCGTGCAGTGAACATCTTCCAGAACATCCTTTCCGACCTGGTCGAGAAGAAGCTCTGGCTTCCCGCCGCGTTCCTTGTCGCGGTGCTGATCGCCATGCCGATGACGCTTTCGCGGCCAGGCCCGCCGACCGCCTCGGTCACGGTTCCGCCGCCGGTTATCGACGAGGACGAAGGTCCGGAGCTCGCGCTGACTCGCGCAGAGACCACGGGCTTCGCTCGCGCTCCGCGGGTCAACGACAAGCGCCTTGATCCATTCGGCGCGCGTTACCCGAAGGGCTTCGAAGCGGCGCTTGCGGCTTACCTGGCGACTCTGGACGACGTCTCTGATGGCGTGACCCCGACGGACGTTTCCAGTGGTGGCAGCGATGTCATCGGGACCGACGATCCCGGCGTCACGCCGGTGCCGCCGGAGGACGAGCCGAGCGACGAGCCGGAGAAGACGACGCCGGTCGACACCGAGCGCGACGACCTGCTCACGGTGCTGATCAGCTCCGGCGATTCCGAGCCCAAGGAGATCACCGATATCCGTACGCTCTCACCGCTGCCGGATACCGAGAATCCTTTCCTGGTCTACGTCGGCAAGGCCGATAGCGACAAGGTCACGTTCCTGGTCTCCGCTGATGTGACGACCTCCGGAGATGGTGTCTGCGCACCGTCGCCGACGGACTGCCGCACGCTCACCATGGGCATCGGCGACACCCAGGACTTCGTCCTGCTGGCGCAGGGCAATGCCAAGGTGTCGGTCACCGTGACCGACCTGGAGACCAAGGACGTTCCGGTGGGCGGCGATGTCGCTACCGAAGAGGCTGCATCGCTGGAGTCCGAGGCTCGCGCCGTCGGCGCCAAGGCGCTCAAGGCGGTCCTCAGCGACGACGAGATCGTCCTGTCGCTCATGGAGAACGGCGTGAAGCTCCGCCGCTAATCGGCTCGGAGACCTGCCCGGCGGATCATGGTCCGCCACTACTTCAGACTCCCTCGGCGACCTCGGTCGTCGGGGGAGTCTTTCGTTGCAGGGCCGGCGCGGCGAGCAGGAGGAGTGGGGCGGTCGCCGCGAGCCAGACGGCCCATTCCACGGCGGGGGCGGTGTCGCCGATGACCCTCCAGGCGACGAGCGCGGCGGCGCTGGCGGCGATCGTGAGGAGCGGCAGTGAGCGTTCGTGCGGTGAGCGCGCTTCCCAGACGGCCAGGGCCGCGAGGGCGGGGGCGGCGTAGTAGTCGAGGTTCATCGGATCCAGCAGGCACCGCAGCGCGAGCAGCGCGACGAGGAGGCCGAGGGCGTCTGGCGCGGGGGCGGAGCCTCGGGCGCTCTTCCGTGGGCTTTGGGATGGGAGTCCGCCGGAGCGCAGGATCAGCGGCACGAGCGCCAGGGCCAGCAGGAGGGTGATGGCGGTCGCGGGGGCGCGGCTGATGCCGAACGGCGCTTCCCAGGTGGTGAGGCGTTCGACTTCGCCGCCGCCGAGCGCGATCTCCCGGGTGCGCTCGGGCGAGACGGGCCAGAGGAGCGTCTGCGGGTACGCGCGCTGCGCGCTGGCGAGGCTGCGGCTCACGGACTCATAGCGCGAGGGGTTCATCGCGATCACGGGGCCGATGCAGGCGAGCGCGACGGCAGCGCTGGCGAGGGCCGCCTGGATCCGGGTGCGCGTGATGAGCGGAGCACGGCCGGAGCCGAGCGCGAGGAGGACGGGGAACGTGGCGATGATCGCCCACTGCTTCGTGCCGACGGCCAGTCCGAGCAACACGGCGGCGGCCAGCGCGCGCTGCCGTTCAGCCGCCAGGACGGCGGCGATGCATAGCGTCCCGCCGAGGATCTCCTCGGGATGCCCGCTGTCGAGCGAGAACACGACGGCAGGCCCCGCGACGAGCGCGAGGCCGGTCACGAGCCGGAAGAGCAGTGGGCGCCCGTCTTCGGTGAGTCGCCGGTCGACGAGCGCGGCCAGCACGAGGCAGGGGAGGAGGCACAGCAGCGCACCGAGCGCGTACACCCACTCCAGGTCGCCCCCGCCCAGCATGGCCGCCGGCACGCGGAGCACGATCGACACCAGTCCCATCGCCGGGATGACCTCCCGTGCCTGCGACCAGTCCCCCCGCGCCAGCGCATCAATCAGCGGTGCAGGATTGTCCTCCGCGGGCCGCAGCTCGTAGTCGCCCAGCGCCGTCCGCGCAGACAGCAGCACCAGCGTCGCGACCACCAGCAGCCCAATCCGAACAGCACCCCGCGACGACACGGCCGGGATCATGCCAGCGCCGCCGGGCGGGTCCGAGTCGCGAGCGTCGTTGGCGGGGTGAGCGGCCAAAATGTGTTGTTCTGGCTACACAAAATGGCCGTTCAGCCGGTGGTCGGCGTCGTTGGCGCTTTGGTCCTTGGGCTGGGAGGATGGCCGGCTGCCGTCTGCGAAGCCGTCCCCGTAGACTGCGTTTCGTGCTTCACGCCCTTCGATTCGTCACTGCTGGAGAGTCCCACGGCCCTGGCCTGACGGCCATCGTTGAGGGCATGCCCGCTGGGCTTGAGCTCGACCAAGAGGTCATGGACTACGACATGGTTCGCCGCCAGTCGGGGCATGGTCGCGGCGGCCGGATGAAGATCGAGAAAGACCACGTCGAAGTCACGTCGGGCGTCCGATTTGGCAAGACGATGGGCGGGCCGATCTCGATCACGGTCCCCAACCGGGACTACAAGAACTGGGAAGCACGGATGAACCCGTGGCCCGTCGACCAGGAACCCGAGCCGGTCAAAATGCCGCGCCCCGGCCACGCCGACCTCGTCGGCGTCTGGAAGTACGGCGCCGACGACGTGCGCAACATCCTTGAGCGCGCCAGCGCGCGTGAAACTGCCGCTCGCGTCGCCGGCGGCACCGTCGCTCGCGCGTTCCTGCGCGCCCTCGGCGTCGAAGTGCGCTCGCGCGTCGTGCAGATCGGCCCCGTCCACGCGCCGCCGCTCACCGCACCGCTCGGCGTCGACGACTTCGAAGGCATCGACGACGACCCCGTCCGCTGCCTGGACGCCGAAGCCAGCCGCGCGATGGTCAAGCACATCACCGTGCAGCGCAAGGCGAACGAGTCGATCGGCGGCGTGTACGAAGTGCAGGTCTTCGGCGTCGTGCCCGGCCTCGGCTCACACGTCGCATGGGACCAGCGCCTCACCGGCCGCCTCGCCGGCGCACTCTGCTCGATCCAGGCCCACAAGGGCGTCGAATTTGGCGATGGCTTCGACCTCGCCGCCGCGCCCGGCTCCCAGGCCCACGACGAGATCTTCAACAGCGAAGCCGAAGGCATCCACCGCATCACCAACCACTCCGGTGGCCTGGAGGGCGGCATGTCGACCGGCCAGCCGATCGTGATGCGCGTCGCGGTGAAGCCGATTCCGACGCTCACCAAGCCGCTGCGCTCCATCGACCTCGACACCGGAGAACCGGCCCAGGCCCTGCGCGAGCGCACCGACTCGTGCGTCGTGCCCGCGGCGGGCGTCGTCGGCGAAGCGATGGTCGCGCTGATCATCGCCGACGCGTACCGGCAGAAGTTCGGCGGCGACCACATCGACGACGTCCGCGCCGCCGTCGACGCGTACCGCGAACGCATTGGCTGGCAGACCGCCGTCACCGGCGGCTGAGCAGATGCCCAAAGCCCTCGTCTTCGTCGGCTTCATGGGAGCCGGGAAGTCGACCGCAGCCCGCGCGGCCGCCGACGCCCTCGGCACGCCACTCGTCGATATCGACGCCGAGATCGAGCGCGCCACCAACCTCACGATCCCGCAGCTCTTCGAGCAGCGCGGCGAAGCTGCGTTCCGCGAGCTGGAAGAGCGCACGATCCTCGAAGTGCTGGACCGGGCCGTCGACGGCGCACCCGTCGCCCTCGGCGGCGGCGCGCTCGGCAGCGAGAAGGTGCGCGAGGCCCTGAAGCGGCACACCGTCTGCTGGCTGGAGATCGACGAAGCGACCGCTTGGCGCCGCGCCAAGCGCTCCGATCGTCCGCTGGCCCGCGACAAAGACGGCTTCTCCCGGCTCTACGCGTCCCGGCTGCCGACCTACGAGGCGGCCACCGACGTGTTCCTCCCGCAGGGCGGACGCAGCTTCATGACGCGCATCGCAGCCCGCCTGCTCGAAGCTGGCGGCGGGCGCCGGCTCGCCTTCGGTCGCGCCGGCGACGCCGTGTACCCCGTGTGGTTTGGGCCGCGCGTGTGGCCCGCGCTCACCGAGAGCGACATCGTCATCACCGACCGCAACGTTCAGGCCCTGCACGGCGCGCGGTTCGAAAAGGTCCGCAGCCTCGTGATGGAGCCCGGCGAGGCCCATAAGACGCTCGCGACCGCCGAGCGCCTCTGGTCGGAGTTGGCCGCCATGGGCGCGACGCGCTCGAGCCGGATTGTCGCCGTCGGCGGCGGCGTGGTCGGCGACGTGGCTGGATTCGTTGCCGCGACCTACCAGCGTGGCGTGCCCGTCGTGCAGATCCCGACGACGCTCGTCGCGCAAATCGACTCGGCCATGGGCGGCAAAACCGGCGTCGACCTGCCCGCCGCCAAGAACTACGTCGGCGCCTACCACCAGCCCGACGCGGTGCACGTGATCCCGTCGATGCTCGCGACGCTGCCTGCGGCCGAGCGGGCGGCCGGCTACGCCGAAGTCGTGAAGACCGGGATCATCGCCGGCGGCACGCTCTGGGACCAGATCCGCGGCGGCGCGGTCGACGACCCGGACGTGGTGCTCGGGTGCGCGCGCGTGAAGCTCGACGTCGTCGCGCGCGACGAAAAGGACGGCGGCCCGCGCCAGATGCTCAACCTCGGCCACACCGTTGGCCATGCCATCGAAACGGTCACCCACTACGCCCGTTACCGCCACGGCGAGGCCGTCGGGCTCGGCCTGCTCGCCGTGCTGCGCCTCAGCGGCCAGGACGCGCTGCGGGAAGAGGTGCGCGAGCTCCTCGCCGGCCTCGACCTGCCAACCACGATGGACCCGTCGATCGACCCGGATGCGGTCGTCGCGGCGACGAAGTCCGACAAGAAGCGCCTCGGCGCCGACGTGCCGTACGTGGTGGTCGATGCACCGGGGGCACTACGGTGGGGCCAAGCGATCAGCGACGCGGACGTCCGCGCCGCGGTGGAGGAGCTGCGATGAGTGGACTGCGCGTGATCGTGCTGCACGGCGTGAACCTGGACCAACTCGGGAAGCGCGACCCAGGCCATTACGGGTCCGGCAGCCTGAACGAGCTGGAGGGCACGATCAGCGAATACGCGGCCGAGCTCGGCCACCGCGTGATCTTCGAGCAGACCAACTTCGAGGGTGAATACGTGGAGCTGCTCCACAAAGCGCCCGAGCGCGGCGACGCAATCATCCTCAACCCCGGCGCTTGGACCCACTACGCGTGGGCGATCCACGACGCGCTGGAGCTCACCCGGCTCCCGGCCGTCGAGGTGCACCTCAGCGACGTGATGGCGCGCGAAGCGTGGCGCCACCAGTCGGTGATCGCCGACCTCTGCATCGGGACGGTGTCCGGGAAGGGGCCCGAGGGCTACCGCGAAGCGCTCGAACTCCTCGGCGCGCACGCCGCAAGCGCAGCCGAGAGCACCACGAGTCCCTCCAGCTGAGCACCGCGCCAGCGCAGGCGGGCCGGGTGCCGCGTGGTCTGCCGCCTACGATGAGTGATGACCGATGAGTACCAGTACCGCAGCCAACCCGACCCAGGAGCGCCTTGCCGCGCTACGCGACCAGTTGCCGAGCAACTCGATCGCGTTCGTCACCGACCTGATCGACGTGCGCTGGCTCACCGGCCTGAGCGCCAGTAACGCCCTCGTCGCGGTCACCGCCTCGGCTGCGTGGCTCGTGACCGACTTCCGCTACCTCACGGCCGCCGGCGACGTCCTCGTCGATGGGCTCGAGCTCGTCATCGCCTCAGACCTCATTGGCAAGGCGGCGGGCCTCGCGCACGAAGCCGAAGTCGGGCAGGTCCTCCTCCCGAAGGAGAAGGTCACCCTCGCTGAGGACGCCAAGCTCGCCGACCTCCTCGGCGACGACATCAAGCGCGTGCCGAGCCCCCGGTACATCGACGCGTTGCGAGCGATCAAGACGCCGGCGGAGATCGAGGCGATCGCTGCGGCCCAGCAGCTCGCCGATGCGGCCTTCCGCGAGGCGATCCTCGAGCGCGGGATCGTCGGCCGCACCGAGCAGGAGGTCGCCCTCGACCTTGAGTTCACCATGCGGCGCATGGGCGCCGAGACCGTCTCCTTCGACTCGATCATCGCCGCCGGCGCCCACGGCGCACTGCCGCACGCGAACCCGCGCGACGTGGTGATCCCCAAAAACGAACTCGTCGTGATCGACTGGGGAGCGCAGCTCGACGGCTACTGCTCCGACTGCACGCGCACCGTCGCCACCGGCGAGGTCGACGAGCAGCGCCAGCAGGTGCACGCGCTTGTTCGCGCTGCGCAGGACGTTGCGCTCGCGGCGATCACCGCGGGGGCCGACGGCAAGACCGTCGATGCCCTGGCACGCGAGCTCATCGCCGACGCTGGACACGGCGATCACTTCGGCCACGGCCTCGGGCATGGCGTTGGGCTCGAGGTCCACGAAGGCCCGAATCTCTCACCGCGGTCCCAGTCGACGCTGGCGGCCGGCAACATCGTCACGGTCGAGCCCGGCGTGTACCTGCCCGGGCAGTTCGGCGTGCGCGTCGAGGAGTTGGTCGTCGTCACGGACGGCGCTCCGCGCATCCTCACGAGCCTGCCGCGCGAGGCCGCCGTCGTCGACTGAACGTCGTTGGCGCGAAGTGGCACCTGACTTCAGGACGACTCCAGCGTTGACGATGGGTGAAGGATGACTCGATCGACCACCGGAGCCTGGCGTGTGGCTGGGGCGGGACGCCGCGTCGCGACACGCTCCACGCAGGTGGCGGCCGATCCGGCGCGATTCGAGTCGGTCTATCGCAGCTGCCAAGCCGAGCTCTATCGGTACGTCCTGTCGATCGTGCGCGACCCGCATGCCGCCGAGGACGTGATGCAGAGTTCCATGACGCGCGCGATGGAGTCGCTCGTCCACGAGGAGCGCGACTTCGAGCTGCGCCCCTGGCTCTTTCGCATCGCGCACAACGAAGCCATCAGCCGGTTCCGGCGCGAGCGGACCACCGTGGAACTCGACGACGCGTCGCTGGCCGCAGCCGCGCGCACGGCGGGGGCCTCGTCGGTGCCCGAGACGGCCGAGCGCAACGAAGCGGTCGAACAGCTTTGGAAGGACCTGGCCGAACTCCCCGAGCGTCAGCGCCAGGCGCTCGTGCTCAGGGAACTCAGCGGGATGGGGCACGACGAGATCGGCTCGGTGCTCGGGACCTCCGGACGAGCCGTCAAGCAGACGATCTTCGAAGCGCGCCGTGGCCTGCTGGAATGCTCGGAAGGACGCGCGATGGTTTGCGCTGAGGTCCAGCAGACGCTGTCCGACGGCGACGGGCGCGTTCGGCGCTCGCGACGCATGCGTGCGCATCTTGCCGACTGTTCTTCCTGCGCGGCCTTTGACGCCGCGCTCACGGCCCGGCCAGAGCGCCTTGCGGCCCTCGCGCCCGCGCTTCCGCTTGCGGTGTCGGCGTCGCTGCTTGCCCACCTGTTCCCAGGTGCAAAGGGCGCGGTCGCCGCGACCGCTGCCACCAGCGGAGCCGGCGGGGTGCTGTCGACCGGCGGGCTCAGCGGCCTCGTCATGAGCAAGCTGGCGGTCGCGGCGACGGTTGGCGCCGTCGCGGTGGGCGGCACCAGCATCGCCGCGGTCGCCACGCGCTCCGGCGGGACTCCGCAGACCGTAGAACCCGCGGCGCCAGGCGCCAATGGGGGCGGTCAGGGTGCGGCCGGTGCGGCCGGCGCTGCCCCCGTCGGGTCCAAGTCCTCGGTGGGCGCACACCCGACCACGCCCGCCGGATCGACTCCCGCGACCACCCCAAGTTCCACCACGCCGGACGCCGAGGCGAGGGCCAAGACCGCCGCCGACGCCAAGGCGGCGGGGGAAGCAAAGGCCGAAGCGAGAGGCACGTCCTCGTCGGCCCCTGGTGCCTCGGTCTCGGCCGCGGCGCGAGCGAAGGCCAAGGCAAAGGCGAAGGCAGAGACCACAAAGAAGGCAGCCGCGAAGCGCAAGTCGGATCGCGCGAAGACGAAGTCCTCGTCGTCATCCTCATCCTCGAGCAAGGGCAGCCAAAAGCCCCCAGCCAGTACCAAAGCGCCGGCGAAGGCTGACCCGCCGAGCGGCGGGTCGACCAAACCGGCCAAGGCCGACCCGCCGGCCTCGTCGTCCACGGGGGACTCGGGCGCCAGCGTTCCGGAGGCCGCTGCGGGCAGCGCTACGAGTGGCGCGACCAACGCCGAGAGCGCCCCCGCGGTCGATCCTGCTGGCGAAGGTTCGGCCGCATCCGATACCGCCTCTGGACGCGAATCTGGACGCTCGGCGAAGTAGCACCTGACCTTCGAGCGGTCGGGGCGTTGACTCCCCATGACCTCACGCAACATCGCCACTTTCAGCGCTGCGATCGCTCTCATGATTCCGTCCATCGCCCTCGCTGCAGGGAACGGCAACGGAAACGGCAACGGCAACGGGAAGGGCAACCAGGGCACGACCCCGGCCACCACGCCCGCCGCCACCACGCCCGCGAAGACCCCGGGACCGAAGGCCAAGCACGCCGACAAGGCCAAGGCCTACGGCGTCTACTGTGCCGACGCGTCCAAGAAGCACGTCAAGGGCGCGAAGGGCACGCCGTTCAGCCAGTGCGTCACCGCCATGGCGAAGCTCGCCAACGGTGAAGCCAAGAGCCCCGGCCAGGCCTGCAAGGGCGTGAGCAAGAAGAAGGTCGCCGGTCAGAAGGGCACGCCGTTTAGCGCGTGCGTGAAGGCCGCCGCCAAGCTGAAGGCCGCTACGCCGTCGCCGTCGCCGTCCCCGACCCCGACCCCCGCGCCGACCACCCCGGGCACCACCCCGGCCGCGACGACGCCTGCTCCGACCACGCCGGCGCCCACGACGCCCGCCACGACCCCGTAACACTTCCCCCAACAAGCGGTGGCCATCTTCGGGGCCACCAAACTCCCCTGGCTGGCGGATCCTGCGGCTGCACCTCGTTGATTCGGGCGAGGTGTAGCCGCAGCCGGTCGTTTTAGGGGCGTCCGGACTGCACGTGCAGGCTCGCCGTTGCGGGTCCAGATTGCACCGCAGCCGCACCCAGTGGGTTGAGGGTCGCCGGCATTGCACGTGTCCCGCAACCGGGGCGCGGGGTTTGCCGCAGACCTCGTCTGGCTGTGACGGTGGCCACCTGGCGGGCATGTGCGCGAGGTTACGGTCATGTAATGATGATCGCCACAAGCGTCCGCCATCCCAAAGCCACCGGTGACCCGGCCGTGACGCTTGCGTCGCTTTCCGTCCCGGTCCGTGGCTTGTTGCTCCTCGTGGGCGCGTTCGTCCTGGCGCTCATCGTCGCGTCGGGCTTCCTGTTCGTCGGAATGGCGAACACGATCGAGGGTGTGCGCAAACAGCTCGACACGCTCCCGCAGACGGTCACGACCACGCACTCGATGTCTGGCGATCTCACGACGATGCAGGGCACGCTGGCGACCTTCGCGGGCGCCACCGACGCCCAGCTCGTTGAGGTGGGGGCCGCGATGCCGCGGGTGAGCCGCTCCCTCCGGGCATTGCCGGGGATGCAGGCGCAGCTGGTCGGCGTTCGCGAGGAACTCACCGGCCTCGACGGCATGGAGACGCAGCTTGCGGCGCTCGACAGCGTCGAGCAGCAGCTCGGACTGCTCGGCACCATGAATCAGCAGCTCGGAGCGCTCAGCAGCGTCGACGAGCAGCTCAGCGCCCTCAAGAGCATGGAGGAGCAGCTCCACGCGCTCGGCGGCGTCAAGACGGAGCTGAAGAAGCTCGGTAGCGTCGATCGCAGTCTCGGCAAGGTCGATGAGAGCCTTGCTGGCGTCGCGGGCAGCCTGAAGGCGCTCGACAAGCTGGCGGCGGTCGACGAGCACATCGTCGCGCTCCAGACGCGTCTGGCGGCCCTTGACCGGATGGATACCAAGCTCGCGGATGTCTCCACGAGCCTCGCCAAGCTCGACAGTCTCGATGCCCGCATCGCCGGCCTGTCGACGCAGCTCTCCTCGCTCGGTTCGCTCGATCAGCGGTTGACGGAGCTGAGCGCGCAGGTCGCGCAGCTGGGCGGAAGCGTCAACACGCTGCCTGCTGGCGTCGACCGAATCGGCGGCGAACTCGGTGCCATCTCGGTGGCGATCACCCAGCTCAACGAGTACGTCGAAGCGCTCGATCGCCGCACGGCCTGGATCGACCCGCTGCTGCCCCGCACGTCGCGCTGAGCGAGGCGGGGGCGGAGTCGAGCGCGAGGTCAGGGGCGAGGCTTCGCGTCGGCTCCGGCCCCGATTTCAGGCGGTCGCGGCAGCACGTGCTCGCTGCTGGACCGCCGTCGCGCGTGCGTTAGGCGCGCGACATGTACGAGCCGGTGTCGGTCTGGACCTTGATCTTCTCGCCGATGTTGATGAAGAGCGGCACGTTGATCTGCGCGCCGGTCTCCAGCGTGGCCGGCTTGCTGCCGCCGCCGGAGGCGGTGTCGCCGCGCAGGCCCGGCTCGGTGAACGTGACTTCGAGCTCGACGGAGGCCGGCAGGTTGATGTCGCCCGGGGCGCCGTCGACGAACAGCAGGTCAACGGCCTCGTTCGGCTTGATCCACTTCAGTGATTCGGCCACCGACGACAGCGGCACCTCGAGCTGCTCGTAGCTCTCGTTGTCCATGAAGTGCGCGCCGGTGCCGTCCTCGTAGAGGTACTGCATCTTGCGTGATTCGGTGTGCACCGAGCGGAACTTCTCACCGGCGCGGAACGTCTTGTCGATCACCGCCGAGTCGCTGATGCGACGCAGCTTGGTCCGCACGAACGCCGGCCCCTTGCCCGGCTTGACGTGCTGGAACTCGATGATCTTGAAGATCGTCCCCTCAACCTCGATGTGGTTGCCGTTCTTGAATTGATTCGTCGAGAGCACGAAAAGTCCTGCAAATAAGCGGTTTCTAGAACTTCGCTGATCGGTCGCCGTGGGGCGCCCGGACGGCGAACTCCGGCAATCCTAGCCGTCGCGGCTCGGGCCCCGCCGGTCGCGACGGCGCTGCCGGGCGCTTCGCCGCGACTCGTCGTCGCTCGTTCCTCTCACCATCGTGAGCCAGACCCAGAACAGGCCGACGATCAAGCCGACGCCGATGATCGCGGCGATCACGCGTTCGTCGCCCTGAAGCGATGGTGTCGATTCGTAGCGCTCGCCGGGTGCACCGGCGATCAGCCACACGCCGATGCAGACCGGCGCCCACCGCACCGACGGGCCAACGCCAGCGCGGAACATCCAGCGCAGAAAGCCCCAGGGCGCCGAGGCGGCCCGTTTGGCACGTGCAAGCGGCGTTGGTGGCCGCGTGAACGACACGGAGTGGGCAGGAGGCATTGCTACGAAGTTCGGCGCCTCCGAGCACCGAGCGCAGTCCGCTGGCTGAATGGACGAAGGCGTCTGGCAGCCCTACTGGGTGCGGCGATCGATGGCGACCGCTGCGACCGCACCGACCGCGTAGGCCGGGATGTCTGCGGCGGCGAAGGAGCGGCCGAGGACGAGGCGCACTGGCGACCAGCGGTCGGCGAGGTCGCCGGGTATCGAGGTCAGCTGGAAGCACTCGATCGCGAACGAGAACCCGAACGCCGCGAGGCCGACCGTGAGTGGCGGCCAGGTCGGTCGGGCGAACGCGATGAGGAGGTAGACGAGCGCGGTGTAGAAGGCGCCACCGGCGGCGTCGGCGACGGCGCCGTCGAGCGCGAAGCGTGCAGCGAGGCCGACGACCACGACCAGGGGGATCGCGAGCGCCAAATGGGTTCGTCGTCGCTGCACCGGCGTCCACTCTCGCAGGGGGTCGTGCTTGGATGCGTGGCATGCCGGAACCGTCGCCAGAACTCGCCGCCGTCCTGTGGGACATGGACGGCACACTGGTCGACACCGAGCCCTACTGGATCCAGGCCGAATATGATCTCGTTGAATCGTTTGGCGGAACGTGGTCGGACGCGCACGCCCACGCCCTCGTCGGCAGCGACCTGCTCGCCGCCGCGGCTTACATTCGCGAATACGGCGCCGTGGACCTCGAGCCGCCGGTGATCGTGGAGCGGCTGCTGGAACGCGTGATCGACGGGGTGGGGCGACACACGCCCTGGCAGCCGGGGGCGCAGGCGCTCTTGGCGGCACTCCGCGAGGCGGAGATCCCGTGCGCGCTCGTGACGATGTCGTACCGCAGTCTCGCCATGGCGATCGTCGATCAGCTGCCCGAAGGCACGTTCTCAGTCATCGTGACCGGGGACTCGGTCACCCACGGCAAGCCACATCCGGAGCCGTACCTCCTGGGTGCAGAGCTCCTCGGCGTTCGGCCGCAGGACTGCGTGGCGATCGAGGACTCGCCGACCGGCGTCGCCTCGGCGGAAGCCGCAGACTGCGTCACCGTCGCGGTTCCACACGTAGCCAAGGTCGTCGACATGCCGGGCCGGACCATCATCGACTCGCTCGACGGCGTCACCGTCGACGCGCTCCGCGACCTCGTGCGCGGCCGCGGCCCGCTCGTGCAGGCGTAGGCGCCTCCGCCGCGGGGCCGCGCAGCCGGGCCGCGTGCCCGGGCCGCCGGGCCGAGGGCCGCGGGGGCGCCTGGGTCCGGGTTGGCGTCGAGTGTTTCGGCGCCAACGCGCATTGCACTGGGAAACAGGGGGTAAGTTGGTCTGACCCCTCCAGACAAACTCACACCCCATTTTAGGGTGCACTCAGGGCAGCGCTGGGAGCGCCGCTTTTGGCCGACGCGACGCCCGGCTTCGCCGCGGCCAGCGTCGAGTCTCGCCGGCAGGGGCTCGAGCCGCCCCCGTCGTCGGTGTGGAGGGCCCGGCTTCGCCGCCGCCGGCGTCGAGTCTCGCCGGCAGGGGCTCGAGCCGCCCCCGTCGTCGGTGTGGAGGGCCCGGCTTCGCCGCCGCCGGCGTCGAGTCTCGCCGGCAGGGGCTCGAGCCGCCTCCATCGTCGGTGTGGAGGGCCCGGTTTCGCCGCGGCCGCCGTCGAGTCTCGCCGGCAGGGGCTCGAGCCGCCTCCATCGTCGGTGTGGAGCCCCGGCTTCGCCGCGGCCGGCGTCGCCGCGGCCAGCGTCGAGTCTCGCCGGCAGAGACTTGGGCCGCGCCTCCGGCGGTCGCCGGGGCTGGGCGCGCTCCCAGCCGAGCGGCTAGGTCGTCGCTGTCGCGTCGTCCGCGAGCGGCGGCTCGGCGACGCCGTCCGCATCCGCGGCCCGTCCGACGACGACCCCGCGTGCCAAGCGGAAGCCGCGCACGAGGAAGGCGATCCCGAACGGGATGGTCCACGACAGGTAAAAGGCGGTGTAGATATCGGGGTCGGACCGGACCGTGAGGTCGCCCGGCGCGTGCCACTTCCACATGATCGCCGTGGCGACGAGCGTCAGGACCGGTCGGCGGCCCGACAGCATCTCGCCGAGCGCACCGAGGACGAGCGCGGGCAGCAGGTAGTACGGGATGTTCCACGTGTCCAGGAAGCAGCGCGCGTAAAGGATGCCGGCCATGACGAGCATCGCCGCGGCCGCGAGCTGTGCGGTCTCCTCCTTGGAGCGAGTGCGGCCGTCGGCTCGGAGCACCGCGACCCGTCCGGATTGCGTGAGGCGCTGGTACAGCGTCCACGACCAGATGAGGCCAAGTGCCGTCCCGACGCCCAGGATCAGTGGATGCGAGATCTCGCCTGACCAAACCGGGCCATGGCCGCGCGGCTGCGGCACCGACTGGGTCGCCACGATCGAGTCCGGCAAGGCCGTGCCGAACCACCAGAACACCTGACCGACGTTGAAGATGCCGCTCTGGCCGAGGATGGTCATCGTCTTGACCGAGCCGCTGTCGAGCAGCAGCGGCGGGAGGAAGATCAGCAGCGCCGCGGCCGCCGCGGCAGCCATGCTCTTGACCACTCGTCGCAAGTCGGGCAGCAGCAGGCCGAGCACCGGGAGCGCGGCAACGGCCGGCCAGGCTTTCCCGACCGCCAGGCCCAGCAGGACGCCGGCGATGATCGGCTTCTCCCGCGCGGCAGCCACGACCGCGCCCAGCAGCAGGCCCGTCGACAGCAATTCCTCGGGATGCCCGATCCGCAGCGCCCAGTAGGCGGTCGGCGACGCGACGGCCAGCAGGACCGCGATCCGCGCCGACCCGCGCGCGGTCTCACTCGCTCGCGCCAAGGGCAACGTCGACATGATGGCCAACGCCAAGGCGATGACACCGATGCTCGACAGCACGCGCCACGTCGTCGCCTCGCTGAGACCGAGCCAGACCGAGATCTGCGCCGGGACGTACTCGATCATCGCGGCTCCGGGATACCCGGGCAGGTGGTCGACGAACCCCCGCAGGCCCTCGTCGCGCAGCGCGTTGATCGGGGGCAGCATCTCCGCGATGTAGTCCGGAGCGGCGATATAGGCGCCAGCTTGCATGTACTCACGCAATGAGGCGAGGGCGAGCAGCACGGCGCCGACGAGCACGAACAGCTCGAGCCATCGGTCGGTCCGCGCCGGCTCCGCGGAGCGTGTGTCGTCGGCGGCAGTACCCATCTGCCCTGCATTCTGCCGGGACACGCCCCGGCCTGCGCTCCACCCTGCCAGGACGACGGCGGGCAGCCGGGTGGATGGGGAGCTGCCGGCCGGCTGACGGCGGGCGCCCGGGAGCAGGCCGAACGCCCAGGTGAGTGCGCGTCAGAACGCGTGAGACGTCCAGACCAGGGCGTGGCCCGCACGCGCCGATCCGGCCGCGCCGTTACGCTCCCAGCGGATGAGTCGCCGATCAGAACAGCGCCGCGACGCGGTCTTTGCCGTGTACCAACACGAACTCACGAACCGTGAGCTGAGCGTGGTTCTCGACGAGAAGGCCACCGCGTTCACCCGGTCGCTGGCGCACGCCACGTCGGATCGTTTCCCGGAGCTCGACGCAATCATCTCCCGGTACGCCGAGGGCTGGACGATCGACCGCATCGCCCCGCTCGAGAAAGCGATCCTGCGCGTCGCCCTGCTGGAGATGCTGCACCCGGACGCTGCGCCGTCGGAGACGCCGATCGCTCCCGAAGGCGCGATCGATGAGGCCGTCGAACTCGCGAAGATCTACTCCGCCGAGAAGGCCGCGAAGTTCGTAAACGGCATCCTGTCTGCGGCCCTGCGCGACATCAAAGCCGGTTCGCTGTCGTGACCGAGGCGGTGGAGCAGCTCGAGGCCGCCGTCGATCAGCTCGAAGCGGCCGATCTGTCGCTCGATGACGCGGCGAAGATCGCAAGTGAGGCGGCGTCCGTAGCAGCAGATGCCGCGGCCGCACTCGAAGCGGCTGCTCGACTCGCCGCTCGCGACGACATCGCGCAGACCACCTTCTTGTGACCATTCCCATGACGACCGGGACCTATCCCGAAGAGCTGCGCGCGCTGGTCGACAGCGAACTTGGCCGGCTCGCGTACGGCGACGACCCCACCACCGGCGGCCTGCGTGAAGCCATGCGCTATTCGGTACTCGCGGGCGGCAAGCGTGTGCGCCCCGTGCTGGCGCTCGCCACGGCCCGCGCGATCGGCGCCTCCCCTGGAGACGTGCTCCCGATCGCCCTCGGCGCCGAGCTCATCCACACGTATTCGCTCATCCACGACGACCTTCCGGCCATGGACGACGACGACCTGCGCCGTGGTCGACCGACCTGCCACAAGGCCTTCGGTGAAGACGTCGCGATTCTCGCCGGCGACGCGCTCTACGCCGAGGCGTTCACGCTGATCCTCACCCGCCAGCACGGGGAGCCACGCGACGTCCTCGCCGCAGCTGCCCGCATGGCGATGGCGACCGGCGTGGATGGCATGGTCGGCGGCCAGTACCTGGACGTGAAGGACGCGATGGGGGAGGGCATCGAAGGCCTCCGCCGCCTCCATGCGCTGAAGACCGGGCGGCTCATCGCCGCGTCGGTCGAGTGCGTGCTCCTGGCGACCGGCGCAAGCGCAGCGCAGACCGAGCAGTACCGCGCGTTCGCGCAGGAACTCGGCGTGCTGTTCCAAGTCGTCGACGACATCCTCGATGTGACGGAAACCGCGGAGGAACTCGGCAAGCCGCAGGGCAGCGACGAGCGCCACGGCAAGCGGACGTACGTCAGCGAGTTCGGTCTCGACGGTGCGCGGGAGCTGGCCGCGGCATCGCATCAGGCGGCCCGCGCATTGCTGGCCGAGGCTGAGCCGGCGGGCGACGAACTCGCTCGCATCTCCGACTACATCGCGACCCGCTCGCACTGAGCGACCGGCCCGCTCAGACGAGCGTGAAACAGCGCCGGCCCGACGACGCGCTTGCGTCGCCGGGCCGGCGGGGTGACGTCAACCGCCCGCCGGAGCGGGCGGTGTAAGCGCTTCGGTTAGAGGCCGAAGTACGTGTACGTCGAGCTCTTCAGGGGCGTGCTCACGCCGCCGTCACGCGTGGTCACGGTGACCTTGTAGGTGCCGCGGCGCAGCGGCGGTGCGATGACCAGCAGGCGCGTGGAGCTGAGCGTCGTGAACTTGGCCGACGCGGTGCCGAACTTGACGGACGTGACGCGCGTGAAGCGTGCGCCGGACACGATCGTCGGACCACCGATGTACGACAGGCCGAAGTTCGGCGCGAGGCTTCCGACGATCGGAGGCAGGATCGGCTTCGGCGTCGCGGTCGGCGTCGGCGTCGGCGTCGGCGTGGGGGTCGGCTCGGGCGTCGGCGTCGGCTCAGGGGTCGGCGTCGGCTCAGGCGTGGCCGTCGGCTCCGGCGTCGCGGTCGGCTCGGGCGTCGCGGTCGGCTCGGGCGTCGCGGTCGGCTCGGGCGTCGCGGTCGGCTCGGGCGTTGCGGTCGGCTCGGGCGTTGCGGTCGGCTCGGGCGTCGCGGTCGGCTCGGGCGTTGCGGTCGGCTCGGGCGTCGCGGTCGGCTCGGGCGTCGCGGTCGGCTCGGGCGTCGCGGTCGGCTCGGGCGTCGGCGTCGGGCCGTCGCCGATGAAGAGGTAGTCGTCGGCCGGCGTGTTGGCGGTCGTGCCGCCGATGGTCGTGGCCGAGATATCGCCGAGGCCCGGGGCGTGGGCGGGAACGATGAGCTTCAGCTCGGTGTTCGTGTTACCGATGATCGTGGCACCGACGTTGCCGACCGAGGCGAACCAGACGCCCGCCAGGCCGTCGCCCGTGACGACGATGATGTTGCCGCCAGCGGCGGGGCCGGACGCCGGAGCGACGCCGGTGATGACCGGAACCGGGAACTCCTCAGCGTGAGCGGTGGTGGCCGAGATGGCGGTAAACGCGAGCGCGCCAGCGAACACGCTGCCGCGGACGAGGGCAGGGACGAGCCTCATGGGTCTGCTTTCGGAGCGGGACAAGAAAAGAGCCGCCCACTTGGACCAGCAGGCGCGTCTGCGACCCTGGCGCACCACCGTTGCGGAGTCAATGAGCCGGAGTGTGAAATATGCACGCTTGAGCGGCGAAACTGGCGGAAACTCAGCGATGCTGACGGCTGGAGCCCCGCCGTGGTGAGGCGCGTTCAGCGTCGCTGATGAGGCTTGCTCAGCGTCGGGTGCTCAGGCCGTGCCGACGCGCGGCACGCCGAACGTCATCGTCCCGCTGGAGATCGAGACCGCTCCGAGGACCTGGTGGTCGTCGAGATCGGTCACGCGCGCGGCGTCGATCGACAGCTCTTCCACGCGCGAGGCGCGCACGAGGCCGCGGACGCCAACCGGCGTGGCGAACGTCTGGCCGGCGCGCACCTGGAGGAGACGCCCCAGCGACGCTGGCTTGGCGATCGGCAGCCGCGGACCGATCACGGTGTGCACCACCTCGGCAAGCGGGCCGCCATCATCCGCCGCCAGCCAACGCTCGCTGCCGCCGGCCAGCGGCTCACGCTCGATCGTCGCAACGGTTTTGGTGAGGCCCCAGTTCGCATTGCCCGAGATCGCGCTCTCGTGGAGCGTCACCCAAATGTGGTCGACGGTTGGCCCGATCGCGTCGGACCAGCGCGTGAGGTAGGGCATGTGGAGCAGCTCGCGGTACGGCCCGACCTCGCTGCTCTCGTAGTCGACGAACGCCAGCGCCGAGATCCGGCCGAGCGCGCCGCGCCCCGCCACGCGCCGACGAGACCGAAGCACGACGACCAGCCCCTGGCCGGTCAGCAGCCACGGCGCAGGCGTGACGACATCGCCGGGCATCGGTGACGCGCCGCGAACGGTGCGTTTTGCCTCGGTCGCGGGGTCGGCATGCAACGAGTTGGCCATGTGCCCGATCCTAGCCCCCGACTGAACCGAGCGGGCCATCGCGCCCGTATCCAGGGCATGACCGAGCGACCAGAATTCAGCGATGTGGAGCAGGTTGTCATTCCGTTCATCGCTCTCGTGCGACAATGCCCGCAGCCGTGACCCGTTTGCTCGACGCCATCGACCGCCCCCAGGACCTGCACTCGCTCTCTGAGGATGAGCTGGCCCAGGTCGCACAGGAGGTGCGCGAGCACATCATCGACACCGTCGGGGAGATCGGCGGGCACTTCGGCGCGAACCTCGGCACCTGCGAGTTGACAGTCGCGCTGCACTCGCTGCTGAACTCCCCGACCGACAAGATCCTCTGGGACGTCGGCCACCAGTCTTATCCGCACAAGATCCTGACGGGTCGCCGCGATCAGCTCCCCACGATCCGTCAATACGAAGGGCTCACGCCGTTCTGCGCGATCGAGGAGTCTGAGCACGACATCATGGGCGCCGGCCACGCGTCGACGTCGATCGGCTACGCGGTCGGGCTCAAGGAGGGCATGCGCCTCAAGGGCAACCTCGACGAGGGCAAAGTTGTCGCGGTCATCGGCGACGGCTCCATGACCGGCGGCGTCGCCTTCGAGTCGATCCATCAGGCCGGCGGTCTCGGCACGCCGATCGTGGTCGTCCTCAACGACAACGGCATGTCGATCTCGCCGAACGTCGGCGCGCTCTCTCGCTCGTTCAATCGGATGCGGCTGCACCGTGGCGGCTGGAAGCGCCGGGAAGACATCGAGCACATCCTCACCGAGCTGCCCGGCGGCATCGGCGCGGCGATCGAGAAGGTCGGCCCGAGTCTGAAGGAGTCGCTCAAGGCGCTCGTGAACCACGGCGCGATGTGGGAAGAACTCGACTGGGCCTACATGGGCGTGATCGACGGCCACGACGTCAAGACGCTCCGCAAGGCGCTGAGCAAGGCGTTCCAGGCGGGTCGGCCGGTGGTCGTGCACGTCGCGACGGTGAAGGGCAAGGGCTTTGCTCCGGCCGAGGATGGCGGGCAGGAGGGCCAGGAGACCTGGCACGCCGCAAAGCCGAACTCGATCGTCGAGCGGGAGCCGGCCCCGAAGCCGGCCACACCGCCGCCAGCCGCGCCGCCGACCTACACCGACGTGTTCGGCCAGGCGATGGTCGACGAGGTGCGCCGCGACGATCGCATCGTCGGTATCACCGCCGCGATGAACTCCGGTACCGGCCTCTCGCGGCTCCAGCGCGAGATCCCGGATCACTATTTCGATGTCGGCATTGCCGAGCAGAACGCGCTGCTGTTTGCGTCGGGCCTCGCGCTCGAGGGGATTCGTCCCGTCGTCGCGATCTACTCGACCTTCCTCCAGCGGGCCTACGACCAGATCGTGCACGACGTGGCGCTGCAGAAGCTTCCAGTCGTGCTCGCGATGGACCGAGCAGGACTGGTCGGCGACGACGGCCCGACGCACCACGGGGTGTTCGACATCGCGTACCTGCGTTCGCTGCCGAACATCGTGCTCGCCGCGCCGCGGGATGAGGCTGAACTCGTGCACCTGCTGCGTACGGCCGTGACGTGGGACGGCGGCCCGTTCGGGATTCGCTACCCGCGTGGGGCTGGCTCGGGCACCGAGGTTCCTGCGACTCCGCGGCGGCTCGAAGTGGGTCGCGGCGAGGTGCTCGCTGATGGCGATCGCGTTGCGCTCGTTGGCTATGGGTCGGGCGTGCAGCTCGCCCGCCAAGCCGCGGTCGTGCTGGAATCGACGACCGGCATTCGACCGACCGTCGTCGACGCTCGCTTCGCCAAGCCACTCGATGGCGCGCTGCTCGACGACCTCGCGGCCAACCATGAGCTCCTCGTGACCCTTGAAGAAGGCGTCCTCGCCGGCGGCTTCGGTTCAGCGGTCTGGGAGCACTTCGAGCAGGCCGGCGGCGCCGTCCCGCAGATCCTTCGCGTCGGCCTTCCCGACAAGTACGTCACGCACGGCAAGCCCGCCCTGCTGCACGCCGAGGTGGGCTTCACGCCCGAACGCGTCGCTCGGCGCATCAGCGAGCGCCTCGGCATCACCGCCGACGTGGCGCCCGCCGTCACGACCATCTAAGCGCCGAGGCCGCAGCCTGGCGGCGCTACGACCGCCGGGCTGCGGCGTGGCGCCGTGGGCTCTGTTCGGCGGGCGAGGGCGTTCAGCGGGTGACGTACCGCGTGCGCAGGCTTAGCGCGGCGAGCGTGATCGCTCCGGCGACGGGGACGAGCGCCCCGGAGGGCTGGGCACCGGCCACGAGCACGACGCCGACGATGGCCAGCGCCGCAGCGAACAGGCCGTCCCACGTCGCGAACTCCTGCGGGCGCAGTGCACGCGAGGTCTGCGGCTCGGCGGCGAGGACGGCGAGCGCACTGCCAGCGATGGCGACGACGACGAGCATGATCACGGCGGTCGCGGCGATCGGCATCCCGGTCCAGATCGTGCCGGCGCCAATGGCGACCGCCAGGCCGAACTTCAGCACCGACTGGGTCTCGAGATCGATCGTGCCTCCGCGGCGGGTAGGCGGCAGAGAACGGGCGTGAGCGTCAGCGCGGGAACCGGCCCGGGAGGCCGGGGAAGCACCGGGAGAGGGGGCGGTGGACGAGCGAGTCAGCTGAGAGGACACGTCTATTACATAAGCGTAACTTGGCTGCATATCGCGGTGATGGTGCGCACAGCAACGGCGTTTGTCCCCCGCTGGGCGGTGAGCATCCGCACACCGATGCACGACGTCCCCCAACCGACGGTGTGCCCGCTCACACGGCGGCCGAAAGCGTGTGCGCGCCAGCACAGGACGGTCCGTGGCAGTGTCGCGCCGTGGCGCAGGTCGTGCCGTCAAATGACGCCAGTAGGGTGCGTCGTGATGGCGCGTACCCGCATCGATGCCCTCCTCGTCGAGCGAGGGCTCTTTGAGTCGCGTGCGCGCGCCTCGGCCGCCGTGATGGCCGGACAGGTCCTGCTTGGGATCGGCCGCGAGCCCGCGTCCAAGCCCGGACAACTCGTCGACGATGCCGTTGACCTCGCGCTGCGTGGCGGCAAGGAGTACGTCTCCCGCGGCGGGCACAAACTCGCGTCGGTCCTCGACTCCCTCGAAATCCAGGTGGAGGGGCGCCGTTGGCTTGACGTCGGCATCTCCACTGGCGGCTTCACCGACTGCCTGCTCCAGCGCGGCGCGGCGCACGTGGTCGGCGTTGATGTCGCCTACGGGCAGGTCGCTTGGAGCATTAGTCAGGACCCGCGGGTCACGGTCGTCGAGCGCACGAACGCGCGCGAACTCCGGCCGGAGCAGGTGGGGGAGCCGGTCGACGCGATCGTCGCCGACGTGTCGTTCATCTCGCTCACGAAGGTGTTGCCGGCGATCGCGCAGTGCACGGCGCCGGTGTTCGACGCGCTCTTGATGGTCAAGCCGCAGTTCGAGGTCGGTCGGGAGCGGGTCGGCAAGCAGGGCGTCGTCCGCGACCCCGAAGCCCGCAAGGACGCCGTTCGCGCGGTCGTGGCGGCGGCCGCGGACCTGGGCTGGGCGATCGTCGGCGTGGCGCCGGCCGGGCTCCCGGGGCCCAAGGGGAACGTCGAGACGTTCGTGCATTTTGCCGAAACCGGCCGGGAAGGCTCGTCGACCGAGCTGACCGAGGCACTGGAAGCGGGCATCGCATGACCGCGGCCACCGGCACCAGCGAGACTGACGCGATGGCGACTGCTCCTCAGCGGGTCCTGCTCATGACGCACGACGGCGTCCATGGCGTCGAGGCGCCCGTCCGCGCGCTGCTGAGCGCGTGCACCGAGCGCGGCGCTGAACTCTGCATCGACTCGACGGAGCCCGGTCAGGAGCGGTTGATCCGGCTGGGCGTCAAGGTCATCGAGAACGCCGTCGGCGACCCGTCGGTCGGCCTCTGCATCACGCTCGGCGGCGATGGCACGATCCTGCGCGCGCTGCGGTACTTCACCGGCACCAAGGTGCCCGTGTTCGCCGTGAACTTCGGGCAGGTCGGGTTCCTCGCGACCGCCGAACCCGTCGACCTGCCAGCGACCTTTGCCGGCGCGCTCGACGGTGAGTTCGATCGGCTGGAGGTCCCGGCGGTGACGGTGCACGTGGAAGGGGTCGACCATGATCTCTTCGGCATCAACGACGTCGCCGTACACCGCCGCCCGGGCGCTCGTGTGGCGGAGATTGGCTATGGCGTCGGGAACCACGTCATCGGGGCTGTGCGGTGCGACGGGCTCGTGGCGTGCACCCCCGCGGGCTCCACCGGCTACAACCTCGCCAACGGCGGCCCGATCCTCGCCTGGGGCGTCGAGGGTTACGGCGTGTCGTTCATCGCACCGCATTCGCTCACGGCCCGCTCGATCGTGGTGTCGCCGAACGACGCGCTCATCCTCGAGAACCGCGGCCAGGACGCGCTCGAACTCGCGATCGACGGGCGCACCGCAGAAGGCGTCCTCGTCGAGCCAGGCCGCCAGGCCGTCCTCGGCTACCGCCACAGCGCCGCGATCCTCGCCCAGCTCCCCGACTCCTCGTTCTACGCGCGCCTGCGGGAGAAGTTCGGCCACCTGAGGGGCTGACGGGCCGGGCGCGCTCTGGCGCCGCCAGAGCCGTCGGCGCGCTATAGCTCTGGGCATGCGGATAGATGACTCGATTGCGGCGCTCTCAAGCGCGCTGAACGACATCGGCTTCGGGCCACTGCAGCCGCCGAAGGACCTGACGCTCCTCGCTGAGATCGACGCGGCGATCGCCCCGCTCACGGTGCCGGCGGAACTCCGACGATTCTGGGAAACCGTGGACGTTTACGCCGGCGGAATCCAAACCTTGGACGACCTGTCGTGGCCGTCGCTCCACGACATGCCCGGTGCGTTCGAGGACTGGGAGACATCGCGAGGCGACCAACCTCTCATCAGCCCGGCAGCATTGTTTCCCATTGCGTATTCAAGCCAACTCGTCGTTGCCATGGAGCTGGACGACCCGCGTCACGGGCCCGGCGGCGCGCTTTTCGGATACGACTTGGTGGGGACTGAGTTTGCGCTGGAGTACCTGAGTCTTTCCGACTGGCTCGATGAGATGACGGTCGACGTCCGCGGCGGCAAGTTCGGCATCAGGACCCTCCACGGACAGGACTACCTCCATCGCATCGTCTGGGACGACAACATCGAACCTCGCGCGGTCCCACCGCATCCCGAGTACGGCGAAGCGGTGGTGTTCTCAAGAGAAGACAGCGGGACATGGCCGCTGCACTGGCAACGCTCCGCCTGACATCACGTCGAGTCTCGCGAACCCTTCACGGTCGTTGCTGGCGCATCGGCCGAGGGCTACCTCGACCCGGTGAATCGCGGTTTGCTGCAGCGGTATCGAGGCGAGCCGAGCGGGGTCATTCGCGCCATACGTCGTATCCCGGCTTACTAAATCTCGACTCCTGACGCGCTCTCTGCGCACTTTTGGAACGAATCGAACATGCGTTCGTCCGATGGCTGCGCTACAACCTTGGTGTGCTCCTCGAACTGCGTGTCGAGAACCTCGTGCTCATCGAGCGCGCCGAACTGCGGCTCGGGCCGGGTCTCAATGTGATCACCGGCGAAACCGGTGCTGGCAAGACCATGCTCGCGAGCGCGCTGGACCTGCTGCTCGGCGGTCGATCGAAGCAGTCGCTGGTGCGGACCGGCGCAAGCGAGGCGTACGTGGAAGGCGTGTTCGACCTCACCGACCCGCTCCGCGAGCTCCTTGGCGACCGGATCCCGAGCGACGCCGAGGAACTCGTGCTGGCACGGCGCATCACGGCCGAGGGGCGCACCCGCGCGTACGTCGCCGGGCGGACCGCGACGGCGACCGAACTTCGCGAGACGGCCGAGCTGCTGATCGCGTTCACGGGGCAGCATGAGCACCGGCGCCTGGTTGAGCCCAAGGCGCAGCTGGAATTGGTCGACGCGGCGGCGGGACCCGATCAAGCCGGGCGGGTGGCGAAGGCTGCAGCTGCGCATGACGCGGTGCGTCAGGCACAGGCTCGGCTCACCGAACTCGACGACCGCGCCGCTGAGCGTGAGCGCCAGCTCGACGTGGCGCGCTACGAACTCGAAGAGATCGAGCGGATCGCGCCACAACCTGGCGAGGCCGAAGAACTCACCGGGCAGCGCGAGCGCCTCAGGCACCTCGAACGGCTGCGCAGCGCGGCCGCCGCAGGAGCGGAGTCGATCGACTCCGACGAGATGGAGTCTCGAGGGATCGGCTCGCTGTCGGCGGCGGCACTGGCTGAACTCGAAGCGGCGGAGCGCGTGGACGACGCGCTCGACCCGCTGATTGAGCGCTACCGCTCGGCGACCATCGAACTGGCCGATCTCGGCATGGAACTCCGCAGTTACCTCGCGGACCTCGAGGCGGAACCCGGTGGGCTCGAGGCCGTTGAAGTCCGGTTGTCTGAGCTCGACCGCGCGCTTCGCAAATACGGCGGGACGACCGACGCGGTCCTCGCGCACGCCGAGGCGTGCCGCGCGGTGCTCGAGGAACTCGGCGATGTCGACGCGGCCCGAGATCGGCTCACGGCCGAGCTGACGGACGCTGAAGCCGCGCGAGACAAGGCTGCTGCGGCGCTCACCAAGGCACGCAAAGCCGCGTCGAAGTCGCTGGCGGCCGGCGTGCGTGAGCGCCTGGCCCGGCTGGCGATGGAAGCGGCCGACTTCGAGATCGCGGTCAACCCGGCGGCGCCGGGCCCGACCGGCGCCGACGCGGTCGAGTTCGTGCTCCAGGCCAATCCTGGTGCGCCCGCGGCGCCGCTGCGCGAGGTCGCTTCCGGAGGCGAGCTGTCGCGTGTGTTGCTGGCGCTCGTCGGTGCGGCCGGTGGTGGAGCGGACACCACGTACGTCCTTGACGAGATCGACGCTGGCATCGGTGGGCGCACGGCCGCGGCGCTCGGCACCGAGTTGCAGCATCTCGCCAGTGGCCGGCAGGTGCTCTGCATCACCCACTTGCCGCAGGTCGCCGCGCTCGCCGATCACCACTCCACGATCGTCAAGGAGGTCGGCAAGACCGACACCCGGACGACCATTCGACCCCTCTCGGGGGACGCCGTCACGGCCGAGCTGGTGCGCATGCTCGGCGCCGAAGACGACGATGCCGCCGCGCTCCAACATGCAGAAGGCCTGCGTGCTGGCGCCATCCGTACCCCGGCCGGGTCACCTGCCGGATCGTGATCTAGGATTGACTTCCGTGCCGTCGCAAAACTCCCGCCCCGACACTCGCTACATCTTCGTGACAGGAGGTGTCGTGTCGTCCCTCGGGAAGGGCATCGCCGCCGCCTCGATCGGGCGACTGTTGGTGAGCCGCGGCATCACCGTCGCGATCCAGAAGTTCGACCCGTACATCAACGTCGACCCGGGCACGATGTCGCCGTACCAGCACGGCGAGGTCTTCGTCACCGAAGACGGAGCCGAAACGGACCTCGACCTCGGCCACTACGAGCGGTTCACCGGCGCCAACACGTCGCGCGCCTCGAACGTCACCGCCGGCGGCATCTATAACTCGGTGATCCGCCGTGAACGCCGCGGCGACTACCTCGGCGGCACCGTGCAGGTCGTCCCGCACATCACCGACGAGATCAAGAACCGCATCCGTCTGATCGGCGAGACGACGGACGTCGATGTCGTGATCACCGAGATCGGTGGCACCGTAGGCGATATCGAGTCGCTGCCGTTCCTGGAGGCCATTCGCCAGTTCCCGGTCGAGGTCGGCCGGCGGAACTGCATGTTCCTGCACCTCACGCTCGTGCCGTACATCGGCCACGCCGGTGAGCTGAAGACCAAGCCGACGCAGCACTCCGTCAACGAGCTGCGGCGCATCGGTATCGCGCCCGACATGCTCCTCCTGCGCGCCGCGACCGACCTGCCGGACGGCATCGCGAAGAAGATCGCGCTGTTTGCCTCCGTTCCCGTGGAGAGCGTGATCACCGCGCTCGACGTGGACTCGATCTACAAGGTGCCGCTCCACTACCACCGTCAGCACGTCGACGACGTGATCCTCGAGCACTTCGGACTCGAGGCCCCGCCGGCCGACCTGGAGAGCTGGAAGCAGCTGATCTCCCGGATCGACGGCGCGACCGACGTCGTCAAGATTGCGCTTGTCGGCAAGTACATCCAGCTTGAGGACGCGTACCTCTCGGTCGCTGAATCGCTGCGCCACGCCGGCTGGAAGCACGGCGCTCGCGTTGAGATCGACTGGGTCGATTCGGAATCGATCAACAGCCTCCAAGACGCAGCCGATCGCCTGTCGGACGCCGACGGCATCCTCATCCCGGGCGGCTTCGGCGGCCGCGGGGTGGAAGGCAAGATCTACGCCGCCCAGTTCGCTCGCGAGGAGCGGGTGCCGTACCTCGGTATCTGCCTCGGCATGCAAATTGCGGTCGCGGAGTTCGCACGCAACGTCGCCGGTATGGAAGGCGCGAACTCCACGGAGTTCGACCCCGAGACGCCGTTCCCCGTGATCGACCTGCTGCCGGAGCAAAAAGAAGTTGCCGACCTCGGCGGCACCATGCGCCTGGGGGCCGATCCGGTGAAGCTCCACGAGGGCACGCGGATCCGCGAGCTCTACGGCGAATCGATCGCGTACGAGCGCCACCGCCACCGCTACGAGGTCAACCTCTACCTGCGTAAGCGGCTCGAAGCGGCCGGCATGATCGTCGGCGGCACGTCGCCCGACGAGCGCCTGGTTGAAGCGATCGAACTTCCCGATCACCCGTTCTACGTCGCCGCGCAGTACCACCCCGAATTCAAGACGCGTCCGGAGCGCCCGTCGCCGCTGTTCGACGGGTTCATCACCGCGGCCCTCGGTCACGGCGGCACGGCAACCGTGTCAGCACTCGTGCCGAGCGAGCAGTCGGCCTAGCAGCACGTCCGTGCTGACGATCCGGATCGAGCCGAAAGGGCCGGCCGCAGAGCGAGGCATCGCCAAACTCTGCGCGTCCGGCTCCGCGACGCGCGACCCGGAGGCCATGCTCGGCGAGCCCGCCGCGACCGCGCAAAGCGCCGACGGCGCCGCCGCCGTCGCGCTCCTCGTCCAAGCCGCCGCACTCGCGCTCGACGACACCGACCTGCACCTCACGATCCAGCGGCGATGAACGTCGCCCAGGCGGGGCTCGCATACGCCGCGGCCGTCGAAGACCTCCTGGCCTGGATGACCGTCGAACGAGGCCGGTCGCGCAACACCGTTGCCGCCTACCGCGCCGACCTGACCCGGCTCGGCGGCGAACTCATCGAGCGGGGAGTCGTCCCGCTCGAAGCGACCCACACCGATCTCGCCGCCTACCTAGCCTCCCTCGCCGACGACGGCAAGAGCGTCGCGACGCTCCGGCGCCACACGGCGTCCATCCGGCAGCTCTACGGATTCCTCGTCGCCGAAGGCCACCTGACGCGCGACCCCACCGTCGACCTCAAACCGCCGCGCGAACGCCGGGCCGCCCCCGAAGCCCTCACCCGCGACGAAGTCTCCGCCCTGCTCGGCAGCGTCCAAGGCGACACGCCACTCGCGCTGCGGGACCGCGTGATGCTCGAGCTGCTCTACGCCAGCGGACTTCGCGTCTCCGAGCTCGTCGACCTGGAACTCCGGAACCTCGACCTCGAAGAGCGCCTCCTCCTCGTGCGCGGCAAGGGCGACAAGGAACGGCTCGTGCCGTTCGGCGCAGCCGCGCTCAGCGCGATCCGTGCCTGGCTGCTCGATGGCCGCCCTGCGCTTATGCGAGATCGTGCCGAATCGCACCTGATCCTCAACCACCGAGGAGGCCGCATGAGCCGCCAATCGGTCCACGCGGTCGTCCAAGCCGCCGGGCAGCGCGCCGGCCTCGCCCACGAGGTCGGGCCGCACACCCTCCGCCACACCTTCGCGACGCACCTCCTCGCGGGCGGCTGCGACCTGCGCGTCCTCCAAGAGATGCTCGGCCACGCCAGCGTCGCAACCACGCAGATCTACACGCACGTGTCAGCCGACCACCTCCGCGAGGCCTACCTCGGCGCGCACCCCCGCGCGAGGGTCGACCCGGCGCCGCGCGTCCTGCGATGATTCCGGCCGTGCGCCGCGTCCTGCTCACCTCCGCACTGCTCGTCTCCACGGCCCTAGCGGCCTGTGGCGACGGCCCGACGCCGGAACCCAGCGTCGGTCGGCCCGCGCTCGACCCGAGCGGCGAGCCGTACGCATTCGCGTCTGGCGGCTCGATCGACATGCCGGCGTCGTGGACGATCACGCCCGGGCCAGCCGGAGGCCCTGAACTCGTCCGTGCCACCTCAGGGCAAGGATCGATCACGGTCTGGCGCTACCCGCGCGCCGAACCGCTCCCCACCACCAAGCGCGATCTCCGCAACACGCGCTTTAGCCTCCGCAAAGCCATCACTGCGCGCGACCCCGGGTTCGACTTCACCTCGGCGATTCTGCGCCGCCTGCCCGAGCCCGGCGTCGAAGTTGCCGGCGTGGGGAAGGTCGCGGGGGCGAGCCGGGCCATTCGGTCATTGCACGTGTACGCGAACGCTTCCGAGACCGTCGTCGACTGCATCGGCCCGCTCGGCGATGCCGCGGCCTACACCGAGACGATCTGCGGCCCGGTATTGCGGTCGCTCAAACTCAGTTAAGCCCTGCGAAGACGCGTCGTAGGGCGCGGGCAATTACGGGAATGAGAGCCCGCGGTCGAGAGTTAGCTGCGGCGGTACGGATCGATCATGACGCTGTCGATGGTCACGCTGGGAAGCGAGAGCCACCCGTTCGTGAGGTACGAAGCGAGACTGTTGGTGCCCGTTACGTTGGCGCCGACGAGCTGAACCTGGACCGTTGCCGTGCCGCCGTTGAGCGGAAGGAGCGTGCCAAGCGGGCTGACCGGCGAGGCGAGCCACTTCGACGGGATGATCTTCAGTGCCTGCGATGAGAAGAGCTGCGTGGATTTGAGGCCGTCTTCCCGCTCATAGGTGACCCGGGCAACGAAGCCCGCGGCGAGCCCCTCGACCTTGTACGCGAAGCGGAAGTGCGGATTGGTCTCGTCGACGCAGAACTTCGGCGACGTTGCTGATCCGGCAAGGGGGAGATACAGCGAGCGTTTGCCCGTCGAGAGCGCGAGACTCTCGTTGCCGCCGACGAACTTCGCGCCGCTCCTGAGGGTCCACGACTGGTCACCGACCTCGAACCCGCCGCCCGGTGCGAGCGAGTAGTCGTTTGCGTCACCGTCGATCTTGGCAAATGGCTGGGTCGTCGGAAGCGGCACGCACTGTGACTGGCCGTCCCAACTCCGCGCCTGCGGGCTGTCGGTCGCGAGAGCGAGTGCTGGGGCTACCGCGAGGGCGGCCGTCGCCGAAAGCGCGGCAGCAGCAATGCGAAAGATGGGATGGGACATGGACGGGCCTCGGGGACGCTTCGGGGGTAGTGCTCATATCGGCAGCACCGCCCACCTGGTCCACCGGAAAACGGTATGTGCTTTCTGTGCGGAGTTCTCAAAGGATCGCTCAAGAGTTCGGGGTCGCGCGACGAGGCGTTGCCACGCAAGCTCGGGGCGTCTCTGCGTGACCTGCCGTGGTGGGCGTAGCGTGAAGACCGATGCCAGAACTCCCTGAGGTTGAGACCGTTCGCCGCCAGCTGGCGCCTCACGTTGAGGGACGCCTGATCTCCGCGGTGCGGATCGACGACGATCGTTGGTGTGCGCCGCAGCCTGCTGCGGAGGTCGAGGAGGGGCTGGTCGGGCGGACGGTCACCGCCCTCGGTCGCCGTGGCAAGCACCTGATCCTCTCGCTGAGCGACGGCCAACAGCTCCTGATGCACCTTCGGATGACCGGCATCATCCTCTGGGATCCAGACGAGGGTGTGCCTTACGAACGCGTCCGTGTCTTCCTGGATGACGAGCACGCCATCGCGTTTTGCGACCCCCGGCGGTTCGGGACGGGCCTCCTGCTCCCGAACGCGGACGCGAGATACTCGTACCTCGATGCGCGGCTGGGCCCCGAACCGCTCGACCCCGAGGCGTTCACCGACGACGTCCTGCGCGACGTGCTGCGTGGCCGCGAAGCGCCAGTCAAGGGCCTCCTGCTCGACCAAGCCAAGATCGCCGGCATCGGCAACATCTACGCCGACGAGTCCCTCTTTCGCGCCGGGATTCACCCGGCGCGGCCCGGCCGGCTGGTGAAACCGAGCCAGATTGGGCCGCTTCGCGCCGGCATCGTCGAGTCGCTCGAACTGGGCATTGCGTCAGGCGGCGCGTCGATCGATGACTTCCGTCACCTCGACGGAGCCCAAGGGAGCTTCCAGAACGACTTCCTCGTGCACCGCCGCGCAGGACTTCCTTGTCCGGACTGCGGCGCTGAGATCAGGAAGCTCGTGGTCGCCGGGCGCGGCACCTACGTCTGCGAGGTCTGCCAGCCACCGCCGCGTCGCATGCCGCGCTCAGCCAAACCCGTTCGTACGGCCCGGAACGGCCCGATCCAGAGCGATGTAAAGCGACCTTGACACCTCGGGGATGTCAAGACCGGCGCGCTCAGGTTGGCCTCTGAAGTGGCCGCGCCTTGGCCCAGGGAGGCGTCCTGGTCCGAGGCGGCTTACGCTTCGAGCAGTTCCTTGAGCTTGCCGGACTTGTCAGCGGCAGCGGTTTCGGTGTAACCACCAACGAGCTTGCCGTCGATGAACACCTGCGGCAGCGTGAACATCCCAGTGCGCGCGCTGAGATCGGCGATGCCGGCCGTGTCGCCCGTCAGGTCGATCTTCTCGTACGGGATCTTGCGCGCCTGGAGGAGCCGCTCCACCTGCACGCAATACGGGCACGGGACTTTGGAATACACGACGACTTCAGCCATACACAAAGGATAGTGGCGGCCTGGTCTGGGCTCCGTTCAGGAGGTGGGCATGCCTGATCGGGTGCGCCTGCCTGGCGCAGTAGCGTGATCGGTCTCGTGGCCGGACCGCTCCAGACCGAGGCTGTTGTCCTTCGCGCGATGAAGTACGGCGAAGCCGACCGCATTCTCCACGTGTTCACTCCCGATCACGGCCGCCGCTCCGTGATCGCTCGCGGCGCGCGCCGGCCCAAGAGCAAGCTCGGTGGCCGGCTCGAGCCTCCGTCGCTCGTCGAACTTCAGCTCCACGAGGGACGTGGAGACATCGCGACCGTCACCGGGGTGACGACCATCGCCGCGCTCCCGCGCCTGCGGGACCGCCTGGATTCGATCGATGCGGCGATGCACGCGTGCGACGACGTTGGCCGGCTCTTCGGCGACGGTGAGCCGCACCCACCGATCTTCCATCTGCTCGTGAACCACCTAAAGGCGCTGGACCAGACGCTCGAGGCCGCCAGCATCGGGCATCAGCTGAGTTTCCGGCTCAAGCTCCTGCTCGGCGCTGGCCTCGCCCCACAGCTCGGCGCGTGTGCCCGATGCGGATCTGCCGGTCCGCTGGTCGCGTTCTCCGGGGAAGACGGCGGGCTGCTGTGTGGGCAGTGCTCGCCGCCCGCGGGTTTCGCCGTCAATCCAGCACTGCCGGACGTGATGCGGGCCGCGATCGGATCACCGCTGGCGCAAGCCCCGGAACCGGCGCCGCTCGTGGCGCGCCAGTTCGACCGAGCGCTCACCGACCTCGCCGAGCACCACATGGGCGCCAGGCTCCGCGGGCTGCGGATCGCGGGCTGACCGGGGCGCAGTCTGGCGACGACCCAGGTCGCGTGGGAACTTCGCCGGCACTACTGCTGGTCGGCACGGCCGGCCGGGACGCCAGGCGTGAACGTCTTCGGACCCGCCGGGCGCTCGGCGCGGTTGCCCCGAGTGAACAGGCGGTACAGGGCCCAACCGCCGAGCGAGATGAAGGCGAGCCTCCCGATGTAGTAGCCGACGACGTACGAGCCGCCGTACTCGGCGGCCGACGGGCCGGTGCCGGAGGTAACCATCGCGAGGACCGAAAGAGCCGTACCCAAGCCCATGAGCACGAGGAGGACGAGACCGGTGATTGCTGCTGCGTTCTTCATGCGACGAAGGTATGGCTGGTTGGTGAGGAGCCGAAGAAGCGGGGGAGTGCCGGGCTCCCCCGGGCCGACGCGGAGTCGGTCCGGGCTGGGTCACGGCACCACTGGAGATCCTGCATCGCAGGCCTGACCGCCTCGCGAGCGGCTACCGTCCCGGGCGGTGCCACTCCTCGACCCCGCCGACTTCCACGATCGACAGCGTGCACGCGAGGCGGCCATCCTCTCGGACCTCGCCTGTCCGACATACCCAGCGGCGCGCGAGCGCCCCGAGTCAGAGTCGCCCAATCGCACGCCGCTGCAGCGCGATCGCGACCGGATCGTGCACAGCAAGGCCTTTCGTCGGCTCAAGCAGAAGACCCAGGTCTTCGTCGCACCGACCGGTGATCATTTCCGCACACGGCTCACGCACACGCTCGAAGTCACGGGGATTGGCCGCACGGTGGCCCGCGCGCTCGGGCTCAATGAGGACCTCGTCGAAGCGATCGGCGTGGGCCACGACCTCGGCCATCCGCCGTTTGGGCATATCGGTGAGGACGTGCTGGACCGGTGGAGCCAAGAGCAGGGCGGCGGCGGGTTCCGGCACTGGGAACACTCCGTCCGCATCGTGGAGCGCCTGGAGCGCGGCGGAACGGGCCTCAACCTTTGCCGCAGCGTGGTGGATGGCATCGCCTCCCACAGCGGCCGGGCGCCGAAGCCGGCGACGCTTGAGGGTGGGATCATTCGCGTCGTCGACCGCATCGCGTATCTCTCGCACGACGTCGACGATGCGATCCGGGCGGGTGTGCTCGACGAGCGTGAGCTTCCGGCTGACGTCGTCGCGACCCTCGGGGCTGCCGGCACCGATCGCATCGACACGCTCGTCGAAGACCTCGTCGAGACGTCGGCAGCGGCCGGCGCGATCGCGCAGGGTGCCGAGGCGGCCGAGGCAATGGACGCCCTGCGCCGGTTCATGTTCGACAGCGTCTACCTCGGCGAGACGGCCCGCCAGGAGCACGAGCGGATCGAATCGGTCCTGCGCGGACTCCTCACGCACTACGCCACGCACGTCGACCAGCTCCCGCCGGCCTGGCCGTGCCAGACGACGACCACCGAGCGGATCGTCGACTGGGTCGCCGGAATGACCGACGGGTACGCCGTGCGTGCGTTCGTCGGACTCACCGTCCCGCGCGCCTTCGACGCCTGAGCGGCTTCGGGGCGAGGCCGTTCAGTCAGGTCGCATACTGCGAGTATCCTTCAACGGAGGCGCGGTGCGCGGTGGTGCTCAGGCTCACACAGCATTGCCGTCACGGACCCCCTCAATTTGAGATGCTGCCGGTATGCGAACTGCTGGCGATTTGGATTTGGCCCCGCTTGGGGACCCGGCAAGGATCCCCGGGATTCGCCAGCGTTCCTTGCCGGGCGGCCGGTCGTGGTGCATCGTTTCTGGTGACACCCTGCGCGAGCGCCCAGAACTGCGTCGCCAACTGATGGCAGGGCTTCGTCCGGTCGCCGAGGCGGCGTTCCCGCGCGCAGGCGACGGGTATCTCGACGTGTTGGCGGGCGAGAAGCGTCTGTGCACCCTCAGTGCGCTGGCGCTCCTGAGAACGCCGGAGGGAACGCTCGGGGGGATGCTGAGTTACGTCGTTGACGAGTGGGCCGGGCGGCGGGGCTTCTACGCGAGCGGCGCGCTGCTCTATCCGGAAGAACAAGGCGGTGGTCTCGTGAGCGACGGCTACGCCATGCTCATGCGCGACGAACTCCTCAGGGCTCCGTTGCGCGCGCTGTTCGCCGTGGTCCGGACCCCAAACCCGGTCGTGTACGCCCAATGGGAGCGAGGCATCCGCCTGACCGGCGGCCACGTGGACCCACGGCCAGGCGCCGTGGTTCCCGGCTACGTTCGCGATCTCGCCCGAGCGCTGGCGATCGATCAGGGCTTCGGCGACGGTTTCGACCCCGAGCATCTCATCGCGCGTGGGTGCTACGACGGTGGGGTGGTTGGGGGCGGCGTTGGGCCCTACGACGTTCGCCCGACGTGCGGAAACCGTGAACTCGACGACTGGTTTGCGGCGAGGCTCGGTGCGCAGGACGCGATGCTGCTGGTGGCGCGGCTGTCGCTGCACCGTGTGGCTGCGATTGTGGGAGACCGGGTGCTGCGGCGCCGGCTGGGGCGAATTGGGCGCCACGCCCGCCGTGAAGCCGGCGACGAGCAGACGCTGACCGGTCCCCGGGCCGCTGAGCCACGGGCCTTCGACGCGTGAGCCCAGGGCAGCTCTGACCTGCGGGCGCGCGCGGCCTTCGCTGTTGCAGCGTTGTTGCACGGCGCGCCTGCTCCGTTGCGAAGACGGAGGTATCGTGGTGCGAAGCGATGCCCAGGTACACCGACGACTCCCGCGAGCGCGTTCGCGCCGCCGTGGACATGGTCGACCTGGTGCAGACCCGCACCGAGCTGAAGCGGTCGGGCGGCAGCAGCTACTCGGGGCGATGCTGCTTCCACGAGGAGCGCTCGCCATCGCTCAGCGTCGACGCTGACCGCAAGCTCTACCACTGCTTCGGCTGCCAGGCCGGTGGCGACTGCTTCAAGTTCGTCCAAGAGACCGAGGGCGTCGACTTCACGGGGTCGATCGAGTGGCTCGCGGCGCGGTACAACGTGACGCTCGAGATCGTCGACGACGATCCCAAGGCGGCCGCACGCCGCAAACGCGAGCAGCAGCTCCTGGCGCTCACCGAGAGGGCAGCTGGGTTCTACGAGAAGCTCCTCTGGACCTCGCCCGAGGGTGAAGCGGCTCGGAGCTATCTGCTCGGTCGAGGGCTCACGGAGGAGGCGCTGCGCGCGTACCGCGTGGGCTTTGCACCGAATGCCTGGGATCGTCTGTCAAGCGCGTCTGCCAAGGCGAAGGTCGACCCCAAGCTGCTTATCGCCGCGGGGCTCGCGATGCCCAAGAAGCAGGGGAGTGGCGTCAACGACCGCTTCCGCAATCGGATCACGTTCCCGCTGTGCGATGCCCGCGGGCAGGTGCGCGGGTTCGGCGCCCGCGCGATGAGCGACGACCAGAAGCCGAAGTACCTCAATACGTCCGAGAACGAACTCTTCCACAAGGGTCGGCAGCTCTTTGGCCTGCATCTGGCCCGGTCCGCGGCGGCCAAGACCGGCGTCGTGGTGCTGGTCGAGGGGTACACCGATGTAATTGCGCTGCGCCAGAGTGGGGTGGAGCACGTCGTCGCGCTCATGGGCACGGCAATGACGTCCGAGCAGCTCGGTGAGCTGTCGAGGCTCGCGCCACTGCTCGTGCTCGCGCTCGACCCCGACGGTGCCGGCGAGGCCGCGATGGAGAAGGCCTACGCCCTGGCCCAGGGATCGCGCTTGGAGCTGCGCGTCGCCGAGCTGCCCGAAGGTCGGGACCCGGCGCAGCTGGTCCAGGACGGCCGCGCCGAGGAGCTCGTCGCGGCGCTGGCGTCGCCGATGCACTTCGCGCGATTCCGCGTGGAGCGGATCCTTCGCACCTCCGACCTGTCGAGCGCCGAGCTTCGCGACGAGGCCCTCGCGAAGATCGCGCCCGTGATCAGCGGGCTGGGTGAGGGCGCGCTGCGCGAAGAACTCGTGGTGCGCACGGCCGACCGGCTCACGCTCGGACCGGGGATCGTCGACCGCGTGGTGCGCGCTGCGCCCGCGCCGTCGCAGGCCGTCCCGCAGGGCGGCCGACCCGGGTTTGCGCCCGGCCGTGGCGACCAGGGCCCGCCTCGCGGCGGACGCGGTGACTACGGCGGCTACGACGACCCCGACCCCGGTGCCTACCCGGAAGCAGGGCGCGGCGGGACCTACGCCCAGCGCGGCGGAGCCCAGCGGGGAGGAAGCCAAAGGGGCGGACCGCCGCACGAGAGCGGACCGGTGCGCCACGCGCCACGACGGCTCGATCCCTACGACGACCAGGAACGCGTCCTGATCGCGCTCATGCTCGCGCTCGGCAAACAGGGCCGAGAGCAGCTCAGCGCCCTCGCGCTGGATGACCTCCGCGTGCCGCACGTGCGCGCCGTCGCGCAGTGGTTGCAGGCCGGTGGCGATGAAGGCGGTCAGCTCCCGGACGACGACCTCCTCGCCGAGGTCGCGCGCGACATCGTGATCCGCTCGGGCACGATCGACGCCCGCCCGGCTGTGCTCGAGGTCGAGATGGCGCAGCTCGAGCTGCGGCGCCTGGAGCGTCAGCTCGGCGCGGCTCGCCGCGAGCGCCAGCCGGTCGACGATCTCCTGCGATCCGCCCACGCGATCCGCGAGCGCCTCGACGCCGCCATGGCCAACGCCATGGACCTCTAGCCGCGCGCAAGCGCGCGCCCGCGGCCCAAACTCCCCGAAATCCCCCGTCCGCTGGACCTCTTTCGGGCCAGCAGGGTGGTTCAGGTGACGCCGGACACCCACGAGTCAACGCGAAACCGCGCGTGCCGATACTATGAGCGCCCCGCTTCCGAGCGGGACCTTTGGGAGGTAGCTCAATGGCAGAGCATTCGACTGTTAATCGAAGGGTTGCGGGTTCGAGTCCCGCCCTCCCAGCTCAGGAAGCCCCCGCTTTGCGGGAGGCATGAGCGCCTCGAACGAGCCCGACGTCGGCAGGCTCGTCGTGATGGTCGCGGTGGCGGCGCTCACCGCCGTCCTGACCCTCGTGTCCGTGATGACCCTGCCGATCGGCTGGATCTTGGCCGGGAGCGTCGTCCCGATCATCCTGTGGGCGTGGCTCCTGCGGGAGATCCATCGACTGCTGCGGTTCCGCGGCGACGACCCGGACTACGACGCCGAGCGCGACGACCGCCCCTGGCACCTCTGACGAGAGAGCGGACGCCGTGCTGACGACCGCCTGGAACCTCTGACGAGGGAACGGACGCCGTCCTGACGACCGACCCTGGGGCCTCAGACCGGCAATCAGGCGGTCGCGACGGGCGTCTTGCTGGCCACGAGTTCCTCGATGAGCTCGGCAGCGCGGCCATGCCCCGGGTTCGCGACGTTCCACGCGGCGATCTCTCGCGCGCGCTGGATGTAGCGATCGTCCGAGACCAGTCGGCGCACCGCGAGGCGCAGCGACTCGGGTGATGTCCAACGGCGCGGAAGGCGCAGGCCCGCCCCGGAATAGGCCACGCGAAGCGCGTTCTCGCGCTGATCGCCATCATCTGGGACCACGAGCACGGCGCAGCCGGAGGCCATGGCGCGGGCGACGGTGCCATGGCCGCCATTGCAGATCACGACGTCGGCATCAGGCATCACCTGGCCGTACCGCACCCACGGCACGAGTCGCGACTGGCGTCCGACGAGCAGGGGCTTCATCACCTGGCGACGGTTGGTGGTGCCCAGTACACGCAGCGGCTCATCGGCCAGTCCGCGCATCGCCGCGCGCAGCATCCGCTGCTCGGGGTCCTTGGAGGTCGACGGTGCGACGAGCACGAGCGGGTCGTCGCCGGCGGGCAACTCGGTGTAACCGTGCGGCGGCTCCCAGAGGAGCGGTCCGGTGACCTTGACCCAGTCGGGCCAAGCGCGGTCGTACTCCAGATGGGGGAAGGTCGCGATGAGCGTGAGCTCGCGGCTGAGGGTCGGCATCGGGCCCGGTGCGGGCGGAAGATCGAGCGCGATCCGCAGCTCCTCGTACTCGCGCTCACCCTGCCGGTACCCAGGCTCCATCAGCAGGTTGAACTTGCGCCAGAACGCATGCCCGAGCGGCGTGCGGGGATTGCGCATGCCAGCGGAGTAGGGCGTCATGCCGGGATCGGAGATGGGGTAGACGTGCGGCACGAGCGTCACGCTCGGCACGCCGATGCGCTCCGCGATCAGCGCCGATGTGTTCGAGAGCACGTCGCTGACGACGACATCGGGCCGGAAGTCCCGGAAGTCCTGCTCGGAGTCGAGCACGGCGCGCCGCACCGCCTCGTACGGCGGCAGGTAGTCGCCGGTCCCGGGATCGAGCTCGTACTGCGGGGCTTTCGCGAAACCGAGTCCCTCGGCCTCGATCTCCGGCTGCCAGCGGTGCCACGTGTGAACCATCACCTCGTGGCCGCGGGCCTTCAGCTCGCGGGCGAGCGCCATCACCGGAAAGGTGTGGCCGGCCTCCCCGAACGAGCCGAGTGCGACCCGGATCTTGGGCTGCTGGAGCCCGATAGGCGCGAAGGAATGTGAGGTGGTCAACGAGGTGGAGGAGGCGTTTGCGCCAGGTTCAGACGGCGTCTTCGCCGGGCCGGATGAAGGGAATGTCCGGGATGATGCAGTAGCGGGAGAGGCCGAGCAGCATCTTGACCGCGCCTGCAATGTCCTCGGGCCGGATCATCTGCTCCGCGGGAACGCCGCCCTGCGCGAACTCCGTCATCGGCGTCTCCACGAATCCGGGGCACAGTGCCGTCGAGAAGACGCCGGCCTGGCCCAGCTCCTTGTTCATCGAGATGGTGAGGCTGCGGACGGCGGCCTTCGTGGCGCTGTAGGCCGACAGCCATGGCTGTGGGTTCAGCGCCGTGATCGACGACGTGTTCACCACGCGGGCGACGCCGTTCTCGGCCGCGGCGGCCTTGAGCATGCCGACCGTCTCGCGGTAATACAGGAACGCGGCGCGCACGTTGGTGTCGAACTGCAGGTCAAAATGCTTGGCGGTGATGCCGTCGACGGGCTGCCCGATGCCGACGCCAGCGTTGTTGACGAGCATGTCCAAACGCCCGAACTTCTCCTGGTGGGCCTGGACGGACGCCACGATCGACGCCTCGTCGGTGAGGTTGGCCGCGAACGCGATCACGTTGCCGCCGAGCGCTTCGAGCTCCGCGCGAGCGGCCTCGAGCTTCTCGGGGCGGCGGGCGACGACGGTGATCCCGTAGCCCTCTGCGATCAGCATGCGGGCGATGGCGAGGCCGATGCCGCTGGAGGCACCGGTGATCAAGGCGGCGGGCTGCATCGGACCATTCTCGCGGAAACGGGCTCGCGGGGCACGGCTCCGTGCCTGCGAAATCGAAACAGCGTGTCCGCTTGGAGCCTGTGGCGTCGGGCACAGACCACCGCGGACGCCGCCTGCCTGGACGTTTCCGTGGCAGCGATCTGTACGCTGACTGAGATGCTCGTCTCCTCCCCCGAGGCCGGACGCGTGCGGTCGAAGGTCCCCAGCGCGCGCAAGCTCCCGCTTGCGCTGCTCGCACTTACGACCGCGCTCTCCTTTGGTGCACCTGCCGCGCAGGCCACCGCCTCGAAAGCCCCGAAGTCGCTGAAGAAGACCAAGATCCTGGCGCCAAAGGCGACGGGTACGGTCGCCGGCACGCTCACGGGCTCCAAGAAATGCTCCGTTCGCTTCCCCGCCGCGAACAAGTCCGTTCGGATCACGGTCACCGGTCCGCTGGCGAACAAGAAGCCCAAGACCAAGAAGCTCAAGGTCAAGAAGGGCAAGAAGACCTCCACCTGCACGTGGAAGACGAAGTCGTTCGCCGACGGCAAGTACCGCCTCACGATCAAGGCAAAGGTCCAGGCCAGCGGCCGGTACTGGGGCGTGACGATCAAGCGCGGCGTCACCGTTCGCAACCGCGTCATCCCGACGGCAGCCGGAGGCGACGGCCCGCAGCTCGGCGTCGGCAACACGCGCTACGTCGGTCGCCTCGAGTCCGCGTGGGATAGCTGGCTGACCAACAGCGGCAAGCTGCAGTCCGGATGGATGCGCCAGCACATGTGGGGCGCCGTGGCTCACAACCCGTTCTTCGACGACAAGCTCGCCTTCGCGCCGCCGACCCTCGCTTACAAGGATCTCTACGCGATCTACACCGAGGACTCTGGCACCCTCGCCGCACACCCGGAGTGGGTCCTGAAGGACGCCGCCGGCCAGCGCATGTCGATCCCGTGGGGCTGCCAGAACGGCTCGTGCCCCCAGTTCGCCGGCGACATCGGCAGCCCGGGCTTCCGGGCCCATTGGATCGAGCAGGCGCGCCTGCTCATCCAGAAGGGCTACAGCGGCCTCTGGATCGACGACGCGAACATGGAGATGCGCATCGGCGACCGGTTCGGCGTGCAGAAGGTGCCGATGGATCCCCGCACCGGCAAGCTGATGACGTTCGCCGACTGGCGTCGGTACATCGCCGAGTTCCTCGAACAGGTCCGCCGTGATCTGCCCCAGGCGAAGCTCGTCGCCAACGCCCTGTGGTTCGGCGGCACGTCGATCGGTCGCGACTCCGATCAGTTCATCCAGCGCGCCTACACCGCGGTGGACCGCCTGAACCTCGAACGTGGCTTCAACGACGACGGCCTCACCAACGGCACCTCGGTCCGCGACATCTGGTCGGTCGAGTCGTTCATGGCGTTCATCGACCGCATGCACGACCGTGGCGTGCCCGTCACGCTCGACTCCAGCGCCGGCGACGCCGGCAAGCCCGCCTGGGAATACAACCTCGCCGGCTACTACCTCGTGGACGAGGGGCAGGACGCCATCGGCGAGCTGAGCCTCAAGCCCGGCGAGTGGTGGTCGGGATGGGACCTCAGGCTCGGCGCTCCCAAGGGCGACCGCACCCGCCGTTCCGATGGCGTGTACACCCGTGAGTTCGCGAACGGGCTCGTGTTCTTGAACCCGCCCCGTGGCGCGGCCAAGAAGGTCACGCTGCCCAAGGCCATGCGCCGCATCGACGGGACCTCGGTCACGTCGGTCACGCTGCCGGCCGGCCGCGGCGCCGTCCTGCTGCCGTAGGACCGCGTCGGGTATCGCCCCGACGCCCGCTTTCATGCGAAGCGCTCGTCTCGTGGCTCGGCCATGAGGCGAGCGCTTCGCTCGTTCGGGGCGCCGCCTCAGTCCTTGCGAAACGCGGGGCGGGGGATGGGCCAGCCGGGATTCGAACCCGGGCCTGTCGGGTTATGAGCCCGCTGCTCTACCGCTGAGCTACCGGCCCGCGGGAGGAGTATCCCCCGAGACGCGTCGCGCCGTCGACCCGCCGGTCAGTGGCACGCGAGATTCGCCGCACAGCGCGGGTTTCCTGCGCGGCAATGGCCGAATCGGCGCGGATGCCGAACTCGCCCACGACATTGACGAATCTCGGAAGGACAACCGCCCCGGATCGTCGAATCGAGTGGCTGCCCATGACCTCAGTGATCACGATCCCCTCCACGGCGCCGCAGTCCCTCTGCGACTACATCCTTGCGCGCTTCGACGAGTTCTCCCGCTCGCAGCGCGACGTGGCTCAGTACATCGTCGACCACCTCGACGAAGTCGCCTTCCAGACGGCGGAGGAACTTGCGCGCCGCGCAAACACCTCCTCCAGCACCGTCGTGCGCTTCTCGCAGGCGCTCGGCTTCGAGGGATACCCCGAGCTCCAGCGCTCGGCCCGCGACGAATACCGTCGCCGCCACGAGCCCGGCACGATTGAGGGTGAAGGCCTCGGCTCCGGCCCGCTCTTCGGCCTCGACCGCAGTCCCTTCGAGGACGCGCTCGCGCAGGACCATCAGAATCTCGAGACGACCGCCCGCCGCCTCTCCCGCAAGGACGTCGAGCGCACCATCGAAGCGATCGCGACTGCCGAACGCATCGTCGTCGTCGGCACCGACCAGATGGCGTTCTTTGCGTCGTACCTGCGTCACCTCCTGATGCTTCTGGACCTCCGCGTCGAAGTCGTCGCCTCGGCCTCCCAGGAATCGCTCCAGCGCCTCGCTCGCATCGACGAGAACACGCTCCTCATCGCCCTCTCGGCCGGCCGCCCGCACCCGCTCGTCGTCCGCGCCATGAAGCTCGCCCGCCACCGCCGCGGCCGCGCCATCGCCCTCGTCGATGCCACCCTCTCCGAAGTCGCCCAGCTCGCCAACACGACGCTCTTCTACTCCAGCGACTCACCCGCCTACGTCCGCTCCCACGCAGCACTCCTCTCGCTGCTCCAGGGCATCGCACACGGCGTCTACTCCCGCGACACCGTCGGCTTCGACGACCGCGTAAGGGCATACCGCCTGAAGTAACCGGTTGGGCCGTGGCACGGCTCTCGCTTGGGTCTCGCGTCCGGTCGAAGCCACCACGGCCAGAGGCCTGAAGTGGCTCCGCCCGAACACGATCTCCGGCGCGATACCCGCACCACAGCCCAACCGGGTCCTGGTCTGACCTTCGGGCCCCACGCTTCTGCTCTTGACGAGTGGAAGCGTGGGGCCCGAAGTCGTTGTGCGCTCGTCGCGCGGGGTGAAGCCCGCGGGATTACGCCGAGGGCGAGAGGGGCTTCACGCCGGCGTCGGAGACGGCCACGATGCGATGGCGGCCGCTGCGCTTGGCCGCGTAGAGCGCGCGGTCCGCGGCGACGAGCAGGCCGTCGGCGTCGACCCGCTCTGCATCGAGCGCTGCGACGCCGGCGCTGACCGAGAGCGGAGCCTGGTCGTTCGCCGTCTGAAAATCGAGGGCATCAGAGAAGCGCTGAGCGAACGCACGCGCGCCCGATTCGTCGCTGCGCAGCAGGATGACGAGGAACTCCTCGCCGCCAAGCCTGGCGGCCACGTCGGTCCCGGAGCAGCTGTCCTGGAGGACTTCGGCAAAACGCTGCAGCGCGGTGTCGCCAGCGGGGTGGCCCAGGCTGTCGTTGATGCGCTTGAAGTGGTCGATATCGAAGATCACTACCGACAGCTCCGTGTTCTGCCGGTGGGCGCGGGCCACGGCGTCCTGAAGCTCGACGGTGGCAGCACGGCGATTGAGCAGGCCGGTGAGTGCGTCCGTAGATGCGATGTGGTCGAGCTCGCGGAAGAGTTCCGTCGCCTGGAACACGATCGCCCGGACCACGAGGCCCGAGAACCCCGCGACGGCCATGACTCCGCCGTAGGCCAGCAGCGGCACCGAGACGTCGGAGAAGTACAGCGCGACCGGGAGGCCGAGGGCGAGCTCGAGCATCGTGCGCGTGAAGTCGCGAATGGTGCCGAAATGGGCTGCGGTGAGCACCGGCCAGCCGAAGTACAGGAGGGCGATGTAGGCGGGTTCGTAACCGAGCGCCACCACGAGGCAGAGCGCGAGAATGGTCACGTCGAAGGCCATGACGCGCACGACGATGCCCGGGAGGTTGCGTCCGAACCCCGCGATGAGCGCCATCGCGCCGAAGAAGACGGCGGCGAGCGAAGCTGGCACGATCGGCCCCACGGTGTCTCCGACGAACACCACGGCGCCGGCCATCGCCAGGAACCCCATGGCGTAGCCGACGGCGATCACCCGGCGCAGAACCGTGGCGTTCAGGGCGTCGCGCTCTTCGAGCGACATCGCGCCGAACACGCCGAAGGTGCGGCTGAATCGCAGGAACGTGCGATTGACGGCGCGCCACGCGGGCCGGTCGGGGGACATCGGGCGGGTGCTTGGCGGGAACGGATCCCGTGCGCTGTTCCGCTCTGGCGGAAGGACCATCAACACAGGATTGTAGAAGACCGGTCGGAACGGAAGGCCCAGATGCAGGATTTTGGGCTCGAAACCGGGGTCAGTGTCCGACGCCACACGTCGACCCGGACGGCGTCAGCGGGGTCACCGAACTAAACTGACCCCAATGCGTGAAGAATCCACGTTCCGGACCAACGTCGGCCTTGCAGAGATGCTTCGCGGTGGCGTGATCATGGACGTCGTCAACGCCGATGAGGCACGAATCGCCGAAGACGCGGGTGCGGTCGCCGTGATGGCGCTCGAACGTGTCCCATCGGACATCCGCCGCGATGGCGGCGTCGCGCGCATGAGCGATCCGTCGATGATCCGCGGCATCCAGGAGGTCGTCTCGATCCCGGTGATGGCCAAGGTTCGCATCGGCCACTTCGCCGAAGCGCAGATCCTCGAAGCGCTCGAAGTCGACTTCATCGACGAGTCCGAGGTCTTGACGCCGGCTGACCACGCCAACCACATCGACAAGCACGCCTTCAAGATTCCGTTCGTGTGCGGCGCGACCAATCTCGGTGAGGCCCTGCGCCGCATCTCCGAGGGTGCGGTGCTGATCCGCAGCAAGGGCGAGGCCGGCACCGGCGATGTCGTCGAGGCCGTTCGGCACCTGCGCGACATCCACGGCGCGATCAAGCGCCTCCAGGGCCTTTCTCGCATGGAACTTTCGTCGGCCGCGAAGGAGCTTCGTGCTCCGCTGGACCTCGTGCAGGACGTCGCCGAGCGAGGCGAGCTGCCCGTGCCGCTCTTCTGTGCCGGCGGCATCGCGACGCCGGCTGATGCGTCGCTCGTGATGCAGCTCGGTGCGCAGTCCGTCTTCGTCGGATCCGGCATCTTCAAGTCGTCCGACCCGGCGCGCCGCGCGCGTGCCATCGTCGAGGCGACGACGCACTTCGATGATCCGGTGCGCGTCGCTGCCGCCAGCGAGGGCCTCGGTGCCGCGATGGACTCGATCGAGGTTCGCTCGCTGCCGCCCGAGCAGACGCTCGCCGGCCGCGGTTGGTGAACCGGCCGGGCGCCTGGGGTGGACGCGGGCCTGCCGCGCCGCGCCCCGTCGTCGCTGACGGTCCGCTCGCCGGGAAGACCATCGGCGTCCTCGCCCTCCAGGGTGATGTCCGCAGTCACGCCGAGGTGCTCGAAGCCCTCGGCGCCTCCGTGCGCCGGGTTCGCTCGGCCGCGGGGCTTGAAGGCCTCGACGGCCTGATCTTGCCCGGCGGAGAGTCGACCACGATGACGCTCGGTATCGAGCGCGAGGGGCTCGGCGATCCGCTCCGCGCGGCCATCACTGGTGGTTTGCCAACGCTCGCCACCTGCGCGGGACTGATCTTGCTCGACGACGACCACCTGGGGGTGCTCGACCTGCACTGCGAGCGCAACGCGTTCGGCTCCCAGCTGCACTCCTTCGAGAGCGACCTCGACGTGGCTGGCGTCGACGGCGGGCCGGTCCACGCCGTCTTCATCCGCGCGCCCCGCGTGACGGCCCACGGCGACGCGGTCGAAGTCCTCGCGAGCGTGCCCCACGAAGGGGCTGAGGCTGGCGAAGCGCCGTCGGTCGTGGCCATCCGCAGCGGCAAGGTCATCGGAACCTCGTTCCACCCAGAGCAGGCCGGCGAGCCGCGCCTGCACCTGCTGGCCTTCAGCTAAACACCGCCAGCCAGCCGAAACTGCGGCCGTCACTGAGCGGCCATTTGTTGTTGTCCCAACGACAGATTTTGGCCGTTCACGCTGGGGGCCGGCGGTGAGCGGCTATTTGTTGTTGTCCCTACGACAGATTTTGGCCGTTCACGCCGAGGGGTGGGGGTGAGCGGCCATTTGTTGTTGTCCCAACGACAGATTTTGGCCGTTCACGCCGGGGGCGGGGTGAGCGGCCATTTGTTGTTGTCCTGGCGACAGATTTTGGCCGTTCACGCCGAGGGGTGGGGGTGAGCGGCTATTTGTTGTTGTCCCAACGACAGATTTTGGCCGTTCACGCTGGGGGCGGGGGTGAGCGGCCATTT
>JAUMBQ010000002.1:0-76321 GCA_032119595.1 Solirubrobacteraceae bacterium | reverse complement strand
TCGTCGGTCGCGATCCGGTGTCTTTTGACGTAGCGGTTGGCGTGTCGACCGGTGATCGGTTCGCCTCCGTCTCGTCGTGGCAGGGCTGGAACAACGGCAACCAGCCCTGGCACCTCGCCGACGTCAACTACCCGTACGGCACGTCAGCACAGTTCGGCGGTGCCATCGACAACGACGCCGAAGCTGACGCCGTCGTCGCGGCTTTTCGGGCTGCCTCTGACGATGCTGCCGCGCTCAGCTGGTACAACGGACTGGCGCCCGCCGACCGCGCGAGGGTCGACGCGCGGATGCGCAGCCAGCTATCGGACGGCGTTCTGTACCGCGACGTCACGCCCGGGGGTAGCGTCTGGCGCTACGGCCCAGGTGATGCTCGATTCTTGGTGCCTAACGCGGGGACGGCAGCGGACTACGGTCTGAATTGGAGTTCAGCGCAGCGCGTCACGGGGGAAGCGTTGGCGTCCGTGCCTGTCGGCGCCTCGCTCGTTCCTGTTCTCGCCAACGGAGGTCAGTGCTCCGGCGGGTCGCTGAAGGCGGGCTCCGAGATTGGCTTGTCGATGGGGCCTGATGCCAAACGGGTGCTCGATACCCAGCTCCACCAGTTCAAGCGGGTGGTGGCGTGTTTCAAAGCTGTCAACGGGAACGTTGCGCCGCGGCTGCGGATCCAGGTTCCAATCGACGCCATGCGCCGTGCCACCTATCCGATTAGCGGAGGGATCCCCGGCGGGGCAGACCAGATCAGTGCGTTCAAGACGTTGCTCCAGGAAACGGGAGGCGAGGGCGTTGTGAGCATCATGTCCCCGAACTTCGACATCTGCAGCTCAGGCACCGAAGCTGCCGATCCCGGAAGCGGGGCTTTGGCGGCGTGCAAGTATCCGACTCAAGGCGCGTACCGCGCAATGTTCCAGCAGATCGTCGACGCCGTCGGTACCTCCCCGGTCACGTACACCGCGTGGAACGAGCCCGACCACAAGATGTTCCTGCTCCGGTACGGCGCAATCACCGGCAGCGCAAGCGGGATCGCCGACGGAGGAAAGGGCGCGCGGCTGGCCGGACGGTTCTGGGCCCACGCCGCTAGCATGGTCGGCGCCAATCGAACGCTCGCGGGCGAATTTGCCGCGAACGACACGACCCTCGTCACGGACTTCAAAGCCGGAGTCGCTGAAGCGACGATGCCGGCAGGCGTGGCCAGACCGTCGACTCAACTCTGGGCGCTTCACGAGTACTCCGAGAGCCAGCTACCCGCTACGGAAGCGCTCGACAAGAAAGTTGGAGGTCCGATCTGGGTCACCGAAGCGGGAGCCAAGACGGACGCGATCAAGACCAACGAAACCTCTCTCACCTACGGAGAGCAACTACGCCAGCGGCTCGTCGACAAGTCCGTGAAGGTCTTCATGTACCACCTCATGTCCGTCGGCGGCGACTGGGACAGCGGCCTACTCGACGCCAGCGGCCGCGCGCGCAAGGTCCTCTGCGGCGTCGGCGGGATCACGGACACCAGCAACTGCGTCGGGACGCCTTAGGTCTCGTTGGCTGGGTTGTGAGCGGCCACGCCGGTGCTCACAACCCGGCCAAAGAGCGATCACATCCACAGCCGAGAAGATCGATAGTCGGCGCGGGGGAGGGGCTCGCACATTCTCTTACTCAAAACGGTGTCTAGCGGAGATCGGTCCATGACGTGGGGTCAGGACCGGGTGCGAGTCGGCCCCCCTAGCGGGCGCATATACGCTCCGCAGTAATGGCGTTGGATTCGATCGTGACACTGGCCGCTGCGATGGCTGAGACTCCGTCCACGGTTCTGGTGGCGGGCGCCGGGGTATCTCGGGACGCTGGCGTTCCGACAGCCTGGGACATCGAACTGATCGTGCTGCGCAAGCTGTATGAGCAGGACTCCGAGGGAAGACAAGCGCCGACGAGCGATGAGGAGGTGGTGCAGTGGCGCGATTCAGTCGATGCGTTGCGAGGTGGTGGGTATTCGAAGGTTCTCGAGGCGTTCTTCGTCGAGCCGGCCACTCGGCGCGACTTTCTGGCGAAGCAGTTCGAGGGGCGTGAGCCTGGTGACTCGCATCGAGAGATCGCGAGGCTCGTCGCTGACGGCTACGTCCAGATCGTGGTCACCACCAACTTCGACCGGCTGCTGGAAGACGCGCTACGCGACGTCGGGATCACGCCGACGGTCGTAACGACCACAGAAGAATTGCGGCGGCGTGGGCCACGCGAACAAGTGCGGGGCTGCTTCCTGCTCAAAGTTCACGGCGACTACTTGGAGTCGACAATCCGCAACACCGCCGACGAGCTGGCCCGGCCGCTGGAGCTGGAGATCCGTCGGGAACTCGCCCCGATCTTCGAGCGGCACAATATCGTTGCTGTCGGCTACGCCGGCCGGGATCCCGCCATCATCAAGGCACTGCGCGATCGCCGGATCCGGAGGGTTCGGAGCAGCTCACCGTCGTCGGGCCGAGTTCGATGACGACGCCGAGCCAGCGACCGTTGTGCCGCAGTTCGCCGATCTCGACGAACACGGGGCGACGCGAAGCGATTCGCGCCGCGGTGACGACCACGATTCGACGCGTCGGAAGACGAGGTGCTGACTGGCCGACGCTGTTGCGGTCCTCGACGGGGCCTGTCGCAGCGGATCGGGGCGCGGGCGAGGCGACGCCAGGATCACCCGTGCTCCAGCGGTCGAGTTCGAATTGCTATGAGGCCGGCGGGGCGAGCGTTCGCGATTGCCAGCCCGAAACGAGCAGGATTGAGCCGGTGCGGAACCGGCGGTCAGGTTCGGAACGGAACGCCGTCCGGCCACCCGGGAGGCACGCCGAACCAATGGTCGGGGGCGAACTCGTCCGGCGGTGTCCAGGTGACTACCAAGCGATCGTCGGCGAGCGCGCTCTGGGGCCAGATAGCAGGATGATCGAGGGCGTTCGTGCGTCGCGGGTTGAGCCAGAGCAAAGGCCTTGGGCGGAGTACAGCCCACGGCTGCACGTGCTCCGCCGTCAGGACAGCGGCGACGCGGTGCCCGGACGACTCGCTCCAGTAGCCGTCGGACTTCCGAGTCAAGTCGCTCATCACGAGCTGGCCGCCGATCAGTTCGCCGCGCTGGCTGGTTCGGCCGAAGAGCGCTGACTCGAGATCTTCCCGATGAGTCCAGAGCTCCTCGGTTTGGATCGCGACGATGAGTGGATCCGCGGACGCGCTGTACCGTCGGCCTTTGTGTTCGAGTGCTTTGCGAAACGCGGCGCTGGAGTCTCCGACGAAGGTGCCGCCAGGCAGGACTGAGAGCAGCGGAGCCTTTGAGGCACCACGCCGATCCGCAGCGAGTGGGAGGGCCGTGAACTCGAAATTCCAGCCGCCGATGGCTGCGACGTGGGTCGGGAATGGCTGGCCGTCACGACCAACTTCATCGGCGTCGAGTGTGTCGAGCCAGGCCAGAACACCTCGGCGCAGCGCCTTGGCGCTCGGCTGGCCAGGACCCTCGGTTGCGATCGAGAGCGAGAGACGAAAGTCGCGATGGTCACCCGTATTGAACGCCTTGTATAGCCCGAGTTTGAGGTTCTCTCGGGCGACTGACTCCGCTGACGCTCCGGTCGCTACACGCGCCTCGAGATACGCCGTGAACGTTCCGCGGCTGACGGCAAAATCGGGCTGGTTCGGTGTGCCAGGGATCGTCGGGTGGATCTCGACGTCGAAGCCAGCGCCGACGTAGGCCGTATACAGCCATAGCTCCCAGAACGCGTCTCGAAACGCTGACGAACTTGCTCGCATGCGAGCGATCAACTCGTCTCGCTCGGTCGAGGGATACGCGCTGATCCAGCGGTTTAGCGCCTCGCGAACCTGCTCAAAGAACGGAGACGCAACGCGGTCAAGGAAGTCGAACGTCGGTTCGAGCCCTGAACTCTCGGTCGGGTCGGTACGGAGCCTTGCATCGAAGAGCACCAGCGGAGGATCGCACGGAGCGTCGATGCCCAGGCGACGCGCAGGCTATGACGACTTGAGAATCACGGAGCGTCGTCGATCTCCGCTCGGCAGTTGCGAGAAGGACCCGGACGCGGGCGCCGGTTCGTCCGGGCTGAGTTGCCGGAGTTCGTCATAGGTCCCGCCGAAGCGCATCCACATCGAAGGAGGGCCGCCAGTGAGCCAGCCTTGTTCATCGACGGTCCAGCTCGCGATGCCGGGCATGGGTGGGGAGGTCACCTGGCCCACCGTGATCGCAAGCGGAACGCCACAGATCGAAACTTCGCAGGCAGCGTCCAAATCGGTGCCGGGGTCGGTCCGGTGGAGCCGGATTCTCGGCTCAGGCGATGCCAAGTACGTGAAGTTGGCATGGAATCCGAGGTCGGCGGGCAAACGGCCCGTGAGTGCAGCCGAGCGGAGTTCATCCCAACGCTCAGAGCGGGCATCGTCACTGTCGACCATCCAGGCCATTTCGAGGGCGATCTTGCACATGGCACGCGCTACCCCGGTGTCGTTCTGCCGCCCGAGGAGATCTGCCGCGACTGCAACCAACGGCGGCTGTCGACCGGCGACAAAGCGATGACGCAATGGGGCCCGTTGTCGATCAGCAAGACGCTCCTGCAAATCCCAAACCGTCGAGGTCGACTGACGGATGCCGCGCACGACACCGTCTGGCAGCACGACTTCGCAGACGGGCGTCTCGAGATATCGGTGACTGCCGGCTTGAACAACCGCAAGCGGAGCGGCTCGGCGGCGCGCGGCGGGGCCGAGCGAACTCTCGCCCGTGAGAAGCTCGAACGCTCAGACTCGCGAGAAATCGCTCTCAGCTAGATGAGAATCCACAGGACGCATCGACAATCAACGTCCCGCCATGGGGCCGCTCTCCTCGCAACCTGACATAACGTGCATTATCGAGCGCAGGGTAGAAGCCGAGCCACGAGAAGCGTTGTTAGCTATCGCTAGCGGTCGTCAGCTTGAGCGCCACGAGATCGAGGCCATCGATCCCAACAAAGTCGTTCGGATTCAGGGTGTAGAGCGGCAACTCGGCGCCGATGGCCGTGGCGGCGATCAACAGGTCGACCGCTCGCCGGCCTCGCGCCTTGCGTCCAGCGGCGAGTACTGACGCGTAGACGCGACCGTAAGCGCGCGCCGCCCAGACGTCGAACGCCAGCGGTTCAAGCGTCGCCTCGATGCGCTGGAGTCGATCCTGACGCCGGGCTCGTTCAAGTGGGTCATCCGTGGCCAGTGGGCCCGCGACCAGCTCCGCAAGAGTAATCGCGGCGATCGCAACCTCGGACGGGAGTTCCTCGGGCGACAGTTGGTCCAGCGCAATCACGACCGACGTGTCGAGCAGCCCGCGTGCTCTTCGCGATTCAGGCACGCGGCGTTGGGTCTTGATCAACGACACCGTCAACGTCCGCCAAGAAGCGGTCGACGTCGAGCGCCGGAGCGCCGCGGAACGCGGCCACCAGGGCGTCGGCCGCTACAAACCGCCGCGGCCGAACCGGAACTAGCTCGCCGACCGGCACGCCGTTGCGCGTTACGACAAACGACTCACCCTCGTCGAGGGCGCGCATGACCGCCCCACTTTCGTTGCGCAACTCCCGCTGCGTGATCTCACGCGCCACCGGACGAGTGTAGCACCCGTGCTACGGCCCCCCCGGCTACGTACCTTTCCCCTTGCGACGTCGCACGCCGGAGGCCTCGATAATCGTTGACACCAAAGAACGGACTCCGGTTGTGCGGAATCCTTCAACGCGGCGGCCTTTGGGCGTTAGGTTCACATCGTGCCCCGTCGGATCGAGAAGCCGGCCCTGATCTTGGCCATGAGCCTCGGCGGGCTCCTGATGTGGACCGCCGTTCCTGCAGCGTGGCTCTGGTTCGCTGGACGCTTCGCGCGGGTCACCCAAAGCGACATGTCGTCGTTCGCGCTGCTCTACATCGGGACCTCAGTATCGATGTACGCCGTTGGATTGGGCCTCGGCCGGTTTGAACGTCGATACGCGGACCGCTTCGACGTCGCGTCCGGCCCACGGGTAGTCGGTGCGGCTTGGCTGCATTCCCTACGCGGCGACACGCCAGACGAGCCCGCGACGGTGCTCGACAAGATCTTGATCATCAACGTCGCACTGGCCCTCATCACCGTCACCGTTTGGTTCGTGCTGTTCTCGCACGGAAGCCAAGCCCCCCGCTGACCACCGCGTACCTCAGCCTCCAACGGGCAACCACCAGGCACCGACAGACGCTGTAGGCCGCTCCCCGCAGCTTCGTCCGGCCGTCACGGCGGCCGGACGAAGGCGCCACGCGGGCGGTCGCGCCCACCAGGAGTCCCAGAACTCTCGGCCGACGGCACCCACTCAGCGCACTGAAATGCTCGCCACGCCTTGAGCGGACTTGGCCGACTCGGGCGCGGTCAGCGTGACCGCCAGTCGCGGCTGCCGTGTGTGCCTGACCGCGGCGCGAAGCGCGGCCGACGGAGTGACGCTCAGCACCTGCGCGGTTCCGGGCTCCATCGATCGCTTCAGGCGACGCAGCCGCGCGACGACTCGCCCACGGCCTCGAAGCACCGGCCTGACGGTGAATGCGCACCGCGCCGGCGCACGGCACACGAGCACGACGTAATCGACAGGCTTGAGGGCCGTCGACAAGCGGAGCTTGCCGCGCGGCCGGAAGCCCACGAGGCCACCAACATCGAGGGCAGGAACCCTCACCAGGGTCCGGCCTGGGAGTGCCCGCTTTGCGAGCAACGCGGCATCGAACGGCAGACCTGCGACGCCAGCGGCCCCTCGGGTATCGGGCACCAGCGTCGCGGCGGGACCTCCGCCCGCCGGCGATCCTGGCTCGCGACCCGCTGGCGGCAATGGGGACTCACCGACGAGCTGACGTTCTCCGCGGGTCGAGTCGGAGCCGAAGGGGTTCGTGGCGGTCACCTCGGCCTGGATGCCATACGTCGGATAGCTGCGTTCGGCTTCCGTGGGCGTGAAGGTGATGCCGACCCCGATCTCGCGGCCACAGGAATAGCGACCGCAGGCGACCCACCGGTAGCTCAAGGTCGGGGCGGGATCACCCAGGGCGGAAACGCCGTCGGTGACCATCGTGATGGGGACCCCAACCTGCGGCACGGCCGAGAGCGTCGGTGCACCGAAGATCTGTGGCTCGACCTGGTCGCAGTCGATAGCCACGTCGAGCTTCAAATCAGAACGCACGTGATCAACACCAGGGCCACAGTCCACGACATCCGAGATCTGATCGCGGGCGTCGATCGTGTCGCCGCCTCCGCCCGCGTGGATCACATCGGCACCGCCGCCGGGAGCGATCACGTTGGCCCCGGAGTTGCCCGTGATCGTGTCGTCGCCCGACCCGCCGGTGGCGTTCTCAACGTCCTTGACGTGATCGTCCTCGCCGGGCTCGCCGTTTCCGGTCGACGTGACCCCGGGTTCGGCGAGCGTCACGGTCACCGGCCCCGTGCGGACGCTTTCGACGGCGACGTACGGCAGGTAGGCCACCGTGTCGATGCCCGCGCCGCCGTCGAACATGTCACCGGCATCCTGGGTTGCGTTCCCATCCTCGAGGACGTCCTCCCCCTCACCGCCGCGCAAGAGGTCGGCGAACGGCCCGCCGGTCAGGTTGTCGGCGCCGCCACCACCGTCTGCCACGATCGGTACCGGCGAACGGTTGCCAAACAGCCGATCGTCGCCGTCGCTGCCGACGTAGCGAATCGACGTGACGCCGACACAGCGCGGCGCGCAACCAGTGGTACTCGATTCCCACGACCTCACCTCGAGACCGTCTGAGCCATGATCGACGATCTGGACCGTTCCAGGATCACCCTGGGTGACGGTCAGGATGCCGCCGGCAAGGTGCGCATCGACGGTCGCCGACGCCGTCGGCGCGAGCACCAACGCTGCGAAGACAACGCTGAGCAAAGTCAACCGAACGTGCATGGTGTCGATCTTGTCATCCCTGGACGCGGTCGAGGCATGGGCTGGCGGCCCCGATGAGCGCGATCGAGGCGAGACCTGCGTCATCATGGAACGCCGGGCCGCGCCCGCGCAAGCCCGCCTGATCGCTTCGACCCAGCGACGCTCAGTCGCCCCACCAGTCGCGCTCACCCGTGACGTCCTCGCGCGGGTCAACGCCGAGGTTGGGCGCGCCGACGACAAGCATTTCAAGTCCCTCCGGACCGGCCTCGGACCCGCGCCAGGTGCCGGGCGGAACACGGACGGCGTCCCACTGCTTGACCTCGATGATCTCGTCGTCGAGCTTCATTCGCCCGGTCCCGCCGACCACCACGTACACCTCTTCTTGCGTCTGATGGGTGTGGCCATACGGGAAGCGAGCATTGGGCGGAACGCGCTGATAGCTCAGACCGGACCGCTCGAGTCCGAGCGCCTGCGTCGCGAGCCGAAACTCCAGTCCCGGCGCGCCGTTGAAGTTGGACCCGACGTCTGCCAGATCCTCCCGGAGGTTCTTGCAAGAAAACGACATGACCGCCACCCTAGGCAGCCCAGGGCGGCGTGATCGTCGGGCCGTCAGCACCGCGCTCGAGAGCGAGCTGGCGCCAAAGCAAGCCGAGGCACTGCGCGCTGCCCTGCTCGGCATGATCGAGCGCCACGGCGACCTCGAACACGTGCGAGCCAACCGGTCCCGCGCGCTCTGGTAACGCGCAGGGTGGCTCCTTGCCCTCGGTATCGCTCCACCGACCCAGCGGCCGGCGGAGCGGTCCTAGGCGCCTCGCCGCCTAGTGCATCCCTGACATGTGCCCGCCGCCCGAGTCGCTGGATTCCGAGCTGGTCTTGCCGTCGTACCAGTCCTGGTTCCATTGCTTCATCTCGTCAATCTCGCGCTGCTGGGCAGCGATGATGCTCGTCGCGATCTTGCGCAGGCCAGCGTGCTTGCCGCGTGCGAGCTGCGCTTTGGACATCGCGATCGCGCCCTCGTGGTGCTCGATCATCTGAAGAATCCACGCCTGATCGAAGGCCGACGCATCGTGCATGGAGTCCATGTCCATCGACATGCCCATGTCGTCGATGCTGAGCTCGAGCGTCGAGGCATCTGCCTTGAGTGATCCGTCCGTCGAGCCGTGTCCCATCCCCCGCCCCGGCGTCACGCTCAGCTCGTTTGCGATCGCGGTGAGCGACGCGATCTCCTTCGTCTGCGAGTCGATGATGTCGGCGGCCAGCTTCTTGAGTTCTGCATGGTCGGCCGACGACGTCGCCATCGTCGCCATTTGCACGGCCATCTGGTGGTGCGGAATCATCTGCCGGACGAACGCGGCGTCAACCTCGGCGGCCGTGGCGTTGGAGGCCGGCGGCTTCGCGCTGGAGGCGTTGTCATCGCGGCCCATCATGGAGTCGCGGGCTGAATCCGACATCGGGTGATCGTCGTCGCCGCAGCCGGCGATGAAACCACCGAACGCGACGCTGGCGAGCAAAGCGGCCGCAGCGCGGCCGGTCTTGGAACGGGTCATTGAAGGAGTCCTCTGAGAACAAATCGTGGGCATCGGGCAGCCGACCTCGCGAGACGCGAGGCCGGGCAGACGCGATCACCGTCGATCGACGCAGAGATGCAACGAGAGGTTCGGACCAGCGCGCGGCGGTGGCACCCAAACCGCGGGCGTCAGTGCAGATACCAGCGCCGCGCGCCTGACGCGCGGCCGCCCCGCCCACGGAGCGCGGCGGCGTATGCGCCGAACGAGCACCAAGCCGACGACCGTGACAGCGCCCACGGCAATCCCCAAGCAGGTGGCGACCGCCGCGGCGTGATCGCCGTGCATCGCCCCCATCTCGTGCTCGCCGAGACCACTGTGATGCGCCGTGACGGTGAGGCCCAGCACCAGCGACACCGCGAGCAGGAAGACCCGAACACCCGCGCGCCGCCCGGCCAGGTCTCTCAGCGTAAGCATGCTGCGCCGCCGGAGCCGCCCGGACCCAAAACCCGCGATCGATCGCTCGCGCTCACCCCGCGAACTCTACTCCGCGTCGGCGGCGGGGACGCCGCTCGGAGCCTGCCCCTTGCCGCCCGTGTGGCCGAGCACCAGCCGGCAGGCGCCGGGCTCTGAGAATGGTCGCAGTGCGACCTGATCGGGATCACCGCCAAGGCGCTCCACAACGCCGCGCGTGAGGCCGAGGTGCACGCCGCAGATCACGCCCGGGTGCTTCACCGCCGAGTCCAGGAGCGGACACCGGCGCAGCGCGAGCGACGAGGCGTTCTCGTCGGGCTCCGGGTCGAAGCCGAGGTCGGAAAAGAGCTTCACGATCCGCGCGCGCCGCTGCGCCTCTGACGGCGCCGGCTCACCCTCCAGGTGCAGCGCGGCGGCCCACTCCTCGCCAGCGGCACGCGCGTCGGCCGCCGGATCCGCGCTGGTTCGAGCCAAATGACCGGCGAGGACCGACGCAAGCGCGGAGTACTCACGCACGCGGGCGTCGGGTTCACGGAGCGCCGCCGCTGAGTAAGTCACCGGCGGGCGCCCGCGCCCGGCTGCCGGGGCAAGTCCACGCACCGCCAGCCCGCGAGCCACGAGCGCGTCGAGGTGCTCGCGCACGGTGTTCTCATGCAGCCCACTCTCGGTCGCGAGTTCGGCCGTCGTCACCGGACCGCCATGGCGCTGCAGGCTTTCGAGCACGCGCGCACGCGGCGCCGTGAGCGGCGCTGCGTCATCGGCGGCCCGCGCTGGCGACGGGCCCATTCGCGGATCGTGCGCCACGGCACGAGCGTAGCTCAGGAAACACCGCCAGCGACTGCACTGGACGCCAAGTCGGCGCCGCGCCGTACCTCGTCGAGCCCTCCCCGTGACCGCACTCGCCCGATCGCGAATGTATTGTCACGGCTAGATCCGTATAAATATCCCGGCGCGCCACATCGGCACCGCCGAAAGGAGCCCGTCCCGTGCTCAGCCAGAGTTCAGCCGCCATCGTCGCGGCGACCGCCCCCGTCGTCGCCGAGCACGCCGGAGCCATCACGAAGGTCTTCTACCCGAAGATGTTTGCGGCCCACCCGGAACTCCTTCGCGTGTTCAACACGGCCCACCAGGCCACCGGTGAACAGCCCAAGGCACTGGCAGGCTCCGTCGTCGCCTACGCCGTGAACCTCCTGGATCCCGGAGCCCGCGACCTGGAGCCGATGCTCGACCGGATCGTCCACCGGCACGTGAGCCTCGGGATCCGGCCGGATCAGTACCCGATCGTCGGCAAGTACCTGCTGGAGGCCGTCGGCGAGGTCCTCGGTAGCGCAGTCACGGCCGAGGTCGCGGCCGCCTGGGACGAGGTCTACTGGCTCTTTGCACTCGAACTCGTCGCCGCCGAAGCCCGCCTCTACGCTCAGGTCGCCGCCGACCCGGCGAGCCCCTGGCGCTCGTGGACCGTCGTCGAGCGCATCGACGAGACCCCTGACGTGATGACGCTACGCCTGCGCCCCCAGGACGGCGAACCGCTTCCGCCCGCAGCGGCCGGCCAGTACTTCTCAGTCGCCGTCGACTTGCCCGACGGCGAGCACCAGGCCCGCCAGTACTCCGTCTCCTCAGCGCCGGGCGACGTGCTCCAGCTCACCATCAAACGCGTCGATGCCGAAGACGACGCGCCGGCCGGCCGCGTTTCGAACTACCTGCATGCCGAGGCGAAGGTGGGCTCCGTGCTCGAACTCGGCCCCGTCGCAGGCGATGTCACGATCCTGCCCGGCGACGGCCCGATCGCCCTGGTGAGCGCCGGGATCGGCATCACGCCGATGGTCTCGATGCTCGAAGCCCTCGCCAATGAACGCAGCGAGCGGCGCATCGTCGTCGCCCACGCTGATCGCGAGCCGGCCACCCACGCCCTGCGCGACGCACAGGCGACAGCGGCCGATCGCCTCTCAGGCGCGACGCTTCACCGCTGGTACGAGGACAACGCCGACGACGCCTCCGTCACCGGCCTGATGGACCTGTCGGAGATCGACATTTCCCCCGCCACCACTGCCTACCTCTGTGGCCCGCTGCCGTTCATGCGCGTCGTGCGGCGTCAGCTCCTCGACGCCGGCGTCCTGTCCGAGCGCATCCACTACGAGGTCTTCGGCCCGGACGTGTGGGCCGGCGCGCCGACCGACGAAGAGGCGGAGACGGCAGGCGCCTCCGCCTAGCGCGAGCCCTCAGGCTGGCTTGGTCGCCCGCACGATCGCGGAGAACGCCTGATCGTGCACCCGGTGCGTCGACTGCACCTCGATGTCGACGAACCCGGCGGCCGCGAGCTCGCTGCGGAATTCGCGCTCGGTGAGCGCGCCGGCAATGCAGCCGGTCCACTGCTGCATGTCGGCGCGTGTCGCCGCGTCCATCCCTTCGTCGGCGACCACATCGGTGACGGCGAACCGGCCGCCAGGCCGCAGGACGCGAGCGGACTCGCGGAGCACGTTTGACTTGTCGCCAGCCAGGTTGATGACGCAGTTGCTGATGATCACGTCGACCGACGCATCCGGCAGTGGGATCGCCTCGATGCTGCCCTTCAAGAACTCGACGTTGGTCACGCCAGACTCGGCCTGGTTGGCCCGGGCGAGGTCGAGCATCTCGTCGGTCATGTCGAGCCCATAGGCCTTGCCCGTCGCCCCGACGCGCTTGGCGGACAGCAGGACGTCGATTCCGCCGCCACTGCCGAGATCGAGCACGGTCTCACCCTCAGCCAACTCGGCGACCGCCGTCGGATTCCCACAGCCCAGCGACGCGAGGACGGCGTTGCTTGGGAGAGCGCGATGGTCGTCGCCGTAGAGCGCTTCGCCAAAGACCGCTCGCTGCTCCGGCGTGATGACGGAGCCGGGCGAACCGCAGCAGGAGGCACCACCCGCGGTGGCGTCGCCGCCGCCGGTGACTTCCTTCGCCGCAGCGGCGTAGCGGGCGCGGACGGTCTCAGTCAGCGTGCCCGCGTCGACCGGCGGGGCCGTCGCCTCCCCTGCCGAGCAGCCACAGCCACCCTGACTCGTGGCTTCTGTGCCGCAGCACGTGCCCTTGGCCGACGGTTCGCAGCAGGTGGCCTGCGCGGACGGCGCGCAGCAGGATGCTCCGGTGGGCGCGTCGTTTTCGGTGGTCTTGGTCTCGGGCATCACGAAGGATCCTTAAATCGATAACGGTCGATGGATTAACCGTACTCGGATGCATCGATATTTGTCAATCTAATTCGCCGAGCGGACTTTGCCCTGCGCCAACCGCACCACAAGAGACCGCCCACGGCACCCCCGGCAACGTCAGCGACCAGGGCGACCTCGGCGACCAGGACGACTTACCGCAGCCAGCCGCCGAAGTCGTCGAGCGATCCGGGCACCACGTAGTAGTAGGCCCAGAGGCCCTGGCGCTCGGAGTCGACGATGCCCGCATCACGGAGCTTCTTGAGGTGATGACTCAGCGTGGGCTGCGACACGTCAAAGAGCGGCACGAGCTCGCAGACGCAGACCTTGCCCGCGTGCTTGCGCAGGACGTCGACGAGCTGAAGGCGAATCGGATCACCGAGCGCTTTCGCGACCGTCGCCAGGCGCAGCGCGCGATCGCGGTCAACCTCCGGGTAGACGACCGGCACGCAACACGGCTCGCCGGCGGCCCGTTTGGTCTTCGGAGCCAGTTCCATATCGATGGACATGGATGTGACTCTATCGATTGAATCGACGATCGACGATGGGTAACCTGCGCCACGCTCCATCGGTAGCCGTCGATCGAAAGCGCTCTCACGCGATGACCACCACCCGTATCGGTATCAACGGCTTCGGCCGCATGGGCCGGCTCGCGCTGCGTGCCGGATGGGACCGCCCCGACCTGGAGTTCGTTCACGTCAACGAACCCGCGATGGACGCCGCAAGCGCCGCGCATCTCCTCACGTTCGACTCGGTCCATGGCCGTTGGGACCGCGGCAACCGCGGAGCCGGCGATCAGCTTGTGCTCGACGGCGTTCCGGTCTCGTTCACGTCGGCGTCGACGCCCGGCGACATCGCCTGGGGCGACCTCGGCGTCGACGTGGTGCTCGAGTGTTCCGGCCGCTTCCGCACGATGGCGTCGCTGGCGCCGCACTTCGAGCAGGGCGCGACGAAGGTCGTGGTCTCAGCGCCGGTCAAGGACCCGTTGGCGCTCAACGTCGTCGTGGGCGTCAATGACGACGAGTACGACGCCGCAGCGCATCAGGTCGTCACGGCCGCGTCGTGCACGACGAACTGCCTTGCCCCAGTCGTGAAGGTGATCCACGAGGCGCTCGGCATTTCGCATGGTTCGATCACGACGCTGCACGACGTCACCGGCACGCAGACCGTCGTCGATGGCCCACACAAGGATCTGCGCCGCGCCCGCGCCTCAGCGCTGTCGCTCATCCCCACGACCACCGGCAGCGCGACGGCGATCGCCCTGATCTTCCCCGACCTCAAGGGCCGGCTCGATGGGATCGCCGTCCGGGTTCCGCTGCAAAACGCCTCGCTGACGGACTGCGTGTTCGAGGTGTCGCGCCCGACCACCGTGGACGAGGTCAACGGGCTGCTGCGCGACGCAGCGGCCGGACCGCTCGGCGCCGTGCTCGGGTTCGAGGAGCGTCCGCTCGTGTCGGCTGACTATCGCGGCGACGCGCGCTCGTCGATCGTCGATGGCCTCTCCACCATGGTGACCGGTGGCACCCAGGTAAAGATCCTGGCCTGGTACGACAACGAGTGGGGCTACGCCAATCGCCTTGTGGACCTGACGTCGATCGTCGGCGCGAGTCTCGCGACGCCATGAGTTCCGCGCGGCCAGGCGATCTGCGCAACTACGCGATCGTCACCGGGGCATATTGGGCCGACACGATCGCCGACGGCGCCAGCCGCGTGCTGGTGCTGTTCTTCTTCTACGAGCTCGGATTCAGCCCGCTGAAGGTGGCGTCGCTGTTCCTGTTCTACGAGCTGTTCGGGATCATCACGAACCTTGTCGGTGGCTGGCTCGCTGCGCGCCTCGGCCTCCGGGCGACGCTGCTGCTCGGCCTCACGACCCAGATCGTTGCGCTCACGATGCTCGCTGCTGCCCCACAAGCGTGGCTGGTGGTCGGGTTCGTCATGGCGGCGCAGGCGCTGTCGGGCATCGCCAAGGACCTCACCAAAATGAGCAGCAAGAGCGCGGTGAAGCTCGTCGCGCCAGCAGGTCAAGAGGGCGCGCTGTACCGCTGGGTCGCGGTGCTCACCGGGTCCAAGAACGCGCTCAAGGGTGTCGGCTTCTTCCTGGGCGGCTTCCTCCTCGGCGCGGTTGGCTTTCAGCCCGCACTCTGGATCCTGACCGCCCTCGTCGCGACCGCCCTGGTCGGTGTGCTCGCGCTGATGCGCGGCCAGCTCGGCACCACGGATGCCAAGGCGAAGTTCAGCCAGATGTTCTCCAACGACCGCGCCGTCAACGTGCTGGCCGCCGCGCGAATCTTCCTGTTCGCAGCCCGCGATGTCTGGTTCGTCGTCGCCCTGCCCGTCTACCTGCGCACGGCCCTTGGCTGGACGTTCTGGCAGGTCGGCACGTTCATGGCCGTGTGGGTGATCGGCTACGGGATCGTGCAGGCGTCGGCGCCGCAGCTGCTCGGTCGACGCCGGGACGACGGGCAGCGAGTCGACCCGGACGGCGCCTCCGCCGCCAAGCTGGCGTTCGTGCTCGCCGCACTGCCGGCGGCCATCGCGATCGGCCTGACTGCCGGCGCCGACCCCGCGGCGGTGTTGGTCGGCGGCCTGATCGTGTTCGGCGGCGTGTTCGCGCTCAACAGCGCGGTGCACTCGTTCCTGATCCTGGACTATGCCCGCGGCGACAAGGTCGCGATGAACGTCGGCTTCTATTACATGGCCAATGCGGCCGGTCGCCTCGGCGGGACGATCTGCTCCGGCCTGATCTACCAATGGCAGGGACTCGAAGCATGCCTCTGGACGTCAGCCGCGTTCGTCCTCATCGCGGGCGCGCTCTCCCTGCTGCTCCCCACCCGCCCCCAGGCACGAACGACACAGCTCACGGCGACAGCCAATCCATGACCCCACGGGGCCAAGCCGACCGCGAGCCGACGCAGCTCACCTCGCGATGCACCACCAAATAGGGCACCACTTGTACGACCCCGGTTTCGTGAAAAGTCCACCCTATTTTCCGGTGTCTCGCCGGGCCGCAGGTGGCCAGCGCCCGCCTCGCCCGACGCAGGGCGGGCGCGAATCAGGCGGTGAGGTCCACGAGCCGCCGCTCGAGCAGGCGACGTTCTGCGTCGCCATGTGCGGTCATGAACGCCCGCACGTAGGTCAACCGAGGGGTTGGCGGACGTCCATGACGTCTTCTAGCCACAAAAGGTCCGCGTCACGGGTGAGGAAGACGAGGTTGTGCGCCAGCGCCGTGGCTGCGATCAGCAAGTCGAACGCCCGACGCCGCGGCTGAAGGCCGCGTTCGACCGCCAGACTCGCGAGCCCGCCCCAAGCATGCGCCACCGTGGCGTCGACCGGGATTGGATCGAAGACCTGATGCATCGCCCCAAGCCACACCAACCGACGTTGTCGTTCTGCTGCGTCGCGGGCGCGCTCGACGCCGAACTGCATCTCGGCGATCGAGATCGCACTGATGCTTGCGATCTCAACCTCTTCGGGAATCCCGTCGATCAGCACCGACGTGTCGAGCAGGGCCTTCAGCCCCACGGGTCGACGATCCCGCCAGAGGCCTGACGCAAGTCGTCGAGGAGTCCGGCCATCGGCGGGAGCGCCGCGAACACTTCGCGAGCGCGGTCTGCCGACACGGCACGAGCGCGCGGAACCGGCCCAAGCTCGGCGACCTCTCGGCCGGACACCGTGATCACAATGCGCTCCCCTGCCTCGGCGCGACGCAAGACATCGGCGATGTCATTCCGAAGCTCTCGTTGAGGGATCGTCGCCACACCGAAATCGTAGCATTGTTGCTACGCCACTTCGAGGCGCCTTTCACCCGACCCGCAACGGCCGCGGCGACAGCCGTGCAGCTACCAGCGGTGCGTCAGGCCGCCGTCCACGAGCACCGACTGGCCCGTCACGTAACTCGCGCGCGTGGAGCAGAAGAACGCGGCTAGGGACGCGACCTCTTCGGGCGTGCCGACGCGGCCGGCGGGCACGTCGCGGCGCGCCGCCTCCTCAAGCTCTTCGTCGGACTCGTAGCCTGCCCGGAGACGATCGGTCCCAATACGACCGGGCAGCACAGCGTTGAAGGTGACGCCGTCGGCGGCGGTCTCGCGCGCGAGCAGCTTGAAGGCCGCCAGCAAGCCTGGTCGGTTCGCGTTGGAGAGCTGCAGGCCCGCAATCGGCTCGAGCGCTGCACTCGACGACACCGCCACGACACGACCAAAGCCACGCTTGCGCATGCCCGGCAGCACGCGCCCGATGATCGTCATCGGCGACACGACGAGCGTGCGATGCGCGTACTCCCATTCTTCGACGGCAAAGCCGAGCGGGTCGGGCTCGCGGCGCGGCCCGCCGGTGTTGGCGACGTAGAGATCAATCGGGCCGAGGTCGGCCTCCACGGCGTCGACGAGCAGCGGCCCAGCCTCAAGGTCGTTGGAATCGAACGCGTACCCACGCCCGCCGAGACCGGCCGCAGCTCGCTCGGCGACCGCGCCATCGCGGGCGGTCACGGCGACGCGCACACCCTCGGAAGCGAGGACGTCGGCGATCGCTCGTCCGATGCCACGGCTCCCGCCCGTCACGAGTGCGACTCGCCCGCTGAGCCCTAGATCCACGATGAAGCCCGGTTCAGCACCTGCCCAGCCTAACCAGGCTGGTGCTGGGCCGCAGTCACTCGACGGTCTCGGGACCTTGATCGCGGTACTGATCACGGAAGGCGCGGATCGCGTCGAAGGCCGCCGGTGAGAACTGCTTGATCAGCAACCCATTCGCCCAGGCGGTCACCGCGACATCCGCCTTCATGTCGGTGATGTTCTCGAAGAGCAGCACCTTCGCGGGGTCTTCGTTGTACAGCGCGACGAGCTGATCGATCTGTGCCTGTGGGAGCCCGGGCCGGTATTGGATCTCGACTCGGCCGTGCTCAAGGGCGTGGACGAGCATCTCGGTCGGCGGGGTCAACGCGCCCGCATAGTTGCCGTCGCTCGCCCACTGAGGATGGTGCGGGCCGTTCGTCGGCGGGTTCTGCGGGTACTTCACCGGCGTCGTCACGTGATTCCCCGTGCCGTAGTCGTACCGGTACTTGGTGAAGGTCCCACCCGCGAGCTTGGCCGCGGCCTTGAGATCGGTCGTCTTGACCGCGGGCACCGTCGCCTTCGGCGGCGCCGAAACGTCGTCCTCTCCTCCGCGGGAGGTGACCGCCACGACGACGACCGCCGTGATGACCGCTGCCCCAGCGGCACCAGCGAGCGTGAACCAGATCCGGCGACGCGCCGACGCGGAGGCCGTCGCTCCCGCCTCGACCTCTTCGTGCTGGCGGCTCGCCGCATCCTTCGGCTCTTGGGGACTGGTCATCGACTCAACGTACGGCGCTTAGCGGCGCGCTGCGCTGGTCCAGGCCGCGCGCCGTGCTGGACGACCGCCTACTCGTGGTCCTGGCGAAAGCGTTCAAGGTCGCGACGATCACGTTTGGTCGGACGACCGGTGCGTGCGTCTCGCTTGAAGGTCGGCTGATTGAACGCGCTCGGATCGGGCGGTGGCGGGGTGTGATCGACGAAGCACGTCGCGGCGACATTCGCGCTCACGCGCTTCTCGATGATCTGGACCACCTCGAGTTCACGCTTGCGATCCCCTACGCGCGCCTCCACGCGGTCGCCGATCTTCACCGAGCTCGCGGCCTTGGCCGGATTCCCGTTGAGTTTCACGTGGCCGGCGCGGCAGCCATCGGTGGCTAGCGCCCTCGTCTTGTGGACCCGGACGGCCCACAGCCAGCGATCGATCCGGGTGCTCTCCATGGGCTCCATGGTGCCACGTAGAGCGCCGGACGCGACCATTCGGCGCCTGATCGGGCCGAGATTCCGGGAAATTTCGGCGACTTTGCGTTTGGGCGCACCAGACACCGTTCGGACGGGGCACCTACGACCCATGGTGCCCGTCACGGAAAACAGCGTTGAGCAGGGGGATTGCGCCTCAAATGAGTCGCCCCGCAAACTGGTGCGTCAAGCGGCAAATTCGTCAGGAAATCACCTTGAATTTGGCCTCCGACCGGCCTCGCAGACCTCATTTCGCCAGTAACTGCGGGCGATCCGCCGATGAGACATGTAGCTTGGAGCCCCCGTAGATCCCCAGGAGGTTTCTCTCATGACCAAGCAGGAACTCGCTCAGAAGGTTGCGGCTGACGCCGACGTCAGCCAGGCCCAGGCGAAGGAGATCATCGACGCGACGTTCGATGCCATCACCGCAGAACTCAAGACCGGCGGCGAAGTCGCCGTTTCCGGCTTCGGCAAGTTCAGCGTGAGCAAGCGCGCTGCCCGCGAGGGCCGCAACCCGGCCACCGGCGAGACGATCAAGATCGCCGCCAGCAACGGCGCGAAGTTCAGCGCTGCCGCCGCGCTCAAGAAGTCGCTCAACTAGCGAACGCTTCGCGTTCGTCGCGCGTCGGCCTTTCGGGGCACGGCGCGCGGCGGCGCACCGCCCCGCCCCGGCGCACCAGCCGGTGGCGGTGTGCGTAGCCTCGGGCTACGCACACCCACCCACGAGTTCCTCGGCGAACCGCGCAAGTCGCCCGCCCTGCCAGGCCAGCGGCGACTTCCCCTCTGCTTCGAGTTCGAGCCGCGCGCCCGGAATCGCTTCCACCCACCGCTCCGCAACCGCGAGCGGATGGCTCGGATCGACCGCGTCGCGGCTGCCGACGACGATCGTCGGCGCAGTGATGCCGGCGAGGTCGTCCATCGAGTCGAACGGCGACGACCCCGGCACGCCGTCGAGCGCGTCGGCGACCGCCGCCAAGTTCTCGTGGCGACCGATCCGCTGGCGGATCGCCATACCCACCTGATCGCGAAACTCCGCCGGGAGCGTTTCCAAGCCCGACGCCTCCACGAAGGCGTCGATCGGGTCTGGCCCACGGAGCGCCGCAGAGAGCCTGCTCCACGCTGACCGGTCGCTGGACTGCGGCCCAGGGAGGTGGGCGGGTGTGATGAGCACGAGCCCGCTGACGCGCGTCGGATGGTCGATCGCGAAGCGCACGGCCGTGTGCGCGCCCATCGAAATCCCGAGCAGCACGACCGGCTTATCGGCCCCCGCGACGGTGTCGATGACGGCTTCGAGGTCGGCACTGAGCTGCGGGTAGCCGTAATCGCTGGGGCCAGCCGCAGCCCCAGACGTGCCGTGGCCGCGGGCGTCGTACGCGACGTTGACCAGACCGCGGCGATCGAGGTGGCGCGACCCCATCACCGTGTAGTGGCGGGTCGCGGTGAGGCCGTGGAGCATCACAATCCGAGCCGGGCCCTCGTCCGGTCCACCGCGGGTGGCCGACAAGACCGGCCCTGGGCCCTTGATCGTGATCTCGCTCATGCCCGGGACGCTACTGCGCTACGCCAAACGCGCCGCCCGTCCCCGCCACGCGCACGATCGCGCTCGCCATCGCGGCCTGGCCAGCGATTTTCGGGTGGTAGACGCCCTCGGGAGCGCTCAGCACACTCGATTCCCAGATCCAGCTCGCGCTGTTGGCGCGATACGGGTCTGGGTTGGGCTCGTGCCCGACGAACAGATCCTTGGTCGGCACGAACGTGACGAAGTCGGTGCCGGCGGCCGCGTTCGCAGCGTCGATGGCAGCCCGAGCCGATGCGTCGCCTTGGTCACCGAGTTCACGGACGCCTCGCCCGCCGTTGAAGCTGTTCAGGAACCACCGCAGCGTGTAGTTGTTCTTCTGCGCGAGATACGGGTACGAGAGCACGAGCACCTTTGCGCCTGGCCGCAGCGCCGCACGGAGCTGCGCGAGCTGCGTCACCGTCGCGGTCTGGACGGCCGGGAGGCTCGCCTTCGCCTTGGCGACGGCGTTGCGGCAGAGCACGGGGTCGGCGCTCGTCGGCAGGAAACACCACGTCACGATCCCCATGAAGCCGACGTCGTTGCCGCCGATGGTGAGTGCGACGAGATCCGTGTCGGGCGTGACGGCGGCCATCTGCTCGCCCAGGTCCCGGACGCGCGCGCCGCTGCAGCTCGCATCGGTCACGTTGACCGCCGTGCCGGCTGCACGCACCTGCGCCGCGTACTGCTGGCCCCAGCTCTTGGCACTGCGGTTGCACGACTTGTCGGTGTAAGCGCCGGCACCATTGCCGGCCGTGTAGCTGTCGCCAAAGAGGACGAGATCGAGCGTCGCGGCCGAGGCGGGCGTCGTCGAGAGGCCGGCGGTAGCCAGCGTGGCCGCGCAGGCAAAGGCGGCGGCGAAGCGTCGGGTCGAGCGGTTCATGAGTCTCCGGGTGGGGGCAGGACAACGGCCGACCCAGTGGGCTGGCCTGGCGGGAAAAGGTCAGGAGCGCAGCCCAGCGGTGAGCTGGGCGCGGAGGACGAGCATCGGGGCCCGGCGCCGTGCGTGCGCCGGGCCCCGAAGGGGAAGAGCCACGAGGGCTCGGTGTTTACTGGGCGAGCCCGAAGTCGGGCGTCGCCGAGCCGGCCGCACGCTGCACGGCCAGCGACATCGCGGCCTGTCCGGCGGGCTTGGGGTGATAGATGTCTAGCGGCGCGAACCAGCCGGTGAACTCCCAGATCCACGAGGCGGAGTTCTCCTTGTAGGGATCTTGGTGCGGCTCGTGGCCGACAAAGAGGTCCTTCGTCGGAATGAACTTCACGAGTTCGTAGCCGGCTGCGCTGTTGGCGTCGTTGGTGGCGTCGATGATCGCCTGATCACCGAGGTCGCCAAGTTCGCGGACGGCCTTGCCCGCGTTGTAGGCCGTGAAGAAGCCGCGCAGGATGTAGTTGCTGGTGTTCGCGAGGTACGGGTACGAGAGCACGATCACCTTGGCACCGGGGCGCAGTTTCGCCTTGAGTGCGTCGAGCCGCTGCAGCGCGCCGGCGCGGACGGCGAGCACGCCAGCCTTGCCCTTGGTGATCGAATCGCGGCAGCGGACCGGGTCCGCCGCCACGGGCGCGAAGCAGTTCACCACGATCTTCGTAAAGCCGATGTCATTGCCTCCGATCGTCAGCGCGACGAGGTCGGTCTCCGGGGTGACGGCGTTGATTTGCGCATCGAGGTCCTTGACGACGCCACCACTGCACGCGACGTTCTTGACGGTCGTCGTGAAGCCCTGCGCACGCAGGGACGATGCGTACCGCTGACCCCACACGTTCTTGCTGCGATAGCAGGACGTGTCGGTGTACCCGCCGGCGCCGTTACCAGAGGAGTAGCTGTCTCCGGCGATGACGATGTCGAGGTTGGCAGCGCTCGCCGGAGCGGCGCCGCCGGCAAAGGCACCGCCGCACGCGAGCAGGGCTGCGGTAGCGCGGAAGGTGCGATTCATAGGGGCTCCGGGACCAGGAGTTCGGGACGCGCAACGGGACACTCGCGGCGACGGGGACAGCGCGCTCTGGGTGCGCGCCTACGAGTGAACGGTACTTCAATGCCGGACTCTCGACAACCGTCGGCCACCCCGCCCAGAGCGCCCACTCCGGCCTCACCCGAGCGGCCGACTTAAGGCACGCGAGAGAGCGCGGAGCGGGCGTCTTCTGCGCTCGTCTAGCGGTGGGCGACCCAGACCCGGCCGACGGCTTTGAAGCCGATCGCCTGGGCCGTGGCGTAGGTGAGGTCGAACTCGCGTCCGCCGTGGAACGGCCCGCGGTCCACGACGGTGGCGCGGGTGGATCGGCCTCGGAACTTCACGGTGACGTTGGTCCCGCAGGCGAGCGTCTTGTGCGCGACGCCCCGCAGACCGCGGGTCAACGTCTGCCCACAGGCCGTTCGGTTGCCGAACAGCCCCGGGCCGTACCAAGACGCGATGGCGGGGCGCATCCGCTGCGTTCGCGTGGCGGTCCCGATCGTGATGTCGTTGGACTCAAGACCGCCGTCGGTCCGCCGCACGAGCAGGTGCAGCGCCTCCCCGCGGAGCGCGCCGCCACGAAGCACGGTGGAAGCGCCTGGGGCGAGGTCAGCGTCGGCCACTTTGCGGCCACCGGAGCCGACCCGCAACTCCAGGTGAACCGGGGCGGTGAGCGCGCGGACGGTGACGGCGACGGCGCTCTTGGACGACAGCGACAGGTCGCGCTGGGGGACGCGCACGAGGCGGTCGGCCGTCGGGCCGGCGGCGGACGTCAGCGACGCCCCACCGGCAACTGGTGCGACTGGAGCCGCCTCCGATGGAGTCGTTGCGGCAGGACCGGCCTGAGCGGCTGCGCCCGAGGGCAAACAGGCCGCGAAAGCGAGCGTGGGGATAGCGGCACGTCGAAACGCGCTGAGCGATGGGGGCATGGTTCCTCGAGAGGTCCGCCTACGAGGTCAGCTGACGGGCTCGCGATCACGAACGCTGAGAGGCGTTCGTCTGAATGACCGCTACGCGTGGCACGCCACGCGATTCGCCCCGGCCGGCGTGGTGCACGCCGGCAAGTGGGTCCCCCGCTCCAGCGCCGCAGGACGGCGCCGAACTCGGCAGTTCGATTACCGGAAGGACCTTAGAGACCCATTCCGGTCATTCCGCGTGAGCCTGAGCACACACGCCTGTTATGTGCTTGACCTCCGCCGCCGGTCGCGCTATTGGCGCAAAAACATCAATGGCGCCCAGCCCGCGCTTGCGGGCCAGACGCCACTGGGAGCTTGTGCCCACCGTTACCGGCGGGCCGGAAGATCAGGCGAACTCGGGCTCCGGAAGCGCACCCTCAATGGTGGCGCGCAGCTTCGTGAGGCCCAAGCGGATGCGGCTCTTCACCGTGCCGAGGGGCACGTCGACGCGGCGGGAGATCTCCTCCGCCGTCAACCCGCCCCAGTACGCAAGGACGACCGCCTCGCGCTGGGCCGGCGGAAGCTCTCCAAGCGCCTGGCGGACCGTCGCTGCGCGGTCCCCGGCAAGGGCAGCCAACATCGGATCTGCCGCCCCTACCGGCTCAGCGCGCTCAACCACCGCGGTCAGACGATCCTGAGCACGGCCCGCCGCCTGGCGCTCACGCCAGAGATCAAGCGCACGCGATCGGGCCATCAGGCGCAGATACGAGGCAAGCTCACCGCGCGAGGCGTCGAAGCGATCCGGCCGGCGCCAGAGCCGCACGAACACGTCGTGCGTCACGTCGTCGGCCTGCGTGGCGTCGTTCGTGATGCGGAGCGCCGCGTGAAACACCGTGCGCCGGTGCTCACGGTAGATGCGGTCGAAAGTGGCGATGTCGGCGATGTTCATGGCGGGCGGTCCTCGAGCGGTGAAACCTTGAACAGAACCTAGCACGCATCCTTACAACCTTCAACAGGCTGGCGCTAAAGTCGACGTCGGATGACCAGTTCATCCGCCTAGTTTCCGGGCGATCAACAAACGAAGTGTGCCAGGCGACGTCTTGTTTAAGGTTGCCCACCGTTGACCGGATGGTCGGCGCCATCCACGGCCGTCGTCGGTGCCGCGAGTACGATGGCGCCGTGCAGCGACTCCTCCCCGCCCTCGCGGCGTTCGTGCTCGTCATCGCAGGCGTCGGCGGCGGCATCCTCCTCCTCGCCTCACGCGACGGCAGCTCCATCGACCAGACGACGCCCACCCCACCGAAGGCCGTCACCGGCCCCGACGGCCTGCCGGTCGGCAACGTGCTGATCGAGTACCGGCGCAACCGGGACGGCATCCGGATCTCGCAGCTTGCAGAGCGCCTTGGCGCGATCGACACGGTCCCCGCGCGGGCAGCGGGCCAAGCGATCGTCGCGAAGAAGGTCGATGACGGCAGTGGCGTGACCGCGCACACCGGCACCGCGGACCTTCAGGTCGATGCCGCCACAGACCCTCAACTCGCCGCCTTCGTGCGTGCCCATCTCGGACGGAGCGGCTCATGAGCCTCGATCTCATCCGCCTTGCCCTCTGCCAGATCGACGCCGTCGTCGGCGACGTGTCCGGCAACACCGAGCGCATCGCCGCAGCCATGCGGGAGGCCAGCGCGGCCGGAGCCCGCATCGCGGTCTTCCCCGAGCTTGCGATCTCCGGGTACCCGCCCGAAGACCTGCTCCTGCGTGAGCGATTCCTGCGCGACTGCCGCGACGCCATCGGCGATCTCGCGGCCGACGCTCCCGACGGCCTCGTGGCCGTGGTCGGATGGCCCGAGCGAGACGAGGACGTCTACAACGCCGCCGCGATTCTCGATGGCGGCAACGTGGTCGGCAGCTATCGCAAGATGCACCTGCCGAACTACGGCGTGTTCGACGAGCTGCGGTACTTCCAGGAAGGCCCTGGGCCCACAACGTTCGCGGTCGACGGCCATCGGATCGGGCTCACGATCTGCGAGGACATCTGGCAGCCGTCGGATCCGCTGGAGCGCGAGGCGCTCTCGGGCGCACGCCTGATCCTCAACCTGTCTGCATCTCCGTATGACCTGGGTAAAGGCGAGCGCCGCGAGCGCATGCTCGCCACGCGCGCGCGAGACAACGTCGCGGCGATCGCCTACTGCGGGCTGGTCGGCGGTCAAGACGAACTCGTCTTCGACGGCCGATCCGCCGTGCTCGGCCACGACGGCGCGGTGCTGGCCCGGGCGAAGGAGTTCGAGGAGGACCTGCTGCTCTGCAACGTCGACCTCGAGGTCATTGGCGCGGCACGGCTGCGTGACACCCGCCGCCGGCGACCGGCACGACAGGTCGAGGGCGAAGTACCGGTCATCGTGGCGGCCTCGTCGCCGGTAGCCGATCCGCCCGAGGCGATCGGCGCAGGGCGCATCACCGAGCCGCTCACCGGACCCGCGGAGGCCTATTCCGCGCTCAAGCTCGGCCTGCAGGACTACTGCCGCAAGAACGGCTTCGGACACGTGGTGATCGGCCTCAGCGGCGGCATCGACTCCACGCTCGTCGCGCTGCTCGCGGTCGACGCACTGGGCCAAGATTGCGTCACCGGGGTCACGATGCCGTCGCGGTACACCTCGGAGGGCACCAAGAGCGACGCCCACGACTTCGCCGTGCGGCTCGGGATCGCGATCCACGAGATCGCGATCGAGGGTCCGTTCAAGGCATTCGAGGAAGCGCTGGCGCCGGCCTTCGAAGGCCGTGCACCCGACCTGACCGAAGAAAACCTTCAAGCGCGTGTCCGCGGCACCTTGCTCATGGGCCTGTCGAACAAGTTCGGCTGGCTGGTCCTCACGACCGCCAACAAGTCCGAGACGTCCGTCGGGTATTCCACGCTCTACGGCGACATGGCCGGCGGCTTCGCCCCGCTCAAGGACACCCCGAAGCTGCTGGTCTTCGAACTCACCCGGTGGCGGTCCACGCGCGACGGCAACCAGCTCGTCCCTCCGGAGGTGCTCACCCGCCCGCCGTCGGCCGAGCTTCGCCCCGACCAGAAGGACGAGGACTCGCTGCCGCCCTACGACATTCTCGACGCGATCATCGTCGGGTACGTCGAGCGCGACATGTCCCGTGATCAGCTCATTGCGAGCGGGCTCCCGGCCGAGCATGTCGATCGCGCGCTCTCGCTGATCGACCGTGCCGAGTACAAGCGACGCCAAGGCCCACCCGGCATTCGGCTTACGAGCCGCGCCTTGTCGCGTGACCGGCGCGTGCCGATCACGAACCGGTACCCGCCCGGCTGAGCCGAGCGGGCTACCGGCCGCAGCTGCTTAGTTTGTGAAGGCCTTGAGCGTGTGGCCGTCGGCTGTAGCGACGACCGTCGCGGCCGGTGCATCGAGCCCGGTCCACTTGAAGGTCCAGGTCGGCACGTCGCCGAAGAGCGCGCTCACTGTGCCGGGCGCCACGCCTCCGTGGGCGAGGTACAGCTCGGTCGGGGCAACCCCTCCGGCACGCTGCGCGGCACGCAGGAGCTTCAACGGCACGCGGTCCTGGATGTCGGCTGGCGTGAGCGGCTTCAGGTTGACCATGGCACCGCCCGGTGCAGTCGGAGCGAGGTCCTTCTTGGTAGCGACCCAGCGCGCGGTCGTCCCGTCGCCGGCGAGGGCAACCAGGGTGCCGTCGGATTGAACGCGGAGCGCGAAGAGGTCTTCGCCGGGCTTGAGTGCTTCGCGAGCCAGTTCCACCTGGTGCGCGAAGCGGGCCGGCGCAACCTCACGGGCGTCGAGGCTGTTGGCGTCCGTGTCGCCACCCGCACGCGACTTCGGGACGGCATCCGCCCAGCTCGTCGCGTTCGCCGCCGCTGCGGCGCTCGGGGCCGCGGCGCTCGGGGTGCTCGCCACCGGCGCTGGCGCGACAGGCTCGGCGGATTCCTTGTTGAGGACGAACTTCCAAGCGACGAACCCGATGAGCACCACGGCGAGCAGCGCGAGCAGCACCGGGCTTGGACGCCTACTCGCGTCATCACTGGTCTGCTCGGCCCCGCCAGCCTCCGGCGCAAGCGCGGCGTCACTGACCACCCCCTCGGGCGCAGCGGGCCCGACCGGCTCACCCACGGGTCGGTCCGGTGAAGCAGCCTGCGGCTGCACGGGAGCGGCAACCTGCGGCGGCGCAGCCTGCGGCGGCTGCACGGGAGCGGCAACCTGCGGCGGCGCAGCCTGCGGCGGCTGCATGGGAGCGGAAGCCTGCGGTGGCACAGCCTGCGGCGACTGCACGGGAGCGGCAACCTGATGCGGCACAGCCTGCGGCGACTGCACGGGAGCGGCAACCTGATGCGGCACAGCCTGCGGCGACTGCACGGGAGCGGCAACCTGCGGTGGCACAGCCTGCGGCGACTGCACGGGAGCGGCAACCTGATGCGGCACAGCCTGCGGCGACTGCACGGGAGCGGCAACCTGCGGCGGCGCAGCCTGCGGCGACTGCACGGGAGCGGCAACCTGCGGCGGCGCAGCCTGCGGCGGCTGCATGGGAGCGGAAGCCTGCGGTGGCGCGGCCTGCGGTGGCGCGGCCTGCGGCGGCTGCACGGGAGCGGAAGCCTGCGGCGGCTGAACGGCCTGCTGCGGCTGCATCGGAGCGGCAGCTTGCGGCGCGGGCGGCGTGTACGGCGCGGGCGGCGCGGCAGGCGCGGGCGGCGCGGCAGGCGCGGGCGGCGCGGCAGGCGGCACCGCGGGAGCCGGATGCGGCTCGCGGGCCAGCTGCGGCTCGGGCGACGGACGTTCCGTCGCAGGCGAAGGGTGTTGGGCCTGATCCGCAACCGGTGGCTGCTCGACGCCCGGCGCGGGTGCAGGACCCTGCGGTGGAGAAGGCGTCAGCGGCGACTGCGGGGGAACGGGCTCGCTGGGGTCTTGGTACACGCCCGGTTGATCGGGCCGAGGCGGGCGGTCTTGAGCGCAACACATTCTGGCCGCTCACCGCTGACCGAGGACTCAGCGCTGGCTGGCGGCCAAGCGCTGGCCGGGCGGTGAACGGCCAAAATCTGTCGTCAGAGCAACACATTCTGGCCGCTCACCGCTGACCGAGGACTCAGCGCTGGCCGGAGGCCAAGCGCTGGCCGGGCGGTGAACGGCCAAAATCTGTCGTCAGAGCAACACAATTTGGCCGCTCACCGCTGGCCGGGGACTCAGCGCTGGCCGGAGACTCAGCGCTGGCCGGCGGTGAACGGCCAAAATCTGTCTTGAGCGGGGTGTCCCCTATTCCTAGGGCTTTGGCGGAAGGAGGGCGATGGTCACGCGCGACGTGGCACAGAGCCGATCCTCGGAGTCGCGGTGCTCCACATCCCACAGCTGGGTCGTGCGGCCGCCGTGGATTCGCTTGGCGGTCGACGTCAGGCGCCCGCCGCCCTTGAACGGCCGCAGGAACGCGGTGTTGTTCGACATACCGACCGCCCCGCCACCATTCGGGATGGCTGTGAGCGCGCCACCAACCGATGCTGCCGACTCGGCCACGAGCGCGTAAACCCCGCCGTGGAGCAAGCCGAACGGCTGCCGATGACGATGGTCGACGTCGAGGATCGCGACGACCTCTTCCGGCGTGGCGCTCGTGATCTGCACGCCGAGGGTGCCGTCGAGGGTCTCCTCCGGTGGCAGGAGCGTGGGAAGAATCGCCTTGCCTTCCGGCGTCATCCACTGATTGGGTGCGGTGGGCTCGGACATGCAGCGCAGGCTAGCCCGCATCCCTATTCTTTGACGGCTGATGGCCGCCCTCGCCGATCTTCAGCCCGACCGCCGCGCGGTCCTTCAGCTCCTCGTCGGTCGTGGCCGCGGCTACGACCAGATCGCAGAGCTCCTGCAGCTCTCCGAACTCGTCGTGCGGCGCCGCGCTCACGACGCGATCACCACGCTCGCTGGCGGCAAAGGCGACATCGACGACGCCCAGCGCGCGCTGCTGTGCGACTACCTCGTCGGCGAGCTGCCAGCCAGCCGCAGGGCCGAGGCGCGGGCCCTCCTCGCCGACGATGCCGGCGCCCGCCGCTTTGCTCGTGGCGCCGCTGCTCGCCTTTCCTCGATCCCTGGCGCCCAGCTCCCCGAGCTGCCGGCGGAGGACGAAGAGGTCGCGGAGGCCCTCGATGCCCTCGACAAGCGCCGTGAACGCAAGGTCGAACTCGAGAAGGAGTCCAAGCTCGGTGCTTGGCTCCTCGTGGCAGGAATCACCGTCGCGGTGTTCGCCGCCGTGGCCATCCTGGCGCTCGTCGTCGGCGACGGCGACGACACCAGCGCCAACAAGATCCCAGGCCCGAACGACACGCCCGCGCAGTCGTCGACCGCCGCCACGACGGCCAAGCCGACGATCGGCGCCGACCTCACATCGCCGAGTGGTGGCGCGGCGAAGGGCCAGGCGGCGCTCCAGGAGAGTGCCACCGGCGCCATGAAGCTCGCCGTCAAGGCGAGCGGGCTCACGCCGCCGCAGAAGCTCGCCGACGGAAGCTTCACCGCGTATGCCTTCTGGCTCGACGGCCCGACGGTTGAACCGAAGCGATTGGGCTTCTATGACGCCACCGAGGCTCAGGCCGCGAGTACTGGCCTGGCCGAAGGCCAGATCGAACTCGGCGCCATGCTCGACGGCACCGGCGCCCCCGCGATCGAGGCCAAAGATGTCGAGCAGTACACCACAATCTTCATCACGCGCGAGACGCTGACGTCGACCACGGACACGCCGGAGACGCCCGGCCCGAAGGTCCTCTCCGGCAAGCTCGCGATTCTGACCGCGTAAGCGTTCGAAGGCATCGGCGCCGTCCGGCGGTCGCGCGGCCGGGCCTCGAGCGGCGTCGACACGCTTTCGCTTGAGGCAGGCCGAGCGCTGCGAGCCAGCGCCGGCTACTCGGTGAGGCGGCGCAGGTCTCGCACGAGCAACAGGTGCGAGAGGCGGGAGACCGTCACGGCGAGATCGTCGAGCACGTCGACGGCCTCTTTGCGGCGATCGGGGTTGCGCGACTGCAGCGATGGCCCGAGGAGCTGCTGGAGCAGCCCGGCCTCGCGGTCGGCGGACGACCGGAAGGTACGGAGGTGCCGCGCGCCGATCCCATATCGGGAGAGGGCGGCGGCCACCAAGATGATCTCGCGTTCAGCGTCGTCGAAGACCGGGCCGTCGCTACCGGTTTTGCCGGTGATGAGGCCGAAGTCGATGAGTTCCCGAAGGAGCTTCTCGTCGACGCCCTGCTCGCTGAGAATGTCGGTCCGCAGATGGAACGACCCGCGGGAGAGCACGGAAACGTTCGCGACGCGTGCGCCGTCTTGCCGAGGCTCGCGGGGTTCGGAGGCCTGGCGGTCGCGATCGACGGCGTTGTCGCCGCTGCCACGCCCGGCCGCCAACTCCTGGCGAATCACGCGCAGCGGCAGGAACTCGTCGCGCTGCATGCGCAGAATCGCCCGCAGACGATCGATGTCGCCTTGCGAATAGAGACGGTAGCCACCGGAGGTGCGCTGCGGCGTGATGAGCCGCTGGTCCTCGAGGTACCGGATCTTCGAGATCGAGATGTCCGGGAACTCTTGGCGCAGTGTCTGGCAGACGGCACCGATCGTCGCACCCCGGCCACGGGGTACGTCGGTCTTCGCCACGTGCTCGGAAGCCGGGCCATCCTCTTCCGCAGACGGGCGCGCCATCAGCCGCTCAGGAAGGTGAGCTTGTATTTGCCGATCTGAAGCTCGTCGCCGTCTTCCAGACGATGCGAGTCGATGCGGCGGCGATTCACGTACGTGCCGTTGAGTGACCCAAGGTCCTCGAGCCAGTAGGCGGAGCTGCGTCGCAGCACGCGGGCGTGATCGCGAGAGACGGTGACGTCGTCGAGGAAGAGACCAGCATCGGGACGACGCCCGATGGTGAGGCGCTCATCGCTGATCGCGACGCTCTCCCCCACGCGTCCGCCGCCGGAGCGGATGACGATGGCGGCGCCGGTCGACGCCACGACGGCGTCGAGGTCGACGGGCACGAACTCGCCGGTCTCGTCATCGACGCGATAGGCAGGATCCCGATGGTGATCGGGATCCCCAACGAACGCACCGCACTTCTGGCAGTAGTTCGCGCCCTCCGCGTTAACGAACCCGCAGTCCGGGCAGTGGCGCGCCACCGCAGCGCTCGCTAGCTCGTCGGTGCGGTGTCGCCGTCGTCCGGCAGATCCACGCGGCCAGCGAGGATGTCGGTCAGTCGCGCGACGTCGTCGCCAGTGAGGATGTCATCGCCACGCTCGTGCTTCTTGCGCAGGCGATTGACCAGCTCAGCACGAAGGATGTCGATTTTGCCGTGCAGAATGCGACGGCGATATGAAATCTCGACTTCTTCGTCGGTGAGCTGATGGATGAGGTCCTTCAGCTCCTGATCGGAGAGAGAACCGAGATCGGGGAACGTGTCCATTTGGTACGGCAGGCTCCGGTCGGGAGATCCGAACCATAACCACATTCGTCGCGTGACCACCCCCACGCAAGGAACCATTCGGACGGCTGTGCCAAAACTCGGTCCCTCAACCTGAGCTTCACCCCGGAAACTTGGGCTATTCCGGGGCTTCCGACCGACAAGCCGAACCTCTTGAGCAAAGCTCAGAATGTGGCCGACGACTGGACACGCGCCACGCCGGGCGCGCGAGCGCGACCACTTGATGCTCCTTGAGCGACCCGCGTAGACACCAAATCGCCCGTGGAACGCCAGTCCGGTGTCAACGCTGCAGGGCCCGCCGACGCCGCACGCCCCGCCGACCGTCAGGGAGTGATCGATGGCCGCGCGAACGTGGCCCGCGCGTAGAGCACGCTCGCAATGTAGGCCAGCACGACGCCTACCCAGAGCAGCCAGTGAGCGAGTTCCTCGGCGCCGGCGATGGCGAAAAACAGCGACGACATGATCGGCCACACGCCGATGCGCCCGAACCAGTTGATCGTGAGCGCACCGCGCCGCGCGAGCGCGACGCGCCCGAGGGCCAGCATGAGGACCTCTCGCACGAGCAGCAGGGCAAGCACCGTGCGAGGGAGCAGGTCGAAGTGCCAGGCCACGCCAGCGCCCGCAATGATCATCAGCCGGTCGATGATCGGATCGAGCAGGGCCCCGAGGCGGCTGTACTGGCCAGTGACGCGAGCGACCACGCCGTCGAGGTAATCGCCCCACGCCACGAGGCCGTAGAGCACGGCCGCGGCTGTCGAATGACCATCGCCCGAGTTCAGGGCGAAGATCATGAAGAAGACCAACCCGACGATCCGCAGGTAGCCAACGAGATTGGGCAGCGTGAACGGCCGCAGCGGGCTCCCCGGGAGCGTGGAGGCATGCGGGCCGCCCGTGCGATCGAGGCCGAGCAGGCGCCGCAAGCCACCCCGCTGGCCATCCGGGGTCATGGAGCCGTGGCGAGGTGCGCGCGCACGACGGGCAGCGGATCGGCGAGCGACACGGGGTCAAGATCCCGGCTGCCGCGGCGCAGCTGCGCCTCGGCCTCACCGCGCTCGAGCGTGCGCTTGCCGATCACGAGCCGCAGCGGGCAACCGAGGAGTTCGGCGTCGGCGAGCTTGGCGCCGGCGCCGCCCGGGCGGTCGTCAAGGATGACCTCGAGCCCGGCGTCGGAGAGCGTCTGCGCGAGTTTCTCGGCCGCCTCGGCCTCGGGCGTGCCAGGCTTCCCGAGCCCGGCGACATGCACCTGCCAGGGCGCGATCGCTGCCGGCCACGCGATGCCGCGCTCGTCGCCGAACTGCTCGGCGCTGGCGGCGACGATGCGCGCCGGCCCGATGCCATAGGAGCCCATGACCACGGCGTGGCGACCGCCGTCCTCGTCGAGGTACGTGGCGCCGAGCGCCTCGGAGTACTTCGTGCCGAGCTTGAAGATGTTGCCGACCTCGATGGCCGGGACGATTTCGATCGGCTTCCCGTCGACGGTGTCGGTGGCCTTGGCGGCACGAACATCGACACGCCGGGCCTGGAAGTCGCGGCCGGGCTGAACGCCCTTCAGATGCTCGTCAGCGCGGTTGGCGCCCACGACAAACTCGATCTCCTCCACCGCCGCGTCGAGCAGAATCGGCGTCGACGGGTCGACGAGGCCGACGGGCCCGATGAAGCCCGCAGGGCCAATGCCCTTGGTGATCTCTTCATCGCCGGCCGGGCGAACGGCGCCGCCGAGCGCGGTGGCGAGCTTCGTGTCCTGCACCGAGTCGTCGCCGCGCACGAGCACGAGGGCGAGCCCGTCCGGTCCGACGACCGCGACGGCCTTGAGCGTCGCGCTCGCGTGGATGCCGAGCAAACTGGTGATGTCGGCGATCGTCTTCGCACCGGGCGTCGAGACCGACTCCGGGGCGCCGACCGCCGGCGCCGGCTGGGCCGGCTCGGGCGTCGTGGTCGCGACCTCGACGTTCGCGGCATAGCCCTCAGCAAGGACGATCTCGTCCTCACCGGCCGCACACGGCGCCATGTACTCGTGGGCGCCAGCGCCGCCCATCATCCCGACGTCCGACTCCACGCGGTACCAAACCAGGCCACAGCGGTCGTAGATCCGGCCGTAGGCGACCGTCTGCTGCTCGTAGCTGCGGTCGAGGCCTTCGACATCGCGGTCGAACGAGTACGCGTCCTTCATCAGGAACTCGCGGGTCCGCAGGATGCCAGCGCGCGGACGCGCTTCGTCGCGCTCCTTGAGCTGAAGTTGGTAAAGCGTGAACGGTAGCTCGCGGTAGGACCGCACGAGCTGGCCGACGTGATGCGTCATGGCCTCCTCATGCGTCATCGCGAGCACCATCGGGCTGCCCTTGCGGTCGTCCAGGGTGAAGAGCTCGGTGATCGTGTCGCGACCCGTCTTCTTCCACAGCTCGCGTGGTTGCAGCAGTGGCAGCGAGACCTCCTGGGCCCCGGCGCCATCCATCTCCTGGCGGATGATCGCGACCACCTTCTGGTGGATCCTCCACCCCGCCGGCAGCCACGACCAGAGTCCGGAGCCGAGCTGGCGGACGAGGCCGGCCCGGACCATCAACTGATGCGACAGCGCCTCGGCGTCGGCCGGGGGCTGACGCTCGGTCGGCAGGAGCAGCTGCGACAGGCGATGCACCCGCGTAAATCTAGCTATCCGGGGGTCACCCCCGCGCTACGCCACCGGGCCGAGCGGCCGTTGCCCTGCTGGGTCCGGGCTGGGCACACCGGCGCTCAGAGGCCAAGCTCATAGACTCCGGGACGTCCGCCCCTCCATCCCGACCGAGGAGCCCTCCACATGGCTTACGAAGTTCCCGCACTCCCCTACGCCTACGACGCGCTCGAGCCGCACATCGACAAGGCGACGATGGAGATCCATCACGACAAGCACCACCAGGCGTACGTGGACAAGGTCAACGCCGCCCTGGCCGGCACCGAATGGGCCGACAAGCCGATCGAGGAGGTCGTCGCGAACCTGTCGTCCCTCCCGGCCGACAAGCAGGGCCCGGTCCGCAACAACGGCGGCGGCCACTACAACCACAGCCTCTTCTGGGAGTCGCTGAAGGCCGACGGCGGCGATCCGACCGGCGACCTCGCCGATGCGATCACGGCCAAGTTCGGTTCACTCGACGCCTTCAAGGAGCAGTTCGAGGCGGCCGGCGTGAACCAGTTCGGCTCCGGTTGGGCGTGGCTCGTGCTCGACGGCGGCGAACTTGCCATCACGAGCACCGCCAACCAGGACTCCCCGCTGACCGACGGCAAGACCCCGCTGCTCGGCAACGACGTGTGGGAGCACGCCTACTACCTCAACTACCAGAACAAGCGCCCGGCCTACCTGAAGGCGTTCTGGAACGTCGTCAACTGGGACAAGGTCGCGGAGCGCTTCGCCGCAGCCAAGTAGTCCGGCCGCTGCGGCCTTCGCCGTAGCGCAAGGATTCGCCCCGCAAGGGGCTCTGCCAGGGGCCGCCGTCGTGCGGCCCCTGGTCGTTCTGAGGGGTGAGCGTTGGAGCCGGCCGGGATGGAAGCGGCCGGGTTGGAGCCCGCTGGGCTTGGTCCGCCGAGCCGGACCCGCGCGTTACTCGGGTGGGGTCAAGCCTCGCGCCTTGTATTCGCCCTGCAGCCGCAAGATGGTCGCGGCGAGCGACGGGCCGGGGGCGGCGTCGCGGCGCCACGAGATCACGACGCGACCAGCGGGCTTGGTGAGGATGACCTCTCGGTTCACGAGGATGCCGTCGCCAGCGACCGTGACGTCGGCGACGGTCGTCGGCAGCGTCCAGCGCATCTTCGGCGCGCGACCGGCACGCGGCGTCAGGGCCCACGTCAGCTCGGCGCCGGTCTCGGTGGCCGCGAGTCGCAAGTCAATTGGACCCTGCGCGGTGGCGAGCCGTTGCACGTTCGTGACCGCGCCGGGGGTGAGCCAAGCGGCGGGCAGCGCGCCGAGCACGACGAGCTGGCCGTCCTGATCGCGGACGAGGAGGTCGTGGATCAGCGTGGTGAGCTCGGCGGCAAGCCACGCGTGCGGTGCGAGGTTCGACTGGGTGTCGCGCTTGCCATACGGGCGCAGGTATGTCTCAAACCCGCCGCCTGTCGACGTGAGATGAGCAAGGGTCGCGTAGAGGCCTTCCAGCGGCTGAACCTGGTCTCCGGCGCGAAGCTGCGTCTGCCACACGCGGAACCCCGTGTACGAGTGCAGGAAGTTGCCGGCGGCGTAGGTGGCCACGCCCTCCTGCTGCTCACTCAGCGAAGCGGCCATCGTCGACTGCACGAGCGGATCGGTTGGGTCCATCGACGGATACGGCCACGCCGCCCAGAGTTCACCCCAGCTGTACCCACCCAGCTGATCGAGGACCGGTCGAATCCGGTTGTCGATCGCCGTGGCGCGTACGAGCGCCACCACGCGCTCACGGAGCGTGTCGCGAAGGCCAGCCGCGCGGCGCTGCACCGCGCGGTCGCCCGCGACGGCGGCGAGCGAAGCTGCAGCATCCAGCCCCGCAACGGCCCAGAACTGATCGCCGGTGACGAGGCCCGCGAGCAGTTCGTTGTCGCGCGGGTCCGACGGCGGCAACACCCCCTGCGGGCTGGCCTCCATCGCCCGCGCCGTCCACTCCACGGCGCGCGACACGGCCGGGAGCCAGGTGTCGGCGAAGGCCTCGTCGCCTGTGAGACGCACATGCTGCCCGAGCGACCAAAGCGCCTGCCCGAGGCCATCTCGCTGTCCGATCCGGGAGTTGAACTCGCCTTCCGGGCTCTGCCACGTCGAGAAGAAGTTGAGGTTCTCCGTCGACACCGCGTGCAGGCCGATCAGGTCGAGGGCGTTGGAGATCGAGGCCACGTCGCGCAGCCAGAACGAGTGGTACTGGCCGGTGTTGACGGTCTGCACCCAATGACCATCGGGCAACCGGTAGCGCGGAACCAACATCGTGGCGACGGCTGCGTCGAGCGCACGCTGCACGGCCGGTTCAGGGAGTTCGATGACCGACGCGGCCGCTCGCTGCTCCCGATACGCCGCGGCGAGGGCGAGCCCGCTGGCGCGAACATCCGCCGCAAGGATCGCGTTGACCCGAGGGTCGGTGACCGCGAGCGGGACGAACGGGACCACGACATGAGCGATCGCACTGGTCGGCGACACCCGCATCCGCAACGCAACCGCGAGCTGCTTCGCACTATTCGTGCAGGCATTCACCTTCGCGTCCGGGAGCTTGGCCGCCATGCGCTTGGCAGAGCCGACGATCACCGCCACCACGGACCGCCCGCGAACGATCACGTAGCCCCTGCCGAGCCGCCGCACCGACCAGCAGCGACCTGGCGCGAACGCCTCGCCGGGCTGCGAATACAGGCCGGGACGCACCGGCAGCGCGGGTCGCGCGTACCGGTACGCGGGGAGCCTGGAACCGACTTCCGTGGTGCCGCCCCAGCGCAGCGCGACACCGAACTCGCGTTTGCGGCCCGGCGCCAGCGCGATGACGGCCGACGGCGCCCCGGCGATGTCAGCGGCCCACCACGCCGCCGTCGCAGACTTGCCCTCAGGCCCGGCGCTCGTGGCGTACAGCGGCACTTTGGGGTCCGGGAGCCCTCGGCGCCGACTGGTCCCAATCTGCCGCGCGCCCAGCCAGGGCGTGACCTCGACCGACGGCGTGAAGACGGCGCCCTCGGGCGTCACGATTCCGCCCGCCTCGACGCCGGACACGCCGAGCTGATCGGTCGGATTCGTGAGATACCCGTACCCGGGGTTGCCGTCCCAGACGATCGGGGAGGCGTTCTGCATGACCGCGCCCGCCGTGGACGGCACCGAGGCCGCGACCACAAGGGCGAACGCCACGTACGAGACGCTGGAGAGCAGGGCGCGTCGCCGGCGCGGAAGGGGACGCGGCGTGCGCAGAAAACGATCAGTGAACAGAGGGAACTCCTGAGCCGGGGAGCGGCGCACCGGGCCTCGGTGCGACCTGCCGCTGTAACCCGGCGCATGTCGCGCGGTTGCGGTCGGGTGCACCACCGTAAACGGCGCGGCGGTCGAACGGCGCCCCACTATGGTCGGTGGGAGCGCATCGGGAGCAGCCCCACGGGCCCGCTTCCACGCTCAACCATCTGAGGAGCTCTCCCCATGGCGTTCAAGACGCTCTACACCGCCAAGGCCACCGTCACCGGCGGCCGCGCCGGGCACGGCAAGACCGACGACGGCACCTTGGAGGTCGACCTCTCCACGCCGGAGGAGCTGGGCGGCGCCGGCGGCACTGGCACCAACCCCGAACAGCTCTTCGCGATCGGCTACGCGGCCTGCTTCGAAGGGGCGATCTTCGGCGTCGCAAGGGCCGAGAATGTCGATGCGAGCGACGTCTCCATCCTCTCCACGGTCGAGATCGGCAAGACTGCAGACGGCCTCGGGCTTCAGGCCACGCTCGATGTCACCATCCCGTCGCTCGACGACGAGACCGCGGCGATGCTCGTCGGCAAGGCCCATCGCGTTTGCCCGTATTCCAAGGCGACCAGCGGCAACATCCAGGTCACCCTGATCGCGAACGGCAAGACGCTCGTCGGCTAAACGCCGCCGGTCCCCTAGTAGAACACGGCAGCAGCCGCGAGCAACGCCGGATCGACCGGCCGGACACCCTCCGTCTCGGCGAACGGAACGGAACTGATCTCCGTTCCACGGAGCGACACCATCCGGCCGGTCTGGCCACGAACCACGAGTTCGGCGGCGTGGAGTCCGTACCGGGTCGCGAGGATCCGGTCGGTGGCCACTGGCGAACCGCCGCGCTGAATGTGCCCGAGCACCGTCACGCGGGCTTCAAAGCCCGTCCGGCCTTCCAGCTCGGAGGCGAGTCGCGCACCGATGCCACCGATCCTCGCGTACCCGTAGGAGTCCGGCGTTTCGGCGGCGAGCACGACTTCGCCGTGGCCCCGCTCAAACGTGAGCGCTGCCCCCTCCGCGACGACCACGATCGACGATGTGTGCCCACGCTCATGACGCCCGCGCAGCGCGGCGGCGATCTCGTCGACGGTGCGCTCGACCTCCGGCACGATGATCTGATCGGCTCCGGATGCCATGCCCGCCGCGGCGGCGATCCAGCCCGAGTTGCGCCCCATCACCTCGCAGACGATCACCCGGTGGTGGGATTGTGCCGTGGTCCGCAGCTTGTCGATCGCATCGGTAGCGGTCTGCACGGCCGTGTCGAACCCGAAGGTGCGGTCGGTGCCGACCACGTCGTTGTCGATGGTCTTCGGCACGCCGACCACCCCAAGGCCGGTCTCCTCGTGGAGCCGCCGCGACACCCACTGGGTGTGATCGCCGCCGATGGCGATCACCGCGTCGAGCGGGTCGGACGCCTGCGCGGCCTGCACCCGTTCGAGCCCGCGTGGCTCGTGATGGGGATCGAACGAGGAACTCTCCAGAATGGTTCCGCCGAGCTGCAGGATGCCGCGGACGCGCTCCTCCGTCAGCGGGATCCGCTGGGATGGCTCGGCGAGCCCTTCGTAGCCACGGAGCAAACCGACCGGCTCGTGCCCGTCGGCGAGGAGCCGTCGCGTCGCGGCGCGAATGACCGCGTTGAGGCCGGGGCAGTCGCCGCCGGCCGTGAGAATTCCGACACGCATAGCTCTTGTCTACCGGGCGGAGCGGCCAGACACCAGCGCGGTCACCGAGCGACCACAGATCAGTCGAGTAGCACGCCGCCGACCCAGTCACGCGCATGGCGGCTGGCCGGCGCAATGGCGAACACCGCTGACCCGATGGCGGTGGCGTAGTCGCCGAGCGCGTCGTGTTCCGCAAGGCGCGTTTGCATCGGAACGAACTGGCCGGGAACGCTGCGTTGGTACGCCAGGAAGATCAAGCCGGCATCGACCTGCCCAGTCCCCGGCAAGATGCCGTCGGCGTACGAGTAGGGCCGTCGGAGGATTTGGCCCGTCGCGAACGCGGCGTCGCGGGCGACCGTCGCGTGGCTGCCGCGCGCGCCTGGGCTCGTTGAACCGGCCGCCTCCCCTTCGTAGGCGCTCCCACCGACGCCGGTCGCGGGCAGAAACACCCCGGCCTTCCGCGTGCGACCGATCGTCGCCTCCTGGTGCTCAAGCGTCGCCGTGTCCCAAGGCTCGAGCTGAAGCCGGATCCGTCGGACGACGAGGAACGTCCCGCCGCCGCGGAGCCAGGCGGGGGCATCGTCGCCCGCCCAGAGCAGCCGGCTCGCGGCCGCCGGGTCGCGGTGGTCGAGCTGGCTCTGCCCGTCCTGGAAGCCCAGAAGGTTGCGAGGTGCCTCCCCTTTGGGCGCTGCCGGAATGAACCCGCGCTGCAGCCAGCGCAGACGTGCCGCCCCGCGCGCGACGCGCGCCAGGGTGTGGATGGCGTGGACGGCGACTTGCGCATCGTCGGCAGCCGCAGCAACCATAAGGTCTCCACCGCACCACTCGTCCTGGAGTTCGTCGCCGCGAAAGCGCGGGAGCGGCTCAAACCGCTCCGGCCGCTGCCCGGCCGGCATGAGGCCGCGGGACGCCTCGAACAGCCCCGGTCCAAACCCGAACGTGATCGTGAGCCCGGCGGGCTCGAGCCCGACAGACTCGCCGGTGTCCGCGGGCGCACCGAGCCCACTCGACGGTCCGAGCCCACCCGGAAGCGACGCGCCGCGCATGAGCGCGCGAGCGGCCGTCGACCAGTCGCGCATGAGCGCGGCCAACTCAGTGCGCCCGAAGGTGCCTGAGAGGTCATCCGAAAGATCGAGGGCGGCCATCGCCAGCTGACTCGGGCGGTCGGTTGTGATCCCAGCCTGCTCGCCTGGGCCGTCGAACGGGACGACCGCCCCGTCCCGCCCACCGTCGCCATGGCTGCGGCTTGCAGCACCAGCTGCGGCCGCGCCGCCCACCGCAGCGCCAACGGCAAACCCGCCGCCGAGTTCGATCAGACGCCGCCGGCTCAGCCCGCGCGGCGCCGGCTGATCCTCGTCATTTGCGCCCACGGAGAGCGGCCGGTCGCCGTCGCCGGGCTCAGCTCAGCGGTTGAAGCGGCGCCCAGCCGTCGGCGAGGAGGCCTCGTCGACCGTGGCCGTCGCAGCCGGCGTCACCGCGAGCGTCTCGAAGAGGTCCTCGCCACCGCCGGCAGCCTTGTTCTTCTCCAGTTCCATCGCGGCCAGACGCTCGGGAGTCATCGCCTCGAGGTCCTCGTTCTCAGCCAACCACTGGCGTGCCTCGGCGGCAAGCTTGGCGTCGCGCACGATGGTCTTGTCGGACGCGTAGTACCGGTCGATCTCGGCAAACAGCTCCTCGACGAGGCGGTCGGTCGGCACCTTCTTGAGGGGCTCGCCCTTGGAGAAGATCATGCCCGCGTCCTTGGCGCCCGTGATGCCGAAGTCGGCGTGCCGCGCCTCGCCGATGCCGTTGACGGCGCAGCCGAGGATCGAGACCTCGATCGGATCCGGGTAGGCCTGGAGGCGCTGCTCGACCTCGGTGACGATCGAGTCCATGTCGAACTGGAGCCGGCCGCACGTCGGGCAGGCGATCAGCACCGGGCCCTTCTCGCGGAGCTTCAGGGCCTTGAGGATCTCCCAGGCGACCTTGACCTCTTCCTCCGCATGGAAGGTCGAGAGACTGATGCGCACGGTGTCGCCGATGCCGTCGGCCAGGAGGGTGCCGAGGCCGACCGCACTTTTGATCGAGCCGGTCCACTTGGTACCGGCCTCGGTGACGCCGAGGTGAAGCGGGTGGTCGATCTTGTTGGACAGAAGCCGGTTGGAGGCGATCGTGTTCGGCACGCTCGTCGACTTCATTGACACCTTGAAGTCGTCGAAATCGAGGCGATGCATGAGGTCGACGAAGTCGGTCGCGGCGGTGACGAGCGCCTCGACCGGATTCTCGAATTCCAGGTCGATCAGGTGCTTGGGGAGCGAACCGGAGTTGACGCCAATGCGCATCGGCACGTTGAACTCTTTGGCTTTCGCCACCACCTGCGCGACCTTGTCGGGACCGCCGATGTTGCCCGGGTTGATCCGGATGCAGTGCACGCCCGCCTCGATCGCCTTGATCGCGAGGGTGTGGTTGAAGTGGATGTCGGCGATGATCGGGATCGGCGAGAACGGCAGGATGTGATCCCGCAGCGCCTCCACGTCCTGCTCGCGCGGCACGGCGACGCGGACAATGTCGGCCCCGGCCTCGGCGACGCGCTTGATCTGCGCGAGCGTCTCGACGTGGTTGGCCGTCTCCGTCTTCGTCATCGTCTGCACGGCGACGGGGGCCCCACCGCCAACGGGGACGTTGCCGACGTGGATCTGACGCGCGGAAGCCATGTACCTCATTCTACGGAGGCACGCCCGTGAGCGATGAACACCTGTTCACACAGGCGCCCTCCCGCGCGGTCAGTCGCGACGTTCGGTCTCTTCGCCACGCTGCATCGCGACGATCTCGGTGGTTTGGAACCGCCGATCCTCGGCGCGCCGGGCGCCGGCGTTCACGAACCACAGCACGACACCGAGCGTCAGGAGCAATGCCGCGCGCAGGAGCTGCTCCGGAGCGTCGACGACGCGGAAGACGAGCAATCCGACGCTCGCCACGGCGCCGATCAACGGCACGATGGTCGAGGCCTCGAAGTGCGGTGCATCGACCAGGTCGTGGCGGAGCCGAAGGACGGCGACGTTCACGAACGAGAACACGAGGAGCAGCAGGACGACCGTCGTCGACGCGAGGTCGGAGACCGAGCCGGTGCTTGCCAGGCACATCGCCAGGGCCGAGGTGAACAGGATCGCTGCCCAGGGCGTGCGCCGGGTCCGATGCACCCTCGCGAACACGCGAGGCACGATGCTCTGCACGCTCATGCCGTACACGAGCCGCGACGCCATGATCATGTTGATGAGCGCGCCGTTGGCGAGCGCGAGGATGCCGATCACCGCAAACACCTTGGTGGGCACGCCGAGCGGGCCGGTGTTCGCGAGCGAGATCAGAGGCGTCCCGTTCTCGATGTCGGTCAGGGTCGCGCGGTCGAGGACAGCCGGTGCCAGGACACCGATGATCAGGTAGATCGTGCCGGCGATCATGATCCCGCCGAACAGCGCCCGCGGGTAGTCGCGAACCGGCTCTTTCGTCTCCTCAGCGACGTTGACGGAATCCTCGAAGCCGATCAGCGCGTAGAACGCGAGCGCAGTGCCAGCCACCGCGGCGCCAACCACGCTGCCCTCGTGCCCGTCAAACGTGAAGGCGTTGGCGATGTCGCCCTCGCCGCTGCCGAGCGCTGCGATCGCAACGACGATCACCAAGATGAGGCCGCCGAGCTCGATGAGCGTCAGGACGAGATTCACCTTCACTGACTCACTGATGCCGCGGAAGTTCAGCGCGGCGACGAGCACGAGGAAGATCAGCGCGACCGGCACGATCGGCGTCTCGGCCCAGAGCTGCGGCAGGTATTTGCCGGACACGCCGCGTGAGAGTGTCGCCGCGGACGCGATGCCCGAGCACATCACCGCGAACGCCACCATGAACGTGAGGAACGGCCGAGTGAAGGCCTTGTTCACGTACAACGCCGCGCCGGCCGCCTGCGGATACTTCGTGACGAGCTCGGCATACGACGCGGCCGTGAACATCGCGAGGGTCAGCGCGAGGAGCATCGGTAGCCACACCACCCCGCCGACCTCGGACCCGATCTCGCCGACGAGCGTGTAGATCCCGCCGCCGACGACATCGCCGATCACGAACAGCAACAGCAAGTTGCGCGAGATTGCCTTGTTGAGCTTCGGGTGGTCGGTGCCCTCGCTCACGACTCCGGCGCCGGGCGGTGGCTGTGTCGGTGCGCTCATCGGCTGACCGTAGCCTGAGGACAGGCCGGCGCCGTTGGCCCGTCGTGAATTTCGATGCTTCTCAGTCGCTGAAGGCTGGTCGGTCCCGGGCAGTCTGCGCCCTGGACCATGGGCACGGCCGGCCGGGGTCATCAAGACGGTCGCCCGCCACCGGCTCTTACCCAGGCGGGTGCGGCGTGTGGATGACGCCGTAGGTCATTCGGCGGAGTTCGGCGATCGCGGCGGCGGTGTCCCGCTGGGAATCCGCGAGTGGCGAGAGTGGTCCGGCGAGCACTTCGTTGCCGCCCCCGAGAAGTGCAGCCGCAGCAATCACGGTGTCTTGCTCGGGGATCGAGCCGGCCGCGACGGCCCGATCCAAGAGCCGTTCTACGGATTGGCGATACGTCCGCCGGTATTCCATGCGCACCTGCTCGACCGCCGGATCGACCGGTTCCGCAATCAGTGCCCACGCGAGCGTCGGTGTCGCCAGCGCGCGTGTGGCGAAGTTCTCTAGGAGCGCGTCAAGCTTCTGCAGTGGCCCCTCCACCTCTTTGGCTGCGCGGGTGCCCGCTCGGATCTCGCGATCGCAGACGTCGCGAAACACCGCGACGAACAGATCGACTTTGGACGGGAAGTAGCGATAGAGCGCGCCGTTGGACACCCCGGCTTCAGCGGCGATCACGGCAACGGATGCGCCGCGGTATCCGTGCTCAGTGACCATCGCCCGCGCAGCATGGATGAGCTGCTCACGGGAGACGGTGCGGGGTCGACCGGGACCGGTCGGGCCGGCTGGGTCGGCTGAAGTGGTCATCGCATCGAGTATCGCCTACGGCGCTGCGGGACTTCGGTGCCGCAGCGCCCACGCCGACGCTCGTCAGATTCCGGCTGCGCGGTGGACGATCCCCTTGGCGTCGGTGCCGGTTGGCAGGGTGCCGTAGGCGCGTCCGCCGGCACCGCCGAGACGAGTCGCGCAGAACGCGTCGGCGATCAGCGGTGGAGCATCGCGCAGCAGCACGCTGGCCTGCAGCAACACCGCCAGATCTTCGACGATTTGGCGGGCCGCAAACTGAGCGTCGTAGAGACGCTGTTCCAGTGGAATGCGCTCATCGGAAAACAGCGTGAAGGCCTGCTCCGAAGTCCGAGCCAGCTGTGCGTCGAAGTGTCGGTCGGCGCCGCCGGCCTCGCCAACCTCTTGCAGGTAGCGGTCAAGCCCCTCAGGTTCTTTGCTCATGGCGCGAAGCACGTCGAGTGCGGCGACGTTGCCGGTGCCCTCCCAGATGCCGTTGAGCGGGGCGTCGCGATAGAGCATCGGGAGTCCGGAGTCTTCGACGTACCCGTTGCCGCCGAGGCACTCGAGCGCTTCGGCGGCGTGCGGCGCAGCGCGTTTGCAGTGCCAGTACTTCATGACCGCGGTCGCGAACCGCCGAAATGCCGGATCGTCGTCGTCGTAGGACCGTGCAACGCGCAGTGCTGTGGCCGTGGCCGCTTCGGATTCGACGGCGAGGTCGGCAAGCACGTTGCGCATCGCGGGTTGATCGATGAGCAGTGCACCGAATGCGGAACGGTGTTGGGCATGATTGATCGCTTCAGCGGTGCCTCGACGCATCCCGGCAGCCGCTCCCAAGAGGCAGTCCAAGCGGGTGTGGTTGACCATTCGGATGATCGCCGCAACGCCTCGGCCCTCGTCACCTACAAGCGTCGCGCGAATGCCGCGGAACTCGACTTCGGAGGAAGGCAGCGATTTGGTGCCGAGCTTCTCCTTGAGGCGCTGGAACTCCATGCCCGGGCCGCGCTCCACGAGGAAGCATGAGAGACCGCCCGGCGCTTGAGCCAGCGTGAGGAAGACCTCGCACGGCGGGTAGGAGCAAAACCACTTATGGCCCCAGATCTCGTATTCGTCTCCGCCGACCGGGACGGCGGTGGTGATGTTCGCGCGAACGTCCGAGCCGCCTTGGCGCTCGGTCATCGCCATACCGGCCATCGCCACGGTCGCGGGGTCCGACGAGGTCAGGCGCGGCTCCCAGCGGTCGGCCAGGTGTGGCGCCCCGTCGCGCAAGGTAGGAACCGCGGCGAACGTCATGGTCAGCGGACACATCACGCCGGTGTTGGTGTTGTTCCACAACATGACGCTGGCCGCCCGCACGACGTGGACACCGGGCTGCGGGGCGCGCCATGGCAGAGCGTGGACTTCCCGCAGAACCGCTTGGTCCCGCAACCAGAACCACGACGGGTCGAGCTCGACCGTGTCGACGCGATTGCCAAACCGGTCGTGCGTGATGAGTCGCGGCTCGTTGCGTTCGGCGCGCAGATTGTGGTCATGCGCTTCGACGCTCCCGGCGAGGGCACCGATCGACGTCAGTCGGTCACCTCCCCACGCTCCGCCTTCTCGTTCGACGGCCTCCTGCAGGGCAACATCGGTCGAGAACAGGTTGCGAGGCTGAAGCGGTCTGGCCTGATTGGTCACCGCGCGGATCGGGCCGTCGGGGTTGAGCGCTTGCGCGGCCAAGTCGTGCAACGCGAGTGTGCTCGCGGCAGCGTTGCTGTCCAAAGACGAAGACGTCATGGCACCAGTGAATCACCTTCGAGCAGATTTGTGAATCCAGATTCAACAAACGGCCCGGCGAGGCGTACCATTTATGAATCGAGTTTCACGATCTGGACGGATCTGTGGTTCAATGCCGCGGTCGTTGCCCTGAGAGGAAGCCGCCGGCATGAGTCATTACAAGAGCAACGTTCGCGACCTTGCGTTCAACCTGTTCGAGCTCCTGGACCTCGGATCAGCGCTGGATGGCCAGCGGTACGGCGGACTGGACGAGGACACCGTGCGGAGCATGCTGCGCGACGCCGCCAGCGTCGCCGAGGGCCCCGTCGCCGCGTCGTTTGCCTCGGCTGATCGTGTGCCTCCGCACTTTGATGCTGAGCAGTGTGCGGTCCATCTCCCAGCCGAGCTCGCTGCGTCAGCGAGAGCCTGGGTTGACGGCGGGTGGGCGCTCCTGGGCGTCAGCGAGGAAATCGGCGGCGTACCGGCTCCGCGGATGGTGGTCCATGCGATCAATGAGTTCGCGCTCGGCGCCAACCCGGCCGCCGCCATGTATGCCGCCGGGGAAGGCTTCGCGGACATCCTCTTCAAGCTCGGCAACGAGCAGCAGCGCCGATGGGCCGAGTTCGCCGTAGCGCGCGGTTGGGGCGCGACCATGGTGATTACCGAGCCTGACGCCGGCTCAGACGTCGGCGCGAGTCGCACCAAGGCCGTACCTCAGCCCGACGGCAGCTGGCACATCGACGGCGTGAAGCGGTTCATCACCGCTGGCGATGCCGGAGATCTGTTCGAGAACATCATGCACCTCGTGCTAGCCCGCCCCGAGGACGCCGGGCCCGGCACCAAAGGCCTGTCGCTGTTCGCAGTTCCGAAGTTTCACTTCGACCCCCAGACGGGCGAGCCGGGCGAGCGCAACGGCGTCTACGTCACGAACGTCGAGAAGAAGATGGGCGTCAGGGGCTCGGCGACCTGCGAACTGACCTTCGGCGCGACCGGCAGGCCGGCCACCGGGTGGCTCGTTGGCGACGTGCACGACGGCATCCGCCAAATGTTCCTCGTGATCGAGCACGCCCGCATGCTCGTCGGCACCAAGGCGATCGCAACCCTCTCGACCGCTTACCTCACGGCGCTGGATTACGCCAAGGAACGGGTCCAGGGCGCCGACCTCGCCTCCTTCGGAGACCGCGACGCACCTCGTGTCGCCATCATTCATCACCCCGACGTCCGACGGTCGTTGATGCTGCAGAAGGCCTATGCCGAAGGCCTGCGCGCAACGTACCTCTACACCGCCAGCCACCAGGACGCAGACATCGCAGCCGTCCTGCACGGCATCGATCCTTCGCTCGCCCGGCAGGTCAACGACTTGCTGCTCCCGATCGTCAAGGGCGTGGGGTCCGAGCGCACCTACGAGATGTTGACCCAGTCGCTCCAGACGCTCGGCGGCTCCGGGTATCTCCAGGACTACCCAATCGAGCAATACGTCCGCGACGCGAAGATCGACAGCCTCTACGAGGGCACGACGGCGATCCAGGCGCAGGACTTCTTCTTCCGCAAGATCGTTCGGGATCAAGGAGCGGCGCTGGCGCACGTGACCGGCCTCATCCAGCAATTCGTCGACGACGACACCGTCGGACTGCGTGCCGAGCGCGAACTCCTAGGCCGCGCCCTCGGTGACGTGCAGGCCATCCTCGGCGTCATGACCACGCACCTGATGGCCGCCCAGGACGACCGCACGCGCATCTACAACGTCGGCCTGGCGTCCGTGGAGCTCCTGTTGGCGTTCGGTGATCTGCTGATCGGATGGCTGCTCCTTCGGCAGTCCGCTATCGCCACGCGTGCCCTGTCTGCCGGCGCCTCGATCAGCGACGCTTCGTTCTACGAAGGGAAGATTGCTGCAGCGGCGTTCTTTGCACGCACCCAGCTCGCCAGGCTGGCCGGCTCGCGGGCGGTGGTCGAGGGCATCGACGGCGTGATCTTGCAGCTCAACACCGACGCCCTCTAACCCGGAGGATCGAGCCAGACGACCTCGTCCGCCTCGCGCCCGAGGCTTCGCGTCACCCGGCCACGGAGCCAGCCGTCGGGGTTCACGAGTACCGGTCGCTCGGCGCCGCGAAGCAGCGGGAGATCACTGAGGGCATCGGTGAACGCGTGCGCCCACGGGGCCATGATCCCGAGCTCGGCCAGTGCTTCGATCTTCTGCACCCCATGGTTGTGCCGTCGCACCCGCATCCCCGCGCGACGGAACTCGATCACCGATCCAACGACGGCGACATCGGCCAGTCCGATGGCGTCGAGGTAGGCCCGGGCAAGGCGCTCCTCACAAGCTGTCGCCACCACGACGAGATGACCGGCCGCTTGGAGGAGACGGACCTCGCTGATCGCTTGATGGACCACGCGGTCGACACGGGCGCCGAGGCGGACCGCAAAGGCGCGGGCCGCGCGGTCGTATCCCGCATCGTCAAGGCCGGCCAGCGCGATGCGCAGTAGCTCTCGCACGCCGATCTTCCGCGTGCGGCGCAGCAGGATCGGACCCGCTAGCCACGGCCAGGCGCCCGCGACCGCCGCCAGGTGGGCCGGGGAGCGCCGAAGCCGATGGCGCACGAATGCTCCGAACGCGTCGCCGTGAAGGAGGACGCCATCCATGTCGAACACCGCGACCGGCTGAGCGCCGCTCATCGGGAGGACAGCATCGGGTGGGGGTACTCGCTCACGCGAGCAAGGCTACGAGGGGTGGCCAGCGACGGGATCAGTGCCGTCGTCTTCCGGCGGCGGTGGCACCGCATGGCGCTTGAGTTCGGCGAGGTCGCGCGCGATCTGGGCCAGGACCCGGTCCTGCGACCGTTCGCCGTGCGCGATCTCGTCGATGTCGGCCTCGATGTCGGCGACGTCGCCCGCAATTCTGCTCACCGCTTCGGAGACACGATCGGTGAACCCCTCCGCGAACTCCTTGTCGAACATCGGCAGGATGCCCGCGACGAGGATGGCCCCGAGCACGACACCCATCGCCTGCATCGGAATCGCGAGCAACATGGTCTCGGTCGTGTGCGGAAGCCAGTCGCCGTACCCGACCGTTGAGACCGTCGTGTTCGCCCAGTAGATCGCTTCGAGGAGGTTCGGGACCGTTTCCTGCCCGTCCTCCAGGCGCGCGTACGCCAGCCCGCCGCCGAAGATCACAAGCGCCCAGAGGATGAACGCGAAGCGGATCACCGTGATCCGGAAGAGGTGATGGTGAATGACCGGCATGAGGTCGAGGATGCGCAGCAGCCAGAGCACCTGAAGCACCTCGACATGCTCGGAGCCGTACGCGAGCGTGACCGGCGAGGCCGCGACGAGGATCGCGATGTCGAGTGTGTTGCGCCGGGCCCAAGCCCAGTTGTCCGGCGCGAGCCGGAGCATGGCGATCATCTCGATCAGGAAGAAGCCCCAGATAATCGCGTAGAGCACCTCTGAAAGGGTGTCGGCCGTACCGCTCTTGGCGTAGAACGCGATCAGCAGGTATGGGATCACGAGGAGCGACACGACGGTCGCCGGGATCTCCCACTTCTTCGCCTTGCGGGCCTGCTCATCCGTCATCCCGGGGACGACGTGGGTTCCGTGCACGTGGTACATCGACGCCGAACCTACCGGTTCGAGCAGCGGCAACCCGCCAAAACCCGTCTGATCGCCCTCAGCCAGGGTGTGGGCGCTGCAGCCAGCAGCCGTCGAGCGGCGACCGCGGGCCGACGGCGTTAGCGAACGCCGAAGCCTTCGCCGCTGGAGATTCGGCCGATGTCGTTGGACAGGCCGATGGAGAACAGCATGATCACGAGCACGAAGCCCACGATGCTTGCGCGCTCCAGCACCGCCGTCGACACCGGCCTGCCGCCGCGGATCTTCTCCACGATCGACCAGAAGATGTGGCCGCCGTCGAGCGGCAGGAACGGGAACAGGTTGATGATCGCCAGCGACAGCGAGATCAACGCGAGCACCATGATGGCCTGCACCGTGTCGATCTCGAACGATTGCCGCGTCGTCTCATATCCGCCGACCACGCTGGAGACCTCTTTGCGCGCTTGCGAGTCATAGACCACTTTGACCATCGCCTTGACGGTGGCCGTGGTCACGAACCACATGCGGTCGACCGACTCGACCGAGGCCGTCCCAAGCCCGATGGATTCCTTGACCCCGTTGTTGTCGAACGAGAGGCCCAGGCGATACCGCTTCAGCTTGTCGTCGTACTGCGGGGTCAGCTGGACCGTTTCGCGCTGACCGTCGCGGGCGATGATGACGTCGACGGGTTGCGACGCGGCGCATTTCGCGAACTGCGCCGATCCGTTGGCGTCCTTCGTGCCGAGCGGCTTGGCACCGCACGCTCCGGTGGAGATCAGGCCCACGATCCCGGTGATCCGGTCCGACATCTGCTGGCCCGTCAGCCCAGGAGCCTGCCCTTGAACGGTCTTCCCGGCGACGGCGTCCGCTCCCGTGCCAATGGTCTTGGAGGTGACACTGATGATCTGGTCGCCCTCGCGCAGGACGCCGGCGGCGGCCTTGCCGGCTTCGACCTGCGCCACCGCGACGCCCGGTACCGGACGCCCATCGGCCCAGAACACCCCAGCGAGGAGAACGAACGCAATGACCACGTTCACGAGTGGGCCGGCGATGATCACGACGATCCGCTTCCACACCTTGGACCCGGCATACGACCGCTGGTAGAGATCCTCGGGGAGTTCGCGAGCCTCGTCCGGGCTCATGCCGGTGATCTTCACGTAACCGCCGAGCGGGATCATCGCGACGCCGTACGTCGTCTCGCCCCGTTTGATGCTCCAGAGCGGCTTGCCGAAGAACAGGAAGAACTTCTCGACCCTCATGCCGACGGCCTTGGCCGCGAAGAAGTGGCCCATCTCGTGGAAGATGATGAGGAGCGCGAACCCGAGGAACGCGAGGAGCCAACTCACGCGGCGACCATCCGGTCGACGACGGCTCCGGCGGTCGCGCGCGCGGCGCGGTCGATCTCCAGGAGCTGCGAGGCGTGATGCACGGGGACTTCGCCCTCCCGCTCCAGCGTCGTCTCGACGACCTCGGCGATCCCGCCGAACGGCAGCCGGCCCTCCAAGAACGCGTAGACCGCGACTTCGTTGGCGGCGTTGAGCACGCAGGGCGCGCCGCCGCCGGTCGCCATCGCTTCGCGAGCGAGACGCAAGCAAGGGAAGCGTTCCTCGTCGGGCGCTTCGAACGTCAGCTGGCCGACCTCGGCGAGGTCAAGTGGCCGGCTCGGGAGCGCCGCACTCGTGCCGCGGTGCAAGGCCCAAGAGATCGGCACGCGCATGTCGGGGTGACCGAGGTGCGCGAGCTGGGCTCCGTCAACGAGCGTGACCATGCCGTGGATGATCGACTGCGGGTGCACGAGCACGTCGATCTGGTCCATCGGAATGTCGAAGAGGTGGTGCGCCTCGATGAGCTCGAGGCCCTTGTTCATCATCGTTGCGGAGTCGATCGTGATCTTGCCGCCCATCCGCCAGGTGGGATGAGCCAGCGCCTGCTCGACGGTAGCGCTGCGCATCGCCTCAGCACCCCACTCCCGGAATGGCCCGCCGGACGCGGTGACCACCAAGCGCTTCACTTCACCGGGGCTGGTGGCGCTCAGAAGCTGTGCGAGCGCGCTGTGTTCGGAGTCCACGGGCCAGAGCCGCGCGCCGGTCGCTTCGGCGAGTCCGGTGACCAGCGCGCCGCCGACGACCAGGGATTCCTTGTTGGCCAGGGCCACATCGATGCCCTCGCCGAGGGCCGCGAGCGTCGAGCCGAGTCCCGCCGCGCCGACGATCGCATTGAGGACGAGATCGGCACCCGAGCTGATCGCGAGTTCCAGGACGCCGTCCGGGCCGGACAGCACCTCGCCGGAGAAGTGGGCGCGCGCGGCCTCAGCGGCATCGCGGTCGGCGAGGGCAATCCGGCCGACCCCGAGGCGCTCGGCCTGGCCGACCGTCTCTTTCCAGTCCCGTCCGGCAGCGAGGCCCTCGCAGGCCATCACGTCCGAGCGCTCCAGGACGTCGGCGGCCTGGGTGCCGATCGATCCGGAGCAGCCGAGGACGACGACGCGCTCCGCCGCGATGCTCATCGCAGCCAGAGCCAGGTGTAGTACCCGGCGACGGTGGTGAACAGCACCGCGTCGAGGCGGTCGAGGGCGCCGCCGTGGGCGCCGAACAGTGTGCCGGTGTCCTTCGTCTGCGCCTCGCGCTTGAAATACGACTCAAAGAGATCGCCGATCGGCGACACCAACGCGACGACGACGCCGAGAATGAGCGAGTCCCACCCCGTCATCCAGTCCTGGTAGAGGCCGGCAACCCACACGGCGAAGATCGCCGCGGCGATGCCGATCAACAGGCCTTCGACGGTCTTGTTCGGCGAGATGGCCGGTGAAAGCTTGGTGCGACCGACCGCCCGTCCGCCCAGGTAAGCGGCGGTGTCGCCGATGAAGGTGCCCGCGAGGACGTCGATCAGCACGTCGGCGCCGTTGTCGAGATCGCGAAGCATGATCGCGTGGGCCACGCCGAGACCAATCCAGGTGACGGCGAAGATCGTCATGGCCACGCCAACGGCGGTGGTCTTGACCTGCGCGAACGACAGCAGGAACACAATCAAGAAGGTGATGACCACGACGAGCGACAGGTGTTCCCGTCCGCCCGTGTGGGCCGCGATACAGAGCGCGATGATCCCGAGGAATCCGCCGATGCGGACCGGATGGATCGGCTCGTACATGCGGAAGAACTCGTGCGCGCAGACGATCGCGAGCGCAGCAGCACCAGCGGCGAACCACCAGCCGCCGAGGCCGACGATCAGAAGGGCGAATGCGAGCGCCGGAACGGCGACCGCGATGCGAGCCATCAGCTCTGAGCGGCCACGATCAGTCTTCTCGAAGGAATCACGCGCAGCAGCACTGCGGGGTTCGTCGGTGCGCTGCCGTGACGGACGCGGGGGCCGACCGCTACGGGGCGTGCCGCTCATGCGACTCGCCCGCCGAAGCGTCGCTGACGGCGGCTGTACTCCGCGATGCACTCCACGAGTGCCTCGCGGGTGAAGTCCGGCCAGAGCTCGTCGCGGAACACGAACTCAGAGTACGCGCACTGCCACAGGAGGTAGTTACTGAGCCGCTGCTCACCGCTCGTACGGATGAGGAGATCGGGATCTTCGAGGTCCGGAACGTAGAGGAGTTTGCGGAACGCGTCCTCGCCCCCACCCTCGTAGCGCTCCGCAGCACGGAGGATCTCGTCGCGCGAGCCATAGTTGAACGCGACGAAGAGGTCCATGAGGTCGCCCTGCTCGGTCGCGGCCTCGGCCGTGTCCATGCGGTCCAGGAGCTTCTGCGGTACTCCCTCGCGGGAGCCGACGAACCGCAGGCGGATACCGCTGTCGATCATCTCCGGAACCTCATCCACCAGGCGATCGGCGAACAGGCGCAGGAGGCCTTCGACCTCGTCGGCCGGACGCGTCCAGTTCTCGGTGGAGAACGAGTACACCGTCAACTGCTTGACGCCGAGCCTGACGGCGTCCTTCATGCGCTCGCGCACCACGTCGGCACCGGCACTGTGGCCAGCGATGGGCGGCAGCCCTCGCTGGGAGGCCCACCGCCCGTTGCCGTCCGTGATGATCGCGACGTTGCGCGGTGCGTCGCCGCTCACTGGGCGTTAGACCTCGAGGATCTCTTCCTCTTTGGCCTTCAAGCGGCCATCGAGGTCGGCGATCGCCGAGTCGGTGATCTTCTGGAGTTCGCCCTCGCCGCGGTGCTCGTCGTCTGCGCCGACCTCACCGTCGTCCTTGAGCTTCTTGAGCTCGTGCAGGATGTCGCGGCGGACGTTGCGAACCGCGATGCGGCCATCTTCGGCGATCTTGCGGAGCACCTTCACGAGGTCCTTGCGGCGCTCCTCGTTGAGCTCCGGAATGTTGATGCGAACGACCTTGCCGTCGTTGTTCGGCGTGAGGCCGAGACCGGAGTCCACGATGGCCTTCTCGATCGACTTCAGGCTGGCCTGGTCGAACGGGGCGACCGAGAGGACCCGGGCTTCCGGAACGCCCAAGGTTGCGAGCTGCTTCAGCGGAGTCGGCGCGCCGTAGTAGTCGACGACCACGCGGTCCAGGAGCGACGTGTTGGCCCGACCGGTTCGGACGGATCCGAACTCGTTCTGGGTGTTTTCGACCGTCTTGGTCATACGCTCGCGGGCATCCGCGAGCAGGGCGTCGATGACTTCGCTCATTCAGTGATCACCAGTGTTCCGAGGGCTTGGCCCGACACTATCCGTTCGATGTTCTGCTCGTCGTCGAGGTTGAACACGCGGATCGGGAGTCGATTCTCCATGCACAGGGTGAGCGCCGTGGCGTCCATCACCTTGAGACCGCGCTGAACGGCCTCCATGTGGCTGATCTCCTTGATCAGCTCGGCATCGGGGTCCTCGCGGGGATCGGCGGAGAACACGCCATCCACACCGTTTTTCGCCATCAAGATGGCGTCGGCGTGGATCTCAGCTGCACGCAATGCTGCAGCCGTGTCCGTGGTGAAGAACGGATTTCCGGTGCCGGCCGCGAAGATCACAACTCGGCCCTTTTCGAGATGGCGCATCGCCCGCCGACGGATGTACGGCTCGGCGACTTCGCTGATGGTCAGCGCCGACTGCACACGGGTGGGCACGTCGAGCTTCTCGAGCGCGTCTTGGAATGCCAGGGCATTCAGGACGGTCGCGATCATGCCCATGTAGTCGGCGGTCGCGCGGTCCATCCCGCTCGCGGCACCGGAGATGCCGCGGAAGATGTTGCCGGCGCCAACCACGAGGGCCAGTTCCAGACCCATCCCGTGGACGGTGGCAATCGCCTTGGCGATGCTCAGGACACGAGCAGGATCGGTGCCGTGCTCGAGGTCGCCCATGAGCGCCTCGCCCGAGACCTTCAGCAGGACCCGCTTGTACGCGAGCCCGTTTGGAGCCGGGGACTCAGGCGAGGATGCGTCGCTCACGCTGGGCTACGCGCCGATCTGGAAGCGCGCGAACTTCTTGATGACGATGTTCTCGCCCGTGCGGGTCGAGGCATCGGCACGAAGCTGCTCGATGGTCTTGTTGTCGTGCTTGTCGACGTTGATGTGCGTCTGGTCGAGGAGAACAATCTCCTCTTTCCACTTGCGCAGCTTGCCTTCGGCGATCTTCTCGCGGATCTCGAGGGGCTTGTTGTCCTCGATCTGCGACACGTGGAACGCGAGCTCCTTCGCGAGCAGCTCTTCCGGAATGTCGTTCTCCGAGACGTACAGCGTCGACGGGGAACCAGCGATGTGCATCGCGAGGTCGCTGACGAACGACTTGAAGATGTCGTTGCCGGCCACGAAGTCCGTGTTGCACTCGACCTGCACGAGCACGCCGACCTTGCCGGTGGCGTGGATGTACTGGCCGATAAGGCCCTCGGACGTCTCGCGCTGAGCGAGCTTGCCGAGCTTCTTGCCCATGGCGGCGCGGAGGTTCTCGAACGCCTTTTCCTGGTCGCCCTCGGCGTCCTGAAGTGCCTTCTTGCACTCCATGAGGCCAGCGCCGGTCTTCAGGCGGAGTTCTTTGACGTCCGCGGCAGTGACAGTCGTGCTCACTACTTCGTCTCCTCGGTGGCGGCGGCCTCGGCCGGCGCGTCGGTAGCGGGGGCGGCCTCGGCGGCAGGCGCCTCGGCGGGCTTCTCGGCCTTGGCCTTCGGCGCGGCCTTGGCGGCCGGCTTCTTGGCAGCGGGCTTCTTCGCGGCGGGCTTCGCCTCGGTGGCGGCCTCAGCGGCGGGTGCAGCCTCGGCGACCGCAGCGGCAGCTTCAGCGGCCGGAGCAGCCTCAGCGGCCGGAGCCGTCACGCCGGCAGCAGCCGCAGCGCGCTGGGCGCTCGGGCGCTTGGACGTCGCCGACGGAGCGACGCCAGCGGGCTTGCCACCCGGCGCCGGAGCAGCCGCACCAGCGGCCGCGCTCGGACGAGCGGACGGACGGCGCGGAGCCGCACCAGCGGCAGCAGCGGGAGCGCCGGCAGCAGCCGGGGCGCCAGCGGCAGCCGGAGCAGCACCTTCGGCCGGAGCGGCAGCAGCCGCAGCAGCCGCCGCAGCAGCGGCAGCTTCTTCCTCAGCCTTCTTACGGGCCTCGGCCTCGGCCTCACGGCGGGCGCGCTCGGCAGCCTCACGGGCCGCGCGCTCCTCGGCTTCGCGCTTCTGGCGGAGTTCCTCCTGCTCACGGAAGTGGGCAGCGCCCTCAGCGATCACGTCGCCAAGCGACTTGATGATCAGGTCGCAGGACTGCAGCGAGTCGTCGTTGCCCGGGATGACGATGTCGATGCCGTCCGGGTCGCAGTTGGTGTCGACGAGACCGATGATCGGGATGCGAAGGCGCTGGGCCTCCTGCACGGCGATCGCCTCAGCCTTGAGGTCGACGATGAAGATGGCGTCCGGGAGGCGCGTCAGCGAGCTGGCACCACCGAGGTTGCTGCGGAGCTTGGCGAGGTCGGCCTGGGCCGCGAGGCGCTCACGGGTCGGCAGCAGCTGAAGCTGGCCTTCCTTCTCGTAACGCTCAAGGTCGTGCAGGCGCTTGATGCGGCCGGCGATGGTGCCGAAGTTCGTGAGGAGACCGCCGAGCCAGCGGTTCTGCACGTACGGCATGCCAGCGTTCTTGGCGTGGAGCTCGATGGAGTCCTTCGCCTGCTTCTTGGTACCGACGAACATGATCTTGCCGCCGCGGTGCGCGAGGGCAGAAGCGAATTCCTGAGCGTCGAGAAGGGCCTTCTCGGTCTTCAGGAGGTCGATGATGTAGATGCCGTCGATTTCACCGTGGATGAAACGGCGCATTTTCGGGTTCCAGCGACGGGTCTGATGCCCGAAGTGAACGCCTGCTTGAAGCAAGCTCTTGAGGTCGACTGCGGCCATGGCGGTCTGCGTCCTTTCGCGCGCCCCTGAGAGTCGGGGCAGCGTGCGTGATGAATTGGAGCCGGGGACGAGTGTGCGCGCACTGGTGAGAACCAGCAGGACCGCGCTCAGCCCGTTGACTCCCCGGGTAGGAAGTGAACGACGGGAAGTCTAGACGACCCGGGCCTCTGCGCGCGCTGCGGCCAGAGCCCGCGCCAGATCCTCCGGCGGCTCGGACTCCAGCACGAGTTCCTCCCCGGTCACCGGGTGCTCGAGGGTGAGTCGGGTTGCGTGCAGCCATTGGCGATCCAGGCCGTACGCAGCGCCGTCATCGCCATACGTCGGGTCGCCGACGACCGGGTGCCCGATCGCTTCCAGGTGTACGCGGATCTGATGCGTGCGGCCGGTGTCGAGCACGACAGAGAGATACGTGGTGTGACCCAGGTGCTCGAGCACGGTGAAGTGGGTCGTGGCGCTGCGCGGGGAGTCGCCGTCGATCGCCATGCGGGTGCGGTCCTTCGGATCGCGGCCGATCGGCGCGTCGATCGTGCCAGCGTGCGCCGGCGGCGTGCCTTGCACCAGCGCGAGGTACTCCCGCTTGACGCGGCGCTCCGACAGCGCGGCCTGAAGCGTGCGCAGCGCGGAGTCCGACCGAGCCAGGACCAGCAGTCCGCTGGTGTCTCGGTCAAGTCGATGGACAACGCCCGGACGATCCTCGGGGCCACCTGCAGTCCGGCCACCGAGCGCCTCGACGAGCGTGACCCCGTGATGCCCAGGCGCGGGGTGCACGACCATCCCGGCCGGCTTGTCGACCACGACGATGGATTCGTCCTGGTAGACGATCGGCACGGAGGTCTGCTCCTCGGAGACCGTGGCAGCGGCCCGCTCAGCCGGCACGGCGACCTCGACGCGCTGCCCGGCGTGAACCGAGCGCGACTTCACGACCTTCTGGCCGTTGACCATCACACGCCCGTCGGCGATCGCCTTTTGCGCCTGCGCGCGGGAGGCCACCATCGAGGCGATGAAGCGGTCCAGCCGGACGCCGTCGTCATCGGGCCCGACGACCTGTTCGCGGATCTCGTCCGTCATGCGCCTGCGTCCGTGGTCTGCCGGGACTCGCCGGCGTCAGAGGTCTGCCGGGACTCGCCGGCATCGGTGAAGAGCAGTCCGGCGAACATCACGATCGCGCCGAAGGTGATCGCGATGTCCGCCACATTGCATGGCGGCAGCGCCGGCAGGTCAAGGAAGTCGGTCACGGAACCAAAGGCAAGGCGGTCGATGAGGTTGCCGATCGCTCCACCCAGGATCAGTGCCACCGTTGCGTCGCGGGCTTTCCCGCGCAGCGCCCAGACCGTGATCCCGACGACGGCGACCATCGCGATCGCCGAAAATAGGCCGACAACCCAAACGGGTGCGTCGTTCAAGAAGCCGAACGACACACCGGTGTTCTTGGTGTGCACGAGTTCGACGCCCGGGATCAGCTCCCGCGACGAACCCTGCGGGACGTCGGCCCGCACCAACGTCTTGACGGCCTGATCAGCCGCGACGACCGCGGCCGCGCCGACCGCGGCCAGACGGAGGCTCATCTGATGATGTTCACGATGAACTGCAGGAGGAGCAGCACGATGAGCGGGCTGAAGTCCAAGCCGCCCATCGCCGGAAGCGCATTGCGGATCGGGCGCAACACCGGCTCCCACACTTTGCCAAGGGCCTCATGGAACGTGACCACGGCGCTCGGAACGTCGCGCATGAAACTGCGCGCGAGGTCGAGGAGCACGTAGACCAAGAGGAGCAGCGAGGCGATTGACAGGATCGACACGACGAGGCTTCGGGTCGCGTTGCCCACGCCGCCGCTGTCCTGGGCGATTACAAGGAGCTGGTGGGTCATCGGATGATCGAGGCGTCGACGGCGTTGGCGATGGCTTCCCGGAAGCCGCCGGCTTCCAGGGCACGGATGGCCCGGGCGGTAGTGCCACCTGGCGACGTGACCTGGCGGCGCACGCCCAGCGTATCGCCGTGGCGCACCGCAACCAGCTCCGCCGACCCCGGAATGCTGCCGGCAACCACGTCGAGCGCGATCTCCTGCGGCATGCCCTGGCGCACGAGCGCGTCGACGTACGCCTCCACGAACAGCGCCACGTACGCAGGCATCCCGCCCGACACACCCTGCGCGAGGGGCAGCTGCGCCTCATCGAGTTCAACGACGCGGCTGACGCGGTCGAGGATGGCGCTCACGCGGTCGGCGAGTTCGCGCTCTTCATCGCCGAAGGGCTTACACAGGATCGAGAGCCCGGCACCGACTTCCATCGCGATGTTCGGCATGACCCGAACGACGGTCGCATGCGGGTAGACCTCGCGGAGATCGGCCAGCGGCGTCGCACCAAGGGCCGACAGGATCTGGCGGCCATGATGGTCGAACGACTCGGCAACCGAGGCGAGCTGCGCCGGCTTGTGGCACAGCACCGTGATCTCGGCGACCTCCGACACGGCCTGCGCCGACGTGTAGGCCTTGCCGCCCGTCTGCGCCGCGAGGGATTGGGCGCGCTCCAGGACCGGGTCGTAGACCGCGACTGGTTCTCCGAGGCCGAGAGCGAGGGCACGGGCGAGGTTGCCCGCTCCGAGAAGACCGATCTGCATGGCGCCAAGCCTACGCAGCGTGGCCCCGGCCTGTGCGCACGCGAACGCAGGCGCCCGCCGTGCGCCCGATCAGGACTGGTTGTAGAAGCCCTTTTCGAGCAACTGCGCGCGCTGCTCGGCGGACAGCTCAACGTTGCGCGGCGTCAACATGAAGACCTTGTCGGCGATGCGCTGCATGCCGCCGTCGAGCGCGTACGTGAGGCCGGAACCGAAGTCGATGAGCCGGCGGGAAAGATCGGACTCGACGCCCTGGAGGTTCAGGATCACCGGCGTGCCGTCCTTGTAACGATCGGCCATCTGCTGGGCGTCGTTGAAGCTCTTGGGCAGCACGAGATGCACGCGCACGTCGCCGCCGCCGAATCCCGGATCGGGCATCGCACGCAGGACGCCCCCGTCGCGGTGGCCGCCGCCGACGTCGTCGGAGAAGATCTCCTCGTACTCGTCGGCCTTGCGGCGAGCGGCGGAGGGAGCGCGTCGGCGCGGCTCGGGAGCCGGAGCGCCGTACGGGTCGCCGCCGTCGTGCTCGGCGTACGTGTCATACCGGTCAACTCGCGCCTCGGCGAGTCCGAAGTACACGAGTGCCTGCTGAAAGCGGTCACGGAAGGCCATCGGGTTCGACATTACCGAGTGCGCGCGAATTGTCCTGCCAGGTACGCGGCCGTGCACGCGTCGTTGCGCCGCGTCGGACGCCGACCGGGGCCCGACATGCGACCAGCCAACGCAGACCGTGCGAGCACGGTCAGCCGTACTGGGCTTCGAGGCGGCCCCACGCCACGTCGCTCGTGAGGATGCCCCCGATGCGCACCACAGTCGCGCCCTCCTGCGCTGCGACAACCGCGTCTTGACTGGTGCCCATTGAGAGCTGGTCCAGTCCGTGCGCAGCGGCGAGGTCCCGCAGGGCCGCGAACCATCGGCGGCTGCCGTCGGGCGTCTCTGCGAGCGGCGGCATCGTCATCAGCCCTCGCACCGGGAGGTCACCTGCGGCGTCGAGCAGCGCGGGCAGGTCTTCTGGCGCGACGCCACCCTTCGCGACTTCCCCGGCGACGTTGACCTGGATCAAGAGCTCAGGCACCACGGCGCCCGTGGCGGCGTGCGCGACGAGCTTGCGCGCGGCCGACGTGCTGGCGAGTGTGTGGATCCGGCTCACGTGCGCGGCGATCGACGCGGCCTTGCGGCTTTGCAGCTCGCCGATGAAGTCCCACTGAACCTCGCCGGCGCCCGCTGCCAGCGCTGCGGCCTGCTTGGGCTCGATCAGTTCGGCGCGGTTCTCCCCGAGGAGCGTCGCGCCGGCGGTGATCAGGTCGGGAATGGCGACCGCCTCGAAGTACTTCGAGGCGACGAGCACCTCAGGCCCCGCCCTGCGACCGGCGCTGATCGCGGCTTGGTCGAGCATCGCTCTGAGGGCGGCCAGGCGCGCACGGATCAGGTCAACATCGACGGTGCTGAGGAGCACTCGCGCCGGCGGCTGTGGCTCCATGGCGCTCATGCCGTGCGCCAGACGATGCCGGCCTGCCGGCCCGTGCGGCCGCCGCTCGCCCGATGGCTGAAGTACCGCGGATCGCAGATCGTGCAGCGATCGGCGACGACGACCTCCCCCACCCCGGCGTGCTCCAGCGCGGCCGTCGTCAGCCCGGGGAGATCGATGGTGCCCTGGCCGGCTCGGCCAGGCGGCCAGCCCTCGAAGGCGGCGTGCACCTCGTCACCGACCTCATAGCAACAGGGTCCGGCACAGGGCCCGATCAAGGCCACCACGCTCGACAGGTCGTCGGCTGCTCCAGGGAGGTCGAGCAGTTCATTGGTCACCGAACCGACGATCCCCCCGGCGAGACCCCGCCAACCGGCGTGGGCGGCCCCGACACCCCACGGCGCCAGGAGGAGCACGGGCACGCAGTCGGCGGTGAGCACGCCGAGCGCGATGTCGGCCCGATCACCCACGTGGCCGTCGACGCCGTCGACCTCCGGGTCGGGGAAGCCATCGCGGTGCTGCACGACAACGGTCTCGTGGACCTGCTCGCCGATCACCAGCGTTCGCGGGCGATCCTCGGAGGCCCACGCCTCGACACGGCCCCGGTTTTCTGCGACGGCGGCGCGGTCGTCGCCCGTCCACGGGCCGAGGTTGAGCGTGTCGAAGGGCGCTGCGCTGACGCCGCCGGCCCGGCCAGTGAAGATGGCCGTGGCCCCGTGGGCGGTCGCCATGAGCCGGTCGCCGGTGTCGATGAGGGCGGTGGTGGTCACGCGCAAGGTTCTAGCAGGCGGCCTGGAGCGCGATGCGAAGCTGGCCGTCGCGGTCGGTGAGGCCGATCGCGCCGTCGAGCACGGCGTTACGCGCCGCGTCGAGGGCGACCCCGAGCGCTGGTCCGGCCGGAATCCCTGCGGCCAGCAGGTCGGTTCCGTCGATCGCCGGCCGCACCTCGGAGAGTTCGCGAAGCCAACGCTCCGCTGCCGCGCTGTCCGGGGCAGCGGCGATCGCCGCCGCCGGCAGGCCTGCGAACCGCTGGTGAATGAGCGAGCCAGGCGCCGTGTCCGGCAGCGGCCCTGGCCGTCGCCCCTCACCGTGCGCTCCGCGGAGCAGGAAGGTCGCGTCGAGCAGCGCTGACTCTTCGCGTCGGTCAAGCATCCGAGCGAGTCTTGGATCGGGGCTCGCGAAGGCCGCGAGGGCCAGATCGGCCGGTTCGGCAAGCCCGGCGCCGAGTCGTTCGGCCTGCTCGAGTCGCAGCGCGTCGAGTTGCAGGCGCGGCCACAGCCCGAGCCGTTCGGCCGCCGCCAGCGCGCCGTACGCGTCGGGCTCGCGCAGCGCGAGGCGCAGCTCGGAAGCGAGGCGCTGAATCGTGACCGTCTCAAGCGCGCCATGCGCAACTGCGGTTTGCGCGAGCAGTGCGGTGATCGGCTCCCAGTCGGCCGCCATTCTGACCTCGTAGCGGGCCAGCCGCCAAAGGCGCGTCGGATCGTCGGTGAATGAGGCCGGGTGCAGCACCCGCAAGATCGCGTCGTCGAGGTCGGCGATGGCCGTGCCGGCGGCGGTTACGACGCCCGTCGTCAGGTCGATGGCGATCGCGTTGAACGTCACGTCGCGGCGGTGCAGGTCGATCGCGAGGGGCGCTGGCTCCACCTCGGGCAGGGCACCGGGTTCGGGATAGGTCTCAGAGCGGGACCGCGCGATGTCGATGGTGCTGCCGTCAGCCATGCTCACCGTCGCGGTCTCGAAGCGGTCGTGGTTGCGGGCCGTGCCACCGAGCGCCTCAACCAGCGCGGCCGGGTCGCCTTCGACGACCACATCCAGCTCGCGGGGCACCCGTCCCACCAGCAGGTCGCGGACTGCCCCGCCGACCAGATGGGCCTGCGCACCGGTGGCCACGACGGCGGCATTGAGCGGCGCGGCGCCCGGAAGCGCAGCGATCGCGCGCAGGAGCGCGGCCGGGTCGTCCGGATCGAGGTGCAGCCAGCGGTAGCCCACCCGGCCATCTTCGCGACTTTCGTGCCCGAAGGGGCGCTGGACGGGCGGCAGCTCCACTCCGAGGTCTTCCGTAGCATCGCCTCCGATGTCGTCTCCCGCATCGCCGCCTCCGGCTACCCCGCCCGCTCGACGCCTGCCTGCTCGCTGGCAGGGTGCCGTGATCGGTCTCCTGATCGCGATCGTGGCCGCGTCGATCCTGATCGCCGGCCGTACGAGCGACGACATCGACAAGAACGCCGCCTTCAGCAGCACGGATGTCGAGACGAACGTCGGTGCGCAACGGATCCCCAAGGGCCACCCGGCCGACGACGGCTTCCGATGGCCGATCTTCGGCGGCAACACGCAGCGCACCCACGCGCTCTCGGTGAAAGCCCAACTGCGCCCGCCGTACCGCACCGTTTGGGCCCGCCGCGGTGGCATCCAGATCGAGTTCCCGCCGGTGATCTGCGGGCGTTCGCTCTACCTCCTGCGCAACGACGGCGTGCTACTCAAGCTCTCCAGGCGCACCGGCGTCGGCGTGTGGAAGCGCAAATTGGGCGCGGTGGCCGCATCGTCGCCGGCCTGCAGCGATCGACGGATCTACGTCTCGATCATGGAGCGCGGCCGGGGCATCAAGGCCGGGAAGGTCGTCGCGGTCGATGCCGAGACGGGTCGCACCCTCTGGACGAAGCTCGTGCGCGGCCGGACCGAGTCCTCCCCTCTGCTGTGGCGCGACCGCCTCTATCTCGGAACCGAGGACGGCAGCGTGATGGCGCTTAGGACTCGCGACGGTGCTCAGCGCTGGCGCACGCCCACCGAGGGCGCCGTGAAGGGCGCGGTCGCGATGACCGGAGGCAAGCTCTTCGTCGGCGACTACAGCGGCCGCATCTACGCCCTTCGGCGCACCGACGGCAAGATCCGCTGGGTGCGTCGCCCCGTCGCGGGCGGGCTCAGCCTGCGCGCCGGCTCGTTTTATTCCTCACCGGCGATCGCGTTCGGGCGCCTGTACATCGGCAGCACCGACGGGTCCGTCTACTCCCTCTCCACGAGCACCGGCAAAACCGCTTGGCGGACCAAGACCGGCAACTACGTCTACAGCTCCCCGGCCGTCGGCTCGCCGGGTGGGCATCCCTCGGTGTTCGTCGGCTCCTACGACAAGAAGGTCTACGCCCTTGATGCCCGCACGGGCCGCGTGCGCTGGAGCCGCGGCACCGGCGGCCGCATTTCGGGGTCGCCGACGCTCGTTGGCGACACCCTTTGGATCGCAAGCCTCGGCCGCCGCTCTACGTTCGCGTACCGCGCCACCGACGGCCTGGAGCGCTGGCGCACGAATCGCGGCGCCTACACCGCGGTCGTCTCCGATGGCCGCCGCATCTACCTCAACGGGCTTACGAGCCTGTATGGCATCGACGGCGAGGGTGTGCGATTCGAGCGCGGCGAGTCGCCGGTCCCCGCCTCCACGGATCCGATCGAGTCCAAGAAGCCGGCCTATCAGCGCCACGCTGAAGCGCGGAAGGCGCGAGGCGAGGGGCCCACGACCCCGACTCCGACCACCACGCCGGCAACGGCGCCGGAGGCGACCACCCCGACGACGCCGGCCAAGAAGCCTGTGCTGCCGCGTTTCGACGGTCCGCCGACGATGTTCGACACCGAGCCCGAACTGCGTCCCCGCTGACATCCCACGGCTGCGGGCTCGAGCGTGGCACCTCGAAACTCGGCGTCTCAGGCGAGTCCGCAGCTCCATGCCCCGGCCGCGGCGCAGCTGACTTCAGGTCAGGCGCGTCGGCACGCCGGCATCGGCCAGCGCCTGCTTGGCCTGACCGACGGTGAACTGGCCGAAGTGGAAGATCGAGGCGGCGAGGACGGCGTCGGCACCGGCCTTCATGCCGTCGACGAGATGGCTAAGTTCGCCGACGCCGCCCGACGCGATGATCGGGACGCTGACCGCCTCGCTGGCGGCCTGCACGAGCGGCAGCTCATAGCCGTCCTTCGTGCCGTCGCGGTCCATGCTGGTGAGCAGGATCTCGCCGGCACCGCGAGCGACGCCGTCCTTGATCCACTCGATCGCGTCGAGCCCGGTCGCGGTCCGACCGCCAGCGACGAACACTTCGTACGCCGGCGTCTGGCCAGAGCCGTCGTCCTCGCGACGGCGAGCGTCGACGGCCAGGACGACGCATTGCGATCCGAACACCGCCGCCAGCCGGTTGATCAGGTCCGGGTCCTTGACGGCGGCGCTGTTGACCGCAACCTTGTCGGCTCCCGCGTCGAGCACGGCCTGAGCGTCCTCCACGGAGCGGATACCGCCGCCGATCGTGAACGGAATGAACAGTTCGTCAGCGGCACGGCGGGCGAGCGCGACCACCGTGTCGCGGGCGTCGGAGGTCGCGGTGATGTCGAGGAAGATCAGCTCGTCGGCGCCCTCAGCGTCGTACCGGGCCGCGAGTTCGACCGGGTCACCGGCGTCGCGGAGCCCGACGAAGTTGGTGCCTTTGACGACGCGACCGTTGTCGACGTCGAGGCAGGGAATGACGCGCTTGAGGTGCACAGGCAGTCAGGTTAGGCGGCGGCGACGATGCCGAGCGCCTCGGGCAGCGTGAACGACTGCTCGTAGAGCGCGCGGCCGACGATGATGCCGTCCAGGCGCGGGTGCTGGAGGTCGACGAGGTCTTGGATGTCCTTGAGCGCGCCGATGCCTCCCGAGGCGATCACGTCGATCGCGTCAAGAGCGAGAAGCTCGTTCATGCCGGTGAGGTCGGTGCCCTCGCCCATGCCGTCGCGGTTGACATCGGTGAACACGATCCGTTCCACCCCGCGCTGCGCCAGCGAGGTCGCGACGGAGACGACGGTCTGGTCCGTGGTGTGGACCCAGCCTCGGGTCGTCACGAAGCCACCTTTGGCGTCGAGCGACACGACGATGCTGCTGCCGCCGTACGTCGAGATGAGGTCGTCGACCAGGTCGGGGTTCTCGAGGGCCGCGGTGCCGAGGATGACGCGCTGCACGCCACACTCGAAGGCCGCGGCGACCGCTTCGGCGGAGCGAAGTCCGCCGCCGGTCTGCACTGGGACGCCGAGCTGCGCGATGCGCTGCAAGTGCTCGGCATTGGCCTGCGCACCGTCCTTGGCGCCATCGAGATCGACGACGTGGAGCCACTGCGCGCCACCGTCGACCCAACGCTTGGCGGCATCGAGCGGGTCCGCGTCGTAGGCGGTCTCAGCGGCGAAATCGCCCTTGCGCAGGCGCACCGCGCGGCCGCCGCGGATGTCGATGGCGGGATAGAGATTCACGGGCACGGCGAATGGCCTCGGCTCGGGGTCGTTGCGGATGGTCGCGGGCAGCAGCGCTGGAGTCAGCGCGGCCGACCGCAGAAGGTGACGAAGTTGCTCAGCAGGCGCAGGCCGTCGCGAGAACTCTTCTCAGGGTGGCACTGCGCGCCGAACACGTTGCCGGAGCCGACGATCGACGGGAACGTCGCGCCGTAATGGCCCTCAGCCACCACGATCGACGGGTCGACTGGCGCGGCCACGAACGAGTGCACGTGGTACAGCGGGAGCGGGTTCGGCAACGCTTCGAGCAGCGGCGAATCGGGCTGGCGCACGGTGAGCGCATTCCAGCCGATGTGCGGCAGTTTGAGTCCGCCCGTTTCGAGCGGGACGATTTCGCCGCCGAGCAGGCCGAGTCCGGTGTCGCCTCCCATCTCACTCGACGCGTCGAACAGCAGTTGCATGCCGAGGCACAGGCCGATGATCGGCTTCCCGGCGCCGACGATCTCGCGGATCGGGGCTTCCAAGCCGGCGGCGCGCAGGCGCTTCATCGCCTCCGGGAACGCCCCGACGCCGGGCAGCACGAGGCCGTCCGCCTTGGCGAGCACCGCTGGGTCGACGGTGCGCTCAACGAACGCACCGACGCGCTCGAGCGCCTTCTCAACGGACCGGCGGTTGCCGAGCCCCAGATCGACCAGCGCGACGTGGACGCCGCCCGCTGGGCGCTCGCTCAGAGCGAGCCCTTCGTCGATGGGATGCCCGACTCGCGCGGGTCGATCGCGACGGCCTGGCGGACCGCACGCGCAAGCGCCTTGAACGCGCCTTCGATGATGTGGTGAGCGTTCGTGCCGGCGAGGATGTCGACGTGCACGGTCGCGCGAGCGCCATTGGCGAACGCCCGGATGAACTCCTCCAGGAGTTCATGCTCGAACCCGCCAGTGACGCCGTGCGGGAGCTGCGGCGCGTTCACGGCAGCGAACGGGCGGCCGGAAAGATCAATCGCGCAGCGCGCAAGCGTCTCGTCCATCGGAATCGTCGCGTGGCCGTAGCGCGTGATGCCGGAGCGGTCGCCGAGGGCCTGCGCGATCGCCTGACCGAGCACGATGCCGGTGTCTTCGACGGTGTGATGCGAGCCGGTTTCCGTGTCGCCCTTGGTCGTAACCGTGAGGTCGATCAGGCCGTGGCGGGCGAAGAGCTCGAGCATGTGGTCGAAGAACCCGACCCCCGTGGTGCGCGTGCCGGCACCGCTCCCGTCGAGATCGACGGTGAGGCGGATGTCGGTCTCGCCGGTGGTGCGAGTGATCTCAGCGGTGCGACCCATGAGCGAACTATTCCTGATCCTGGCGGGAACGTGCTTCCATCGAACGAGCGTGCCACGGGAACCCTTCGGTTCGTGCAACGGGCGCACCGAGCCAGGCGAGGGTCGCCGCCGCGTCGGCGCCGATCCGGACTTCACTCATCTTGCGACGGAAGACGCGCGTGGAGAGGCCCGACGCAAAGCGCGCCGACCCAGCGGTTGGAAGGCAGTGGTTGGAGCCGGCGACGTAATCGCCGAACGCGGTGGCCGACCCGGGCCCGACGAGCAGGCAGCCCGCGCTGCGGACTTCCCTGGCGAGCTTCTCGGTGCCGGTGCCCACGAGCTGGAGATGCTCGGGTGCGTAGGCCTCGCACACCGCAAGCGCCTGACGGTCATCGGAGCAGTGCACGAGGGCGATGGCCGCGGGCCGTGGCCACTCGTCGGTCGCGAGCTCGCGGACCTTCTCCTCGACCGCGTCGAGGAGTTCGCCGCTCGCCGACGCGAGCAGCACCGTGCTGAGCCCGCCGTGCTCACCCTGCGCCATCAGATCGAGCGCGATGAACTCGACGGGTGCATCTTCCGACGCGGCGATCGCCAGGTCACTCGGGCCGTAGTACCCGTCGATGCCGACGCGGTCTGCAAGCTGGCGCTTGGCCTCTTGCGCCCAGACGCTGCCGGGACCGGCGATCACATCGACCCGCTCGATCGTCTCGGTGCCGAGGGCGAGCGCAGCGACGCCGTGAGCGCCGCCCATCGCGTAGACCTCGTCGATGCCGCAGAGCGCAGCCGTGCCGAGCACGACGTCTGAGAGCGGCGGCGGGGTCAGGACGCAGATGCGCTCGACGCCCGCGGCACGCGCGGTCACGACGCCCATGATGATCGTCGACGGGTAGGCCGCCTGGCCGCCAGGTGCGTAGATCGCGGCGCTCCGAACGGGGACTTCGCGAAGGTCCACCGTGTGCCCCTGCGGGAGCACCACGCGTGTGCGCTCGGCGACGCCCGCGTCGGCGACCATCGCGACGTTGGAGATGGCCGTCTCGAGCCCGGCGCGAACGTCGGGCGCGAGCAACGCCGCGTCGAGCCGCTCGGCCGGTACCCGGAGTGACTCCACGGGTTCGCCTTCGAGGTCGTGCCTGCTCACGAGCGACATGAGCGCGTCATCGCCGCCGCGCTCCACCGCTTCGATCAGTGCGGCGACGGCGTCGCGGACGCCGTCAGGCGTACCGCCGGCAACGCGCAGCGCGCGGGCGACGGCAGCCGGGTCGTCGCCGGTGAAACGCTGGATCGGGAGGTCCGCGCTCACGCGCGGTCCGCCAGCTCCCGCAGGCGGCGGGCGACGTCGTCGACCACCTGCGCCGACAGCGCGTTGGCGACGGGATTCGCGATCAGGCGGGCCGTCGTCACGAAGATCTCTTCGCGCTCGACGAGCCCGTTGGCGCGCAGGGTGTCGCCGGTCGCGGTGAGGTCAACGATCGCTTCCACCATGCCGGTCAGCGGCGCGAGTTCGACGGAGCCCTTGACCTCGACGATCTCGGCCTGGCGGCCGGTCGCCTGGAAATACTCGGTGGCGGTGTGGATGTACTTGGTCGCCACCCGGACGCGGCCGAGGCGGCGCTGCTGCTCGATCGTCGGGTCGACGCCGTCAAGCGTCGCGAGGATCATGCGCGCGCCGGCGTACTTGAGGTCGCACAGTTCCACGACGCGGCGGCCGGGCTGCTCGAGCAGGACGTCTTTCCCGGTGATCCCGAGTGCCGCAGCACCGGACTCGACGTAGATCGGTACGTCGGACGGCCGCATCGTGATGATGCCGAGTTCAGGGAAGTAGAGCCGGCGGTCTTCTTCGCGGATGACCGTCGTGTCGACGCCGAGGGCGTCGAGGATATTGAGCGTGTCCTTGAACATCGCGCCGCGAGGGACAGCGAAGCTCAGGCCTCCGAGCGGGTTCATCCGCGGCCTCCGAGTGCCTGGGCGCGGTGCACGGCGTCGATCGCGAGCGCGAATCCGACGCCCGGGCGATCGTCGCCGAAGACGCCGACGAGGCCGTCGTAGCGGCCGCCGCCGCCGATCGGTTCTCCGAGTGCCGGGTGCACGACCTCGAACACGAGGCCCGTGTAGTAGTCCAGGTCGCGCACGAGGCCGATGTCCACGATCACGCGGGCGCGCTCACGCGGCACCAGCGACGAGATGGTCTCGGCAAGTTCGCGGCCCGGGTCGCCGAGGGCGTCGGCATGGGCGTCCAGCACCGAGGCGTCGCCGCGGGCACGCAGCAGCGCAGTGAGCGCGCGGACGCGCTCGGTCGGCAAGCCAGCTTCGGCCAAGACGTGCTCGAGCGTGACGAGCTGACCGCCGGCCAGGGCCACTTGGGCGGCCGCGATGGTCTCCTCATCGATTCCGGCCGCATGCAGCACCGTGCCGCTGAGTCGTGCGTCGCCGACCACGAGGCGAGCGTCGCTGAGGTCGGCTGAGTCGAGCGCGCGAGCGGCCAGCCCGAGCACTTCGCGATCGCCGCCGTAGCCGGGGACGCCGAACAGTTCGACGCCGCTCTGCTGCACCTCGCGGGACCGCCCCTGGAGGGCCGGGACCGGCCGGAAGGCGGTCTGGGAGTACCAGAACCGCAGGGGTTCATCGTGGCCGTGGAAGCGCGTGGCCGCGACACGCGCCAGGGGCACGGTCATGTCGCTGCGGAGTTCGAGCCACGCGCCGCGATCGTCGATCAGCCGGTAGCTGGGGCTGGCGTCGCCAAGGACGCCCCGGGCGAGCACGTCGGCGTATTCGAGCGCCGGGGTGATGACTTCGCCGTAGCCGGCGGCCTCGAACACCTCGCGGAGGTTGTCGCCGATGCGCCGCAGTTCGCGTGCCTCCTGGGGCAGCACGTCGCGGCTGCCCGGGGGCAGTCGAACGACCTCGCCCGCACGCGCGGTCGTCGTAGGTTCCAAGGCTCCACCCATGTGGTTAGACGGCTCGCCGCTCGATGCGCATGCCGAGCGACCGCAGGCGGTCGTCGATCTTCTCGTAGCCGCGGTCGATCTGGCGAATGTTGTAGATCTGCGACTCGCCCTCAGCGCAGGCTGCGGCGATGAGCATCGCCATACCGGCGCGAATGTCCGGAGACTCGACGCGCTGGCCGCGCAGGCGGGCGGGGCCGTTCACGATCGCGCGGTGCGGGTCGCACAGCGTGATGTCGGCGCCCATGAGGACAAGCTTGTCGGTGAAGACGAGGCGGTTCTCGAACATCCACTCGTGGATGAGGACCGACCCGGACACCTGGGTGGCGAGGGCGACGGCGATCGAGGTGAGGTCGGCGGGGAATGCCGGCCACGGGCCGTCCTGCACCTTCATCTTGTGTTCGCCGACGTCGCGCTTGGCGATGAGCTGCTGGTCGCCGGGGACGATCAGGTCGTCACCGTCGGCGTAGGAGTGCAGGCCAAGCTTCTCGTAGGCCATCGTGATCATGCGCAGGTCGCCATGATCGACGCGCTCGATGCGAAGCTCTCCACCGGTCACGCCAGCGAGCGCCATGAAGGAGCCGATTTCGATGTGGTCCGGACCGACCTCGTGCCGGCAGCCACCGAGTTCGTGCTCGCCGTGAACGACGAGCACGTTGGAACCGATGCCGTCGATCTGCGCGCCCATCTTGACCAGAAGCCGCGCGAGGTCTTGCACGTGCGGCTCGCAGGCCGCGTTTCCGATGGTGGTGATCCCGGGCGTCAGCGCCGCGGCGAGCAAAGCGTTCTCAGTCGCCATCACGGACGGCTCGTCCATGAAGACGGTGCCGGCGCTCAGGCGTCCACCGGTGGCGGTCAGCGTGATCTCGCGACCATGCTCGTAGGTGGCACCGAGCGCCTCGAACGCGTCGAGGTGCGGATCGAGTCGGCGACGACCAATGACGTCGCCGCCAGGCGGCGGCATCACCGCGCGACCAAAGCGCGCGAGGAGCGGCCCGGCGAGCAGGAACGAGGCCCGGATCGCTTCGGCGAGGTCCTGATCGAGCGTGACGTTGTCGCCGTCGACGGCTGACGCGTTGAGCGTCACCTCGTTGGCGCCGGTCCATTCCACTGCGACGCCGAGATCGGCGAGGAGGTCGAGGAGCGCCTGTGTGTCGCGGATGCGCGGCACGTTGCCGATCACCAGGTCCTCGGATGTGAGCAGCGAGGCGGCCAAGATCGGCAAGGCGCCGTTCTTGTTTCCAGCAGCGCGGACGGTACCGCCGAGCGGTACGCCGCCTTCGATGACGAATTTCTCCATACGAGGGGCGTTCACGGTCGCAGAGAGTGCGCCGCGAGGCTCGGCAAGGGTAACAGTCATGAGGTCTCCGGCCTTCGCCCCCTCACCCCCTTCGCCCTGCTCGACTTGGCGCTGCGTCGACGGATCGCCGTATCCACGGGGTCGCTCCGACCTTGGCCCGTGAGCAACCTCACGGCCAGGCCGTGCTTGAGACGCGCCTGCGTGCCTCGAGGACAGGCAGACCGAACACCTGTGCCCCATTCTGCAGGTTCCCTTGCACAGACCCACATCCGTCCGCGGAACGACGTACGGTAGAACACATGTTCGCTTCCGAGCACCGCCCGCAGGACCGCACGACTGTCGCGTCGGTCAACCCGCATCGCGCGGTCCCCCGCGCTGCCCGAGCCTGCACCGACCGCGCCGCCTTCTGCGCCGGTGTTTCGACACCCCCCGCGGCTCTCCTGCGCGATCGCCGTCCTGGCGTGGCGCGTCGCGAGCCCCAGCGTTGCCTCGTCGCCGAAGCACGCACACAGGCCTAGCCGAGACCTAGCTCCACAAGGCCCCAGGACCAGTCCCACGGTCCGAGGCCTGTTTAACCCGTGGCAGCCCCACACCGCGTCTTTCGGCACGCCAGGCTGGTTGGCCCGGCACCTGACGCGGGGTAGCGGCCCTCCGGCGGCCGCCCGATCTGGCGGCGCCAGCCGGGCCTGTCCCGCGGTAGCCCGGTTGCACGGGCTTGGACCGTCAATCCCGCGAAAAGCGCGTGTTCACGCGCCCATGCTCGCTAGGCCGGTTGCCGACCCCGGAATTCGGCGGAACGCTGCAGAACCATCGAGCTGAGCTGAGCTGAGCTGAGCTGCGCTGCGGACCGCGGAATTCGGGAGAACGCCGCAAAACGCGCCACCACACACCCACTAACACCCCGCCGGACGAGCCGAGGCCGTCGACCACGGAATATGGGGGTAGAAATGACGAAAGCCGCCCCCGCTCGAAAACGGGGACGGCAATACATCGAAAGAAACCGGCGGCGACCTACTCTCCCGGGCCCTTGCGGACCAAGTACCATCGGCGCTGTGGGGCTTGACTGCTCTGTTCGGAATGGGAAAAGGTATTTCCCCCACGCAGTTACCACCGGAAAATTGTGAGGGCTCGGCAACCCTTCAAAACTACACAGCGCCACGTAGATACATCACTTAAGAAAAATCCATCAAGCCCTCGACCAATTAGTACCGCTCGTCTAAGCAAATTGCTCTGCTTACAACTGCGGCCTATCAACCTGGTGGTCTACCAGGGGTCTTACCCATTTGAAATGGTGGGAGAATTCATCTTGAGGTTGGCTTCCCGCTTAGATGCTTTCAGCGGTTATCCAATCCAGGCGTGGCTAATCTGCGATGCCCTTGGCAGGACAACAGATACACTAGAGGCCTGTTCACCCCGGTCCTCTCGTACTAGGGGCAACTCCTCGCAATTCTCCAACGCTCACAGCAGATAGGGACCGAACTGTCTCGCGACGTTCTGAACCCAGCTCGCGTACCGCTTTAATGGGCGAACAGCCCAACCCTTGGGACCTACTCCAGCCCCAGGATGCGACGAGCCGACATCGAGGTGCCAAACCGGGCCGTCGATGTGGACTCTTGGGCCCGATAAGCCTGTTATCCCCGGAGTACCTTTTATCCGTTGAGCGACAGCGCTTCCACTTGCTACTGCCGGATCACTAAAGCCTGCTTTCGCACCTGCTCGACTTGTCAGTCTCGCAGTCAAGCTCCCTTATTGCTTTTACACTCTACGTACGATTTCCGACCGTACTGAGGGAACCTTTGCGCGCCTCCGTTACATTTTAGGAGGCGACCGCCCCAGTCAAACTACCCGCCTGACACTGTTCCGGCACCGGATCACGGTTACCAGTTAGACATCCAATACATCAAGGGTGGTATCTCAAGGATGACTCCACACCAGCCGCAGCCGATGCTTCAACGTCTCCCACCTATCCTGAGCGAAATGGACCGAATGCCAATATCAGGGTGCAGTAAAGGTTCACGGGGTCTTTCCGTCTAGCTGCGAGTACTCGGCATCTTCACCGAGACTGCAATTTCACCGAGCCCCTCGTTGAGACAGCGTCCAAGTCGTTACGCCATTCGTGCAGGTCGGAACTTACCCGACAAGGAATTTCGCTACCTTAGGACCGTTATAGTTACGGCCGCCGTTTACCGGGGCTTAGTTTCGATGCTTCGGCGAACCTAACATCTCCACGTAACCTTCCGGCACCGGGCAGGCGTCAGCCCCTATACGTCGTCTTACGACTTAGCAGAGACCTGTGTTTTTGGTAAACAGTCGCTTGGACCTTTTCACTGCGGCCCCCTCGAGCTCCACCAGCAAGTGGCTTCACTCTAATAGGGCGCTCCTTATCCCGAAGTTACGGAGCCATTTTGCCGAGTTCCTTAACGAGGGTTATCTCGATCACCTTAGTATTCTCTACTTATCCACCTGTGTCGGTTTTGGTACGGGCACGCGTAATCTGCCTACGAGGCTTTTCTTGGAGGCATGGCGTCAAGCAGTCGGAGGCTCGAAAGCCTCCTCACATCACGTCTCGGGTTAACGGGACCGTGCATTTATCGCGGTCCCCCCTACACGCTTGTCCCCGGACAACCAACGCCGGAGATGCTCTAGCCTTCCTCGTCCCCCCTATCGGTCATAACGATTACTACGTGGTACAGGAATATCAACCTGTTGGCCATCGACTACGCCTTGCGGCCTCGCCTTAGGTCCCGACTAACCCTGAGCCGACGAACGTTGCCCAGGAAACCTTAGATAATCGGTGGACAGGATTCTCACCTGTCTTTCGTTACTCATGCCAGCATTCTCACTTCACTACTGTCCACGGCGAGCTTCCGCTGCCGCTTCAACCTATAGCGAACGCTCTCCTACCGCTCATACAAAGTATGAACCCGCAGCTTCGGTGGTTAACTTGAGCCCCGTTACATTATCCGCGCTCGAGCACTAGACCAGTGAGCTATTACGCACTCTTTAAAGGGTGGCTGCCTCTAAGCCAACCTCCTGGTTGTCTGTGCACTCGAACATCGTTTGCCACTTAGTTAACACTTAGGGACCTTAGCTGGCGGTCTGGGCTGTTTCCCTTTTGACGCTGAAGTTTATCCCCCAGCAACTGACTCCCGGAGTACACGTATATGGTCTTCGGAGTTTGCCTGAGTTTGGTAATCTGGTAAGACCCCGCGCCCAAACAGTGCTCTACGGCCATAACGCATGTTATCCGAGGCTATACCTAAATATATTTCGGAGAGAACCAGATATCACTGAGTTTGATTAGCCTTTCACTCCGACCCACAGGTCATCGCCCCAGTTTTCAACCTAGGTGCGTTCGGTCCTCCACGAGGTCTTACCCTCGCTTCAACCTGCCCATGGGTAGCTCACTCAGTTTCGGGTCTGCCGCCTACGACTAGATGATCGCCCTATTAGGACTCGCTTTCGCTCCGGCTCCGCTCATCGCTTAACCTTGCCGCAGACGAGCAACTCGCTGGCTCGTTATGCAAAAAGCACGCCGTCACCCCCGAAGGAGCTCCGACCGCTTGTAGGCACATGGTTTCAGGTACTATTTCACTCCCCTCCCGGGGTACTTTTCACCTTTCCTTCACAGTACTAGTGCGCTATCGGTCACCAAGGAGTACTTAGCCTTGGAGGGTGGTCCCCCCAGATTCAGTCCACGTTTCACGAGCATGGACTTACTCAGGAACAGCGACTGGAGATCCATACATTTCACCTACGGGACGATTGCCCTCTATGGTGCGCAGTTCCAAGCGCTTCGGTTATGTACGAACTTTGTAACTCCAGCCTGGTCGGTCACAACCAGGACTCACTGCCCTACAACACCGGATATGCAACGCATGACCGCTTACACATACCTCGGTTTGGGCTCTTCCCCGTTCGCTCGCCACTACTTGGGGAGTCTCGTTTGATTTACTTTCCTCGGGGTACTGAGATGTTTCACTTCCCCCGCTTGGCTCTACCCACCCTATATATTCAGGTGGGAGTAACGTCGGTTTAACAACGCTGGGTTCCCCCATTAGGAAATCCGCGGATCACTAGCTATTCAGCGCTTCCCCGCGGCTTATCGCAGCCGTTCACGTCCTTCATCGCCTCTTGGTGCCAAGGCATCCACCATGTGCCCTTACTATCTTGATGGTGATCGCACCGCCCTTCCAGGCGGTGGGTGATATATCATTAAACACCGCGCCTCGCATAGGGACGCGGTGTTGTGGCTACTGTGTAGTTTTCAAGGGTCGCCGAGGAGCAACACCAAGGGGATTCCCTGGTGCCAGTCCCTCAAAACTCAGCAATATGCGCCCAACCCAAAGGCCAGACGACGAGCTCGTCGACATTAGTCCGTCCCACGTGATCAACGTGGCGACGTTGCCGGCCAAATGGCCGACTCCCTAGAAAGGAGGTGATCCAGCCGCACCTTCCGGTACGGCTACCTTGTTACGACTTCACCCCAGTCACGAGTCCCACCTTCGACGGCTTCCTCCCTTACGGGTTAGACCACCGGCTTCGGGTGTTACTCACTCCCGTGGTGTGACGGGCGGTGTGTACAAGGCCCGGGAACGTATTCACCGCGGCGTTCTGATCCGCGATTACTAGCAACTCCAACTTCATGTAG
>JAUMBQ010000001.1:601571-615695 GCA_032119595.1 Solirubrobacteraceae bacterium | reverse complement strand
GAAGTCGGCGACGTCATCGCCGACGCCATCGACAAGGTCGGCAAGGACGGCGTCGTCAACGTCGAAGAAGGCCAGACCTTCGGCCTCGAGCTCGAGTTCACGGAAGGCATGCAGTTCGACAAGGGCTACGTCTCCCCGTACCTCGTCACCGACCCCGATCGCCAGGAAGCGGTTCTCGACGACCCGTACATCCTGATCGCGAACCAGAAGATCGGTTCCGTCCGCGACATCCTCCCGGTGCTCGAGTCGGTCATCCAGTCCGGCAAGCCGCTCCTGATCATCGCCGAGGACCTCGAGGGCGAAGCCCTCGCGACCCTCGTCGTGAACAAGCTCCGCGGCACCTTCACCTCCGTGGCCGTCAAGGCCCCGGGCTTCGGTGACCGCCGCAAGCGCATCCTCGAAGACATCGCCGTCCTCACCGGTGGCGAAGTCATCACCGAGGAACTCGGCCTCAAGCTCGAGAACACGCAGATCGAGCAGCTCGGCCGCGCACGTCGCGTCGTCATCGGCAAAGACTCGACGACCATCGTCGACGGCGCCGGCGACGCCGACGCGATCAAGGGCCGCATCGCCCAGATCAAGTCCGAAGTCGACTCCACCGACAGCGATTTCGACCGCGAGAAGCTGCAGGAGCGCCTCGCGAAGCTCTCCGGCGGCGTCGCGGTCATCAAGGTCGGCGCAGCCACCGAGACCGAAGTCAAAGAGAAGAAGCACCGTGTCGAGGACGCCCTCCAGGCCACTCGCGCAGCGCTCGAAGAAGGCATCGTGCCCGGCGGCGGCGTAGCCCTCCTCCACGGCGCGAAGTCGATCTCCCTCGACGGCCTCGACGGCGACGAAGTCACCGGTGCTCGCATCGTGCTCCGCGCCCTCGAAGAGCCGCTCCGCCAGATCGCCTTCAACGCTGGCCTCGAAGGCTCCGTCGTCATCAACGAGGTCCGCGCGGCCGCAGCCGGCTTCGGCCTCAACGCTGCGACCGGCGAAATCGTCGACCTCGTCGCCGCCGGCGTCATCGACCCCGCCAAGGTCACGCGCTCTGCCCTGCAGAACGCCGCCTCCATCGCGAAGAACATCCTCACCACCGAAGCCATCATCGTCGAGGCCCCCGAGCCCGCCGGCGTCGGCGGCGGCATGCCCGACATGGGCGGCATGGGCGGCATGATGTAAATCGCTCACCTGACGGGCGCTTTCGGCGATCTTCCGTCCCCGCGCAAGTGGCCCGGCCAGAGGCCTAAACCACTCGCGCAGGAACGGAATCTCATCCGAAATCGCCTCGTCAGGAGAGCGATTCAAGGCCCTGGGGTTCGTCCCTTGTGTCTTGAACGGTCTCCCGAGGTACGCGGCGGTGCGGCGTGTCTCACTTCGAAGGCCCCGGTCGTCCATCAGGACGGCCGGGGCCTTCGGCGTTCTCAAGGGGAGTGGCGGTGCGCCCGATGGAGTGGGGAGGTGCACGCCGCGCCGTAGCGCATGCTGAGTTCTGAATCCGTTTCCGCCACCAAGCCGACCACCGACGGTGGTGTCGTCCCGGGCGACGCCGACGGACCGGTCGCCTCCGCCGTGTTGTCGAGGGTCGGGTGTAGGGTTCGAGCTGGCGCGCAAACAGTCGTCCGCCCGCCCACTGCATGCCTGACCTCGCTCCGCCTGCTCGCCCGCTGATCGCTGCGCTGCTCGCACTCGCTGCCCTGCTCGTCGGCCCAGCGGCCGCAGCCCACGCCGACCTGCGCAGCCCACGGCTCACCTCCAACTGCCCCAGCGGTTACGCCTACAGCGAGGAAGGCGTCGGCCCCTGGACCGTCGAAGGCTGCAACAAGACCGCCACGCCGCGCGGAGCCGAACGCGCCCGCCTGCTGTTCCGCGGCACCGTCGAAGCCAACGGCCTCCTGATCGAGCCGACGGGCAACTCCGACCTGATCGCCACCTTGCGCGACGACCCGAACAGCTCGTCGGGCACGATCGGCGAACTCGACCGCTCCGAATCCACCAAGCTCGTCCTCGATCCCTTGATCCAAGGTCAGCGCCGGCGCATCGTGCTCTACACGGGCGCCGTCCATCTCGACGGCCGCCAGCTCATCGGGGACTCCGTGGCCGCCAACGGCTACGTGCCGGTCTATGACGACGACGTCCAGGCGGTCGCCCTGTCCCGAACCGACCCCACCGACTCGATCGCGGGCGGCGGCGTGCTCAAGCCCGGCGCGGCCCCGATCGCGACCCGCCAAGCCACTCGAGGTGGCTCGGTCGACCTTCCCGTCGGTGGGGTGCCGTCGCTTCTCGGGCTGCGCGTGATGGACGACATCGAGGGGGCGGCCCTCACCGACGACGGGATGCGCTTCGACATGACCATGAACCTCGGCAGCGCCGCCCCCGCCCTCATGCGCGACACGGCCGGCTCCGCCGAGATCGTCCTAGACGACGGCGGCGGCATGCGCGTGACCGAACTGCGCTTTCGCATCGGGCACATCGCGATCCCCGGCGTAGGTGGATTCGACCACTTCCGCATCCACTACAGCGAGGCCGACGACGAATGGTCGGGAGGGTTCATCCTCGACCTCGGCGACCTCTTTCCGGGCCTGGACTTCGCCGCGAGCGTGTCGGCATCAAGCGGCATTCCGACCTCGATGCGGCTCGAGGTCGAGCCCCTGAACATCCCGCTCGGCAACACCGGAATCGTGCTCCAAAGCGTTCGCGCGGGCTTCATCCTGGACCCGCTCACGGTGAGCGGCGGAGCAGGCGTAACCGCCGGTCCACAGATTGCTGGCGCGGCGCTGATCCGCGCCGACGGCGACCTCACGATCGCCCTTGAACCCCGCTTCCGCATGGAGGCCGGCGGCAGCGTTCGCATCCTGCCGGTCGGGAACGACAACCAACTGGCCCGCGGCGACATGATGTTCATTCTCGACAGCGACGGCTTGATCTCATTGACCCAGAGCGCCCGGTACGAAGCGACGTTCCTCGGCTTCGGCGTATCGGCTCGGATCTCCGGCGACGGCGCCTACTCAAACGACGCCAACCTGTTCAACATCGGCGCCTCGGCCACCGGCACCCTGGAACTTGGCTTCTTGGGAAGTGCCGACATCGTCAGCTACGGCGCCGTCGTCTCCAGCGATGGATGGGGCACCTGCGGCAACGTCTACCCCTTCGTCTCCGCCGGAATCGGGCAGGACTGGGACGAGAACCTCAAGCTGATCCTCGGCTGCGATCTCTCCCCGTTCCGGGTGAACGTCGGTGCCGGCGCCCGCGCACACCGCTCCAGGGCTGCCGTTCGCACCACGACATTCCGCGTGCCGGAAGGTCTGGAACGCGCCGCCATCGAGCTCACCGCCGACCGGCCAGGGCCCCGCGTTCGCCTCACCGACCCCTCCGGCAAAGTCGTCGTCACCACCGGCGCAACCGGCCGTGAGGTCGGCCCCGACGCTGCCTGGTTCACGGACGACCGCAACCCCCGTCAGCTGATCTTCTTGAAGTCGCCAGCCCCAGGCACCTGGACGGCGCAGACGCTCTCCACCGACCCGCAGATCACCCAAGTACGCACGGCCGTCACCGCCGAACCGCTGCAGGGCGAAGTTGAAGTAACCGGGCCAGACCGCCGCACGGGGAAGCGCCGCGCGGCGCTGAAGCGCATCCGCGGGGTCTACCCGGGCGAGCGTCTGCGTTTCAGCGTGAAGTCCGGTCAGCGCGTCGTGCCGCTCGGGGACCTCGCCGACGTCCCCGCCGGCGGGGCGGTGGACACGAAGTGGTTCGTGCCCGAGCTGGACTCGGACATGAGCGGCATGGTGGTGGGCCGCCGCGAGGTCGTCGTGCAGGTGATCCGCGACGGCGTGCCCGTTCCCGGCCGGACTGCGACCGTCGGGTCCTTCTCTGTCGCCGCGCCCGCACCTCCGGCCCGCATCATCGCCAAACGTTCCGGACGCAAACTGCGGCTGCTCGCACGGCCCGCCGCTACTGGACCCCTTCCGCAGGCCTGGGAGTACCGCCTGAGGACCTCAGCCGGCACGGTGTCGTTCCAGCGCAAAGTCGGCCAGCCCCTGAAGCTCTGGTTGCCGCGCCGAGGACTGAAGGCGAAGCTCGTGGTGCGGCCCGTCATTGGCGGCAAGGTGTCGGCCGGCAACGGGCGGTCCCGTCAGCTGCGCTACGCCGGCCGCTGAACCGGTGAACTAGCGGACCGGAGAACGGACCAACCGGTGGTCACTGGCGCGTCGGCGCTATACGATCGCCGGCATGACACCGCGCGCCCGTGCCGCCGCCCTTGCTCTCGCCTCCGGCGTGGCACTCATTGGTGCCGGGGACGCCGCTGCCGACGAGCGCTTCGCGACCCCCGGCGGCACCGCCGTCGCCGACTGTCTCACCGAGGCCACCGCGTGCGCGCTGGGCAAGGCCATCAAGGACACGCCGAACACCAGCGGCGGCACCATCGTCTTCGGCGCGCACACCGTCACGATGCTGCCAGGCGACTACACGCAGCAGGACATCCTCACCGGCGACCCAGGCTCATTCGCTGGCGAACTCGACCTCAAGACCGGCATGATCCTGCGCGGCAAGCCTGGTGCCACCAAGCCGACCTTCACCTTCGCGCCCACCAACAACTTGCTGCACGCGCTCCGGGTCCGTGCCGGTGTGGCGCGCGACATGATCATCCGGCGCACGGGCTCCACCGGGGTCACCGTCGAGGCGGAGGGCTTCATCGCCGCCGGCTCGTTCCCCGACCTCCCGGCCATTCTCGATCGCGTGATCGTCGAAGCCGGAACGGACGGGGCGGGCGTCCAACTCGACGGCCTCGCGACGATCTCCAACTCGCTGATCCGCCAGACCGGCGGCACGGCCGGGCTCGGCCTCAGCGTTAGCACGGGCTCCGACGTGCGTCAGGTGCCGCGGGTCGTAGGATCGACGATTCTCTCCGACGGCACCGCAGCATCCGTGCTCTTCGGCACCTTCACCACCCCGACGCGCGTCGACTTCGTGAACACCGCACTCCGCGGCACGAAAGAAGACCTGGCCTTCGTCGCCACCAGCCCGACGCCCACCGGCCAGACAACCCTCGCCACCCAGGCCACCGCGTTCCGCACGCCCGCGACCGTGCCGGCCGGCGCATCGGTCACCGGCACGCCCGTCGCGTTCGACCCCGCCACGCTGGATGCCACCGGCGCGCCCACCGCGTCCTCGGCGCTCATCGACAAGGGCGTCGCCGCGCCTGACCTCGGCGTCGTCGACCTCCTCGGAAACGCGCGCACCTCGGGAACGGCGCCCGACATCGGCGCCTACGAGTTCCAGGTACCAGTGCCCGCTCCGACGCCGACGCCGACGCCGGCCGCCACGCCGGTCGTCTCGCTCCCGGCGCCCGACAAGACCGCTCCGAAGCTCGGCATCGCCGGCTCGCTCAAGTCGATCAAGCGCTCCAAGCTGAGCAGCAAGAAGGGCATCTCGTTCAACTTCACCCTCGACGAGGCCGCAACCGTCGTCGTCGAATTGGTCGTGAAGGGGAAGAAGCCCAAGAAGGGCAAGAAGGGCAAGAAAGCAAAGGACAAGGTCCTCGGCACCGCGACGGGCAAGGCAAGCGCCGCCGGTGTCCTCGCGCTCACCCTGAAGATCAAGGCCTCCAAGCTCGGCAAGGGCAAGCTCAAGGCAACCCTGCGGTTCACCGTGACCGACGCCAGCGGCAACACGACGGTCGTCACCAAACCGACCACCGTCGGCTGACCGGGCGCGGCGCGACGGAGCGGCGTAAGGGCCGTCCGTCGCGCTCGCCACCCCGAACTAGCGGTAGCGCTTCGTGACGACGATGCGGCCCTTGAACGACGGCAGGTCGTCGTTGAGCTTCTTGGACGCCTGAATGGTGACGTCGTACCGGCCGATCTTGTTGAACGGCGTCAGCGGCCGCTTCACGTTCAGGTAGCCGCACGCGCCCCCGCCGGTGCCGATCTTCAGGCGGCCCTTGTACTTGCCGTTGTTGAGGTAGTGGGCGTAGTAAGTGCTGTTGCCCGAGAGCGCGCCGAGCCCCTGGATCTTCCAGGTGCGCAGCCGGCCGCTACCAGTGACCGAGTAGTCGAGGTTCGCGAGCGCGACGCCCGCCGAAGCGCCTTCGATCGGGGAACCGCTGGCCGCGTCGATGGCCTCAAGCGTGCCCTCGACCTCCTTCTTGGGGCCACTGCCGAGCGGGACGAACCAGGACGGAATACCAAGCGCGAGGTTGCCGGCGCCGTCGGCCGCAGCCGCCGGACCCGTGCCGCCTGGCGTGCCATTGCGAGAGACCCGCAGGGCCACGTTCTGGCCCGCTGCGAGTCCGGCCGCCGTCGCCTCGATCGGTTGCGACTGGCTACCAGCCATCAAGTAGCAGGGGAGGCTCGGCGTGAGCGTCGCGGCGTCGGCGGTCGCGGGAACCGCGGCGACCGCGCCGGCCACGAGGGCGACGCGAAGGAAGGAGCGGGTGAGCATGTCGTGAGCCTTCATCGGGTGGTGCATCGGCATGAACCGTAAGCGGTCAGCCAGGCGCCCGGGAGTCTGCCCAGCCCGGACCGGGATACCGCCGGTGCGCCGAAATGAACTTCACTGACCACCTGACCAATTGGGGGCCGGTCGCAGCATGTTCACGGCGCGAGCAAATCCGGCGACCCAACCCCTGCGGGCAAGACTCAACGCCGGCTACGGCGAAGCCGGGTCCTCCACACCGAGGACGGCGGTGGCCCGAGCCCCTGCGGGCAAGACTCAACGCCGGCTACGGCGAAGCCGGGTCTCGCGACGGCCAAACGGCGCGCCCAGTGCCACCCCGAAACCACACCTCAAAATGGGGCGTGAGTTTGTCTGAGGGGGTCAGACAAACTCACGCCCTATTTCCCAGTGCAATGCGCGATGGCGCCGAACCACTCAGCGTCGACCCGCAGAGCGCAAATGCCCGCCGTCCCCTCGGACCACCCTCCGCCCTCGGTGTGAAGAGGCCCGAAACCGACACCACCAGCGCCGCCTCCAACCTGTCCGAGCGAAGTCGCGCCAGCAAGCCGACCCTCGACCCTCCAAAGCGTCGATACCCGATCCGCGTTGGCGGGCCCGGCAGCACATTTGCCGCCAGCCGTGGCTCAGGCGGCGCTTCGGGCGAGTTCGGCGTCGATGCGTTCGTGGCGGTGCTCGACCCGCTGCGTCTCGTCGGACTCCAGTGGAGCGAGCACCAGCCAAGCCGCGAGCGGCCCGAGCGCGAGCAGGGCGAACGCCGCCGGCCACCCGATCAGATCGACGGCGACCCCGAAGAGCGGTGCGCCGACCGCGGACCCGACCGCCACGATCGTGTTCTGAAAACTCATCGCCGTCCCAGCGCGTGCCTTCCCGGCGATCTCTCCCGCAGCCGTGAACGAGAGGCCATTCCAGGTCATCGTGGCGACAGCGGCAGCGCCAGCTAGCGGGGCTGCGAGCCACCCTGGGGCACCGGGCCACAGCGCCGAGGCTGCGGCGAGCACGAGCAGGAGGCCACCGGACATGAGCCCGCGATGGCGCAAAGGCGCGATGCGTCGTTCCTGCCGGTCCGACACGCGCCCCGCCCAGACGCGCCCGCCCGCCCCGACGAGCTGGGAGGCCGCGAGCACACCAGCGGCGGCCGCCGCCGTCAGGCCGTGGACATCGACGAGGTAGAGCACGAGGAAGCCGAGCATCGAGCCCTGGGCGACGACCATCAGCCCCGAACCAGCGCCGAGGCGCCACTGGCGGCGGTCGCGCAGCGGCGGCATCGTGGGCATCGGCGCGATGACCACCGGTCGCACCGGCGGCTCACGGAGCAGGACGACACAGACGACCGCCGCGAACGTCATGACGCCGGCCAGCGCCAGGAACGCCGCGTGCAAGCCGCCACTGATGGCCAGCAGGGGCAGTGCGATCGAGCCTGCAGCGCCGCCGAGCGGGAGGGCCATCTGGCGGAGTCCGAGGGCCATGCCCCGTTCACGCCAGCCAAACCATCCCATCACGGCGCGTCCGCTGGCGCCCGTCGCCGCGGCACCGGCAGCGCCGGCCAGCCCAAGCGCGATCACGAACGTCGAGAAACTGGCGGCGCTGGCGGCCCACACCATCGCGAGCGCCGTGCCAAGGAGTCCGACCGTCAAGACGGGTCGCTCGCCAATGCGATCGGCGAGCATGCCCCACAAGATCAGGGTGAGCATCGTGCCAATGGCGACCGCCGAAAAGGCCACGCCGACCTCGCCAAGCGACAGGTCAAAGCGCTCCCGGATGGCTGGACCGAGCGACGGCAGGCCCATGCGCAGGAAGGCGAACGCGGCCGCGCCGAACGCTGCGCCGCCAAGCACCACCCAGCGGTACGGCCCCGCGCCCCGGCCTGCGGCCAGGCGTTCGAGCTCGTTGCGTTCCTCCGAATTCACCGCCCTTCACGCTAGGGCGGTCCCGCTCGCCAGCGTGTGACACGGAGCGATCCCGGTCAGCGCGGGCTGGCTGGCGTGGATCGAAGGCGCTGTTAGCGCCGCTTGCGCGTCTGCTTGACGGTGCCGCCCACCCAGGGCCGCGACTTGCGGAACACGGGCGACGCCTGCACCCGCAGCTGGTACTTCCCGACCCTCGTGAACGGGATCAGGCGGGCGCGCGTGCGCAGGTATCCGCACTTGCCGGCGGCGCCGAGCTTCTGGCGCCCGATCAGCTTCTTGCCTGAAAAGTAGAACGCGTAGTAGTTCTGGCCGCCGCTCAGCCGGCTGAGTCCGGACACGATCCACCGCCGTTGGGCTCCAGCGTCCTTATCCGCGGAGTCGATATCGAGTCCCGCGTTTGCCACGTCGACCTCGGTCGACGCGAGTTCCGTACCGAGCGTCAGGTCCGATACGACGATGCGGGCCGTGACGCCACGCGTCGGCGCGTCGCCGAGGCCGGAGGTCCAATTGGCGAGCTCGGTGGCCAGGCCGCCTGCGGCGTCCGCGGTGAGCGATGGCAGGCCGCTGACGGTCTTGCCCCGGATTCGCAGCTCTACGCGCAGTGCTTGCAGCGGTGCGAATCCGGAGAGGTTGACCGGGATCGTCTGCGAGCCTTCGCCAGGCCAGTGGATGTAGCAGCGAGCCGGAGAGGTGACCATCGCGGTCGCGCGCGCGCCGGCGGGCGCAGCTGCAAAGGCCAGTGCCGCGAGGACACCGGTTGTCCGGGCGAGACAGGGACCGCGATGGAGACGGGACACGTGAGTTGCCTGGTTCATCGTTCGGGTGCGGTGCGGCTGGGGGAGGGCCGATCGATAGGCCCTGATCGTACGCGAAGTGCCGGAAGTTGGAGAAAACGGCTCGGCGCGCATACGAGCGGCCTGTCGTCCGTCGGCGCTGCGCGGTGCGCCGCGCAGCTGATCTCAGCTGCGCCCGAGCGCGACTTCCAGGATCGGCCCGAGGCGGGCCTCGGTGTCGGCCGAGGCGGTGAAGTGGATCGCCTCTGGCTCCTTCACCCACGAGATGAGGTCCAGCGCCTGCATGCGCGTCAGGACGAACTGAAACATCTGGGCTTGCCGCGTTGAGCTGTACCCGCGGGAGATGTCGACGGCCCAGCCGGACGTGTGGAGTGAATAGGCCCGTGTGGCCTGCACCGTCTCGTTCTGGAGCAGCGCTTGGTACTTCGTGTCGCGCACTGAACTGGTGGCGACGAGCGCCTTGCCGCCGCTGAGGTCCTTCACGGCGGCGCCGATCGTGACCAGCGTCGCGAGGGAGCCGCGACGCAGCGCCCGGTAGCGCGACCGCGGCACCTTCAGCCGGCCGGCGAATTCGCCCATCGCGGGGCTGACCGCGATGCCGTTGGCGTTGAGGGCCGCGATCGGGAGCGGGATGAGGTCGCCGCCCGAGATCGCGTCGGTGATGGCCTCGGGGTCCGAGAAACTGGGGTTGTCGGCCGGCGGGTGCATGAGATCTTCGCGAGAGGCCTTGGCCGTCACGAGTTTCGCGCGCGCGGCCAGCGCCTCGGGATCGTCGCGGTACTGCTTCATGATCGCCTTGGCGGCCAGGAGTCGCCAGTAGTACGTGGCCGAGTCGTCTTGGAACTGGCTGAGGATGCGATAGGCCTTCGGCGCGCGCTTCGGGTCGACGTCGAAATACAGCTGCACGTACGGCACGCTCTTGCGCCCATAGGCGGCCAGCACGTTCTGCAGGTTGCCGATGCCCATGTGGTAGCTCGTGAGCGCCAGATCCTCCCGGCCGAGGCGGTCCTTCGCGATGGCCAAGTATCGGATGGTGGCGGCAAGCGCACTCGCCGGGACAAACCGGCTGTCGGACTTGGCTCGGGCGACGCGTAGCGCTTTGAGGCGGCTGCGGCCACGCGCCGCCGCGGTCGCGCGTCCGCGGGCATCCCACCGACCGATTTGCTTGGTGACCTTGGCGATCTCGTTGGTGTACGCCTGCGACGCCTCGACGTCGACGTTCATGCCGAGGAGGTCGTTGGCCGTGCCGCCCATGATCTGGGTGAGGCCGATCGCGTCGGCGCTCTTGCCGGTCGAAGCGGCGTTCGGTCGGCCGGCGCTCTCCAGGTACACCAGGGCTTCGAGCGTGTCGGCATCGACGGGGGCGTCGTCGACGGAGGTCGCCTGCTCGATCGGTTTGCGCCAGGCGGCCACCCGCTTTGCGGTCTCCACGGCACCGCCCGGCACGAGCGAATACAGCGGGTGCGAAAACCCTTCAGCAGCGCGTCGTTCGTACTCGTCGTCGGACCCCGCTTGGTACCGCAGCGTGGCCATGGCCGCCGAGCCCGCGTCGCCGCTGGCGCCCGTCTCGCCACCGGTGGGGCGGACATCCTGCTCGCGATCAGGGGCGCTCGCGCCGCGGGTGAGGGCCGCGATCACGCCGATGGCGAGCAGAAGCGCGAGGACCGCGAGGAAGGCGCGGTCCCGGCGAGGGGTGCCGGAGGAATGCACAGCGGCGGATCGTGCCAGACCGAGCAGGGGCGTGCGCAGGGCCCCGGGGTTGGTGAGAGGCGGCGGCTGAACGGGGGCATCGCTCCGCTAGCGTGCGGCCCGTGATCATTGCGGGCATCTACGGCACCAGCTTCGTCGTCGTGGCCTCGATCCTGGCGCTCTGGTCCCTTTGGTGGATCATCAAGGCGGCGAAGACCAACCCGTCTGAGCGGGAAGCCGAGGACGAAGCCCGTGAGCGGGTGGCGCGTGGCGAGGGCTGGGCCGACGAGAACGGGTCCGCGCGGGTGCCCTTCACCGACGCGGAGATCGCGGAACTCAGCGCTTCGCTCTCGCCGGAAGACCCGGCAGACGCAGGGATCGATGCTCGGCCCAAGCCCGATGCACCGAAACGCCGCTTCAACAAACGTTGAGCGGCTTGTCCCCCGACGGGCCGAACCCGAAAATGTAACCGGCGGTTGCACCGCCGCCCAGGGCAACTTCATCCAATCGGGGCGCGTTGGACATTGACCGATGGGGGCATCGGAGCTACTCATGTGGTGCACGGTGTTGCGGGTCGTTCGCCGAAGCCGCCTCGCAAGAGGACGGGGTTGACGCACCCGTGCACGACCACGAAAAGCGCCGCCGGAAGGCGGCACGGAAAGCAGGAGAAGCAGATGGACAATCTCCAGCACACATGGTCGGACTCCTACGCGTCGTTTGACGTGTCGGAATGGGTCGGAACCGATGACGGGCGCGAGCCTGCGACGGTCTCCGGATGCGGCGATGAAGAGACGCTCGAAGTCAGCGCGATGCCAGACGCGTACGCCTCGGGCCTCTTCGATGCCGCCCACCCCGATCACCAGTAGGACCATCGCGTCCTGAGGCGCGGTCGCCGGCGGTCTGCTCACCGCCGGCACGGCCAGCGCACACTCCGCAGGAGCACCGCACCCGCGGTGCTGCCCTGCGCAGTTCCTCCGCAGTCCTGTCCGCGATACTTCGCGTATGGCTCGCGGAGATCTTCCTGCCCTGGAGGGCAGCGGCACGTTCGAGGGTGAACTGGCCGTCGATCGCATCCTTGCGCGACGTGAGGAGTGGTCGCTTGCGCTGGTACGCACCATCGACGGTGAGCCGCGTGCAGCGCGCCTGTCCGGCTCGCTGAGCGGCGCCGACGCCGGTGATCGCATCGGCGTGCGCGCGAGCTGGTCGACCCATCCCAAGTATGGGCCGACGCTCAACGCCATCGCCGTCGAGCGCTTGGGGGTCGATGAGCGTGGGGCGATCGAGGAGGTTCTGCGGGCGGTCCGGCACGTTGGCCCGGGGAAGGCCAGTGAGCTGGTCGAACGCTACGGCGACTCGGCCATCGAGCGGATCGACAAGGACCCCGAGGCGGCGTTCAAGCGACTCGCCGGCCTGGGTGTCGTACGCGCTCGGGAGTCGGCGCAGTCCTGGCGGATGCTCGCGCCGAATCGGCCGCTGCACCTGTTGCTTGCTCGGCATCGCGTCGGGTATCTCGTGGGCAAGCTCGCCAAGGAACTTGGGCGCGACGCGGTCGCGAAGATCACGGCGGACCCGTACGCACTCACCAGCCTGCACGGGGTCGGAATCCGCACGGCCGATGCCGTCGCGCGCGCGGTCGGCGTGGAGCCGGCCGGTCCGGCTCGTGCGCGCGCCGTCCTCAGCGAGGTGCTGCGCGACGCCTCGATGCGGCAGGGGCATGTCGCGCTGCCGGTGGATCAAGCGCGCGCCGCCGCAGAGGCGCTCGGGCTCGACCCGCCGGTCGATCTCCCGGACGATCTCTCGGAGCTTGCCGACGGCAAAATGCTCGTGCTCCAGGACGGGCTGCTGGCCAACGGTGGCCTCTGGCGCACCGAGGAGGCGGTGGCGCGCGGGCTGCGCCGCATCGCTGGCGCCGACGCTCATCCGAAGCTTAAGAAGCTCGTGGTGGCGGAGCCGCTGGAGATCGACGGCAAAGTGCTCGATGCCGAGCAGCGAGCCGCGGTCGTCGCGGCGCTGCAGCACCCGCTGTCGGTCGCGACGGGCCTTCCGGGTACCGGTAAGACGGTGCTGATCGAGGCGTTGGCGGAACTCGGAAGCAAGGCCCTGGGCGAGGACATGGTCGCCCTGGCGGCGCCCACGGGGCGTGCGGCACGCCGCATCGAAGAGGCCACGGGCCACTCGGCGCGCACGATCCACCGCATGCTCGGCTGGGTGCCCGGCCAGCAGGCCGAGCGGGGCGAGGAGGAGCCGATCGAGGCGGGCCTCATCGTGGTCGACGAGGCGTCGATGCTCAGCCTCGACGTGCTCAAGGTGCTGCTGGAGGCAGTGCCGACTGGCGCCCACGTCGTGTTCGTCGGAGACGTGGACCAGCTCGAGCCCGTTGGCGCTGGCAAGCCGCTGGAGGACCTGATTGAGAGCGGCGTCTGCCCCGTTGCGCGCCTGCGCACGATCAAGCGTCAGTCGCAGCGCTCGATGATCGTGCACGCGGCTCACGCCATCAACCGTGGGATGCGCCCGGAGTTCAACCTGGACCGGCTTCGCGAGCAGATCGCCGAGCGCACGGGCGCGGAGCCGCCCGAACTTGATCGTGACGTCTTCTGGATCGAGCGCTCAGGCCCCGAGGCGATCGCCGACGAGATCGTCGAGCTGATCACGAAGCGCCTGCCGGCCTATGCGAACGTCGACCCGATCGCCGATCAGCAGGTGCTCGCTCCGGTCTACCGAGGACCGGCCGGCGTGATCGAGCTCGGACGGCGCATTCGCGAGCAGCTCCTCGCGGACGCTGAGCCGTTGGGCAAGACCGGCTTTGTGGTCGGCGAGAAGCTGATCGCGACCGCGAACGACTACGACGCCGGACTCGTGAACGGGCAAGTGCTGCGAGCCCGCCGAATGCTCGGCCGGGGCTCGCTGCTGGTGGAGCAGGAGGACGGCGAGGAGCTCGAGGTCCCGCGTGGCTCGCTGGGCACGCTTGAATCGGCCTTCGCGATGACGGTCCACAAGGCGCAGGGCACCGAGGTGCCGGTGCTCGTGCTGCCGGTGTCGTCGGCCCACCGCTTCCTGCTCGACCGCAAGTTGCTCTACACCGCCGTTACGCGTGCTCGCAAGCTCTGCGTGCTGGTCGGCGAGAGCGCGGCGCTGGAGCATGCTGCGGCGGGCAGCGGTCGTGAGCCGCGAATCACGCGGCTGCGCGAGCTGCTCACCGCCGACGCGTAGCGCGCCCGCCTAGAGCATCAACGCCAGGCGGAGTCCCACCGTTGGGACGCCGCCTGGGCGCGTTGGCGCGGGTGGTGGGGGTGGGG
>JAUMBQ010000001.1:0-601561 GCA_032119595.1 Solirubrobacteraceae bacterium | reverse complement strand
ATGCGTATAAGCGTAAGTTGGAGCACATGTTCTACACGTATCCTGAGGTTGCCTCACCCACGGTTATCCAGAAAGAGGTGAACAGCATGCCAGCCCTGTTCCAGGAACTGGTTGATATCAAAGGGGCCTGGCCGCCAAAGGCTTGGAGGTAGCGCCCCCCCCCCACCACCCTGGGGGAGCTACTACTTGTCGACGCGCACGACGTCGTAGTCGGTGTCGGGCGTCGCCGGCGTGCCGAAGCGCGCGTTGACCGCGTAGAGCGAGCCGCCCTGGCGGGCGATCGTCGTCGGAACCCGGAACAGCGGATTCGTGATGACCCGCTCGATGGTGCCGCTGGTCGCTTTGCCGTCAAGCTTGACGACCGCGATCTGGTTCAGGCGGTTCTGCACGACGTAGAGCGTGCGGCCCTTGAGCAGGATGCCGTCGCCGTTGGCCAGCGTTCCACCGGTCAGCGCGACCTCGGTTGAGACGCCCGTGGTGCCGTTGACTTTGAACAGCTTGCCGGACGCGCTCTGCACGACGAGGAGCTGGCGCCCGTTCGGCAGCGCGGCGATGCCGTTGGCCTCGAACGTTGCTGGATCGGTGTCGTACTGCAGGGCGCCGGTGATCTTCACCGTGGTCGCCGTGTACTTGGCTGCCGGCCGCGAGCTTGAGCTGCCGCCGCCACGGCTCGACCGCGACGCCTTGGCGTCGTCGTCGTCGCGCGAGCCGTCGCCACGCTGACCGTCGTCGTCGGATCCCTTGCTGCGGTCGTCCGATCCCTTAGCGTCGTCGTCGGATCCCTTGCTGCGGTCGTCCGATCCCTTGGCATGGTCGTCGCCCGCGTCATGGCTGCCCGAGTGGCCGCCGTCCTTGCCGAGGCTCACGCGGTAGAGCTGCTGCTGCTGGGAGTCGGTGAAGTAGGCGGCGTGCTTGCCGATCGTCACGTCGTTGACGAACGTCGGCGTGGTCGTGAGGGCGACCTCGGCCACGTCGGCGCCGGTGCGAACGTCGTAGATGAAAGCCTTACCGGTGGCGCCGCCCGCGACGACGAGCTTCTTCCCGGCGACCTTCAGACCGATGGCTGCGCGGCCCGGGTGCGGCGGCACGAGCACGGAGCCCTGGCCGGTGCGTGGGTCCGCCCGATACACGGCACCGGTCGGAATCGAGCCGATGTACAGGCGCCCGCCTGGTCCGCTCGCGATGCCTTCGGGCTGGAAGCCATTCGGCAGCGGGAACGACGCGAGCGCTGGCGCAAACGATGGCGACGGCGATGGCGAGGGCGACGCCGATGGCGACGGTGAGGCCGATGGCGACGGTGAGGGCGACGCCGGGGTCGAGTGACCGGCGGTGTCGTCTTCGGGGTGGTCGCGACCCCCAGCAAGGGCGACGGCAGGCACGGCGGCCAGCGTCAGCGTGGTGAGTAGGGCGATCGAACGACGGCGTGTGGGTTCCACGGTCAGCTCCTCGTAGGTAGCAGTGCAGCCCCGTCCAAGGATCCAAGGACGGGGGTCTGCGACGAACCTAGGACCTCCGGGTTAAGCAGAGGCAAACTCTGGTCAGCCACCCGCCGCCATCACTACTCCTGAGCGAGCTATCGCGCAGCAGATTCGGTTCCGGCGAGCCGGTTTTAGGGCGCCAGCCCGGGGCCGGATCTCCGGGACCGAAGATGCAAGCGAGAGCTGCTCAGGCGAGGCCGACTTCTTTGGCGCCGGGAACGTCGGCGACGGCGCGGGGGCCGGGGCCGACGTATTTGGCGCTGGGGCGGATGAGGCGGCCTTCGCGCTTTTGCTCGAGGATGTGGGCTGACCAGCCGGCGACGCGGGCGCAGGTGAACATAGGGGTGAAGAGGTCGCCGGGGACTTTGGCGAAGTCGAGGACGACGGCTGACCAGAACTCGACGTTGGTGGCCAGGACGCGGTCGGGCTTGCGCTCGTGGAGTTCGGCGAGCGCGGCCTGCTCGAGGGCTTCGGCGACTTCGACGCGCTCGGCGTTCAGTTCCTTGGCGATGCGGCGCAGGGTGCGGGCTCGGGGGTCTTCGGCGCGGTAGACGCGGTGGCCGAAGCCCATGAGGCGCTCTTTGCGGTCGAGCGCCTTCTTGACCCAGTCACGGGCGTCGCCGTGCTGCTCGACGGCGTCGAGCATGCTGAGTACTCGTGAGGGCGCGCCGCCGTGGAGCGGGCCACTGAGCGCGCCGACGGCGCCGGAGAGTGCGGCGGCCGCGTCGGCTCCGGTGGAGGTGATGACGCGGGCGGTGAACGTGGAGGCGTTCATGCCGTGCTCGGCGGCGCTGATCCAGTACGCGTCGATCGCTTTGGCGTGGTCGGGGTTGAGTTCGCCGCGCCAGCGGATGAGGAAGCGCTCGGCGATGGTGCGGCCGTTGTCGACTTCGACCTGCGGGATCGGCGGCTGGCCGGCGCCGCGCGCCGACTGTGCCACGAAGCTGAGGGCCATCACGGACGCGCGGGCAAGCTGGAGGCGAGCCTCGTCGTCGGTGATGTCGATGATCGGCTTGAAGCCCCATTCGGGCGCGAGCATCGCGAGGGCGGACTGCACGTCAACGCGTGGATCGCCGGAGCGGACGGTGAGCGGGTGCGGCTCGGCTGGCGCGAGGCCCGGGAGGAACCCACCGTCGACCAGCAGGCCCCAGACGTGCTCGTACGGCACCTTGCCGACCAGGTCCTCGATGTCGACGCCGCGGTAGCGCAGATTGCCACCGTCGCGGTCGGGCTCGGCGATCTCGCTTGCGAAGGCGACGACGCCCTCAAGGCCGGACTTGATCTCGGTGTCGGTCATCGCGGTGCGGGTCGCTTCCACTGGGCGGGTGCTTGGGGCGAAGCGGCGCAGGTGGGGCGCCGGTTCCAGGTACTCGGCAGCCTACCGCCGGTCGGTGTCATCGCACGGGCTCCCGGCGCATTCTGGGGGCGATCAGAGTTTCGTGTTACGCAACATCTATTCGGCCGCGATCGAGTTGAATGCCGTCAACGCCGGTGCATCTCCAGGGGGAATGCAACGGAGGACCACGCACCGGGCACGGGCCGCCGACCGCAGGACACCGGTCGGGCGGAATTCCTCAACGCCCGGGATCAAGGTTTGGGCGACCCGGGTGGGGTTCGCTTGATCCGCAGCAACGGGGCGGTCCTGCGAGGCCGCCCCGTTCGCGTGCCGGTGGTGCCTGGAACGAGCGAGGGCCCGCGTGTGCGGGCCCTCGGGTACTCGTTTGGGCGTGTGGGCCCGGGGTGTGGTCGTTAGTTGACGCTGCGGTTGATCCAGACCTGCACCGAGTTCGTCGGCGGGCCGACGAGGGTCGGGACGAGCATGGCGGTGTAGCGGGTGTCGAGGTCGACGTAGCGCTTGAGCCACGAGATCGTGGACGTGGCGACGGTGCCGTTGGGCTGGTTGGACACGAAGTGGTCGGCGCCGCGGATCTGCAGGTAGCCCTTCGGAGTCGTGTCCGGGATCGAGTTGTAGAACTTCGCCGCGTGGTAGGCCGGCGGGGCGATGATGTCGTTCTGGGCGCCGATCATCAGGGCGGGCGCCGTGATGGTCTGCCAGCCGACGGTGGTGTTCCACGGCTCAAGGCCCACGATCGCTTTGATCGTCGGGTTGTTCTTGGCCGCTTCGAGCGTGCCGCCGCCACCCATCGAGTGGCCGATTGCGGCCAGACGCTGGGGATCGACCTTGTCCTTGGAGGTGCTGATCGACGTGAGGTACCGCAGGCCGGCGTTGAGCTGCGCGCCACGGCTCGGCGGCAGATCGGTCAGCGTGTTGTTGACGCTCATCGTGAGGACGACGAAGCCCTGCGACGCAAGGCGGGGCCCGAGCCACGAAATGACCGACTCCGACTCCGTCCAGCCCGGAGCAATCGCGACCGCACCGAAGGTCTCGCCCGGAGCGCCGTTCGGCGTCCAGACCGAAGCCTGACCGAAGCCCGGCGTGGCCGAGTTCGCAATGACCTTCTTGGTGTAGGAGTACGGGCCAAGGACCTGGCGGAGGGTGGCTTCAGTCGGAGCCGGACCCTTCTCGTACGGGTTATCGGCCGCAGCCGCAGTGGCCGGCGCGGCGAGCGCGAGCAGCGCCAAACCGCTCGCGAAGTACGTCTTCTTGGACAAGGAGTGCCTTTCTCAGCTGCCACCCTGCGAGGGACGTCGTCAGGCGGCGGGGACAGTCGGCGTCAAACGGAGAACGCCGATCAGTTCGAAACGTACGCTTACCGGCGTTGAGAGGCAAGAATCGGAGGCGCCTTGCTCAATCTGCACGACGGTCTTCTGCACGAAATGGCCAGCAAATACGGGAGAACCAGCTGATTCCGAAGTTTTGAATTAGGTTCAGTTCGTGCCGTCGCCTCGCCCCGTCGGGCCGGCGGAGGTTGATGCACGGCGCCCCCGCATCGAGCCAGTCGTGCGCCGGACCCCGCAAGCACGCCCGGCCCGCGCTAGCTTCGCTCTTGTGCGCGATCTCCATGACCTGCTTCAGCGGCCCGCGGGCGAACTCGCCCGCCTCGTTCGAGAGGGAGAGGTCACGGCGACGGAGCTGACGCAGGCGGCGCTCGAGCGGATCGAGGCGATCGAGCCGCAGATCAACGCCTTTACAGACGTCGATGCCGAGGGTGCGCTGGCCGCCGCTGCACAGGTCCAAGCGGGCGACGCGCGGCTCCTCGCCGGGGTGCCGATCGCGATCAAGAACAACCGTGCGGTGCTCGGCCTTCCGGTGCGCAGCGGCGGGCGGATCACCAACACGCTGATCGCCCCCTACGACCACGCGACGACGGCCCGGATCCGCGGGGCTGGCGCGATCATCGTCGGGACCACCGCCCTGCCCGAATGGGGTCTGCTGCCGACCACCGAGCCGCTGCATCGCGAGCCGACCCGCAATCCGTGGGACCTCTCGCGCACCGCGGGCGGATCGTCTGGCGGCGCCGCCGCTGCGGTTGCGGCGGGCGTGATCCCGATTGCGCACGGCAACGATGGTGGCGGGTCGATCCGCATCCCGGCGGCGTGCACCGGGCTGGTGGGCCTCAAGCCGCAACGCGGCCGGGTGTCGCAAGGGCCGGAGACGGGGGAGAACTACCTCGTCGTCGACGGCGGCTTGGCGCGCACCACGGCCGACGCCGCCCTCATTCTCGATGTCCTGGCAGGCCCTGAGTTTGGCGACGCGTCCTGGGCGCCGCCGCACACCGAGTCCTACGGCGACGCGATCGGCCGCGCGCTGAAGCCGCTGCGGATCGGCGTGCTGCGCGAGCCATCGCTCGATGGCGTCACGGTCGACGCCGCCTCGTCGCAGGCGCTCGATGAGACCCTCGTGCGTCTCGCCGCGCTCGGCCATGAGATCGTCGAGGCGGAGATCCAGTTCCCGGTGCCCGGTCGCTTCCTGAGCGACCTGTTTGTCGACCTCTTCACCGACATGGCCAGTGTTCAGCACCGCGTGCTTGCCGGCGCGGGTAAGGCGTCGGCTGGCGGCGAAGGGCCAGTTCTCCAGGAGGACCTGGATCCGCTCGGCTGGGCGGTCATGCAGCGCGCCGCAGCCCGCAACGCAACCGACGCCTGGCAGACGAAGTTCACCGCCGATGGGATCGCGCGGCTCATTCTTGGCACCTTTGCTCCGTACGACATCGTCCTCACGCCGGCGCTCGCGGGCCCGCCCGCGCTCATCGGCGCGATCCATGCCGGCCTCGACGATCCGATCGCTGCGTTCGAACGTGCGGAGCAGTGGATGCCATTTTCGCCGGTCGCCAATCTCTGCGGAAACCCGGCGATCAGCCTGCCGACGCATGAGATCGACGGCCTCCCGGTGGGCGTGCAAGCGATCGGCCGCCCGTGCGAAGAGCACGTGCTGCTGCAGCTCTCGGCGCAGCTAGAAGCCGAACTTCGGTGGGATGAGCGCCGCGCGCCGCTTGCCACCGGGGCACCCCGGTAGACTTTCGCGCCTCTGGGAACCCTGCCCGGTTCCCAGCCTTCCCTCTTCTTTTGCCCATCCAGGAGACGACCCGCCATGGCGTACGTGATCACCGAGCCGTGCATCGGCACCAAGGATGCGTCCTGCACCGAAGTCTGCCCCGTCGACTGCATCCATCCGACGCCCGACGAGCCTGACTTCGACACGGTCAAGCAGCTCTTCATCGACCCCGAAGAGTGCATCGATTGCGACGCCTGCGTTGAGGCTTGCCCGGTCGACGCGTGCTTCGCCGAGGACCAGGTGCCTGAGGATCAGGAGTCGTACGTCGCGCTCAACGCGGCGTACTTCGGCCAGTAGCCGCGTTCGCGTCGGCCTGTCGCACCCCCTGAACGTGCGATGGGCCCGCGGCGATGACCCTGCTCAGTGCACACCGCTGCGGCGCTGAGACCGATCGGACCCTCGAGAACACCCGCGAGGCGATCGAACTTGCGACGTACCTGGGCGCCGAGTTCATCGAGTTCGATGTGCAGCGCTGCGCCGACGGTGTCTTCGTGCTCTTTCACGACGACCACGTCGAAATCGACGGCGAACTCGTCCGGCTCGCTGACCTGCCGTTCGCTCGACTCGCGGAGGCGACGCACCAGTTCATCCGGTACGACGACGCCCTTGCCATTCTCGCCGCCCGCGGGAAGCACGCCCACATCGATCTGAAGTTCGTCTCACCGGACGAGCTCTACGCCGATCCGTCGTCGACGTATGAGGTGGTGGCGGCCCGCTTGGCGGTGGAGATCATGGGCGCCGACCAGATCATCATCACGAGCCTGGAAGACGCATCCGTCCGGGCCATCCGCGCCTGGGCTCGCGAGCGCTATCCGCACCTGCTCGTCGGGTTGTCGCTCGGGCGTGACCTGACCGGGCGCCGTCGCCAGGAGGTCATCCACACCCGCCTGCGCGAGCTGTTCCCGCGCACCCGGATCCGTGAGAGCGGCGCGAATCTCGTGGTCGCGAACAAGCAGCTGGCCCGTTGGACCCTGGCGCGGTTCGCGGCCAAACGGCGGCTGCCGCTGCTGGTCTGGACCGTCGACAACCCAAAGGAGCTCGAGCGCTGGATCCGCGACCCCCGCACCTGGCTCGTCACGACGAACTATCCGGCGCGCGCCCTGCGTATCCGCGAAGAGCGCCGCAGCCGCCGCCCGGGCCTGCGCCGGCTGCTGGGCCGGCGCAGGCTGCGGTAAGTCACCGCGAGATCTGGCCTCGCTTAGAAGCTCTGGGCGTTATCGAGGCCGCGCGAGCGCTCGACCTCGGTGCGGCGGGTCACCACGACCTCGACCTCGCCGAGGCTGCGGCCGTTCTGTTCGGCGACGACGAGGGCGTGCAGGCCGCCGGTGGCTTCGTCGGGCTTGAAGGTGGCGGTGCAGACGGTCTCGTAGTCGATCTCGTTAATCGAGTGGAAGCGCGCGAGCAGCTTGGACGGGACGACCTGATCGGGGCGCAAGCCCATGCGATGCGCGGCGCCGAGGATCGCGAGCTGCTTGCTGCCCTCGGTTTGCACCATGCCCGGCACGTGGTCGTAGGCGTGGTCGAACACGGAGACGTAGTTCAGGTCGGGGCGCAGGAAGGCGGTGGTGACATCGCCATCGTGGGCGGGCTCGGCCAGGAGTGCGTTGCGCCCGGAGTGGCGGCCGTAGGACTCGGCCGGCGACGGCTGACCGGTCCAGGCGGGCTCAGGCAGTGAAGCGGGGAGACCGAGCTGCTCGCGGGTGCCCGCGCGGAATGCCTTGAAGAGGTCGTGGGTGACCCACGAGAACGACGCCATCGCCTCACCGACGGCCTCGCCATCGACGGTCGTGACGGTGCCGACGCCGAGGAAGCCGACGAGGGCGCCGTCGCGGTAGAACGGCTTCTTCAGCCACATGTTCATCACGACGCGCGCCGGACCGTCGACCTGGAGGGCGTCGGCGCCGGGCGCGAGATCGGCGCCCATCGAGCGCATCACGAACGTGTTCTCCAGCGGGATCCCGAAGTGCTGGTGCAGCACGATGTAGCCACCCTGGCGGCCGATCTCCAGCAGCGTCAGCGGATCGACGCCGGGCGTCGCGCTGCTCGTGTCGCCGTAGAAGGCGTGGGAACGCGGCAGCTCAGCGGCGATCAGGAAGCGGTCGTGGGCGATCTGCGCGTAGTCGGTCACGAACACCTCCCCGGGGCCGGTCTTGTGCACGAACGCCCGGGGCACGGGCTGATCGAACTTCAGATCGTCGACGGAGAAATTCGCGAACGTGGTGTCGGGAACGGTGGGGGCACTCATGAGACATCCTCCTGCCAGAGGGTTCGGGCGGCGCTGCCCAAGATCTGGGAAACGCCGGGTTCGGTGTGCTGCATCAGGTAGGTCCCGACGACCGCCCGGTCCCACCGCGTCGGCGGGACTCCTGCGTCGTCGGCAGCCCGCCAGAGCGCACGCCAATCAGTGAACTCGCCGCGCCGCACCGCGCCGAGGAGGTCGAGGAACGCCCGTGCCTGCGGGCCCTCCGGTGTACCGGCCTGGAGCGCCGCCAAGGCGGTCTCCAGGTCGAGATCGTGGGCTTCGACATCGGCTTCGAGGGTGCGCGCCACGCGCCGTGCCTCGTCCGGGCCGTCGGCCAAAGTGGGGTCTGCCAGGCGCCGGAGCACCTCGTCGCGCTCTTGCGCCGTGAAGAGGATCGCGAGCTCGCGCACGAAGTCGGCGGGCTCGTCGGCAGCGTGGATAAAGCTCAGCAGGAAGTTTCCGCCGCCCAGGGCGCTGCGCAGGTCGCCGGGCTGGCGCTTGCGCGGATCCGCCGGGCCTTTCCACGCGCTGAACCGCACGCTGGCCGGAACGGGGTCGTGCTGCAGGCGGCTGATGATGATCAGCCCCGGCTCGCCGGCCAGGGCAAGGTCGGTGAGCTCGAGCCGATCGATCGACGCGGCGTTCATCTGGAACTGCCACATCGCACGCACGGCGTGCGAGCTGAGGGTGCCGCGGCGGGCGAGCGTGATCTCGCCGCCCTTCGTCGCGAACCAGTCGATCGAAGCGTCCAGGTGGCCGATCGCGACGGCGTCCGGCTTGAGGAGCACGAGGCCGAGGTTGTGGATGATCGACGCTGCATCGGGGCCGAGAATGCGCTGCGCATCGGCCCAGCCTTGGCGGAAGTACGGGTCGGCGCCGAACAGGATCCGCTTGCGCGGGTCGCGGCTGAGCGACTCGGGCACGGGCAGGCCGTGGTCGGTCGTGATGGTGTCGACCGCCACGAGGGCGGCGCTGGGGACGAAGTCGGTGGAGGTCATGCGGCTTTGCCTCTCGTGGCGTTCCACTCCCAGGCGATCGGGATCTCGCCGGCGGCCAGGCCAGCGCGGGTTGCGCCGCGCTGCACCTTGCCGCTTGTGGTTTTGGGGATCGATCCGGTGCTGACGAGCGCGACGCGCGTCGGCTGCACCTCGAAGTTGGTGGCGACGGCTCGGCGCACGGCGGCCAAGAGCGCGCCCGCTTGCTCGTCGGTAAGCGGGTCCTTCGGCGCTTCGAGGACTACGACCACGCGCTCCGCCGTGCCGTCGTCGACGGAGAAGACGGCTGCGGCTCGCGTCGCGAGCGCCGGATGGCTCTCCTGCGCTGCGAGCTCAATGTCGACCGCGTGGCGTTTGACGCCGTTCAGGATGATCACGTCTTTCATCCGCCCCGCGATGAAGAGATGGCCCTCGCTGATGAAGGCGACGTCGCCGGAGCGCAGCCAGCGAATGCCGGGCTCGCCGTCGATCTCTCCGCCGAACGTGCGCTCGGTCTCCTCGGCGCGCAGCCAATAGCCCAGGCCGACGCTGGCGCCGCGGGTCCAGACCTCGCCGACCTGGCCGTCGGCGAGCCTGCGATGCGTGACCGGGTCGACGATGGCGATCTCCTGGCCGGTGCCGGCCCGACCGTTGCCGACCATCTCGACGCCGTCCGGCGCGCCCGTTGCGACGATCTGCGCTTCGCCGGCTGCCAGCGCGGCCCGGTCGAAGGTTTCAAGGCGGAGTGGGTCGCCTGCCGGGTTTGTCGTGACCGCCAGCGTCGACTCGGCCATCCCGTACGACGGCGCGAGCGCATTGGTGTCAAAGCCGGTGGAGGCGAATGCCTCGCTGAACGCGCGCAGCGTCGAGGCGCGGACCGGCTCGGAGCCGGAGCAGGCACGGCGCCACGCCGACAGGTCGAGCCCGGCAAGGAACTCAGGGGTCGCCAGCGCGGCGCTGGCCCGATACATGAAATCGGGCGCGCCGCTCACGGTGACGCGCAGATCGGAGATCGACTGCAGCCAGTGATGCGGCCGCCGGGCGATCGCGTTTGGCGGGGCGATGTGGGTCGGGATGCCCTCGTAAATGCCGCAGAACAGGCCGGCGACGAGGCCCATGTCGTGCCACGGCGGGAGCCAGGTGTAGGACACGTCTCGCGCGTGCATCTGCCAGCACTCGCGCATGATCGCGAGGTTGTGCATGAACTGCGCGTGGGTGAGCATCACGCCGCGCGGGTCGCTCGTCGAGCCGGAGGTGTACTGCAGGTACGCGAGTTCGGTCGGCTCGGACGCCGGGAGCGTGGTGCTCGGGGCGCTGGTCGGAGCTTCGTCGACGAAGATCCACGGGTGCAGCGATAGGGCCGGCGCCGCGGACAGCTGCGGGCGCAGGGTCGCCGCGAGGTCGGAAGTCGTCAGCACCGCGCGCACACCGGCGTCGACGGCGACGCGCTGCAGTCCGGCCATCCCTAGGGCAGCGCGGCGAGGGTTCGGCGGCGCAACCGGCACGCCGACCATCCGCGCGGCAAAGCACGCCTGGGTGGCGATCACGTTCTCGAGCCCGGGGGCCACGAGCAGCATCACGCGCGAGCCCGTCGGGACCCGGGCGGCGAGGATCGCGGCCAGGGCCAGGGTGCGCTCGTGGAGCTGCGCCCAGGTCAGCCGGGCGGTCTCGTTCAGGCCGTCCGGCCGGAACGCGTAGCTGAGCGCGTCCGGCATCGTGTTCGCGCGGTCGGCGAGGATCGTGGTCAGCGTCGCGCGCGAGGAAATGGCTGCGGGGAGGTCGCTTGGACGCGGCGCCCGGGTCCGGTCGATGGGCATGGTCATGCGGTGGTGCTCCCATCCAGCAGGCGGCGCAGGTCGCCGACGGTCTCGATCTCCAGCGCCTCTTCCTCGGGCACTTCGGTGAGGTCGAACTCGACCTCCATGGCGGTGACGAGCTCCAGCAGCCCGAGCGAGTCGAAGCCAAGGTCAGCGATGAGCAGCAGGTCGTCGTCGATCGGCGGTGGGTCGATCGGGCAGAGCTCGAGGAGGAGGTCGGTAAGGCGGGTGTGGTCGGTCGACTCGGCGGTGGCGGGGGGTTTGGTGCCTTCGAAGCTCATGCGATGGTCTCCTGTGGCTCGGCGCGGGCTTTCCACGGGCGCAGCGGCATCGATGCCAGGCGCGGGAACGTGTCGGCCCAGTGGCGGGCAGAGATCTCGACGGCCGGCAAGATGTCGGGCACGACGTGCGTGGCAGGGCGCGGCTCGGTGATCTGGAGGTACGGCTCGTAGGCGCGCAGCAGGTCGAGGGCGCGCTGCTGGCGTGGGGAGAGATGCTCGCGGGCGAACGCGAGGAAGAACCGGTCCCAGGCCTCGGGTTCGATCAGCTTGGGCTGGCCGAACGGCACGAGGCCGCGCTCGGTCCGCCACGCGTTGAGCGTGTCGACCATCAGCGGCACGACCTGTTCGACGCGCGGCGCGGAGGCGCCGCAGGCGACGGTGAAGACGTCCGGTCGGCCGGCCGGCGGCTGGTGCTCCGACAGCGCGAGGTCGGCGAGCACGTGGGTGAGGTCGTCGACGGGGATGACGTCGCAGTACGCGCCGCGCGCCGCGGGGACGGCCGGGATCGTGCTCGACGCGATGCCGCGCAGCAGCACGTAGAGGCCGGCGAACCGCGCCGCTTGGCCGTCGGCGCGGCGCCCCATGATCAGCGACGGCCGCACGACGGTGAGGTGCGGGAAGCGCTCGGTCGCGAGCCGCTCGGCGGCCGCCTTCGACCATTCATACGTGTTGCGGTAATCGAGCCGATCGGCCGACGCGATTGCCGCAGCGTGGCCCGTGGCGTACGCCGTGGAGACCTGGATCACGTGCGTTTCGGGCGTCGCGACGGCAGCGAGGCCGTCGATCGTGCGCACGTTCGCGCGCGTCGCCTCCTCCGGCTCCATCGTCCACCGGACATCCGCGGCGTTGTTGACCACGACATCCCACGGCCCCGCGAGCTCGACAGGCGGCGGGCCGCCAGCCATGTCCCACGGGATCACCGAGCCGTCCTTGGAGCCCGATCGGCTGGTGCCGACCACGTCGACGGCGATGCCGGTGGCGCTGGCCTGAACGGCGAGGTCGAGCAGCAGCTGCGCGCCCACGAGACCGGTTGCGCCGGTGACGAGGATGCGGCGGCGGCCCGCTCTTTGTGGCGCAGCGAAGGTCATGACGGCGCCGCCGCAGCAATCGACAGGGAGAGGAGCGTGAAGAAGATCGGCACGATGAGGAGTGGTGCGACGGAGCCGGCGCGGGACGTGAGCGCCGTCGCGACGGCGAGGAGCGTCAAGCCACCCAGAATCGGGATCGCGAACTGGGAGTGGGCGCCATCGGCCGCGACGATGAGTGCTGCGCAGCTCGCGCCGAACAACGCGAACAGACCCGCCAACAGGCGACCGACGGCGGCCTCCCCGAGGGAACCCCACGAGCGTTCGTTCGAGGCGTTCGACGTCGACTTCCGCGAGATGTCGAAGATGGCGACGGTGACCAAGGTGACCGCAATCAGCGCTGCGGAGGTCTGCGTGAGCGGGAGACGGTCGGCCCCGAGTGCGCCGCTGCCGATCGCGTAGGCCCAGATCACCGGAAGTGCCGACGCCGGAATGCGCAGGCTCCGGCGCAGCAATGGGCGAGCCGCGAGGGCCCGCGGTGCCCCGAAGTCCACCGACACCGCGGCGAGGAACAGCAGCATTGCGAGCCACGTGAGCGTCACGGCACCGAGACCACCATCGATGGCCAGCGACGAGATGCCTTGGAACGCCGCGGCGAGGCCGACGAGGAGCCACAGGTCCTCCCGAGACACCACGCGGCGCTGCAGGAGACGGTCCGGATAAAGCACGGCATCCTCCGGGTCGTCTTCGAGGTCATCCAAGGCGCGAAGCATCAGGTACCACGACCAGAACGCCATGGCGCCAAGGACGATCATCCTGAAGTCGCCCGCCGGTGCCCCGCTCACGGCGGTCATCTCGGCAGCACCCGCGAACCAGGCGAGCAGGTACAGCGCGACCAACGGCGCGAGGACGTCGGTTCCGTGGCGCTCGGCGATCCAGGCCGTGGTCCGTGGCACCCGCCGGCGGCGCGCGGTAGCAGTCTGCGCGGTGTGGCCTGTGGCGCCGCCTACCGCCATGACGTCTCCTCCACATCCGCGTCGATGACCTGCTCCTGGCAGTCGGCGATCGCGCGGCCGATGGCGGCGAAGGCGAGCTGGATCTGGTCGTCGGTGAGGACGAATGAGGGGCAGAGGCGCAGGACCGAGGGCGCGCTCAGGCAGGGCGAGGCGACGATGCCGTGCTCGGCAAGGAAGAGCAAGGCTTCGCCAGCGAGGCCGGCGCTCTGCATCTCCAGGCCCCAGAGCAGGCCGCGGCCGCGGACCGAGGCGACAACCTTGGGGTAGGCGCTCGCCAATGCGGCGAGCTGCTCCTCGAATGCCGCCGCGATGACGGGTCCGCGCGGGGCGAGGTCTTCGAGCGCCACGAGCGCGGCCCGCCCGGCCGCGCAGGCCAGCGGATGGCCGGCGAACGTGAGGGAATGGTAGGTGGGGTCGGCCATGAGCGGCGCGAAAAATGCCGTCGTGGAGACCATCGCCGAGAGCGGCATCACGCCGCCGCCGAGCGGCTTGCCGAACAGGATCGCGTCGGGCTCCAGGCCCCCGTCGAGGGCAAGCGAGAACGGGCCGCAGCGACCGAGGCCGCATTGGATCTCGTCGCTGATCACGGCGGCACCGGCCGCGCGCGCATCGGACGACCACTGGCGCAGCACTTCGGGATTCAGCGGCCGCACGCCGCCCTCACCCTGGATCGGCTCAAAGATCAAGGCGGCGATGTCGCTCGCGGCGACCTCGCGGGCCACGGCGCGGGGGTCGGTCGGATCCAAGTGGGTGACCGGCGCGAGTGAGGCGTCGAGTCCCTCGTGGAAGATTGGGTTGAACGTGGCCGCGACCGCGCCGAGCGACTTGCCATGGAACCCGCCCTGCACTGCGAGGACATGCGTGCGCCCCGTGCTGCGGCGAGCTAGCTTGAGCGCGGCCTCGACGGCGTCGGCGCCGTTGGTCCCGACCCAGACGCGGTCGTGCACGCCGCCGACGCGCTCGGCGAGTTCGCGCACGAAGCCGGCGGTCTGCTCGTTGCCGAGCATGCGCGTGGAGGTCGGCATCCGCCCGAGCTGGCTCGTCACCGCCGCCACGACGCCCGGATGCCGATGCCCGAGCAGATTCACGGCGTACGAGCCCAGGTCGATCAGTTCCCGGCCGTCCGACAGCGTCACGACCGCGCCCTCGGCGCTCACCTCGAACGCGCTGCGCCCCAGGAAGCGCGCCGCGAGCGCGAGGCCGGGCGACACGTGGTCGCGCAGCGCGCCGAACACCTCGTCTGGAGACGCGGTGCCGGGAACGGGTTCGGCCGGGCTGGTCATTCGCCGGACGCCACTCCTGCGGCGGCCGCCATCGCTTCGCGCTCGACGCCCATGAGCATGTCCTGGCAGTTGCCGCGCAGGGCGCGTACCGCCACCGGGTTGAGCATGTCGGCCAGGAGCGGGATGCCGATCTCAAAGTCGATCACGAGCGTCACGTTCGTGCGCTCGGCGCTGACCTCGGTCACGGTCCACGAGCCGGTGAACACCTCCATGTCGCCGGCCACCTGGTCGAAGCTCATCACGCGTCGATCGTGGTCGATGTGCTCGGTCTCCTCCCACTGCAGGATCGAGCCCTTGAGCACGATCGACCATGCCGAATGCCGGGAGGTCGGCTCGTCGAACGCGAGCACCTTGATCCAGCGCACGCACGACATCACTTCGGGGTAGCGCTCGATGTCGACGACCGCAGCCCAGACCTGGTCGGCGGTGGCCTGAATCTCAACGTCAAGGGTGACGGTGGGCATTAGAGAGCACCGGTCCATTCCTTGGGGAGGAAGCCGGTTTCGCCGACGGCCTCCGCCAATTTGAGCCATTCGCGCAGGAGTCCGAGTGACGGGAAGTAGCCCTCGGGCGACATCGGATGCGGGGTGCGGCCGACCACGAGGTCGATGCGTTCACTCAGGGCGACGCATGCCGCGAGCAGTTCGCCCGCGCCCATCGACGCGTCGCCGCGGATCAGCGACTCGCAGTCGGCGGCGAGCTCATGGCCTTCGATCTGGGCGAGCGCCCAGGCGGCCTGCGCGCGCGGCGAGGGTGCGGGGCGAGCGTCGCGCTCGACGAACGCGAGCGTGACCGCGCACGCCGTGCCGAGGTTGCGGGCGGAGTGGCGGAGCAGGCCGAGCTGGCCGTCGGCGGCGGCGCCGCGCGCATCCTCCAAGAGGGCTGGGACCGGCATGACCATCCGCCAGAAGGCCTGGCCGTGGGTCCACGCGTAGCGGCGGATGTCGCCTTCGATCGCCTTCATCGGAGGCTCCCAGCGGTGGCAGGGTCGGTCAGGGAATCCAGCGGCACGCCGCACTTCCAGGCCAGCTTTAGGACGCCCTGCTCGTAGAGCTTCACGCAGAGCGCGGCCTGCGCCGCATCGGCCTGAGGGTGGTCGAACCGGCCGTCTTCGGCCGACGCTGACAGCGCTGTCCAGGCCGCTGCTTCGTCGGCGTCGAGTTCCCACGCGGTGCCGTGCGGGCGCGACGCGAGGATCTTGCGTCCGCCGAGGGGCATGAGCGCGAGGCCGTCGTAGGCCCAGGCGAGGTCGGGCCCGAGGGCCGCCGGAGCCAGATCGATGCCGAGCAGGCCGGCCGCGATCGCAAGAGCGCGCTCCGTGAACGGGGCCAGAGGCTCCCCGCGGGCCGGCAACACGGCCACCTCTTCGTGGAGCGCGACGAGGTCGCCCGTTCCGACGAGCTGCTCGCTCAGCCACTTGTCGCCACTGAACGGCGCGCCACGGCCGTGAAGGACCGAGTGCAGGGCTTCTTCGACGGCGACGCGGGCGATCGTCGCGGCCGTCATGTCGCGGCCAGCGACGAGCGCGAGGCCAGCGACCATCGCCGACTCCCGAGCCCGCTCGGCGTACTCACGCGTCAGAAGGTCGCGGGCGAGTTCGCTCGGGCCGCGCTGCGTCGCCGGACGGATCGGCGGCCCCTCGATGAGGACCCCGAAGGCAATGCGATGCAGGAGCTTGAGCTGCTGCTCTTGTACCGCGTTCCCGAATGCATTGAGCAGCGGGCCGTCGGACGCAAGGGCCTCCTCGGCCTGCAAGAAGAGGGCATCGACGTCGCCGGTGTTGCGGGTCCAGGCATCGACGCGCAGCGTGCCGACCCAATGCTCCAGCGGCACCGCCGACGTCTTCGTCGTCGGGCCGACGAGCACCATGTCGAGGTCGCTCTCGCGGTTCCCCTGGTCGATCGAGAGCGAGCCACCCGCGATCACCGTGTCGCCATCCTCACGGAGGTAGTCGACGAGGTCGAGCACGGCCGCCATGTCTTGCTCGTGGTAATCGAGCAGCCGGGCCTGGAGCCGGGCCGCGCGATCGTCGGTGACGGGCTGGGTCATGGAGTCTCCTGAGCGGCGGGGGCCGGCTCGTCGAGCATTTGGATGGTGCCGGCGGCGCCGTCGACGCGCAGGCGCATCCCGGTCTCGACCACCTTGGTGAGGCCGGGAATCTGGACGACGGTGGGGATATCGAGTTCGCGGGCGACGACCGCCACGTGCGTGAGTGGACTGCCGCGCTCGATCAGGAGCGCCGAGGCCGACGACAGTGCGCCGACCCAGCCGGGATCGGTCCGGTAGGCGACGAGCACGTGGCCGGACACGTCGCGCGGTGCGTCGACGACGCGGGCTTCGGCCTCGACGATCCCCGGGCACGACGGCCGCCCGCGCAGGACGCCATCGACGAGTCCGAGGCCATCGAACTCCTCGACGTCTTCGATGAGCGACCCCTCGGGTGGGAGGCCCTCGGTGTAGAAGCGGGGCGGCGGCGGGCCGGCGGCGCGCTGCTCGGCCTGGCGGCGACGGCGCAGCTCGACGAGGCCGCGGAGTTCACCGGGGTCGGTCGTGCCGTGGAAGACGCCGCGCAGCTCCTCAAGGCGGATCATGTACACATCGCGCGGCTCGGCGAGGTGACCGGTCGCGGCGAGATCCTCGCCGACGGTGCGCAGGAGTCGGCGCACCATCGCGAAGGCACGCGACCGCGCGAAGCGCACGTTCTCGCGGGACATCAACGTCGCCTGCACCTTGCGGCGCACGACGCCGTAGAGCAGCTTCCTCGGGCCTCTCAGCTTGCCCTTTAGGTATTGGTCGGCGCTCTGGATCTCGGCGCCGGCCGGTGCGGCGGCGCTCGGTGCGGCCGGCAGCACGACGGCGTCGCGCAGCATCGACCACACGATCGACGGGTCCTCGCGAAGGTCCGGCTCCTCGAGCTTGAGCTCGTTGAGGGCGCGGTCGCCGAAGTCGACGAGGTACTGCTCGAGTTCGTCGCGGAGCCACGCTGCGCCGGGCAGGTCGCTGGCCTCGACGACGTGCTGAAGCGTCGTGACGGCCGCGCCGATCACCAGCGCGGAGAGGGCGGCGTCCTGGCGGACCCGGCCGGCAATCGCGGTGATCCGCTCGGCCGGCATCGCCGACTCAACGCGGTCGTCGTCGACCTTGATCGACTGCCACAGGAACCACTCGGGAGCATCCGGCAGCCACTTCTGCGTCAGTCCGTAGAGCACGCCGAGCGACAGACTGATGACGGCATCCAGGACCGCCGTCGGCCCCCATCGCACCGACATCCACGCTTCGAGCTCCTCGTACGCGGCCCAGGATTCGTGTGCGGCGCGGCCGGTCGTGTCGGTCTGCTCGAACTCCGCGTAGAACCCGTTGAACTCATCCAGGAACGTGCGGACCGTGCGCTTGGCGGTGAAGAAGCGGTACGTGAAGCCAACGTAGGTGCGGGCGTGGATCAGCCGCTCCAGGCGCGGCTGGCTGGCGAACGGGCGCTGCATCGCCGTGATCTCGGGCGTCGCCTCCCGGATGCCGGCCGTTGCCGCGAGCACCTTCTGCTGCACCGACGGCAGCGGCACGAGGCGCAAAACCATGTACCAATTCAGGACGTTGTAGTAGACGCGCCCGTCGAACTGGCCGAGCATGTGGCGGGTCCACGGGGCCATCTTCTGGAGCTGCGAGGCGGGCACGCCGAGCACGCGGCAGTAGTCCAGGTACACGACGCCGTAGATGTGATTGGCGAAGCTGAACGTGAGCGGCGCCGTGATCTCGCCGAAGTTCTCGACGATGTTGGCGTTGTCCCAGAGGCGCAGGTACGGTGAGGGGCTCGGCGGGACGCTCGACTGCAGGGCCGGGGCGGCGCCGCCGAGCGCGGTGACGGGGCGCGACTGCAGGATGAAGAGGTCGGTGCCTTCGAACGCCCATTCGATGTCCTGCGGACCACCGAACGAAGCCTCGATGGCGAGCCCGGTGCGGTGCAGCTCGTGAAGCTGGGCGGGGCTGAGCGCGAGGGCTTTGCGTCGTGCGTCGCTCTCGGGAACGCTGCGAATGCCCGAGCCGTCGGAATCTCGCTCGACGCGCTCTTCCTTCTCGCCGAGCTGCGTGTGCATCACGCGGCCGTCGCGGCGGGCGAGCGTGATCGTGTCGGCGTCGACCTGGCCGGAGACGAGCCCTTCGCCAAGGCCGTAGACCGCGCTGACCACGAGCTCGTTCGTGCCGGTGGTGGGGTTCACCGTGAAGAGCACGCCGCTGACGTCGCTTTCCACCATCCGCTGAATCACGACCGCGGTGCGGATGCCTTGGAGTGGAAGGCCGTGCAGCAGCCGGTACTGAAGAGCCCTGGAGGACCAGGCCGAGGCCCAGCAGTCCACCACGCGGCGGACGACCTCGTCTTCGCCTCGGACGTGAAGGAACGAACTGCCCTGCCCGGCGAAGGAGTGATCCGCGCCGTCTTCCCCGACGGCCGACGAGCGCACGGCGACCGATCCGCCGCCGGCGAGTGTGTACGCGCCAACAATGGCGGCCCGACTTTTGGAATCTCGTTCCAAAAGTCCGAACTGCTTTTCGATCGCTTCCGCGGCCTGATCCGCTCCCTCTGCGGACAGGCCGTCAAGGACCGTTTCGATGGACTCGCCGAGGCCCCCCACGTGGAGGACGCGGTCGAGTGCACCGGTCTCCACCACCCCGAACGGAGGTACCCGGAATCCTGCCTTTTGCAGGAGGATCAGGTGGTCGCCCTTGCCGCCGGCGCCGGAGGGAACGGGAGGAGAGGACGCCGTCGACTGGGACAAATGCCGATGGCGTGGGGTGTTCATAGCAATAGAAACGTACCGTTTCGTGACCATTCAGGGAACCCGTACGATGGCCCGATGCTCGTGGGTGTCGCCATCGCTTTGACCGATCGTTCGGTCCTTCCCGGGGTCGTTGCGCGGCTCACGGAGGACCGTGGCTTTGAGTCGATCTTCGTGACCGAACACACCCACATCCCGGCCGCGCTCGGCGAGCTGTATCCGGGGGGGACGTTCCCGGATGCGTACATGCGCACGCTCGATCCGATCGTCGCGCTGACCGCGGCGGCCGCCGCGACGGCCACCTTGCGGCTGGGCACGAGTGTCATGCTCGCTTCGCAGCACGAGCCGCTCGTGACCGCCAAGGCGCTCGCTTCGCTCGACCTCCTGTCGGGCGGGCGCGTGGAACTCGGGGTCGGCGCCGGCTGGCTTGAACAGGAGCTCGCCAACCACGGTGTGGAGTACGGCCGCCGCTTCGGGCATCTCCGCGAACACGTCGAAGCGATGCGCGCGCTCTGGCGCGACGAGGTCGCCTCGTACGACGGCGCTCACGTGAAGTTCCACGAAGTGTGGAGCTGGCCCAAGCCGGTCCAGCGACTCGGTGCGGCGGCTTCGATGGTGGCCAGTGCGGAAGGCGACGGTCCGGGCGACCAGGCGAAGTCAGCACCGACCGGCATTCCGGTGTTGCTCGGTGGCGACGGCCCGAAAGTGCTTGACCGCGTCCTGGCCTATGGCGACGGTTGGCTGCCGCGCGCGCCCGGCGGCATCGACGAACTCCGGCCGCGCGTCGAGGAACTCCACGCGCGCTGCGCCGCCGACGGCCGCGCGCCGCTGCCGGTCACGTATTACAACATCCGCCTCGACCAGCCATCGCTGGAGGCCTACGCCGAGATGGGCCTGCATCGGGGCCTGGTGCGCCTCCCGTCGGCGTCCGCCGACGAGGTCGAAGAGGCCCTCGACGCCGCGGCCGCGGCGCTGGAGTTGGCGGGCTTCGCGGCCCGCTGAGCGCTCGCAGTGCCGGCGGTTCCGTCCCGGTTGGCGCCGAGCGGCTGGGCCTCAAGCGCTCCCCGTCAGCGAGGCGGCATCGTGGCCTCGTCAGCCTTGATCAAGGTGCCGTCGGTGGCGGCGTAGCGCAGCTCCGGGCGGCCACGGGGCGGAGTCCAGCTCGCGGTCCAGGTCAGGAGACCGCCCGGGTTGCGGGCGAAGCGCAAGAGCGTGAGATCGGCGGGGTCGAGCCCCGACGCGGCAGCGGCGTTCAAGATGCGAAGCGGTGCCCCGGGATCGATTGCGGAGCGGCGGAAGGGGCGCTGGCTCAGCGAGTTGCCGATCGAGCCACGGGGTCCCGACCAGCCATAAACGTGGTGCGGGTCGTCGCTGAAGAACCACCCGGTGAGTTGGTCCAGGTCCCGCACTGAGCCGTTCCTTGCCTTGGTGACCCCCTGAACGCTCGCGACGCCAGCGTGGTCGAGGTGCAAGTCGGTGAAGTCGCGAAGCGGTCCCGCGTTGGTGAAGGCCTGCTGAAAGGCCGTGTCGATGCGGCGTGGCTGGAATCGCCGCAGGACGGTTGCGCTGCTCACCGTGGGGGCAGAGGATTCTCGCGCCGCGACGTCGACGGCGGCGGCGATGTCTTCCGGCTGGGCCTTCGGGGGATGCAGGGCGTGCCGAATGAGGTGGGGCGATGTCCACGCGATGCCGACGGCCAGTGAGATCGACAAGATAAGCAGGCTGTTGGCGGCGCGCCCGATCCACCACGGGGTCATCCGCCCACCACCCGCACGTGCATGCCGTCCTGGTTAGCGACGAGTTCCGCGGGTACCTCGCCGCCCCACACCGCGCGCCATTGGAGCTGGTCGCGGCCGGGTCCGGTCGCGCGGAGCGTTAGCGACGAGAAGGGTGCTCGGAAGGGCGCGCCCAGGGTACGGGCGGTCAGCAGGATCCGGTGCGGGGCGAGCGGATTGACATCGTCGAGGGTGACGGTGGGGCCGGCGATGGGTTCATCGGAGTCGAACGCCGAACGCCCCCCGATCGCCAGCTTGGACCCGCCAGGCACCCGGTAGAGCGCGACCATGCTGGCCTCGCGGACGATCGTGATCCGCCCGACCTGCTTGGACTCCAGCGTGGGGCCAAGTGCCTCGATCCATTCACTCACGACCTCTGCGCTGAACTGGTTCCGGATGGCGTTCTTGGCGTCGCGCTCGGCCTCCGCATCGAGGGTGTTCCGGCGCTGTCGCACCGCCTCAGCGCTCGGTGTGGGGATCACGACCTCGTCCCACTGGCGGGCGATCAAGAACGCCGTTCCGGCGATGATCGCGACCGACGCGGCGAGCTTGGCGACCGTCGCCGCTGCTCGAGCGCCCGTGTGGCGAGGCCGGTGCTGGCGAGGCGGCCGCCTGCGGCGCTGCCGACGGCTTCGCCCTTGCTCACCCAAGCCGGTGGAGCGGCCGAGTTCACCGAGGTCGGTGGGCTCAGCGCTCCGTGGCGGATCGTAGGGCGTCACGCTTGGTTGATCGGCACGCCGCCTCGAACGTGAAGGGCTGAACTCGACGGACCGCCCGCTGAGGGCGGGGTCGTGACTAGCCGGCCATCGGCAGCGACATGCCGACCGGCTCGGGCGCCGGGACGACGCGCACGGGCGCCATCGCGATGAGCCCGCGGGCCGCGGAGCGGATCGCCTGCGAGGCGGGATCGTCCGGGTCGACGGAGACGATCGGCTCGCCCGCGTCGGCCTGCTCGCGCAGCGGCATGGTGATTGGCACGGAGCCGAGCAGCGGGACGTCGATCTCGTCGGCGAGGGCCTGACCGCCGCCACGGCCGAAGATCTCAAAGCGCTCGCCACCGGGCGTCACGAAGCCGGCCATGTTCTCGATCACTCCGGCGACAGGGATGGAGACCTTGTCGGCCATCTCGGCGGCGCGCCGAGCGACCTTCTGCGCGGTGTCCTGCGGGGTCGTGACGAGCACGAACTCGGACTGCGGGACGAGCTGGGCGAGCGTCATCGACACGTCGCCGGTGCCCGGCGGCAGGTCGATCAGGAGGAAGTCCAGATCGCCCCAGGCAACGTCCTGTAGGAACTGTGTGAGGGCCTTGTGCAGCATCGGGCCGCGCCAGACGACGGCCGAGTCTTCTTCCACGAAGAACCCGATCGACATGATCTTCACGCCGTGCGCCTCAAGCGGCACGATCTTGCGCTCGGCGTTGACCGGCGGCTTCTGGCCACCGAGGCCGAACATGCGCGGGATCGAATAGCCCCACACGTCGGCGTCGAGCACGCCGACCGACTTGCCTTCGCGCGCGAGGGCGACGGCGAGGTTGGAGGTGAGCGACGACTTGCCGACGCCGCCCTTGCCCGAGCCGATGCAGAGGATCGAGCCGATCGTCGCGAGGGCGCCAGTCGGGAGGCCGCCGGGCATGCCGAGCTTCTTCTTGAGCGCGTCCTTCTCCTCGGGGGAAAGGACGTCGAACGTGACGTCGACGGACGTGACGCCGGGGACGGCCATGACGCGCTCGTTGGTGTCGGTCGTGAAGGTGCCCTTGAGTGGGCAGCCGCCCGTGGTGAGCGAGATCTTCACGGCGACGTGGCCGGTCTCGGCGATGTCGACGGAGCGGACCATCCCGAGTTCGACGACCGAGCGCTTCAGCTCCGGATCGATCACGCCCTTGAGGGCCTCGCGGATCTGATCCTCAGCAGGAAGGGAGACGGTGTCGGCCATGAGGGCATTGTAGAAGGGCGACTCGTCCGCAAGCGGCCCGCGGTCCGCTCGCGCGCGAGAGATGGCGCACGCGGCGTGGCATGGGGCGTGTGGCGTGTCGTTTTCGGACACGTTTGCACGCCCTGAGCGGCCTGAGCGTCTAGCGCAGGCCGCTCGGGCCCGCCGCGAACACGATCGGCGGGCCGGGCAGGGGTTCGGCGTCGACGGGGACCCGGGGCTGCCGCATGGCGGTCGCCAGGAGTGGCAGCGCGATGAGTGTGCAGACGGTGCCGGCGATGGCAGTCGGGGTGGTGACCGAGCCGCCGGGGGTGAGATCGGCGCCGAACGCGGTCACGAAGAAGTAGCTGGCGAACGTGGCGGCGACGAGCCCGATGCAGGCCTGGACGGCTCGGTTGCTGGCCGTGAGGAAGAGGCTCAGGATGACGCCGAAGGTGCCACCGAAGACGGCCAGGAAGTCCCAGCCGGCACCAGGCGCGCATTCGCGCTGGGACACGTACATCCCGCCGCTGGAGCAACTGCCGTAGCGCACGAGTTCCGTGAGGCCGGTGACGGCGAAGTAGATGCAGGCCGCCATCAAGGCGAGTCCGGCGTAAACGCGAATGCGGGTCATCGGGTGAGCTCCTGGAGGCGACGCTGGGCGTCGATGCCGGCCTGTGTGGCGGCGGCGATGGATGCCTTCTCGGCGGCGGCGGACCGGCGCTCGACCGCTCGGGCCTCGGCGCGCTGCGCCGCGCTCGGCTCGCCGACGTAGCGCACGTCGGTCCCGTCGAGTGCGGCCATGGCTTCGTTCTTGAGCGGCGGATGGGTGTAGGTCGCGAGCCAGTACGGCTGCTGGCCTGGACTCTGGATCACGTTCAGCGACAGGCGCTCGAGATATTGGGAGTGCAGGGCCAACTTGCGGCCGGCGACGCGCAGGAAACGCTCGGGAGCGTCGGCCGGGATCGACGCGAACGGGAGGCCGTGCCCGTCGAGGGCATTGGGCGCCGGGCGCACCTGCGTGGTGAGGGCCGCGTCGACCGAGGCGTAGAGCTCGGAGCCATCGGCACGCAGGAGCGTGGCGGTGAGCTCTGTTGGCGCGATCGTGAGATTCAAGATCGCGGCGTCCCGGGGCGCCTTGGCCGCGATCCCGTCGAGCCCGGCCCGCAAGCGCGCCGAGCGCAGGAACGACTGCGGCGAGCCCGCGGTGATCTCGCCGCGGGCGGCCTGGTCGAGGGGGTCGTTCAGGCGCTCCTGGCGGGCTTGCCAGAAGAGGCCCGTGACGGAGACGAGCGCGACGGCGACGAACACGCGCACCGCTCGTGGCCCGAGCTCCCATGGAGTGGCTGGTACGGGCGGCGCGAACACTCGCCGATCATGTCGCGGCGGCGGTCCCCGCAAGCGGCGGTTCTCCGCCAAGGTCGCGGTGCCGTCCGCCGCCCTTGCGGTGCGACGTGGCCCGGAACGACCGATGCCCCGACGCCACAGGGGAGAGGCATCGGGGCACCGAATTGGCGCCGCCGCACGGAGACGCGGCGGCCGGGTCGGCGCGAGAGGCGCCGAGGATGAGCTGGTTAGGCGGCGCGCTGGAAGCGGCGCTCGACGGCCTTGCGGGTGTCGATGACGGGCGCGGTGACCTTGTCGGCGTAGGAGCCGACCGTCTCGCGGACTTCGGTGACCTGCTTCTTGGCGGACTCGATGGCCTTGTCGCGCTCGGCGACGGCCTGATCGCGGCGAGCCTTGATCTCCTTCTCCGTCTTCGTGAGCGAGGTCTTGCCGCGCTTCTCGAACTTGTTGAGCTGCTTCGTGCGCTCGGTCTTGGAGTTGAAGAAGGCGGTCGCCTTGTCGACGCGGCCCTGGATCTCGTCACGCGCGACGAGCACGAAGCCGAGCTGGATACGCGCGGCGCGCTCGACCTGCTCAAGTGCCGTCTTGGCGCTGTCGGTGGCGGAGGTGCGCGCCTCGGTCGTGCGTGCCTCGACGTTCGCGCGGAGTTCCGCGGTGCGCTCGTCGGCCGTGGCACGGACCTTTGCGGTGCGCTCGTCGGCAGCGCTGCGGAGCTTCGTCGTGCGCTCGTCGGCGACGCTGCGGAGCTTCGTGGTGCGCTCGGAAGCGACCTCGAGGATGTCCTTCGTCGCGGAACTCACCGTGTTGCGTGCCTGCGTGATCGTCGTCTTCGCGGCGGTCTCGGTCTTGGCGGCGCTCGACTTCGCCGTCGTCGCGGTGCGCTTGGCGGACGAGATCGTTGCCTTCGCTTCGGCGGCGGTGGAGCCCTTCGCCGGCGTGCGGCGCGTGGCTGGCTTCTTGGCGGCCGTGGTCTTGCTGGCGGTGGCGCGGGTCGTCGGCTTCTTGGCAGCCGCCGTCGTCTTCGCGGTCGTCGACTTCGTCGCGGCTGCAGCCTTGACGGGAGTCTTCTTCGCGGCGGTGGTGCGCGCGGCGGGCTTCTTGGCGGCCGGCTTCTTGGCTGCGGGCTTCGCGGTCGCCGTGGTCTTCGTCGCCGTGGCCGGCTTGGCGGTTGCGGTGGTCTTCGTCGCCGTCGACGGCTTGGTGGTCGCCGTGGTCGCCGTGGTCTTCGCAGCGGTCGTGGGCGTCGCGGTAGCGGCCGGCTTGGCCTCGCTCGCGGTGGTCGTGGTCGTCGTCGGTGTGGTCGTGGTGTCGGCCATCATGTCCCTAAGCGGTCGAAACGAATTGAAAGGGGGACGCGTTCGAGACCTACCTCGGTTCCTCCGGCGTGTGCCGGCGGAGCGCGAGCGGAACCCCCTGTGAAGCCCACCATGGCGCCTAGGGGGGACGCGCGTTGGTGCGATGTGTCACGCAGCTGGACGGATGCGTGACATCGCCGTGCGGATCGGCCGAATCTGGTCGATCAATCGCCCGCTGCCCGGGGGTGCCCGGGTGGTTTGCAGGTGCGGTCGCGGGCGCGGTCAAGCCGCCGGAGTTGGGGGCTTCACGTGGGCGACGGCGGCGCGGAGGGTGGCGAGCGATTCGGGGGTGCGGGCGGCGACGAGGGCGGTGCGCGGGTGGCAGTCGAGGGGGACGTCGCTGAGCGGCTCGCCCGGATGCCATTCGAGCAGGCCGCCGCTTTCGCGCACGAGGAGCTGGCCGGCGGCGGCGTCGACAGGGCGGCACGGGCCGAGGGTGAGCATCGCGTCGACGGCGCCAGCGGCCAGGTGGCAGAGGCCGAGCGCAATCGCACCGAGCGCGCGGAGGCGACGCACTTCGCTCTCCAGGACGGGGAGCGCGGGGGCGATCAGGCGGGGGTCGGCGGCTTCGATTTCGAGGAGTTCGAGTCGGCCGTCGGCGGTGCGTCGTTCGGTCTGCGGCCCGAGCCGCCGGCCGTCGAGGAAGGCGCCGCCGCCTCGGGTGGCCCACCACTCCTGGCCGGTCGAGAGGTCGAGGATGTAGCCGACTTCGACGTCCGCGATCGATGGGCCGGACGCGACCGCGATCGAGACTGCGTGGTGACCGGTGCCGCCGCGGCCGGCGTTGAGGGAGCCATCGATCGGGTCGACGAGCAGGCGCGGCAGCGGCGCGCCCAAGTCGACCTCGCCCTGCTCCTCGGAGATCACGGTCGAGGGGTGGCCGGCCTCGGCGTGGCAGCGAAGCACCGCGATGATCGCGTCCTCCGCGGCCGCGTCGATCGCGAGCGTGCGATCGCCGCCGGCGCCGGTCGTGCCCGTGTAGCCGTCGCGCTGCGCGTGCTCGAAGGCATCGACTGCGGCCGCCGCGGCGGCTGCCGCTTCGCGGGCCGTCGCGAGCCAGAACGTGTGGTCGAAGGCCATGCAGCGAGCGTAGTCGGGGCGCCGACCGCCGTATGCTCGGAGGTATGGAGCGAGGGGAGCCCGCGGCCGCGCGGCCTGCGTCGCACGAGGGTGGGCAGGAGAGCGCGGCGAGTCCGCTGCGTTCAGCGACGACCACGCTGATTCTCGGCGGGCCCGGCACCGGCAAGACGGCCCGAGTCCTGGCGGCCGTCGAAGAGGCCCGCGCCCGCGGCGCCGCGGCGCGCACCAAGCAGGCCGAGGGCGGGCGGCCGCGTGACCTCACCGGGGAGCCGATCGTGATCGCCGTCTCGCCCAGCGCCGCGACCGCGCTGCGCACCCGCGCCGGGCAGCCGAACGCGCCGCGCGTGCTCACCGTCCCGGGCCTTGCGGTGCTCGTGCTGCGTGAGACGGCGCCCGCTGGCGCCCGCCCGCCGCGGCTGATCGGCCGCTCCGAGCGCCTCGCGATGCTGCACGAGTTCGTCGCCAGCCGCGACCTGGCCTCCGGCGCGCCGACCCCCGCCGACCTGCTCGAGCGCATCGACCGCCTCGCCGCCCATGGCATCGACGGTGAGCGCGTGGAGACGTGGGCCGCCGCCCTCGCCGACGGTCCGTTCGCGGCGCGCCAGCGCGAGTTCGGCGCGCTGGTGAGTCGACACGAGAAGCTCCTCGCCAGCCGCGGGCTGCTGTCGTCGCCCACGGCGGTGCTCGCCGCTCGCCATGCGCTTGCCGGCACCGAACTCCACGGGCGGTTCGCGCTGCTCGCGGTCGACGACGCCCAGAACCTCGCGCCCGCCGAACTCGACCTCGTGCTCGACCTGGCCCGAGCGAGCGGCGCTCCACTCCTGGTGACCGCCGACGACGACCAGGCTCCGCGCGGCGGCGACGCCGCCTCAGCCCCGATTCGCACCCTCCTCCAGCGTTCGCCGGACGCGGCGGTTGTGCACCTCGAGCGCTCCCAGCGACTGCGGGCCGGCGTGGCTCGCGCGGCCGAACTGATCGTCGCGCCCGCGCCCGGACGGCTGCCGCGGCCAGCGCTCGGTGCGGCCGAGGGCGGCGTCGTCGAGCTCAGGCGGCATGAAGGCGGCCACGAGCAGGCCAGCGCTGTGGCCGGCGAGATCGCAGACTCGATCCGCAAGGGCGTTCGGCCCGATCGCGTCGCCGTGGTGTGCGTCGACCCGGCCCGTGACGCCCGCGCGCTCGCGCTTGCCCTGGAGGCCCGCGGCGTGCCGAGCGATGCCGTCGATCTGGACTCCGACGCTGGCCGCCCGGAAGTGCGCGACCTCCTCGCCTGGATCCGGTTGCTGCTCGATCCGACCGACGCCGGCGCCGTCGTCCGCGCGCTGAGTCGGCCGCCGGTCGCGCTCCCGGGCCCCGATCTCGCGCGCATCGTGCGCGTCGCGCGTCGGCGCCGCCAGTCGCTCGTCGACGCCGTCGGTGGCGCGCTCGAAGGCCCCGGCATGGAGCCGCGCTCGCGCGAGCGCGCGCAGGAATTCCTCGGCCACGCGGAGCGGTTCTCTGCTCGACTCGACGATGGCGACGCCCTCGCGCTGCTCCGCGATCTCATCACCGCCCTCGGCCTGCATCGCCGCCAGCTTGCTGGCGCCGGCCCGGACGCGCGCGCCGCCGTCCGCGCGCTGCGCCGCGTCGAAGCCGCCGCCTCCGGCCACGTGGCCCGCGCGGTCGATGCCTCCCCGCGCGAAGTGTTCGCCGGGCTCGCCGCGCTGCTCGACGCTGGCGCGCTCCCGGAGACTGCCGAGCGCGAACACGGCACCGACGCCCGCGGCGCCGTGCGGATCGTCGGCGTGCGCGTCGACGAACTCCGCGCGCTCGACATCGACGAACTCCACTTGGTCGGCCTGGACGCCGCCGCGGTCGAGGCGCTCGACCACGAGCCCGTCGAGCCGCTGCTCGGCGAGGAGCGCCGCGAAGGCCTCGGCCGCGCGCGCCGACTCATCTACATGGCGATGACCCGCGCGCGGGATCGCGTCGTTGTCTCGGTAGTCGGTGATGCGCCGTCGCCGCTGCTCGCCGAGCTCTCGGCTGGGCTCGCTGCGCCGGTGGAGCAGGCCGTCGCACCCGTCCTGGAAGAGCAGCAGCTCCTCGAAGCGGCTGGCGCGCTGCGGGATCGCCTCTCCCAGGATATCGCCCGCGCCGCCGCCGGCATCACCGATCTTCGCCTCGACGGCGACCAGGAACTCACCCACGCCGTCGTGCGCGTCTTGGAACTGGTCAAAGTCGCGGCGCTGCTCGGCCGCGACGCCTCGTCGACGCCGCTTCAGGCGGCGATCGATGGCGTGAACCATCAGCTCGGCGCGATCGCTTCACCGCTGCAGCGCGAAATGCTCGCCACGAGCGATCTCGATGAGCGACTCGTGAGCGGCGAGCGGGTCGTCGCGGACTCCGCCGTCGAGCCGTCACTCGCCGCGTACCTCCCCAGGCGCGGTGAGGGCATCGGCCTCTCAGCGACCGACATCGCGACCTACATGATGTGCCCGCTGCAGTACAAGTTCGGCCGCGTGCTGAAGGTGCCGCGGCCGCAGACCGTGCAGCAGCGGTTCGGCATCGCGGTGCACCAGGCGATCGAGCGGTTCCACGCGGCCGGCGGCGGTCCGCTCCCACGGCTCATCAGCCTGCTCGACGCTGCCTGGCGGACCGGCGGCCTGGGCTCCGACGAGGAGTCGCTGCAGTTCCGCGCGAAGGCCGATCAGGCCCTGCGCGACTACCACGCGCGCCTCGCCCTCGGGCCTGGCGAGCCGGTCTGGGTGGAACGCCCGTTCGACTTCCGCATCGGCCGCCACGCCCTGCGCGGCCGCGTCGACCGCGTCGACCGCCTCCCCGACGGCGGCTACGAACTGATCGACATCAAGACCGGTCCGCCGCGCGAGGCTGCCGATCTCCAGCGCGACGTGCAGCTCGCCCTTTACGACCTCGCCGCCCGCGACGCGTGGAAGCTCGAGCCGACCCTGCGCTCCTACTACTACGTGCTCGACGACCACAAGGTCCAGCTCCCCAGCGGCGTCGACGCCGCCTGGGTCACCGAAACCGTCGAGCAGGTCGGCGCCGGCATCGAAGCCGAACAGTTCGCCCCGACCCCCTCCGCGAAAGCCTGCGGCTGGTGCGACTTCCAGCTCGCCTGCCCGGCGGCCGAGCGGTAGGGCGAAGCGGCGTTTGGATCCTGGCGGCGTCTCCAGCAGGACGCCGCCGCGCTGAGGGCCGAGTCCCACCGGCGCCTACGAGACGAAAGCCTGGGTGAGGGTCAGGTCGCCAGCGTCCGGCTCGCGTCGTCCAATGCGTCGTGCACGGTCAGGAGCGTGGCGTCGATCGACTGCGCCAGGGCGGCCTGGATCGCGGACTTGTCGGCGGCGGTCTCGGCTCGTTGGCTCGCGACGCGTCCGATTGCGTGGTGGCGACGGGCACGCCAGGCTCCGGCTACGGGTCGTCCGGGGCGGCACGTCACGCCGGCGGTGAGGGCGGCTTCGGTGGTGGCGACCTCCAGGAGGTCCGCGCGCTCGCGCTCGGTGATGAGGTGCGGATCGATGAGTGCAGGCTGGGCCCGGAGGGCCGCGGCGGCCTGAGTCAGGCTTCGGGCGGTCGTTGTCTCGGCGTGGATGGGGACGTGCTGGCCGAGCACCCGGAGGACCTCGAGCGCCAGCCGTCGCTCGAGCGCCGGCTCATCGCGGACCTCTCCGCAGAGCGTGGCCCTCAGCTGCCGCAGACGCGCTCTCGCGGTTGCGGGCTCCGGCTGGCCCCAGGCTCGACTGCAAAGTTCGGCTTGGGTGGCGGAATCCGAGCCCGACGCGATGGTCGCGGCGGCCTGCTCCATCCACGGCGCCCAGGCGTGGCCGAACCGCGCCGCGAACCAAGGAGCGAACGACGCCGCCAACCCCTCGGCCGAACCGATGCGGACGGGCGGGGCGCCGCGCTGGAGCCAACACGCAATCAGCTCGGCCTCCCTCGAATCCGGGACGTCGGCGCGCACCACCGACGTGGCCCCAGCGTCTCGGGCGAACGCCTCGCCATCCACATCTTCGGATGGAACCCACGCGAGCACGCGGGCGTCGGTCCGGCTCGCGAGTCGATCAACCAGCCGATAGCCGGCCCAGTCATCGGCGAACCGATCGACGCCAGAAAAGCAGACGACTACGGCATCCGCGTCGGACGGGTCGATCGCGGCGAGCAGCGCTGCCGTGACGCTCGCGGTGGTCATCACGATCTCGCCGTTCGCGGCGGCGACCACGCCCCGGCAGCGCGACGCGTCGCCGGAACGCTCGACGACGATCACCCGGCCGAGCGCACCACGCGCGCCACCACTCGCACGCAGATCACCGGCCCGCGGGCCGCCCGAACGGGTCGATCGGGGAGCCCGCTGGAGCGAGCGGGCATCGGGCGCTGCAGACGAGGTGGGCATGGCGCAAACCGTGCCGCTGATGGCTCGACGCGCCAAGGGTTCACTTTTCGGACCAGGCCGAAAGGCCTTGCGGATACTGGCTAAACCGGCGCGCGATCCATGCTCCGGGAGACCAGTCCGTTGCGAATCGACCACGCGATGAGCTGCGCGGTGGTGGCGCTCCCGGTGCGCTCGCGGGCCAACCGCAGATGCTTTCGGACCTGTTGGGCGCCGATTTCCAGGCACGCCGCGATCTCCGAATGGTCGAGCCCCTCGGCGCAGAGCAGGACGACTTCTAGCTGGCGGGCCGACAGGTTCACGCCGCGGTCGCCTTCGCTGCCGCCGACCGGGAGCAGCGGTCGCTCGCGGCCCCGGAACAGTGACGGTCGCCAGCGCTGCCGTGAGCCCGCTGCCGATCGCGACCCAGTCCCTCCGCCGTCGCCTGGCACCCCTCCATCACGTTCCCATGGCAGGCCCTCGGCCGTCTCGCCGTAGGCCCGCAGGACGTAGCGCGCGAGCTGCTCGATGATGAGCCAGAAGATCGTCGGGATCGTGACGGCCGCGATCGCGCTCGACGTCACGCCCGGCTGGGTCGAAAAGAGCAGCGGTGCGGTGCAGCCGAAGCCCGCGATGAACGTCGAGCCGACGACGTAGCCGAACGGCACCGTCAATCCGGTCACGCCGAGCACGATGATCACCACGTAGAACATCTGGTCGTTCGGGTCACCGACGAGCCACGACGCCCCGCCTACCACCAAGGCCGGGACCGCGATCACCGCCGGATAGCGGCGAAGGACGCGGTACCAGCGCGCGCGAAGCGCCAACGCCACCAAGCAGAGCCCCGAGACCGCGCCACAGATGACCACGCCTCGCAGGCCGTTGCCCTCGGGCCGGATCGCCGACAGCACGATCGCGTAGAACGCCATCACCGTCGCCACGATCAAGCCAAAGCTGAAGATCCGGCGGTAGAGGAACTCCGTGAGTTCCACGACCTCGGCCGGCCGCTGTGGCTCGACGACCTCGGGCGGCGCCACCCCCGGATGGACCGGGGCGCTCATGCCACTGGCTCCCACGCCAGGGCGACGAGATGCTCGATGGTCCGCGCGCCCGCCTTCCGCTTCGCCGACGCGATCTGCCCATAGATGGAATCGGTCGACCGTTCCAGGTCCAAGGCGATTTGCTGCGGCGTGCGGCCGCTCGCCAGCAGCGCGACGATCTCCCGCTCGACTGGGAAGAGCTGGTGCTCAGCACTGCCGACGCCCTCCGTCCGCGCTCCCAGGGCGGCTGACTGCCCCGGATCGCCTGCCTCCTGCGATGCGGTCGTCTCGGGGTCGCGTTCTTCCTCACCCCGGTCTCCACCGGTTTCGAGCAGCGGAATCGGCGCGCCGGCGAACAGCGCGGTCATGGCCGGCGTCGTTGCCGGGCCGCCACGTCGGACCTCCCAGAGCGTGGTCGGCGCTCGGGCGATCATGTCGTGGAACGCGCCGAGCAGCGACAACGCCACGAGCACGATCACGAACGGGTTGAGGAAGCCGGTGATGACGATGTACCGGTCGTCGCCGGTGACGAGTTCTGCCAGCGCCGTCCCGCTGAGCACGAATGATCCGGTGGTCGCCACCGACAGCACGGAGGCGAACACCAGGGCCGTGCGTGCCGGCACCACGACCGTCGCCGCCCAGCCGAGCCAGTTGGCTCCGGTCTTGACCGGACTGTCGAGCCCGCCCGTCGCAACGATGGTCAGGAGGGTCGCGCCGCCGCCGATAACGGCCACGGCCCAGCGCGTACGGTCGCGCTGAAGCAAGGCAAGGAGGCGGTGCGGATTGAGGACCGCGATGCCCCAGGCGACCACCCACGCGAACGCGAGCCCGAGCGAAGTCGGGTCGTCTGGACTGGCCACCTGAAGCAGGAACGGGACGACCGCATTGGCCAGGCCGAACGCGAGGGCGATCCGGATGAGACTGACCCGAGCGGCGTCGATCACAGCATCCCGGCTCTGCTGGGTGCTGCTCACGGGCGGCGCCACCGGGTGGGACGGCGGAACATGCGCGCACAGTAGACGCGCCGCAGCGGCGCGGCAAGCGTCTGCGCGCCCGTCAAGTGAGCCCAACTGCCGGTTCCTGAAGGAATCCTCGCGAATTCCCCCATTCACCGGACGAGTGTCCGACAAGCAAGTTGGAGCCAGCTGGTGGTTCCAGTCGTAGCTGCCGATACTTCGGGGGATGACTCTGCTCCCAGCCCGGGCGTACACCGCGCTCAGCGGGATTGCCCTTGTTGCCTACTTCTTCTTGCCGGCTTCGCTGGCAGACGTCGGCTATGACGCGTTCGGGCTCGCGTGCGTCGCGGCGATCGGCTGGCTGGTCCTCTCGGGCCGGGTCACTCGAGGGCGAGGGGCCTGGGTGCTGTTCGGCGTCGCCAACTTGCTGTGGGTCGCGGGCGACCTGGCGACCGCAGCGCTCACCTCCTCATCGGCCGCAGGAACGCCGCCGTTCCCCTCGGTCGCGGACGGGATCTACCTTGCTGCCTACCCGGTGCTCGCGGTCGCGATCGTGTGGGCGGCGCGGCTGCGCGGCCCCAGCCGCGATCTCATCTCCACGCTCGACGGGCTCATGGTCGCTTCGGCGGCAGCCATCCCGGTCTGGGTGATCTGGGTCGCTCCGGCCCTCAAGGACAGCGGCTTGGACGCGTTCGGGGCGGGCGTCTCGATCGCGTATCCGGCGATGGATCTTCTGCTGATCGTCGCCGGGGTGCGATTCGTGCTCGGGTCAGGCTCTTGGAACACGTCGGCAGTGCTGCTCACCGTGGGCTTCCTCGCGACCGTCGCCTCCGACATCGTCTACAACGTCACGCTGCTCGCTGAGACGTACGCCATGCCCGACCCGGTGGACGCCGGATGGCTCGTCGGTTACGCGCTCTGGGGTGTTGCTGCCCTCCACCCGTCCGCGCCCGCGGTGCTCGATCGCGGGACCTCGAAATACGGGGTTCCGCTGCGTTCGCGGCTCTGGATCCTGGTTGCGGTCGTCGCGCTCCCGCTCGCGGTGATCGCCTCCGAGTTCATGCGGGGGAAGACGGTCGGCCTGCTCGTGGTGATTGTGCCGGTCGCCATCATCTGCTGTTCGATGGTCCTGCGACTCAGGCTGCTTGCCCGCTCCGGCACGAGTTCGTGGCATGCCGCCGCCTTGCTCGCGGCAGCGGGCTTCCTCGTGGTCTCCGTGTCCGTTGCCCTCACGCAGGTGCATGCCCACACCGGTCGCCAGGAGCGGATCTCCAACGGTCTCCTTGAGGCCGTCGCGATGGCGGAGCGCGTGGATGGCGTCGCGGCCCGCACACTCTCCGCTGGCCCTGATGTCTCGCTTGGTGTCTGGCACGATCTTCAGGTCGAGCGAGTCGCGCTTGCGCGGCGCTTCGGAAGCCTGAGTTCGATGGTCACGGCCACCGAGTACCGACGCCTGCAGGCGGCCGAGGTTCGCTACTTCGGCAGGGTCACGGCCCAGACCGATCTCGTCCACGCGAACCGTCGCGCGGAAGCTGCGGCAGCCGGCGCGCGCGATGTGATCCCGGCGCACGCCGCGCTGATCCAGGAGCTTCGCTCGGTGGCCGATCACTACCGACTTAAGACCCAGCGCAGCGAGGAACTCGGCCGCATCGGCACGGTGGTGGTCCTCCTGCTCACGCTGTTCATGCTCACGGCCCTCCTCCTCAAATACGGCGGCGTGAGTCGCGCGGCGCAGGTCGCCCGCGTACGCAACCGCGCCACGCACGACAGCGAGCAACGCCTGGCCGCGCTGGTGAGTGGGTCGCCCGACATCATTGCCGTGATCGATATCGACTCGACCTTTGTCCGCCACACTGAGGCGGCCGAGCGTGTGCTTGGCTATCCGGCCGGGGCGCTGCTCTCCACCCGGCTCGATCAGCTCTTGCGCCCAAGTCAGGTCGATCACGTCCGCGACATCCTGGCGTCGCTCGACGGCCGGCCCGGCGCGTCGGAGACCCTCGCGTTTGAGGTCCTGCGCCGCGACGGGAGCTGGTTCGATGTCGAGGCGCGCGTGGTCAACAAGACCGACGACCCGCTGCTGGACGGCTTCGTCATCACCATTCGCGACGTCACCGAGCGGAAACAACTCGAGGCGGAACTCGAGCATCAGGCCTTCCATGATCCGCTGACCGGGCTGGCCAACCGGCCACTCCTCACCGACCGCCTACGTCAGGCGCTGACCCGCTCGGCCGCAGAACTCGAACTCCAGGCCATGATCCTGCTCGACATCGACGACTTCCGGGCGGTCAACGATTCGCTCGGCCACGGCCGGGGTGACGACCTGCTCCGCGAGATCGCCCGCCGTCTCTCGAACGTCGTGCGCAGCCAAGACACGTTGGCGCGCGTCGGCGGCGACGCCTTCGCGCTGCTCATCGAAGATGCCGAGAGTGAGTCGGACGCGCGGCGAACGGCCGAGCGGATGCTGGAGGCACTCCAATCCAAGCCCGTCGACATCGACGGTGGCCATCATCAGATCCGCGCCTCGATCGGCCTGGCCATGACCGACGGGCGCGGGCCCGGATCGTCCGTCGACCAGTCCGCCTTGCTGCTGCGCAACGCCGAGCTGGCGATGTACGAGGCCAAGCGCGACGAGGGCGGGCGCATCGAGGTGTTCGAGTCGCATATGCACGACGCCGTGACCAAGCGGCTGGCGCTCAAGGGCGAGCTGATCCTGGCGCTCCAGCGTGAGGAATTCAGCCTTGTCTACCAGCCGATCGTCGACATCGCAGAGCGTCGAATCGCGGGCTACGAGGCCCTCGTGCGCTGGATCCATCCGGTGCGCGGGATGGTGTCGCCGGCCGACTTCATTCCGATCGCCGAACAGACCGGGCTGATCGTCGAGCTGGGCACCTGGGTACTGCGAGAGGCGTGCCGCCAGGTCGCGGAGTGGGAGGCGAGCTGGGATCAGCCCCGGTACATCTCCGTGAACGTCGCCGGCCACCAGCTCCAGCGCGACGACTTCGCCAGCCAGGTTCGTACCGCCCTCGCCGACTCGGGCCTTGACCCCAAATACCTGCTCCTGGAGATGACGGAGTCGTCGCTCATCCAAGACACCGAGGGCAGCGAGCGGCGGATCAACGAGCTGCGCGCCCTGGGCGTGCGCCTGGCCATCGACGACTTCGGCACCGGCTATTCGTCGCTGTCGTACCTGCATCGCTTCTCGGTCGACGTGCTCAAGATCGACAAGTCGTTCGTCGACCGCGTGACCGAGGACGGTCAGGGCAGTGCGCTGGTCGACGCGATCGTGAACATGGCCAGCTCCCTTGGGTTGACCGTCGTCGCCGAAGGCATTGAAGAGGTCGACCAGGTCGTTGCGCTCGCGGCGATGCGGTGTGAGCTCGGTCAGGGCTATCACTATTCGCGGCCGCTCCCGGCCGCGGACGTGCTTGGGTTCGTGCTTGCTCCGGGGCCAGCGGCGCCCGACCGACAGACCCCGCTGCGCGTCGTCCGGTAGCTCGACCGCGTTCCGTGACGGGCGGGCGCGGGCGGGCCGTCGTGGTCAGTTAGCCCGCCGCTTGCCCGGTGGCCTCAGCCCGTCCCGCTGCGGGCGGACTGGTTCGGCGGGCAGCCCGAGCGGCGGCGCGCGCACGCTTGCGCCGCTCGGCGGTCATGCGCGCGAGCAGCAGGACCACGATCGGTCCGGCGGTCCAGAGCAAGAGGAGTCGCATCCAGGTTGTGGACGCGTCGGTGCCCGCGAAGAGGGCGTGGAGGAAACCGAGCAACCACGCGAGGAGCGTGTACTGATGCAGGCGTCGCCACCGCGCCGCGCCGACGCGTTTGCGGATGTAGAAGCTGAGACCGAGCGCGGCCGCCAGGTAGCCACCGACGATCCCCGAGGCGACGGCCAACGGCCGGTAGTCGATGACGAACGGCACCGCGACGCCGAGCGGTCCGGGGCGCAGGTACGGGTCGCCGAGGAGCGTGATCCCATGGACGCAGAGCGCGATGAGCCCGGCGAGGGCTGCGTGCTCGTGGACCTGCAGGATCGCGCGTTTGCGGGCTGGGGTATTGGCGAGCCGGCTGGCCATGGTGAGGCCGGCGAGGACGGCGACCGAGAACAGCACGTAGCCGACGAGTCCGGCGGCCCGGCTGGCGAGCCACCAACCGTATTCGAGGGGATCTGGGCCGGTCATCGGGACTCCGCTGGGGTGATGTGGTGGGTGGAACCGTCGTCGAGAACGAGCAGGCCGCCGAACGGCTGCAGCACCTGTCGGCCGGCGCTCGGACCGCTCAGGAGGGCCTGGCCAGCGAGGCCCTCGGCGCGCGCAGCGTCGGGGGCAAACGCGGTGGCTTGGACCACGCCGGTGAAGGCGGGCCGACCGGTTGCCGGGTTGAGGAGATGGTGGGCGGGGTCGCGGCCGTCAAACCAGCAGCGTCCGGCGATCGAGGAGGTCGCCACACCGCATGACCCCGGTGAGGTCAGGGGGTGTGGCGCTCGGCCGAAGGGATCCTCTGCGAAGACCAAGGTCGGCGGGCCGTGGAGGGCCAGGTCGCCGCCGGCGGCGACAAAGCCGCTCTCGATCGGGCCGAGGGCGCGAAGGGCGAGATCGGCGATCAGTCCCTTGGCGGTCGCGCCGAGATCGAGTTCGAGGCCGACCGGGCGCGTGACCTGCCAGGTGGCGCGGTCGACGACGATGGCCTCCCACCGGGATTCGGGGGCTCGTCCCGCCGGGGCGCGGTCCGGCGCCAGCGGCAGCAGTGACTCGATCGGGACGCGGCGGGCCGGGTTCCAATCGTCGCCGAAGCCGGCCGTGCGAAGCGGCGCGAGGAGCGTCGGGTCGAGCAGGCCGCGAGAGGCGCGGGCGGTGCGCACCGCGAGGTCGATCGCGTAGCCGAGCACCGGCGACACGCCGACCGTGCTGGCGGGGTCCGCAGCGAGGCGGCACAGCTCGCTGGCTTCGTCGAACCGCGTGAGCCGCGCGGCGCAGGCGTGGACGAGCGCTTCAGCCGCGCGTACGGCCTGCGCGAGCCCATCGGGCGTGCGCACCGCCGTCGGCGCCGTCGCGACGATGCGTAGGTCGCAGCCCATGGCCCGGAAGTGGTGGTCGATTTGGAGATGGTCCGGGTGCTCCTCGGACGCGACCAAGCGCGCCGCGACCGGTGCGTCGCGCAGCATCACGACGCGCTCGTCACGGGCGCTGGAGCCGGCGCCGCGGCCGGAGCGGCCTGGACCGGGGCCGCCGCGCGAGCAGGAGCCGCCGCTGGTGCTGGCGCGGAATATCCCGTGGCGGGGGCCGGCGCTGCGTTGCCACTGGCATAGACCGGCGCCGCTGCCACCGGTGCCGGCGCTCGGCGAACGATCTTCTTGGTCACGACTGTCGTCTTGATGATCCGTCGCGTGATGATCACGTTCGGCCGTGCAGCCGTCGGCGTGGAGGGCGCCACCTTCGCGGTCCCGATCGCGGGGTCAGCGCCAGCCTGCACCTGCACGCCGAGCGCCGCCAGCGTTCCGGCGAAGGCGACCACGGACGCGGCGTACGTTCGCCGCGCCCAACTGCCGCCTGCGACCGACCGCATCAGTCGTCGTCCCCGTCGTCCTCACGGTCCTCGGAACCGGAATCATCGTCGTGTGACTCGCTCAGGCGGTCGTCGTCATCCCCACCGTGGTCGTCATAGCCGGGGGCGTCGTCGCTTCCATGCGAGCGGCCGCGATCATCGCCCGAGTCATCGCCATCGTCGTCGTCGCTGTGCCGGCCGGTGGAGGTCGATCTGCTGGGCACGGGCGCGGCGGCCGGTGCCGACGGTGCCGCACTGCGCACGGCGGGCGCCGCGCTGGCGGCTGTGGAGGCCGTCGCGCTCGACCGGCTGGAGCTGGAGCCGCCCGAGCCTCCGGAACCGGAGCCGGACTTCGCGGCCGAGCCGGAGCTGATCGTGTGGCCGTTCTCGTCGACGAGCTTCGTGCGGTGGATGGTCTTGCGGACGACCTCAGTGCGACGCTCGATGAGTGGCGCTGGCGTCGACGTCGGCGTGGCAACCGCCGACTCAGTCGCGGGCGGTCCGCCATTCGACGCGAGCGCGACGGCGGTGAGACCGCACAGGGCGGCCAGCGTGGCCGCGGTGACAGTTTTGGCTCTGGTGATCGGCATGACGGAGACTCCTCGTGGGGAAGGTGGGAACTGCCATCACCATCGGAGTCGCGTCTCAAGGCGCAGTCAGGGCCAGGCAAGCGTTTGGCAAAACATCGCTTGGAGGTGCTTTGGACGGTCTTCCCGCGGGGTACGCTCGACGGGCTCATGTCTGCCGCCCGGCCCACCGTCCTGCTCGTCGAGGACGAGTCCTCGATTGCCATCCCGTTCGCGAGCGCACTGCGGCGAGAGGGCTTTGAGCCGACGATTGCGGGCACGGCTGCCGAGGCCCGCGCGGCATGGCGTTCCTCGCGTCCCGACGTCGTTCTGCTCGATCTCACGCTGCCGGACGGCGATGGGCGTCAGCTCTGCGGTGAGTTTCGTGCTGATGCCAATGTGCCGGTGATCATGGTGACGGCGCGCGGCACCGAGACCGACCGCGTAGTGGGGCTCGAACTCGGCGCCGACGATTACGTCGTCAAGCCGTTCAGCTCGGCCGAGGTCGCGGCGCGGATCCGGGCGGTGCTGCGGCGCGCGGCACCGGCGCAGGCCGGTCGCGGGTCGGCCGAGGGCGCCGAGCGATTTGAGATCGACGGGCTTGTCGTCGACCTTGGTGCACGTACCGTCGTGCTCGATGGCACGGAGCTGACGCTCTCGCGCAAGGAGTTCGATCTCCTGGCACGGCTCGCCGGCGACGCGGGGCGCACCGTCACCCGCGAAGCCCTGATGCGCGACGTCTGGGATGAGAACTGGTTCGGGTCCACCAAGACGCTCGACGTTCACATCGCCGCGGTCCGCAGGCACCTCGGCGACGACGCGTTCTCGCCGCGCTTCATCCACACGGTTCGCGGCGTCGGCTTCCGGTTCACGGCGCCACCCGGCGGCCGGAAACGATGAGTCTCCGCGCGCTGCTGCTGGCCGCGCTCACCTACGTCGTCCTGCTCACCGTGATCGCGTTTGCCGTGCCGCTCGGAAAGGTGCTCGGCGACCGTGTCGATCGCGAGGTCAGGACGCAGGCCCGGGCGGAGGCGCTGCTCGTCGCGGCGGCCGCGTCGGCAGACGCGAATGACACCGTGCTCGATGCCTTGGTGGCGACCGCCGCGCGGACGACGCGGGGCCGCGTGATCGTCGTCGACGCGGACGGGAAGCTGCGGACCGACAGCGCCAACCCGCCGGCCGTCGACGGGGCCGACTACTCGACCCGGCCGGAGGTCGAGGAGGCGCTTCGGGGCCGGGCGTTCCAAGAGCGGCGTCAGTCCGACAGCCTCGGCCGGCCGCTGCTCGTGACCGCCGTGCCGATCGCCTCGTCGAAGCGCGGCAACCTCGGAGCGGTCCGGGTCTCGCAGGATGTCGGCGCGATCTCGAGGGCCGTGAACCGCGGGCGCCTGGCGCTCCTTGGGCTCGGCGCGCTCGTGCTGGCACTCGGTGGCGTGGCGGCGGCCCTCCTCGCGCGGCGGCTGGCGCGTCCGCTCGCAGCTTTGGAGGAAGCGGCCGAGGCGGTGGCCGACGGCGACATGACCGCAGTCGCGCCCGAGATCGGCTCTCGCGAGCAGGTGTCGGTCGCTCGGGCGTTCAACACGATGACCGGGCGACTCGACCGCACCCTCACGGCCCAGCAGCAGTTCGTGTCCAACGCGTCGCATCAACTCCGCACGCCGCTGACGGGTGTTCGGCTACGGATCGAGGAGGCGCTCGCAGAGGAGCCGACGCCCGCCGCGGCGGACCACCTGAACGCCGCAACGGCGGAGGTTGACCGGCTCGCCGCGATGATCGATGACCTGCTGCTGCTCGGGCGCACCGGGGAGCGTCCACAGACCGGCCGGCCGATCAATCTCGTTGATCTGGCGGAGGGCGTGGCCGAGCGGCTGCGGCCGGCCGCCTCGCGTGCCGGCCGGTCGGTCGACGTGAGCGCCGATGCTCCGCTGACGGTGCTCGCCGACCCCGCCGACCTGGATCGGATTCTCGACGCGCTCGTGGAGAACGCGCTGACCTACGGTGCGGGTCCGATCGAGATCGTCGTGCGCGGCGCGCAGGTCGACGTGTGCGACCGTGGCCCAGGGCTGGCGCCGGGCGAGGCCGACGGGCGTTTGCTCGACCGCTTCCAGCGCGGCAGCGCGGGCCGTCGCCATCCGGGTACAGGGCTTGGCCTCGCGATCGCCTCGACGCTCGCGGCGCGCTGGGGAGGGACCGTCAGTCTTGCGTCCAGACCTGGCGGCGGGGCCGTCGCGTCGATCGATCTGACGGGAGCGTCGTCCTAACGTGCATGCCATGACCGGTCCCCGAGGATTGATGTTGGCCGCGGTGGCGGGCGTGGTGCTGGTCGGCGCCGGCGCGACGGGTGTCGCGGCGATCGTCGACATTCCCGTCGGCATCAGCGCTGAGCCGCTGGGTGCCGGCGACCGCCTCGCGAGCACGACCCCCTCCGTTCAGGCGACGACCGTCGCGGTTCGGACGACCTCCGACACGGCCGACGAGTCGGCGGATGAGCGCGCGGCGCGGAAGCGATCGGCGGCGCGAGTACGGGCACGGCGGGCAGCCGCGAAGCGCGCGGCAGCAGCGGAGGCGTCCGAGGCGTCAGCGGGATCGGCCGCCGCCGTCGCCCCTGCGGCCGGGTCGTCCGGCAGCGGGACCGGTTCGTCGGGGTCTTCGGGGTCCGGCTCGACGAAGTCGGGGTCGTCGGGGTCTTCGGGGTCCGGCTCGACGAAGTCGGGGTCGTCGGGCTCCGGCTCGACGAAGTCGGGGTCCTCTGACGATGGCTCTGATGGGTCCGGGTCGTCGTCCGGCTCAGGTTCGGGCGACGATGATCGGTCTCAACCGGAGGACGAGGCCGACGACCGTAGCGAGGACCACGGCAGCGACGGCGACCACGACGCCGATGACTGAGACCCGGCCTCACCCTCAGCGTCGCGGGGGACGATCCCCTCGAGCGGCGGTCGGGGCGTAGCTCCGACCGACCGGGGTTATTCTTCGCCGGGGCCGCGCTGGCGCAGGAAGCGCTGGAACTCGCGGGCGAGCAGGTCGCCGTCAGGCAGCGCCTCTGGATCGGCCATCTCGGCCTCTTCCCCGGCCGCCTCCTCAAGCTTCTCCACCCACGCGCTCACGGATGGATCGCCGGCAACGGCTCCGGTCACGCGCTCCTCGAACTCGCGAGCGCCCTCTTCCAGGGTGCTGGCGTCGAGCGTGACGCCGCAGAGTTTCTCCACCCCGCGCACGAGCGAAAGCGCGCCATTCGGGTTGGGCGCCGAGACGTAATGAGGGACGCTCGCCCACAGCCCGACCACGGGGATGTTGGCCTTCATCGCGGCCACGTGGATCGGTCCGAGGAGGCCGGTCGGGCCTTCGTAGTCGGGTCGATGCAGGTCGAGGCGGTCCAGGAGGGCATCGTCGGAAGCGATGGCCATCAGCGGGGAGGGGCGCGTGTGTGGCACGTCGCCCATCAGCGAGCCGAGCGTCACGATCATCTGGGCGCCGAGCGTTTCGGCAACGTGCGCGACGGAGTCGGAGAAGGTGGCCCACTGCGTCGAGGGTTCAGGACCCATCAGCGTGATCAGGTCGCGCGGCGCGCGAGGGGCACGGGCAGCGCGGTACTCGATCTTGGGCCAGCGGAGGTCTTGCACGACGCCATCGCGGACCACGAGATACGGGCGCGCGGCCTGGAAGTCGAACAGCGTCTCAGGGTCGTATTTGGCGAAGGGGCTCGTGTCGAGCTGGCGACCGATCGAGGCCAGCGCCATGGTCGAGGCCTGGCCAGCGTCGCTCCACCCGCGGAACGCAACGAGCAGCGCGGGCGCGCGTAGCCCCTCGGGGCGGTGGTCCCAGTGGAGTTCCTTCACACCTGCTCACGCTACTAGGGGGCGCCAGCAAGGGGCGCGCGAGGATGACGCGAGCGCTCGGTGTAACGGTCGCCCCCGTAGGCTGGGGTCGTCGTGTCTGTCGATCCGCACTCCACCGCGCCAGCCCGGCCGACCGGACCGCCGGCGCCGTCACCGGATCCCGTGGCGGGCCAGCCCCTGTCGGCCGCTGTGGCTGGCCCTGGCGCCGTGGCCAGCCAACCGCCGGGTGCCTCGGTCGCGCCGGCAACGGTAGCCGAGCTGGTCGAGCAGCAAGCGGTGGACGGCATCTTCGCGGTCGTGCGCGCTGAGCGGCTGATGTCTCGCAACGGGCAGCCCTACCTGACCCTCGAGCTCCGCGACCGCAGCGGTTGGATCGGCGCGCGCGTGTTTCGCGATGCCGATGCCGTGCGAGCGCGGTTCAAAGCCGGCGACGCCGTGCGCGTCCGCGGACGCGTGGAGCGGTACCGCGACGCACTGCAAATCGACGTCCACCAGCTCGTGCGTGCGGAGGGGGTCGACCCCAAACTGCTGCTACCTGCCGCTTACCGCGACGTCGACGAACTCGAAGGCTTCCTCGAGCATCTGGCGCGTGAGGTGCACGACGCCGGCCTGCAGGCGCTCCTCCTCGCGATTCTTGGCAATCCGCAGCTCCGCGAGGCCCTTCGCACCGCCCCGTGTTCACGCGGCGGGCACCATGCCTACCTCGGAGGGCTCCTCGAGCACACCGTTGCGGTCGCGCAGCTCTGCTGGGAACTCTGCGAGATCCACCCGCGCCTCGACCGCGACCTGCTCGTGACCGCCGCGATCCTGCACGACATCGGCAAGGTCCGCGAGTTCACCTACGCCGGAGCCATCGAACTCAGCGACGAAGGACGCATGCTCGGTCACGTCGAGCTCGGCCTGCAGATCCTCGCGGCCCACCGGCCACCCGGGCTCGCCGACGACCGCTGGCTGTCGCTCACTCACTGCGTCTTCACGCACCACGGCCCCGACGTCACGCCCACACGCCAGTTCCAGTCCTTCGAGGCCCTCGCGCTCTACCGCGTGAACGCGGTCGACGCCCAGCTCAAGTTCGCGTTCGAACACGGGCTGTAACGGGCCAGTTGCGTCGCACCACGAACTAGGGTGGACTTTTCTCGAAACCGGGGTCGTACAAATGGCGCCCTATTTCGAGGTGCATCTGGTTAGTGGTCGTCGGCGGGGCCGACGCCGCTTGGTGCGCGCCGGTTGGTCCAGACCCCGTGGAGCATCTGAGCGGCGATGGCGAGCATGAGGAGTCCAAAGGAAGCGCGGAGCACGGACTCGGGGATGACCTCGGCGATGGTGGCGCCGACCGCTGCGCCCGCGATCCCGAGGACGCCGAGGAGGAGACCCTCTTTGAGGCGCAGGTTGCCGTAGTGGTGGTGGCGCGCGGCCGCGGCGATTGACATCGGGACCATCGCCGCCAGGGAGGTGGCGACGGCGGCGCGCTCCCCGAGGCCCGCGGCGTAGATCAGCGCCGGAACGGCGAGGATGCCGCCGCCGATTCCGAGCATGCCGCCGAGGATCCCGGCGACGAGCCCAGCGAGGATCAGCCACACGGGATGGTCGATCGAGGTGGCCACCGGCAGGACGAGATCACCCAGAGCAAGCAAGAAGCCCGAGGGGCTGGTCTGGAGTCCTCCGGCCCCGGAAACGGCGCCGGCCCCGGTGGCTTCCACGAGCGTCACGAAGCAGCCAGCAAGTCGATGGCGCCGACGATCAGCAACGCCGCAAGGCCGAGGGTGAGCCAATCTTTGGGGACGCGTTGCTGCAGTGCCGTTCCGATCAGGGCGCCGACGACGGCGGGCGCCGCGAGCATTCCAGCAGCCGCGAAGTCCACGTTGCCGTAGACCGTGTGGGTGATCGCGCCAGCCGTCGCGATGACCGTGATCGCCGCGAGCGACGTTGCCGACGCCTGGCGCGTGTCGAAGGCCAGGAGCAGGATGAGCAGCGGGACCATGATCGTTCCACCGCCGACGCCGAAGAGACCGCTGTAGATCCCGGCGGCCGTCCCGATGGCGATGAGCGTGCCCAGGTGAGGCGACGGGCGCGCGGATGCGCCCAGGGTCGGCGAGGAGTCGGCCATCGCCCGGCATACTAAGGAGCTATGGGCAGCATGAAGCGGTCACAGAGCACGGTCCAAGCGCTCGGGCCGCTCCTGCCCGAGCTGGCCATCCTGCTCGACTTCGACGGGACCCTCGCGCCGATCGTCGACGATCCCGAAGCCGTCCAGGCGGACCCGGGTGCCGCGCGAGCCATCGAGGAACTCTCCGGGCGGCTGGCACTCGTGGCCTGCATCACCGGCCGCTCAGCGCTCACGGCGCGCCGACTCCTCGGCGCGCAAGGCATCGCCTACACGGGCCTTCACGGCGCCGAGGTGCTGCAGCCGGGCGACGACGCGCCCCGCACTCCGCCGGGGTTTGCGGCGGACGGAGAGAAGGTCCGCGCGATCGTTGACCATGCGCGTACGGAGCCGGAGGGTTTGGCGGGGCTCGACGTGGAGCAGAAAGGGCCGATCGTGGCGCTTCACTGGCGCTCGGTTTCCGATCCCGTCGCCGCTGAACGCCGAGCCCGAACGCTCGCCGCGCGCGCGGAGGCCGCCGGGCTTCGCAGCGGCGAGGGCCGCTGCGTGCTCGAACTGCGGCCAGCGTTGGAAATCACCAAGGGCGACGGCGCCCGCGCCCTGCTGGCCGCAGCGCCGGCGGCTCGCCACGTGCTCTTCGCGGGCGACGACGTGACCGACCTCGACGCGTTCGCGGCGCTGCGGGCGATGGCGGCCGACGGCACGCTCGACTCCGTCACCCTCATTGCCGTCAGCGGCGCCGACGCACCAGCCGCCGTTGCCGCCGCCGCCGACCTCGTACTGCCGGACCCCGCCGCCCTCGGCGTGTTCCTGACCGACCTTGCCGCGACCGCCGTCCAGGAGGTCTGACCGACCGTGCGCTTTACCGATCTCCTCAGGGCCGGTGTGCTGCTCAGCGCGGCGTCCGCCACAGTGCTGGCGATCGGCGCGGTGATGTTCGGCGCGATCGACGCCGATCAGGAGGTCGTCTTGCTGTGCACGATCTGGTGGCTCATTGCCGCCACCGGTGCGTTGATCGTGAGCCAGTCGCGCGGCGGGCAGACCAGCCGCGCGATCGGACGCCTCCTTGCCGATGCGCGCCCGCAGCGCATGCAGGAGGAGCCGCGCGTCGGTCGGACCGTCGCGAACCGCCTCTGGCCTCTCGCGCTCCTCACGTTCTTGGCGCTGGTCGGCACGGCGCTCGTCGGGCCGCAGGTCGCAGGGCTGGGCGCCGGGTTCCCGATCGTGTGGGCCGTGCTCTGGCGCGGGCAAGAGGCGGCGGTTAAAGCCATCGAGGGCCGTGACGGCGTCACGTTCCACGTCGAGCCGACCAGCCCGACCAAGCCGATCACCCTGGTACGGGGCCCTGGTCTCCGGCGCGACATCCCGACCACCTCCGAGCCCGAGCGGACCGCTTCGACGTGAGTCCGGGGGGACGCACCAGCGAGGCGGATGGCCCACGGGCTGCCCGCCGGCCCATCGACGTGCTCTACGTGTCGCTCGGCACCACCATCGGCCTGCGCAACGCGGACGAGCAACTCGTCGCCGCACTCCGCTCCGGCGGGCTCGACGTCGAACTCGTCACGGCGGGCGCTGCGCGCGAGGTTCGAACGCTGATGCTCACCGACTTCGTCCAGGCGCGCGCGGCCGCCCGCGCCACCCGGAAGGCGCTGCGGCTCGTCGACCCAGGCCAGATCATCTACTCAACGACGACCGCTGCACTCCTGTGGCCGCGCCCCGGAGCGATCCGGTTCGATGCTCTCGCCCAGGTGACGCGTCCCGGCCACAACGGCTGGTGGCAGCGCCGCCTGGAGCGCCGCCGCCTGCGAAGCGCACCGCTCCTGATCCCGTGTGACGAGGCGTCTCTGGATGGCGCACCGCCCGAAGTCCGTGAGCGGCCGCAGCTCGTGGTGCCGATCGCGATCACGGTCGGTGAGGCGCGCGCCCAGTCGCCGGAGCCGTTTGCCGGTCCGGCCGCCGATGGCGACCTTGCGCCGATCGTGCCGGTCGCGATTGACGCGTGGGCGCTGCGTCACGTCGACGAGATTCTCGACGAGGCGTGCGCCGATGAGCGCCGCCCGGTCGCCGTCACGTACGCCGCGGACCCGCGCAAGAAGGGACTGGACCGCGTCTTGCAGGCCTGGTCCGGGGTGCGGCACAGCGACGAAGTGCTGCTCGTGACCGGTCGGGCTGAACTCCCGGCGGAGTATGGGCCGCTCGAGGGCGTCCGGGTCGTCGGTCGGCTCGAGCCAGCCGAGTTCCGTGCGCTCGTTCGCGCCGTCGGCGTGTTCGTGATCGCGCCGCGCCGCGAGGACTACGGCCTCGTGCAGCTCGAGGCGCTCGCCGAGGGGGCGCGGGTGGTAACGACCGCCGCGCCAGGTCCTTACGCCGCACTGCCGCTCGTGCGCACGTTGTGGCCAGAGCAGGTCGCACCGGATGGGGACGACCCCCATGCGCTCGGGGCGGCCATCCGGCATGCCATCGATGCCGACCTGAGCACCGAGGATCTCCTGCGCGCCGCCGCTGCCGTCGGGCCGTGGAAAGTCGCCGCCGTCCGGGAAAAGGTCGAGCGCGAACTGATCCCGGCGCTCAGAGGAGCGGCAGACCGCTAAATCGGAGCGCCTGAGTGCGCTATCGCGCCGCAGATTCGTTGGTGGTGGGCCGGTTTCAGGCCGCCAGGCCGGGCCGGTTCACCACCAACGAAGCTGCAAGCGAGAGCCGCTCAGGCGAGTTTGGGTTCGAGCTCGCCGAGAAGCTTGGTCTTCGGGTAGGCGCCGACGACGCGGTGGGCCTCGCCGCCGTTCTTGAAGAGAATCATCGTCGGGATCGAGATGACGCCGAACTGGGCGGCAGCCTGCTGGTTGTCGTCGATGTTGAGCTTCACGATCTTCACGTCGTCGCGCTCACTGGCGATCGACTCCAGGACCGGGGCAACGGCGCGGCACGGGCCGCACCAGGGTGCCCAGAAGTCGACCAGCACGGGCAGGTCAGACTCGATGACCTCGGCCTGGAAATTGTTGTCGGTGACTTCGTTGATGGTGCCCATGGCGATCCTCCTGGGATTCCGTTCGAATAACGGTGGTGCAAGAAGCACTATACAAAGGAAAGTGACGGACTCCTTCCCATTCGATGAATCGGTGCTCCTGCGGCCTTGCGGCCTGGACGTTCAGCGCCCTCAGGGAAAGGCGTAGCTGGAGATCAGCCCGGGGGTGACGTAGGTCTCGATCACGGCGGAGATCAGGACGAGCGGGAGTGCGATCGCGGTCGTGACGACGGTCGCAGCCAGAAGCTGGTGCCAGTGGCCGCGGCGGCTGGCGATCAGCCACGCGGCCAGCGGGAGGAACAGGCCGACGAGTTCCGGGATCGCGTGCGGGAACAGGAGCACGATCAGTTCTCCCTGGTGAAGGTCGAGGCGATCGGACATATCACTCGTCAGGCCACCGAGGACATAGGCCTGGGTTACGAGCGAGAAAGTCGTCGCGGCGGTGACGAAGAGGATGGCGAAGCGGCCGGCATAGTCGTGAATCGCGCCCCAGACGCCGCCACGCTCCCGCGCCTCCAGTGGCATCGTGCTGCCCGCGATGAACCCGGCCACGCATGCGAGCGAATGGAGCGCAAGGACGAGCAGGTTGCGCGCAATGGTGTGCGCGACATCGCCAATCCTGGCGGGACTCTCGAGGCCAGGGAGGAGGCCGGCCATGCCGGCCGGCTCCCGATAGGTTGCGACCACGACGACCGCGGCGAGGATGCCCATCGCGATCAGGAAGCTGGCCGAGAACCAACTCCGCAGGATCGCGCCAGGTGCGGCGCGCCACTCCGCGAAGGTCTCGCGCGTGTGATCCATCCCTGCAATGAGCGCAAGTTCGCTGGAGCGACGTTTGGCTGCGGCAGGGGCGGTCACGCTCAACTGAACATACGTCCCGGGGATGCGCTGAAGGGTGCCACCACGCCGCCAGGCAGACTCGTGGCGCGTGCAACGGGCTTCTTGTTGGCCCGCAGGCGCTCGTCGGCGACATGCAGGAGGACCTGGGCGTCGATGGCGTCCTCCGGGAACGACGCGACGCCGATCCCGGTCTGGATGTCGAGCTTGGCGAGTTCGGCGCGAATCGCGTTGGTGGTGCGCTCGGCGACCGCTGGCGTCGTCTCCGGCATCACGATGCAGAACTCGTCACCGCCTTGGCGCACCACGGTGTCGTGATCGTCGGTGACCCGCAGCAGCGTGGTCGCGACATCCCGCAGAAGCTCGTCGCCGGCCGCGTGGCCCTGGTCGTCGTTGACGAGCTTGAAGCCATTGAGATCGAGTGCGATGAGGACGAGTGGGCGCTGGGTGCGCGCGTGTTTGGTGATCTCGTCGGCGAGGCGCTCTGAGAGCAGGCGGCGGTTGCCGACCCCGGTAAGCGGGTCACGGCGCACAAGACGCTCGAGTTCGTCGCCCTGGGACTCCGCCGCTTCGAGCACCACCACGCAGGAGTAGCAGAGGACTCCGCTGCCTAGCGTCATCAGGGTGATTGCGAGGACGCTGGCGATGTCGAGGCCTCCGAACACCCCGACCGTCAACGCGAGCGCATTGGAGGCCACGAGGTGGGCAGCGATCTGTCGGCGATCCTGGAGCCGAACGGCCGCCAGTGGGCCGATGAACATCATGCCGCCGAGGGCGAGGCCGCCGCCCGGTTGGTAGGCCCAGAAGGCGACGCCGACCACGGCCCAGGCGGAAACGAGCACGAGGTGGTTGCCAACACTGCCGAGCGCGGGGGGTTCGCTGCGCAGGTGAACCACCGCGATGACGAGCAGAATCGCTGCCATCACCTGCATGCGCAGTGGCGACAGCCCGCCGACGAACATGATCAGTCCGGCGGTCGTGACCGCGAAGAGCGCGTACATTCCGCCGGTCGCGAGCCAGACGTATCGGTTTTGCGCGAGTTCGCGGCGGGAGACGTGCCGGATGATCGGCGTGGAGGCCGTGGCCATGGTCAGGCGCTTTTGTAGACGCTGATGCCGGCGATGTCCGACGGATCGACCTTGGGGACGGCTGGCGCAGGCATCTGGGCCTTGTTCTCGCGCAGGCGCTCATCGGCGACATGCAGGAGGACGCCGCCGTGTACCGCGTCCTTCGGGAACGACGCAATGCCGATGCCGGTGCTGACGGACGCGCCGTGAAGGTCGATCTGGGCAAGCTCGGCGCGGATCGCGTTGGCGAAGCGCTCGGCGTGCGCGAACGAGGTGTCCGGCAGGATCACGCAGAACTCATCGCCGCCCTGACGCACGACGACATCCTGCTTGCGCGACACGCGCTCCAGGGCTGCGGCGACGTCGCGCAGGAGCTCGTCGCCAGCGGCGTGGCCGACCGTGTCGTTGAGGGCCTTGAAGCCGTTGAGATCGAGGGCGACGACCGAAAGTGGCCGGCGGACGCGCGTGTGGCGTGCGATCTCCTCGGTGAGCTTCTCGGAGAGGAGCCGGCGATTGCCAACGCCGGTGAGGGGGTCGCGGCGGACGAGGTGCTCGAGCTCTTCGCCCTGCGCCTCGGCGGCCTCGAGGACGACGACGACGCAGCCACCCAGGACCCACATCGCAGGAATGACCGTGAGGCACGCGAGCACGGTGGCGCGGTCGACGAAGCCGAGCAGCGCCGGAAGGATGAGGAAGCCGGTCGCGGCGAGATAGTGGGCGGTGATCTCGCGACGGTCGATCAGGCGGACCGCGGTGAGCGGGCCGACGAACATCGCGGCCCCGATCGCGGCCGAGCCGCCCGGGTGGAAGGCGATCATGCCGCCCGCCGTGCCGACATAGACACAGGCCAGGACGATGTGGTTCTCGATCGTGCCAATGGCCGGTGGCTCCGTGCGCAGCAACGTGATCGCGACGACGAGCAGGATGCCCGCGAAGATCAACAGGTGGTCGCGCGTGAGGCCGACAGGCAGGAACGCGATCACCGCCGTGGCGACGGCGAAGACGAGGAACATCGCGCCGGTCGAGAGCCAGACGTAGCGATTGAGGGCGAGCTCCCGCCGTGACACGCGGGCTACCAGGCTAGATGGTGCGATCGACACGTCCGTTCCATCGGTAGGCGGTGCGTTGATGTTGAGTATGAGACCGGTCCGGAACGGACGAACGGCCCAGGGCGGTCAATGCGGCCAGGGTGGCCAGCGTTTCGGCGCGTAACCGTTCGTCCAGTCAGACGGCGCCAGCGCGGGGTGAGGCGGTGGGGAAGGGGGCTTTCCGCTGCTTGTCTTCTCGTAGCCTAGCGTCGGCGAGACGCAGAATGGTGTCGATATCTCGGCCGTCGCGGGCGTACTCGGCGATGCCGAGTCCCGTGGTCAGCGGGCCGGTTCCGGCGACGATCAGTGCGAGGGCATCGCGAAGCGAGGCGCCGATGTGTTCGGCGTCCTGCGTCCCGGTCTCCGGGAGCAGCACGCAGAATTCGTCGCCACCTTGACGAACGATCGTGTCCTGCGCGCGGACGTTGTCCTTCAAGGTGCCAGCGACGGCCACCAGGAGTTCGTCGCCCGCGTCGTGGCCGAGGGTGTCGTTGACGCTCTTGAACCCGTTGAGGTCGAGCGCGATGAGGGCAAATGGCAGTCCGCTGCGTTCGTGGCGAGCGAGTTCATAGGCCAGGCGTTCGCTGAGCAGGCGGCGGTTTCCGACGCCCGTGAGCGGGTCGCGGCGGATGAGATGCTCGAGATCTTCGCCCTGTTCCTCGGCCGCCTCGAGCACCACGATCACGATCGCCGCCAGCGACAGCACAGCCGGCACGAGGATCAGCACGGCCACGATCGTCGCGCGGTCTGTGGCGCCAAAGGCGATGGGGATCAGGAGGAGCCCGATGACCGTGGCCATGTGCAAGGCAATCTCTCGACGGTCCGTGAGCCGGAAGGCGACGAGGGCGCCGGTGAACGTGAAGCCGGAGGCGACCTGCGCGGCGTGCGGCAGGCTGCCGTAGTACGCGAGGACGGGAACGCCCCAGGATGCGATGAGGAGCAAGTGGTTCCACACGCTCCCGATCTGCGGTGCCGGGAGGATGAAGACGAGCGTGGCGGAGATGAGCCCGAGCGCGATCGCCGGGATGCCATTCGCGAGGGGAATGCCCAGCACCAGGAATGCCGGCATCACCGCGAGCGCGCCACCGAGGAACACGGCGCCGGTCATCATCCGCACCGCTCGGGAGCGGGCGAGGACGCGCCGGGAGACGCCGCTGTGAGGGGTCGAGGATGCCACGGGTGCTAGGTGAGTGCTCGGAGCGTCATGGGACAGACTTGAGCGGCGGTACTGGTGCGTACACGCGTCTGCAGACTCTGACCGATGCTGCGGAAGAACGCGAGTGTCTTAGGCGCGCAGTGGTGAAGCGAGTTCCAGCACGCCGTACCGGTCATGCAGGAGATCGGCGTCGGCGCGTTCGAGCAACGCGACGGTGTCGGAGCCATCGAAGGGGTACGTCGCCGCGCCGATGCCGGCGGTCACGCTCGCCCCGGCGATCTGGATGCTGCCGATGGCCGTCCGGATGGCCTCGATCGTAATCGTGGCTTGGGCACTGCTGGTGTCGGGAAGAATCACGCAGAACTCGTCCCCGCCCTGTCGCACGACGGTCGCCCCCGGCCCAGACGCGCTGCGAAGGCGACTGGCGACCGTGATGAGAAGGTCGTCGCCGACGGCGTGGCCAAGCGTGTCGTTGACGGCATTGAACCCGTCGAGATCGATCGAGAGGATCGTCATCGGGCGCCCGCTGGCCGCGTGGAGAGGAACCTCTCGCCCGAGCTGCTCGTGGAGCAGGAGGCGGTTTCCGGCACCGGTGAGCGGGTCGCGCCGAGCCAACTCGACGAGTTCGGAGCCTTGGGCTTCGATGGCTTCGAAGACGAGCGTGCAGCAGACGGCCAGCACCCACATGGTGACGATGAGCAGCAAGATCCCGATGGTGGTGATCGCATCCACGAGGCCGAGCGCGACGAGCGAAAGGAACAACGCCTGCGCCGTCACGAGATGCGCGGCGATGACGCGACGATCGATGGCTCGCATCGAGGTGAGGCAGCCGACGAAGATCGCCGAGCCGATCGCCACCGAGCCGCCCGGTTGCGAGGTCGCAAGGGCGGTGACCGGGATGACGTACGTGGCGGCAATGCAGGCGTGGCTGCGAAGCGAATCGATCGCCGGGGGCGGCGTGATGAGGAAGAAGATGCCGACCGAGGCGCCGAAGGCGACGGAGTACGGGAACCCGGGCCCGGTGAGTTCAGGAGCCCACGTCCGCAACGCCACGCCGACCAGGGAGAAGATGACGATCATCGATCCCGTCAGGTGCCAGACGCTGCGGTTGAGCGAGAGGTCGTGCCGGGAGACGTGGTCGTCAAAAGGAGTGGTCGACGGCGGCGCGGCGGCGCGCGGTCGATCGTCCGGTGTGTCGGGGCGCGACGCGAACTCGGCCGCGAGGCTCACCGGTGATGGGAGGCGATCGGCCTCACGGAGCTTGTCCGCTCGGAGACGATCGTCGGCCGCGTTCAACAGGGCCTGAACGGTCTCCCCGTCGGCCGGGTACGTCGCGGCTCCGATGCCGGTCGAGATCCCGGACCCGAATCCGGCGATCTGTGAGAGGTGCTCGCGAAGGACGCGCATGCGCACCTGCGCCTTCTTCGCGTCTGTGTTCGGCAGCAGCACGCAGAACTCATCGCCGCCTTGACGGATCACGATGTCGTGTCGACGCGCCGCGCCGGTGAGCGTGGTCGCAACGAGTTCCAGGACCTCGTCACCGGCGGTGTGCCCGAGGGTGTCGTTGAGTCGCCCAAAGCCATTGAGGTCGAGTGAGAGCAGCGTCAGTGGCCGATGGGAGGCGCTGTGGCGGGTGAGTTCGTTGGTGAGCTGGTCGTCGAAGCTGCGTCGGTTGCCCAGGCCGGTCAGCGGGTCGATGCCGACGAGGCGCTCGAGATCTCGGCCCTGCGTCTCGGCCGATTCCATGACGAGCACGCAGCAGATGGCCAGCACCCACATGGCGGGGACGAGCGAAATGCAGGCAAACAGGGTGGCGGTATCGACCTGGCCGAGCATCGACGGGATGAACACGACGACGCTCGCGGCCACGAGGTGGGCGGCGATTTGACGGCGGTTGATGAGCCAGATGGATGCGAGGGGCGCGACGAAGGTCGCGGAGACTACGGCGCCGGAGCCGTGTGGTGCAAACGCCCAGATCGTGAGCGCGGGGCCGATGTAGGCCAGCGACAGCACGACCTGGATGGCCGGCGATCCAGGCTCGGGGGCGCGGAGGCGGGACAGGACGATCGCGATGGTGGTCAGGACCGCCGTGAGGAACACCATGCGCGCCTGCGAAATGTCCGGCATGACGAACGTGATGATCAGCGTCGAGAACGCGAACAGCCCGAAGGTTGCCCAGACGGCGAACCAGACGTGTGGGCTGAGGGCGACATCGCGTCGTGAAACGCGGCCACGAAGGCTGGGAGCGACGATGCTCATCTCGCTCACCATCGGCACGGCGTGGCCGAGGGTGAGTATGAGCAGGGGTGGACCGGCAAAAACCGGTCTAACGCTGCCCGACTGGGCGGGCTGCCGGTTACCCGGGGCGCTGGAAAGCGGGTTACCCGGCGCGCTGGACGGCGAGCTGCAGCGTGAGACCCTCGACCGTCACGGGTTCGCCGCCCGGGTCGCCGTAGGTGACGGTGGTGGCGAGCGTCTCGCCGGCCACGTAGGCCTCGTGGGCTCGCACGGCCTCGACCAGTTGGGCGTCGCCGCCGAGCGTGAGCGTGATGCGATCGGTGACGTCGAGCCCGGCGGCCTGGCGTGCGACCTGCACCTGGCGCAGGACGGTTCGCGCGATGCCTTCGGCGCGCAGCTCGGCGTCGATCTCGAGTTCGAGCGCCACGGCGTGCTGGCCGTCGCGTTCGAGCTGGTAGCCGTCCGGCGCCTCGAGCGACAGGAGGAGGTCGTCGGTCGAGAGCTCGTGCTCGTGGCCATCGATTTGGATCGCGACGGGGTTGCCGGCGCGGAACGCCGCCGCGACGCTCGTGCCGTCGAGGGCTTCGATCGCCGCCCTGGCGAGCCCCATGTGCTTTCCGAAGCGGGGTCCGAGGGCTTTGAGGTTGGGCTTGAGGAGGACGTTGCCGAGTTCGTCGGCTTCGGCGACGAACTGGAGCGACTTCACGTTGAGTTCCTCGCTGATCACGTCGGCGAGGCGCTCGATGGCCGCCCGCTCGGTCCCGGTCGCGACGATGACGGCCGCCCGCAGCGGCTGGCGCAGGTTCACGCCGGATGCCGCGCGGGCGGCGAGGCCGAGCTTCACGGTCTCGCGCGCCGTGGCCATGTCGGCCTCCAACGTGAGGTCGCGGCTGCCGGGGTGGGCGACGGGCCAGTCGGCGAGGTGCACGGAGTCGCCGTCGCCGCCGAGCTGCTCGTAGAGCTCGTCGGCCACGAACGGCGTGAGCGGGGCCAGCAGCGTCGCGATGCGCAGGAGGGCCTGCTGGAGCGTGTCGAGCGCGGCCGGATCGCCGTCCCAGAAGCGACGGCGCGAGCGGCGCACGTACCAGTTGGAGAGCTCTTCGACGAGTTCGCCGATCGCGCGTCCGGCCGTGGTGACGTCGTACGCGTCAAGCGCCTCGGTAACGATCTCGGTCGTCGCCTCCACACGGCTGCGGATCCAGAGGTCGAGCTCCCTGAGCGGCGCACCGGTGGCGCGGTCAGCTCCGTCTTCAGCGGCCGCGATGGCGGCGTACTGCGCGTAGAAGCTCGCGGTGTTCCAGAGCGGCAGGAGGAACAGGCGCACGCCGTCGCGAACGGCTTCGTCGGAGTAGCGGTAGCCATCCCACGGCTGCTTGCTCGTGAAGAAGTACCAGCGCAGCGCGTCGGCGCCGAAGCGATCAAGGGCCTCGAACGGGTCCACGACGTTGCCCTTGCTCTTGCTCATCTTCTGGCCGTTTTCGTCCAGGATGAGCCCGAGGCAAGCGACGTTCTTGTAGGGGGCCTCGCCCCGCAGCATCACGGACTCGGCCAGCAGCGAATAGAACCAGCCGCGGGTCTGATCCAGGCCCTCGCAGATGTAGTCGGCGATGCGGTGCTGTTCGTAGTGCTCGCTGCCCTCGGGGCTCAGCGGCGCGCCGTCCTGAGCGAACGGCATCGCTCCGGAGTCGAACCACACGTCGAGCACTTCGGGCACGCGCTCGTAGGTGAGCCCGTCCTCGCCGGTGAAGGAGACGTCGTCGACGTACGGGCGGTGCGGATCGTCGAGCTTGACGCCGGAGAGTGCTTCGAGTTCTGCGAGGGAGCCGACCAGGATGCGCCGGGGCAGCTCTTCGCCATCAGGAGTGGTCGTGGACTGCCAGATCGGCAGTGGCGTGCCCCAATAGCGCTCGCGGCTGATGGCCCAGTCGACATTGCCTCGTAGCCACTCGCCGAAGCGCCCGTCCTTGATGTGCGGCGGGTGCCAGGTGACGGTGTCGTTGGCGGCAAGCAGGTCGTCGCGCTTGGTGGCGGTCGCCAGGTACCAGGACGGCCGTGCGTAGTAGACGAGTGCCGTGTCGCATCGCCAGCAGTGCGGGTAGGAGTGCTCGTAGCGCTGCTTGCGCTGCAGCAGACCACGGGCGTCGAGGTCGCTGACGAGGTCCAGGTCGAGGTCCTTGACGAACCTCCCGCCGTATTGCGGGGCGACGTTCGTGACGCGCTCGTCGTAGGTGCCGTCTTCCCGGACCGGGTGGATCAGCGTCAGCGGGTCGCGCGGGTCGAAGCGGGCAGCATCGAGTCCGGCCGGGATCAGGCCCGCGGCAGCCGCGGCGGCCACCGCGTCGTAGTCCTCCTGGCCGAACGCCGGCGCGAGGTGCACGATCCCGGTGCCCGAGTCGGTGGTCACGTACTCGGCGGCCAGCACGGCGCCGCGGCCTCCAGCAAGGCGCCCGTCGGCCACGAACGGCGCCTCGTAGACGGTACCCGCGAGCGCGCTGCCCGGGAATCCGTCACCAATGATCTCGGCCTCTTCGCCGAGCGCATGCTCGACGAGCGCCCGTGCGGCGACGAGCATGTGCTCGGTCTCCCCGTCGCGTCCTGCGGCCCGCACGCGCACGTATTCGACCTCCGGATGGACGGCCGCGGCGACGTTCGCCCACAGCGTCCACGGCGTGGTGGTCCACACGACCAGGCTGTCTCCGGCCTGCAGCGGCGAACCAGCCGGTAGCTCGTCTTCGACCACGGGCAAACGCACGTAGGCGGACGTGTCCTTGATGTCCTTGTAGCCGAGCGCGACCTCGTGGCTGGACAGCGCGGTTCCGCAGCGGGTGCAAAACGGGACGACCTTGTTGCCCTGGTAGAGCAGGCCCTTCTCGTCCATCTGCTTGATGGCGGCCCAGACCGATTCCACGTAGGACGGATCCATCGTGCGGTAGGCGTTGTCGAGGTCGACCCAGAAGCCGATGCGCTGGGTCAGTCGGTCCCAGTCCTCCAGATAGGTGAAGACCGAGTCCTTGCAGGCCTGATTGAAGACCTTGATCGACTCCCGCACGTCGCCGGGGACGATGCCTTCGATGTCGTGCTTGGAGTGGAGACCGAGCTGCTTCTCGACGGCGATCTCGACCGGGAGGCCATGGCAATCCCAGCCGCCGCGGCGCTCGACGTGGAAGCCGCGCATCGCCCGGAACCGCGGGAAGATGTCCTTGAAGACGCGCGAGAGGATGTGGTGCACGCCCGGCTTGCCGTTGGCGGTTGGCGGCCCCTCCCAGAAGACCCACGGCTCGGCGCCTTCGCGCTGGCTCATGGAGCGGGCGAACACATCACGCTCGGCCCACCGCGCAAGGACCGTCTCCTCGAGCGCGGGGAAGGACTGCTGCGGGTCGATCTGGGCGGGAGCAGGGCGAGCGGACACGGGCTCAGGAGTTTAGTTTGGGCGGGAGCCCAGCGTCTGCTGGCGGTCGGTGACGGGTTCGTCACCCGTGTGGTGGACTCGTCTAACCGTCGAGTTCTCGGGTACCTGGCGTACTCAGCGCCGTGGTTTACCGATCAGGCGGGTGTGACCCGTACGGCCATGTTTGAGGTGGCGCCGTGGCTCGGCGGAGGCTAAGCCAGGAGCCGGCCGACGCCGTCGTGCCCGGGCTGCTCGACGGGCAGGCCCGCGATCCTCGCATGACGCTCCCGGAACGCCCCGGCGAAATTCCTCGGGAGGCGCTGCTGGGGCGCCGCTCGCTGGTCCTCGCACCGTGGATCGTCGTGGCGCTCACCTCGGTCGCCTATGCGGGCGCCGAGCTGCTGCGCGAACGCGCCTCCGGCACGACCTGGAAGGTCGTCATCGGCGCACTCACCATCGGCGCCGTCTCGGCGGTCCTCGCCTTCAGTCAGGACCGCGAGTTTGCGTTGCGGTTCCGTCGGACGCTCTGGGTGTACGCCTTGGGTGGCGCCGCGATCCTGGCGACGCTGGCGATCATCGCGGTTTACGACCAGGGCGTTCTGTCGATCGTGTACGCCGGGATCTGCCCGCTCGCCACGTATTTCGGACTCGTCGCGCCTCGCCGCTGGCGCCTCGTGAGTCTCACGGCCCTGCTGCTCACGACCGTGCTCGTGGAGGTTGCCCATCCCGCTCCGGAACTCTTTGACGCCGCGATCATGTTGATGGTCACGGCCGCCTCTTGGTTCTGCGGCGTCATGGTGTCGGTCGGCCACGAGCACACCGTGCGGGTCATTCGCCGCCTTGCCAGCCACGATCGCCGGTCCGGTTCCCTCAGTCGTCGCGGGTTCATGCAGCAGCTGGAATACGCCCTGCACCCGCAGACGGTTGGCCAGGGCGCAGTGGCGCTCCTGCTCATCGGCATCGATCGCCGGGAGGGGCAGGACGAGGACGAGTTCCTCGGGTGGGTGGGATCGACGGTTGGACCGATCGTGCCTGAGGCCGCCGAGTTCGGTCGGCTCTCCGACGACGAGTTCGCCGTGCTCTTGCCGGATCTCCCTCGCCATCGTGCCGAGGAGACCGCGCGCGACATCCGGCGGGCGCTCGAGGTCGGCGGCCGCGCCGACGTACGGATCGGCGTCGCGACGAGCGAGATTCGGTCGGTCGCGGCTGCCGACCTCGTGCGCGTGGCCTACGCGGCGCAGGCGCGGGCCGCGGGAGACGTGCTCGGCGTCCAGAGCCTTGTGGCCGGAACGGCGGACGTGCCGCGCGGGCAGGCACCCCCGCTGCCCTCCCCTCCGGTCAAGCCGACGTTGAGTTACGCGTCGATCCGCCGGACGGGCCAGGTGCCGCGGGGGACGGAGTCCCAGCGCGTCTATCGCCGTCTCATCACGTGGTCGCTGATCGCGGTCGGGCTGGCCGGGGTCCCAGTGATCGTGCGCGAGTACGTGGGCGAACGCCCGGGAACCTTCGATGATCTGCTTCGCTACTTCGGGCCGGTCTGGGTGATGTTCTTCCTCGGCTTGGCCGTCGCGACGCATCGCCGGTGGAAGCGTCGCGGTGACGCGTTCGACCTGTTCGTCGTGGTCGCGTCTGGGTCGGCGCTCGGGGCCGCACTCGCGATTGCGGCCCTGGCCGACCGTGGGCTTGAAGCCCCGATCGTGGGCGCCTTCTTCGTCTACGTCGTCTACGGCGCCGCCATTCTCTCCCGCAAGCGCGCTGTGCTCACGCTTGGGCTGATGCTGGCCGGCTGGTTCGTCGTCGCCGCGCTCGGCCCGGCCGCGTCTCTGTGGGTCTTCCCCTTCCATCTCTCGCTGTTCGCGGGCTGCTTCCTGCTCGGCGCCGTTGGCAACCATGCGATGGACGAGACGGCGGCCCTCGCCAGACGCCGCGCGGTGTCGGACCACCTCACCCAGCGACCCAATCGCGCAGGCTTCTTGGTCGAGGCCGAGGAGGCCTTCTTCGTCGCGGCGACGCAGACCGGGACACCGTTTGCCCTGTTGACGTTCCGGATCGCCGATCTCCGCGCATTTAACGAACGGCGTGGCTATGGCGCTGGGGACGCGCTGCTGCGCGAGATGGGCGATCTCCTCGACCAGCACGTGCCCGACGCGTTCGTCGTCGGCCGAACGGCAGCGACCGAGTTCTCCGTGGCGCTGTCCGTCGTCGGCGGCGAGGCAGCGGCCGGCATGACCCGCGACCTGGCCGCATCGCTGTCGAAGCTCGCGCCGGTCACCGCGGCGCACGCGATCTGCCCGAAGGACGGGGCGACGGTCGAGGCGCTGATGGCCGCGACCCGCCACGACCTCCCGCACGCGCTCCGCGTCGCCTGAGCCGCGATATCAGATAATCTGATTTGCGTGAAACGGATCACCGCGACCGACGCCGCAAGGGGCTTTGCTGACCTGCTTGATCAGGTCGAGGCCACTGGCGAGCCAGTCGTGATCCTGCGCCGCGGCAAAGCGGTCGCGACGATCGGTCCCGCGCCCGCCGCGAACGGCTCGGCGCTCCTTTCCGCGATGGCTGAAGCGCCGCGAGATGGGTCGTGGTCAGACGAGCTCCTGGAACTCAGGCGCTGGGTTGGCCCGGCCGGTGACCGATGGATCGGGTGATCGTCGACACCTCGGTGCTTATCGCTCACGAGCGTGATGCCAAGGAGTCCAGTGGCCTGATCCGGCCGGGAGATGACGTCGCCATCGCTGCCGTTGCGGCTGCGGAACTCCTTGTGGGTGTCGAACGCGCCACGGGCCAGCGCCGTGCCGAACGTCTGGCGTACGTGGAGCGCGTTCTGGCGTCGGTTTCGATTGTCGCCTACGACCTTCGCGTGGCTCGGGTGCACGCGAGGTTGCTCGCCCACACCCTTGCCGCCGGCATTCCGCGCGGCGCAAACGACCTGATGATTGCGGCGACGGCGGCCGCCGATGAGCGCCTCGTGGTCACGCTGGACGGTCGGGGGTTCGAAGGACTGCCGGGCGTGGTGCTGCGCGACGAGTAGGTCGGCCGGGTGCGGCAACGAATTGAAATGGCGGTTGGCGCCATCGGTCGTTGGTCCAGTCGGCTTGTCCCCGGCGCAAGTTCCGCCGGGGTGCGGACGTAGTTTGAGGTATGCCTCGAATCTCGGACACGAACTCAGTCACGCTGTCCCTCGAAGCACTCGCGGGCGCGCACTTCCAGGCCGGCGATGACGTGTCGATCGTCGCGGATGGTCGCGGCCGGTTGATCGTCGAGCGCCGCAGCACCAATGATCGCCGTTCGGTGCCGCGTGGCACGCCAGACCGTCGCAGCCTCGCTGGCATTGGCGACGGCGAATACCCGCGCGACTACCTGCTCGTGACGGGCGCTGTGCGCAAGCGCGTGCATCCCGCCTGATCGACGTTGACGCGCCGGGCCTCGCCGGCGCTGGTACCCGCTGTTGGCCGGCCCCCTTCAATGTGGCGGGGTCGTTCGGTACGCAGACCGTGCACAGTGTGACGGGCACCCACGCTCGATTCGAGATGTCCCGATGATCACTCTGCGCACCGTCACCCTGCCCCTGCTCGTTGCCGCGACGCTTGGCCTCTCGGCCTGCGGCGACGGAGGCGACGCGAAGTCCACCGTCGAGCCGACCTCTCCCGCGGTCCAGGCGGTCCAGGATGAGGCCGCAGCGTACGAGCGCAATATCGCGGACGAACGCGCCGAGCTCGAGCAGATCGCAGCCGATGTGAAGTCGGGGAAGATCACCGAGCGCAAGGGCAGGGCGCGCACGGAGAAGGTCACGAAGGACTTGGAAGAGCGGACGGCCGATCTCGCCGGGCAGGTCGAAGAGGCCGCGAAGGCGTCCGGCGACGAAGTGACCGAGCTCGACCTCGGCGGCGACGCGGGCGAGACCTCGAAGTAGACGGTCCTTCAGGCCGGGGCGGCGCGCTGCAGCGGTCCGCGCAGCGCACGCAATCCCAGCGTGAGGCCTCGGGCAACGAACATCGCAAGGACGCCTGCCCACAGGTGACTAAGCGTGTCGTTGCCGATCACGAGCAGCGTGAGGCACAGCACGACGGCGGCGACGACCATCGAGCCGGCCAGGATTCGGCCGTCGCCCGCCCCGATCAGGATGCCGTCCAGCGCGAACACGACGCCTCCGACGAATTGCACGGCGCAGAACCACGGCCAGAGCAGGCGCGCGGCGTCCGCGACGTTCGGGTCGTCGCTGATGATCGAGGTCACGAGGGTGGGTCCTGCGAGGGCGAGCGTGCCGCCGACCAAGAGGCCGAACCCTCCGGAGATCAAGGTCACGCGGCCGGCGGCCTGCCGCGCGGCCTGCACGTTTCGGGCGCCGAGCGCTGCGGCGACGAGCACCTGAGCGGCGATGGCCAACGCATCGAGCGCCAGCGCCCCGATCCAGAGCAGGAGCGTCGCGACTTGATGGGCGCCGATCGCTTCGTCCGATATCCGGCCGGCCGACGCGGCGACGATGAGGTAGCCGCCGCTCAGCGCGATCGAGCGGACCAGCAGTAGGCCCCCGAAGCGCGACATCCGAGCGAGCGTGGCAGGGCTCGGTCGAAGGGGCGCTTGCTCGGCGGCGGCCGACCGCAGGACGAGCCATACGGTGGCTGCAGCCATGCTGACCTGGGCGAGGACCGTTCCGAGTGCCGAGCCGTCGAGGCCGAGGTCGAACCCGTAGACGAGCACGACCTCCGCGACGACGTTGATGACCTGGCCCATCACGACGAGCCGAAGGGCCAGGCCGAGCTGTTCACGTCCTCGCAGCCAGCCTTGGCCGGCGATCGCCACGAGCTGTGCGGCGACGCCGACCGCGGAGAGGCGCAGGTATCGGGCGGCGAGGTCTGCGGTGTCGGTGTTGCCGCCGAGCGCCGTCATCATCGGCGTCGCGAAGAGTAGGAGCAGCACGGCCACCGTCGTTCCGGTTGCGGCGCCGAGCCAAAGCCCTTGGACGCCCAGTGCTGCGCGGCTCCGTTCATCGGTGGCGCGCGCGACCTCCGTCGTGGTGCCGTAGGCGAGGAACACGCAGAGGCCCACGACCGCCAGCAGGACCTGCATCGCGAGGCCCAGCGCAGCGAGTTCGTGCGTCCCAATGTCCGCGACGATCTTGGAGTCGACGAACAGGTACAGCGGCTCCGCGATGAGGCTGCCGAGCGCCGGGATCGAGATCGCCGCGATGCGCCGGTTGAGGGCGCGCGAGGCGGTGGGCGCGGCGAGGGCCGTCGGCGGTGGAGCGGGCACGGGGTCCCGGAGTCTCCCGGATGCGCGGAGGGAACGTTCTGAGCGCCCGCTTCGGTACGAATCCCTTCCGAATGACTTGAACACTCCGGAAAAGTGTCTACGCTGGTTGTGTGTCGTCCATCACGTCAGCCGCGTTGACCGTGGCCTCGATCGCGTGCTGAACCTCGAGCAGGCACCCCTCGAGGTCGTCAGTCGCCGTCGTGATCCGCGGATGACGCTGCCCAGTCGCCCTGGCGAGGTCCCTGCCGACGGGCTCCTCGGACGCCGCGCCTTCGCCCTCGTGCCGTGGATCGTGGTCAGTGTCGCGGCGTTGGCTTACGCCTGCAGCGAAGCGCTTCGCTTCGCCCAGGACGACCTCAACTGGATCATGATCGGCATCGCGCTGGCGGTGTCGGCGGGCTCGCTGACTCTCGCGTTCCTTCAGGACCGCCAGATCGGCCTTCGGTATCGCCGTGCGCTCTGGGTCTACGTCGTGTTCGGCCTCGGGATCACCGCTCTTCTTGCGGCCGCCGCCGTGGCCGACACCGGCGTCGCATCGGTCGTCTTTGCCGGGGCCGGACCGGTTGCGATGTATCTAGGGCTCGTCGCCCCACCGGCGTGGCGGCTTCGCGTGCTCGCCACCTTCTTCGTGGCCACGACCGTGGTCCAGGTGGCGAACCCCGCCACCGCGCTGTTTGACGTCGTGGTCGTCTGGTCGATGATCGTCGCGTCCTGGGCCTGCGGTGTGCTCGTGTCGATCGGCTACGCACGGACGACAAACATCTCTCGCCGCCTGGGCGGCTACGACGCGGCAACGCGCTCGCTAAGCCGCCGCACCTTCATGGAGCAGCTCGAGTTCGCGATGGCGCACGAGGAGGATGCCGATCGGCCGCTTGCGTTGCTCCTCATCGGCGTCGACCTCGCACGCGCTGGCGATCAGCATTCGGGCGACGACGGAGCGCGCGTGCTCCAGTGGATCGGAACGGCCGTGCCGGCGCTCCTGCCCGCGACGGCCGAGTTCGGACGCCTCGGCGATGGTGAACTCGGCGTCCTGCTGTCCGACATTTCGCGCCACGACGCCCAACAGATCGCGGAGGAGATCGAGCGAGCCCTCTCGGTGCGCGTACCGACCACCGTCGGCGTAGCGACCACGCAGACGCGGGACCTCCCAGCCGCCGACCTGTTCCGAGTTGCCGATGCCGCTCGCGCACTCGCCGCTCGCGACGGACGCGGGGTGCACGCGTTGGTCGCGGGCACCGTCGAATCCTCAATGCGGATCCAAACGCCGGTCGAAACCCCGACGCTCCGGTACGCCGAGATGCGGGCCACCGGCAAGGTGCCACGCCTGGTCGAGGAGATGGACCTCAACCGGCGGATCCTGACGATGTCGCTGCTGCTCGTTGCAGCCGCCGGAGTGCCGAACATTGCGCGGTCGATCTTCGACCCAGGCGAGGGCTTTGCCACCGATCTCGTGCGCTACGGCGGCGGGCTCTGGCTGGCCTGGGTGCTGGCGAGCGCCGAGGTCACGCGGCGCTGGGGCGGTCGGGGATACCCGCGGATCGACGCACTGATCGTGACCAGCGGCGCGCTGATCATGCCCATCGGCGTCGCGAGCGCGGGCCTCGCCAGCGGCGGCCTCACCGCCTCGATCGTCGCAGCGTTCTTCGTCAAGACCCTCTTTGACGCGGCAGTCCATACCCGCGCGATCGCGTCGGGCATGTGCGGTTGCCTCCTCGTGGCCTGGGGCGTGATGGTCGCCCTCAGCCCGGCCGACACGTTGTGGGCCGCGCCGTTCCAGCTCGCGCTCTTCGGTGGCTGCATCGCGCTCGGGCGCATCGCTCGCGCCGCGATGGACGAAACCGCCGACCACGCCCGCAGCCGCGCGTCCACCGACGACCTCACACAATTCTCCAATCGCGCGGGCTTCATCGACTTCGCCGAGGAGGCGTTCTACCAGTCGGTCACGACGACCGGCCAGCCGTTTGCGCTGATCACCTTCCGGCTCGACGGGCTCCGCGCCTACAACGAGGCGTACGGCTATGCGGCAGGCGATGCCATGCTTCGCACCATTGCCGACCTGCTGGAGGACCGCATCCCGGCCTACTACGTGATCGGCCGAACCGGCGCGACGATGTTCTCCGCCGCCGTGGCCGTCGGTGGCGCCAACGCTGCGTCCGGCCTTGCCCACGACCTGTGCGTCGCGATCGGCGAACTCACCAGCGTGCGTGCCGGGTGCGCGACCTGCCCAGCGGACGGGGCGACGCTGGCGGCCTTGATGGACGCGTCCGAGCATTCGGCCCGTCCACGCCGAGTCGCCACGGCCTGAGCGGTCGCGGCCCGCCATCGGGCGTGCGACGATGACCGTTCGTGCTTCGCCTTCGCCTCTTCCACGCCTCGGACGGCGCACGTATCGCCTACCGAGAGGGCGGCACCGGCCAGCCGCTGGTGCTCTGGCATTCACGGGGCCTCAATCACCGGGAGTTCACGCCAGCGGCCGATGAACTCCTCGATCGCGTTCGGATCGTGCTGCCCGATCTCCCGCTTCACGGGGACTCTGAGGAGGCCCCCGGCTATCCGTACGACATCGATTGGACGGCGCGGCTGCTCGCCGAGTTCACCCACGACATCGGCGGGGCGCGGCCGCGTGTCGGCGGCTCCGGTCTGGGCGCGCAGCTCCTGCTTCGCGCCATCGAGCGAGGGTGGCTGGAACCCTCCCGACTGATCCTGCTGCCTGGCCGGCTCCATCGGCCCGAACCCAACGGCGCCTCCGGGGCCCTGGCTCGCTTCACGGCTGCGGCCGTGGCGCCCGCAGGTCCGCTCATCGCCAAGTCTGTGGCTCGCGCCGCGATCAGGCCCGAACTCGTGGGGAAGAATGCGTCGCCGCGCGTGCGGACGCTGGTTGGGAGCGCACGCACCGCGATGCTTGAGAGTGGAGAGCGCAGCCGGGCATGGCGCCGCGTGATCGCCGGGTGGGACACCGAGCAGTTCCGGGACCTGATCGACGCCTACGGCAAGGTCGCCTGCCCGACCCTCGTGCTGTGGTCTGGCGATGACCCGCTGGCCCCACGCCGAGCCGCAGAAGAGGCTGCCGATCTCATCGAACACGCCTTGCTTCGTGGCCTTCCGGGGACCGGCCCGCTGCTCGCGTACGACGATCCGGTCGGTCTAGCCCGCGAGATTTACGCGTTCCTGCGGGACGTCGGCTGACGCGATCAGCCAAGGCAGATCAATTCCGAATTCGGTTCGGAATCGCGTCCCTAGATTCAACCTCCGAGTGCTTGCTCCTGTCCCTGGCAGCAAGAGGCGACCCCGTCCCGGGTGGCCACACTCGCCCATCTTGCGCGGCCAGACGATCGGCAGCCACCCATAGGGGTCGAAGTCTTGATCGGGGGATCAGGACCAGGCATCTGAGGAGAGCCGGCGAGCGATCGCCGGCTTTTCTCGTTCTGGAGGCATCGTGGAGTGCCGGCGAGGAGCTATGGCAGGGCGTCGACCAAGACGCTCAGATCCCCGTGGGCGGGGCGTGGAGCGCTCAGGCGTACGAGTCGGCCAGGTCCGGAGAGAGCGCCTGCCGAACGAGGCCGACGGCCATCTGCGAGAGCTCACTGCGGCCGGCCGCAGCGCCGACGGGCCCTGGATAGCGCTGGACGAGCGTGCACATGCCATACAGCGCCGACCACACGAGCACCACGATGCCGCCGGGATCGCCGCTCCGGATCTCGCCAGTTTGCTGTCCCGCCTGAACGATCTCGATGGCCTGGCTCAGCATCGAACTGACGTACTTGGTGGTGGCTCGCGAATACTTCTGCGCATGGGTGCTCTCACGCGCGTCGTGCTGAAAGGACGAGAGCAGCACAAACTCCTCATGGTGCTCCTCGGTGAAACGCACGTAGGCCCGCGTCGTGTTGACAAGCCGCTCGGTGGGGGTGTCGTCCGTCTGCAACGTGGGGCGCAGGTAGCCCTCGACGAGGTGTTCCATGATCCGCTCGTTGACCGCCCCGCGGAGACCTGCTTTGTCGCCGACGTGGTGGTAGATCGCACCGACGGACACATGGGCGGCGTCAGCGACGCTGGCAATCGAGACGTGACTGAAGGGTTCGAGCTTGAAGGCGGCCTCGGCCGCATCGAGGATCGCGGTGCGAGTGGGATCGCTCATTGGCTCTATTGTCGCAGGGCCGGGCGCCCAAGACGACGGAAATTGGGCGGTCGCCGGTGGGCGCGCGTCCCAGGGTTCTGACAGGCGAGCCAGTCGATGGTGCGTCGCTCGGGCAAGGGCACGATTGGCGAATCTGGGACAGGCGGATGAGCGCCTCTCGACACAGGGCGGTAGTCGGCTGCCGGAGCGTGGGCGATGATCCGACCACCCGCGTCGCCCATTCGGCGCGGGCGCCTCACGACATCCCGACGCTCGCGGATGGAGGCACACTGGAACGGCTGTTCCTTACGGCCCGGAAGCATCGCATGAGCGCAAAGCCCTCCAAAAAGCCCAAGCAGACCATCGAACCGTCCAAGAGCACGGTCCCCAAGAAGATGGACCGGGCGGTGTTCGAGAAAGAGCTGAAGCGTCTGCAGGTCGAACTCGTGCTGCTGCAGGAGTACATCAAGGCCGAAGGGCTGAAGGTCGTCGTGATCTTCGAAGGGCGCGACGCGGCCGGCAAGGGCGGCGTGATCAAGCGGATCTCCGAGCGCACCAGCCCCCGTCACATCCGTACCGTCGCGCTCGCCACGCCGACCGAGCGCGAAAAGACCCAGTGGTACTTCCAGCGGTACGCCACGCATCTGCCGGCGGCTGGCGAACTCGTGATGTTCGATCGCTCGTGGTACAACCGCGCGGGCGTGGAGCGCGTCATGGGCTTCTGCACGGAAGCTGAGTACGAGGAGTTCATGCGGTCGGCCCCCGAGTTCGAGCGGATGCTTGTGCGCTCCGGGATCTTGCTCATCAAGTACTGGTTCAGCGTGAGCGACGAGGTGCAGGAAGAGCGCTTCCAGGCGCGCGTGCACGACCCGATGCGCCGCTGGAAGCTCAGCCCGATGGACCTTCAGTCGCGCGAGAAATGGGTCGAGTACTCCCGGGCGAAGGACGAGATGTTCCGCTACACCGACATCGCTCAGGCGCCGTGGTACGTCGTCCCCGCCGACGACAAGCGGCGCGCGCGGCTCAACTGCATCTCGCATTTGCTGTCGATGGTCGACTACGAGGACCGCACCCCACCGCCGCTGGCACTCCCGCCGCGGCAGGAGGATCCGGGCTACATCCGGCCTCCGATCGGGGATCAGCACTTCGTTCCGGAGGTCTACTGATCACTGCTCCGATGGCCACGAACGGCGTCCCTGGCGCGAGCGAGGCGGCCTCCGGGCGCGCGTTCGCCGACGACCGGGCGCTGCTTCGTAAGGTGCTCGACCGGGTCATCTTGGCCGGGGAGGGGGAGCATGCCCTGGCGCTGCACCGCCGCGCGATCGACCTCGGCGAGCGGCTGCGCGCTGGCGACGCGACGGCGGCAGCCGAGCTGGAGGAGGTCATCGCGGCGCTGTCGGTCGAGGATCTCGGCGTGCTTGCCCGGTCGCTCACGCGCTGGTTCCAGCTGCTCAACCTCGCAGAGGACAACGACCGGATTCGCCGCCTGCGGGCGCGTCAGCTCGAGGAGGCGCCGGCGCCGCGTGGTGGGTCATTGCGTGCGTCGATCGAGGAGATCGCGGCGGAAGGGGTGAGCTCTGAGGAACTCGGCGAGCTCCTCGGACGAGCCGAGGTGCACCTTGTGATGACCGCCCATCCGACCGAGGCCCGGCGCCGCACGACGCTCGGCAAGCTCGCCCGGGTGTTCGCGATGCTGCGCGAACTCGACGAGCGCCGCCCGACCTCCGGCGACGCCGCGATCACGGCTGATGGCCTCGCTGGAGCGGTGCAGGAGCTGTGGGGCTCCGATGAGATCCGCGCCGTCACGCCGACCGTCGCCGACGAGGTGCAGACCGGGCTCGCGTACCTGCGCACCACGATCGCGGATGTGATCCCGACCATCTATCGCGAACTCGAGCAGGCCGTCGCGGAGGTCTACCCGGACGCCAAGATTCCGGTGCCGCCGCTGCTGCGCTTCGGCACGTGGATGGGCGGCGACCGCGATGGCAACCCGTTCGTGACCCCCGAGGTCACGGTCCAGACGCTGACCCTGATGCGCTCGGCCTGCCTGCAGTTCCTGCGCGAGCGGCTGATCGAGCTGTCGGCGCGGGTGTCGCTCTCGAGTCGCCTGACCGGCGAGCCCGAGGAGCTTCGTGAGCTGTTGTCGCAGGGCGAGGAGTGGTTCCCGGGTACGGCGGCCGCACTGCTGGCGCGCAGCCCGGAGGAGCCGTATCGGCGGGCGTTTGGCCTTATCGCGCGGCGGTTGCGCGCGACGCTGGAGGCGACGGGCCACGAATACGCCGAGCCGGAAGAGTTGCTGGCCGACCTGCGCCGCTGCGACGCGGCGCTGCGGGCCAACCATGGGGCGTTTGTCGCCGACGGGCTCTTGCACGACGTGATCCGGCAGGTGGAGGTGTTCGGCTTCCACTTCGCTCGCCTCGACATCCGGATGCACGCCGATCGTCACCGCGACGCGATCGCGGAGATTCTCGCTGAGTTGGAGCTGTCGCCGGATTACGCGGGGCTCGACGAGACCGCCAAGATCACGCTGCTCACGGCCGCCGTCGACGATCGCCGGCCGCTCATCCCGAGCGATTTGTCGGGCTTTTCGGAGAGCACCCAGGAGGTGGTCCGGACCTTCCGCACCCTCGACGAGCTACGTCTCGGCGACCACGACGACGCGCTCCAGAGCTACATCATCTCCGGCTGCACGGGCCCGGTCGACCTGCTCGAGGTGCTGCTCCTGATGAAGGAGAGTCGGCTCTCGCGCGCCGGCGGCGTCGACGCGCGCCTGAGGATCGTGCCGCTCTTTGAGTCCGGCGAAACGCTCGCCGAGGCGGCCCACACGATGCGGGTCGTGCTCGATCAGCCTTGTTACCGCAATGCGCTGAGGGCCGTCGGCGACGAGCAGGAGATCATGCTCGGCTACTCCGACTCCAACAAGGACGTCGGCTACGCCGCCTCGGGGTGGGGGATCTACCGCGGCCAGCTTGAGCTGGCCGAGGTGATGCGCGAGCACGACCTGTCGTGGATCTTCTTCCACGGCCGAGGTGGTGCCGTCGGGCGCGGCGGCGGACCGAGCATCGTGGCGATTCAGGCCCAGCCGCCGGGCACCGTCGGCGGGAGGCTCAAGGTGACGGAGCAGGGCGAAGTGCTGTCGGACAAGTACGCCGTCGAGCAGATCGCCCATCGCGAGCTGGAGCTGACGACCGGCGCGGCGCTGCTGCGAGGCGCCGGCAGCGGCGACGCGCGGCTGAGCAAGGAGCGCCGCGAGCGGTACGACCCGGTCCTCGACGCGATCTCCGAGCAGTCGGCGGCCGCGTACCAAGCGCTCGTCTACGGCGACGCCGACTTCGCCGAGTTCTTCCACACGATCACGCCGATCGAAGCGATCTCGCAGCTGCGATTCGGCTCACGGCCCGCCAAGCGCAAAGCGAGTCGCCGCATCGAGGATCTCCGTGCGATCCCATGGGTGTTCTCGTGGACGCAGGCCCGGATCGTGCTCTCGGGCTGGTACGGCTTCGGCTCGGCCCTCGCGGCGGCACGCGAGGCCCACGGCCTAGAGCTCATGCAGGAGATGGCTCGCGACTGGCCCTTCTTCGCGGCGCTCGTGAGCAACGCCGAGATGGCCTGCGCCAAGGCCGATCTCACGATCGGCCGCCGCTACGCCGCGCTCTGCGGCGACGCCACCATGAAGGACCGCATCTGGCCCCAGATCGAGACCGAGTTCGAGACGGTGGTGCGCGAACTCACCGCCATCACCGGCATGGAGCGCCTCCTCGACCGCGAGCCCACGCTCCGTCGCTCCATCGATCGCCGCAACCCCACGGTCGACCCGCTCTCGTTCATCCAGATCGAGCTCCTGCGCCGCCGCCGCGCCGGCGACAACAGCGAGGAACTCGCGCGGGCGAACGCCCTGGCGGTCAACGGCATCGCCGGAGGCCTCCGCAACACCGGCTGAGCGGCGGTTCGCAGACCAGCCTTGAGGCCGCCCGCCCGCTCGATGCCACCGAGCGGATTTCAATACACCGCGGAATAGGGCGCCACTTGTACGACCCCGGTTTCGAGAAAAGTCCACCCTATTTCGCGGTGCATCGCTATGGGCGTGTTTGCTCGACCGGCTTCCGCGAGATGCGTGAGCTGATCGACGGCGGCTTCGTCCACATCGCCAAGCCGCCGCTCTACCGCCTCAAGCGCGGTCGTGTGGCAGCGCGATGGCGTCGTAAAGCATTGCGCACTCACTGGGCGGCTCTTGCTTTAAAGCCAGGAATTGTTTGCGCGCGCAATTGCGCGCGTTTAGACAAAGATGCTTAAATGGCTCCTATTGTCTGCGTCTGCAGACGGAGGTGATTGTGCAAGGGATCGAATTTGAACGCGAGGTGTTTGACCGCCTGCCGGGCATCCTCGCTGACCTGCTGGACGAACCCCGCCCAGCGATGCTGCGCGCCGAGGGGGCGGATCGAGGTGTTGATGGCGTGGCCATCGACGGCGCCGGCCGACGATGGTTGTTCGAAGTCAAAACGTCCAGCAGCCCCGGGGTGGTCGCTCGAGTCGCCGAGCAGCTCGAGGCTTACCGCGACGGGATCGAAGGGACCGCAGTCCTGGTCGTGCCGTATATGACCTCCGGTGGCGCCCGTATCGCGGCTGAGCGCTCGCTGAACTGGATCGATCTGTCTGGTAACGCGCAGCTTCGTGACGAGCAGCTGTACGTCTCGGTGCAGGGCCGCCCCAATCAGTTCGCGTCGGTTGGGCGCCCGGCGTCGCCGTTTGCACCGAAAAGTTCACGGGTTACGCGGGCGCTGTTGCTCCGTCCTGAGCGTTGGTGGCGACAGAAGGACCTCGCAGAGCAGACCGACCTGGATCCCGGACGCATCTCTCGTGTCGTCGCGGCGCTTAGCGCGCAGGACTTGCTGAGCCGCGACGGCGCGCTGGTGCGTCCTCGTGATCCCGGGGTGCTGCTGGATGCGTGGGCCGAGGACTACCGCTACGAACGCCACGACATCGTGTCCGGTCATCTGTCGGGCTCCGGCTCCGAACTGGCCGCCTTGGTCAATGACCGCCTCACGCAGCAGTGGTCGGGCCACGCGTTCACCGGTCTACCGGCGGCGTGGCTGCTGGATGGCTTCGCGCGCTTTCGTCTGGTCACCGTCTACGTCCACGGAGACCCGCGCGAGGCTGCGACCGCGATCGGGATGCGCCGCGGCGAACGCGGCGCCAACATCCAGCTGATCGGCCCCGAAGATCGCGGCGTCTTCGACGGCGGTGCCGTCGTCGACGACCACCCGTGCGTCTCGGTGCCGCAGATCCTGCTCGACCTCCAACACCTGCCCGAACGCGCCACCGAGGCCGCCGAGCACCTTCGTGCCGCGGGCCTGTGGCCATGACCGAGGCAGCCAAACCGAGGAACCGCGCCGGCTATCGCGCCCAAGATCTTGAGCAGGTCAAAAGCGCACTGCTGACCGTCGCCGTCACACTCGGCGCTTACCTGGATGACCTGTGCATCGTCGGCGGCGTCGTCCCCGCCCTTCTGATCGACCTGCACCGCGCAGACCAGGGCGATCGCCACCCGGGAACGAACGACCTTGATGTCGCTCTAGCGCTGGCGCTACTGGACGATGAGCGGTACGCCGGACTCAGCGCACGGTTGCGCGCAGAAGGTTTTGAGCCAGACACCAACGACAGCGGCAACCCCACGGTGCAGCGCTGGAAGCTCGGCCAACTGAAGGTCACGATCGACTTCCTGATGGCGCCTGTTGCGGACGAGCAGCCTACCGGCGCCGCGACGCGAATCAAGAAGCTTCAAAGCGACTTTGGCGCCGTGGTGACTCCAGGCCTGCAACTCGCGTTCGAAGACCGCCGATGGATCAAGATCAGCGGGCACACTCTCGCTGGCGAATCGGTCACCCGCACCGTGCCGATCTGCGGACCAGCCGCCTATGCCGTCCTCAAAGCGTTCGCCGCCGCGCACCGCAGCGAACCAAAGGACGCATTCGACCTCATCTACGTCATCAGCCACACCCCGGGCGGAGGAGCCGCGGTCGCCGACGATCTGAACGCTCTCACCGACCGCGAAACGGTGAAAGAGGCCATCGACTTGCTCGCTCGCGACTTCGAGAACCTCGACACCATCGGACCGCAGCGCGCCGCGAAGTTCTCACTCCCGGAGACGGCCGGCGGCGACGAGATCGACGCAGCGGCCGCCGACGCGCAGGGTTACGTCGCGGACCTTCTCACCCGCTGGCACGAGCTAACGAGCTAGCCGGGCAAGCCTGCGGAATGGCTTACGCGACGTAAGTCATTCCACGAACATCATGTGAGTTGATTGCTAGATCGCGGGGGTCCACCAGCGCAGTTGTCTGAGCCGGACCGGGTTTCGCGGTCAGATCAACCTCCGTCAAACCCGGCCTGGCTCATTCGGCTTGTATATGCCGTGGACAAAGCTCTTCAGCAATGGCATGGCGATGCCAGAACCACCGCCCGCGAATACCGAGTTTCAAACGGTCACTGGTCCGGCGGTCAGCCGGGCCGATGCCGAAGCGGTCGTAGCCGACTCGTTGGACACCGGCGGATTGAACCTCAACCAAAAGATCGACTCCCAGCTCGGCGGCGGGCCGGATCCCGAGCACGCCAAAGGGATCGTCCCTGACTGCTCGGGAATGACCTATGACGCCTGCGAAGCAACTCTCGAAGCCGCCGGCTTCCTCGGCATCCTGACCAAGACCACGATCCCAGCCGAGGACGCCCAAGACGAACTTGGGGAGAATTCCGTCGTCGATACCCGGCCCCAGGGTGGCGCACCGCACAACAAGTACGGGCGGATCGAGGTCTTGGTCAACCCGCCGGCACTTGTGGGGTACACGTTGGACGAACTCGCCGATGCCGACGAGATGGTGGCGCGCAACCCGACGCTCAGAGACTCACCGACCAGCGAGCTCCCAGTGTTGAAGGCGCGACAGATTATGCGAAAGTGCCAGGCGCTTCTCCTTCGCGCGGCAATCTCGCTCAAGAGCAAGTGCAAGGGCCGGCCCATCCTCATTATCGGCCGCGACGCTTACGAAGCAGCGCGCCACGATGCCCGCGCGATCGCTACCTACCCCAAGTGGGTTGAACTCCACCGTCGCGGGCGAGTCGGCTTCAACTCCAGCTGGAACCGGAACACCTATCCCTGCACGCTAGGGAAGACTCGCGAGGACATCGTCCAAGAGTGCGATGAATACCCGTTCGGAGCGAGCTTCGAGGGATTCTTCGGATCGGCAACAACGCCATTCCCGAGTGTCGAGATGATCTCCAGGGCCCACAACAAGCGCGAAGGCAGGGTCCTGCAGCATTTCTACAGCAACAATCTGATGGGCAAGCCTGGGCGGAACCCGAAGAGCAAACCGATCCTGTTCCCAGGGTGCGGGTGGAACCTGGCCGCAAACCCCACCCCGACTGAACCGAATGTGCAGAGTCCCACGCCGGTGGAGGACTCGGACTACTTGCTGATTCCGATGCCGTTCGCCAAGTTCGACTCCATCGGGCTCTGCAACGTCTTCCGATAGCGCCCTCTCGCCTGCTAAGACTGAGCGTAGATGGTGAATTCCGAGTATCTGTTGGACCTGGCTCGTTCCGGTAGCCCTTTGAGCGTTCAGCGAGCCGCGCTTGAGGCGGGGCTCGCTGAGCAAGGGCTGTCGCCTGGTGCGGTAGCTGCCGTCATGAGCCAGACACTCGACGGCTTCATCGTGTTGGAGACGAACGTTCCGACGGGTTCTCGGATTGGCGGTGGTGACTTGGTTCGTTTGCCTAGCGGCGTCGACTGGCCGAAGGACGGCGACTGCCCGCTTGCGTTCTTGTTCGAGATTGACCTTGACGAATTGGTCGGTTCCGCAGGCGTCGTGGGCGCTCCGACCGGTGGCTCATTGCTGCTGTTTCACGATGAGGATCCTGGGATTGAGGACTCTTGGCTTGCCTCCACGCGCGTCTTGTTCCGGTCAGCCGACGATCCGGGGGTCGAGACCACCGAAGGACGGTCCTATGACTGGCAGCCCATCGGCCGACGTTACCTTCAAGGTTTTGCGTCGCCGATAATCGGTCAGGGACCCGAACTGGACGACGCCCGACAGCAAGTTGGCGCGACCTGGGAGGAGACCTCCAGTGCCATCGATGCGTTGACCGCACACGTCATGCGCGCGCATCGCTTCCTCGGCGCACCAACGATGAGGCAAGCGGCATTTGGCGAAGAAGTCGCTATCTGGTTCTCGGAACTTGAATCTGATGACGACCGGGACCGCTTCTCCGAAGCAGAGCAACGAGGAGAGGGCTGGTGCTTGCTGCTGCAACCAGTAGACCCGAGTGACCCCGGTCCTGACATCGACCTGCAGTGGAGCGTCGCGGGAAGCCGCTACCACGTCATCCCGGAGGTCGACCTCCATGCTGGCAAGTTCGACCGCGTGATCACCCTGAGCCAGGGCTGAATGGCTGTTGATTCAGATTCGGTGAGCCCAAGCTTTCTCAGCCGGCTACCGTTCCTCGCCACCGTTAGTCCTGGTTCGTGAAGCGCCGACTTTCAGTCCAGTGAAGGGCCGGTCTCGATCACCGGGAATCGACAACCGGCCTCGGAGCGGGCCTTCAACCTGACATAACTGCTGTTCGCAGGCACTCACTGGCGGGCTACCAGGGGTGCTTCTTGAAGTCCTTCAGGAAGATGCCCTTGAGGTCTTCGCCGGCTTCGCCTCGGACGATCGGGTCGTAGACGCGGGCGGCGCCGTCGACGAGATCGAGGGGTGCGGCGAAGCCCTCTTGGTGGAGGCGGGCTTTGGTGGTGTGGGGGCGCTCGTCGGTGATCCAGCCGGTGTCGACGGCGGTCATGAGGATCTGGTCGGTGTCGAACATCTCGTTGGCGCTCGTGCGCGTGAGCATGTTGAGGGCGGCCTTGGCCATGTTCGTGTGGGGGTGGCCCGGGCCCTTGTAACCGCGGGAGAACTGGCCCTCCATTGCGGAGACGTTCACCACGTACTTGCGGCGCGCCGGCGATGACGCCATCGACGCGCGCAGGCGGCTGATCAGCAGGAAGGGCGCCGTTGAGTTGCAGAGCTGGACTTCGAGGAGCTCGATCGGGTCGATCTGATCGACGACCTCCGACCACGAGTTGCTGTCGACGATGTCCGGCATGAGGCCGCCGGCGTCGATGGCCGTGCCCGCGGCGGTGCGCTCCAGCGATGAGGAGCCGGCCGTCATCGCCAGCGCCGTCATCTCCTCGGCGGCCGCGATCGCGTCGCCGGCCTCCAGATGCGGCGACGCCAGGCCGGTGATCGACAGCGGATGCGCGTCGTGCGGCTGGCCAAGCACGAGGACCTCGGTGCCACCCTCGGTGAGCGCGGTCGGGTCGGCCATCTCGCCGGCGATGAGCTGGCTGTAGGAGCCGCTGGTGCGCCGGACGGTCTGGGCGGCATTGTTGATGAGGATGTCGAGCGGGCCGGCCTCGGCGACCGAGTCGGCCAGGGCGATCACCTGACGCGGGTCGCGCAGGTCGATTCCCACGACCTTCAGGCGGTGGAGCCAATCGCCGCTATCGGGCATCGCCTTGAAGCGGCGGATCGCGTCGGCCGGAAAGCGCGTCGTGATCGTGGTGTGGGCGCCATCGCGCAGCAGGCGCAGCGCGATGTACATCCCGATCTTCGCGCGGCCGCCCGTGAGGAGGGCGCGCTTGCCGGACAGGTCGGTGCCGGCGTCGCGGCGTGACCAGTTGAACGCCGCACAGGTGGGGCAGAGCTGGTGGTAGAAGGCGTCGACTTCCGTGTAGCGCTCCTTGCAGATGTAGCAAGGGCGGGCCTGCTTCAGGGTGCCGACGATCCCGTTGGCGGTCGGCTGCAACAGGATGCCGGCGGTCTCGTCGTCGATGCGACCCGGGGCGGCGGTGGCCGTCGCGGCGGTGACGGCGGCGTCGTGATTGACGACCTCGTCGCGGCGCTCGCGCTTGCGACGCTTCTTCAGCGACTTCCAGATCCCGTTCGTCGCCATCCGCACCTCGACGGCATCGGGATGGTCGAGCGGCAGCGCATCGAGCTGGCGGAGCACGGCCAGGCAGGTCGCCAGCTGCTCGGGGTCGATGCGAGTCGCCGGATCCAGCGGTTCGACGGCGCGTGCGATGGTCTCGTCGTCCGCGTCGACGGCGCTCGCAGTTTCGTCGTCCGCGTCGACAGCGCGAGCCAGGGTCTCATCGAGCGGCTCGGCGGCGCGGGCGATGGTGTCGTCGTCCGAGTCGGTCACGCGTCAGAGAGTACGGACGCGTCGCCCCGATCGGGAGTGCGGCGCGTTGCCGCCGGGCTTCAGCGGTCGGTGCGGACGGCCGTCGTGCGCGGCAGCAGCCGCATCGCGCGACGCGTGATCGTCTTGGTGACGAGCTTCGCCGGCGCGACGAATAGGAGGTAGCGGAGGCTCGGGAGGGAAGTCGGAAGGATCATTGGGGCCCAACGTAGCTCCGCTTCTGTTCGCTGACCACGACACACGTCACGCAAGGACTGTGCGTCCCCCACACTTCGGCCGAGGGGGCGCCAGCGGGAGTTCGCGCACCGCTGTTCCCCGTCGCCGGTTGCCCGTTGCCGGTTGCCCGTTGCCTGTGGCCCCGTTGCCTGTGGCCCGTCGCCCGCGACGGCCGGGCGCCGCGGCCTGCCCAGCAGGCCGCGGCAACTCGCTCGCCGTCCTACCGCTGCTTCGGCAGCTGGACCTGAATCATCTCGGTGTCATCAGCCGCGCCGGTGCGGCGCCCGTTGGAGAACGGGAAGTTGTTGTCGCTGGCGAGCAGGAGCCGGTCGCCCTTGATCGGCAGCAGCGACTCGACCGACTGAAGCGCGAACTTGAACGGGCTCCCGAGACCGAAGACGCCGGGCGTCTCCTGCGTCACGCCGGGGTTCACCAGGTTCAGCAGATCGACGACGAGGGTCTTCTTGACCGACCCGTCGGCGTTCTTGACGCGAAGATCGACGGCGTAGACCTTCTTGGTCACGGCCTTGGCGCCCTCGAAGTCGTCGCGCTCGAGGATCAGCAGGCGGTGCTTGTCGAGCGCCTGGGCGTCGGCGACCAGACCGTTCGGCAGGTCGGTGCGGTAGTCCCACGTCTGGCCCGTGTACTTGAAGCGCAAGGTGTCGAGCTCGTGGATCACGCGGCGCGACGGATCGGCCTCGCCGATGAGGGCCTTCTCGGTGATCGGCAGCAGGAAGCGTCCACCCGGGACCTGCGCCATCGCCTCGAACCCGCCGCTGGCGGGCAGCGTGGGCGTCTCGCCGACCGCAAGCTTGGGGCTGAACGGGCTCTTGACGCCCGGCAGCGGAATCGGCGGTGCAGCGAGGCGGCCCTTGGGGTCGACGAGCAGCACGGACGGGCCGAACTCGTCGCCGATCCAATGGAAACCGAACGGCGCGGGCTGGATTGACTCGATGTCGAAGTCGGCGCCGGTGAGGAGGCGGTCGGCGCGGGTGATCGGGAAGCCAGCGAGGTGCCACGGATCGCTCAGGCGCACGGTCTTCTTGATCCGCGCGTTGCCCGAGTCAGCCGAGCCGGAGGCCGGCGCGGCCGTCTTCCAGTTCGGCTCGACGTACTGCAGCTGCAGCAGGTAATCGGCCGAGTTGGCACGGCTCCCGAAGCCGTTGTCCGGGAGGCCGAGGATGGTGCCGTCGGGCTCCTGCAGGATGCCGGAGAAGCCCGGGATCGGCTGGCCGGCGAACGGCGGTGTCACGCCATTGATCGGCGTGGTGCCGAGGGCCGCGCCGGAGGTCGGACCGGGGAGGAAGAGCGTCGCCGGGAGGGTCGCGCGACCGACGAGCGTCGGTGCGGTGACCGCCGGGGCGTGGCCATGGCCACGTGCGGCCGACTCGGCGCCCGCGTCGGGCGTGCCGGCCAGAGCGGTCGGGGCGGCGGCGAGCGCGGCGGCCACGAGCATTGGGGGGAAGAGCTTGGTGAATCGCATCGCCCGGCAGCCTGTCTGCGCCGGTCGTGCTCGAAGTAGAACTCGGGTGAACCCGCGGTGATGAGCCGGTGAACGCTTGGCCTGGGTGCCTGCGAGTTCTCGTTCAGGTCCCGTCTCGGTAGTCGACTCAGTCGACTCAGCCGGCTCGGCCGACTCAGTCGTCGGGAGATTCAACCGCCAGCGAGCAGGAAGGCGGCGACGATGCCTGCCGCGAGCACCGCTGCGGCCAGCGCGAGCCGGGCGGCGCTAGGCCGTGGGGTGAAGCCGATCGGATCGTTCGCCGGATCCCAGAGCGGGTGGTGCTCTGCCGCGTAGGACGCCGGCACGGTGCCGTCGGTCATGCCGGAGAGCGACTCGCGCGACCGCACGACGGCAATGTAGACGTGCCCGGTCACGAGGATCGCGGCGACGACCATCGCCACGTCGTGCAGCGCGATGGTGCCCGGGAGCCGGAACACCGTGTTGCGCTCGCCGAGGTAGAGGAGCGCGCCGGAGATGAAGAAGAGGAACGTGAGCGCGCCCTGCATCACGGCATGGAACTTCTGGCCGCCGTTGAACTTGCCCTGCGGAGCCGAGCGGGCGGCGTGGCTGCGCAGCCAGCGCAAGTCGTCGCGACTCAGGCTCTCGAACTCCATCCGCGTGCGGCGGATGACCCGCCGGTCGCCCAGGATCGGCGTGAGGACGATCGCGGTCAGCCAGAGCGCCGCGACGGCCAGGTGGATCGCCTTGACGACCGGCCGGTTGCCGAACGCCTGCGCCAGGAAGGGCAGGAACAGCGCCAGCCCGGTGAGCAGCATGACGATGAACGCGACGCCGTTGACGCCATGCAGCCATCGCTCGGTGGCAGAGAAGCGCGGCACGCGCCGGCGGGAGGCCGCCCGCTGCTCAGCGGTACGCGCGGCTTGGAGCGTCGAGGCGCGTGTCCCGAGCGCCTCGATCATTGCCGCCGAGTCGTCGGCTTCCTGGGCGACGGCCCTCGTCGGATCGTCGCCTGAGGAGCTGGTCTCAGCGGCCATTGGAGTCGCCCACCCACGCGTCGCGGTCGTACCCGCGCACCTCCCAGTACCCGTCCTCGATCGTGTCGACGACCTTGATCCGGTTGCACCATTTGGTGCCCTTGTAGCCGTACATCTTCGGGATCACCACGCGGGCCGGCGCACCATGCTGGCGCGGGATCGGCTGCCCGTACATCTCATAGGCGAGCATCACGTCGGGCATCGCCGCCTGCTCCATCGTGAGCGTGTCGACGTACTCCGCCTCCATCGACCAGAACTCCAGGCCCTTGGCGCTCGGCAGCGGCTTCGCCTCGGCCAGGAGATCGTCGAGCCGCACGCCCTTCCAGACCACATCGTCGACCGACCAGCCGGTCACGCAGTGAAAGTCGCTGGTCTGGTCGACCGACGGAAGGTCGAGGAGATCCTCGAACGTGTAGGTGACCGGCTTCTCGACCTGGCCTTCGATCTGGAAGGTCCAGGTCTTGCGGTCGAACACCGGGAACGGCGGATTGACCGAATAGATCCGCCAGCCCTGGCCAAACGGAATAGCTCCGCGGACGCCCTGCGGCAGCGCGGTCGTCGCCTTGGAGAGGAGGTCGAGCGCGGCGCCACCCCACACGAGCGACGTCAAACCGACCCCTACGACGCCAAGGAACGCGCGACGACCGATCGGGGCACCGCTGGGATCGTCGGTGGCGTCGGTCATCCAGCGATTGTCCCACCCGCGTCCAGGCCGAGCATTACGTGTCGCGAACGAATGTGCGCCCGCCGAGCGCCGGGTTTCTCAGACGGTGGTCAGCATCGCCGCGACCGCGATGCCAGCTGCCACGACGACGCCCCCGGTGGCCAAACGTGCGCGGGTCCGCGGCGGGCGGTGCTCCAGCGGTTCGGCCTCGGGATCCCAGTCGGCGTGGTGGGTTCGCGCGTACGAAGCCGGCACCGTGCCACGGAACATGCCGGCCACCGACGCGCGGATCTTCGGCGACAGGGCAACGCCGACATGGCCGACCACGAAGAACACCGCGCCGGCCATCGCATAGTCGTGCAACCCCAGGGCTCCTGGGACGACGAACCCGGGGCTCTTCAGCCCGATCCAGAGGCAGAGTCCCGACACGAAGAGCAGCACCGTGAGGCCGGCCTGCACGATGCCGTGGAACTTCTGCCCGCCGTTGAAGCGGCCCTGCGGAGCGCTTCGGGCTGCCTTGCTGCGGAGCCATCGCAGGTCGTCGGCGTCGAGGCTTTCGAACTGCTCGCGGGTGCGGCGCAGCATCTTGCGGTCGCCGAAGACGAGCACGAGGGTGATGCCCGTGATCCAGAGCGCGGCGATCACGAGGTGGACATCGAGCACGAGGGGCCGATGCTCGGCCCCGTAGAACTTGACCATGCACGGCAGGCCGAGCATGAACCCGGTCGCGAGCATCGCGAGGAACGAGGTGCCGTGCACCATGTGGAGGGCGCGCTCGGTGGCGCCGAATCGGCGCACGCGATGCTGGGACGAGATGCGCAGTCCACCCGGGTGCAAGGCGCCGGGCGGCGGGGTCGACCCGGCCGGGCTGCTCACCGGTGCGGCGCCTCGGCCGGCCTCGCCGTGGCTGGCAGCGGGTCGGGCTGGTGCGAGTGCTCGCCGCCCTGGAGAAGGACCCACGGAAGGACCGACTTGGGCATGACGTCCTTCGTCGTGTCGCGCGCGACGCCACCCCACGCGAGGGCGCTGAGACCGATCAGGACGATCGCCATGAAGGTGCGCCGCCCGAGTGATCGCCGGGGGCTCACCAATGAACCAGGGACAGTGGTCATGGGACTGCCAGTTTTAGCAGTCCGACCGGGGCGAAGCGAGAACCTTCGTCGAAGAACTACGGTGCGTATTGCATGGAGCGTCCAGAACATGGTGCGACGGCGAGGGCTGGTGCTCTGGTGTGCGGGCGACCGGCCTGAGAAACTCGCGGGCGTGAGCGCATCCGCCCGACCCCGCACGCCGCATATCCAGGCAACCAGGCGTCAGCAGGACGCGGTAACGCCGCTGGAGCTGTTCTTCGACCTCGTCTTTGTCCTCGCGCTCACGCAGGCGACCGCGCTCATGGCGTACGAGCCGACCTGGGCCGGCCTCGGCAAAGGGATGCTGGTACTGGGCGTGATGTGGTGGGCGTGGGTCGGCTACGCGTGGCTGACGAGCGTGATCGACCCCGAAGAGGGAGCGGTCCGGCTCGTCATGGCCGTCGCGATCGCCGCGCTGCTCGTCTGTTCGCTGGCGATGCCGCACGCGTTCGAGGACTACGGCCTCCTCTTTGCCGGGGCGTTCGCGGTGGTCCGAGGCGCGCATATCGCCCTGTTCTGGATCAGCAGCCGCGACGAGCCAGGGCTTCGCAGCTCAGTGACCGGCCTGGGAGTCAGCACGGCGCTCAGCGTGGCGCTGCTGATCGGCGCGTCGTTCACCGACGGCTGGGTGCAAGGTGGCCTGTGGTTCCTGGCGCTCGCCGTCGACGCTGGCGGCCCGTTCTTCTTCGGGGCCGAGGGGTGGAAACTGTCGCCGAAGCACTTTGCCGAGCGGCACGGGCTCATCCTCATCATCGCGCTCGGGGAATCGATCGTCGCGATCGGTATCGGCGTTGACGAGATTGAGCTGACGGTGGCCGTCGTCTCCTCCGCGGTGCTTGGCGTCCTGCTGTCGTTCGCGCTCTGGTGGATGTACTTCGATGTCGTCGCGCGGGTGGCCGAGCGGCGCCTGGTCAACGCCGCGCCCGGAAAGGAACAGAACGAGATCGCGCGCGACTCCTTCTCCTACCTGCACTTCGTGATGGTTGCCGGGATCGTGCTGATCGCGCTCGGGCTCAAGAAGACGGTTGGCCACGTTGACGAGCCCCTCAAGCTCGTCCCGGCGACGGCCCTCCTCGGAGGGTTCGCGCTGTATCTGGCCGCGCACATCGCATTCCGCTATCGCAATGTGAAGCGCTTCAGCACCCAGCGGCTGGTCGTTGCGCTCATCGCGCTGGCCCTCATCCCGCTCGCGGTCGAGCTGGACGCGCTCGTGACGCTGGCGATCCTCACCGCCCTGGCGGCCTGCCTGATCATCTACGAGACCGTCCGGTTTCGCGAGCTGCGCACCAAGATGCGTCACGAACTCGCCGGGCACTGAGCGTGGTCCTCGCCGACCACGCGGCCGAGGTTGCGGCGCTGACGCTCACCGCTGCGCTGCCGACCGCGGCCTACATCGGCTTCGCGCTCCCCAGACGCCGGTCGCGTATCGCCATTGCCGGTCTCCTGGCGCTCGTCTCCGGGCTGCTCTTCCTCGTGCCCGACCTCAACCTCCTCGACACTGCGGTCACGGTCGGGTTGGTGTTGATCGGCTGGGTCTCCGGTCTGATCCCGCGGCATGGTCACCGGTTCGGGCTTCGGCAGGCCGCTCTGCTCTCCCGCACCGATGCCCTGACCAAGGGCCTCAGCCGGCGGGGCTTCCTCGAGCAGCTCGCCTTCGATCTGCAAGGGGCCTCGCCCGATGCCATCGCGGCGCTCCTCGTCCTGGACATCGACAACTTCAAGCGCGTTAACGACGATTCCGGCCACGCCGCAGGCGACGAACTCCTCTCGTGGATTGGCGACGTCATTCCGCCACTGCTTCCAACGGACGCCGCGTTCGGTCGACTGGGCGGCGACGAATTCGCCGTGCTCCTGCTCGGGACGGACATTCAGGAGGCGGTGGCCCTGGGAAGCACGCTCCGGGCGGCGGTGGCCGAGCGGATTTCATCGTCGGTAGGCGTTGCGACGACCGACGACGGCGAGTCGTCGTGGGAGGCCCTGCTCGACGCTGCGACCCACGCGGTGATCCTTGCCCGTCATGACCCCGCGTTTCCTGTGCAGCACCGAAGTGCCGATCACCGACCGGCCGAGGCTGGCTCGCGGGCAGAGCCCCCGGCGGTCACGTTTGCGGCGGTGCGGTCCGGTGAGCGTCCTGCGGCGATGAAAGGCGAGGGACTCGCCCTCGACGGACGCTGGCTCGCCGCGGGATTCCTCACCCTCGCGCTGGCCGGGAGCTTTGTGGTCGCCGCGACCTTCATGGCCGATGGCGACACGATCTACCAGCAGCTCGTCCGCTATCTCGGGATTCCGTGGGTCCTCGTGAATGTGGTGATCGCCGTCGTCTACCGACATCGCATCAACGAACTCGGCCATCCAGCCCTGGTGCCGTTCTACGCGTCCGCGATCCTGCTCGGCCTCGGCGTCGGTGGTGCCGCGCTGGCTTCGGGGCACGGAGCTGCAGCGCCGATCGCGGGTGCCCTGTTCATCAAGGTGCTGTTCGATGCGACGATGTTCGACCGTCGCCTGGCGCGTCGGCTCTTCGCGATCATGGCGCTGGCGTGGGTCCTGATCCTCGCCCTCGGGCCGCCTGGGGCGCTCTGGATCGCGCCGTTCCAGGCGGTCCTGTTGGTCGGTGCGGCTCGGCTCGGGGCCCTCGGCCGTGATGGCACGGTTGCGGTGACAAGTGTTCGCCTCAAGCTTGCCCAGACCGACGAACTGACCGGGCTGCTCAATCGCCGGGGGTTCGAAGTCAGGGCGCACGCGGCGGTCGAGCGGGCCGCAGCAGAGGGAACCCCGCTGGCGCTCATCACGCTTGACCTCGACGGCTTTCGGGAACTCAACGAGGCCGAAGGGCTCGCCGTCGGCGACCGGACCCTCGAGTCGATCGCCGGGATGCTGATGACCGTGCTGCCGGACCCCTACGCCGTTGGCCGGATCGGCGGCGACGAGTTTGCCCTGGCCGTTCCGGCGGCGTCGGCGGATCAGCTTGCCCGGGATGTCAGGACGGTCCGGGAAGCGCTCGAGCCGCTCAGTCCAGGCTCGGTTGGAGCCGCGCTCTACGGCGTTGACGGCGACTCGTTCGAGACGCTGATGCAGGTCGCCGACCGCCGGGCGTACCGCACGAAGGAAGCGGCTCGCCTCGAGCGTCTAAAGACGCTGCGAGGCAAGCCGCGACGGCCTGGCTGGGCCTAGACCTCCTACGCGGTGCGGGCGGCGTTGATGGCGTTCTTGAGGATCGTGCACTGGTAGGTGCTGCTGGGCGTCTGCGAGTTGAAGATGATCGACAGCTGGTAGCCCTGGGGCGCGTTCATCACGCAGGTGTTGACCTGGCGGCCGCCGCTGAAGTCGCCGTCGCCGCCGTGGTACCAGAGGCCCGCGCGGTCGGTGCCGGAGCGGTTGGAGAACGTCGACCAGCCGAGGCGGCCGTCGAACATCGCTTTGCGCACGTGCGCCGGCAGGACCGCGTTCGTCTCACGGAGCTTGGCCGTCAGACGGACGAGGTCGAGCGTGGAGAGGTGCAGACCGCGATGGCCGCCGCACTGGTTCTCAACGCCGGTGTAGTCGACGAGTCGGCCGAGGATGCCGAGGTTGCTCTTGTTGTAGACGAAGGCCGCGGTGGCGGGGTTTGAGGCGTTGCAGCTCGTCGCCGCGATGCCGGCCGGAGCCAGGATCTTGGTGTTGACGTAGCTCAGGTAACGCAGGCCGTGGTTGGCCTCGGTGACGGCCGTCTTCGGGCCATCGGTGAGCGACCACAGCTTGGGCAGCAGCACGCGCATGAGCGAGTAGTTGGCGTTCTTGTACTGCTCACCGGCAGCGACGTTCGGGGTCGCCCCTTCCTTCACGATCGGCACCAGGCCGACCCACTCGTTATCCCAGCCGGTGTGGTCGATGTTCGGGTCCTGGAACGCCTGCAGGATGCCGGACGTGTGCGTGAGGAGATGGCGGAACGTGATCGGGTTGACGCTGTACTTCGAGAAGCCCTTGCCCTTCTGCCAGCCGGCCGGCAGGTACTTTCCGACGGGCGCGTCGACCGAGATGCCGGCGGCGTCGAGCGCCTTGAGCATCGCCATCGCCGTGATCGGCTTGGTCGTGCTCATCAGCTCGATCCGGGTGCTCTGCGTGAACGGGATGCCGTCGGCGTCGTTGTTCGCATCGAACGGGAGGCGCGCGAGGCCGCCCGCGTTGCCGCCGACGATCTGGCCCTGGCGGCTGATCGAGTAGGCCCAGCCGGTCGAGCCACCGTTCACGGAGACGCTCTCCTGGAGCTTGGCGACCAGGACGCCGAGGCTGATCGGGGCCTCGCCGAGCAGGCCTTGCGGTCCGACGGGCGTCGGCGGCGCCGGCGGGTCCGGCGTGGTGTCCTCGGGGATGGCGATGGAGCCGTTGCCGGCCGGTGCCGGGCGTGGTGCCGGCGTCGAAGTCGGGGTGGGCGTGGGCGTGGGCGTCGCCGTCGGCGTCGGGGTGGTGGTTGAAGGGATCGCCTCGCCGGGCACCTGGGCACCGGCTGGAGCGGCCGCGAAGAGCGTTCCTCCGAGGATGGCGGCAACCGACAGTGCGGTGGCCGGAGAGAAGCGACGAGTGGGGTTGGAGAGCATGGTTTGAGTTCCTGTGGTGTGGGGTTCGCCGGGTGGTGCCCCGGCGATGACTCCAAGATCCCGTGGAAACGCGGTCCCGTCTGCTCCGTTTGCGACGCCCAGTGTGTAACCCGCGCGACACAGTGCCCCGGGATGTTCCGTTGGCCGTCAGCGCAGCGCGCTGCTAGCCGGACGGCTGTGCGCCGCTATTCGTCCTAGGGACGGTGTCTCTTGGGTCCGGCCGCCCGGTCGGGACGGCCGGACGGCAGCGCGCGGCTACTCGTCGCGGAAGACGGCCGGCGTCTCGTCACCGAAATCGGCGGGAGGCTCGCTCACTTCGAGGAACGTTTGCACCACTGGGAGGCCGTGTTGATGCGGGGTTCCGGCGGCCATCTCCATGAGCGCGGCGACGCGCTCCTCCATCGGCGGATGGGTCGAGAACAGCTTGCTCGTGTTGCCCCGGACGGTCAGCTGCGGCGCGATCATCATGTGCGCGATCGTGCGCTCGTCGCGGGCAGGCGGGGTGGAGTCGCCTCCAATCAGGTTGAGCGCCGACGCGAGGGCCTGCGGGTAGCGCGTCAGTTCGGCGGCGGAGGCATCGGCCACGAACTCGCGCTTGCGACTGATCGAGAGCTGGATGATCGTCGCGCCGATCGGCGCGAGCACCACCGTGGCAAGGAGCACCACAAGCTGGAGGATGCCCGCTGCGCCCCCGCCGTTGCTGTCGCGCCGCCCCCGTCCACCACTGAGGAATCCGATCCGCGCTGCGAGCTGGGCGACGAGCACGAGCGAGCCCGCGAGCACCGCCGCATAGGTCATGAGGCGCACGTCGTAGTTGCGGATGTGGCTGAGCTCGTGGGCCAAGACACCCTCGAGTTCGCGGTCATCGAGCAGCTCGAGCATCCCCTGGTTCACGCACACGACCGCCTGCTCAGGCTTGCGGCCCGCCGCAAAGGCGTTGGCCGACGGGTCCGGCGAGATGAAGATCCGCGGCATCGGAATGCCGGCCACGATCGAAAGGTTCTCCACGAGGCGCCACAGCTCCGGCGCCTCCTCCTTGCGCTCGATCTGCCGGGCGCCCGCGATCCGCACGGCCATGTCGTCGCCGCCGACCAGCGCGACCGTGGCGACCACGACCGCGATCACCACGACCACGACCGACGGGCCGTACCCCGCGTACCACCACACCGCCGCTGCGACGGCGCCGTAGAGCAGCAAGAAGCCGGCGAACAGCGCCACCGACTTGCGTTTGTTGCTGGCAATCTGCTCGTACACGCGCGGACGCCCGGGGTCGGAGAGGTCGGTCGACTAGAAGGAGACCTGGGGGTTTTGGCGCTCCGAGGCCGGATCCTCGAGTTCGAAGAACGCCTTCTTTTCGAAGTGGCCGACGCCGGCGATCACGTTCGACGGGACGGACTCGATCTTCGTGTTCAGGTCGCGCACCTGCATGTTGTAGAAGCGGCGCGAAGCCTGGATCTTGTCCTCGGTGTCGGTGAGTTCGTTCTGCAGCGCGAGGAAGTTCTGGCTCGCTTTGAGGTCCGGGTAACCCTCTGCCAGGGCGAACAGCTTGCCGAGTGCGCCCGTGAGCATGTTCTCGGCGGCGGCTTGGTCCGCCGGACCCTGGGCGGCGACGGCGCCGGCGCGCGCGGCGACGACGGCCTCGAACGTCGACTTCTCATGGGCCGCATAGCCCTTCACCGTCTCGATGAGGTTCGGGATGAGGTCGTGGCGACGCTTCAGCTGCGTATCGATGTCCGAGAAGCCTTCCTCGGCGCGATTGCGGAGCTTGACGAGCCCGTTGTAGGTCGCCGCAGCCCACAGGGCGATGACGGCGACGATGACCAAGACGATGATGAGCGGGACCACGAGCAGGCCTTTCGCGAGTCGGGAACAACGAGTATCGCGCACGCCGCGGTCGCTCTACACCGCTTGCGTTCACGCCCTGGCACCGCGCGGGGTGTCGCTTGCGGGCTACGCTTGCCGGCGATGTCTGAGCAGCTCTTTGGATCCGAGACCGAAAAAGCGGTCGCCAACTTCCCGATCAGCGGCGAGCGCGTGCCGATTCACGTCGTTCGCTGGCAGGCGCGGATCAAGGGCGCGGCCGCGCAGGCCAACGCCCACCTCGGCAAGCTCGACAAGGAACTCGCCGACCGCATCCAGGGTGCGGCCGAGTCGATCGCCCGCGGCGACCACGACGACCAGTTCCCGATCGACGTCTTCCAGACCGGCTCCGGCACGTCGACGAACATGAACGTCAACGAGGTCATCTCCGCCCTCACCGGCGGCGACGCGCACCCGAACGACCACGTGAACATGGGGCAGTCGAGCAACGACACGTTCCCCTCGGCCGTCCACCTCGCCGCGCTCGACCAGGCCACCAACCAGCTGCTGCCGGCCCTCGCGCAGCTCGAAGCGTCGCTCCATGCGAAGTCGGTCGAGTTCCACGACATCGTGAAGGCCGGCCGCACGCACCTCATGGATGCGGTGCCGGTCACCCTCGGCCAGGAGTTCGCCGGCTACGCCGCGCAGCTGCGCCTCGCGCAGAAGCGCGTCAAGAACGCCCTCCCGCAGGTCGGCCAGATCCCGCTCGGTGGCACCGCGACCGGCACTGGCCTCAACACCCACCTGCAGTTCGCCGAGCTCACCCGCGACATCCTCGCGCGTGAAAACGAGCTCAAGCTCATCGCGCCGCCCGAGGATCCGTTCGAGGCCCAGGCCAACCGTGACGCGCTCGTCGAGCTCTCCGGCGCCCTCAAGGTCGCGGCCGTGTCGCTCACCAAGATCGCGGGCGACATCGCCCTCATGGGCTCCGGCCCCCGCTCCGGCATCGGCGAACTCTTCCTCCCCGAGCTGCAGAAGGGCTCCTCGATCATGCCGGGCAAGGTCAACCCGGTCCTCCCCGAGGTCGTCCTCCAGATCAGCGCCCAGGTGATCGGCAACGACACCGCCATCACCATCGGCGGCATGCAGGGCCAGTTCGAGCTCAACGTCCGCATCCCCCTGATCGCTCGCAACCTCCTGCAGTCGATCCACCTCCTCTCGACCGCCTCCAAGGCCTTCGCTGAGAAGTGCATCGACGGCCTCCAGGCCAACCAGGCCGGCTGCGACGCCTCCGCCGGCGGCACCCTCGCCGTGGCCACCGCCCTCAATGAGGCCATCGGCTACGACTTGGCCACGGCCATCGTCAAAGACGCGACCAAGACCGGCGAGCCCCTCCGCGTCGTCGCGCTGCGCCACGGCGTCGACGCCGATCTCTACGACAAGACGATCAACCTCCGCGAGATCGCGGCTGGCAACAAGGCCTAGTCGCTCCAGCACGGCGAGGGTGTCCGCCGGGCCGGGGGTGGGCCCCCACCGGACACCCTAAGCCGTTCGCCCAGGGGCTCACTGGCGGTCGCCACGGTCCGGTGGGGCCCCACCCCCGACCCGGCTGTCTGGCCTCGGTGCCGGTGAGCCTTGCCGGTTTGAGCCGCGTCGAGGCAGGCATTGCGGCGTCTGGGTGGGAGATCGGCGTCGACGCCGTGGCGCCGCGCTCCGCGCGGCGGGGCTCTCCGGCCCCTGAGGGTTCGCGATCTGGTGTGTTCGAGGCGGGCCTTTGGGCGACTGGGCCGGATTGGCGTTGACGCCGTGGACGCCGCCGGGCTCCCCGAGCCGCCAGCGCAGGCATCAAGCCGATGCGTTGCTCCTGCTTGGTGGTTGGGCGGTGCCTGGGCTTGGGCTCCAGCCCGACGGGTTGCGGCGGAGGCGTTGCCGGCCGCTCTCACTCCGAGGGAGTGGGCGGCTGTTGCAGGCGGCGATGCCCGTGAGCCTCGGTGGGTTTCGCTGGCTGGGGGCGCGCCTTTGGCGCGCCGGGCGATGCACCGTGAAATAGGGCGCCACTTGTACGACCCCGGTTTCGAGAAAAGTCCACCCTATTTCGTGGTGCATCGCCTCCGGAGCATTCCGCTTCCCTGGTGCCGGCGCGCCCAGGAGGCTTGCTTCCAAATGCGCCCGTTTTGGGCTGTTTTGGAAGTAGGCCTTGGCGGCCTACAGGTCGGGGACCCTGACCGGGCAGGGCACGTGTCCGGCGTAGGTCGGGTCGAGGGCTTGCAGCACCAGACCGTGGGTGCGGGGTGTGTAGGGGAGGGTGAAGTGGCCGCTGAGGTCGGTCGGGCAGCCCTGCTGGAGGGTGATGTTGCGGACGGTCGAACCGGGTCCGGCGTTGAGGAACGCGCCCGTGTAGGGCACGCTGACGATGTCGGTCATCGTGCCGATCATGGTGTAGTTGACGCCTGGCATGGTGTCGCCGCCGGCGTTGAGATCGGTGAGGAAGGGCGAGTCGCCGCGAAGGTCGCGGGATGAGGGACCGAGGTAGTCGTGCGCCTTCTTCGTGATGCCGAAGTACCGCAAGATCGAGGTGAGGGCCAGGACGCTGGAGCCGCGATTCGTCGACGCGATCCCGACGACGTTCTTGACCTTGTTGAGCGTGGGATCGGAGGGGTTCGCGCCGCCGTCGTACTTGAGGTAGGCGCGGGCGACCACGCCACCTTGGGAGTAGCCGACGAGGTCGACCTGCGCGGCGCCGGTTTCGCGGCGCACCTTCTCGACGAATGCTGACACCTGCCGCGCGGAACTACGCACCGAGGCTATGCCCTTGATCGCCGGGAAGATCCCGATACCGAGGCCTTGCGGGTAGGAGCCGTAGTTGTAGGCAAAGACGCAGTAGCCCTGGCGCTTGATCGGCCGCGAGAGATTCGCGAACGACGAATACATGTTCTGGTAGGTGCCGTGGAGCAGGATCACCGGCCGAGGGTGGGCCGCGGTTGGCTTGCAGGCCCAGTCGTTTGCGCCCATCGGCGAGATGTTGGGCGCGAGGACCGCTCCCCACAGTGCGACCCATGCGTTGTTGACGACGGCGCCCTGCGACGCCCCCGACGCAGCGGTCGGAAGCGCGCAGAGGGCAGCGGTCGCAAGCAACGTGCCGATCAGCTTTTGATGCGTGCGGCGCACGCCGTCTCCGGGGCTGGTGCCCGAGCCGCCTAGAGGAACGGCGCCTGCCAGGTGCAGGGGATCCGGCCGCCGAAGGCCGGGTCGAGCGCCTTCAGCACGTGGGCGGTCGCGCGGGGGCTGTAGCCGATGTTGAAGTGGTCGCTTCCGTCTTGGTAACAGCCCTCGGAGAGGGTGATGTTCTTGACGGTCGCGCCCGGCCCAGCCGTGAGGAACGCTCGCGTGTACGGCTGGCTGATCTCATCGGCGCGCGACGCGATCATGGTGTAGCTCACGCCCGGGACGGTCTCGCTGCCCGGGTCGACGTTGAGTTCCTTCATGAAGCCTGAGAAGTCGAAGAGGTCGGCAGCAGCGTCGCCCGCGATGATCCGGTAGAGCGGCGTAAAGTTGTACCGCTTGATCTCCTTGGTGGCGCCGTTGAGGTCGGTCCCGTGGTTCGGCACCGCGAGGCCGACGAGCGAGTGGACCTTGTTGAGCTCAGGGTGCTGGGGGTTGGAGCCGCCGTCGTAGAGCATGTAGGAGCGAGCGACGAGGCCGCCCTGGGAGTAGCCGACGATGTCGACCTGGCTGGCGCCGGTGTTCACGAGGACCTTCTCGATGAACGGGGCGATCTCGCGCGACGACTTGCGGATCGCGGTAGCGCCATTGACGCCCTTGATCATGCCCTTGCCGTAATCGACCGCGAACACGCAGTACCCCTGGCGCTTGATGGCCGGGCCGAGGGCCGCGAAGGAGTTGTACTTGTTGGCGTACGTGCCGTGGAGCAGCACGACGGGACGCGGGTGCTTGGCGGTCGGCTTGCAGTTGAAGTCGTTCGAGCCGGCGGGATCGAGACCCTGCTGAGCAAGCGACCACGCAAGCGCGACCGGGAACGACTTGATCACCGGACCAGCCTTGGCGGCAGCCGCGCTCGGGGCAGCGAGAAGGGCGATGAGGCTGGACGCGACGGCAAGCCGTCGAAGCGCGATGGATGGCACGAGGCCCCCGTGGGACAGATGTTGGGACATGAATCTGGGCTCTGAGAGAACCCGAAACAGGTCACACACCGTATTTCGGCCTGGCGGACCCGTCAAGCATCACCGATCGATGCGAACCCGATTCAAGCCTTAGTGGCGCGCCAGCGGTCGGCCCGGGCACCTGGCAAACGTCCGTGGGCGCCGAAGCTAGGCTCCCGCGCATGGCGCTTCCGCTTGCTCCGCCACTCGCACCGCAGCTCGCGCGCGGAAAAGCTGCGCTCCCGACCGATGACGGTTGGAGCTTTGAACCCAAGTACGACGGGTTCCGGGCAATCGCGTTCGTCGACGGCGGCGAAGTCGCGCTGCTGTCCCGCGGTGGCAAGCCGCTGGAGCGGTACTTCCCCGAGCTGACGTTTCCGGACGGCCGGTACGTGCTCGATGGCGAGATCGTCATCGACGCGGCTTCAGGGGCGCCGGAGGCAGAGGATTTCGATGCGCTCAGTCAGCGCATCCACCCGGCGGCGTCGCGGATTGAGCGCCTGTCGGTCGAGACGCCGGCGCGGTTCATCGCCTTCGATCTGCTCGCTTCTGGCGACGAGTCGCTCCTTGAGGAGCCGTTCTCCGCTCGCCGCGCCGCGCTCGAAGCCCTCTTTGCGCCGCCCGGCTGGACCGACGCGACGACGCTGTCGCTCTCACCGCTCGTGCGCACGGCGGCTGAGGCGGAGCAGTGGCTCACCGGTCGCTTCGAGGGGGTCGTCGCAAAGGTGCTCGACTCGCCGTACCTCCCCGGCGAGCGCAAGGCCATGGTAAAGGTGAAGCGCCAGCGCACGATCGACGCCGTGATCGCCGGCTACCGGACGGGCAAGGAGCCGGGCACAGTCGGTTCGCTGATGCTTGGCCTCTATGACCCGGAAGGCCAGCTCAGAGTGGTCGGCCACACGAGCGGGCTGAAGGCGAAGGAGAAGCGCGAGCTGGTCCAGACGCTCGCCCCTTACGAGACCGGCGAGTCGGGCTCGGCCGACCCCAGCCGCTGGCGTCCCGACGAGGAGCTGGCCTGGGTCGCCCTGCGCCCCGAACTCGTGATCGAGGTGAGCTTCGATCAGGTGAGCGCTGGCCGCATCCGCCATGGCGCCAAGCTCCTGCGCTGGCGCGACGACAAGCCGCCGGCCGAGTGCACGATCGACCAGCTCGATCAGTAGGCCCATCCAACGAGCCTTCAGAACGACGTCGGGGCGGCCGAAGCCGCCCCGACGCGCTGGTCCCACAGGTGCCGCCAGAAGGCGGACTTGGTGGTCGGGGCCGCCGGTGTGGCTGGCCCCGACCGGGCAACTGAGGTGGTTCTGCTCGCGACTAGACCAAGGGCAGCTGCACGTCGCAGATGGGCGTGTTGCTCGAGATCGCGCCGAGGGCCTTCTCGACGAAGTACCGCGAACGCTTGCTGTAGCTCATCGAGAGGTGGTCGGAGAAGTTCGTCGCGCAGCCATCCTGCAGGACGATGTTCTTCACGTACGCGCCGGCGGGGTTGTCGGCGGACTTGATCTGGCCGTTCTGCCACGGCGTCGTGATCTCGTCGAACTTGGTCACGATCGTGGTGTAGTCGACGCCCCTGACGGTGAGCCCGCCCTGGTTGAGGGCGGTGATGAACGGCGACCCGATGACCTGGTCGGTGGCCGCCTGGCCGAGGATGAGCGTCACGCCGGCCATCACGCCGAGCGTGTTCCCGAGGCTTCCGAGGCCGCTGAGCGTGGTGCCCTTGTGCGTGGCGCCGAGCGTGACGAGGTTCTTGACCTTCGCGGCTGAGCCCGGGATGTACTTGAGGTACGCGCGGGGCATCATGCCGCCCTGCGAGTGGCCGACGAGGTCGACCTCGCTCGCGCCAGTCGCGCCGAGGACGCGATCGACGAAGCTCGACAGCTCGTTGGCCGATGCGCGGATCGAGCCTGTGCCGTACAGCGGGATGACGCCCGTCGCGCTGTAGTTGAGCGCGAAGATGCAGAGGCCGCGGGACTTCAGCGCGGGCGCCATGTAGGCCCAGTTGGAGTACTTGTTCTCCCACGTTCCGTGGACGAGGATGACCGGTCGAGGCTTCGTGGCCGACGGCTTGCAGTTCCAGTCGTTGGCGCCGGCCGGGTCAAGGGCACCGCCGCGAATGAGGCTGGTGGTCAGCCCGCCGGGAAAGCTCTGCTGGATCGGGCCGGTTTCGGCGTGGGCGGCTGGGGCGGCGGCGCCTGCAATCGCGATCGCGGAAGCGGCCAGCGCGAAGCGCTTGGTGGTGGTGAGCACGGGACAGTCCTCGGAACTGAGTTTGGACAGGACCGAGAGGGGCGATCCGGGACAGGGGGCACGCTCTCGGTCTCCAGAGTGAACACCCTTCTGTGAGATTGGTCAAGGATAAATTTGAGTCGCGCTCAATTTCTTTCCCGGCAGGGAGGCACCGATCGGCGCCGAACCACGGGGCACGATGCTTCATCCGACCCAGGCCATCCAGTCCCCGACGTCCGCCGGGTACCCTGCGGCTCCGAGTCAGTCCCCGGTGGCTGGCGGGGAGGCCTGGATCGTCCCGTTCGAGCCGGGTGGTGCGGCGTGGGTCACCGCGACGGCGCCCGCCATTCGGGTCGTCGATCGCCGCGCGGCGCGGCCCCGCGCGCTTGCGGCGGCGGGCGCACGCTAGCGATGCCGCTGCTGCGCTCCGGCCGCAAATCGCGCTAACCGGGCTTCGCTCGATGCGTGGAGCCCCGCGGCTGCGCCGATACCCTGGCGAGGTGCCCGGGCCGCTTCTTCATCCGTTCTCGCCCGGTCCTGGGGTCGTGCCCGTTCGTGTCTCGGACTGAGGTCGACTGGATCGAACTCGGCTTCGAGTTGCTTCGCACGCGTGGCCCCCAGGGAGTCACGATCGAAGAGTTGTGTCGTGCGGCCGGCCGGAGCAAGGGCGCGTTTTACCATCGCTTTTCCGGCACCGATGCCTATCGGGACGCGCTCCTGGCGCGCTGGATAGAGCGCAACACCGCGAGCATCCTGGAGCACCTCGGCGCAGCCGAGTCCGGCGACGAGCGTCAAGCCCAGCTCACCGCGCTAGACCGTCTTGCGCTCAGCATCGACCTCGATCTCGAGCGGTCGATTCGAGGTTGGGGCACGCACGACGCGGTCGTACAGGACGTCATTAACCAGACTGACCGCGCGCGGCTCGAAGCGGCCAGCGTCCTGACGCATCCACGCGAGTCGCCCGAGGCCACCTATGCCGCGACCGTCGCCCGGTACGCGATGTTCCTCGGGTTCATCATGATGCGCGATCCGAAGATCTTCGCGGTGCTCTCGGAGTGGGGGCCGCGCGCCCGGGTCGACTTCGACGCCCAGCCCCACGTGCCGCCTGCTAGCTGACGCGGGCCTCGTTTGCCCGCTGGCGTGCCCAGGCCGAGGGTGCTGGGAGGAGCGGTTCGGCGGGGAGGTACAGCGACTGATGCAGTCCGGCGGCGCTTGAGATGGCAATCGCGAAGAACGCGATCGACTGGGGGACGGCTTCGAAGCCGAGCCCGGATCGCACTGCGACGACGACGAACACGGTTCCGAAGCCGGCGGCGAGCAGGGTCCAGGTGAGGATGAGTGCTGGTTTACGGCGACCCCAGCCGTAGGCGAAGGAGCCGGTCATGGCGAGCAGTGTGAGCGTGATGAGGTGCCAGCAGGCTCGCATCGTCTCGCGTGCGACCGCTGGTGCGTCGGACTGCAGGACAGGGTCGAGGATCTGAGGGGTTCCGAACCCGACGTGGACGAGCAACGTCGCGAACGAAAGCCAGGCCGCGATGGCGAGGGGACGGTTGGCTGAAGGTCGGCGAGCGCTCATCGGCCGACCGTACTATACCGTATGGTATGGAGCAAGCCGGCGTCGATTCCCGCTCGGCTCCAACCGATCGAGCGTCGGCGGAACCGAACGGAACGACCCGCCGGAAAGCCCTTAAAACGGCATCGAGAGGTACTTGGTCTCGAGGTACTCCTCGATGCCCTCGGCACCGCCTTCGCGACCGTACCCGGAATGCTTGATGCCGCCGAAGGGCGCGTCGGCCGCGGAGATGACGCCCCGGTTGAGGCCGACCATCCCGGACTCCAGCGCCGCAGCGACGCGGTGTCCGCGCGCGAGATCGCGCGTAAAGAGATAGGAGATCAGGCCGTACTCGGTGCCGTTGGCTTCGGCGAGGGCTTGCTCCTCGGTGTCGAAGATGCGGATCGGCGCGACCGGCCCGAAGATCTCCTCCTTGAGCAGCCGGGCGTCGTCTGGGACGTCGGTCAGGACGGTCGGCGCGTAGAAGTAGCCGGTCGTGCCGACGCGCTCGCCGCCGGTGGCGACCTTTGCGCCTTTGGCCTTTGCGTCCTCGACGAGTTCGCTGATCTTGTCGAGCTGATCCTGGTCGACCATCGATCCGAGGCCGACGCCCTCCTCGGTGCCGCGGCCGACCTTCACCGCGGCCATCCGCGCGACGAACTTCTCCGTGAACGCCTCAGCGATGCCGCGCTGCACGAGGATCCGGTTGGCCGACGTGCACGCCTCGCCGCCGTTGCGCATCTTCGCCTGGAACGCTCCTTCCACGGCGACGTCGAGGTCGGCGTCGTCGAACACGAGCAGCGGGGCGTTCCCGCCGAGTTCCATCGACAGGCGCAGCAGGTTGGGAGCGCTGCTCTCCACGAGCTTCTGGCCGACCTCCGTGGAGCCGGTAAAGCTCAGCTTCTTCAGGCGCGGATCCTCGATGAGCGGGCCGGTCACGTCACGTGCGGAGTTCGCGGTGAGGATGTTCAGGGCCCCGTCTGGCAGGCCGGCCTCGATGAGGAGTTCGCCGAGCTTGAGCATCGTGAGCGGGGTGAGCTTCGCCGGCTTCACGATGCTCGTGCACCCGGCCGCGATCGCCGGTGCGAGCTTGCGCGCCCCCATGGCGAGGGGGAAGTTCCACGGCGTAATGAACAGCGATGGTCCCACCGGCTGGCGCGACACGATCGTGCGGCCGTTGCCGTCGGAACTCTGCTTGGCCTCGCCCTTGAAGCGCACGGCTTCGCCGGAGAACCACCAAAAGAAGCTGGCTCCGTACGCGACCTCGCCGCGCGATTCGGCGAGCGGTTTGCCGAGTTCGAGGGTCATCAGGAGTGCAAGTTCCTCGGTGTGCGCGGTGATCAGCTCCGACGCCTTGTGCAGGATGTTCGAGCGTTCGCGGGGCGACAGTGCTGCCATCGCCGCCTGGGCCTCGTGGGCCGCGTCCAGCGCCGCGCGGGCATCGTCGGGGGTGGCGTCGGCGACGCGCGCGATCTCGATGCCGGTGGCCGGATCCTCGACGCCGATCGTGCCGCCGCCGCTGGCCGGTCGCCATTCCCCGGCGATGAGCAGGCCGGTCGGAACCCCGGCCAAGACGGCTTGCTCGTGGGCGGACAGGCTGGTGCTGGTGGCGGTCATCTCGGAAGTCTCGGTCGCTCGGGAACCAGGGTGCCGGCGGTTGCTCGGCGGCAATGGCGCGCGCGGGCGCCTGCTCCCGATCACGCTATCCGGCCTGGCTGCCCGATCGACCCGACGGATCGTCATCAGCGCGATCAGGCGCGCCCCCACCTCGCCTGCGGTGAGGGCTTCGCGTACCGACTGCCTGGCGGTCGACTTCGTGCAAGGCTTTGCGTGGCGCAGGGGCTCGCTCCATGTCCGCGAACCGAGAGTGGGCGCCTTTGCGCCACGCTTGGGCTTCATCCACCGTCGGCGCAACCGATCTGCTGGACAGGGGTTCCAGATCCCAGGTTGCCGCGCCGCCCTCCAATGCCGAACTTCTCCTCCATCCATCACCGCTTGACCGTCGGCCTCGTCGCAGGGGTGGTCGTGCTGGGTGCATGCGCGTCGCCGGCTGCTGGTGAGACCACCATCGTGGCCAAGGGCGCGGGCTTCGGCCACGGCATCGGCATGAGCCAATACGGCGCCTACGGGCAGGCCAAGGCCGGCCGCACCGCCAATCAGATCCTGACCCACTACTACTCCGGCACCGTCGTGGCCAAGGGCGATGCCGCGCGCACCGTGCGGGTGCTGCTGCGCAATTCCGCTTCGGTGCGGGTGACGGGCGCCGCGTCGCTCGTGTCGACGTCGCGCAAGCTCTCTCCGGACGCCACCTACGTGATCAAGCGAAGCGGGTCGCAGGCGGTGCTGATGTCGTCCAGCGGCAAGAAGATCGCGTCGGCACCAAACGCCATCCGCGTCGCCGCGCCCTCCGGAGGCGCGATCCAAGTCCTTGGGGCCGCGCTCAACGGCGTCACGAGTGGGCGCTACCGCGGGGCGATCGAACTTCGCGGCACGATGGTGATCAACCAGCTCACGCTTGACGACTACGTGCGGGGCGTCGTGGCCGGTGAGAGCCCAGCGTCGTGGCCGGCGGCCGCACTGCAGGCGCAGGCGATCGCCGCGCGCACCTACGCGATCACGACCGCCAAGGCGACGGACTTCGACCACTACCCGGACACCCGCAGCCAGGTTTACCGCGGCGTCACCGGGGAGACGGCCACGACCGACGCCGCCGTCGCCGCGACCTCGGCCCAGTTCGTCACCTACAACGGCAAGCCGATCGCGACCTACTTCTTCTCCACGAGCGGTGGGCGGACCGAGAACGTCGAGAACTCGTTCCTCGGCTCGACGCCGGTGCCCTATCTGAAGAGCGTCGACGACCCGTGGGACAAGGCCTCCCCCAAATTCCGGTGGCAGATCAAGTACACCCGGGCGTCGCTGCAGCGCAAGCTCGGCGGCTGGGTCAAGGGCAGCCTGAAATCGATCGATGTGATCAAGCGCGGTGTGTCGCCGCGCGTCGTGCGGGCCGACATCGTCGGCAGCAAAGGGCGCACGAGCGTGACGGGCCCGCAGCTGCGCGCGCGCCTGGGGCTCAACGACACCTGGGTGCAGTTCGTCTTCAATGGCGCCACGACGAAGCCGCTGCCGGAGGCGCCCACCGAGCAGCCTCCGTCGACGACGCCCGCCCGCGACGGCGGCGTGGCAGCGCGCGCCGCGACCGATGCCTTCGGGAGCGCAGCCTCGCCGGTCGGCACTCTGTCAATCGGTCCCGGTGTGCTGGCCGGCGTGATCGCCAAGCCGCCCGGCTACGGGGTCGCGCGCGGTCGGGTGTGGCCCGAAGGTGGCGGCCGGGTCGTGCGGCTTCAGGCTCGCGTCGATGGGCGCTGGCGTACGCAGATCCGCGTCACTGCCGACGCCGACGGACGGTGGACGTCGTTGCTGCCGATCGGCACTCGGTATCGGGTCGTCGCGCTGGGCGCAGCCGGTCCGGTCGTTCGCGCCGACTGAGCGGTGAGGCGGCGTTGAGCGGCCCGTCGGCGCTGAGCGGTCAGGCAGGTTCAGCGGCCAGGCAGCGTTGAGCGGTCAGTTAGGGCTGAGCGGCCAAATAGTGCTGTTCCAGCGACACATTGTGGCCGCTCACGCCCCACCGGGCGTCACGAGAGGCCCCGCCCGGTGTGTCCCGCACCTGACAGGGCCCTCTCGATCACTCAAACCGGCGGCTGGAGGGTCCACCGGTTTCGCAGAGCGGGGGCGAGAAACTGCTCGCGTGGCCCGCTCAGGGCTGCGCTCTCACGATCCGTCCAGTGTCAGACGGTTCGTATGGTTTCACCGTAGGTCGGTGGAGCAAGGCCGTCCGGTCAACGGCGGGCGGGCAGCAACCGCGGTCGCTCCGCCGCAGGGTGTGTCATTGGACCACCTGTGCCTGGAACGCTTCCTGGACCTTCGTCTCTGAGAGTCCGAGTTCGTTGGCGAGCGCCGACATCGGATTCGTGCCGGCCGCATCCGGTTGGGCGCCAGCCGCCGGACGCGTCTTTTCCATGGCTGCCGAGAGCTTGGCTTCGGTCACGCCGAGGGCTTTCGCCAGGGCCGCGGTGTCCATCGCGCCCGGGCCGCCAGCGCCGCCCGGGCCGCCGGCTCCGCCAGTCGTACCGGGCGTTGTGCCCTGCGCCGCGCCGCTGCTGGCGGCGCCTGCTGCTGCCCCGGGCGTGGTCCCCTGCGGGGGCACGGCGGTGCCTTGGGTCTGGGTCGCGGTGCTGGCGGTGCCATTCGTGCTCGCCCCGCAGCCTCCAAGGGCCGTAGCGAAGGCGACGGCCGCGATGGCGACGGCCTTGCGCGTTGGTTTGACGATCATGCTCATGTGGTCTGCCCTCCTGTGGCGACTGGTGCGTCGCTCGATGAAGGTCAGATTGCCCGCGGAGCCTTGGCGCGCTGCGTGCGTCGGCTCAGCGTTTGCTGAGAGCCGCTCGGTGTTGGCTCCGCGCTGGGCGACGCTTGCCGTTGGTTCAGCCCCCAACGTCGCTCGGCGTGGGTTCAGCTCCCAGCGTCGCTCGGCGTGGGCTCAGCGCCGGTTGACCGGCCGGTTCGCTGGCCGGCTGGCCCAGTGCGCGGCGTCGATTTCGCCAAGCGGCGTCGACGGCGGCTCGCCCTGGAGGTACTCGGCGGCGATCCGGCCCCAGTTGGCGCGGGCACCCAGTTCGCCGAGCACGGAGAAGACAAGGCCCTCCATGCGCCGAAGCAGGAGCGCCTCGGGCGGGACGGTCTGGCGGCGCATCATCGAGAAGAACTCTGACCGCGGCGACCCCGACTGCTCCAGTGTCTTGCGGACGAGCTCCGCGTCGATCGTGGTCTCGCCGTCGGGCCCCATGTACCAATCGGTGGCCGCGACCATCTGCTTCAGGAGCATGGTCTTGTCGAACTCGTCGGGCTTGGGGAGGTATCCCAGCTCGGCCATCGAGGCGTGCACCTGGTCGGCGTCGCGCTCCTTGATTGCCACGCCAAGGATGCGTTCGCCTTCGAGGTAGGCGGGCGACATGTGGCGCAGCAGCCCGAAGTCGAGGGCGACGAGCCGGTCGTCGCTGTCGTACAGCAGGTTGCCTGGGTGCGGGTCGCCGAGGGCCGTGTGCTCGTTGACGAGAACGCCGTAGAAGAAGCGGAAGATGAGCTCGCCGAAGCGGCTGCGTTCGGCGAGATCGCCGGTGCGGCGGACGTCGTCGAAGCTGCGCGCCTCGACGAACTCGGTCGTCAGAACCCGGCGCGTGGAGCGGCGGGTGTCGACCGAGGGGACGCGAATGTCGGGGTGGCCACGGAGCGCACGCTCGATCTGGCGGTGTCGCTGGGCCTCGAGCTCGTAGTCGACCTCTTCCTCGATCCGCTCCGTCAGCTCGCCCATCAGGGCCTTGACGTCGAGCCCGGGAGCCATTGAGCGGATCAGCGGCGTGAGCAGCGTGGCGTTGCGCAGATCGGTCGACACGGCCTCAGCGATGCCGGGGTACTGGATCTTGATCGCGACGACCTTGCCGTCGGTGGTGCGGCCGCGGTGCACCTGGCCGATCGATGCGGCGGCGATGGCTTCGGGCTCGATCTCGTCGAAGAACTCGTCGGTCTTGTGGTCGAAGTCCTCGTCGATCATCTTGCGAAGATCCTTGAACGGCACCCGCTCGGACTGGTCGCGCAGCGCGGCGAGCTTCTCCTTGAACTCCGGGCGGGACTCCTCGGGGACGAGGTCGAAGTCGATCGTCGACAGCACCTGCCCGATCTTCATCGCGGCGCCCTTCATCGACCCGAGCTGCTCGACGATCTGCTCGGCGGCAGACATGGCGCGCGCGTGCGTTTTGGCGTCGGCGGCGTCGTCGCCACGGAACTGGTTCGCCACCTTGGTGCCGGCCCACATCGCGCTTTGCCCCGCGACCATGCCGCCGAACTTGGCGGTGCGGGACAGACGAGAGCGGGGGATGGGCACAGGCGGGGTACGAAGCGGGGGTGGTCCTGGATCGTCGCAGGTTGGTCGACCGACGTGGCCGGGTCGCGCGCCAGGCACGGTGTCGGGTGTGCTGACAGGGCGCTGCGTCGGCGCCCGCGGCAACGGGTGCGGTGTGCCCGGCGCGGCGATGGGCGCCCCGGTGACCTGGCGCCGTAGGCTGCGAGCATGACCGGCCCGCTGCTCGTCGTCGACGCGCCTTCGATCCTTTACCGCTCGTACTTCGCGATGCCGTCCGACATCGTTGGTGCCGATGGCAAGCCCGTCGGCGCGGTGCTCGGCTTCATCCGCTTCGTGATGACGGAGATCGACGCATGCGTCGACCCGGCCGAGGGCATCGCCGGCCCGCGCGGCGTGGTGATCTGCTTCGGTGCAGAGGAGGCGAGCTATCGCGTCGAGTTGCTGCCGCAGTACCACGCGCATCGTGACCCGATGCCCGACGACCTCCGTCCGCAGTTCGAGCAGGCGGCCGAGGTCTGCGCGCTGCTTGGCTGGCGGGTGTCGCAGCACGAGACGCTCGAGGCCGACGATCTCCTCGGGGCCTACGCGAAGCTCGAGCACGCGGCGAAGAGTCCGGCGCGGCTCGTGACCGGTGACCGCGACATCTTCCAGTGCGTCACCGCGCACGTGAGCGTGCGGTTCCCGCAGGGGCGCGAGAAGGGCGTCGCGACGGTCACGCCCGCGGGCGTCGGCGAGTGGGTCGGTTGCGCTCCGAGTCAGGTTCCGGAACTCATTGCCCTGCGCGGCGACACGTCCGACGGCATTCCGGGCGCCGCTGGCATCGGGGCCAAGACGGCTGCGGCGCTGTTGGCCGAGCACCTCACGCTCGAGCGGGTCATCGCGAAGGCCGAGGCCGTGGCCAGCGGCGCCGAGAAGCCCGTCAGCCCGCTCAGCCTGAAGCGCGCCCAGAGCATCGCCGGCAGCGCCGACGACCTCCGCACCTACCTAAAAGTTGCCCAGCTCCAGCCGGTTCCGGTCGACCGGCCCGCCGACCACGACACCGACTGGGCCGCCGGCGCCGCTGCCGCGGCCGAGCGCGGCATGGCGCGCCTCGCCGAGGCGCTCGAGCGCCGCGCCTGAGCAGGCCGGCTGCTCAGCGCTGGCTGGTGGCTCAGCGCTGGCTGGGGGTGAACGGCCATTTTCTGTTGTCAGGGCAGCAGATTTTGGCCGCTCACCGCTGGTTGGGGGCTCAGCGCTGGTTGGCCGCTCTGCGCTGGTTGGCGGTGAACGGCCATTTTCTGTTGTTAGGGCAGCAGATTTTGGCCGCTCACCGCTGGTTGGGGGCTCAGCGCTGGCTGGGGGTGAACGGCCATTTTCTGTTGTCAGGGCAGCAGATTTTGGCCGCTCAGCGCTGGCTGGGGGCTCAGCGCTGGCTGGCCGCTCAGCGCTGGTTGGCCGCTCAGCGCTGGCTGGGGGTGAACGGCCATTTTCTGTTGTTGGGGCGACAGATTTTGGCCGCTCACCGCTGGTTGGGCGCAAACGGCCGTCTGGGCGACGGGTGGCGGCTAACGTGGCTTGAAGCCATGACGCACACGTTCGCATCGACCAATGGAGCCGTCGGCCAGCTCGGTGGGCTGGGCACCGATCGCGACTTCCGGAACACCGGCCGGCTCAGCATCGACCTGTCCCTGACGGGCGGCGAGGGCGAGGAGTTCGCCGACCTCGAGCGCATCCCGACGCGGGCCGAGCTGAACATGTGGTTCGCGTGGTCGCAGCTCACCGTCAACGCGCATCTCGCAACGGAACAGGACCACTTCGACGCCCGCCGCCTGCGCTGGGCCACGTGGCATGCGATCCAGGCGGTCCTCACCGACACCCTGCCCCACGAGCGGGACCGCGCGGTCATCGACGAGATCGCAGCCCGACCCCCGCTGGTGCCGCAGCTTTTCGGCCCGATGTGGCACGAGCCGACGATCGCGCAGGGCCTCTCGACGGTCGCCCGCGACGCGATCGACCTTCTTCGTGACCCGTTCTTGAAGAGCCGCCTGCGTACTTGCGCCGCCGACGACTGCGGCGTTCCGTTCGTCGACGTGTCCCGCCCGGGCCGCCGCCGCTGGTGCGAGGACTCCCGCTGCGGCGACCGCAACCGTCAGCGGCAGGCGCGCCTGCGCCGCAAAGAAGCCGCGCTGGTCTAGCCCTTACGGCTCGACGGTGAGCTCGGCGATCTTGGTCGCCGTGCCCTCGAATTCGACTTCGTAGATGCCGGTGAGTTCGGCCGGGAAGGCAATGGTTTTGGTCTCCCCGGCGGCGAGGTTGAAGGTCTTGTCGTAGCCGTGGACGTGGACCTCCTGCGCCGTGGCCGACGTGACCCGGAAGCGGATGGTGTCGCCCTGCTTGAAGGTGAGCTTGGCAACGCTTCCGGCTTGGAGGAGCGGGGCGTTGGCTTCGGCTTCGGCGTCGGCAGCGTCGGCAGCGTCGCCGGTCTGGCCGCCGCCACCGACGGCGACGCCCCCGGTTTCCTCCTGTGGCGTCGTGGCTTTGGCGGAGTCGTCGACGACCGGCGTGCTCGCGGTGGGCTTCGGGGTCGCCTTCGGCGTGGCCGTCGTCTCCGGGCTGCGGGTGGGCGTGGTGTCCTCGGCGAAACGCGTGGACTGCTGGTTGGCCGGTGCGACCCGTCCGTCGTTGTCGTCGCCATTGAGGACGAGCGTCAGGACGATCAGCGCGATCACGACGCTGGCGCCGAGCAGCACGAAGAGCCCGGTCCGGCGTGGGTCGCCCTCTCCGCGCGGATCGTCGGACCCTCCGAAGCCGCCTCCGCCGCCTCCGCCACCACCCGTGCGACGCGGCGGGCGCGGCGGCTCGCCGGGCCCACCGGGCGAAAGGGAACGCGGATCGCGGGGCGTGAGGCCGGGCTTGCGACCGGACGGCGGCGGCGCGGTCGGCCGGACTTGCGTGGGCTGCTCGCTGACGGGGGCCATTGCTTCGAGAGTAGCCGCGGTCGCGGGGGTAGGGCGCCGCTGAGGTGGCGAGGTGGGCACCGCGCGGCGTGGGTGCCTGAGGCTGGAGGCGCTCAGCCCGGCGCCTCAGAGGCCTTCGGCCGCGACCCCTTGACGACCTCCGGCCCGGGGGTCGAACGCCTCAGCCGGCCTAGGGCCGCTCGTCGGGGACCGTGCGCAGCCCGACGGCCCTAGCGGCGTCCCAGAGCGTCCGGTCCCACGTGGCGAACCGCAGCGGGACGGCGGGGATTCGGAGGACGGAGGCCAGGTGGATTGCGTCAAGCGTGCCAAGGCCGTGGTACGCGGCGAGGGAGAGCGCGTGGTCCATGAGGCGTTGGTCGATGTCGACGATCTGGTGGGTTGACCACGATTCGGACCACATCTTGCTCGCGCTGTTGAGCTCCGCCTCGTTCGCCGCACGGCGGGCGATTGCGGCACCGACTTCCGTGTAGAGGATCTGGTTGGAGATCAGGCCGGCTGCGTCGGCGATCGCCTCGCGTGCGGCCTCCGAGCCGGGCTCATCGATGAACGTCTTCACCGTCGCGCTGGCGTCGACGTAGAGCGCGTCGCCGCTCAACGTCGACGTTCCCGGTCACGCTCGGCGATGATGTCGTCGGTCGGTGAACCTGTCATGGCGAAGGTGCGGGTGGGAACCCGTCGCCCATTGGGGTTGACTGCGCGACTGATCACGCCGGCATCGGCGAGCTGGTCGAGCAGCGCCACGGTGTCGGCGGCGGTCTTCGGGGCGCTGGCCTGAACGAGGTCGACGAACGGCTCGCCGCGCATCGTGACGCGGATCTGCTCGCCGGCCGCCGCACGCTTCAGATACGCACTCAGGTCGGCCTTCAGTTCGCGGATGCCGACTTCGACCATGCCGTCATCCTAGGCCGATGTGTCCACCTCGTCAAGAATGTGGACACATCGGCCGGGAGGCCGTTAGCGAAGCTGTCAGCCCGTGTGCTTGATGTTGATGACGTCGCCGTCTTGCATCAGGTAGTCGCGGCCCTCGATGCGGAGGGTGCCTTTGTCGCGCGACTGGGTGTAGCCGCCGGCTTCCATGAGGTCGTCGTAGCTGACGACTTCGGCGCGGACGAAGCCCTTTTGGATGTCGCCGTGGATTTCGCCGGCCGCGTGCCAGACGGTGAGGCCGTTCTTGAGGTGCCAGGACTGGCCGCGGACGCCGGAGCCGACGGTGAAGAACGTGATGAGGTCGAGCAGGGCAAAGGCGCCCTTCACCACGCGGGCGAGGCCGGATTCCGAGACGCCGAGTTCTTCGCGCATCATCGCGGCCTCCTCGTCGTCGAGTTCCGACAGTTCAGCCTCGATGCGCGAGGAGATGGCGACGGCCTTGGCGGCGTTCTTCTCGGCGTATTCGGCGACGACGGCCGGGACTTCGTCTGAGCCCTCGTCGACGTTGGCGACGAACAGCACCGGCTTGGCCGTCAGCGGCTGCACGGTCTGGCCCTTGTCGACGTCTTCCGGCATCGGCAGGAAGCGGGCCGGACGGCCGTGGTTGTAGCCGTCGATGAGGGCTTCGAGCCAGGCCTGCTCGGCGATCAGGGCCTTGTCGCCGCCGCGCGCGCCGCGGATCACGCGCTCCAGGCGCTTCTCGGCCTGCTCGAGGTCGGCGAAGATCAGCTCCGTCTCGATCGTCTCGATGTCGCGGGCAGGGTTGACGCTGCCTTCGCTGTGGATCACGTTGTCGTCGCCGTGGCAGCGAACGACGTGCATGATCGCGTCGGTCTCGCGGATGTTGCCCAGGAACTGGTTGCCCAGGCCCTCGCCCTTCGACGCACCGGCCACGAGGCCGGCGATGTCGTGGAACGCGATCGTGTCGGCGACCTTTTCGCTCGCGCCGAGCAGGTCCACGAGTGCATCGAGGCGCTCGTCCTGCACCGGCACGATGGCGATGTTCGGCTCGATGGTCGTGAACGGGTAGTTCGCGGCCTCGGCACCCGCCTTCGTGAGGGCATTGAACAGCGAGCTCTTGCCCGCGTTCGGCATTCCAACGATCCCGATCTTCATCGCCGAAGACTGTACGGGGGACGGGGTGGTGGCGGGGTTGCGGGGGCGGCAGGAGGCGGGGCGGGGGCGGCGTGGAACTGCGGCTGTCTCGGGCGGAGTGGCGAGTTGAGCTATGCGCGGAGTCCCTGGACGACTCAGGCGGTGAGCGGCGGATTGCCCCGCCAGAGGGGGTCATATTCCGACGTCCGGGCTCGCTGCGACTGGTCCAGTGTATCGATAATCGTTGCATTCTATATCGATTGTCGGTATAACGAAAAGCATTATGAGCGCCGTCGACAACCAGGCAACAGAATGATGCGCAAGAGTCTTCGCCCCGGCGGGCGCTCCGCCCGCGCCGTCTCGGGGCTGATCCTGCTTTGGGTCGGGCTCGCGGTCCTGATTCTCGGTTCGAACCTGCTCACGGGAAATCGGGTCACCCTCGACGATGAAGGGGTTGCGTTGTCGGATGGGCGCAGCCTTGAGGTCGAGGCACGGGAACGCGGCGGCTGGCAGACGTTGTGCAAGGCCAAGCCCAGTCCGGATCCCGAGATCGCGTTCCTACTCGGCCGCATCTGTCCGGCGCCCGAGATGGCAGAGCTCGGCGGGGACTCGTCTCCGGGATTTTCATTTCGGTGACCGTGCGCGCGCCGAAGGTGTCGACCCGTGAGGCTCGCACCATCTACGGGCTGGCCATCGCTCAGATCCTGGCGATTCTCGGCGGCGGTTATGCCTTCGCGCAAATTCTGCGGCGCACCTCCCGGCGACAGCCATTTGCGTCGGAGAATGTTGCCTGGCTCCGCATGCTGGCGGTGTTCGTGGCTCTTGGTGGATTTGTCGTCCCGTTCGCCATCCACCGTTTCGAGATCGCCTTGATCGACCGGTACAGACCCACTCCGGTTGGTGGTGAGCGAGCACCACTCGATCCCCTGCATGCCGGCCCTGGCGTCGCTCCGATAACTATCGTCCTGATGGTCTTGGCGTTCGCAGAAATCTGGCGACTCGGGATCAGGCTTCGGGAAGATGCCGAGGCCACGATTTGATGATGGCTCGCAAGAAGGGCGGCGCAGCCGACGACGGCGCCCCCGACCACCGGGTTCGCCTCAAGCTCGACGAGGTGCTGGCGGCGCGCGGGATGACGCTGGCCGAGCTGTCGCGGCAGGTGGGGGTGAGCCAGGTGAACCTGTCGGTGCTCAAGAACGGGCATGCGCGTGCGATCCGGTTCTCGACGCTGACGGCGATCTGCGACGTGCTCGAGTGCACTCCGGGCGATCTTCTCGAGGTAGAACCGTCGTCTTAGCGCGTTCGCGATGGCCTCGGTTGACCCTTGGCCGTCACTAGGGCCCGGCCCGCTCGGGACGGACCCCAGGCGCTTACGCCTTGGCGTCGACCTGCCCCAGGCCCTTGCTGACGCTGCGCTTCAGCGCCTGGGCAACGACGATGTCGACGCCCGGGAGCTTCCCTGCGAACGAGATCTCGTAGTGCAGGTGGCTGCCGCCGCTCGGGAGCGAAGTGAACTCCATCACGCCCCGGTGGTTCTTGAGCGGGCTGCCCTTGGTGATCTTGTAGACGATGCGCTCGTTCGGGACGGCCTCGGTGACCGTCTCGACGAACGGGAGCTGGCCGGCGAGCTTCATGGTGCGTGCGGAGCCGACGCCGTTGCGCGAATCGGTGCCGTCGCTCAGTCGCTCGACGCTGATCGGTGCGAAGAGCAAGCCGAGGTGCTCGTGCTCGGCGAGGTAGTCGTAGATCCGCTCGACCGGCAGGGTGAAATCTTGGTCGAACACGAGGCGCTGCATTTGCCGGAGCCTAGTTCGCGACGCCGCGCCGGAACGGAGCGCCCCTCGGCGCGGTAGCGTCGCGTGCGTGGGACTCCTCTCGCTCGCCCTCCTGCCCGCCCGGGCCACGATCGCTGCGGCGGAGCTGATCCTCGTCGCGCGGGACCTCGCGGCGCCCGACGGCCCGATCCGCCGAGCCGACGGCCTCGGTCCGCGCGTGGAGGAAATCCTTGAGGAGGGCGGCGCGCTCGACAAGCTCGCACTCCTCGGCGACCCGAGCGGCCCACTCTCGCGCCTAGAACAGCTCGCCGAACTCACCGGCTACGACCGGCCCCTGGGCCGCGTGCTCGCCGACGGCGGCCCACTCGACCGCCTCCTCTCCGATGGCGGCGCCCTCTCGCACGGCGGCCCGATCGACAAGCTGCTCTCCGCTGGCGGCGCCGTGGAGCGCCTCGTCGGCGACGACGGGATCCTCGACCGCCTCCTGCTCGACAGCGGCCCACTCGACCGGCTGCTCGCCCCCGGCGGCCCGTTCGACCGACTCACGCTCGAAGGCGCGACGCTCGACCGCATCCTCGAGGAGGACGGCGTGCTGGACCGGCTCTTCGCCCCCGGCGGCCTGGCCGAGCGCGTGGTCGAGCCCGGCGGCACGATCGAGCTGCTCCTCACGCCCGGCAGCGCGCTCAATCAGCTCGTTCAGGAGGAGGGCGGCCTCGTCAGACTCCTGCGCGACGGCGGCAGCCTCGAACGCCTCATCGCCGACGACGGCCCGCTCGCTCAGCTCGCCGACCTCTCCGAAGCGCTCAACAGCCTCGAGGACCTCTCCAACGCCGTCGCCAAGATCGCGGCGCTCGACGAGACCCTCCGCAAACTTGGCGGGCTCGAGGAGTCGCTCAGTGGCCTCGGCAACCTCGGCACCTCGCTCGACGCGATCGCGGCCGTCGCCTCATCGCTCGAAGAACTCGCCGCCACCACCAAGGCCTTGCCTGGCCTGGCGGTTTCGGTCAGCGCGCTGCCCGAGCTGCCGGAGCGCGTGCACGCCGTCGAGCTTCAGGTGAGCTCGATCGGCGAGATGCTCACGCGCCTGGCGCCGGCGCTCGACGGCATCGAATCGACCGTCCTCGGCATGAAGGAAGCCGCCGAGAACCTCAGCCGCGCCGTCGTGCCGATCAGCCGGATGGCCGGCCGCCTCCCCGGCGGGCGGAAGGCCCGCGCCGCCGGGGAAGAACCGAGCTAGAGCCCGAAGCCGACCTTGCTTGCGGAAGACTCGGCGCGCAGGTAGACAACCGTGTCGAGGCGCAGGCTGACGGGGCCGTCCTCGGTGTCGAGGGCGAACCAGAGGTCGCTCCCGGTGAGGGCATTGCGGAGGCCGGTGAGGGCGTCCTCCTCGACGCGGAGGCTGAGGGTCTGTCCGGCGGCGAAGCCGATCGAGATGCGTTCCATCAGTGGTGGTCCTTTGAGGGTTCGGTGAGCTCGGTGAGCACGCCGGCGGTGCTCTTCGGGTGAAGGAAGGCGACGCGCGACCCGCGGATGCCGGTGCGGGGTTCGCGGTCGATCATGCGGATGCCGGTGGCCTGGAGGCGGGCGATCTCGGCTTCGATGTCGTCCACCTGGTAGGCGACGTGGTGCATCCCGGGACCGTTCTTGGCGATGAACTTCGCGACGGTCGTGTCGGGGCCGAGCGGCGCGATGAGCTCGATGTGGTTCTCGCCGACATCCAGCAGCACAGCTTCGACGCCTTGCTCCTCGACGGTTTCGCGGTGCACGAGTTTGAGGTCGTACTGCTCGTCGTAGAGCGCGATTGCGGCGTCGAGATCTTCGACGGCGATGCCAACGTGGTCGATGCGGGTGAACACGCGGGCGAGTCTACGTGGTGTGGCGCTAGCCGCTGCCAGACACCAATCCTCGCAACAGATGCGCAACGGGGCGTAGTGCTACGATCGTTGAGACCAAATCTCCACGTCCCGGAGCACCCGCATGAGCCGAATGGCCCCGCATCCCTCGTCCCACTCGAAGTCGCCAACGTCGGTCGGCGAGCGGATTCCCAGTGCTCACTGGGTACGCGGCACCCGGGTCGCCGCCTCCGCGATCGCCGCCCTCATCGCGGGCCTGACCCTTGCCCCCACGGCGTCTGCCGGCCGCGCCTACGAGCAGGTCAGCCGCGCCGACGGCGTTAGCGGCGCCTCGCCACTGGAGGGCGGCTACTCGCAGCCGAACGCCATCACCAGCGACGGCCGCACGGGGATCTTCACCTTCTCCGCTGGCTACAACACCCCGGGTTGGGGGAGCGCAACCGGCATCTGGCGGCGCGACGTTGACACGAACCGTTCGACGCAGCTCATCGGCGGCAAGGAAGCGATCTTCACGGGGCTCACGGCGGATGAGTCGACCATGAGCTTCATCACGAGCCGGCGCCTGCTGTCAGCCGACGTGAACAACCACTACGACCTCTACTCGTACACCCTGGCCACCAAGAAGATCGCCCTTCTGAGCCGTTGGAACGGCCCGGACGGCCAGGCGATTGGCCTGATCACGCCGCTCTACAACTCGATCTACCCCGGCGGCACGGGTTTCATCACCCGCGACGGAAGGTCGGCGCTGTTCTCGACCGACTACGGGATCGGCAAGCGCGACCTCGCCGCCAACACGACCGTGAAGGTCGACAGCGTCGAGAAGCAGCCGCTTGGCTTCCTGAACAACGCCAATGACCGCGGTGACCTCACCACGAGTGCCGACGGCCGGGTCTTCGCCTCGGGCGCCGACCTCATCACCCCCGGCGGCACGATCGCACTGGGCGCGGCCTACCCCGACGCGGGCATGCTGGTCAGCGAGTCCGGGGCCGTCGCGGCGTTTGCCCCGTCGACCGAGCCGACGAAGCTCACGGTGATCGACACCGCCGCCCGCACACAGCGCAAGCTCGATCTCGCGTCGATCGCCCCCGACGGGTTCCGGACCTCAGCGCTCACGCCCGATGATCAGTCGATTGACCTGTGGGTCAAGCAGGCCAACGGGGAGGCGCTGAAGCGCGTCAACCTCGCCACGTCGGCCGTGACCGATCTCGGGCTCGACATCGCCCTGCCCGGCCCGATCGCCTCGGCCGGCGCACGCTTCGCGCTCGCTGGCTACGCGTTTGCCACCGCGGCCACGGGCCAAGCGCTGCCGGGCGGCGTGGACCTGCCCTCGCCGGGCGAGTACGTGTCGATCACCAGTGGCTGCAAGGGCGCTGGTTGGCCGTTCAATCAGCCGTCGATGCCGTCGCAGTTCAACGTTCGCTTCCACGACTACGGCACGCCGGTGAGTTCGGTCACCTACCGCATCACGAACTCGACGGGTGGCGTGACGCACAGCGGCACGGTGACCCAGGACCTGTACATCCCGGAGGTCAAGCCGTTCGGTCAGGCGCTCAAGGTCCAGGTGACGGTCCGGTACGCCGACGGCCGCTCCACGAGCGAGAACTGGAGCCACCCGGCGCCCGCAGGCTGCCTCGGGTTCTTCTAGGCAGCACGTCCGCTGACGACGCTCGGGGCTGCGCAGTGATCGACCGGTCGCGGGGCGCGCCTCGGCGCCCCGCGACCGCGGGTTACCCTGCGGCGGGTGTCGCTGCTCGAAGCCCTCGCCCTGCTCGTCGCAGGCTTTGGCGCGGGCACGATCAACGCGATCGTCGGCTCCGGCACGCTGATCACGTTCCCGACGCTGCTCTTCCTTGGGTACCCGCCGCTGGTGGCGAACGTTTCGAACACGCTGGGCCTGGTCGCGGGCGGCGTCGGCGGCATCCGTGGCTACCGCGAGGAGCTGGCCGGCCACGGGTCGACGTTGCGCCGGCTGCTTCCGGCCTCGGTGGCCGGGTCGATCACCGGCGCGTTGCTGCTGCTCGTGCTGCCGGAGGCGGCGTTCGCTGCGATCGTGCCGGTCCTGATCGGCGCGGCGCTCGTCCTCGTCGTCAGCGGGCCGGCCCTGAACCGGCGGTTCGCGGCGATCCACGCCGAGCTCGACGCGGCCGAGCGCTCTGCGCTGGAGCTTGAGGGGATCGAGCATCACGCTGCCCAGCAGCACGACCGCCGCGGCGGTCGCCGCCTGCAGCTCACGCTGTTCGGCATCTTCGTCGCGGGTGTCTACGGCGGCTACTTCGGCGCCGCGCAGGGCGTGTTGCTGATCGGCGTGATGAGCGTCCTCATGACCGACCCGCTGCAGCGCCTCAACGGCTTCAAGAACGTCCTCGGGACCGCGGTCAACGCCGTCGCGGCGGTCGTCTTCATGCTCGTCGCCTGGGACAAGATCGACTTCGCCGTGGCCGGCGTCATCGCCGTCGGCGCGCTCGCGGGTGGCTACGCCGGCGCGCGCCTCGGCCGCAGGCTCCCGCCGGGCGCGCTTCGTGGCCTGATCGTGGTGATCGGCACCATCGCGATCGTCAAGATCGTCGTCTTCGACTGAGCGGCGCCGGGCCGGTGCGCCCTACCCCAGCAGGGTCTTCACGAGGTCGCGGTACGCGCGCGCGGCGAAGGCGAGGTCGCGCAGGTCGATGCGCTCGTCGTTGGCGTGCATCAGCGGGTAGGTCTGCGTGAGCGGCATGTGGCGGTGCGGGAAGAACCCGTAGGCCGCGCAGTCCGGGAAGGTCGCGCGGAACCAGCGGGAGTCGGTGAAGCCCGGCAGGATCGTGGGCACAACGCCAGCGGCGTCCGGGTCGTGCTCGGCAAGCCACGCATGGATCGCGTCGACGACGGGCCCCTCGAGCGGCGAGCCGTTGCCGACGATCGTCTCGGTGTACTCGACCTCGACCTCCAAGCCCGCGAGGAGCTCTTCGATGCGGGCGTGGGCGCCGGCCTCGTCCATGCCGGGCGGGATACGGCAGTCGACGCGCACCTCGCAGACAGCGGGGATCACGTTGATCTTGCTGGACGCGGACGCCATCGTCGGCACGGCCGTGACCCGCAGCATGGGCTCCACCAGCGGGGCGAGATCGGGGGCGCGCTCGCGCAGCGCGGCGACGGCCTCGTCGGGGGTGACGCCGTCCGTCAGCAGCCCCAGCCCCTCGAGCAGTGCACGGGGCGCGTCGGTGAGGTCGATCGGCAGCTCGGTCGTCTCCAGGCGCTGCAGCACCGGCACCATCTTCAGGAGCGCATTGACGCCGACACCCGGAGTTGAGGCGTGGGCGGCCCGGCCATGGGTCCGCACGGTGAAGCGACAGACACCTTTCTCGCCGACGCCCAGACCGTAGAACCGCTGGTCGCCCAGAACGAGCGGCGCGCCGCCGCCCTCGTTGATCACGATGTCGGTCTTCACAAGCGCGGGATGCTGCTCGCAAAGCCAGCGGGCGCCGAGCGTTCCGCCGACCTCCTCGTCAACGGCCACGACCACGCGCAGTAGCCCGGAACGCGGACGCCAGCCGCTCTCCGCCAAGGCACACGCAGCGGCCACCTCGGCCGCGGTCTGCGACTTCATGTCGATCGCGCCGCGTCCCCAGAGGATGCCGTCGTCGTCGATATCGCCGCTCCACGGATCGTGCTGCCAGCTCGCGGCGTCGGCGAGCACCGTGTCGACATGCGAGAGCAGCGTCACGATTGGGCCTTCGGTGGGGGCGCCGAGGCGGTCGTGCCCCTCGGGGCCGAGTTCGGCGATCAGGTTCGGGCGCCCGGCGACCGCCTCCAGGAGTTGCACCTGGAAACCGGCTTGCTGAAGGCGGGTCGCGAGCCAGCGCTGCGCAACCTCCTCGTCACCAGGCGGATTGACGGTGTTGAAGCGCACCAACCCCTGCAGCAGGGCCGTGGCGTCGGCCACGAGCGGGGCGTCGGAGGGGGAGGTGGGCTCAGGCTCAGGCACGGGCTGCGAACGCTACCGCCCCAGCCCCGCGCGGACTTCCCACGGGCCCGGGTGGCGGACCACGTCGGCGGACTCCGCGAAGCCATTTGGGGCGGCCGGGCGCGTCCGCCACTGTCGGCCGGTGGCATGAATGCCGACAAACGGGGAAGCTGTGCAGATGTTCCGTCCCGTCCTTCCCCTGAACTCGTCGCGTAAACGCCGCGTCCGCACCGGTCTGGTCGCCGCCGCGGCTGGCCTCGCCTTCGCCGCGACGGCGCACGCTGCGGTCGTCTCGTTCTCCACTACCGACCCCAAGGGCGACAACAAGGGCACCGCGGGGCATGACTTCGTGGCGCTGTCGGGCACGTACGACGCGTCGACCGGGAGCATGAGCGTCACGGTCGAGACCGCTGCGGCACTGGGCCAGGGCGTCGTGAGCATGAGCATTGGTACCGCCACGAACGGGGTGTGTGCCTATTCCAACCCGGACGAAACCAACCAGCTTCCGTTCATGCAGTTCTACCTGCTGAACATCGGCGACTCACCGTGGGCCCCGCAGTACAACTACGCCACCAAGGGCGACCTCACTGGGCCCGCCGAGATGAAGAAGTCCGGCAATGCGATTACCTTCTCGTCGCCGGCCAACGCGGAGCTTGTGAACCTGCCGCTCGATTGCGTCTATGCGGTGATCGCGCGCGACACGCCCGAGGGGGGCGAGATCGCAGACGACGCCGCAGCGCTCGCAAGCGTGGCCGGCACGACACCTGACGCGACCACGCCTGGCGCCACGACGCCAGGCGCCGACGCCCTCAAGCCGCCGATCAAGGTCACGACGACCGAGCCCGACGCTGACCGCGACGGCAACCCCGATAGCGCTGACGTGTGCCCCCAGGCGCCCGGCGCGCTGGCAAACGGGTGCCCGTCCGTGATGCCCGCGAGCGAACTTCGGCTCGGCGCCAAGCGCGTCGTCGTTGATCGCCTCGTGGCGCGCGTCGCCGCGGAGTGCCCGGCGAAGGTCACGATCGTCGTGACGTCCAAAGGGAAGACCATCGGCAAGGGCACGTTCACGGTCGATCAGTACGGGGCGTTCTGCCGAGTTCAGGGCGTCGTGCGGCTGAAGGTTCGCCGGGCGAAGGTCCGTGTGGTGGCCAAGGCGACCGGCATGGGTGGCACGGCCAAGAGCATCAAGCGCTAGGAAAAGGCGGCCCAAACGGCGCATCCGACCGGTCGGGGTGGCCAAGAAGTCGAGCATTTGAGCACAAACGCCGCGAATCGCTTATGGCGGGGCACCAAGCTGCCGAGCTTAGGAATGTGTCGAGTATGAGCGCACTCCGTCAACGCCTTCGCCGGGTCGGCGCGTGGGCTCCTGTGATCGCTGCGTCGCTCGCGTGCGCCGCGGCTCCGGCCAGCGCCTCCGACTCCGACTCCGACTCCGACGAGCCCACGCCGCCACTCATCTTCGACCTTCAAGACCCGGCTGGAGACGCCGTCGGGACCGTCGGCATCGACCTCGTGGCCGCGACCGTCACCCAGGACCGGGAGGCTGGCGTCTTCAAGGCCGCCCTCACGTTCGCCTCAGATCCCAGCACGGCGCAGGCCTACATCCACGTGGCACTGGGATTCCGGCGCTCCGGGGAATGCATCACCGGTGAGGAGCAGCAAGGCGTCGCCCACCTGAACTCCGTCGCGACGTCGCCCGAGGCGGCCTTCGCCATCTCGGCCCGGACGGAGGTAGGTGGCAAGGCCACCAAGGTCTCAAGCGGCACCCAGGTCACGATCACCTCCGATTCAGATCGGCTCCTGGAGGCGGCAACCTGGTCGTGCACCCGGGTGGAACTCCTCGGCATCGATAACCAAGGCGAGCCGATCCCGGCGACCGTGTTCGACTCCGTGGTGGCCTTCATCGGGACACCACCGCCGACCAACCCAGGGCAGGTCGCTCCGGCGCCGCAGGCCGGCGTGATCACGACGTTCGACACTGACCGGGACGCCGTCCCGGACTCGACCGATCAGTGCCGGGACGTGCCTGGCGCCGGGACGAACGGCTGCCCCACCTCCTCCGAACGCGATTCCCTTCGACTGGTCGGTGCCAAGCGGATTGAAGTCGATCGCCTCATTGCGCGCACGGGCGAGAAGTGCCCCGGCGCGGTCAAGGTCACCGTCACGGCCAAGCGCCGTAACGTCGCCAAGCAGCAGCTGGGCGTCATGCCGCGTGGCGCGTTCTGCCACGTCGCGGGGACCGTGCAGCTGAGGCGTCGCGCCACCAGCGTGCGCGTGGTCGTGTCCGGCAAGGGCATGAAGACTCTTCGCGTGTCGGTCGGTTCCTCCACCGATTCGCGTGGGCGCCGCGACCGGTAGGTCAAGCGCGGGAACACACCGCGGGCGCGCCTGAATCCATACGCTGGTGCTTTCCCAGGAAGGCACCATCTTGTCCCGCGCGCTGCTCATCGTCGACATCCAGCACGACTTCTTCCCCGGCGGAGCATCCCCGCTGCACGAGCCCGAGGCGGCAGCGCGTGTGGCCGGCCAGGTGCTCGAGGCATTCCGCGACTCCGCCGAGCCGATCTTCCATGTTCAGCACCTGTCGGACGCGCCGGGCGCTCCGCTCCTGGTCGCCGGCACCCCCGGCGCCGAGATCTACCCCGCGGTCGCGCCCGAAGGAGCGGAGCCGGTTATTACGAAGCATTCGCCAGACGCGTTCCTGAGTACGACGCTCGAGGCGCAGCTTCGGGCCGCGGGCACAAGCACCATCGTCATCGTCGGCATGGCGGCCGACACGTCGATCGAAGAGACGGTCAAGGCCGCGTCCGACCTCGGCTTTGCCGTCACGCTGGTCGAGGACGGTTGCGCGCTCCCCAGCGGTGTCGATCTGGCGGAGTCGGAGCACGCAAAGCTGGTCCTGAGCCACGAACTCATCTGAGGGTTCGAGCGTGAGCCTGCGCTTCCCCGCCTCGGCGCCTGGCCCTGAACCCGACCCGGGTCAGGGCGGCGCCGATCGTGCGCAACGCGAGGCCGACCTGCTCGGCCTTGGTGAGCGGGGTCGTCCGCAGCGAGCCCACGAACATGTCGCCGACGAGATCCGGCGACGGATCGGCCTGCGGATCGTGCGGTCGGGCGAGTCGCTGCCGTCCGACCGCGAGCTGGCCGAGGAGTTCGGCGTGGGCCGCGCAACCGTGCAGGCCGCGCTGCGGTTGCTCGAAGCGGATCGTCTCGTCGTCACCAAACGCGGGCGGCACGGCGGCACATTCGTGCTTTCGCTCGAGGATGACGATCTCGCTCGGGACTACCTCCTCGCCCGGCTGCGCCGCAGTGAGCGCTCGATCCTCGAAGCCCTCACCTTCCGCGACATCGTCGAGCCGAGCGCGGCGGCCCTCGCGGCTACGGAACGCACGGACGAGGAACTCGTCGCGATCACCGATGCTGCCGAGAGTGCTGCGACCGTCGAGGACGACGCCACGTTTACGGCCCGCGACAACGCCTTCCACCTCAGCATCGCGTCGGCCACCCACAACGCTTTCGTCTACGAGGCGATCGTGCAGGTCCGGCTGATCCTCAACGACGCGCTCCTCGCGCGGCCCGCGAGTCCGACCTGGCAGCAGCGCACCGCCGTCGAGCATCAAGCCATCCTCGACGCGATCGCGGCGCGCGATGGGTCGGCCGCCGCGGCGGCCATGCGGGCCCACACCGCATGGACGGCGGACAACGTCCGCGCGCTGCTCGGCGACCTCTAGGCCCCGCCGTCTCGGGCAAGTCGGCTGCGCAGCCCGCCAACGCTGCCGGGGTGTCGGTCCGTGAGGTGCGGTCAGTCGGTCGCGGATCCCCAGAGTGACGCGATCACGCGCTCTTCCGGAGGGCCGATCGTCGACGGTACGGCCTGCTGGTCTGGGGCGTCTTCGCTGGGCGCGGTCTGAGGCGCGCCGCCGATGGACGTGGCAAGGAGTTGGACGATCTCGGCTCGCGACGGGGTCGGGAGTCCCTGGCGGAGGACGACCAGCATTAGCCCGTCGGCCATCATGGCGGTCGTGGCGATCTGATCGAAGGCTTTGGGTGGATCGGTCGCGGCGCCCACGGCCAAGAAGAGCTGGACCATGTCCAGCATGTGCGCCTGGTTCATCTCGCGCAGTTCGGGCTCGTGCGCCACCGCCAGGAACAGCTCAAAGCGTGCGTAGGTGATCGATCGGCGCGGCTCGGTGAGCCAGTGTTCGACGACGCCGGCCATCACATCGGTGACGTGCTCCTCGGGAAACGGTCCGTCAGCCGTGAGCGTCGCCGACACCTCCTCCAGCTCGACGCGGTCGATCACGAACAGTCGCTCGAGCGCCAGTCGCAGGAGATCGATGCGCTTGCGGCAGTAATACGACGTCGATCCCTTGGGCAGAGACGCGTACTCGTCGACCGCGAGATGGGTGAGTCCGCGCATGCCGCGCTCGGCGATCACGGCCAGTGCAGAGTCGGCAATCAGAGTTCGGCGCGGGTCCACAGCGAAGCATCGTAGTCCTGTGGTCCCGCGAAACGGGGGCGCGTAGCCGGAATGACGTTGCAGTTTCCATCGGATTCCTCGTCAGCTCGGCGCGCTCGGCACCACGGCAAAACAGTACGCCGATACGAAAAGGCCTTGAAGTAAGGCCATTGGGCCGAAGGGCCTACGAGGCGCGCCGCTTCTTGGCCACCGGGCCATGTGGACGCGTCCGTCCGGACCCCAGACTGCGCCGCAACGACCGGCTCTGATCCCCAGGGGTCGGTCACTTCCCCAGAAGAGGTTGCCCATGAGTTCCGTTGTCGGCGCGCCCCCAGCGTCTGTGCCTGCGTCCGATCCCGAGACGAGCGGCAAGCTCGCCAAGGGTGCCCTTGGACCGGTTCAGGTCCTGTTCCTGATCGTCACGGGAGCAGCCCCGCTCGCGGCGATGGTGTTCAACGTGCCGGTCACCGTGCTCGGCAGTGGGTACGCCGCCCCAGCCGCGTTCCTGATCGCCACGGTCGTCCTGACGATCTTCTCCGTCGGCTACATCGAGATGAGCCGCAGGGTCAGTTCGATCGGCGGCTTCTACACCTTCATCACCCGCGGCCTGGGCGGAATCCCAGGTCTCGGCTCCGGCGTCCTGATCGCCCTTTGCTACATCATCTTCGCGGCCGGCGTCCTTGGAGCGTTCGGCTACTTCGCGTCCACGACCATCGAGGACTGGACGGGCTTTGCGATGTCCGGCTGGGTCTACTCGTTCATCGCGCTGGCCGCGATGTCGGCGTTCGCGTTCTACGACATCGAGCTGACCGCGAAGGTCCTCGGGGTCGCGCTCGTGGGCGAAATCCTCGTCCTCACGGCACTAGCGGTGGCCGTCCTGCTCAAGGGCGGCGGGCCGGACGGCATCGTGCTCGACGGGCTCAATCCGGCAGCGCTGTTCGACAATGAGGCCGCCGTGCAGGTGTTCGGGACGGCGGCGGTCGGCATCGCGCTGTTCGGGGCGTTCTGGTCGTGGGTCGGGTTTGAGATGGCGCCGAACTACGCGGAGGAGTCGCGCGACCCCAAGCGGATCGCGAAGGTGGCGACGTACGGATCGGTGGTCGGCCTTGGCCTGTTCTACATCCTCATGTCGGTCGTGTTCGTGAGTGCCTGGGGCAAGACGGGCGCCGCTGAGGGCGTCGCTGCCCAGTTCGCTGGCAAGTCCGACTCGGCTTGGTACCCGATCGCCACCACGTTCGCGGGCGGCTGGCTCACCACGATGTTCCAGTTCCTGATGATCACGAGTTCGTTCGCGTGCGCCATGGCCTTCTTCAACACTGGCGCCCGATACATCTTCTCCTTGGCTCGGGAGGGCATCCTTCCCAGCGTCTTCGCCAAGACGCATCCCACCCGGCACGCCCCCGTCAACGCCGCGATGGCGGTCACCGGGATCGTCGGTGGGTGGATCCTCGCCTTCACGATCTCCTACCCGTCCACGCTGGATTCGCTCGTGAAGCTCGCCACGTGGACGCCTCTCCTGGGCGTGCTCGGGATCCTCGCGGTCCAGGCGATCTGTTCGTTCGCGATCATCCGCTACTTCGCCACGGAGGCCAGGGACGGCTTCCATTGGTGGAAGACCGGCCTGGCGCCACTGCTTGGTGGTCTCGGTCAGGTCGGCGCGATGTATCTGCTGGTCGCCAATCGCGGCGGCCTCGGTGGCGCCGCGGACGCTGGCTTCATCAAGTACTTCCCGTGGGTGGCGCTCGCCGTCTTCGTCTTGGGTGCGGTCTTCGCGGTCTACCTGAAGGCGCAAGTCCCGTCCACCTACGCCCGCATCGGGGCCTTCGAAGCGGACGAGTCGCCCGTCGAAGAGGCCCTGCACGGCACCCGTGAGCACGGCGTCGCCACCGCCTGACGCGCTCGCATCCAGCTCCCTGAGTCCGCAGCGCCAGCTGGCGCTGCGGGCCGGGGTGTCCAGCACCCGCACGACCCCGACTTTCTGAGGATCCCCCAGCCATGAACCCACCACCCGCCACGCTCACCACCCCCGACCAGGCCACCGGCACCCTGCACCCGCTCGAGCCGCTCACCGGTGAGGAGTTCGTCGCCGCCGCCGAGATCGTCCGCCGCGAAACCGGCATCGGTGAGGCCGCCCGGTTCGTCTTCATCTCGCTCAAGGAGCCAGCCAAGGACGTCATTCGTGCTTGGGAGCCCGGGGCCAACGTGCCCCGTGAGGCGCACTGCGTCTTCCGCGACCTGACCGCCAAAGCCACGTGCGAGGCGGTGGTGTCGATCACCGAGGACACGCTGCTCTCGTTCGAGGTCAAGGAGGGCGTTCAGGCCCAGGTGACCATGGAGGAGATGATCGGCGTGGAGGAGACGATCAAAGCCAACCCCGAGTGGCAGGCCGCTGTCAAGAAGCGCGGCATCGAGGACACCGATCTCTGCATGATCGATCCGTGGCCGGCCAGTTACACGGGGCCGCAGGATCACCCGAGTGAGCGGCGCATCGTGCGCGGCCTCACGTGGATGCGCGACCAGCCCGGCGGCCACGGCTACGCCAAGCCGGTCGACGGGCTGGTGGTGGAGGTCGACGTGGATGCCATGGCCGTCGCGCAAGTCTTCGACTACGGCATCATTCCGCTGCCCGAGCGGTCCGGCAATTACGTGCCCGAGCTGATGATCGGCGACGAGAACAACGTCACTCGCGTGTGGGGCGAGCGGGCCGATGTGAAGCCGATCGAGATCACGCAGCCGGAGGGTCCGAGCTTCACCCTCGACGGACACCACGTGCAGTGGCAGAAGTGGGATTTCCGCATCGGCTTCACCATGCGCGAGGGGATCGTGCTCCACCGCATCGGCTACCAGGACGGCGACCCGGCCAACCCGACGCTGCGCCCGATCCTGCATCGCATCTCGCTTGCGGAGATGTTCATCCCGTACGCCGATCCGTCCCCGACGCAGGCCTTCAAGAACGTCTTCGACATGGGCGAGCTCGGCGTCGGCTGGCTCGCCAATCCGCTCGAACTCGGCTGCGACTGTCTCGGCGACATCACCTACCTCGATGGTGTCTGCCACGACCAGGACGGTCAGCCGCTCGTGATCCCGAACGCGATCTGCATGCATGAGGAGGACTACGGCGTCGGCTGGAAGCACACCGATTTCCGCAACGGCGAGGTCGAGGTCCGTCGGCTGCGGAGGCTCGTGATCTCGATGATCGCGACGGTCGGCAACTACGAGTACGGGTTCTTCTGGCACCTCTACACCGATGGCACCATCGAGTTCGAGGCCAAGCTCAGTGGCATCCTGTCGACGGCCGCGTACGACCCGGCCAAGGGTGATCCGGAGTACGGCGCCAAGCTCGCGCCGGGCCTCTATGGCGCCCACCATCAGCACTTCTTCAACGTGCGCATCGATCCCGAGATCGACGGGCCGGTCAACTCGGTGGTGGAGGTCGACTCGGTCGCGGTGCCGATGGGTCCTGAGAACCCGAACGGCAACACGTGGAAGGTCAAGAACACCGTGCTCGACACGGAGACCGCCGGCGAGCGCGTGGTCGATCCGTACACCGCGCGCTATTGGAAGATCCAGAGTTCGGAGAAGAAGAACTTCGTCGGCGAGCCCACGGCGTACAAGATCGAGCCGGGCGCGACGGCGATCCCGCTGCAGAACCCGGATGGCCTGTTCGCTCCGCGCGGCGCGTTCAACCAGAAGACCGTGTGGGTCACGCCGTACGAGGAGTCCGAGCGGTACCCCGCGGGCGACTACCCGTACCAGCACCCGGGTGGCCAGGGCCTTCCGGAGTGGACGAAGGCGAACCGCCCGACGGCCGACACGGACGTGGTCGTTTGGTACACGTTCTGCGCCCACCACGTGGTCCGTCCCGAGGACTGGCCCGTGATGCCAGTGCATCACATCGGGTTCAAGCTCAAGCCGAGCGGCTTCTTCGACGGCAACCCGTCGCTGGACATGCCGAGGACAACGGCTGCGGGTCACGGCCACGGGGACCAGTGCGCCCATCACGGGCACTGAGGTGGGATTCACTGCCCTAGGAGCGGCGCTCGCCGGCGTGGTGGGACACGTCGGCGGGGTCCCCGTGGAAGAGATGCTCGGAGCTGGCCCCGGCGCGCTCGTGCTGATGACCGGTGCGGGTGCGTGGTGGCGCGCCCGGCGATACCGCCGCGCCCAGGCGCGAGCGGGCGCGCGCGGCGCAAGGAGCGGGTGAGGGCAGTCCGGACCTTGGCGGTCGTCGCCGGACGACCGCTACGCTCGCGTCATGGCAGACGTCGGCGACCCAGGGCTCTTCGGCGCCGGCGAGATCGCCGACACCGCGGCAGAGGTTGCCGCCCGTGTGACGGCCGACGAGGCTCCGGCCGCTCCGGGGCCCGGTTCGCCGCTGGCTGCTCGGCTTCGGCCGTCGTCGATCGACGAGGTGGTCGGGCAGACGCATCTGCTCGGCACGCCTGAGGCGCCGACCGCGCTGCGTGCGCGGATCGCCGCCGGCGACCCGGAGTCGATGGTGCTGTTCGGGCCGCCCGGCACCGGCAAGACGACGCTTGCGCGACTCGTCGCCGGGCATGCGGGCGCCGTCGTGGAGGAGCTCAGCGCGGTGGAGGTCGGTCGGGCGCAGGTACGCGAGGTCTTGGCGCGCGCGGTGAATCGCAAGCAGCGCGGGGCCCGGACCGTGCTCTTCCTCGACGAGATCCATCGCTTCAACAAGGCGCAGCAGGACACGCTGCTGCCGTCGGTGGAGGACGGCACGATCACGCTCATCGGTGCGACGACCGAAAACCCCTACTTCGAGGTCAACAGTGCGCTGCTGTCGAGGATGCGGGTCTACGAGCTGCAGCTCCTCTCAGACGACGACCTGCGCGTGCTGCTGCGCCGGGCCATTGCGGGGCCGCTCTCGCCGGTCACCGCCACTGATGAGGCCATCGACTTCCTCGCGGTCCGTAGCGCGGGCGATGCCCGCACGGCGCTCGGCGCGATTGAGTCCGCGGCGAGGGCAGCGATCGCGATGCGCAGCGGCGAGGGTTCCGACGCCGCCGATCTGAGTGCGCCGGAGGTCGACCTCGCTGGTGCCGAAGAGGCGCTGCAGCGGCGTGCGGTCCGGTACGACAAAGACCGCGACCAGCACTACGACACGATCTCGGCCTTCATCAAGTCGGTGCGCGCGTCGGATCCCGATGCGGCGCTGTATTACCTCGCGGTGATGCTCGAAGGCGGCGAGGATCCGCGGTACATCGTGCGACGCATCCTGGTGCTCGCGAGTGAGGACATCGGCAACGCCGACCCGGGCGCCCTTCAAGTGGCCTCGGCAGCGGCCCATGCCGTCGAGCACATCGGGATGCCGGAGTGCCAGTTCGCGCTGTCGCAGGCCACCATCCGGCTCGCGCTTGCGCCCAAGAGCAAAGCCGCCTACAACGCCATCAACGCTGCCCGCGACCATGTGCGCCGCTTCGGAGCCAAGACGCCACCTCAGGCAATGCGCGGCGCGTCCTACGCCGGGGCGAAGAAGCTCGGCCGCGGCGTCGGCTACGAAGACCCGCACCAGCAGCCCGGCAAGCTGTCGACGCAGCCCGTCATGCCGGAGGGGCTCGAGGACCTGCGCTTCTACGACCCGCCAGCCGACACCGAGGGCCGCTTCGGCGAGCGTTTGCGCGAGATCGCCAAGGCCCGCCAACGGCCGCTCCCCGATCGCGTGCACCGCCCCGGCGACGAGCCGCCGCGGTAAGCGCGCGTAGGCACGAAATGGCCGCCCGGGCAGGGGTCGGCGAGTAGCGCGGCCTCGGGTGCTTGAATGAGCGGGTGCCTGCCGACGGACTCCGCGCCCTGCTCGAAACGCAGCCCCATGCCAAAGCCGTGCTGGCCGGGGTCGCCGCTGGCACGCATCCGCTGTCGCACGCGTATCTGATCACCGGCCCGAGTGGGAGCGGCAAGAGCGCGCTGGCTGCCGAGCTTGCCGCGGCGGCGTTGGCAACGCCTCGGGCCGAGGGCCCGCTCACGCCTGACGCCGTAACCGACGATTTGCGCACCAGAGTCGCGCGCCGCGTGCACCCGGATCTCGCGTGGGTGGTGCCGTCGAGCGCCGCCGGCATCCTGGTCGAGGACGTCGAAGAGCAGGTGCTGTCGGCCGCCGGTTCGACGCCGCTGGTCGCGTCGCGGCGCGTCTTCGTGATCCAGGACGTCGATCGACTCAACGACTCCGCGGCCAACCGCCTGCTCAAGACGATCGAAGAGCCGCCGGCGTACGTCCACCTATTGATGCTGAGCGACCGGCCTGGCGAAGTGATGGACACCATCGCGAGCCGCTGCCAGCGGGTCCGGATGCAGGGGCTCACGCAGTCTGCGCTGATCAAGAAGCTTGAGGCGACGGGCGTGCCGCACGAACTCGCGCGCAGTGCTGCCGGGCTGGCCGGGGCCGATTCCGGGCTGGCCCGCACCTTGGCCGATCCGGAGCGCGGGCTCCCGCTCCGCCAAGCCGCCGAGGCCTTCGCGATCGGCGCCATCCGCGGCGATGTCGCGGCGCCATGGCAGCCGATTCTCGACCGTGCAACCGAGGCGGGCGTGCGTGCTTCGGAACTCGTCGTGGAGTCGGGAGAGCCAGCGATGGAGCACCTGGAAGGGCGCGACAAGACGAGCTTCAACCGGGTCGTCGAAGAGCGCGCCAAGCGCGCGATGCGCCAGGCGCGCTCGGCTGAGCTGGATGCGGCGCTCTCGCTCACGGCGACGTGGCTGCGCGATCTCTGGGTGCTCGCTCAGGGCGCCGAGGACGTGATCCGCGCGGTCGACCGGATTGGCGCGCTGCACGACACCCTCGCGGGAATTGCCGCCACGGACGACGAGCGTCGCCGCGCCGCCCCGCGCCTGGCTGACTGCGTCGAACTCGTCGAACGGTCGCGGTTCGCACTTCGAGTGAACGCATCCGAGGCGTTGCTGCTCGACGCGCTGTCGGTCCAGATCTCCGCGATCGCGCACGGCCGGCCGGTCGCAGCGTGAGCAATGGCGAAGCGGTGGCCGAGCAGGCCCCGCCGCGTCGCCTCTCGCTCCGGTCGGCGATCAGCTGGGCGGTGATGCTCGCCTTCGGCGTGGCGCTCGTCGTCGTCGGAAACCACCACGCGCACGAGATCGCCGAGACCCTCCGGACGGTTTCGGTCTGGCCCGTTGTCGGGGCGACCGCGCTCCACGCGGTCACCCTCGCGTTGCGTTCGGAGGCGTGGCGGATTGGCTTGCGCGCCGTCGGAGCCGATGCGCTGCCCCTGGCGACCATCCATCGTGCGAACGCGCTGGCGTTCCTCGTCGGCACGATTCAGGGCGAACTCAGTCTGCCGGCGCGCGTGGCCGCGCTCCGCCGAGCCGCGCCGGAGCGCGCGCCCACGGCGATCCAGACCGCGATGGTCGACGCGCCGCTTGCGCTCGTCGAGGTCGCCTGCCTGTTCGCGTTTGCCGCGCTGTGGGAGCCGTGGCTCATCGTGGGCACGATCGTCATCGCTGGCGCGCTGCCCTACCTGGCGCGGCGCGTGGCCCCGAGCCGACCCGCCGATTCGCCGCTGCGCGGGCTGATGGTCGCGTCCGACCCGCCAGCGCTGCGCCGGCTCGTCGTCGTCATGGCGGCCGTGGTCATCGTGTCGGCCCTGCGGATCTGGCTGATCCTGCTCGCCTTCCACCTTCCGATCGACATCACGAGCGTGGCGAAGGTCGTCGCGGCCGTCACCGTGATCGGCGTGTTGCCCGTCGGGCTTGGGACTGGTCCTGCAGCCACGATTGCATCGCTCTCCTCGGGCGAGGCCGCGATCACCGGCGATGGCATCGCCCTCAGCGCTGGCCTGGCGATCAGCGCCACGAGCGTGCTCGGCGTGGTGGTCTACGGCCTGATCATGTGGGTCTGGGCACTGCGCGATGCGGCGCTGTATCGCCGCCAGGTTGCCGCGCTTCGAGAGCACGCGCAGCACCATGAAAGTGGCCGCAGCGACGCTTGAGATACCGCTCGGCTCTCAATTTCCGGACATCTGGCGGGTAACCCCTGGAATCCGCGTTCTGGCGCGTTTAGGGTGGCCGCCATGCCAACTTTCCGACTCAACGGCACGCGCCTGCTTGAGGTGGACATCGCCAACGAGACCTTCTCGGCTCTCAACGGTTCGATGGTCGCCTACGTAGGCCAGGTCGCGTTCAAGAAGCAAGGGATGTCCTCCGGCGGCGGAGGCTTTCGCGGGGCCATCAAACGCAAGGTCACCGGTGAGTCGATCCAGCTCATGGATTGTTCCGGCTCCGGGACGGTCTACATCGCCAACGAGGCGCAAGAGATCAACCTGATCGACCTCCAGGGCGACACGCTCTTCGTGGAGGCCAGCAACCTGGTTGCGCTCGAGGGCGGCGTCAAGACCGACCAGAAGTTCACCGGCATGCAGGGCGCGACCACCGGCCGCGGTCTGTTCACCACGGTGGCGTCCGGCCACGGCAAGGTTGCGGTGACCACCGACGGTCCGGCGATCGTGCTCGAAGTTTCGCCCGGCCAGCCGCTGTGCGTCGATCCGCAGGCCTACGTCGCCCACTCCGGCCAGGTCCAGCAGGACTTCATCACCGACGTCAACTGGCGCACGGCGATCGGCCAGAACTCCGGCGAGTCGTTCCAGCTCCGCTTCCAGGGGCAGGGGCTCGTGTACATCCAACCAGCCGAACGCGTCGGCGGGATCGACGTCTGATGGCTACGCTCGAGAAGATCAACGGCAAGATGGTCCAGGCGGCCATCTCGCACGGCGAGCAGGTCTTTGCTCGCCGCGGCGCGATGCTCGCGTACACCGGTGAGGTCGCGTTCGTCCCGTCCTCGACGGGCGGCGCTGGCGTCGGCGGGTTCGTCGGGCGCATGGTGGCCGGCGAGAGTGTGCCGCTCATGGTGGCGCAGGGCCAGGGCAACGTGCTCTTCGGTCATGGCGGCCTCCAGATCAAGATCATTCAGCTCACTGGTGAGTCGCTCTCGGTCGAGGCCGACAAGCTCCTGCTGTACGACGGAAACCTCCAGGCGGGCACCCAGTTCCTTGCGCAGAACGGCGGGCTTCGCTCGATCGTGCAGGGGCAGATGACGGGCCAGGGCTTGTTTACGACCACCCTCAGCGGTCACGGCAACGTCGTGCTCCTGTCGCACGGGCCCGTGTTCGAGCTGCCGATCACCGGCAACCCGGTCGCGGTCGACCCGCAGGCGTACGTCGGGCACGTCGGCAACGTCGACGTGAAGCTCGACGCGAACGTGTCGTGGCGCGACGCCGTCGGCAAGGGCTCGGGCGAGGCGTTCCAGCTCAAGCTCACCGGCTCGGGCACGGTTTACGTGCAGGCCTCCGAGCGGAAGATCTAGTCATGTCGCTGCAGGCACTGAACCCCGCGACGCTGCCGGTCAACGACAACGTCAACGACTACGCCTTCTGCGTCGACGTCAACGGCCAGTACTTCGTGCAAAAAGGCAAGATGATTGCCTACTACGGCAACATCAAGTTCGAGGCGCTGTCGGTTGGTTCACTCGACGCCCTCGTGGCGCGGTCGTTCTCGTCGCCGCTCTACCACCACGACTGGATCGTGGCGTCGGGCACCGGCAAACTGATCCTTGGCGACCGTGGGTTCGACATCAACTCGTTCGATCTCGATGCCGGCAACCTGTCGGTGCGGGGCTCCAGCTTGCTCGGCTTCGACGCGACGCTTCAGCTCAAGGAGTCGATCGTCCCGGGGTACCTGACGCTGCTGGGGACCGGTCAGTTCCTGGCCTCCTCGAACGGTCCGGTGCACTTCATGGAGCCGCCCGTGCGCGTCGACCCGGATGCCATCGTCGGCTGGGCGGACTGCCCGTCGCCGTGCCATCACTACGACCACGCGCACATGCAGTCGATCATGGGCGGGTTCCGCTCGATGATGACCGGCGGCTCGGGCGAGGAGCATCAGCTCGACTTCACCGGTGCGGGCATGGTGCTCGTGCAGTCATCGGAGCGGCCGGCAAACCCGTTCGAGGCCGTGGCGGGCGCCCAGGCGGGCGCGGCCGGTGCCGGGATGCAGGGCATGCCGCCCGGTCTGGGTGGCTTGGCTGGGGCTGCCATGCAGCGCGGAATGCGTTAGGGGAGCAGCACATGTCACTTGAATCGCTCAACGCCCAGACGCTTCCGAGCAACGACAACGTCAATCCCTACGCCTTCTGCGTCGACGTCAACGGCCAGTACTTCGTGCAGAAGGGCAAGATGATCGCCTATTACGGCAACATCAAGTTCGAGGCGCTGTCGGTCGGATCGCTCTCCCAGCTCGTGGCGGCGAAGTTCTCCTCGCCGCTGTACCACCAGGACTGGATCGTGGCCACCGGGAGCGGCAAGCTCGTCCTCGGCGACCGCGGCTTCGACATCAACTCGTTCGATCTCGACGAGGGCAACCTCACCGTGCGCGCCTCCAGCCTCCTTGGCTTCGATCCGACGCTCAACCTCAAACAGTCGATCGTCCCGGGCTTCCTCACGCTCATCGGCACCGGCAAGTTCCTCGCGTCCTCCAACGGCGCGGTGCACTTCCTCGAACCGCCCGTGCGCGTCGACGCCCAAGCGCTCGTCGGCTGGGCCGATTGCCCATCGCCGTGCCACCACTACGACCACCACTACATGGAGGGCGTGATGGGCGCGATCATGGGCATGATGGGCGCCGGCTCCGGAGAAGAGCACCAGCTCGACTTCACCGGCGCCGGCACCGTCCTCGTGCAGTCGTCGGAGGCCACCAACGACACCGGCATCCTCCGCGAGATGCAGTCCCAGATCCCAGGCCTCGGACTCCCAGGTCTCCAGCAGCTCCAAGGCACGATTCAGCAGCGCATCATGCAGGAGCAGCAGAGCGCCCACTGAGCCCTTTGGTTGGGTCCGGCCGGGGCGGGGCCCCGGCCGGACACTGGTTCGCTGTCGGCCCGCGAGAAGACGATGCACCGCGGAATAGGGCGTGAGTTGATCAATACCCCTCAACACAAAACACACCCCATTTCCAGGTGCATATCCGGCGCGCCAAAGGCGCGCCCAAACTAGCGCTGGCACACCAATCCGCCAAAGCCGCGCAGTCAGCAACCCGCCCTCGCCGTCAGCCGACGGCGATCGCGATCAACGCAATGGCGGGCGCGATGCCCTGAATGGCAGCGCCGCGCAGCAGCTTGCCCTTCGTGCTGATGAGCAGGACGACGGCGGCGGCAAGCATGCAGGCGCAGCCGAAGACGACGAGCGGCTCGGCCCATTGGGACTGCATCAGGGGGACGACCGTCTTCTCGTGGTCCGGCGATTCGTCGAAGATGTTGGCGTTGGTCGTGACCCAGTGGCTCTTGTCGCGCGTTTCACTGAGCACAACCCCGACGATCACGCCGACCGCCAAAAACAGGTTGTAGAAGCCCTGGTTCAGCGCCATGGGCTTGACGATCTCGGCCTCCTCCTTCGTGGCGAGACCGAACGACTTGTACGTGCCCTTCTTCGTGAAGACGACGCTCTCCAAGTAGAAGAAGAGGACGTGGAGCGCGGCAGCGATTCCGGCAAAGATCTGGGCGACGAGCGGCATGGGCCGAAGGTATCCGACCGGGCACGGCAGGGTCAGAAGCCGGGCTTCGCTCCGGGGCTCGGGCGTGCGACTCCGACGCGCTGATTCAGCCGTTCGGCTGTGGGCGGAGCCGGAGGATCTTCGGGTTGGTCGCCTCAGACACCGTCCACGCCGTCGTGCCGGACTTCGAAAGCGCGATCGCTTCGCCCTGGCCGTCGCTGAGTGCGGTGGGGGAGGTGCAGGGCGCGCGCTTCAGCGTCTGGGTGATCGGTTCGTTGCCGCGTCGCCGCCAGACCGAGAGGCTGAAGTAGCCGCGGACGGCCACGACGTTGCCGTCGGCCGAGATGTCGCCGCCGGTAGCGAGCGGCACGCTGATCGGGCCGACCCTGCGCAGCGTTGCCTTACCGGTGAACCCAGCCGGCGGGCTCACCGCGTAGGCAGCGCCGCCGGCCAGCCCTTTCGTCACGATCACGAGCGTGCCGCGCTTCGGGTCGACGAGCAGCGTTTCGGCGTCGTGGGCGCCGTCGGGGTAGGTGAGTTCGAGGCGCTGGGCCGGCGCCGTCTGGCCATCCGTCCCGCTCGAGTTGCTGCCTCCGTCCGCGGGCAGCACGTTCGGCTCCGCGACGCGGTACACGCTGATCGAGTCGCGGACGGCGTCGTTGTCGCCGATGTCGGCGGCGTAGAGCATCGATCCCGTCGGCCCGGGGCCGGGGCCGGCGGCGATGTCCTCCCAGTCGACGTTGTCGGCGCCGGGCATGCTCCAGCGGCGGGCGACGGCGGCCTTGCGTAGAAACGCGACGAAGGTCGGCTCGGCCCCGCTGTCCTCAATTGCCCACATCGTGCCGGGCGACGACGGACTGGAGATCAGCCCGGACAGCTCCGTGAGCGACGGGTCGGCGACGGTCCCGTACGTGTCGATCACGAGCTTGCCGCAGAGCGCCGGCTTGCGACTGCGTTTGTCTGCGGCGGTCGGGCGCCGCTTGGCCTCGGACTCCCGCAGCGCCGCAAGCTCAGCGGCCACGTCGTCGCTGCGCGAAGCGGTCTCGGACATGCTTGCCCACAGCGCGCCGATTGCCAGGCCCGCGAAGAGCAGCACCGCGGAGGCGATCAGGGTCGAGCGACGCATGGGCTCAGTCTGGCGACTCGCGCGGTCTGCGGCGCTGGGCGTGCCGCATGGCCGAAACGGACACGCCGCGTGCCCGATGCGCAGCCAGGATCTCGGCCACCTCGGACCGCGATTTGCCCGGCCGTGCGCCCGCGCACACGAGGAGGCATCGTCGCGCGCCGACACTCGCTACGATCTCTCGGCCTCGCCGACGTAGCTCAGGGGTAGAGCACTTCACTCGTAATGAAGGGGTCAAGGGTTCAAATCCCTTCGTCGGCTTAGGAACAGAAGGCCCCGCGCAAGCGGGGCCTTCGTCGTTCTGCGGAGGCGCCGCGCGACCGTTAGCTCTTGAAGCTCCAGACCCAGCGGCCGTTGTAGGAGTTCGGGTCGGCCGATCCGCCGGCTCCGCCGAACTTGATGACGAAGCCGATGAGCTTGCCGCCTGCGAACTGTCCGACGAAGGACGCGGTGGGCTTGGCTCCGGTCTCCGGAATCGGGTAGACGCACAGGTATCCGGCATCCGGCTGGGGGTCGCTGGAGGAGCCTTTGCAGGCGGGGTTGGTCTCCAGGCTGAGGACCGTGGTGGCGGGGAGTGCGATGGGCAGCGACACGTCGTACGAGTACCCATATGCGGGCATGCCGGAATACGCGCCCATCACTGAGTACCGGCCCCAGCCGTAGGAGCGCGCACCTGCGGGCAGCGGGTCGCTGGTCAGTCCGGCGCCGGCGTCGCCCTTTGCCCCGGTCGCTCCCGTTGTTCCGGCGGACCCGGTCGCGCCGGCGGACCCGGTCGCGCCCTTCGCGCCCGACGCTCCGGTCTGGCCGCTCGCACCGGTGTCGCCCTTGGGGCCAGTCGCCCCAGCGACTCCAGCCGGGCCGAGGTCGCCTTTCGCTCCGGCGGTTCCGGCAGCACCGGCAGCTCCCGTTGCGCCGGTCTCGCCCTTTGCGCCGACCGATCCGGTGACGCCGGCGAGGCCGGTGTCGCCCCGTTGACCGGTGTCGCCGCGCTGGCCGGACGCACCCGCGGCGCCGGGTGATCCGGGTGCACCAGCTGCCCCGGCCGGACCCGAGCTACCACTCGGGCCAGCCGGCCCGGCAGGACCTTGCGGGCCAGCCGGACCGGACGCCTGCAACGTGCCCGGGGCGAAGTCCTGGGGCACCAGGGTGCCGTTCTTCACGTCCCTCGTGGTGATGGTGCCGTCCTTGATCTGCTGGCCGGTGATCATGGTGGCGGCAACGGCACCTCCGGTCGCGCTGAAGCCGAGCGCGACCACAGAGATCCAGAGTGCCGGCTGCCGAAAGTGGTGACGCATAGCTGCGACACGCTACGGGATGGAGTTGGCGGTCGTCGGCGAGGTCGTTGGTGGGGTGGGATATTGGTGTGTTACTGCCCCAACTCGCCTTTCAGCGGCTTTGGGTTCGTGTGCGTTGCCCATCCATTCAGGCCAATCCAAAGCACGACGATCTCGACTGCGGGGCCAAGAACCCGGCCCGTGCCCCCAGCCCGGCGCTCAGCGCACGCCTTCCAACGGTCGTCCGCTGGCGCGCTGCCACTTCGGTCGGCGGCCGAGTCATCGGACATGGGTCCGTCGTCACATGCGTCTGCGCGGGAACTGAGCGTCGAGGAAGCGGTGCGCGAACTCGCGCTGCGGCGCCGCATCTTGTTGATCGCCGTGCTGGTTGAGGTCGGAATCGCGGCGGCCATCTTGGCCGTCGACCCGCAGCGGGGGCAGGCGCATGGCGGGCCGATGCTCGCGCTCTGGCTCAGCGCCACCGCGATCGTCGGATTCGGGACGCTCTGGTGGTATCGGCGCAGCACTGAACGCCTCGAGGCAGCGATGGTGGTCGACCCCGACGGCGTGTCGCTCGGCGCGGCGGACCGCGTCGCCCGAGCGGCAGTCTGGTCGAAGACCGGGCCCGTGGTTGCGGGGCTCGTCGCCATCACCTTGGTCGGCCAAGTCCTGCAGTGGCTGACTCCAGGTGAACTCGCACCGTGGTGGGCTCAGGTGCTTGCCATCGGCGTGGGCGTCGCCATTTGGCACTGGCGGCGCCAAGTGCTCCGGAGCGAGCCGCCAGGACCCGCATCCGAACTGCGCTGGCGCGACCTCGCCTAGGTCGGCCGACCCCGGCTCAGCGCTTCAGCCCCGCCGGGTTCGACGACTTGCGCGCCTTCTGCACGCCCGGGAAGACGTCGTTGAACTGGCGGAAGAGGGCCTGGTAGCCGGTCGGCTGTCGGTACTCCTTCTTCTGGAACACGTCGGGGAGGGCGTCCATCGGCTGGACGCCGGCCCAGCCGTTCGGAAGCGCGAAGGCGTAGTACGGGTACTCTGCGGGGATTCCGCGCGCCACGACCGTCGTGATCGGCAGGCCGACCGACTTCGCGGCGTACATGCGGTGGATGCCGTCGTTGATGAGCAACACGGTGCGGCCGTTCGGCTCGACAGACTCCTCCACGACCGGCGGAATCACGGGCATCCACTCCTCGGGGGCGTCGCTGGTGCGCACGCGCAGCCCGCCGTCCAAAGCGAAGATGTCGTGGCCGAGCGGCAGCAAAGCCTCGCGGAGCGCCAAGACAGTGGCGACGCTCGGATTCAGCACATACCGCTGGGCCGGCGTCGCGTCGGCCGGATCGAAGGCCGGAACCAGCGTGAGGTCGGCGTCCTGGTAGATCTCGAACTCGTCGAAACCCTGCAGGCGTGTGGTGCGCAGGCGGGCCAATAGCTCGCCCTGATCGAAGGACTCGACTTCGAGGATCTCCATGCGCCGCAGCCTATTGACGGATGAATCGGCGCTGGCGGAGCAGCACTGCGCCGAGCGACCGCTAGGCCCGCGATACTGCGCCGGTGGCCGATCGCAACGTCCTGGGCGGCGAACTTGAACTCTGCGGCACCGACCCGCTCACCGGATTCTTCCGCGACGGCTGCTGCACGACCGGGCCGCAGGACCTGGGGAGCCACACCATCTGCGCGGTGGTGACGGCCGAGTTCCTCGCGCACCAAGCAAGCATCGGGAACGACCTCAGCACGCCGATGCTCGAGTACGCGTTCCCTGGGCTGAAGCCAGGTGACCGCTGGTGCGTGACCGCTGCCAACTGGCTCCGGGCGCATGACGACGGCGCCGCCGCCTACGTCGTCCTTGCCGCGACCCACGAGCGCGCCACCGCGATCGTGCCGCTCGAGATCCTGCGCCAGCACGCCGTCGACGTCCCACCCGACGCGGCCGACATCAACGGCTGACGCGCGAGCTGGTCCACCCAGCGTCCTCTTGGACTTAGGCGCCAAGGCCTCGCTGCCGATACGGCGTCGATGCCTACGCGCCCGAATCCCTGGACCGTCGTTCTCGCGCTGCTGATCCTGGCGGCCTTCGGCCCGGGCATCGCGCTTGCCGCTTCGGAGCCCGCGGGCGTGGCGAACTCCGTCGCAGCCGCCGCTCCGCAGATTCAGGAACACGGGCTGCTGGCCCATTCCACCGCGGCCACCGCCACCCGCGCCGCGGCCACCGCCACCACGACCCTCTACGTCGATCCCAAGAAGGGCAACGACCGCCGCAAGGGCACGAAGTCCCGCCCGTTCAAGTCGCTCGACGCGGCCTGGCGCGCGGCGAAGAACGGCACGACGATCAAGATCAAGGCCGGGAAGGTGAAGCTCGCCCCGACCTACTGGGAGGAGAAGGAGAACATCACCGTCGTCGGCGCCGGGATGCTCAAGACGACGGTGCCGCCGGCCAACATCTTCGGCGTCAAGAACCTCACGCTGCGCGGGGTCACGTTCGACGGCGACGTGCATTGCGAGCAATGCGACGGCTTCACGCTCGACAAGGTGCGCGTGCTCGGGCGCGGCCGGATCCAAGAGGGCGTGAAGGTCAACCAGTCTCAGCGCGTGACGATCACCGGCAGCGATATCTCCGGGGCGACCGATAACGCGATCGATTTCGTCGCCGTGCAGCACGCCAACGTGAGCGGCAATCAGATCCATCATGCCGAGGACTGGTGCATGTACGCCAAAGGTGGCAGCGCGTACATCCGCGTGTGGGACAACGACATTCACGACTGCGGCACCGGCGGCTTCACGGCCGGCCAGGGCACCGGCCTGCAGTTCATGCAGGCGCCATGGGTGCAATACGAGGCCTACGACGTGCGCGTCTGGAACAACCGCATCACCGACACCGCCGGCGCTGGCCTCGGCGCCAACGGCGCCTACGCCGCCCTTTTCGCCCGCAACACGCTCCTGCGCGTCGGCAGCCGGTCGCACGCCCTCGAGGTTGTGTTCGGCCTGCGCTCTTGCGATGGCCAGCCCGGCGACGAAGGCCGCGAGCGCTGCGGCCAGCTCATCGCCGACGGCGCGTGGGGTACGACGCGCGTGGACGACGGCGACAACGCCGTCCGCATCCCGAACAAGCACGTGTGGTTCTACGACAACGTCGTCGTGAAGGCGCCCGGCTCGGAGACCATCAACGTCGCCGGTCCGTTCGACGGCCCCTCGCAGGAAGGCTCGCCGGTACCGCGGCCCGCGCTGGCGGGCGACGACCTGCAAAACGTCGGCACGGTCGTCTCCGAGAGCACGCCCGGCACCGGTCCGGCGCACGCGATCCCGGACTTCCCGTGGGAACTCGATGGCGTTCCGGCCCCGGCCGACCTCAGTCACGCGGGCCTGATCGGCCTTCCGGGGGCCGCGGGGGCGACGCCGCGCTGATCGGCCCTCCGAGCGGCCCGCGCGACGCGCAGCCTTGCACTCCTACGTAGAGAACTCCGCGTAGAGCTCGGGCAGGAAGCCGGCGAGGTGGTTCATCTCCTCGCCGCAGTGCCGCAGGAGCGCGGCGCCGAACTTCAGGTCGAACGTGATCGACCGGGGGAGGGAGGGCCCACGCTTGATCGCGCACGCGACCGAGGCGGCGTCGAGCGCACGCGTCCCCGCGACGTTGAGATAGAAGCGGCTGCGCATCTCCGAGCCGCCTTCGGTGGGACGGACCTGATGGCAGAGGATGCCGACGTTCACGGGCACCAGTGAGGTGCCGACCGTGCCGGTAACCGCGGTGCCCTCGAATCGATTCACGTCAATGCCGAACCGGCCTGGGCTCGTGAAGCTGATCGCGAGCTGGTCCAGGTGGCCGCCAATCACCTCGTCCACGTACGAGACGTTGTTCAGATACTTCTGCTGGTCGGTGAGATCCGTGCGGGCCGTTCGGTCGGAACGGATGCCGGCGTAGGCATGGGCGTCCGGATGCCACAGCTTGTACCGCGCACTCTCGGAGCTGTGCCAGCCGAACCACCAGTCCCACATCTCGGGCGTGACCCCGGGCATGTCGGTCAGGCACGCGACCCAGATCTCGCCGGTCGGCAGGCGCCCGTAGCCGGTCTCGATCGCTGAGTACCCGGGATCGTGCATCTCCGCCGGGAGCGCGCGACGCGGTGGGACGAGCGCCGGGTCGACCGGCCCCCGCGCGATGGCCTCTGGGACGTGCGCCTGTGGCGGATCGACGTGGTCCTTCATGTACTTCGCGTATGGCTTGGCCCGGTCGGCCGCGCGGTAGTAGAGATACCGCGCCTCGCAGGTCGACCCGGCGGACGCGACGTCAGGGCTGAGCCACCGGTTCCCGAGGACGAATGCACCGGCCGCGACGCCCGTGCCCCGGATGAGTGCGCGTCGTCTGGTCATGCTGCCGCCGAAGTCGCTTCTCTGCATTTACAGAGATTGACAGGGTGCGGCTCGGCCGTCAACACACGATGCGGTCACGACGGGCCGCCGCGGTAGGTTCGCCGCAGATGGATGCCCGCCGAACGCTCCTGGGAGACGCTGCGCTCCGCCTGATCGGCACGCGCGGCATCAAGGCCATGACGCACCACAAGATCGATGACGAAGCCGGCATCGCACGTGGGTCGACCTCGTTCTATTGCCGCAAGCGGGTCGACATGCTCCGGCTGTCGCTCGAGCGGCTCTACGAGCTGGACTTTGCGGACCTGGAGGCGGTCGCCGCGGATCTCGAGGGTGGGCCGAAGTCGCCTGAGTCCATTGCTGATCGTGTCGCGACGCTGATCATTGCCTGGCTCTCAGATGAGCATCGCTTCCGCACGATCGCCCGCATCGAACTCTTCATGGCTGCGTCGCACGAGCCCGAGTTGCATCCGCTGATCGGCGAGCAGTTCGCGACGATTGCCGGCCTGGCCGCACGCATTGCCTCGGCCACCGGGCCGCATGGGCACCCGGAGCGGGCCGCTTCGGTGCTGATGCTCGCGGAAGGCCTCATGCTCGCCGTCGTGCGGCAGGGCCTTCCGACGCCCGAACGTGAGGCGATCGTCGGGCTGCTCCTCCCGCTCGCCGGGGAGTTGCCCGGTTCAGGCGCCTGACCATAGGCTTGGCGCCATGCTCTCGTTCTTGCGGCGCTCCTCACCCCGGCGCCCGCCGCAGACCATTCTGATCACGGGCGCAGCGAGCGGAATCGGTGCCGCCCTTGCCAGGCGCTACGCCGGCCCCGGTCGCACACTCCTCTTGCTGGACCGCGACCCGGTCGGCGACGCGGCTTCGATCGAGGCCCTTGCGCCGGGGTGTGTCGTGCGGCATGCCACGGTCGACGTGCGGGATTCGGCCGCCGTGGTTTCGGTAGTCGACGGGCTCGCCGACGGCGCGACGATCGACCGCGTCATCCACTGCGCGGGCGTGCTTCCACCGACGCGCGCACTGCGAGATGTCGACCCGGCGGATGTCGCGTTTGCGCAGTCGGTCAATGTCGCCGGCTCGTTCAACGTGGTCCACGCGGTCTTGCCGCACCTGGCCGCGGGCAGTCATCTGGCCCTGATCGCGTCGATGGGTGGGCTCGTGGCTGGCTACCGATACGTGGCCTACTCGTCGTCGAAGTTCGGCGTAATCGGGCTCGCCGAGACCCTGCGGATGGAACTCGCGCCGCTCGGCATCCGCATGCAGGTGATTTGCCCCGGGGAGGTCTCGACGCCGCTGATCGCCGAGGAGTTGGCTTCTGGGGATCACGTGCAGCGCTCGGTGAAGTTGCTCAGTGGCGCGCCGATCAGCGCCGAGCTGGCCGGCGAGCTGATCGAGGCCGGTATCGAGTCCGGCCGCTTCATGGTGATCCCGACCCGCCAAGCGCGGATCGTGTGGCTGGCGGCGCGGTTCACCCCGATCCGCCTTCGGCACGCGATTACCGACCGGGCGATTCGTCAAGCCAGCTGAACCGCAGCGGCGAGCGCGGTGCGCTCTCGCTGGATCCGTTGCGCGAGTCTCCTCTCCCGCTGCGGACCACGATGCGGAGCGAATGGGTTGCCATTGCTCCGCTTCGGAGCTACGTTCTAACCGTTAGCTCCCTCGGGAGTCAGAGGTTGGCGAGCCTGCTCTCCGCCGCCCCTGTCTCCGCCGACGCCGTGTCCCAATCGAGGCGAAAAGGAGTCCCATGCGGGACCTTCATCAGATCAATCCGCGGCCGTCCCGGAGTGCTCTTCGGGGGGCGCTCGTTGGCGCCGCGACGCTCTTCGCGGCAGCTGCCGGAGCCGTGCCAGCGTTCGCGTTGGAGCCCCTCCCAGGAGGCGCGGTCTACCAGAAGACGCTGACGTATAGCTGCCTCTTGCCGCCGGTCGGATGGCAAGATGTGACGCTCGATCTTGAGCACAACATCCCGCAGACGGTCACGGGTGGGGGCCTGACGCCGCAGTCCCAAATCGCGGCCCGAATGACGACGGTCTTGCCCGCGCCCGACGCGTTCGCGATCGTTGGCGTCACGGCGCTTGGAGGCTCGGGTTCCCTGAGCACGACCTGGACCGCGCCGGGCAAGCCGCCCTTGACTCTGCCCGTCCCGTTCAGCTTTGCGCAGCAGTCAGCCGCCAGTCCGCTGACCCTGTCGGGCACCGGGTCCGTGCCGCGACTGAACGTGCAGAACTCAGGCACCCTGACGGTCACCGCCAACGCCTTTTCGATGCAGCTCAGGGGATACACCGCCGACGGGTTGGTGTACGACGGCTGGACCGGTCCGGCCGTCGAAGGCTTCGATCACAGCCTCATCGACGTGAGCTGCTCCCTCAAGCCGGCCACGCAGGACACGAACCTCCATTCAGGGGCGCCGACGCCCACGCCGACGCCGACGCCCACGCCGACGCCGGTCGGAACACCGACGCCGTCGCCCACGCCTACGCCGACGCCGACGCCCACGCCGGTCGGAACGCCGACGCCGTCGCCCACGCCGACGCCGACGCCGCCTGTGGATTGTGCGACGGTTCAGGAGCCGACGCAGGTTGACTACGCGTATTCGCTCGCGGGTTCCGCGACGCTCAAGACGTTGGTCAAGGGTTCGTTGCCGTTGACTGGTTCTATTGCGGCGAAGCTTGGTGTGCCGTCGGGTTGTTTCAAGGCGGACTTGGCGTTGAATAAGACGTCGGGCAATCTCACGGCCCTCGGCTTCTTGCCGGTGACTGCGCAGGTGTTGATCGTGCCGACCGAGCAGGTGACCGGCCGTCTCACGGGCGGCGTCCTGACGGCCAACGCGAAGTTCCGCATCAAGCTGCCGAAGGTCACGCTCTTCGGTATCGAGCTTGCGGGCGGCGCCAACTGCCAGGCCAAGCAGGTCTCCAGCTCCGTGCTGAAGTCCACGCAGCCGACGTTCTTCCCGCTTCAGGGCGGTCCGATCGCTGGCACGTTCGCCATCAGCGACCTCGCGAACTGCGGTGCCCTCACCGGCATCATCAGCCCGTTGACGGCCGGCAAGGGCAACGCGATCCTGCTGAACCTCACGCCCAAGCCGTAGGTCGAAGAGCACGGCGCAGCGTCGTCGACGCTGCGCCGCAACGCCCCGTCACGCGCGAGCGTGATGGGGCCTATGGCTGATGGCTTGGGCGCTGGTCGCGTGACGCTCTTTTCGCACGCGGCGGGGCGGCGGCCAATCCTTGCGCGCCGGTCCGTTTCGGTTTAGGTTGAGGCGGCGACTCCCTCGGGAATCCAAGCGATGACGCAGCTCTCAAAGGCGCCTGCGCTGGACTCCGTCGCCGCCCTGTCCCACGAGGCCCCAAGGAATCCCATGCGGGAACGTCAGAACCCCACCCAGTCGACCGTTGGTCGTACTCGTCGACGGGCGCTCGCCGGCGCAGCGACGCTGATCGCCTCAGTAGCGGTGGCGCCGGCCCAGGCGGTAGCGACCCCTGATCTGCCCTACAGCAAGACCCTGCGATACAGCTGCGTCTTCCCGTTCGTCGGCGCGCAGTCGGTCTCCGCACTCGTGCGTCACAACGTCTCGTACACCGATGCGCCGGCGCCCGCGGTCTTCGATGTCGACGCACGCATCACGGGGGGCCCAGCCGTCTTGGGGGCGTTCGACATCATTGGCACGGCCGCGATCGAGGGTGCTGTCGATCTGGTGACGACAACCTCGACACCCGGGCAGAGCATCCAGTCGCCCGTGTCGCTGGCGATTCCGAGTCAGCTCTCGGTCCCGCAACCCGATGGCGACATCGGCTTCAATGCGGTCGGCACGATCCCCAGACATGTACTCGACCAGCCCGAGAGCGCGTCGGTTTCGGTTGATTCGCTCGGGATGCGGCTGATTGCTCGCCTGCCGGACGGCACTGCGGCGCAGGACGTCGACGGCGAGGATGCCGATGGAGATCCGGATACGTTCGGCGTTGACTGCACGTACTCGCCGCCCGGTCAGGCGAAGATCTTGCTAGCGGAGCTCGAACCGACGCCCACGCCGACGCCTGAGCCCACGCCGACGCCCGTGCCGACACCGACGCCCGTGCCGACTCCGACACGCACGCCGACGCCGACCCCGACGCCGACCGCGACGCCCGTGCCGGTCGACCTCCCTTACGAGAAGACGCTGACCTATAGCTGCGTCTATCCGTTCGTTGGTGCGCAGCCGCTCAAGGTCGTCATCTCCCACAACATCTCGCCGACGTACACGCCAGGTGTGCTGCTTCCGTCGTACCAGCTCAGCATGGTCGCGACGGCCGACCGGGCCACGCTCGGCTTGTTCGAGATCATCGGCTCGACGTCCGTGGAGGGCGTGGTCAACGCTGGTTCCACGTACACGATGCCTGGCGTCAACCCGCTCCTGGTGACCGTGCCGATCACGATTCCGAACCAGCCTGCAGTGGCCGCAGCGGATGGTTCCGGCGACCTGATCCTGAACGGGTCAGGCAAGACGCCGCGCCTCACGATCAAGAACCCGGGTACCGCGACGGTCTCGGTTGACTCGATGAGTCTGACGCTGAAGGCGAAGCTGCCGGACGGCACGTACGCCCAGAACCTCGACCCCATCGAGGCCGAAGATCCAGACACGTTCTGGGTCTCCTGCAAGTACTCGCCGTCGACACAGGACAAGATCCTCCAGACGATGACGCCGACGCCGGTGGGCACGCCGACGCCGATCGGAACGCCGTCGCCAAGCGGCACGCCGACGCCGTCGCCAACGCCGACGCCGACTCGCGTGCCGTCCCCGACGCCGGTCGGGACGCCGGTGCCGTCCCCGACGCCTGTGCCGACGCCGACCCCTGTGCCGACGCCGACGCCTGTGCCGACGCCGACACCCGTGCCGTCGCCGACGCCAACCCCCTTCAAGAAAACGCTGACCTACAGCTGCGTGTACCCGTTCGTCGGTGCGCAGCAGCTTAAGGTGGGCATCAACCACAACATCCCGTGGCAGTTCACCCCCGGTGTGCTACTCCCGGCGTTCCAGATCGACGCTGTCGCGACAGCCAACCCGGCCACGCTCGCCGCGGTCGACATCATCGGCGCGACGTCGATCGAGGGCGTCGCCAACGCTGTCTCGACGGTCACGATGCCGGGCGTTACTCCGCTCGTGCTCACGGTGCCGATCACGATCCCGAACCAGCCTGCAGTGGCTGCCGCGGATGGTTCCGGCAACCTGATCCTGAACGCGTCGGGCAAGACCCCGCGCATCACGATCAAGAACCCGGGCACGGCGACGATCTCGGTCGACTCGATCGCTCTCCTCCTGAAGGCAAAGCTGCCCGACGGCACGTTCGCTCAGGATCTCGACACCGAGAACCTGGACCAGGATCCCGACACGTTCGCGGTCGCCTGCAAGTACTCGCCGACAACGCAGGACAAGATCCTCCATACGTTCGCCGTGGGCACGCCGACTCCGACCGGAACGCCGACGCCCTCGCCTACGCCGACGCCGCCGCCCACGCCGACGCCTCTGCCCTCGCCCACGGCGACGCCCACGCCCTCGCCGACGGCGACGCCCACGCCAACGCCGCCGCGCCCGCCGTCGCCGACGCCGGTGGGTACGCCGACCCCGTCACCCACGCCGACGCCGGTGGGTACGCCGACCCCGTCGCCGACGCCTACTCCGCCTGTTGATTGTGCGACGGTTCAGGAGTCGACGCAGGTTGACTACGCGTATTCGCTGTCGGGTTCGGCGACGCTGAAGACGTTGGTGAAGGGTTCGCTTCCGTTGTCGGGTTCGATTGCGGCGAAGCTCGGCGTTCCGTCGGGCTGTTTTAAGGCAGATCTGGCGTTGAACAGGACCTCCGGGAATCTCACGGCTCTTGGGTTCTTGCCGGTGAGCGCGCAGGTGCAGATCGTGCCGACGGAGCAGGTCACGGGCCAGCTCAAGAGCGGCGTGCTCAAAGCCAACGCGAAGGTGCGGATCAAGTTGCCGAAGGTGACGTTGTTCGGCATCCAGATCGGCGGAGGCTCGAGTTGCCAGGCCAAGCAGATCTCAAACATCGCGCTGAAGTCCACGCAGCCGACGTTCTTCCCCCTCCAGGGCGGACCGATCGCTGGCACGTTCAGCATCAGTGACCTCGCGAACTGCGGCGCCCTGACCGGCATTATCAGCCCGCTTACGGCTGGCAAGGGCAACGCGATCCTGCTGAACCTCACGCCTAAGCCATAGGTCGACGAGGTCGGCGATGCTTCGCCGACCTCGCTGAGAGCACCCCGTCACCCGCGAGCGTGACGGGGTGCTTGAGCTGGTCGCGCGGCGAATCTTGCGGGTCTGACGGTCGACAAGAAGCCTTGTGCGCCGGTCCGTTTCGGGTTAGTTTGAGGTGTCGACTCCCTCGGGAGTCCAGGTGATGACGCTGCTCTCAAGGCGTCTTCACTGGGCTCCGTCGCAGCCCTGTCCCACGAGGCCCCAAGGAATCCCATGCGGGAACGTCAGAACTCCACCCAGCCGACGCTCGGTCGCGCTCGTCGGCGCGTGCTTGCTGGAGCGTCGGCGCTCCTTGCGCTCGGCGCAGTAGCGACACCGGCGCAAGCGGCGTCCAAAACGCTGTCCTATAGCTGCATCTACCCGTTTGTGGGGTCGCAGCCGGTGACGGCCGACTTTGAACTGACGCCCGCCGGGACGGTGGTGAGCGGAGCGGTTCCGCCATTCAACCTGTCGGCCAGGATCAACGCCAACGCCTCCGCGCTCGGGGCGATGGACATCATCGGCGCCGTCGCGCTGGAAGGCTTTATTGACACGGTCCTTCGCTTCCAGGGGCCCGGGGTCAACACAACCCAGCGCGTGATGATCCCGATCGCGGACGGGGCGGTTGTTCCGCAGCCGAACGGCGGGCTGCTCCTCAGCACGTCGGCGAAGGTTGTGGGCGCGCCGGCGGGGACTGTGTCGGTCTCGGTGGACTCGATGTCTATGCTGCTCACCGCGCGTCTTCCAGATGGTTCTTTCGGCTGGGATCTTGACACCGTCAACGAGGACGAGGACCCCAACACGTTCGCCGTCGGGTGCAAGTACGCGCCGCTTAACCAGAACACGGTCCTCTGGCCCCAATCTGCGCCGACACCGACGCCCGCGCCGACGCCAACGCCCGCGCCGACGCCGACACCAACGCGCACGCCAACGCCGGCACCTTCGCCGACGCCCGACCCCGGACCGGCACCGGCGCTGCCGTATAGCAAGACGCTTCAGTACACCTGCGACTATCCGTTCGTTGGCAAGCAGCGGGTGGACCTCGTTCTCCGGCACAACGTCTCGTACACAGCAACCCCCGCGCCGGCCGTGTTCCACGTAGAAGCGTCTGTCGTTGGGAACCCAAGCGTCGCCGCGGCGTGGGAGATCATGGGGGCTAGCGAACTCGAGGGCGCGGCCAACCTCGCGACGACCACGCTGGCCGAGGGACAGAACATCCAGTCGCCGGCCTCGCTCGCGATCCCGCGGCAGTCCGCAGCCACGCAGCCCGACGGCGCCGTCGATCTCGACGCCTTCGGCACGATCCCCAGGCACCTCATCGACAACCCGGCCAGTGCGTCGGTGTTGGTCGACTCCCTCGAGCTGTTGCTCTCTGCCCGCCTCCCGGACGGCAGTTTTGCCCGCGACCTCGACATGATCGACGCCGACCAAAACCCGGACACCTTCGCGATCCCCTGCAAGTACCCGCTGTTTGATCAGGAGAAGGTCCTCCGGCCGGAGGTCGTGCCCCCACCGGTTCCTACGCCGACCCCGACGCCGACGCCGACGCCCGTACCGCCGCCCACGCCAACGCCGACCGCCACGCCCGACCTGACGCCGACGCCCTTGCCGACGCCGACGCCCGTGCCGACGCCGACGCCCGTGCCGACGCCGACGCCCTCGCCGACGCCGACGCCGACGTCCTTCAGGAAAACGCTGACCTATAGCTGCGTGTACCCGTTCGTTGGTGCGCAGCAGCTAACGGTGGGTATCAACCACAACATCCCCGCGACGTACACCGGGGGTGTGCTTCTTCCGGCGTTCGAGATCAACGCTGTTGCGACGGCGAGTCCCGCCACGCTGAGCGCGCTGGACATCATCGGCGCGACGTCGATTGAGGGCGTTGCGAACACGGTCTCCACGGTCACGATGCCGGGCGTTGCGCCGCTCGTGCTCACCGTGCCGATCTCCATCCCGAACCAGCCTGCCGTGGCTGCTGCGGATGGTTCCGGCAACCTGATTCTCAACGCGTTCGGGAAGACACCGCGCATCACGGTCAAAAACCCGGGCACGGCGACGATCTCGGTTGACTCGATCGCCCTGCTCCTGAAGGCCAAGCTGCCGGACGGCACCTACGCTCAGGATCTCGACACCTTCAACGAGGACGAAGATCCCGCCACGTTCGCGGTCCCCTGCAAATACGCGCCGACGACGCAGGACAAGATCCTCATGACGCTGGTGACCGTGGGGACGCCGACGCCGATCGGAACGCCGACGCCCTCGCCAACGCCGACGCCGACTCGCGTGCCGTCCCCGACGCCGGTCGGAACGCCGGTGCCGTCCCCGACGCCCGTGGCCACTCCGACTCCGACGCCGACGCCGACGCCGACTCCGACGCCGGTCGGAACGCCGACTCCGTCGCCCACGCCGACTCCGTCGCCCACGCCGACTCCGTCGCCCACGCCGACTCCGTCGCCCACGCCGACTCCGTCGCCCACGCCGACGCGGACGCCCACACCGACGCCGACTCCGGTCCTCACGCCGGTGCTCTGTGCGACGGTCTTTCAGGAGTCGACGCAGATTGCTTACGCGTATTCGCTGGCGGGCTCCGCGACGCTGAAGACGTTGGTCAAGGGTTCGTTGCCGTTGACTGGTTCTATTGCGGCGAAGCTGGGCGTGCCGTCGGGCTGCTTCAAGGCGGACCTGGCGTTGAACAAGACGTCGGGCAACCTCACGGCCCTCGGGTTCTTGCCGGTGACTGCGCAGGTGTTGATCGTGCCGACCGAGCAGGTCACTGGTCAGCTCAAGAACGGTGTGTTGAAGGCGAACGCGAAGGTGCGGATCAAGTTGCCGAAGGTGTCGCTGTTCGGCATCGAGATCGGTGGCGGCGCGAGCTGCCAGGCCAAGCAGACCTCAAACATCGCGCTGCAGTCCACACAGCCGACGTTCTTCCCGCTTCAGGGCGGACCGATCGCCGGCACGTTCTCGATCAGCGACCTCTCAGGTTGCGGTGCGCTGACCGGCATCATCTCGCCGCTGACGGCCGGCAAGGGCAACGCGATCCTGCTGAACCTCACCCCCAAGCCGTAACGACCCGGGCGGGAGGTTCGCCTCCCGCCCGACCGGCAGGTCCGGGAGTGGCCCCTCGGCACTGATCGGTTCGGCCGGAGGAACGGGTCCGTCGACCGTGATGTCGTCGTCGCTTGCGCCCTGCTTCACCGAGATCGCGAGCGCGGGGACCGGGACGACGTCGTCGCGCTCGTAGCCGAGTAGCGCGGCAATGCCCTGAAGCGAAACGTCAAGCACGCGGTCGTGGTCCGGGCCGTCGGCGCGGACCACGAGTGCCGCGGCGAGCCCGTCGACCACCGCGACAGCGGCTTGGGCGGCGTCGTAGGGGCGCTCGGTGATAGGGCTCGTGAACTGCCCGGCGTCGACGCCGAGCGAGATGAGCTCGGCGACGTAGTCCCACCATTGCGCGTAGACGACTCCAGCGTGGGCGCCGATCTCGGGATCACGACCGGCGAGCCGCCACAGCTCCAGCCAGACCGCCCAGGTATCCGGATGGTCCTGACTTCCGACGGCGCCGGTGACGAACTCGGCCAGGCGCTCCCACGGTGAAAGCTCGACCCCCTGAGAGAGGTCACGCAGGACCGCGATCTCGCTGGCGGTGGACCGCTGGACGGATTCCAGCAGCATTGCTTGGAGCGAGCCGAAGGCGTGCTGGAGGGTGGTCACCGGCACCGCGGCGGCTTCGGCGACGTCGGCGTACCGGGTCCGATCAAAGCCGCGCTGGGCGATCACGTCGCGGGCCGCGCGCAAGGCGGCGTCGCGGTCGAGAGTCGGAGGGCGCCCGAGCCGGCGTTTGCGCGGCTCGGAAACGGAACGCTCCCCGGAGTCGTGTCCGGAGGTCACCGGCCCATGTTCCCACTCGGGAGGCCAGTACGGAACCGTTCCCACGGGATTCCTTCCCAGGGTGCGGAGCGAAGCGAGCGGAAGAGCCGCCAGCGACGGGTGGAAGGTCCCGCAGAACGACGAAGGCCGTCTCGGTCTTCCCGTGACGGCCCTCGTGAGCATTGCGGACTCGGTGACGTCCCCCAACGTCAAAGGTCTCGCGCTGTCAGCCTGGGCGTTCCGCTCAGTGCTTCGTGCGCAAAGTATCACCTTTGGCGTACGGCGATACGACAAATGTCCGGACGTTCACGGCCGTTTCACGGCGGCATGACACGGGCCATGCGTCGCCCGTCCCGGACCTGGCACGGTGAACAGCTCGCGCCGTCGGTTCAGGGGGTGAGGAGCTGCTTGATGCTCGTCAGCGCAATGCGATCAGCCAACTCGGGATCACGACGCGTCGCTGGGAGCAGGAGTGCGAGCGCGAGGCCGTCGAGCACCGCGACGAGCGCGATGGCGAGGTCGCGTGCCGGAAGGGCGGTCGTGAAGCTGCCCTCCTCCTGGCCTTGTTCCACGATCGACTGCGCGATCTCCCACCAGCGGTCGTAGGCGGTGTGCGCGTGCTCGGACAGTTCGCTGTCACGCGCTGCGGCCCGCCAGAGTTCGAGCCAGACCAGGTACGCCTCGGCACCGAATCCGTAGCCGAGGGATCCGCCGGCGAAGACCTCGAGCCGGGCGGTCGCCGTGGCCTCCTCGCGGGTCGGAATCGTGTCGAGGAACTGGTCGTCGCGCTGGCTGGCGTATTCGACGGCGGCTACGAGCAGCGACTGCAGGGAGCCGAAGGCATTCTGCAGCGTGCTGACCGGCGTGCCGCTCTCGCGAGCGACGTCGGTGTAGCGCGTGCGGTCCACGCCGCGCTCGGCGATGACGCGCCAAGCGGCGTCGAGCGTGGCCGTGCGATCGAGGGTCGATGGGCGGCCACGACCTCGTCCGGGGAGTGGCGGGTCCGGGGGAGAGCCGTCGTTCACGGGCTCCATTCAACCGTAAGTCGGGTGCTTGGGGAGCCGACACAGTTGCTAAGCGTTTAGTTGCGCCAACCGTCGTTGGACGCGCGCGTCCATTTCGGGTGCGTCTGGCCGGGGGTACGGCCGATGCGCCGCGATCGATCAAGTGACGAGAAGCCAACCCTCCCTGGCCTACAGTGATTAGTCCGCCCCAACTTCCGGCGGATCGAAAACGCGTGAACATCCTCGGCGAAATCCGTATCCCCCTCGAGCTCGGCTCGCTGGTGCGCTCCGATATCTGGCGCGGAGCTGGGGTCGGTCGTGGGGACGGGCAGCGGGTGCTCGCGATTCCCGGGCTCTTCGTCGGTGACGAGACCCTGCGCCCGATGCGTGGCTGGCTCTCGCGCGTCGGATATGTCCCGCTCAGCAGTGGGATCCGCTCCAACGTGCAGTGCTCGGAGCGGATCGTGGCCAAGCTGACCCTCAAGCTCGAGCAGGCGGTTTCGATCGACGGGCGCCGCGCCCACCTCGTCGGACAGTCTCGCGGTGGAATGCTGGCCCACGTCATCGCTGTGCGGCGGCCGGACCTCGTGGCGTCGATTACCACGCTCGGCAGCCCGATCCACGGCACCATCGCGGATTTCCATCCGCTTCTGCGGCGCAATCTCACGTGGCTGAGTCGTGCGGGGGACGCCCGGACTGGACTGATCGCGACGAGCTGCTGGGTTGGCGCGCCCGGCCACCCGGTGCCCGACACCGTCGAGGCCCACGAACACCCGGACCTGCTGGAGCATCCCGAACGGGCGCAGACCTGCTGCCACGACTTCTGGCCCGATCTGGCTGCGCCGCTGCCGGCCGACGTCCGCGGCACCGCCGTCTTCTCCCGCTCCGATGGGCTGGTGCGGCCTGGCGCCTGCGTGGCTCCGCACTATCGGGCCGTCGAGATCCGCGCCAGTCACATGGGCATGTGTGCCAGTAGCGGTGCCTACCACGCCATCGCGGGCACACTCAGCGCTGCCGCCAAGACCGAAGCCCTCAAACCTCGCCGCCCGGTCCCCACGCTGATCGAACGCCGCCGGCGCGATTCTCCACCGCGCACCGCGGTCGACCGCCGCCTCTGACCGACCTCGCCCGCGCCCTCAGGCCTGAGCCGAAGCTGCCGATGACCGAAGCAGTGAGCGACGCGTCCTACATCGAGCACATCAGGCAGTTCTTTGAGCCGTGGGCCGTCGGCACCGCGACGCCCCGCGTGTTCGACCCGGACGTCCCGGCGATCGGCGCGCTGCCGGGCTCCGTGCAGCTCCAGCCCATCGCCAGCCTCAGCTTCATGGAAGAGATCCGCAACTTCTTCGATCTCTGGGCCACGACCTTTATGGCCTTCTTCTTCCTCCTGATCGTCTGGGTCATGTGGAAGACGCTCAAGTCGATGCCGAAAACGGCCCCGAAGAAGATCAAGCCGTCCGCCAAACAGTCGGTGACTTGGGATCAGGTCGCGGGCGTCGACGACGCCAAAGACGAACTCAGGGAGGTCGTCGACTTCCTCCAGGACGCTCGCCGCTTCACCAAGCTCGGCGCCAAACTCCCCAGGGGCGTGCTGCTCCACGGGCCCCCAGGCACCGGCAAGACCATGCTCGCCAAGGCCGTTGCGCACGAGTCGGGCGCGAAGTTCTACTCCCAGTCGGCCTCGTCGTTCGTGGAGATGTTCGCCGGCCTCGGTGCCGCGCGCATCAGGCGCCTCTTCCGCGAGGCGCGGGAGAACGCACCCGCCATCATCTTCATCGACGAGATCGATGCCGTCGGCGGACACCGAGGCAGCGGCGGCCAGAACAACGAGCGTGAGCAGACGCTGAACCAGCTCCTCGTCGAGATGGACGGCTTCGAAGGCAGCGAGGACGTCGTCGTGATCGCCGCCTCGAACCTGCTGGAGAACCTCGACGCTGCGCTGCTGCGGCCGGGCCGGTTCGACCGCCAGGTACTGGTGACGGCTCCTGACGTTGCGGGCCGCGAGCAGATCCTGCGGGTCCACACGAGCAAGATGGCGTTGGCATCGTCCGTCGAGCTGCAGATGGTCGCGCAGCAGACCAGCGGCCTCACTGGTGCGGACCTCGCGAACATCGCGAACGAGGCCGCCATCTTCTGCGCGCGACGCAAGGGCGACGAGATCGTTCAAAAGGACTTCGAGAAGGCGCTTGAGCGCGTGATCGCCGGCGTGCAGTCGCGTCGCGTGCTGCAGCCCGCCGAAAAACGCATCGTCGCCTACCACGAGGCCGGCCACGCACTCTGCAGCGAGCTCCTCCCAAGCGTCAACCGCCTCCACAAGATCTCGATCGTGCCGCGCGGCAAAGCCCTCGGCTACGTGCTGAACCTGCCAGAGGAAGACCGCTACCTGAAGAGCCGCGACGACCTCGTCGACTACATGGCAATGGCCCTCGGCGGTCGCGTCGCCGAAGAGATCGTCTTCGGGTCAATCACCACCGGCGCCGCGAGCGACCTGGAGAAGGTCGCCTCGATCACGTACTCCATGATCTACGAGTACGCCATGGGCACAGCCGAGACCGCCCAGCGCGCCGTCGACGACGCCCACCTCGTGAGCGAATCGACCAAACGCGTTCGCGACGAAGAGCGCCGCGAACTTGCCTTCGAGGCGCGCCGCATCGCGTGGGGCATCCTCACCGGTCACCGCGCCGAACTCGACGCCCTCGCCGCCGAACTCCTCGAGCACGAAGTTCTCGAGCGGGAGCAGATCGACCGCATCATGGCCAACACCGCTCCGCTCGAAGGTGGGCGACCCAGCTTCGACCACGGCTACCTCGCCGACGCTGCCGCCCTGTCGTTCGAAGCCGGTGACCCCACAGCGGGCCATCGCGTGGACCCCGGTCGCTGAGGCCGCCACCCCGGCCGCACCGCGTTTCTCGCCTCGGCACGGTAGATTTCCCGGTTCACCTCGCGTGACGGCCATCGCGTGCCGCCCGCGAGAGCACGAGTCGTGATCGCTTACCCATGGTTGGTAAGCACTGATAGTCCCCCAGATCGCAGTGATCTGCAGCGGGACGAGGAGTACGTATGGGCCGCTACACCGGACCAGTAGAGAAGCTCGAGCGGCGCGAAGGCGTCGACCTCGGATTGAAGGGCCAGCGCCGCCTTGCGCGCAAGACGTCCCTTGAGCGCCGCGGGGCCGTTCCCCCGGGCCAGCACGGCATGCGCCGTCGCACCAAGGTCTCCGTCTACTCGACGCAGCTCCGCGAAGCGCAGAAGCTCAAGATCGCCTACGGCGTTCGCGAGAAGCAGTTCCGCCGCTACATCGCCGCGGCCATGGGCCGCCGCGACGTCACCGCCGGCGAGGCGCTCCTCCAGCTCCTCGAGCTCCGCCTCGACAACGTCGTCTACCGCCTCGGCCTCGCCGCCACCCGCGCGCAGGCCCGTCAGCTCGTCGGCCACGGCCACATCCAGCTCGACGGCAAGCGCGCGACCATCGCTTCGATGCGCGTCAAGCCCGGCCAGGTCATCGCCGTACGCCCCGGCGCCCCGGTCGAGCCGATCGCTCGCCAGGCCGCAGCCGACGTCGGCCGCGTCCCGGCCTGGCTCCTCGCCGACCACGACGGCCTCTCCGGCACCGTGCAGCGCATCCCCGTCCGCTCCGAGATCGCCATCCCCGTCACCGAGCAGCTCGTCATCGAGAAGTACTCGCGCTAGCCAGGTGCCGACCTCGCTTGCATCTTCACCACGGGAAGAGCCAGCCCGGCCTAGCGGCCTAAACTGGCTCATCCCGCGGCGAATCTGCGGCGCGATCTCGGCACCTGTCGTCGCGCGAGCGAGCTCTCGCTAGGGTGCTTAGCGGGCTATCGCCCGCGTGTCTTTTGAACGCCGTCGTCCCCGAGTGGGGCGGCGGCGTTCGTCGTTCTGGCGCCGGTCGGCTACGCGCGGGCCGCGGCCAGCGCGCTCTCGAAGGTCAGGCCGACGAGTGCCTCGGAGGCGTCCCAGAGGGCGGCGGAGGATTCGTCGTCCATCGCTCGCTTGCTCACGGGCGCGAGCACCGGAGCACCGCGCATGCCATTGAAGCCGGTCGGTCCGTAGTACTCGCCGCCGCGGGTCGACGGATCGGTGGCCGCGCGAAGCTGGCCCAGCGCACCGGCCTTGGGCGACTGGCCGACGATCTTCGTACCCAGCTGCATCAGGCGGTTGACCGGGTTGAACCCAGAGGCCTGCGGCCCGGTCGAGAACAACGCCGTGCTCGAAACGCCCGGATGGGCTGCGACGCCAAGGATTGGCAGCCCCGCGAGCTTCGCTCGCTTATCCAGCTCAAGCGCAAACATCACATTCGCCAGTTTGGACTGGTTGTAGGCCTCCCACGCGGAGTAACGACGCTCGCTCTGGAGGTCGTCCAACTCGATCTTGCCATTCAAGTGCGCGATGCTTCCCAGCGCCACGACCCTCGCCGCCTCCGCCCTCAGCAGCTCCGGCAGGAGCCGGAGCGTCAAGGCGAAATGCCCGAGATGGTTGACGCCGAACTGGGTCTCGAAGCCCTGCACGGTGGTCGTGCGCTTCGGGATCGCCATCAGCCCGGCGTTGTTCATCAGCACATCAATGGCATCGACCTCAGAGGCGATCTCACGCGAGGCCGACTCGACGCTGTCGAGGTCCGCCAGGTCGAGCCGCACGAGCGACGGCTGCGCCCCCGTGGCAACCCTCGCGACGCGATCGATCGCCGGCCGCCCCTTGTCTGGGTTGCGCGCGGCGAGGATCACGCGCGCGCCGCGCTCGGCGAGGCGAAGCGCGCTTTCCAGACCCAGCCCAGCGTTCGCCCCCGTGATCACGACGGTGCGGCCGACCTGATCGGGGATGTCGGCGGTCGTCCACTTACCCATGTCGTGCTACTCCGTGTTCCCGTGCGGCCATTTCCTCACGGCCCCAAACTACCCGGCCAAGTTCTGCCGCCCTGACCTGGCGCGACGCACCCACATCGCGAGGCTGGCCCCTAACGTGGAGGCCCCGGGTCCGGGAATGCAGCCTCGTGATCTCGCCGAACGCGCGGTGAGGAATCGCCGCAGCCAGGACCTCTTCACGCATGCCCGCCGAGTTCGCCCACCCTGTCGCCAGCTCGCCTGGGTTCCAGCCCGGGTCGGTCGACCCGCTGCTCTTCGTGCTCGGTGGCGTCGCGCTGATCGCCGCGATGCTCGCCCTGAGCAACCAGCGCGGCAAGCTCTACAGCGCCAGCGTGATCTACCTCGTGCTCGGGGTTGCCGTCGCGGTGATCGTGACGGTGCTCGACGTCCGCTGGATAGAGCCGCTCCGGGACGCCAAAGTGCTCTCGCACGCGAGTGAGGTGGCCGTGATCATCGCGCTCTTCGGCACCGGCTTGGCGCTCGAGCGTCCGCTGAGCTGGCGGAGTTGGGGCTCGACCTGGCGACTGCTCGGCATCGTGATGCCACTGACGATCGTCGCTGTCGCCGCCTGGGGCAACGGCGCCATGGGCCTGTCGATCGGCGCTGCGATCGTGCTGGGCGCGACGCTCGCCCCAACCGACCCGGTGCTCGCCGGCGATCTCGGGGTCGGCCCACCTGGCGAACCCGACCGCAGCGAGCCTCGGTTCGCCCTCACCTCAGAGGCAGGCCTCAATGACGGGCTCGCGTTCCCGTTCGTGATGCTCGGCCTCCTGCTCGCCGGACCGGCGACCAGTGAGCATTGGGTCGCGCCCTGGCTGCTCGGCGACGTCATCTACGCCGTGGTCTTGGGGATCGCGGTGGGCGTCGGGCTCGGCGTCGCCCTCGGGCGCCTGTACCGCTCCTGGCGCGCGGCGGGGCATGTGCGGACCACCTTCGATGCCTGGATTGCGCTGGCCGCAGTCCTCGCCGTCTACGGGGTCACCGAAATCCTCGACGGCTACGGATTCCTCGCCGCCTTTGCTGCCGGCATTGCGTTCAACCACTTCGAAGACGACACCGAGACGGACCGCCGGGTGCACCGCGGCGCGATCCTCGCCGAGAAGTTCGGTGAACTCGCGCTCGTGCTGCTCCTCGGGAGCCTGCTCTCGATCAACGGTCTGAAGCTCCCGGATGCCTCGGGCTGGATGCTCGTCGCCCTGCTGCTGCTCGTGATCCGGCCCGCCGCGACGCTGCTTGCGTTCATCGGGTCATCGATGCCGCTGCGAGAGCGGGTGTTCGTCGGCTGGTTCGGCGTCCGCGGCATCGGCTCGCTCTACTACGCGAGCTTCGCGGCCGCGAGCGGTCTCCTGCCCGACAGCGAGTCACGCGTGCTGCTCTGGACCGTGCTGATCGCCGCAAGCGTGTCGATCATCGCCCACGGACTGTCGGCCGAGCCGCTACAGCGGATGCTCCTCGGCGACGAGCCGACTCCAGGCGATCCCGCGGCCGAGCACGCTGAGGAGCAGGCAATCGAGGGGGATGGGGCAGATGGTCAGCCCGGGGTGGCGAGCGATGCCAAGGGCTCAGCCGACGGGTCGCCCGACCCTGCCGGCTAGTGCGACGACGTCGCGCTTAGCGAGCGACCGGCCGACCCTTGAGCGCGGCGCCGGTGTCGACTTTGGCGGTCACCTTCAGGATCTGATCGGCGACGAGCTTGGGGTCGTCCTGCATCGGAACGTGACCGAGCCCCTTCATCGGGACGACCTCAAGGCCGTCCCACAGCTCCGCGTACCGTGCGAGCGCGCTGACTGGCAGGACAGCGTCGCGGGTGCCCCACAGCATCTGCGCCGGGCCGTCGTACGGCGGAATGTCGATGCCGCGATCCCCGGGGATCGCGTGGGCGAGCGTCGCTTCAAATCCGCTGCCGATCGCGCAGCCCTGCACGAGATCGAGCACGTACGACGCGGTGAGCTTCTGCGGCTTGCCGACCATCTGCGCCACGAACGCCATCCGCAGCGGGCGGAGCTTCACGAGCGCCGGTGCGATCGGCGCGATCAGGCGGGCACCGTAATACGAGCCACGCAGCAGCGCCTTGGTGATCTCGAGGTAGGGGCCGTGCGTCTGCCCGGCCGCTGAGATGCCGTGGAAGCTCGACGCGCGGCCGCTCCTCAGGAGTTCCACCGACACCGCCCCGCCGAGCGAGTTGCCGACCACGTGGAACTGGTCGACGTCGAGCGAGTCGAGCAGCTCAAGGATGGAGTCGGCGAAGTGCGCCAGCGACGGCTGGGCGATCCCGAGATGGGTCGAACCGCCGAATCCGGGCAGGTCGATCGCGATGACGTCGTGCCGGCTTGCGAGGGCCGGGATGATCGGCTTCCAGCACTGCCAGTTCGCCGCGATCCCGTGCACGAGGACGAGCGGCGAGCCAGACCCCTGGCGGTGGTAGTTGATCAGCGAGTCGGCCATGGTGACGCCAGTGTAACCCCGCGACCGTGGTTTTGGTACGCCTACGTTCCAAGACGGCTCGTCGGTGAAGTCCGCACCCCGACGGCGGGGAACGCTCGACGGCTGGACGCTGAACCGCCGCCATCCGTAGGCTGCACGCGATGTCAGCGCCTGCCAGCACCGGAGCCGAGACCGAGCCCGTCGTCACCGTGTGGTGGGCCCACCGCTCCCTCGCTGCTGCGCTCGACGCCGGCCAGCTCTCTGACGCCGAGCGCCAACGCGTCGCTCGACTGCGCGGCGTGGCTGACCGCGAACGCTCCGCCGTCGCCCGCGGCGTCCTGCGGCTCGCGCTCGCATCCAGCTTCCCGGACACCGCCGAATTCGTGATCGACTGGGCGCACGGACCGGTCCTCCCGAGCGACCTCGGGACGTGGGCGTCGGTCTCCCACAGCGACGATTCCGTCGCCGTTGCGGTCAGCGCCGTCGCTCCGATCGGCATCGACGTGGAGGCGATCCGGCGCACGAGCGACCTGGTCCCCGCCGTGCAGGAGGCGGTGTTCACCGCCGAGGAGCGAGGCGAGCTGAAGGCGTTGCCCGCCGGTGAGCGCTTGCCCGCCGCCCTGCGCCTCTGGACGCTGAAGGAGGCGGTCCTCAAGTCGACCGGTGATGGCCTCGTTCGCGCGCCGTCCACGCTGCAGGTGTCGGGGGTTGCCGCCACGCCGCGGCTCGACCGGTTCGACACCCGCGAGGACCTGATCGGCGCAACCCAGCTCTTTGGTCTCGCCCCGGTCGTCCAGCCGTATCGCTCGCCGGACGACGACGACGCGCCTCTGCTCGCAGCGGCGCCAGCGGCGGTCGGCTCGTACGTCGCCTCGCTGGCGGTGCTCACGAACGTGCCGGTGCGCGTCATTCAACGCGACGCCGCCGAGCTGCTCGTCTAACGCTCCCGGACGGCGATGGCCGACGGCTCCGCGCCGACGGAACCGTCGTGCGGTCCGGCCGCCGACGGCGTCGCGGACGCACCGCGCTGCTCACGGGCCCGTAGGGCTGAAGCGATCGCGGCACCGATCTGATCGAGCGGGACCGGGCGCGGCATCTCCGGATGCGTGCAGTCGATCACGTGGATTTCCAATGCGCCGGTCGCCTGGGCCTGCCATGTACTCGCGTCAAGCCAGTCCTCCGTTCGCGGCGCTCCCGCGAGGAAGAACTGCAGGTCGCCAGTGGTCGGGACGGTCCGGTGGGAGCGCATCATCTGGCTGGTCGCCATGACGGTGTCGGTCATCCGTTCGAAGGTGCCGCCCCCGAGGTTGGCCAGCGCGCTGCCCGCCCTGCGCAGGGTCGCGAGGACGCTGCGCAGTGACGGTGGTTCGTCGGCGAGCGCTGAGGCGTCGAGCCCGCCCATGTGGAGCAGCGCCAGGAGCGTGTCTTCCCGGCTCGGCGGAGGGCGTTCGGCCCATTGCTCGCCCGGGAATGCGTCGAGGAGCGCGACGACGCCCGTCTCGCGGCCGCGTGCTTGAAGCTCGGCTGCCATCGCTTGGGCGATCACGCCTCCGACCGACCACCCCAGCAGATGGCAGGGGCCCGACGGGTGCCTGGCTTCTAGGAGATCGGCATAGCCTGAAGCCAGCTCGGCAATCGAGTCCGGCATCGCCTCGCCGCGGATTCCGGGGGCCTGGAACGCCAGGATCGGCCGGTCCTGGATCGTCCGGCCGAGGCCGGCGTAACACCAGCTCACGCCGCCGGCCGGATGGACGCAGAACAGCGGCGCGAGATCTCCGCCGGCGCGGAGCGTGAGGAGCGGCTCGAGGGCGGCCAGGTCGCCGCCAGCGTCGATCCGGTCGGCCAGGGCGGACGGGGTGGGGGCCGCGAAGAGCGCGCCCAGCGTGAGAGGAACCCCGAGGCGAGCGCGGATCGTGGTCGCCAGGCGGGCGGCCAGCAACGAGTCGCCGCCGAGGTCGAAGACGTTCTGGTCCGGACCGAGCGGGACCGGTCGGCCGAGGGCGTCGGCGAACACCTCGCACAGCGTCTGCTCCAGCGGGGTGAATGGGAGTCGGCTTGCCAGCGTGTGGCCGTCGGCGGGCGTCGCGACGGCTGGGAGCTTCCGGCGGTCCAGCTTGCCGTTGGCACTGAGCGGAAGGTCGTCCAGGACCGCGATCGCGGCCGGCACCATGTACTCAGGCAGCGAGGCCGCGACGTGCGCTAGGAGCGCGTCGCCCACTGAGCGGTCGGCCAGACGCGCAGCGCCTTCGTCCTGAGACCCGGACGGTGCGCGGCCCCCAGCCGCCGCGGACTGCTCGGCCGCGACGGAATGCGGGGGCTCATCCGCGAGGACGACGTACGCCACTAGCCGCGCCGACGCTCCGGCCCGGTCAACCGCTGCCGCAGCGCGCGCGACCAGCGGGTGCCGCGCGAGCGTCGTTTCGATCTCGCCGAGTTCGATGCGCAGCCCGCGAAGTTTGACTTGGTCGTCGGTGCGGCCGAGGTACTCGAGCGCGCCGTCGGGGCGCCAACGGGCCACGTCTCCGGTGCGATACATCCTCGGGGCGGTGCTCCCAGGCGCCACGCCGGTGGCGGCGGCCCACTCTTCGTGGAGCGGGTCGTGCACGAAGGCGTCGGCCGTGAGGTCTGGACGCCCGAGATACTCGCGAGCGAGGTTGGCACCGGCGAGCCAAAGCTCGCCGGCCGCGCCGATCGGCAGCGGGCGCAGGGCCTCGTCGAGGACGTAGGTGCGGGTGTTCCAGATGGGGCGTCCGATCGGGATCGGGCCGGGCGGGTCGCCCGAGTCGCAGGTCCACGCGGTGACGTCGATCGCGGCCTCGGTCGGGCCGTAGAGGTTGTGGAGCGGGGCGGAGAGACGCTCGTGGTAGCGGTCGACGGTCGTGGCTGGCAGCGCCTCGCCACTACACACGACGTGCCGCAGCGCCGTGCAACCGGAACTCTCCGGCTCGTCGAGGAACAGATCCAGCATCGACGGGACGAAATGCACCAGGCTCACGTGCTCTCGCTGGATGAGCGCGGCGAGGTAAGCGGGGTCGCGGTGGCCGCCCGGTTCGGCCATCAGCAGGCGAGCCCCGCGCAGCAGCGGCCAGGTGAGTTCCCAGACCGACACGTCGAACCCGTATGGCGTCTTCTGGAGCACGGTGTCGCCCGGGCCGATCGGCGCCAGGTGCTGCATCCAGTCCAGGCGGTTGACGATCGCGGCGTGCTCGACCACCACGCCTTTCGGTCGACCGGTCGAGCCCGAGGTGTAGATCACGTAGGCCGGATCGGTGGGTGTGGGCGGGGGCGGGGTCGCTTCGAGCGAAGTCTCTTGGTTCGACGAGCGCGGACCGGCGGGTGGTTGCGGTGTCGTGGTCGCATGGCCGCCCTCATCGATCAGGACGCAAGACGCCGCCGTGAAGGACGGCACGACCGCGACTACCGCTTCGCCGACGATCACGCAGGCCGGCTGCGCGTGGCCGAGCACGTAGTCGAGGCGGTCGGCCGGGAGGTCCGGGTCGATCGGGAGGTACGCCGCGCCGGCCAGCAGGACGGCGGTGACGGCCACCGCCAGGCCCACCGACCGCTCCAGCCCGAGGCCGACCAGTGTTCCCGGCCGTGCACCGCAGGTGCGCAGCTCGGCCGCCAGCGCCTCGGCGCGCCGATGAAGCTCCCCGTAGGTGATCGTTTCGAGGGCGTCCGACACCGCCGGATGCTCGGGCGTCGCCGCGGCCTGGGCTCGGAGCTGCGCGGCGACGGTGGTCCGTGGAACGACGTGCGCGGTGTCGTTGAATCGCGCCACCACCTGTCGGCGCTCTGCGCCCGTGATCGTGGGCAGCGAGCCCACCGAACGCACGATCGCGCCAGGCTCGGCGCACGCCTCCAACGTCACGACGAACCGGTCAAGCTGCTCCCGCACCATGGCCTCGTCGTAGCGGCTCGCGTTGCCGTCGAGCGTGAGCGCAAGACCGCCGCCTGGGAGGTCGGTCGCGATGAGCGACAGGTCGTCGACTGGGCCCGTCGCCAGGTTCCTGATGTGTCCGGTCGCGTCGCCGAAACGAAGCTCGCTGGCATACGGCTTGAGGTTGATCTGCGGACCGAACAGGGGAGTCCCGGCGGGCAGCATCCGAGCGAGTTCCTCAAAGCGAAGCTGCTGATGGCGGCGGGTCATGCGGAGTTCATCGCGGACTGTGAGGACAAGGTCACTCAGGGACTGGTCCGGATCCACGTCGACGATCAGAGGCACGATGTTCACGGCGATGCCGGGGGTACGGCGGATCGGCCCGCGGCGCGCGAGCACCGGCATCGCGAAGACCTGTCGGTGGGCGCCGGTCAGCGCTTGGAGGTTTGCCGCGACGCCCGCGATCAGGAGTTCAGGCCAGCCGGCACCGACGGCCGAGGCCGGATCGGCCAGGTTGGCGTCGAGGTGTCGCGTCGCTCGCGTGGGCGCGGCGAGGGTCCGAGCGGGTGCGGTTCGTTCGCTCGCTATCGCCGTCGCGAGGGTGGCCGGGGCGGTGTGGCCGTGGAGGCGCTCGCGCCAGTAGCGGCGGTCGGACTCAGGCGCGTCGCTTCGGTGGTACTCGCGGTCGGCATCAACGAGCGACTGAAGGCTGCCGAGGTGGAGCGGCGCCGGTCGGTCGGGGTCGGCGTCGGCCGTGTAACGCTCGGCGACGCGGCGCATCAAGAGCGCGGTCGCGTACGCGTCGGTCGCGATGTGGTGGATCCGTAGGTACCACGTCCACGCCGCGTCGCCGGTGCGCATGAGCGCTGAAGCGAAGAGCCGATCGCGTGCGAGGCTGACCGGCGCTTGAAGGTCGGTCTCCATGAACGCGATCGCCGCAGCGCCCGGATCGCGGTGGCCACGGAGGTCGAGGATTGGCAGCGGCCAGTCGCGTTCGGAACGTGGGTGCTGGGCTGGGCCGTCGGGTCGATCGGCGAAGCGGACGTGCAGCGCCTCCGCGCCGTCGAGCACGCGGCGGATCTCCGTGGCCAGCACGAGCTCGTCGACCGGACCCGTGATCTCGACCGCGTCGGCCGTGTTGAAGATCGGATTATCTGGTGCCAGGGCCTGCGCAAACCACACGCCCTGCTGGGCGCCGGTCAGCGGCAGACCGTCGCCGGGTGCCAGGCCCATCAGCGTGTTCCGGCGGCCGGCAATGCCACGCGGGCCAGCAAAGCGGCCCACGCCGCGATCGTCGGCTCTTCGGCGAGTTCCTCGAACGTGATCGCGTATCCGGCTGCCTGCCACTCGGTAATCGCGCCCATGAGGCGGATCGAGTCGATGCCCGCGTCGCTGAGATCGTCGTCGTCGCCGAAGTCGTGCAGGGGGTCGTCGGTGAGGTGAGCGAGCCGCGCACGCAGCGACGCGCGATCCAGTCCGCCGGCGGTGGCTCCGGGCCCCGTCCTGGCTCCCGCCGCGGCCGTGGCTCCTGCTCCGGAAGCTGAGCCGGTCGCATTGCGGAGCTGCGCCAGCACCTCCTGCGTGGTCGGGGTCGCAGCGCAGCGGCGCGCCGCCCAGTCGAGAGCTTGGTCGTGATCGGCGCGAGAGAAGTCGGCGAGGGCGTCGGCGATGAGGAACGGCTCGACCTCTTCCATGAAGGCCTGCGCGGCCGTCATCAGGCAGCCGATGTGCGCGTAGATTCCGCTGATGAGGAGCTGGTCCCGGCCGTGGGCGCGGAGTTCGTCATGCAGGTTGGTGCGCACGAACGCGCTGTAGCGCCACTTCGTGAGTTCGATGTCGGTCGGGCACGGCGCGAGGTCGGGGATGATCGCGGCGTCGGCTGGGTCGGCGCTGATGCCGTCGCCCCAGAAGTCCTGAAGGAGTCCACGCTCGGCTCGGCTCTGGCCGGCGGGCTGGGCGCTGTAGATCACCGGGATGCCCAGCGCCCGCGCGCGGGTTCTCAGCGCATTGATGTTGGCGATGAGCTGCGGGATCGGCTCGCGGTCACGCTGGAACGCGCCCACGAAGTGCTCCTGCATGTCGTGGATGAGCAGCGCCGCGCGGCGCGGGTCAGCGGTCCAGGGGGCGCGACTCTCGGTGAGGTCGTGCGCGCTCGGCATCGGGTACGAGGCGATGGCGGGAAGGGCCATGATCAGGTCCTCGGGGTCAGCGACCGGAGTCGTCGTTGGTGGCGGAAGGTGGGGCGCTCGAGGCGAGCTGGGTGGCGAGCTGGTTCCGTAGCTCGCGACGGCTCACCTTCCCGACGCCGGTCGTCGGGAACGCGGTGACGAAGGTGAAGCGGTCGGGCACTTTGAACGCGGCGACTCCGCGTTCGCGGACAAATTTGCGCAGGTCCGCTGGCGACGGCGCGGCACCGCGCGGCACGACGACCGCGCAGGTCCGTTCGCCGAGGAGCGCGTCGGGGAGGCCGACGACGCAGGCGTCGCGGACGGATGGGTGCGCGATCAGGTGACCCTCGATCTCGGCCGGCGCGATCTTCTCGCCGCCGCGGTTGATCTGCTCCTTCTCTCGTCCGACGACGACGAGATGGCCCGACGGGAGCTGCCGCACGAGATCACCGGTGCGGTAGAAGCCATCGGCGGTGAACACGTCGGCGTTGTGTTCGGCCGCGCGGAAGTACCCGCGGATCGTGTACGGCCCGCGGGTGAGCAGCGCGCCGGCCTCGCCGGGTTGCACGTCGAGATCGTGCTCGTCAACCACGCGGATTTCGTCGGCCGGCGACAGCGGCCGGCCCTGGGTCTGGACGACCAGGTCGTCGGGATCGTCGAGGCGGGTGAAGTTGACCAGGCCTTCGGCCATGCCGAACACCTGCTGCAGCCGGCAACCGAACGCCGGCTCGATGCGTCGGGCGACGGCCTCGTCGAGCTTCGCGCCGCCGACCTGCAGGAGCTCGAGGCTCGAAAGGTCGCGGCCCAACGCCGGCAACGCGTCGAGCCAAGCGATCACGAGCGGCGGCACGATTCCGGTCACGGTGATCCGCTCGGATTCAAGGAGGCCGACCGCGGTCTGTGGATCCGGGCTCGGGCACATCACCACCGCCCCGCCGGTGGCCAGCGTGCCGAGGATTCCTGCCGAGCTGAGCGTGAAATTGTGCCCAGCCGGAAGGACGGCGAGATATCGGCTCGACTCGTCCTGGCCACAGATCTGGGCGCTGGCGCGGGCGCTGTAGAGGTAGTCGTCGTGGGTGCGCGGGATCAGCTTGGACGGTCCGGTCGTGCCACCGGAGAGCTGGAGGAGCGCGAGATCGTGGGCCTGCGGGCCGTCGGCGCTCGCGCTGGTCGACAGCCTCGGGAGCGCGAGCCGCAGGTCGTCCAACGCGCGCTGCCCGGGGAGCGGGGTCCCGGCGACCACGACGTCCCGGACGCTCGAGACCCCGGCGCGAACGGTTTCGGCGAGTTCGGCGTGATCGAACCGGCCGCGCACGCCCGTGGTGATCACGGCGACGGCCTCGGCCTGGGTCGCGAAATGCCGCAGTTCAGTGAAGCGGTGCGCCGGAAGCGCCAGGACGGGTACCGCGCCAAGCCGGAAGCAGGCGAACAGGACCTCGACGAAGACGGGCTCGTTGGGGAGCTGCACGACGACGCGGTCGCCGCAGCGCACGCCGATCGCCGACAGCCCCGCTGCGAGGCTGCTGGCGCGGTGCTCGAGTTCCGCATACGACCACCGCTCCTGGCCGCCGGCCACCGCCTCCCGGTCCGGGTGTTTGGCAGCTCGCTCGGTCAGCAGGTCGCCGAAGGTCTGCCCCGTCCAGAAGCCGCGCGCGCGGTAGTCCGCGGCGACGTCCTGCGGCCAGGTCGGCAGGTCGATGGAGCCGCGCGGGCCGGGCCGGTGCGCGCTCGCGTCCTCGTGCGCCCGATGCGAGGTGATCATGGGCACGGGCCGAACTCCGGCTCGGCGTCGATGCCCATCGCGAGTAGCAGGGTCCGCGCTTTGGCGGCCGTCTCGGCCAGCTCGGACTGCGGGTCGGAGTCGGCCATGATCCCTGCACCGGCATACACGCGAACGCCCGACTCCTCGACGTGGGCGCAGCGGATCGTCACCGCCCAATCGCCATCGCCAGCAGCGTCCGTCCAACCGACGAGCCCGGTGTAGAAGTCGCGTCGGTACGGCTCCAGGCGCGCGATGGCGGCGCGGGCGGCTTCCGTCGGCGAACCGCAGATCGCGGGCGTGGGGTGGAGCGCCAGGGCGACCTGTAGCGAGGAGGACGCCGGGTCGCGCAGCCTCCCGGAGATCGCGGTCCCGAGATGCCACATGGTGCTCGTGCGCACCAGCGACGGGCGACTAGGAAGCGTCAGCTCACGACAAATCGGCGCAAGCGCATCGCCGATCGCCTCGACCACGACGGCGTGCTCGCCGAGGTCCTTCGGCGACTGACGGAGCGCCTCGCTGCGGCGCCGGTCCTCGGCTGGATCGTCGCTGCGCGGGGCAGACCCCGCCAGCGGAAACGTCTCCACGACCCGGCCACGACGCCGCAGCAGCAGCTCCGGGCTGGCGCCGACGAGCGTGCGCGTCGGCCGCGCCGGATAGCCGTCACGGGCACGGCTGACCGCTCGCGGGAGATCGATCGCGAAGGTGTAGGCGCCCGGTTCCGAGCGGATCAGGTTTCGCAGCAGCGCCGCGGGGTCGACCGGCGAGCCCGCGGTGAGTTGGAGCGCTCGCGACAGCACGACCTTGCGCAGGTCTCCTCGCTCCAGCTCCTGCACTGCTGCACGGACGCTGGCCAGGAATCCTTCGTGGCTGGTGATCGGGCGCAGGGTGAGGCGCTGGCGCGGACCCGAGCCGTCGACCGGTTGGGCGCGAAGGGCAGCGCGCAGATCCGCGGTGCGGCCACGCAGGACTTGGGCTGGCACCACGATGCGAGCCGGGAGGTCCTCGTCGAACGGGATCGCGCCGATGGCGACCGGGTCCGGATGGCCAGAACGTGTGGCGTCGTCGAGGAGCGAGGCGACGCGGTCGGCGCGGTCCGTGCCAGTGGCCCACGCCGGCAGGACGGCTGCGACGCCTTCCCCCAGGAGTGCTGCTCCTCCAGGCGACGCGAAGAAGCTGCTCGAGCCCGGCCGGTAGCGCCCGAGCACGTCGGCGGGGCCGACGACCTCGGCGTGGTGATCGACGGGGGGCGAGGGGGTCATGACGCGAGCAGTCATCGATCAGGCGCCGAGCGTGGCGCCACCGTCGACGCGCAAGTCGTGGAGGGCGATGTGCCGCGCCGAGGGAGACAGGAGGAAGGTGACCGCGTCGGCGACCCACTCCGGCTCCGAGACTCGTCCGAGCGGGATGCCGGGCCAGAACGCCTCGGGTGTGCCCGCGATCGCGCGGCGGTTGGCGGCGCCGGGGAGCCCGGCAGCGTCGGCGTCCGAGTCGGTCCAGGCGCCACGCAACATCGGGGTGTCGGTGGAGCCGGGCGACACGACGTTGCAGCGAATGCCGAGCGGCGCCAACTCGACCCCGAGACAGAGGGTGTAGTGCCGCGCGGCGGCCTTGCTGCTCGCGTAGGCGGAGATCCCATCGCGCGCCACGGCTGCCGCGTTGGAGCCGATGGTCACGACCGCCCCGCGCTGGCGGCGAGCCATGCGGCGCGTGACCGCGCGCGAGATGCGCATGACGCCGCCGACGTTGACCGCATGGACGGCCTCCCATTCTTCATCGGACTGGGCCAGCGTCGTGCTCGCGCGCAGCATCCCGTGCGCGCTGACGAGGCCCTCGATCGGCCCGATCTCGCCCTCGACCCGGTCGACCACGTCGTCGACGTCGGCGCTGATCGTCACGTCGAGCGGGCGAGCGTGGAGGTGGTCGGCGGCGCCGAGGGCCGTGGTCAATGCGGCGAGGCCCGCTTCGTCGACGTCGGTGGCGACGACGCGCCGGCCGGTTTCCAGCAGCGCCGCCACGATGGCACGGCCGATGCCTCCCGCTGCGCCCGTCACGAGGACGACGCCTTCGCGAGGTCGCTCGTCGTTCGGCTTGGCGGAGGCGGAGTCGGTTGGCGGCATGGGCGAAAGCACAGACATCGGGAATCGGCTCGGGGTTGCTCGCTCGGGTTCGGGCGAGGTCGGTCGAGACCTTACATTAGGGCAACCTAATAGGCATCCCTAATGCTAGGCGGGCCTGGCCGTGTGACGTAGGGCGCGTTGCATCCAGGGTTTAGGCCTGCCAAACTCTGAGTTCATGAAGGACCTCACTCGCCGCTCGCTGCTGGCCGGAACGGCCACAGCTGCTGCTGGCGGCCTTGTGCTGCGCGGTGGCGCCTCTGCTGGAGCCCATTCAGGTCATGCCGCGCCAGGCGGTGGCGCCACGGCGGGCATCCACGCAGGCCACGTCAGCGGCCACGCGAACTTCCGTGCTGGCCGGACCGTCGACCACGCTGCCAACGGGTTTGATCCCGCCGACCTCGTCCGCGATTTCGACTGGGGCACGACGCGCCGCTCGGCGAGCGGCAAGGTCATTCGTGAGTGGGAACTCGTCGCGGTCGACAAGGAGATCGAGGTCGCGCCAGGCGTCATGTTCGCGGCGTGGACCTACAACGGCCGGATCCCGGGCCCCACCCTTCGGTGCCGCGAGGGCGAGATCCTGCGGATCACGTTCGTCAACGGCTCGGTGCACCCGCACACGATTCACTTCCACGGCATCCACCCGTCGGCCATGGACGGCGTGGCCGGCCAAGGCGCCGGCGAGATCCAGCCCGGTGGCCGCACGACGTACGAGTTCGAGGCGCAGCCCGTCGGCCTGCATCTCTACCACTGCCACGTGCGCCCGCTCGCCGAGCACATCGCCAAGGGCATGTACGGCGCCTTCATCGTCGATCCGAAGGAGGCCCGCCCCGAGGCCGACGAGCTGATCTTCGTGATGAACGGCTTTGACACGAACTTTGACCGCGCCAACGAGCTGTACGCCGTCAACACGGTCCCGTTTGCCTACATGAACACGCCGATCGAGGTGAAGCGAGATGAGCTGATCCGGGCGTACATCGTGAACGTCCTGGAGTACGACCTCATCAACTCCTTCCATCTGCACGCCAACCTGTTCGACTGGTACCCGACGGGCACGCGCCCCACGCCCGTGGACTTCACCGACACGGTGATGCTCTGCCAGGGCCAGCGCGGCATCGCGGAGTGGACGTTCCCGCACTCGGGCAAGTTCATGTTCCACGCGCACCAGTCGGAGTTCACTGAGCTCGGCTGGCAGGGCTTCTTCGAGGTGGCAGCGTGACCGCGCCTACCGCGCCCGCGACCCCGGTGGCCGAATCGCCGGACACGCCGCCGTCCGCCGGCCCGCGCCTCCCGACGTGGGCTGCCGCGCTGGGACCGCTCGTGCTGATCGCGGCCGCGCTGCTTGCCTTCCTGGCGTTCGACGGCCCGGGCCTGGGGGATCGTCGCGGTCCACCGGCCGAAGAGGTCGTCGTGGAACAGACGCGCCTGGAGCCCGGCGTGATCGAATTGACCGTGCGCAATGACGGGCCCGACGCCGTGTCGGTGTCGCAGGTGATCGTCAACGACGCCGTCGTCGAGTTTGCCGGCGCCGAGTCGCCGATCGGTCGCCTGGCGACCGCCAAGCTCCGCATCACGCAGCCCTGGATCGAGGGTGAGGCCTACGAGATTGCGCTGCTCACCTCCACGGGTGGCACGATCGTCGCTGAGATCCCCGTCGCCGTCGAGACGCCCGAGGAGGACGGCTCGTTCTTTGCGCTCATGGCGCTGCTCGGCATCTACGTGGGCGTGATTCCGATTGCGCTCGGCATGCTCTGGCTGCCGTGGATCAAGCGGATCCCGAAGAAGTGGTTCCGCGGCATCATGGCGCTCACGGTCGGCCTGCTGGTCTGCCTTGCGATCGACGCGGTGCTCGAAGGGCTCGAGCTTGGGGCTGGTGGTTCTCAGGCCTTCGGTGGGGCTGGACTCGTGTGGGTCGGCGCGGTGGTCGCGTACCTCGTGCTCTCGGGCGTCTCGGTTTGGATGAACGGCCGCACGAAGGCGGCGCGCGCATCCAACAAGGGCGGCGCGCACCTGGCGACGCTGATTGCGATCGGCATTGGGCTGCACAACCTCGGTGAGGGGGTGGCGATCGGCTCGGCCTACTCGACCGGTGCGCTGGCGCTCGGGGCGTTCCTCGTCGTTGGCTTCGCGCTGCACAACACGACGGAGGGCCTCGCGATCGTCGGTCCGATCGCCGACCAGAAGCCGTCGCTGCAGCGGCTTGCGATGCTCGGACTCTTGGCCGGCGGGCCGGCCATCCTTGGCGCGTGGATCGGCGCTGCCGCCTTCAACGCATCGCTCGCTGCGTTCCTCTTCGGCTTCGGCGCCGGTGCGATCATCCAGGTGATCGTTCAGCTCCTGCCGACCTTCCGCGATGACGACGGCCGACTGCTGCATCCGATTGCCGTGGCCGGGCTCCTGGGCGGCATGGCGCTGATGTTCGGTACCAGCCTGCTCATCGCCGTCTAGGCCGACTGGGTCCATAGCGGAGTGCGCCGCCGTGGAATCCCTGGCGGGCCGCGGTGGAATCCCTGGCGGGTTCCGATGCGTGACCGGCGGGTTGGCGCTGCGCCGCTCGAAGTCCATGAAGTCTTAACGGAACCCCAGTCTGATCTGGTTCCGGTCAGGGAAAAGTCAGGTTCACGCATGACTGACCTGTTGACCGGCACGACCGGTGCATGGATTGGCCTCTCGGCCGCCATCCTCATCCTCCTGATCCTCGACCTCGCGGTGCTCCGCGGGAGGGGAGGGCAGATGACCACCAGGCAGGCGGCCATCACGAGCGTGGTCTGGGTCGGGATCTCGCTCGTGTTCGGCGTCGTGCTCTTCGTCTTGGGCACGTCGGAGCAGGCGGAGGCCTACCTCGCGGGCTACATCGTCGAGAAGAGCCTCTCGCTCGACAACGTCTTCGTGTTCCTCGTGGTCTTCAACGCGTTCGCGATTCCGGAGATCCAGCGGGCGCGGCTCCTCACCTACGGCATCGTCGCCGCGCTGTTCCTGCGACTGATCTTCATCTTTGCCGGCGCCGCCGCGCTTGAGCAGGCGTCGTGGCTGAGCATCCCGTTCGGTCTCTTCCTCGCCTGGACCGGCTGGAAGCTCTGGAAGGACCGTCATGACTCCGGCGGCGAGGAGAAGCTCGTCGAGGGTGTGCGCCAGAAGCTCAGGGTCGCCGAGGATGATCACGGCGAGAAGCTCACGACCAAGCTGGATGGCAAGCGTGTGCTGACCGCGGCCGGTGCGACCCTCGTGGCGATCGCGGTCGTCGACATCATCTTCGCGGTCGACTCCGTCCCGGCGATCCTTGCGATCACGACGGATACCTTCGTCGTGTTCGCCGCCAACGCCTTCGCGCTCCTCGGTCTGCGGCCGCTCTTCTTCCTGGTGGCCGACCTCGTCGAGCGCCTCTACTACCTCAAGGCGGCGCTCGCGCTCCTGCTGATCTTCATCGCGATCAAGATGGGCCTCTCCGAGTTCATCGGCAAGGTGCCGCCGATCTACTCGCTCCTCGGCGTCGCCGTGATCCTCGGCGGCGGCGTCATCGCCTCGCTGATCCGGACCAAGAAGCTGGGCACGCCCGCCGCGCACTAAGCCGCGCCGGCGGGCCAGGCCGCGTAGCCACTGGACCCGCGTTCCACGGGCCATTTGGTGTCTACGCGGGCTGTGGCGCCGGCGGGCCCGGGCCGCGTGGACACTGGGCCCGCGTTCCACGGGCCATTTGGTGTCTACGCGGGCCTCTCGCTGGTGTTCGTCGCCGGCCGCCTGCGGCTCGTCGCCGGCCGCCTGCGGCTCGCCGCCCGCGTTGGCGCGCCCGAATGAGCCGGGTTTGAACCCCGTGTGACGGATGCCGCACGAAGTGACAGTTGTGTAGGTTACGGTTCCGTAACCGAACGCCGGTTCTGTATTCGCTCAGTCTCGGCCGCGCGGATTTCCCCTCCCGCAAGACTTTGGAACCCACCCGATGAGCCTCCTTCTCGCAGCCGCTCCCGAGCCCGTGGGCGGCGCCCCGCTCTGGCAACTCGCCGTGATCGCCGCGATCACCTCGACGCTCGCGCTGCTCACGCTGCAGAGCGTCCTGGCATACCGCGCCGGCCGCGCCCCGCGCCTGCGGCGCGCCGAGGCGGCGGTCGAGCGGCTCGTCGGCCTCCCTGGGTGGTCCGCGCTCCCCGGCGCCGGCGCGATCGTCTGCGCCCTGGTGATCATCCTCGGGGCCACGTGGGACATTGGCCTCCACATCGATGTCGGCCGCGACGACGGCCCGCTTGGCACCGTCGCGCACTACCCGCTGCTCTTCGGCCTGTTCGCGTCGTTCCTGATGGGCATCCTCGCGATCGGCCTCGCGCCGCGCGACGCGGAGAAGTCCAGTCCGGTCGCGTTCAACTGGAAGGGCTTCGGGCCCGTCCCGGCGGCCAGCGCCTTGCTGCTCGCCGGCGCCACCTTCGGCATGGCGGCGTTCCCGCTCGACGACGTCTGGCACCGCATCTTCGGCGTCGACGTGACGCTCTGGGGCCCGACGCACGTGATGATCATCGGCGGCACCTTGACCGTCGGCATCGGTGGCGCGCTGCTGCTGATCGAAGGCGCCCGTGCCGCCGGCCGCGACCCCTTCCGTGCCGCCGGTTTGCTTCGGCGCCCGCTGCCGGCCCTGCTCGCTGGCGTCGGCCTCTACCTGTGGGCCGCGACCACGCACGAGTTCAACTGGGGCGTCCCGCAGTACCGCCTCGTCTGGCAGCCGCTCATCCTGGCCTTCGGCGCCGCGCAGGCCCTCGTTCTCGCCCGTGTCCTCGCTGGCCGCGGCGGCGCGATCTTCGCCTTGCTGATCTGGCTGCCCCTGCAGGCCTTCATGTCGCTGGCGATCGGTGGGCCGCTCGAGGTGTCGATGCCGTCGACGCCGCTCTTCATCGTCGAAGCGCTCGTCGTGGAGGCCATCGCCTTCCGGCGGGACCCCAAGAACCCGGTGCTCTTCGGCGCGCTTGCCGGCCTGGGCATCGGCACGATCGGGTTCGCCTCCGAGTACGCCTGGTCGCAGATCGCCATGCCGCTCCCGTGGACGCCCGGTTTGCTGACCGAGGCCGTCCCGGTCGCGATCCTCGCCGGCATCTCGGGCGGGGTGATCGGCGCCCTGATGGCGCAGGCGCTGAACGGCACGCTGCGCACCGTGTGGCGCCCCGGGCTCGTCCTCGCGGCGGCCGGACTCACCTTCTTCGCGCTGGGCTGGAACGCCGCCACCACGAACAACCCTGCGGATCTCACCGCCACCATGACGCTCACGAACGTCCGTCAGGGTCCGACGCCCGGGCACGACGAGCCCCAGCGCGTCGGCGACCTGCAGGTGCGCTTCTCCGACCCGTCGATCACGCAGGACCCGAACTGGATCTACGCGATGGGTTGGCAGGGCGACGGGCGGTACCTCGATCATCTCGTGCAGCAGGCCGATGGCTCGTGGCGCACGACGCAACCAGTCCCGCTCGAAGGCAAGTGGAAGACCATGGTGCGGGTGCAGTCGGGCAAGACGATGGTCTCGACGCCGATCCGTTTCCCCGCCGATCCGGCAATCTCATTCGAGGGATACGCCGAGCAAGCACTCGTGACCCGCGCGCTGGTGCCCGACACCGAGATCATGCAGCTCGAACGCCTCCCCGACGCCCCAGACTGGGCGTGGGTTCCCGCGTCGACGCTGGTGCTCAGCCTCAATCTCCTTATGGCGCTCCTGATGGCGGCGGTGTGTGTGCGGATCGGTCGGATGGCCGGGCAGCCCGGCACGGTCACGGCGCCGCGTGGCACGCTGCTCCTCTTGGCCGAGAAGCTCTTCCGGCTCCTCGGCGTCGGCGGCCGGCCGGTTGCGGGCGCCGGCCGTTGATTCGGCCAACGCAGCACCCTGGTGCGGTTAGAGTCGATCGATGAGCCTTTCGGCGCTTCTCCTGCTGCTCGTCGGCGGCCTCAGCGCGGCGGCCGCCGTCAACGCGCGCTGGTCGCGTCGGTCGGGCGGTCTCACGACCATGATCGTGAGCTGGTTCCTGGCCTTCGTCGTGGTCGAGCTGGCCGTGCACCTCATGGTGCTCGGGGCCGCGTCGGTCCTCGTGCTGGCGCTCGCGTTCGGCGCCTTGGACGAGGTCGCCGGACTGGTCGGGCTCGGGCTGTGGCTCGTCGCGGTCGCCCTCGCCATTCCCTACGGGCAGTCGTCGCTGCGTACGCAGCTCGACATTGATGGCCGCGTCGAGGATCTCGACCTCGAGGACGCACCCGGCCTGCCGTGGTGGCAGTACGCGGTGCCGATCCTCATGGGGTGGCGACCGGGCGTGAAGACCGAGCGTGGCCGCGTGTTCGCCGAAGTGAACGGGACTCGACTGAAGCTCGACATCGTCCGCTCAAAGACGCCGCCCGGGCGGCCGCTGCCCGCGGTGATCCACGTGCATGGTGGGCTGTGGATGTTCGGCTCGCGGCACGAGCAGGGCCTCCCGCTCTTGAGCCACCTGGCCGCCAACGGCTGGGTCGGCTTCAACATCGACTACCGGCTCAGCCCGAAGGCGACGATGCCTGACCACGTGAGCGACGTGAAGCGCGCCATCGCCTGGGTCCGCGAGCACGCCGAGGAGCTCGGCGTCGACCCGGACTTCATCGCGCTCACCGGCGGCTCCGCTGGCGGCCACCTCACCGCGCTGGCCGCCCTCACCTCCGCCGACGCGTCATTCCAGCCGGGCTTTGAGGGCTCCGACGCTTCTGTGCAGGCGGCCGTGCCGTTCTACGGCGCCTACGACTTCGCCGTCGAGGACGGCGAGTACTCCAGCACCCTGCAGGACGTCGTGGAGCGGGTCGTCGTGAAGGCCCGGATTGCCGATGACCCGGAGCGGTACGCGCGCATCTCCCCGGCCCGCCGCCTCCACGCCGACGCCCCGCCGTTCTTCGTCATTCACGGCACGGGCGACACGATCGTGCCGGTCACCGAGAGCCGCCGCTTCGTTCGTGCCCTCCGCGAGGTGAGCAAGGAGGCCGTGCTCTACGCCGAGATGCCCGGCGGCCAGCACTCCTTCGACTCCGTGCCCACGTGGCGCTCGGGGCCGGTCATCCGCGCGATCGAGCAGTTCCTCGCCGCCACCTACGCGACCCGTCACCTCGGCGGCGAGATCACCGAAGACGTCGCCGAGCAGGCCCTCACGAGCTGAGGCGTTTAGCGCCGCGGACCGGTCCGACGCCTGGTTCGACCGCGCGGCGCGGCGGCGCGGCCCGACGACTATTTCGACCGCTCTGCGCGGCCGTGGGCGACGACCATCGGAGTGCCGGTAGCCGGGTCGGGAATGACGAGGGCCTCGAGCCCGAAGACCGCACGGACCAGCTCGGGGGTGACGACGTCGGCCGGCGGCCCTTCGGCGACGATCTGGCCGTCCTTCATAGCGACGAGATGGGTGGCGTAGCGGGCGGCCTGGTTGAGGTCATGGAGCACGGCGACGAGGGTGCGGCCGGCGTGCTCGCGTAGCTCGGCGCAGAGATCGAGGACCTCGTATTGGTGGGTGATGTCGAGGAAGGTCGTGGGTTCGTCGAGGAGGAGCAGTTCGGTCTCCTGCGCAAGCACCATCGCGAGCCAAACCCGCTGGCGTTGCCCACCAGACAGCTCATCGACGAAGCGGTGCTCCAGGTCGGCGACGGCCGTCGCCGCCAGGGCGTGCTGGACCGCCGCCTCATCGGCCGCCGACCAGGCGCGCAGGAACCCCTGGTGCGGATAGCGGCCGCGGCCGACGAGATCGCGGACGGTGATCCCATCCGGCACCACCGACGACTGCGGCAGGAGCCCGAGGGTACGCGCGACCTGTTTGGCGGGCAGCGACGAGATCGCCTTGCCATCGAGGAGGACCGAGCCGGTCGTCGGGGCCAGCATCCGCGCGAGGGCCCGCAGCGCCGTGGACTTGCCGCACGCGTTCGGGCCGACGATCACCGTGAACGACCCGTCCGGGATGCGCAGGGTGAGGTCGGTGGAGACGAGCCGGTCGTCGTAGGCGAGCGACACGCCCTCGGCTCGGAGTCGCTCGGCCGGAGGGATCGTCGTCGTGGTGATCACAGGCGTCGCCATTCGTGTCGCAGATGCCAGATCAGGTACGCACCGCCGAGCGCGCCGGTCATGACGCCGACCGGCAGGCCGCCCGTCGGGAGCAGTCGCTGCGCGGACAGGTCGGCGGCGGCCAGCAGCACCGCGCCCATGAGGGTGGCCGCGATGAGGCCCGGACCGCTCGCACGCGTCAGTCGCCTGGCGAGCTGCGGCGCGGCGAGCGCGACGAACGGCACCGGGCCAGCCGCGGCAGTCGCGCAGCCGCACAGGCCGACCGCGACCACGATCAGTGCGGCCCGGGCCCGGTCGACGGGGACACCGAGGGCGCGTGCGGCGTCGTCGCCGAGTTCGAGCATTGTGAGCGGCCGGGCGAGGAGGGCCAGCGCAGGGAGGAGGACTGCGAGCGCCACCATCATCGGGACGGCAAACTCCCAGCCGCGTCCGTTCAGGCTTCCCGTGAGCCAGAGTCGCGCCGCCTGGGCGGAGTTCAGGTCGACCCGCGCCAGCAGGAAGGTGACGACCGCTGCGAGCAGAGCACTGATCCCGATGCCGATGAGGATGAGCCGCGCGCCGGTGGGGCCATGCCCGAGCGAGAGCCCGTAGACCGCCATGGCGGTGACGAGCCCGCCCGCGATCGCGCTCCCAGAGACTGCAAAGGCGCCACCGCCGAGGACCGCGATCTGGAGGACGGCGCCGGCAGCCGCGCCCCACGTGAACCCGATCACGTCCGGGCTGCCGAGTGGATTGTGGGTGAGCGTTTGGAAGACGGCCCCCGAGGCGCCGAGGGCCCCTCCGACCAGCAGGGCACAGAGTACGCGCGGCAGGCGGAGTGTCTCGACGATGAAGGCGTCGGCCGGAGTCCCGCCGCCGAGCAGGGTGCGGACGACCTCGACGGGCGTGATCGCGTGGTCGCCGGTCCCGAGGCTCACGATCGTGATGGCGACGCCGAGCGCGGCAAGTGCGGCCCAGACGCGGCGAACGCGTGGGGATCTCGGGACCGACCCTCGGCGAGCCGCCTCAGCCGAGGGCATCGTGGTGTCGGTCGGACGGCCAGTGCCCGAAGGACCATCACCCTCTGGTTGAGGCTTAGTATGTGCGGGTGGTGCGACGGTCACAGCGCCGCGATCCGTCGCCGGCGCACGAGCGTGATGAAGACCGGAGCGCCGAGCAGCGCCGTGACCACACCGACCTGGATCTCGCCCGGCCGATCGATCACGCGGCCGATGACATCGGCGGCAAGCAGCAGGCAGGGGGCCAGCAGCGCCGCGCACGGCAGGACCCACCGATGGTCGGGTCCCATGAGCGCGCGGGCCATGTGAGGGACGGTCAGCCCGAGGAATCCGATTGGCCCCGCGGCCGCCGTTGCGGCGCCGCTGAGGATCGCGATCAAGGCGAACGCACCCGCCCGGGTCCGGCCGACATTCGCCCCGAGCGCGCGGCCGGTGTCGTCGCCAAGGGCGAGCGCGTTGAGCGCCCGAGCCAGCACCAGGGCCCCGGCCAGCCCGGCGGCAATGAAGACCGCGATGGTCTCAGCCACGTCCTCGCCGCGACCCGACAGCGCTCCGACTTCCCACGCGCGGAACGTGTCGAACGCGCTCGGGTTCAGCAGTACGAGGCCCGCCACGAGCGAGAGGAGCGTCGCCGAGATCGCCATGCCGGCCAGGGCAAGGCGGACGGGTGTGGCGCTGGAGCTGCCCCGGCCCCCGAGGGCGTGGACCAGGGCGAGGGCCAGGCCAGCGCCGGCGAACGCGAGCCACACGTAGCCGAGCAGGCTGGTGATCCCGAAGCCCACGATCCCGATGACGACGGCCGTCGCGGCGCCCGCGTTCACGCCCAGGAGGCCAGGGTCGGCCAGCGGGTTGCGGGTCATCGCCTGCATCAGCGTGCCGGCGACGCCGAGCGCGATCCCAACCTCGATCCCGAGCAAGGTCCGCGGCGCTCGAAGCTCCCGCACGATCTCGCCAGCGCGGGAGTCGGTCGGGGCGAAGAGTTCGCGCCAGACCTCGGTCAACGGGAGTGAGCGTGCACCCACGCTCAGGCTCAGAAGGGCGCAGCAGGCCAGGAGCGCTACGAGAGCGAGCAGCACAAGCATGCGTCGGTGGGATCCTGGTGCGCCCTGCGATTCGGCTGCCCCCTGCGTCGTGCCCGCGGCGGTGCAGGTCGGCGAGCCGGTGGCCTCGCCGACGGGCTTGGTTGCCCGGGCTGGCCGCGCGGTCGTCGTCGCAGTCCTCGCCGTCATCGGCGCCCGGCGCCGAAGTCGATGAGGGCGTCCGCGAGGCCGCCGCGCCAGCAGAATGCGTCGTGGCCGCCCTCATACTCGGAGGACCGAACGGTCACGTCGCCGCGCTCCCGCAGGGCGCCCGACAGCTCACGGGTCGGCGCAAGGAGCATCCACTCCTGTCGGCCGACCTCCAGGCTGATCTGCCGAGGCAGCGTGTCGGCTCCGACGAGTGCGGTGCGCAGCCAGCCCGCCGCGCGCCCGTCCTCGGTCGGCTCTGCCGGGAACCAGAGCGACGGTGACTGTGCGTGCACGGCGCCGATCTCCTCAGGGGAAACGACGCCGGCGTAGAGCGCGGTGATCGCGCCCAGGCTGCGGCCGCTCAGGGTGGTTCGCTCGGCGCCCGCCGATACCCCGAATCGGTCGCGGGCCCACGGCAGGAGGTCGCGCGTCAGGAACTCGACGAACACGTCGTCGCAGGTCAGTTCTCGCCAGCGCGCCGGTGTGTCGATCGCGTCGACCATCACGGCGACCGTCGGCGGGATCGCCCCCGCCTCGATCAGGTTGTCGAGGGTGGTGGCGATGTCCAGGCGGCCGGCCCAGTCCTCGCCGTCGAGCAGCACGAGGAGGTCGGCGTGCTCGCAAGAACCGGCAGGCTCGTAGGCCCAGACGCGGCGAGGTTCGGCCAGCCGGTCGGTCGGCACGGCGTGTTCGGTGACGCGCCCCCGCGCTATGCCGATTCGTCGTCGCCACCACGGCTGAGGCGGCGCGTCGTCGAGTTCGACGACCGAGCTCGGCTGTTCGCCGGGCTTGCCGGCGAAATGCTGGCGGCAGAAGGGGTCGGGGACGGCTCCCGCAGCGACGCCGGCCCACCGGCTGCGAGGGCCATGAGCGGCCCCGAGCGTTGCTGCCGCGGGGACTTCGCCGTCGTCGGGTGCCAGTTGGTAAGTCGCTCGCCAGTCCGATGGCATCCGGTACGTCCGGTGCCAGACGTCGGTGCCGGCGAGATGCTCAAGCACGCTCTGATCCCAGACGCTGGGGTCGGTCACCTTGTTTGCGAGCAACACCACGCCGCGGGTGCTGCGTCCGTCGTCGCCGTGGCGATCACGCCATAGGAAAGTGACGGCGCGGTGGTCCGGATCACCCGGGATCGGGGCAACGAGCGGGGTTCCGCGGGAGGCGACCTCGCCCCAGAACGCCTCGATCGCCGCGGCCCGCCCGGCGGGCTCACTGGCGACCGCGGCCAAGTCGCCGCGCAGTGCCTCGATTCGGGCGCCTCGCGTGAGCTCCGGCGGGGGCGTCTTTGGGATGCGCGGCGGCCTGCGGGCGGCTGTGGTGGGCGGAGGTGAGGTGGTCACGACGCGAGCGTGCGGGCGACGTCGTCGACGATCACGTTTGCGGCCAGCACGCCGCCGGCGCTGGTCCACGCGGAACCATCGACGGGCACGACGTGGCCGGCTTTCACGGCGCCGAGGCGATTCCAGCCGGGCGTGTCGCGGGCGGTTGCGATGGCGCCCTTTGCTGAAGCCGCGTCCGCGGTGAGGTCGACCGAGCCGGCCTCGGCACTTCCGGCACCGAGCGCCCCGAAGAAGATCCAGTCGGCGTCGAGGCGCTCGATCTCCTCCAGGCTCACGGGAATGCTGTGCCCAGGACCGAGTTCGTCCTGCCCGGCCGGGCGCCGCAGGCCGAGGTCGGTGAGCACCCGTCCAGCGCACAGCTCCTGCCCGAACACTGCAGGCAGCCCGATTCCGCTCCAGCGCACGATGCTCACCGACGCGCCGCCGGTTGCTCCGAGCTTGGCCTTGGTGTCGCGAACTCGCGTGTCGTACTGCTCCAAGACCTTGGCGCCGGCGTCGCCCCGGCCGAGGACCTCGGCGGTCGTCGTGAAGGCGGCGCGCCAATCGGTGCCGTCCTTGCTGGTCGACACGACCGGCGCGATCCGGCGCAGCTTGTCGACGACGGCAGCGTCCTGAAACGCGGTGCCGTCGAGCAGGATCACGTCTGGCGCGAGCGTGGCGACCTGTTCCAGGTTCGGGGCGCCGAGTCCGCCGACGCTCGTTACGTCTTCGGCACGGCGGCGCAGGTACGCCGGGATCGCGTTCTGGCCGCGGCCCGCGGTCGTCGCGACGGGCGTGATGCCGAGGGCGAGCGTCGCGTCGAGGGTTGGCTCGCTGAGCGGCAGCACGCGCTTGGGGTTCGCCGGAATCGTGACCTTCGCGCCGGTCGCGTCCGTGATCGTGCGCTGTCCGGAGTCGTCTCGGGAGGCGTCTGGCGACCCGCCGCAACTGGCGATCCCGAGGGCGAAGAGGGAGGCCGCGGTGGCCAGAGCGGCGATGCGCGGGCGAGCAACCGAGAACATAAGGTTAGGCTAACCTAACTCTCTCGTCAGTGGTGCCCACGGGCACCGCACATGCCCGTCGCTTCCCACGACCACTGCCCCGGAGGCCCAATGCTGACCATCCGATCCACCACACGTCCAGCGGCAGTGCAGCCACGTCGCGGCGTCGTCGCAGTCGTCGTCGCACTCCTGCTCGGCGGCGCGGCGAGCGCGATGCCGCAGGGCGCCGGAGCGGTCCCGCCCGGTGGCGCCGAGACCCAGTCGAACGGCGCGAAGGTGTCGATCGCGGCGTCGTCGGTGAAGGCCGGCGGCCGCATCAAGGTGTCGGGCTCGGGATGGAAGAGCAAGGGCTCCCGAGTCTCCAGGGGTGCGCAGGTGACGATCAAGCTCGACGACGGGATCATCGTTGGCGTCCTGCCGATCAAGAGCAAGCGCTTCTCCGGCTACGTGACGATCCCGAAGCAGGTCAAGAAGGGCAGCCACTGGCTCCGTTTCCTGGCCGCCAAGCCGTCGACGAGCATCAAAAGCGAGTCGTTCAAGGTGACCAAGTGAGGGCCGTTGGCCGCTGGGATCGTCCGGTCCGAGGTCCGCTCGTGGTCGGCCTCTTGGCGCTTGCGGTTGGTGCGCCGGTCGCCTTGGCAATCCCGCCAGGCGGCGCGAAGGACAATCCCGCTGGCGCCACCGTCGTCGTGGCGCCAGCGGAGGTGGTGTCGGGAGGCCATGTCGTGTTTACCGGCGCCGGATTCGCCGCCGGCGAGGAGGTGAGCGTCAAGATCGACGACGGCGCCGTCTTCAAGAAGGGTGGCAGCGTCGACGTGCTCACGGTCGTCACCGGGGCGGCCGACGGGACCGTCTCCGGCGTCATCGATCTCTCGCAGCTCAACCCATCCACGCCGGTGGGCGTGGGCGATCACTGGATCCGGCTGCTGTCCGGCCAGCCGCGAAGCCTGCACGCCGACTTCAAGGTCGTTGAGGCCGGTGGTGCGCCGCAGGTGCCGACGCCTGCGCCAGCGCCCGGCGCGCCGACCCCCACGCCGACGCCCAATGGCGGGAGCACGCCGCCAGGCCAGGCTCCGGGGCAGGCGCCGCCAGTGGCAAAGGCGCCGCTGGTGGAGGTGACCCGAACGACCGTCGTGGTGAAGCGATCGAAGGCGAAGCTCCGGCTGGCCGCAGGCCCTGCAGGCTCCGCCGGCCGGCTTCGGGTGCGGACGCTTGAGGCGTTCAAGATCGGACGGGGAGCGAGGAAGCGGCGAGACCTGTTTGCCCGCGAGTCCTACCTGGTGGAGAAGGTTGGCCAGGCGACGATCACGCTTCGATTGACGGCCGATGGCGCGGCGGTGCTGCGGCGACGCAAGGCCTTCAAGGCGGTCGTCGAGATCACTGACGCCACCGGCGAGCGGATCAAGCAGACCATCACGGTGACGCAATGACCTTCACGATCGAGCGCGTCCGCCACCCGCTTGCGGTCCGCCTGCTGACCGTCAGCGCGATCGAGGACCTCACGCCGTCGATGCGGCGCGTCACCCTGACCGGCCCACTCGAAGACTTTGCCAGCGCAGCGCCCGATGATCACGTGAAACTGATCTTCCCGTTCCCCGGACAGACGGTGATCGAGCTGCCAGAGTTGGGCCCGCAAGGCATCAGTCGCACGGAGCAGCGCCCGCCCATGCGCGACTACACGCCGCGTCGCTTCGACCCGGAGGCCGGTGAGCTGGTGATCGACATCGTCGTCCATGGCGACGGGCCGGGTGCCACGTGGGCGGCGGCGGCCGTCGTCGGCACGCAGGTCGGACAGGTCGGACCACGGGGGTCGGCGGTCGTCGAGGGTGAGCCCGCGTGGTACTTGCTGGCGGGCGACGAGACGGCGATCCCGTCAATCGCGCGACGCCTGGAAGGGCTGCCCGCCGGCGCGGTGGCCATCGTTCGCATCGAAGTTGATGGCACCGCCGACGAAGTTGCGCTCGCGCCAGCTGCGGGCGTCGAGGTCGATCTTCGCTGGCTCCATCGCGGCGCGTCCGTGCCGGGCGTGGCGTTGGTCGAGGAGATCCTTGGTCTTCAGCTGCCCGACGGAGACGGCTACACCTGGGTCGCCGCGGAGGCTGACGCGGCACGCACCCTGCGCCGACACCTGCGCCAAGAACGCGGGCTGCCGAAGGGCGCGACCAAGGTGACGGGGTACTGGAAGCTCGGTGCCAGCGATCACCACGATGCACCAGATGACGCGTAGGCCTGAATTCTCCGCGCGTCGGGTGGCCCACGGTCTATCCTCGGTGGGCGACGACGATCCGAGCCTTCCGGATCCACTCGCAGCTCTCGTGCCGAGAAGCCATCCCCAACACGACATTCCGCCTACCCAGGCGCATCCGTGCGTCGCGTCGACCGTGTCGACCGCGCGTTATCTCTTGGCGATCTTCGAGGTCGACCGCGATGAGCCACGTCTGACTGCCGCCGCGGTCGCTCGCAAGCTCGGCGTCAGCACGCCGTCGGCCCACGAGATGGTCGGGCGACTCGCGACCATGGGGCTCGTCGAGCGCCATCCCCTCCGGCTCACCGCAGACGGCATGAGCACGGCGCTCGTCCTCAGCACCCGCCGGCGCGCCGCCCGCCGTCTCGCCCACGACGTGCTCGGTATGGACGACGCTGCGGCCGACGAAGAGGCCCATCAGCTCGCCGCGACCCTCTCCCCGATCCTCGGCCGCCGGCTCACCGATTGGTACAACAGCCTGCCGGCCGACGAGGCTGCCCCAGCTACGCGTGCCGACGAGGCTCATCAGGCCCAGTAGCGACCGCCGGCGACGGCGCGCGCGCCGGCAAGTTGGGCAGGAATCAGCTGGCCATGCCAGCCGTATCCAACCCAGTTTTGGCGGGCCACTGCGGTTTGGGAAGTTGGGTTGGAATCAGCTGGCCATGCCAGCCGTATCCAGCCCGGTTTTGGTGGGCCGCTGCGGTTTGGGAAGTTGGGTTGGTTTGAGCTGGCCATGCCAGCCGTATCCAACCCAACTTCGCTGGCCCGAGCCGCTCGCTTGGGAGCCGGAGTCGCTCGCGTTCCTGGACCGCCCGCCTACGCGGCGGCGCCGCGTTGGCGTGACGCGCCGACGCTCGCGAGGACGCCGTTGCGGCACGCCTCGCGGATGAACTCACGGTCGAGCGGGAAGATCTCCGGGAAGCCGCCGCCCGTCATCCGGACGCCGGCACCGACGCGGCCGAGCTGGAGAATTCCCAGGGCCTGCGCGCAGAAGAGGTTGGCGAGCGTCTCGGGATCGTTGGCCACGAACACGCCGGCCTCGACGCCGTCGCGAAGCACCTGGGCGACGTGGTCGACGCATCGGCCCAGGGCGCGGCCGAGGCGGAACATCGCGCCTTCGCTCATCGCTGCGGTCAGCTCGCCAGCCGGCTGACGCATCAGCGCAAAGGTGCAGTCCAGGAACGCGGGATGGTCGACGGTGTAGTCGATGAGCGTGCGGATCTGCTCGTCGAGGCGCTCGACGGGATCGGTGAATACCGCCGTCTTGCCGAGCTCGGCATCGAGCTCCTGCAGGTAGCGGTCGAGCGTGAGCGCAAGGAGTTCGTCCTTGCTCTCGAAGTAGCGGTAGATTTGCGCCTTGTTAATCCCAGCGGCGCGCGCGATCTGATCGATCGGAGCGTCCTGCACGCCCTGCTTGTCGAGCAGCGCACGGGTGACGTCGATGATCTCGGTGCGCCGTTCGCGCCGGGTCTGGGACTGTCGTGAGCCACTTGCCACGGCTCCATCGTAACCAGTTTTAACCAGTGGGTGGACGACGAGTGTAAACGTCGGTTACACTCCGGTCACGGCGTCGGGCTCCCGGCCCCGTCGCTTCCCGTTCACACCACGTTCCCCTTCGAGGATCATGAGCACCACCGAAGAAAGCACTGAGACGACGACCCAGATCGGGTTCGCGCTCAACGAGGACCAGCTCGCGATCAAGGACTGGATCCATGATTTCGCGGCCAACACGGTGCGCCCCGCCGCGCACGAGTGGGACGAGAAGGAAGAAACCCCCTGGGAGATCATCCAGGAGGCCGCCAACATCGACCTCTACTCCCTCGACGGTCTCGCGCAGATCTGGGCCGATCCGAGCGGTCTGACCCTCCCGGTCGTCCAGGAAGAGCTCTTCTGGGGCGACGCCGGCATCGGCATGGCGATCATGGGCACCACGCTCGCCGTCGCCTCGATCCTCGGCCAGGGCACCGGCGACCAGATCGGCGAGTGGATCCCGCGCTGCTTCGGCACCAAGACCGACATCAAGGTCGCGGCGTTCTGCTCCTCCGAGCCGGCCTCCGGCTCCGACGTCTCCGCCATCCGCACCACGGCGAAGTACGACGAGAAGACCGACGAGTGGGTCCTCAACGGCCAGAAGGCATGGGCCACGAACGGCGGCATCGCCGACGTCCACGTCGTCATCGCCACGGTCGACCCGACCCTCAAGGCTCGCGGCCACGCGGCCTTCGTGATCTCCAAGGACGAGACCAAGGGCATCACGCAGGGCTCCAAGATGTACAAGCACGGTCTCCGTGCTTCGCACACGTCGGACGTCCTCCTCGACGACTGCCGTGTCCCCGGCTCCGCCCTGCTCGGCGGCAAGGACAAGCTCGACGCGCGCCTCGCTCGCGCTCGTGAGGGCACCCGCTCCAAGGGCAACGCCTCGATGGCGACGTTCGAGGCTTCCCGCCCGACCGTCGGCGCGCAGGCGCTCGGCATCGCTCGCGCTGCGTACGACTACGCGCTCGAGTACGCCAAGGGCCGTGAGCAGTTCGGTCGCCCGATCATCGACAACCAGGCGATCGCTTTCAAGCTCGCCGACATGAAGATGGAGATCGACGCAGCTCGCCTCCTCGTGTGGCGCGCAGCCTGGATGGGCGCCGGCATCTTCCGCGGCGAGACCCCGAAGTTCGAGAACGCCGAAGGCTCGATGGCGAAGCTCAAGGCCGGCCAGGTTGCCACCTGGGCGACCGGTGAGGCCATGCAGATCCTCGGCGGCGTGGGCTACACCCGCGAGTACCCCGTCGAGCGCATGCACCGCGACTCGCGCATCTACGAGATCTTCGAGGGCACCTCGGAGATCCAGCGCCTCGTGATCTCGCGCGCCATCTCCGGCATGCGGATCCGCTAACACCGACATCTCAGTCGCGCGCCTGGGCTGAGCCCCGGCGCACAGCACCCTGCGACGGGGGCATCGGCCATTTGGCCGGTGCCCCCGTTGTGGTTCGCGGGGTCCTCCAACCTTGGTGGCGCTCAGCCGAAGCGGCTCGAGAAGAGCCGCACGGCGGTCCAGGTGCTGCCGTCGTCAAGCGACCGCACCTCAAGCAGGGCGCGCAGTCCGCGCTTGCCTGCCTTGCGCACCCGCGCGGCCTGATCGGACGTGAGCGAGAGATGCACGGTCCGAACGTCGCCCGGGGGAATCTTGAACGTGTGCGTGCGAACCGCACCGATCCGCGTCAGCAGGACCGTCCCGCGGCACGACACCGTGTGTCGGCACCGCAGGCGGAACGCGAACATGCCGCGGGCCTGGCTGGCCGCAGTGGCCATGAGATCGGGGCGCGCCCCCGGAAGGACGAGCGCCGGTCGTGGGAAGGCAGGGGATGCGGGAGCGGCCGGCGCTGCGGCGTCGTCGCCGCCCGGCTTGCCGAGGCTCTGGTCGGTCCCCGAGCCACCCAGCGGATCGACATCGACGGCAGGCGTCGGCCGCGCCGCGACCGGAACCGTGAAGAACGACGCCGGGGTCAGCAGGGTGCCCGCGCTGTTGGAGACCCGCGCCTTGACGCGAAGCGTCGCCTCGCCGACTGGCACCGTGCCGAGCGGAATCGTCACCTCGACCGGGTCGTTCCCCGATGCCTGTACCGCCGTCGTCGTCACCCAGCCCGTCTCGCCCCAGCCCCAGTCAGCGGCGATGTCGCTCACCAGGCCTCGCGGCTGAACGGTCAAGGAAACGGATGCCGTCGCCTCACTGAACGTGGGCGTGACGTGCTCCACGAGTGGCGGCATCTCGCGCTCGTCGGCGCCGATGTCGGGGAGGCCAAGCCGTCGGGCGCTGCCATCGAGGTCGTGACCGCCAGCGGCCGCCTCGTCGCCTCCATCCACGTCGCCGTCGTCGTCGATGTCTGGCGTTCCCATGTCGATCGTGGGCGACGTCGCGGTCTGACGCAGATCGCCATTGGCACGGTCGATGAAGAGCGGGCTGGCGGTCACGGCGGACCGCGAGACGACCTCGGTGCCAGGGCCTTCGATGATCTGGGCGGCCGGATCCGAGGCGACGTGATCAAGGTCGACGGAAGCCGTCTGGCCGCCCCAAGCCGAGGCGAGCAGCTCAAACGCGTTGCCCGTGTGGCGGAGGATCGTGTTCACGGCGCGGACCTTCGCGGCGGTCGCCGGGAGGTCGGGGAGGACTTTCAGCGCGACGGCGTCCGTCCCGCTGGAGAGAATGGTCGCGCCGCGGAGTTCCGCTGGCGCAGACTCCGCCGTAATCGTCACTCCCACTGATTCCGTGCCGCTGGCCACCACGGTGCTGTTGCGAAGCACGGCGCCATCGCCCAGCTCGAGGCCGATGGCGTACGTGCCGTTCACGGCCACGCGGAGATGATCGAGCGTGCCGCCAATGGCATAGATCGCCCGGCTGGAGGACGCGACGATGTCAACGCCGACGAGGCTGGTGCCGTGCGTCAGCTTGAGCGTCCCGGCGGAGAGGTCGAGCACCGGCCGGGCCTCGCCCGGCGTGGCCATGATGGTCACGCCGGTGACGCCCGCCTGGTCTTGGACCCAGCTCGCGGGTGCGTGGGCACCCGGGCCGAGGAGAATGCGATCGTTGCTGGCGGCGCCGGCCACGGCATCAGCGAGCTGGCACGCCGAGGCGGGCGTCGCGCAGTTGCCGCTCCCGTCGGTGGCGACGTACAGATCGGCGCCGCTGGCAGCGGCTGGGAGCGCGAACATGGCGCCGATGAGCGGCACCAGGGCGACGCGAGCGATGGAAGGGGAGAGGTTCACCTGGAAATCCTGGTAAATGGACTCTCGGCCTCGCGCCGTCGCGCTTGAGCGTTGCTAGCCGGAGCTATGAGCGCGGTGGTGCTCTAAGAAGTCAGTGTCCACAAGACAATTCGCTGGTCCCGGCCCCGTACCGCCCGCTCGCCGACGCTCCGCAGGGCAGCGCGGCGGCCATCGTCGATCATCGCCGCGCGGGTCGACTCCGACAACAAGACCTGCGCGTCTTCGTCCTTCGTCATCGATTCGATGCGCGAGGCGGTGTTCGTTGTGTCGCCGATGGCGGTGTACTCCACGCGCGTGCTGGAGCCGACGTTGCCGCTCATCACTGGACCGCTGTTGATACCGATGCCCATCCGGAACGCGTGATCGAGGCCCTGGCGCTCAAGCCAGGCATTGAAGCGCGGGAGGCGCACGTCGACCATGTCCTGTGCGGCTCGAACGGCCCGATCGGCATGATCGGCGCGGTCCAGTGGGGCGCCGAAAACGGCCATGATGCCGTCGCCCATGAACGCCACGAGGGTGCCCTCCTGCTCCATGATCGCGTCGCTCATCTCCGACAGGTACTGGTTCAAGACCTCGATCACCCGGTCCGGGTCCAAGCGCTCGGCGAACGACGTGAAGCCACGCAGGTCGCAGAACATCACCGTGCCCTCTTTGCGTTGGCCGCCGAGGCGCAGGTCGTCGTCGGCCTTGGCCAGCACGTCGTTCACCACGGCTTCCGGGACAAACCGAGCGAACAGATCGCGCGTGCGCTGGCGCTCGGCGGCCGTGAGCAACGCGTACCCAGCTGTCGAGGTAACCGTGGCCAGCGCGAGGGCGAGCAGAGGGACCGCGACGGGCAGGATCAGGTCGCCGCCGAACGCACCGATCGACGCGCCGGCATAGGCGGCGCCGAGGACCACCGCGAGAGTGAGGACCCAACGGAAGCGCAGCCAGAGGGTCGCGAGCGGCACGGCGACCGCCATCACCACGATGAGGAGCGCGGCGACCCAACCTGGCGCGGATTGCAGCGGGAGGCCGCGGCGGACCGTGTCGATGGCGCTGGCTTGGATCTCGGGGCCCGGCATGAGGGCTTCGCCGGTCGTGGTCGAGGTGGCGTGGATGTCCTGGAGGGAGGCCGCCGTGGCCCCGACGACCACGATGCGGTCGCGGAACGTGCCGCGCTTGAACTGGCCGCGAAGCACCCGGCTGAAGGGCACCGTGAGGATTCGGCCGGGCGGACCGGCGAAGTCGATCCAGGCGCGGTCACCGGGCTCCGTGAAGCGCGCCTTGGAGACCTGGCGGCCGTCGGCCAGCTCGGTCGCGACGACCGCAAAGGTCTCGAGCCGGTCCACCGTGTGCGGCACCGTGCGGTTGACGTCGTTGCCGTCGGCATCGAGGAGGGTGCTGGCGGCGCGGGCGCCGGCACTGGCGACGACGTCGTCGCCACCGAGCACATTCGTGCCACCGTCCTCGGACGTTTCCGTGGTCGACAGCACGACGGGGGCACCGGCCTTGATCGCTTCGTACAGGGCAGCGTCCTCGGCGGCTTCCGTCGCTTCGGTGAACTGGACGTCGTAGGCGATCACCTTCGCGCCGTCAGCCTTCAGTCGCTTGATCACCTGGCCGTGGAGTGACCTCGGAAACGGCCACTGCTCACCGAGTTCTTCGAAGGTCACATCGTCGATCGCGACGACGGCAACGCCGGCGGGCACTGGCTCAGGGCCGCGGATCGCGAACCGCACGTCGACCGACTGCAGGCCGAGCGGCCGGACCACGTCGGTCGCGTGCGCCACCAGCGCGATTGCCGCGGTGGCGACGGCGATCAGAAGGAAGGTCGTCCGGCGCAGCCGCTGGTGCCTGCTGCTCATGCCGCCAGCCTCCCAGGCTCAGCGGTCACCGCCGGGGTGGCTTGGCCAGGTAGCTCTTGGGCGCCTTCACGAGCAGCGTCTTGTGCTTGGCGAAATCGCGCACGCTCACTTTGCCGCGGGCGACCTTCGTGTAGGTGCCGGTGCAGCGCTCTTCCACGAGCCACTTGGTGCCGCGGACGGTGGCGGCACTGTTGGCGCCGCGGGTGCGGAACCGACCTTTGCCGTCGCCCCACACGCGCGGCTTGGCCTTGCGCTTGGCGGCGGCCGAGGCTTTCTTCGTTGAGCACTTCGGCTTGCCCACGAGCCGCAGCTCGACGAGCCCGCCCTCGCCGGCCGGCTGCAGAACCTGGAAGGTGCCGCCCCAGAACCACGCGGTCTGGCGCAGGCCGCCGACGGCGGCGGTGAGGCTGACGCGCCCATCGGTCGTGTCGAGTACGGTGCCGATCGGGATCGCCTCGCCGACCTTGAACTCGCGGTACTCATCGGTCTTGCCGATCCGCACGAACACCTTGCCCGAGAGCGGGGTCGCGACGACGGCGACGTTCTGAACGGGGACGGGCGCGGCTTGCGCGAACACGAGCGGCGCCGGCAATGGCGTCGTGTTCTCTGGTGGATTCGGTGCCGCGGGCGGCAGATTCGGGGTGTACCGGACCGCATTTGCGACAGGTGGTGTGCCGCCGCCAACGATCAGCACCTCGCCCGACTGCGGGATCGCCGTGGCGGTGTGCAGTGCGCGTGCTCCGCCGATTGGCTCGGGGGTCCCGATGCCATAGAGCCCGCCCCAGTTGCGCGTCGGCGTCCAACTCTCGGCGTTGTCGACGCCCAGGGGGCTCGCGGCGTTCGAACCGCCGGTAACGGCGAGCCAGCCACTGCCTACGACCGTTGCCTGGTGGCCGGTGCGCGGCACGGTCATCGCGCCGGACGACGACCAAGCGTTGAGTGCGGGGTTGTAGATCTCGCTGGTGGAGAACGGTTGGCCCGTCGACGTCCCCGAGCCGCCGGTGACCAGGACGCGCGTGCCGTCGACCAGGGAGCCGGTGTGGTTGCCGCGGGCCTCTGCCATCGGCGCGGCGACGACACCACCATTTCCCGGCACCGCCGGGTTGAAGATCTCCGCCCCCGAGAGTGCGGGGACAGCGCCGGCGGTGGCGAAACCGCCGCTGAACAGGATGCGGCCGTCGGCCAAGACGGTCGCGGCGTGCCCTCGCCTCGGCACCGCCAGGGTGCTCGGCGACTCGCCGAATCCGGTCGCCGAGTTAAACACCTGCACGGTCCGAACGATGGTGGTTCCGTCCAATCCGCCAGCGATGACGACGCGGTCGCCCGCGATGGAGACCGTCATCTCACGGCGGGCCGGGTTGAGCTGGAAGAAGGTCCCGGTCAGCGTGGTCCACGTGTTGGTGACGGGGTTGTAGATCTCGGGCGCGACTGGGACGGCGCCCGCAGCGTTCGTTCCGCCGACAACGAACACGCCACCCTGCGGGCGACTGCCGCTGATCGGAAGCGGGACCGCGTAGAGCGCCGTGCGGCCAACGGCGAGGTTGCCGCCTGCTGACCAGGTTCCCTTGTCCACGTCGTAGATCTCGGTCGATGCGAGCGGCGTGCCGGCGGCGTTTTGCCCGCCCGTGACGAGGATGCGGTGCACGGTGCCGTCGGCGCTGGGCAGCGGGACGGCGACGTGCTGTGATCGCGCGGTGGTCATCGGCGCGGCCTGCGTGAACGAGGCGTGGGCGGCTGACGGCAGCGCTACCGCTGCGACGAACCAGACCAGCGCGACGCGCGCAGCGACGAGGGGACGCCGACGACGCCGCGGAGTGATCCGGGGCGGCGCGGCAGCAGCGAGAGAGATGTGGGGTGCCTGAGCCGAGATGGTGGGCCTGCCGTTGAACATCGAATCTAGATGACGCCTGAGCGCCAGGCAACGCGGCGGACTCCTGGACGAGATACCAGCGGGATGCACCGCGGGCTGGTGGGGCCGGAATCCGCGAGCTCAGGAACCTCTCAGCTTCGCCTCACGTTCAGCTAACCCGCCGGCCCGATGCTCTGTCTCGTGAAGGTTGCTGCCACCCGAGAGGTCTACACCGAGTCCGTCATGGGCACGGTCGTGTCGATCGATGTGCGCGATGCCGTCCCAGCTCCGGCCGTCATCGCCGCAGCGATCAAGGTGCTCCACGACGTCGACCGGCGCTTCTCCACGTACCGGCCGTCCAGCGCCGTGAGCCGCGTCGCGCGCGGCGACCTGCCGATTGACCGCGCGCCGACCGACGTCCGCCAGATCTACGCCCGCTGCCTCGAGCTGCAGCGCGACACCGACGGCTACTTCGACGCATGGGCGACGGGCTCGTTCGACCCGTCCGCGCTCGTGAAGGGCTGGGCCATTCAGCGCGCGGCCGACGTGCTCAGCGCGGCCGGCCTGCGGAACTTCTGCGTCGCCTGCGGCGGCGACCTCGTCTGCCGCGGCGGCGCGCTGCCGGACTCGCACTGGCGGGTCGGGATCCAGCACCCGCTCGATCGTGAAGCGGTCGCCGGCGTGGCGCGCGTCCGCGACGTGGCCGTCGCGACGTCCGGTGCCTACGAGCGCGGCGAGCACGTCCGAGATCCGCACACCGGTGAGGCCCCGACCGGCCTCTTGTCGGTGACGGTGATCGGCCCTGACCTCGGCACGGCTGACGCCCTCTCTACCGCGGCCTTCGCGATGGGCGTTGCCGGCACGGCCTGGACCGCACGCCTGAAGGGCTACGAGACCCTCACCATCCTGGCCGACCACACCGTGCTCGCCACCCCCAAGTTCCCGTCCGAGGAGGACCGATGAGCGCACCGTCGCTGTGGGCTGATCGCCCAGAGGAGCCCGAACCGCGCTCCATCTCGCCGTTGACCGCCGTTCCGCACGTCTCGGCAGGCCCGCCGGCAGGGCGGGCAGCGCGGAGGGCGGGGACGGCGCGGACGGTCCGTCGTCGCCAGCGCCGCCCAGCTCGCCAGCGCCCGCTGGTGGTCGACGCGCTCGCGGTCATCGCGGGCCTCGGCCTCGGCGCCACGATCGCGCTGGGCATCGCCGCCGAAAGCACCGGGTCGCTCGAGGCTGCCGGCGGGATCGCGACCGCGCTGGGCCGTTTGACCGGCCTCGTCGCTGCGTACGCGATGGTCGTCGTGGTGGTGCTGGTCGCCCGCATGCCGCCGCTGGAGCGCGCAATCGGCCAAGACCGCCTCGTGCTCTGGCACCGCAAGCTCGGTCCGTACCCGTTGTTCTTGCTCGCGGCGCACGCGATCCTGATCGTCGTCGGCTACGCGCAGGCGGCGCACGACGGCCTGCTGCACCAGTTCGGCCAGCTCCTCTGGACCTACCCGGGGATCCTCGCCGCGACCGTCGGCGGCGCCGCGCTGATCGCGGCGGGCGTGACCTCGTACAAGAAGGCTCGTCGGCGCATGGCCTACGAGACGTGGTGGTCGGTGCATCTGTACACCTACCTCGCGCTCTTTCTCTCCTTCTCGCACCAGATCGACACCGGCGCCTCGTTTGTCGGCCATCCGGTCGCCACCTTCTGGTGGACGGCGCTTTGGATCGGGACGCTGGCGCTGGTCGTGGCCTGCCGAGTCGGTCTGCCGCTCTGGCGCACGTTGCGTCACGACCTGCGTGTCGTCGCCGTACGGCCCGCCGGTCCCTCGACCGTCACGGTCGTGATGCGCGGGCGCCGACTGGACCGGCTGCCCGTCGCGGGCGGCCAGTTCATGCAATGGCGCTTCATGAAGCGCGGGCTCTGGTGGCAGGCGCACCCCTATTCGCTGTCGTCGGCGCCCGACGGCCGGACGTTGGAGATCACCGTCAAGGACCTCGGCGACCACAGCCGCGCCCTGGCGCACATGCCGCTCGGGACGCGGGTCGGGATCGAGGGCCCGTATGGCGCCTTTACCCCGGAAGTGCGCCACGGCGAGAAGGTCCTGCTGGTGGGCGTCGGCGTCGGTGCTGCACCGATCCGGTCGCTGCTCGACGACCTGCCGCGCGACACCGATGTCGTGACGATCCTGCGCGCCCGCGACGCGGGCGGGCTCGTGCTGCGGGACGAGATCGCCGAGGAGACGCACCGTCGCGGTGGGGAACTCCACGAGGTGCTCGGCACCCGCCGCCAGGTCGCGCTCACGCCGGCCGTGCTGCGTCGCAACGTGCCAGACATCGCGCAGCGCGACGTGTACCTGTGCGGTCCCGACGACTTCGCCAAAGACCTCGTCGCCGCCCTCCGGCACGCCGGGGTGCCACGCAACCACATCCACTTTGAGTCTTTCGCCTTCTGAGGTTCCCCCATGAAACGTGCCCCCATCGTCATCTCCGCCACCGTCGCCGGCATGGCGGCCGTGCTCGCATTCCAGCCGCACCAGCCTGAGTTCGTCTCCGCAGCCTCGTCGGCGGCCGTGCCGAGCACGACGGCCGACAGCTCGACCAGCTCGACGACCTCCACCGACTCGACCGACACGGGCTCCAGCAGCTCGGGATCGACCGATTCGGGGTCGACGAGTTCCAGCGGGACCGACTCGTCGGGTTCGTCGACGACCTCGTCGTCGAGCGGCTCGACGTCCAGCGGGACGAAGTCCTACTCCGGCGACGCCGTCTCGACCCAGTACGGCGACGCGCAGGTGAAGGTCACGATCACGGACGGCAAGATCACCGATGTCGTGGCCTTGCAGCTGCAGTCAAACGACCCTCGCTCGGTGCAGATCAGTACGAGTGCCGAACCGCTGCTCAAGGCCAGCGCCCTCGCCAAGCAGAGCGCCGACATCGACATGGTGAGCGGGGCGACGTTCACCAGTGCCAGCTACGCAACGTCGCTGCAGTCCGCACTGGATCAGGCTGGCTTCGAGGCGGCCGACGGCTCCCGTTCGACTGCCGTGGTCCCGACCGGTGGCGACGGCGGTGGCTTCGGCCACTGATGCTTCGGCCTCGAGGTCCCAGGCTCCACGTGGGCGCAGCCGGCCACGCGGGCTGGCGGAGCCCCGACCATCTAGCCTGCGGCGCATGGAAATGGCGCGCGCATGAAGTGGAACCGGGTCCAAGGCGCAGGCGACATGGTCGATGCGCGCGGCTCAGGTCGGGGCCGCGGACGCGCTGCCGGGGCGGGCCTTGGTGGCCTCGGGATCGGTGGCGTGATCGTGGTCCTCGTGCTTCAGGCGCTGACCGGCGTTGAGTTCGAGATTCCGAACCAGCTCGACAGTCAGACCAGCGTCGGCTCCGGCTCGGTCGGGTACCCGTCAAGCCCGGAGGAGGACGAGCTGGCGCAGTTCACGAACGCCGTGTCGGTCGAAAATCAGGACATGTGGACGACCGTCTTCAGTCAGAACGGAGAGCAGTACGACCGGGCGAAGGTCGTGCGCTTCAGTCAGGGCGTCGACACGGGCTGCGGCAGCGCCACCAGCGCGACGGGGCCGTTCTACTGCCCGGCCGACCAGCGCGTCTACCTCGACATGTCGTTTTACGCGGACATGCGTGAGCAGCTCGGTGCCGGTGGCGACTTCGCTTGGGCGTACGTGGTGGCCCACGAACTCGGCCACCACGTGCAGAATCTCACCGGCGTCTTCGCCGCGACGCAGAAGGCGGAGCGCGAGGATCCCGGCAGCGCCGACGGTGCCCAGGGCCTGTCGGTGCGCACCGAACTCCAAGCCGACTGTTACGCGGGCGTCTGGGCCCACGCGGCCTTCAAGCAAGGCGCCCTAGAACCGGGCGATCTCGACGAGGCCTTCGGCGCCGCCGAAGCCGTCGGCGACGACCGCCTCCAGTCCCGAGCCCGCGGCACCGTCCGGCCCGACTCCTTCACCCACGGCACCTCGGCCCAGCGCCGCACCTGGTTCACCAAGGGCTACGAGGACGGCACCACGGCCGTCTGCGACACGTTCTCGGTCGACGAAGTCTGAGTCGCTAGTTCGCCCGCGGGTCTTCCGGCGGGTGGGCGAGCTGGGCGAAGGAGCCGCCGAGTCGCTCCAGGACCTTCAGCCAGAGCTGGTCGGCCTCTTCGCTGAAGATGTCGCCGGGGAGGCGTGGCGTCACGAGCCAGGCCTGCTCTTCGATTTCGGACTCGAGCTGGCCTGGGGCCCAGCCGGCGTGGCCGGCGTAGACGCGGCAACGATCAATGTGCGGCGCGACCTCAGATGGCGGGCCGTTGTCGGAGCGCACGAGACCGAGGGTGCCGTCGATCTCGAGCTGATCCTCGATCGACGGGAGGAAGTCGGCCAGGACGACGAGGCCGTCGGGTTCGACCGGGCCGCCCTCGTAGATCAGGCCGTCGCAAGGGAGTTCGGCCACGGGCGCGGCGACTTCGGCGACGGTGAGCGCCGTCGGGCGGTTGAGGATCAGGCCGAGCGCGCCCGCGGCATCATGCGCAGCGACGAGGACGACGCTGCGACTGAAGGAGCGCTCGAACAGCTTCGGGTGCGAGACCAGGAGCTTTCCGCGCAGGTCGTCCACGGGGACGAACCGCCTGAGCGCTTACGCGTCGGTGTCGCGCGAGTTCTTGGCCGCGAGGCCCCAGCGACCGGCGGTGCGCTGGTTGGCGCGACGCTCCAGGGTCACCTGGTACGCGGTGTAGACGAGCAGGACGCCTACGAGAAGGGGAAGCCCGACAAACCAGACACCAATCTGGCTGATGAGATCCCAGGTGGTCTGCTCGACTGCGACGATCACGCTCAGCAGGATAACGGTCCTGCCCGCGGTGCGCTGGTTGGTTGCCTTCGGCGGCCCAGTCCGATGACGAGCCGTCGCGCGCGCATGGGAAGATGGAGGGATGCGTCTTGCCACCGTCAGGCCTCCGGGGATGGAACATGCCGTCGCCGCGCAGATCGTCGATGGTCTTGCCGTGGCGTTCCCGTCGAACTGGTCCGTCGCGCAGCTCCTTTCGCTTGATCCCGAGGATCGGCCGCCGCCAGGGCGGGCCGCGTGGCCGGTCCACGATGTGGAGCTGCTCGCGCCGATTCCCACGCCGGGAGCGATCTTTGGGATCGGCCGCAACTATGCCGCGCACGCGGCTGAGCTGGGGAACGATCTCCCGCAGGCGCCGACGGTCTTCGCCAAGCTGTCGCGGTCAAGCACCGGGCCCGGCGGCCCGATCCGGATCCCGGCCGCGTCGAGCTTCGTCGACTACGAGGGCGAACTGGCCGTGGTGATGGGCGAGCGCGGAAAGGTCGCCGGCTACGCGATCGCCAACGACGTGTCGGCCCGCGATTTGCAGTTCGAGGGCGACGGCCAGTGGACGCGCGGCAAGGGCGCCGACACGTTTTGCCCATGGGGGCCGTGGATCACGACCGAGGACGAAGTCCCGGACCCGCACGAGCTGCATCTGCGCACGTACGTGAACGAGGAACTCCGGCAGGAGGCGATGACCTCCGATCTGATCTTCAAGATTCCGCGCCTGATCGAGCACATCAGCCAGGTGACGGCGCTGCAGCCAGGCGACCTGATTCTCACCGGTACGCCCGAGGGCGTCGGCTGGGCCCGTGATCCGAAGGTCGGACTGAAATCCGGCGATGTGATTCGCGTGGAGATCGACCTGCTCGGGTCGATCGAGTCGCGCGTGGCTTGATGCACGGCAATCCGTACGAGCTGCTCGGCATCTCGATGGCCGCGACCGAAGCCGAGATCAAGGTCGCGTACCGCAAGCTGGTGGCCCTCTACCACCCCGACAACAATCCCGGGTTCCCCGCTGAGGCGACGCAGAAGGTGCGCGAACTCAACGAGGCCTATACCCAAGCCCGGGCTGGCTGGAAGCCGCCCGTCGGGACGGCCGCGGGCACGTATGGCCCGCGCCCGCCGCACGAGAATCCACCGCGCCGCTGGGATCCGCCGAAGCCGCCGCCGAAGCCGTTCGGGCCGCAGGTACCGCCGCCCAAGTACACCGACGTCCCGCCGCCGCGGTCCGGGCCGCCGAAGGAGCGGTCGTCGGCTGCGGCCGCTGACCGGGCCGCCAGGACGGCGGCGCTCATCGGCGATCTCGTCGAGGTCGGATTCTTCGCACGGACCGACGATGCCGCCGTCGACCACGCGGTCGTCGACGCATTCCTGCCGCTCTTTGCCGATGGCACGCACCTGCGCTCATGCGCGCGCTACGACGAGTGCCTCGTTCGCGGTGAGGCCCCAACGCGTCGCCATCAGCACGAGTTCCTTCACGCCGTGCCATCGCTCGCGATCGGCGGCATCCAGGCCCGTCAGGAGGCAATCGATCGCATCGTGCGCGCGCAGTTCGTCGCCTGCACCGACGACCACATCCTCTGGACGGTCTCGTCGTTCGCGCCCGGCGACGGCATCCTGCTGCAGGAGGACATCGACGTGTTCTCGGTCCCGTTCGCCTCGTTGGCTCGACACGACCGAAGGAAGTCCGACGTGCAGCTCACGACCGTCGGCGGCGAAGCGATCGCGTTCCGGCTAGAGCGCCGAGCTGCGGAGCGGCTGGTTGCGGCGCTGCCCGAATAGCAAATAAAACTTGCTTAGAGCTTCTTAAGCAAACTATATTTGCTGATATGGCGAAGAAGCAGCGTGTCTACTCGAGGTCGACCGTCGCGGCTGCTGAGTTCCTTGGCCTGCAGATCAGGGAAGCGCGGATTGGTCGCGAGCTGAGCATTGCTGCGCTGGCTGAGCGCGCCGGCGTCTCACAGCCCACGCTCGCAAAGGTTGAGCGTGGGGACCCGACGGTCGGTCTCGGGATCGCGCTGGAACTTGCGACGCTCGTCGGCGTTCCCCTGTTTGTGGACGAACCTTCGCGGCTCGGGCAGGAACTCCAGCGGCAACGGGACTTCGTGAGACTCCTGCCGAAGAGCATTCGCCGTGGGGACGATGATGTCGACGACGATTTCTAGTTCGAGAGAGGCGTACGTCTGGACTTGGCTTCCCGGCGAGACGGAGCCCGTCGTCGCGGGCCGCCTGGAACCTCGGGGAGGCGAGCTCGCGTTCGTGTACGCGCGGTCGTACCGGGATCGCGGCAACGCGATCTCGCTCTACGCACCGGAGCTTCCTCTGCAGGCAGGGTTGATTCGCCCGCGAGTCGGAATGCGCGCACCCGGCTGCATCCTCGACGGTCGTCCCGACTCCTGGGGCCAGCGCGTCATCTTGAACCGGCTGGTCGGCGGTGACTGGAGGACGACCGACACGGGGGACTTTGACGAAGTGACCTACCTGCTTGAGTCAGGGTCCGATCGGGTTGGAGCGCTGGATTTCCAGCGTTCGAGCGAAGCCTACGAGCCTCGTCGCGGCGCAGCAACAACCCTGGAAGAGCTCATGACGAGCGCTGAGCGTGTCGAGGCAGGCATCCCGCTGACCCCGGCGCTGGACGCAGCGCTTCTCTACGGCAGCTCGGTCGGAGGGGCACGCCCGAAGGTGCTGATCTCCGGTGACGGCGTCGCTCAGATCGCCAAGTTCTCGTCGTCTGACGACACCTACCCGGTCGTGCAGGCTGAGTACGTCGCCATGACGCTGGCGGGCGCCGCAGGTATCGACGTTGCGGCTACGCGTCTGCGAAAGGCGCTCGGAAAGTGGGTGCTGCTTGTCGACCGTTTCGATCGCGATCCCGGCCTCGAAACCCGAACGCATTTCGTCTCCGCGCTCACCATCCTCGGACTTGACGAACTCCATGCGCGGCACGCCAGCTACTCGGACCTTGCCGAACGCGTGCGGCACACGTTCACCGCGCCGAAGGCCACCCTTCGTGAGCTGTTCGCTCGGATCACGTTCAACATCCTGGTCGGCAACACCGACGATCACGCACGCAATCACGGCGCGCTGTGGGACGGTCGTTGGCTGTCGTTGTCGCCGGCGTACGATCTCTGCCCACAACCCAGGTCAGGGGGAGAGGCATCGCAAGGCATGGAAATCGGGGCGGACCGCTTCCGGCTCAGCAATCTCGCTGGCTGCGTGGCACGTTCGTTCGAATACGGCCTAGGCGAGCGCGAAGCCCGCGACCTCATCGACCACCAGGTTCAAGTCATCAAGGACAGCTGGGAATCCACGTGTGATGGGGCCGAGCTTTCCCAGGCCGATCGGTCCCTGCTGCGCCAGCGTGCGGTGCTGTTGCCGTACGCGTTCGAGGGGTACTGAGCGTCCGCAGCGCCCCACAACGCACTGCGGCGGCCCGAAGGCCGCCGCAGAAAAAGTTCGTCCCGCAAGTCCTGAGCGAGATCCGCTCAGGCTGTTAGCCGCGGCCGTCGTTTTTGTGATGAACCTGGTCGGTGCCGCCGCGGGATTCGCGGGTGAGGACCTGGTCGATGATGCCGTACTCGACGCCCTGCTCGGCGGAGAGGAAGCGGTCGCGTTCCATGTCGAGCTTGAGCTGCTCCATGGAGCGGCCGGTGTGCTTGGCGTAGATGGTGTCGACGCGGTGGCGGATGTCGATGATCTCGCGGGCGTGGATCTCGATGTCGGTGGCCTGGCCTTCGAATCCACCGGACGGCTGGTGGATCATGATGCGGCTGTTCTGGAGGGCCATGCGCTTGCCGTGTGCGCCGCCGGCGAGCAGGAGGGAGCCCATGCTCATCGCGATGCCGCAGCAGATGGTGCGCACATCGGGCTTGATGAACTGCATCGTGTCGTAGATCGCCAGGCCGGCGTAGATCGAGCCACCGGGCGAGTTGATGTAGATCGAGATGTCCTTGTCCGGGTCATCTGACTCGAGGTGCAGCAGCTGCGCGACGATCAGGTTCGCGACCTGATCGTTGACCTGTGTGCCGAGGAAGATGATCCGGTCGTTCAGGAGCCGCGAGTAGATGTCGTACTCACGCTCGCCGCGCGCGGTGCGCTCAATGACGGTGGGGATCATGGGCATGCCCGTGAGCCTACTCGTTGGGCCCGGGGCCGAACCCCGGCGGTGGACGACGTGCAACACGGTCGGCCGCGCGGCTGCGTAGGGTGATGGGCCTTGACGACCTTCTTCGGCATCTGATGAACGCCGCCGTTCCCAACGCGCTGACGGTCGGCCGCATCATCGTCACCCCGGTGATGATCTACGCGCTCGCCCAGGGCACGGGCTCGGGCGACGCCATCGGCGCCGTGATCTTCGCGGTCGCTGCCATCACCGACTTTGTCGACGGCTACCTCGCGCGCCGCGCGGACGTGATCTCCGCGTTCGGCAAGCTGATGGATCCCATTGCCGACAAGTTGCTGGTCGTCGGCGCGCTCGCGCCGCTCGTCTACCACGAGCGCATTGGCTGGTGGGTCGCCGCGGTGATCATCGTGCGCGAGCTGCTCGTCACGGTCACGCGCATGCAGGTCAAGAAGGGCGGCGGCGAGGTGATCGCGGCGGCGCAGCTCGGCAAGCTCAAGACCGTCGTGCAGCTCTGGGCGATTCTGCTCGCGATCATTTGGGACCCGACGCCGTTGCTCGTCGATCTCGTGATCTACCTCGCCGTGGTCTTGACGATCGTCTCCGGCATCGACTTCTACTGGCGCACGTTCCGAGGCCGGCCACCGGTTATCGAGGACGAGCCCAGCCTCACGAACACGCGAACCTGACGACCCGCCCGCCGGCTTGCGGCTGGTCGCAGTCGAATTCATGAATGGCTGCGCGCCACCTGTGATGATGTGTAAGTGCGCCAACATGTCCGTTCAGGCAGGAAGTTCCTCGCGGTCGGCATTGCCGTGGCCGCCGCAACTGGAGTGTTCGCTGACGGTGCCGCTGGCGCGGTCACATTCACGCCTTGGCCGGGCAGCCCGTTTGAGGTGCCCGCCGGGCAGACACCGAACTCGCCGTCCGTCGGCCTCGACACCGTCGACCTGAACGTCGACCCGGCCCCGGACCTCGTAGCGGCCGTGCCGGAGTCGGGTGGCGTCATGGCCTTCCCGGCGCCGACCTTCGGTCCGCGTACCTTCCTCGGTCTCGGCCTGACTCCGAAGGGTTCGGTGGCCGGTGACTTCGACCTCGATGGTCGGCGCGACGCCCTGGTCTGGGGTGCCACCGACAAAGCGGGTGGCCCGACGACCATCACGCGGGGCACGACGAGCGGGCTCGCCTCGATTCCGGGCCCGGACTACGGCTTCCCCGCGCGCGACGTGGCCGTCGGCGACTTCACCGGAGATGGCCGGCTTGACCTGTTCGCCTCCGAGCAGAGCGCGGTGAGCGTTCGCGTTGCCAAGCCGGGACTGGTCTACAGCGCCGTCTCCGGTGATGGAGCCCGAACCCTCGCGACCCCTGACTCGGGTCACATCGCCGCCGGCGATGTGACCGGCGACGGGAAGGCGGACCTCCTCTTCAGCCAGACCACCGGCGTGATCACGATCCGGACGGCCCCCGCGTTCGCCGCGGCGGGCGTCGCGACGAGCGTCGGCACCGTGCAAGACCTGTTTATGGCCGACGTGAGTGGCGATGCCCGGCTCGAGGCCGTCGTGCTGACCCCCTCTGAGGTCAAGATCTTCCCGATCACCAGCGCCGGCCAATTCGGCGCTCCTACGACGACCGCGACCGGCGTGCGCATCACCGCGAAGCAGTCGGCGGTCGGTGACCTCGACGCCGACGGCGACAGCGACGTGCTGCTGGCGACCACCGCCAACGACCGAGTGATCGCGATGCTCTCCAACGACAACGGCACGTTTGCGGCGCCGCAACCCGTGCTGCTCCCAGGCGGAGTGCGTCGAGGCACGGTTGACGCCATCACCACCGCCGACTTCGACCGCGATGGCGACCGCGACATCGCGGTGACCTCCGACGGCGCCTACCGCGTCGATGTGCTCATCAACGGCGTCGCTCTGCCACCGATCCCGACCACGGGGACGCCGGTCGACATCGCCTACGAGACCGCCAGGGCGACGGGCACCGTGAACCTGCGGGGCATCGGCGGCAAGGTGCACTTCGAGTACGGCGAGACGACCGCCTACGGGCGCTCGACGCCCGAAGAGATCATCACGCCCGTGCCGTCGGCGAACCAGCCGGTGGCCGCCGCCCTCGATGGCCTCCAGCCTGAGCGGCAGTACCACGTGCGCGTGGTGGCGAGCAACGGCGGCGGCACGGTTGCGGGCGCCGACGTTGCGTTCACCACCGCGCCGGCTCCGGTCTCCGATCTTGCGGTCAGCTTCACCGGGCCCAACCTCACGATCTCTGGCGCGCCCAAGCGGTTCACCTCGGCGGTCAGTGGCAGCTTCGGGCCTTACACCTACGCCTGGAACTTCGGCGACGGCAGCCCGGCCTCCGGCGACTCGGAGGTCGACCACGCCTTCGCGCCCCTCCAGCAGAACGCTGGCGATGCAGCACGAATCAAGCCGGTCGGCGACGCGTCCGATGCCGGCGAGGCGGGCACGCGCCGCGGCTCCTACGACGTGACCCTCACGGTCAAAGACCGCTTCGGCCGCGCGGCCACCACGACGCGCCCGGTCACCGTGATCCCGAACCGCGCGCCAGTCACGTCGATCGTGCCGCTCGACACGCCGCTCGAGTACACCGAGCCGGCCTTGTTCACCTCGGGCTCACACGACCCGGACTCGCCGCTGGACCGCGTGGTCCGCGAGGACTGGGACTTCGGCAGCGGATCGATCGGCACGTCCGCAGTCACGCGTGATCCTGGCGACCCGGGCAAGACCAAGGTGTGCGTGCCGCAACCCGGAACGAAGAAGGTGCTGTGCGTGGCGCCTGGGCTCGTGCCCACGCCAGTCAGCGCCGCCCCGTGGCGGGACGATCGCCACGGCCTCGCGCCGATCGCGAAGCTCGAGCCGGTGCCGAACCTCGTCCCGAAGACGACGAATTGGGGGCTTTACAACATCCAGCAGGCCATCGCCGACTATGCGCTCTCGCTCTACCCGACGTCGCTGTGCGGCGCGCAGACCGGCTCCATGACCGGCTGCTGGCCGCACAAGACGGTGGAGCACGTGAAGCTCCACGCCGTCGATCGCGGCGGCCGCGACGTGACCGTGGAGCAGGACGTGCCGATCCGGCTCCGTGCGCAGCCCGCAGCGGATGTGAACCTCGTGACCCCCGGGGTCGATGCATCGGCACCGGGCGTCGGTGCCGGCAACACGGAGCAGACCGGCCCGATCGCGGCTGGCCGCCCGGACGACCCACAGAACCCCGGCACGCCGCTCACGTTCGATCCGGGCACCACGGTGATCGACAGCGACGAACAGCCCGTCTGGTACTCCGTGCAGATCGGCCAGCCGTGGCAGCGCTCGTGCAAGGGCAAGGCCGACATCACCCCGGACATCCCCGGGCCCGAGCTGACACAGCCCGCCAAGGACGTGCTCACCTCCCTGCCGCCGATCGACCAGCTCACGGGCGGCGACCCGAATGTCCTCGCGCAGATCGAGCTCGAGGGACTTGGTCCGCAGGGCGTGAGCCTGGCGCGACGCACGAGCGCGGCGGCCAAGCGCTTCGCTCCGGCCGTAGCGGTGCCGGGCCTCGGCAGCGGCCCGGTCCCCGTCGTCAGCGCGCCGGTGAAGCCCAAGTGCGTGGCCGGATTCGGCGTGAAGGGAGTCGTGTCGACGGTCGTCTCCAAGAATCCGAAGGCGCTCACGCTCACCATCCCAAAGATTGGCGAATACTCGGCGCTGCTCACCGTCTATGACCGCACGGCCGCCACTGGCAAGGTGCGCCTGGACGGCATCAAGGTCGTCGCCGGGCAGTTCAAGTGCTCCAACACCGCTCAGACGATGGGCAAGGGCGCAAACCGGTTCAACTGGTCGGGCACCTGCGTCGACGGCAACAGCGATCGCGAGGTCTATTGGACGAAGAGCCCGATCGACGTCAACGGCGTGCGCTTCGCGCCGCCCGAGGGCAGCTGGATGGTCGTCCGCAAGGACGATGCGCAGCACGGTCTCGTGTTCACCTCCAGCAGCGTGCCGAAGTCGTCGAACCCCGGCGATATCAAAGCGTGGCAGCCGACTGGGACCGCCAAGAAGGTCTCGATCCTGATCGACGACGAGCCGGTCGCGAGCACCTCACTGCAGGTCGCCAAGGACGACCCTGGTGTCCGCCTCGACCGGCGGATCGTCGAGTCGTTCGATCACACCTCCCAGGCCCGTTACGGCGGCCTGCCGATCGCGACGAAGGTGAGCATCGACCTCGCCGCGAAGTGCACGACGAAGCAGACCGACGTGGGTGGTTCCCAGGTCGACTTCGAGGTCCAGCTCCCGAGCGACTTCGGCGCGGCCGAGCCGGGCCAGGCTCCCGTGCCCGCCAGCACGAAGCGCGTCGTCATCCCTGGTTGCAACCCGCTCGACAAGACCGTCATCACCAAGGTGACCGACACCGGCAACTACAAACGCGTGGCCGGCGGGGTGCGCGGCGTGACGAGCTGGACTTCATCCAAGCGCCCCGGCAAAGCGCGCCGCACCATCGTCGGCACGCCCTCTCCTGAGCTGAATCTGAGCAACATCTGGCTCGGCCCGGTCTACATCGAGAACTTCAACCTGCGCTACGACGACGCCTCCAAGACCTTCACCGGGTCTGGCGCTGGCGAGCTGCTGAGCAAGAAGGTCACGGTGCGCGTGGTGATCACGAACGGCTCGCTCACGGAGGCCGGAGGATCCGTGCAGGCCGACATCCAGCTGGGCAGCACGCCGCTCATGCTCAAGCGGCTCGGCTTCAAGCTGATCAAGAAGAACGGCATCACCCTCCAGGGCTCCGCGCAGGTGACGACGAGCGACGGCGTCCTGCTGGTCGCCAACGGGGTTCTGGAGCTGCAGACCTCGCCGGTGAAGCTCACCCTCGACGGTGACGCGGGACTGGCTGGCGGCCTGCTGCCGCTCGGCAAGGCGCACGTTGAGGTCGGCGACGGCAAGGCGCTGATCGCCGCCTCGACCGGCAACTCGATTGGGCCGTTCTCCTACGCGGTGAACGTGTCGGGAGCCTTCTCGAGCAGCGCATTCAACGTGGAGGGCAGCGGCCGAGCGTGCATCTTCGCGTGCCTCGGAATCAACGGCGTGCTCTCCAGCCGAGGCATCGCCGTGTGCGGCGAGATCGACCTCTGGGTGCACACGTTCCGGCCTGGGTTCGGTTACCTCTACGAGGGGAAGGACCTGGATGGCTTCGTCGACGGCTGTGGCCTCGGGCCGTACCGCGCCGTGGTCGGACGGCTGCCGGTGTCGTCGGGTGGCAAGCCGCAGGTGAGCGCCACGAAGGCCGAGCTGGCGGTGCGAGCCACGCTGACCGCTGGGCAGACGCAGCCGATCGAGGTTGAGAAGGATCAGCGGACGCTTTCGCTCATCGCGCGCGGCCAACCGGGGAAGCCGCCGAGCGTGACGCTCACGGGCCCAGCCACCGACACGTGCTTCGGGAACAAATGCGCTGCGGCCAAGGTGGTCCGGACGCCGGTCGCCGCTGCCGGGCAGACGCTCGACAACTATGGGTTTGATGAGTCCACCGGCTCGGTCGTCGATGTCGACCGGGTCAAGGGCGAGGTGCGGATGGTCATCGCGAACCCGCGCAGCGGTGTGTGGAGCCTCGCGGCCGATCCAGGCTCAGAGACGGTCACGAGCGTCGCGTACTCCCGTGATCGCGACCTGCCGAAGGCCAAGGCATTCGGCGCCAGCGTGACCAAGGTGAGTGCGAAGGACAACCTCGGTACGAAGACCTACGGTGGCTTGCTGACGTCGACCACTCAGCCCGTGGCGACCGCGAAGCGGCTCACCCTCGGGATCGGTGCCAAGACGGTCATCAAGGGCGCGCGGATCTCGCAGAAGGCGATCGGGGACGCGTACAAGCCGCTGCTGAGGAAGGTGTCGCTCAAGGCATCGGCGCTGCCGGCTGGCGACACCATCGCGTTCGTGGAGCGTGGCGACGGGACCGCGCAGTCGGTCGCGTCCTATGTGGTGCCAGGGACCGGCAAACTCACGACCGAGTTCGCGTTCTTGCCGGCGGTCGGCGGAACGGCGCAGCGTCACGTCGACGCGTACATCACGTCACCGAATGGCATTCCGCGCGGCGTGGTGCACGACATCGACACGTTCAAGGCAAGCCCGCCGCCGCAGCCCAAGGCGCCGCGGATCGCGTCGATCAAGGCGGCCAAGGCCGGCAAGGTGCGCATCACCGTGAAGGACGCGCCCGCCTACGGGCTGAAGAGTTCGATGCCGCTGATGCAGGTCGTGCTGCGGCGCAAGGGCGGCGGCGTCAGCGTCATCAAGCTGGTCGGCACCGACTTCAAGAAGCAAGGCAACACGTGGGTTGCCACGGTGCGGGCCGGCAGCAACGCGGCCGGAGCCAAAGCGCAGGTCCGCTCGATCACGCCGACCGGCACGATCGCGAAGGGCCCCGGCCGCAAACTGACCGGGACGGTGAAGCGCTAGGCGCCGGCGAGCCAGGCTTCGCGGCCGAGGTGCCGCGGAGCCGTCGGCTCGTCGCCTCGCAGCTCCGCGCGCAGCTCGCCGAGGAGGCCGACGCGCGTGGCGATCACGTTGTGCTGGTGGATGGTCTCGAGGTTCTCCTGGCGGGCGCCGATCCACACGTCGTCGCCGAGCTGCGGGAGCCGGTCGACGACGCCGGCGATCGTCTCGCGCACGCAGTCCTCCACGAAGCGAGGGTTGCGGTGGGCCTTTTCGACCACGGCGCCCTCGTCGGAGCGCTTCATGAGTTCGAAGATCTCCGACGACATCGACTGCTCGACGATCTGCACGAGCTGGCGGGCGTCGAGGTGCACTCCGGAGCCGGACGGAAGCCCGATCTCCAAGGTGCCAAGACCACGCTGGTTGTGGGTCGCCACCGGGACGTGATCGAAGATGCGCGCGATCTCGTCGTCGGTGAACCCGTCGGCGAGGAGTCGCTCGCGCGAGCTGGCCTCGACGAGCCCCTGCGCGCACGGGCACGCCGTCATGCCCTGGGCCTGCACGCCGATGATCTGGCGCGTGCCGTGCTCGGTTGCCGACGCGGTGGCCAGGAGCGTGTAGATCTCCTGCGTCGGGATCCCGGAAACCGGTGCGGGTTTGTCTTCGGGGTACCGAGCGACCATCGACACCTCGGCGAGGCGTGCACCCTGACGTGCACGCACCACCTCGGCAATGTGGGCCGCCAGGTGCTCGGCGCGCAGCGTCGTTGCGGCGCCGACGACGAGCTCGCCGATCGTCTCGTTGATGACCTCTTCGAAGCGCGACATGTGCGCGCCCTTCTGATCACCAGAGAGCTCGACGATGCATTCGAAGGTCGCGTGGTACGGGTGTTCACCCTCGGGCGTGACGAGCCGGACGACCTTCTCCGTCTCGCTCACGCCGACCCGCGAAAGGCTCACGGGGACGCGAGGCCGCGTGGCTTGAACGTCGGTTGAGGAGCTGCTTGAGGAAGTGGGCACGAGCGTTTCCTTCGACGATTGAAGGGCCCTGAAGAGACGGGTTGTTATGTGAGATCCATCCGGTTTGCTACAAACCAATGAGTCAGACGAAACGGGGCCGTCCCGACAGCCTAGGCGCTGCGCTCCTTCGGGGCGTTTGCCGGGGGCTGGGAACGGTAGCCCGGATCGCGGACAACTGGAATACGTGAGAGACCGCGCGACAACGAGAGAACCAAGGGTCCATTGGGCCGTTGGTGTCGTGCGGCCCACTTCCTTGGGGGGAGAACGCTCATGAGCGGACGCATTGTGTCGATCAACGAATCGGCTTTGGACGAACCGGAGACGTCGGCGGGGCCGTCACCGGTCAACGACGAGCTTCAGGCCTTGGCGGCGGTGAAGACGCCAAAGCGACGAAAGACCGACACCGACGATGATCCGACCGATGGCGGGGTCGACGCACTGCGGATGTATCTCCGCGCCATCGGACGCGTACCGCTGCTTACCGCCTCGGAAGAGATCGAACTCGCCAAGCGCATCGAGAAGGGCGACCTCTCGGCCAAACAGCACATGGTCGAGGCCAATCTGCGCCTCGTCGTGTCGATCGCCAAGGGCTACCTCGGTCGCGGCCTCGGCCTGCTCGACCTGATCCAGGAAGGCTCGCTCGGCCTGATCCGCGCCGTCGAGAAGTTCGACTATCGCCGCGGCTTCAAATTCTCCACGTACGCCACCTGGTGGATCCGCCAGGCCGTGTCGCGCGCCATCGCCGACAAGGCCCGCACGATCCGCGTGCCGGTGCACATGGTCGAGAAGATCGGCCGCGTTGCGCATGCCGAGCGCCGCATGGTCGCCCGCATGGGTCGCGAGCCCACGCTCACCGAGCTTGCCGCCGAACTCGAGATGACCGAGCATGAGGTCCGCGAGATCCAGCGCTACGGCCAGCAGCCGGTATCGCTTGACAAGCCTGTTGGCGACGAGGACGACACGAGCCTCGGTGATTTCGTCGAGGACACGGCCGCGCCGACCGCCCTCGACGTTGCCGCATCCTCGATGCGTCGCAGCCACGTCGACGAAGCCCTCGCCGAACTCGGCGAGCGCGAGCGCCAGGTGCTCTCGCTGCGCTATGGCCTCGACGGCGACGAGCCCCACACGCTCGACGAGGTCGGCCGCATGTTCGACATCACTCGCGAACGCGTCCGCCAGATCGAAGGCCAGTCGCTGCGCCGCTTGCGGCTGCTCCCGCAGAGCCAGCCGCTCCGCGACGCCGGCTGAGCCGCTCAGCACTCGCACCAAGTTTGCCGGGGGAACCCGGCGATGCATGTCCCCGACCACAGAGGCCCGGAACCCCGCTCAGCACTAGGAGCGAGGCTCCGGGCCTCGGTCGTTGTCCACCCGGGACACGTCCTCGCGCTCGGCTCGCTAGACTCCGCGCTCGCTCGGGGGGATGTCCGAGTGGTTAAAGGAGACGGGCTGTAAACCCGTTGGCTCTGCCTACGCAGGTTCGAATCCTGCTCCCCCCACTGGCCGACGTCGGTGCCGCCGCGCCGATGTCGGCCCTTTTTATTCCGGGCCGCGAACGCCGCTTGCGTTCGCGGGTCCCGGTGGCGTCCGCCGCGCGCCGGGCGTGAAACCAGGATCGGGCGCCCCTGCGCCCAGCGCTCTGCAGCGCGCAGGCCGTGGTTCTGAACCGTGTTCTGAAAAGCCGCCGTTCGAGGCGTACGGTCTGCGGCCACGCGGTCAACGTCCCAGGCGACCGCTTCACCGTGAGGTCCCGTCCCGTGCCCCGTCGCTCTCTTCCAGGCGCCTTTGCCCTTGCCGCCGTGGCGGTCGCTGCGCTCGTCCTCCCCGCCACCGCAGCAGCGTCCGTACTGCCGGTCACTGGCAACTTGGTGCTCGCCGGCACCGGCGACGTGCGCATGGGGGGCAACGGTGCCGCCATCGCGCCCGGCGATGTCAACGGCGACCGGCTCGTCGACGTCGCCCTCACCTTCTCGACCCGGACGGAGATCTATCTCGGCGGGGCCGGAACGGCGCCGCTCTCGCCGATGAGCACCGACCGACTGATCACCGTGCAACACGCCACGGGCCAGCGGGAAGTGCCCGCTGGAGACCTGGACGGCGACGGTCGTGACGAGCTGCTCACGCTGACCTGTTCGCCGGGGCGCGTCTCTGGGGACGCCGTCCTGCGGACGCTCCCGGCCGGCCCGGGCGTCGTGCGCAACACCGACGTGCTCTCGCCGCGCACCCGATTCACGGTGCCGAGCAATCCCGCCGCGATCTGCGTGCGCAACGCAATCGCGGTCGGCGACCTCGATGCCGACGGGTTCGAGGACCTGATCGTGGAATGGTCGCGCCCCGAGCTGGAGACCGACCTCGAGTTCGGGATGCGGCGCACCGTGATCTTCGGCGCGACCACGTTGCCGGCCGTGATCGATTTGGAGTCGCCCGGCGCGCTGGGCTACCGCCTGCGCGGCAAAGCACCCGGCGAGCCCCACTACGCGGTGACGCCCCCCGGCTGGGAAGGGAGCTGGAGCAGCGCTCAGGGCTGGGACTTCGCCGACGTGAAGGCCGCCGGCGACGTGAACGGCGATGGCAAGTCCGACTACGCGCTCATCCGTGGCGACGAAGCCGGGCCGAGTTATCTGTACATCGTCCTCGGGAGCGCGTCGCGCACCGACCTCGTGATGAATGCTCGTGCCGGGCGCGCGATCCGCGTCGGACCGGTGAGTTCCGTCGGGCGCATCGCTCGCCTTGGTGACTTCAGTGGAGACGGCCTTGCCGACCTTGCAGTCTCGCTCGATGCACCGCTGACCTCGCGGGTGATTCGGGGCCGGACGGCGACGACGGACCTCGGGATGTCGAGCGCGTTCCAGCTCATCAACGGCGAACTCGAGAGCGGTGTGCCCGCGGGCGACCTCAACGGCGATGGCCTTGGTGACGCCGCGGTGCGGCTCCAACCTGACGCCGCCGTTGGCTCAGTCCCACGCAGTGCGGTGATCTTCGGCCGGACCGCCACCACGGCGATCTTGGTTCCGGTGCCTGGCGGCACCTTCGCGACCGGTCTCAACCTGCCGGCGCCCGCTCTCCCGCTCGGCGGCGACTGGAACGGTGACGGCCGCCCGGACCTCTACCTGCCCGGAGGCGGGGTCACGTTTGGCTACGGCGCTGGCATCCCGCCCGAGGTCACCGACACGACGCCACCGGTGCTGACGAACTTCGCGGTCACGCGGGGCGTTTGGTACTACTGCGGCTTCCTGGGTGGGACCAAGACCGTGATGGGTGCGGCCAGCTACAAGCTCGACGAGGCGGCGACGCTCCAATTCAGCGTCGTGCATCGCGGCGCCACCCGGACCGGTTCCCGGATCGTGCCTGCCGGATCGACTGGGGTCGGGCCGCCGAACTCGCTCATCGCTGCAGCGAACGGCCCTGCGGTCGTGACCGTGACGCCGGTCGATGCCTCCGGCAACCGCGGAGCGTCGTCCACCGTGACGATTGACGTGTCGCAAACCAGCTGGGACTGGACCGGCTGCGCCTGAACCCGTGTGGCCCTCGCAGGACCTGCGCAGAGGGCTGGGACGCGTGAGTGCTCAGGAGGTGCGGCCCCAGGCGGATTGCCCGCAGCCGCACCTCCGTGGCCGGCGTCTCTAGGAGACGATGATCCGGCCGAACGCCGTCTGCTGCGGGACGTTCGCCGTGCAGGAGAGGAACGCCCAGGCGTCGCCTGCGCCGTAGCCCGTGACCTTCACGGTGAGGGTGTTCACGCTCAGGTCGATCTTCGAGCCGGCCGCGCCGGCGAGGAACGTGAGGCTGCGGGTGCCGCTGTTCGGTAGCTGAGCCGTCCACGGCTGGCCCGCCGTCAGCGTCGCCAGGTTCGACGATGCGGAGCCCGTGCTGGTCAGGTTCTTACTGGCGGGCGTCGCACCGGTCGCGCTCACCGTCTGCGCAGCGAGGGTCCCGTACGCCATGGGCGACCCACCCAGGATGGTGTTCCTGAGCGTGGTCGAACTCGTTCCGGTGAACGAGATCGAGGTCGTGATGCCGCCGAGCGTCGTGGTGCCGCCGGCGTTGATGTGGTCCTTCACTTCAGCTTTGAAGCGCATGGTCCCCGAGATGGGGTTCGTGCCGATCAAGGCTGCGTTCGAGGCGTTCGGGATCGTGCAAGTCACCGGCAGGGACTTGTCGACCCGGTTCTTGAGTTGCTGGATGACGAAGATCGCCAGGTTGCGGTGCGCGGGCACGTCGCCTGCGTAGTTGACGTGCTCGGTGAAACCGCCCGAGGTGTTCTCGCAGATCGGGTCGTGCCAGATGCAGTAGTTGCGGACCTGGCCGTAGTGCTTGGCTTCCAGCACTCCCGGGGTGCGCGGCCAGATGCCGGTCGCGCCGACCGAGAAGGTGCCGTCGTTCTTGCCTCGGTTGAGGTCGTCGAACGTGCCGTTGAGGTAAGCCGGCCAGGTGAGGTACGAGCTACCGCGCAGGCTGCGGTTCAGCAACGTGGAGTTCGGGCTCGTCTTTCCGGCGATGTTGCTCGGGATCAATTCGCTCCCGTAGAGACCAGCGTCAGCGAACAGGCCGATCGCCACGACCTTGGCGTCAGCGATCTCGGTGAGCTCGTAGTCGACGCCGCCGTAGCCGGGGGTGTAGAACGTGCGGTCGTTGATCGCGGAGATGGTGTTCGCGGCAACGATCGCGCCCTGCGAGTAACCGAGGATCACGAACCGCTTTTCCGGGCAGCGGACGTTCTGCTCGTTGATGTAGACGACCGTCTTGAGAATGCCCATGCGCACGCTCGAGTAGAACCCCGACATGTCCAGCGGATTGGGGATCGTTGCGGGGTAGGACAGGTCGGTGCGGACGATCTGCCCGATCGGCGTGAAGCCGTCGGTCGGCGTCTGCATCTCCATGCGGATCATCGACCAGACGCCCGTGGGGTTGTTGATGTCCAACGAGCCGTCCAGGGCAAGCGACGAGCCTGACGGCTCAGCGGTGCCGCGGATATTGATCACGTCGACATCGGCGCAGCCGACCTCGCCGTGAGCGGCCAGCGCCGGGGTGGCGCCGGGGATGGCGAGCGCAAGCGCGCTCAGCGCGAGGATTCGCGCAAGGGAGGGGTGGGACACAAGGTCTCCTTGTGGCGGCCGGGACAGAGGTGGGTCGGGGCCCGCCGCCTGAGGCCCCGGATGCGCAGTATGGGGCAAACGGACGCCGATGCCCAGCCGCAACGCGTCGTCTCGTTTCGTTGCGCGTTGGTAAGCAACGGCGGCGGTAACGGCCGTGCCGAGGGGCGCAGAGGTTTGCGGCGCTCAGACTGCGGCGCGGTCCCGTGCCTGCGGCCAGGCAACACCGGTCGCGGCGGCGGCCTGACGCCAGAGTTCGTCGATCACGCGCTGGTTGCGGGCCTTGCGCAGGATGGGCACGCGGCGCGGCGGCCCGATCGCGCCGAAGGTGCCGGTCGGGCCGTAGTAGTTGCCACTGCGGGCCGTCGGGTCGGTTGCCGCGCGGATGAGGCCCTGGGCGCCTTCAGCGGCGGTATGGGAGAAGCCTGGGAGTCGGCCGGCGGCGCCCGACCAGGTGAAGCCGTCGCCCTTGCCGAGCCGCGGACCGGTCTTCTGGAGATCGGTGCGCGCGAAGCCCGGGTGAGCGGCGATGCTCTTCAGGCCCCAATGCCCCTCGCGGCTGCGGCGGTCCAATTCGACCGCCGCCATGAGGCACGCCAGTTTGCTCTGGCAGTAGGCAAAGGCCGGGTGGTAGCGCTGCTCGCGCTGCAGGTCGCCGAGGCGGATGCGTCCCCAGCGGGTCGCCACGCTGCTGGCCCAGATCACGCGTGGCGCGGGGGCCGCGCGAACGAGATCGAGGAGGTGGCCGGTGAGCGCATAGTGGCCGAGGAAGTTCGTGGCGAGCTGCAGCTCAAAGCCATCCACCGTCTCCACGCGCTCGGGGACGAACATGATCCCGGCGTTGTTGATCAACACGTCGATCGGTCGGCCGTTCTGGCGGCGCCGCTCCGCGAAGGCCGCGACGGTGGCCTGGTCGGCAAGGTCGATCGGCTCGCAGGTGACTTCGGCTCGCGGCTCGATGCGCGCGATCTCGCGTGCGGCGAACGCCCCGCGATCCAAGTCATGCGACGCGAGCACCAGGTCGGCGCCCGCCCCGACCAGCACTTTGGCGGCCTCAAAACCGAGGCCACGGTCACCACCAGTGATCACGACGAGCTGACCGGAGAGGTCGGGCACGCGGGCCGTGGTCCATCGCTGCGGGCGTGCCATCGGTTGAACCTACGGGGCCGCAGGCTGCGGCGGCTCACTCCAGCCGGTGATCGAGCGCGCTGTTGGTCACACGCTCAGCAACGCGGTGCCGGCCGGATGGGACGAAATCCGGTCGGCTGCGTCTGACCTCGTCTTCGGTTCGACGTGGCCTCGGCGCGTCGGTTCAGGAGGCTGGCTGAGCGCTTCCGACGGACCAGGCGACGCCCGTCAACGCCGCGGCCTGCGCGAACAGGCCGTCGACGACCGCCTGGTCCTTCGCGCGCCTCGTCGGCTTTTCGAGGACCGGCGGACCGACGATGCGCAGTCGGCTGGGCCCGAAGTAGTCGCCGCCCTTGACCGAAGGGTCGGTTGCGGCGCGGAGGGTGGGGAGGGCGCCGCTGGCAGCGTCCTGCGAGATGAACGGGACCTTCGTGAGGAGTTTGCTCGAGCTGAACGAGCCGTCCTTGCCGTGGGTCGGGCCGGTCGTCTGGAGATTGGTGCGCGAAAGGCCCGGCTGGGCGCCGGCGCTCAGGACGCCCCAATCACCAGCACGGCTGCGGCGATCGAGTTCCAGGAAGAGCATCGACGTCGCGAGCTTGCTCTGGCCGTACGCGCGCCACGAGCTGTACTTGCCCTCGAACTGGAGGTCGTCGAGAAAGATCTTGCCCGCGTTTGACGCCGTGCTGCTCACGGTGACGACGCGCGGGTTCGAGCCGGCGCGGACGAGATCGAGGAGCCGACCCGTGAGTGCGTAGTGCCCGAGGAAGTTGGTGCCGAGCTGGAGCTCGAAGCCGTCCGCAGTGAGCGTGCGCTCGGGGATGGCCATGATGCCCGCGTTGTTGATGAGCAGGTCGATCGGGCGGCCGTCCTGGATGCGTCCGGCCGCGAATGCCTGGACCGACGCCAGGCTGGACAGGTCGAGCGCCTCGCGCCAGACCGTTGCGCCGGGCGCAGCCGCCTGGATCGCGGCGACCGCTGCCTGGCCCTTGCCTTCGCTCCGGGTGGCGATGAGCACGTCGGCTCCGGCGATCGCCAGCGCCTTGGCGGCTTCGAAGCCGATGCCGCTGTTGCCTCCGGTTACGACGGCGAGGCGCCCCGACTGATTGGGGATGCTTGCGGTGGTCCAAGGGCTGGTGTGGCTGCGCATGAGGTCAAACTAGCGGAACGATGTTCTCCTAACAAGAGAATGTCGTTCTCTTAACATTCCGACTGCGATACGCTGATCGGCGTGACCGACGTTCCCACCTTCGAGCGAGCGCGTCGTCCGGAGCAGAAGGCCATGCGCATGCAGGCCATTCGCGTCGCCGCGCGCCAGCTCGCCCTCGATCGCGGCGTGCGCAACGTGACGCTCGGCGACATCGCGAGCGCCGTCGGCACCGCGAAGTCGAACGTGCTGCGGTACTTCGGCACGCGCGAGGAGATCTACCTCCAGCTGCTCGTCGACGACTTGGAGCAGTGGAACCGGGACTTCGCCGAGCTGGTCGAGCGCAATGAGGTCCGAGGCGCGGCCGCCACGGCCACCGCCGTCGCGGCGTCGACCGCGGAGCGCCCGCTCCTGGCCGACCTCCTCTCGCAGATGGCCGGCACCCTTGAGCACAACGTGCGGCCCGAGCGCGGGCGCGATTTCAAAATCGCCGCCATCGCCGCCGCGCACGTCTTCGGGATGACCCTCCGAGCCGCAATGCCGGACCTCTCGGAGGAGCAGGCGTTCGAAGCAGCCGCGATGACGTCGCTGCTGACTGGCACGATCTGGTCGACCTGCACCACGCCGCCGGAGATCCTTGAACTGCTCGACCCGTCGCTGCTCGAACTCGTGCCGGCCACGTTCGAGCCGCGGCTTCAGCGCGCGCTTCACGCAATGTACGTTGGCATTCCCCAAATCTGAGGCAACGCCCTATGGCGAGATCAAACGACATTGAGGTGTTCCGCGCCGACGAGGACGACGCCGAGGGCATCGCCCGCGTCCACGCCCGTGCACGCGAGGCGGCCTATAAGGGTCTGGAAGCGGAGGTTCCAAACCTCGAGGACTTGCCGCAAGAGCGGACGGACCTGTGGCGCGACTTGCTTGCTGGCGACAGCGACGTCGCGTTCACGCTCGTCGCTGAGCAGCGTGCCAAGGCCGTGGGGTTCTGTTCCGTGGCGACGGTCAGCCGCGATGCCGATCAGCGGCCGGGGACCGGCGAGATCGCCGCGCTCTACGTCGATCCGTCGCGCTGGGGGAACGGCATCGGTTCGGCACTCATGACCAAGGCGCTGGAGGAGCTCGCGGGCGCGGGCTGTGAAGTCGTCACGCTCTGGGTGCTCGCCGAGAACGAGGTCGCGGTGCGCTTCTATGCGAAGTTCGGCTTCACCGCCGACGGCTTCGGAGGCCCGGACCCTCGCACCGGACGCCCGAAGGCCAGACTGCGAGCGACGCTCAAGGGCTGAACCGCCAGCCAGCCTGGGCGGGGGCGGACTCGGCGTCCACCTACGGGCCCTGCTGGCCCCACACCGGCGTCAGCGTGAGCGTGCCGGTGTTGGTCCAGCCATCGCCGCCGGAGATGAAGCCGCCGGTGACCGGAGCGGTCCCGCCACCAATCGGGAGCAGGATGTTGGTGCCGCTGGTGGTAACCAAATTCGGGCCGGGCTGGCCTGGAATCGCGCCGGCTTTGGGACAGCTCACTGAGGCCGTCGAGATCGCTCCCGGGCCATCGTTGCCGGTCGACCAGTCGACGCGCACCTGCTGGTCGCTCACGAAGGCGACGGTCGCCTGCCACGTGCCCGCACCCGGGATCGGCGCGAGGTAGCTGCACTCGGTCTTGGACGCGAAAGTCAAGGAATCCCACACGTAGGTGCCGTTCCCGACCCACGTCGTCGGGGGTGCTGCGCCACCCGAGAGCGCGATCACGTTCGTCGTGATGGCGCCAGCGGTGCTGTGGGTCGCGAACTCGCCGATACCGTTGATCTTGAGGGCGACGTCGTAGGACGCCGGCCGACGGCAGAGCCGCTCGGACACGGCCTTCGCGAGCTGGTCTTGGTCGGTGAAGAGGTCGGCTACTCGCATCGTCGCGTCGACGGTGCTGATCGTGCCTCCGGTCCTGGTGTCGGTGAGGACGACGCGCACGGCGACCGTGCCTGCCGAAGGGCCGGCCGCGATCGTGCCGCCGACGCTCACGTCGGCGATGATGAAGTCGCGTTTGACCCGCGTGTTCTTGTCGGTGTAGCCGGACTTCTGGAAGTCCAGCTCCTTCTTGATCATCGTGCGCCCGGCCTCGCCGACCACCTGCTTCATGCCGCACTTGTCGCCGATGAAGAGGTCGGTGGCGAGCATGTTGCTCAGGCCGCGGTTGAGGTTGGAGTACTCCGCTGGCGCGCCCGTGAACTCCTCGACCTTGTAGGCCGTGACGCTGGCGTCGCCCTTGCCGCGCTCGGTGACGAACGACCGGCTGGCGGAGTCCCTGGCAAGCGTGGCACCAGCGCTGGTGCGGGATGCGGTGACCGAGGCCAACGACTTCTTGGCGGGCGCCGTCCCGGACTTCGGCTTCTTGACCTTCAGCGCGACCTTGCGGCGCGTCTTGCCGGCTTTGACCGACACCGCCGCGGACTGCGTGACGACCGCAGCCTGGGGGCGCACGACCGTGGTGGTGACCGCGTAGGCGCCGCCGCCGACGCTGAGCGCGAAACGCCCCTTGCCGTCGGCCGTTTCCATATCGGCGACCGCTCCGGACGCCGCGTCGATGGCCGTCACGATCACGCGGCCTTGGCCCGCTTTCGGCAGCGACCCGCTCACCGTGCCGGACACCGTGCCCATGCGCGCCGGCGTCGTGGCCGCGACTGACCCGACCGTGGCCGAGCTCGCGAGCGCCAGGCCGGCAAGAGCGACAACGACCGGAATCCTGAAGGGAGGCACGGCGCGAGCGTATCCGGAGCAGGGCCGTTCAGCGACCTCTTGAGGCCTCCGCGTCGCCCGAATGTCCGCCGTGACCGAGAACTTGACGACGGTTTCGGCGGAGGGTGCTTGACTGGACCGCATGGGTGTAGCCCCCGATGACGTCGATCCCGCCGAGACCCAGGAGTGGCTCGAGGCGCTTGACGCCGTGATCCGCGAACGCGGACCGGAGCGCGCGGCCGAACTCCTGGGAGCGCTCTTCGCGGACGCCCGCCTGCGTGGCCTGCATCCCGCCGACGATCTCTCGACGCCGTACGTCAACACGATTGCGGTTGGTCGCCAGCCCGAACTCCCCGGCGATCCGGCCATCGAGCGTCGCCTTCGCTCGCTCGTGCGCTGGAACGCGATGGCCACGGTGCTCCAGGGCAACGCGACCAGCTCCGAACTCGGCGGCCACATCGCCAGCTACCAGTCGGCCGCCACGCTCTACGAGACGGGCTTCAACCACTTCTGGCGCGCGCCGACCGACACCAACCGCGGCGACCTCATCTACATCCAAGGCCATTCGTCGCCGGGGATCTACGCTCGCGCCTTCCTGGAAGGCCGCTTCACGGAAGACCAGATGCGGCGCTTCCGGCAGGAGGCCCTCGGGCCGGGGCTCTCGTCGTATCCGCACCCGTGGCTGATGCCCGAGTTCTGGCAGTTCCCGACGGTGTCGATGGGCCTCGGGCCGCTCATGGCGATCTACCAGGCGCGCTTCATGAAGTACCTCCAGGGGCGCGGACACCTGGCCAGCAGCGACCGCAAGGTCTGGGCGTTCATGGGCGACGGTGAGATGGACGAGCCCGAGTCGATGGGCGCGATCTCACTGGCCGGCCGGGAGAAGCTCGACAACCTCGTGTTCGTCGTGAACTGCAACCTGCAGCGCCTCGACGGACCGGTCCGCGGCAACGGCAAGATCATCCAGGAGCTCGAGACGAACTTCCACGGCGCCGGCTGGAACGTGATCAAGGTGATCTGGGGCTCCAAGTGGGACGAGCTCCTGGAGCGCGACGACGACGGCCTGCTCGTGCGCCGCATGGAGGAGGCCGTCGACGGCGAATACCAGGGCTTCAAGAGCCACGACGGCGCCTTCGTGCGAGAGAAGTTCTTCGGGAAGTACCCCGAGCTGGCCGAGCGCGTGAAGGACTGGAGCGACGAGAAGATCTTCTCGCTCAACCGCGGCGGCCACGACCCGAGCAAGGTCTACGCGGCCTACGCCGAGGCGGTCGCGGCCGACACGGGCCAGCCGACGGTCATCCTCGCCAAGACGATCAAGGGCTACGGCATGGGGGCCTCCGGCGAAGGGCAGAACATCACCCATCAGCAGAAGAAGATGACGCCGGAAACGCTCATCGCCTTCCGCGACCGCTTCGCCCTCGACCTCAGCGACGAGGAAGCCAAGCAGGGCTCGTTCCTGAAGCCGGCCGACGACTCGCCCGAGATGACCTACCTGCGTGAACGCCGCGAGGCTCTCGGCGGGAGCCTGCCGCAGCGTCGCATCGACGCGCCGAAGCTCGAGATCCCCGAGCTGAGCGCGTTCCACAACCAGCTCGACGGGACCGGCCCGGACCGCGAGATTTCTACGACGATGGCGTTCGTCCGGATCCTCGCGACGCTGCTGCGCGACAAGAAGGTCGGCAAGCACGTCGTGCCGATCGTGCCGGACGAGTCGCGCACCTTCGGCATGGAGGGCATGTTCCGCCAGTACGGCATCTTCAGCCAGGTCGGGCAGCTCTACTCACCCGAGGACGCCGACCAGCTCATGTTCTACAAGGAGGACGAGCACGGCCAGATCCTCCAGGAGGGCATCAACGAGCCGGGCGCCTTCTCCTCCTGGATCGCCGCGGCGACGTCGTACGCCAACCACGGCGTGCAGACGATCCCGTTTTACATCTACTACTCGATGTTCGGGTTCCAGCGGGTCGGCGACCTCGCCTGGGCCGCCGGCGACTCTCGCGCTCGCGGCTTCCTGATTGGTGGCACGGCTGGACGCACGACGCTCAACGGCGAGGGGCTCCAGCACGAGGATGGCCACAGCCACATCCAGGCAGCGCTCATCCCCAACTGCGTCGCCTACGACCCGACCTACGCGTACGAACTCGCCGTGATCGTGCACGACGGCCTGCGCCGGATGGTGACCGAGCGCGAGGACGTCTTCTTCTACCTCACGGTGATGAACGAGAACTACAGCCAACCGGCGCTGCCGGAGGGCTCAGAGGAAGGCATCCTGCGCGGGATGCACCGCATCGCGGAGGCCGATCGGGACAACACCGACAACCCCGTCGTGCAGCTTCTGGGGTCCGGGACGATCCTGCGCGAGGTCTTGGCGGCCGCCGACCTGCTGCGGGCCGACTTCGAGATCGAGTCCGATGTCTGGAGCGTCACGTCGTTCACCGAGCTGCGTCGGGACGGCCTCGCGGTCGAGCGCGAGAACCGACTGCACCCGAAGGCGAAGGCCAAACCGAGCTACGTGGAGCAGCAGCTCAGCGAAGACGAGCCAGTGATCGCGGCGACCGACTACGTGCGCAGCTTCGCCGACCAGATCCGGCCGTGGGTGAAAGGCAGCTACAGCGTGCTCGGCACCGACGGCTTCGGCCGCTCCGACTACCGCGTCGCGCTACGCAAGTTCTTCGAGGTTGACCGGTTCCACGTGGTGGTCGCCGCGCTCAGTCAGCTCGCCGCCGACGGTGAGATCGACCGGAAGCTGGTCGCCAAGGCGATCGACAAGTACGACATCGATACGGATGGAGCTGCCCCGTGGCTGCGCTGATGCAGGTTGCCGTGCCCGATATCGGGGACTTCACCGACATCCCGATCATCGAGGTGCTGGTCGCGGTGGGCGACACGGTCGAGGTGGAGCAGGGCCTCGTTGAACTCGAGTCCGACAAGGCGACCTTCGAGGTGCCGTCGACGGTTGCGGGCGTAGTGAAGGAGATCAAGGTCGCGGTTGGCGACAAGGTCTCTGAAGGCGCCGTGATCGCCGTTATCGAGGCTGGCGGCGCGGGCGGGGCCGAGGCCTCCGACGCCGATGCCGGCAAGCGTGAGAGCGGATCGCCGACGCAGAAGGCGGCGACCCCTGCTCCCGATGCGAATACGTCGACCGGCAAGGCCGCGTCGCCGTACGCCAGCCCGACGGTTCGTCGACTCGCTCGCGAGCGGGGCGTCGACCTGAGCCAGGTGCACGGCACCGGCGAGAAGGGGCGAATCACCAAGGCCGATGTCGAAGGGTTCAGCTCCACCGAGCGTCCCGCGGGCGCTGGCGTCACCGGTCAGGCCGCGGCCGCCGACGATGCCCTGGGCCTCGCGCCGTGGCCCAAGGTGAACTTCGAGAAGCTCGGTCCCGTCTCGCGAGAGCCGCTGTCGAAGATCCAGAAGATCTCAGCCGCGAATCTCGCGCGCAACTGGGTGCGGATCCCGCACGTCACGCACAACGACGACGCCGACATCACCGAGCTCGAAGCCTTCCGCAAGCAGCTCAACGCGGAGCAGAAGGACGTCAAGGTGACGATGGTCGCGCTCCTCCTCAAGGCGAGCGTGGCATCGCTCCAGGCGTTCCCGCGGTTCAACGCGTCGCTGGATGGCGACGAACTCGTCGTGAAGCACTTCTACAACGTCGGGTTTGCAGCCGACACGCCGAATGGGCTGGTCGTCCCGGTTGTCCGAGACGTCGACAAGAAGGGCGTCCTGGAGCTCGCGGCCGAGGTCACCGAGCTGTCGTCCAAGGCGCGCGCCGGCAAGCTCGGTCCGGCACAGATGAGCGGCGGGAACTTCTCGATCTCGAGCCTCGGTGGCATCGGGGGCACGTCGTTCACGCCGATCGTCAACGCCCCGGAGGTCGCGATCCTCGGCGTGGTGCGGTCGTCGATGAAGCCGGTGTGGAACGGCACCGCGTTCGAACCCCGACTGATGTTGCCGCTGTCGCTCTCCTACGACCATCGCGTGATCGACGGCGCGCTCGCGGCCCGCTTCGTGGTCCATCTCGCGAAGTCGCTCAGTGACTTCCGGCGGGTCTTGCTGTGATGCGCACCCTCCGTATCGACTCGATCAATCCCGCGAGCACCAGGAACCAGCGATGAGCGCCGCGCAAGAGATTGCGGTCCCGGACATCGGGGACTTCACCGACATCCCGATCGTCGACGTGCTCGTCGCCGTGGGCGACACCGTCGAGGTGGAGCAGGGGCTCGTCGAGATCGAATCCGACAAGGCCACGTTCGAAGTGCCGTCGCCGATCGCTGGCGTCGTCAAGGAGATCAGGGTGGCGATCGGCGACAGGGTCTCCGAGGGGACCGTCATCGCGGTCGTCGAGGCCAGCGGCGGCGTTGAGCCTGCCGAGTCCGCTGAGTCCTCCGAAACCGCCAGGGGCGACGTTCACGCCCAGGTCCTCGTGCTCGGTTCAGGCCCTGGCGGGTATTCCGCCGCGTTCCGGGCCGCCGATCTCGGGCTCGAAGTGGTGCTCGTCGAGCGGTACGAGACGCTCGGTGGGGTGTGCCTGAACGTCGGCTGCATCCCCAGCAAAGCGCTCCTGCATCAGGCCAAGATCATCGCCGAAGCGGAGGCATCGGCGGGACATGGAATCACCTTCGGCGAGCCGCAGATCGACTTGGACGCGCTGCGTGCATTCAAGGACGAGGTCGTTGGGAAGCTGACGCAGGGCGTCGAAGGCATGGCGAAGCGCCGCAAGGTCACGGTCGTGACGGGCGAGGGCGTCTTCACGGACGACCGCCACCTCACCGTGACCACTGCTGCGTCGGGCGATACCGACGCCAAGACCACCGTCGTTTCGTTCGATCACGCGATCATCGCGGCCGGCTCCTCAGTCGTGCAATTGCCTGGCATCCCTTACGACGACGATCGCGTGTGGGACTCCACCTCAGCGCTCGAGCTGCGCTCGATCCCGGACCGGCTCCTCGTGATCGGCGGCGGCATCATCGGGCTCGAAATGGCGACCGTCTACGACGCGATCGGGTCCAACGTGACGGTGGTCGAGCTCTCGGACGGACTCATCCCAGGCTGCGACCGTGACCTAGTCAAGCCGCTTCAAGCGCGCATCGCCGGGCGGTACGAGGCCATCCACACGGGTGTGAAGGTCGACGCCGTCGAGGCCAAAGACGACGGCCTGCATGTGACCTTTGCGTCCGGCACGGCCGACGGCAAGGCTCCGCCCGAGCCAGCCGTCTTCGATGCCGTGCTCGTGTCCGTCGGCCGCGCGCCGAACGGCAAAGGTCTCGGGCTCGACACCACGGGAGTGCACGTCGATGAGCGAGGCTTCGTGCCGGTCGACGAGCAGCTCCGCACGAACGTGCCGCACATCCTTGCCATCGGCGACATCGTCGGGGGTCCGATGCTCGCCCACAAGGCGTCGCACGAGGCGCACGTGGCGGCCGAGGTCATCGCCGGAGAGAACGTCACCTTCGACGCGCGCGGGATCCCATCGGTCGCCTACACCGATCCGGAGGTGGCCTGGGTCGGCCTCACCGAGACGCAGGCCAAGGCCGACGGCACGGACTATGAGGTTGCCGCGTTCCCGTGGGCTGCGTCGGGCCGCGCCCTTGCGATCGACGGCGCCGCCGGCCGCACCAAGCTCCTCATCGACCCCGCGAGCCGCCGGATCCTCGGCGCGGGCATCGTCGGCCCTGGTGCCGGTGAACTCATCGCCGAGCCAGGCTTCGCGATGGAGATGGGCGCCGATGTCGGCGATCTCGCGCTCACGATCCACGCGCACCCGACGCTGTCGGAGTCGATCATGCTCGCCGCCGAGATGCTCGAAGGCACCATCACGGACCTCCCGCCGCAGCGCAAACGAGCGAAGAAGGCCTAAACCGCCAGATTCAGTCGCTCCGCGCGCCGGCGATCTGATCGGTCATCGCGCAGAGCCCGCGGTAGCCGTCGTCGCGGATCGTGGCGTCCTGGTCGATGATGTGGCAGATCTCGATGCCGGTCATCGCATCGACGAAGCCGGCAGCGATCAGGCTGATCTCGGTACCGGGCCGAATCCGACCGGCGGACTGGAGCTGCGTGAGGTGCGCCTCAGCGGCGGCGCGAGCCTTCGCCGTCCGTGCCGCGAGCGGAGCCAGGATTTGGGGTGTCCCGAACAGCGCTGCCGACGACAGTTGCAGGATCGCCGCGAACCGCTCGGGGGATCGGTCGACGTACCCGCGGTGGGCCTCGGCGAGGGAGGTCAGGGTCGAGATCGTCGAGCGGCTCGCGCTGAGCGGTCGCGGGACTGGGAGCACGGTGCGTCGGGTGACGAGCAGAGCCGCGGAGAGCAGGAGCTGATCGCAGGATCCGAAATAGCGGGTCACGGCGCTGCGCTCGACGGACGCCGCCGACGTGACGGAGGCGGCGTTCACCGCGCGGACGCCGTCGGCGGCGACCAAGGCGATCGTTGCGTCGAGCAGGCGACGCCGGATCACGGCGTCCGGCTGGTGGCGGTCGAGCATCAGCGGCCGGCCGGCGCGCGTGCGGTACGCGCGCAGAGCGCGAAGCGGGCACGGTGTGATGGAGCCGGAGGCTGGGAACGCATGGGCTGAGACCCATTCGTTAGCTGCGCTCGTCGCCTGTTCTCCTGGACGCGGCGTCCCAGCAGACCAGCGGCACGCGCGTGCGCCAATGGCTTGAGTCGCCCGCCTGTGAGAAACGGACACTCCCAAGGTACAGAGCAGACGTACGGCAAGTCAATGCGAAGGAGATGAACACTTCGCGAGCCGGCGCGGCAGGCGGGGAGGAAGCCGTTTAGGGGCTGGGCGCGTCGTTCAGCGAACGAGCCGCCTGCACGATGTCGCCCCGTTCGGCGAAGTCGACGGCTAGCAACGTGGGCACCTGGCCCCGCACCCGCTGGCAGCGGCGCGCGCGGCTCACGAGTTCGTTCAGCGCATTGCTCGTGTCGGCGTTGACGGGGTTCGGCGGGTAGCTCTCGATCCAGTGGTTGACGAGCAGCAGGGGGCTGGACGGCGTGCCGCGATTGCGGTCGCAAGAGGCGTTGCCGCGGAGCTGATTCGTGGTTGCGAAGGCATAGGGCGTGTCCTGGAAGAGCTTGAAGCCAGCCGGGTACCAGGGCTCAGCACTGGCCTTGTGCTCGGCGATCATCACGACGCGCTTGCCGCTGGCAATGAGGTGCGCGAGCGTCGGCATCGGCGCGGCCGGGTCGACCGCTGCGGCGAGATCTGCCAGGCCGCCATCGCGCGCCGCGTCGACGATGTCGGCCGGCTTCGCGTCGTCCTGAACGAACACGATCAGGACCTCTCGCGGATGCCGCTCCAGCCACGTGCGGATTTCCCGGAAGGCGTCCGACGCCTTGGTCGCTCCGAGCTCGCACAGCACGTGGCATAGGAAGACCTCCGTGTCGCCCTCGATCGGCCCGAAGGCCACGCGTCCGGCCAAGCGTTGCGCGGCAGCTAGCCCGCCCTCACCGATCTGAGCGACCACGGTCTCGCGGGTTTCGCCCACGAGGTTGGTCCGCACCACGCCTTTGGGGTTGCGCTGGCCCTCGAGCGCGTCGATGAGGAGGCCGCGGATGCCGAGGTCGAGCTGCGCGGTGAGCGTCATGCCTTGATTGGCATTGAGGAAGCCGTCGGGCGCGTTGGACATCGCGTTGTGCGCGGTGGGAAAGACGACCTCGTCCAGGCGGCGCGAGCAGAGCACCAAGCTGCCGTTGCAGAGCCCATCTGAGGCGCGCTCGGTCCTGGCGACGGGATCGTCCGACGCAGCGACGGCCAGACTCGCGACGAATGGCGTGCCGATGGCGACCGCAACCGCCACGAGCGGCACGGTCCGGCGGACGCGGCTCTGGCTCGTCTGGGCGTCTGCGTTGCCTACCAGCGCCCCGAGGAGGCCCACCAGCCCGACGAGCGCGACGTATCCGCCGGCCACGGACGCCACGAGGACGACGGCGGCCGACGGCTGGGCGACCACGGCGAGGCCGCCGATGAGCAGGCCCAGGTTGCGCACCGTCCGAAGCCACGGCCGAGCTGGTTCGCGGGCGATCCGTGTCCACGCGGCGCGAGGCAGGGCGGAGGCCTCCAATGGCCCAAGGAGCGTGGCTCCCGCTGCCGCGATCAGTGTCCCGGCCGTCCCGAGTGCCAACGCCCAGAGCATGAGGTCACCTGCGAAGGCGTCGACGATGGCGGAGGTGACCTCTGCACTTGCCGACGCTGGGGCGGAGGCGATCAGGAGTCCCTTGGCCACCACGTAGCCGGTCGCCACCGTTGCTGCGGTCGCCATGAGCCCGAGGCCCAGGTGGACCATCACGCGCCGGCGGTCGGGCGCCGCCCACGCCGCGCCAACGAACGCGAGGAGCGCGATCAGCGGCGCGACCATGGCCACGAGCGACACGTTGCGCGCCACGCGGATTGCGCCAGCGGTGCGCTCACGAGTCGCGATGCTGGTGGTGAGCTCGGCGCGATCCGTCGTGCGCTGAAGGTCGGTCGCGACCGCGGCCTGGCTCGCCGTGAGATAGCTGCGCACCACGATCGACAGGTCGGCGAGGTCGAGCACGACGCTCGGCTCATCCGCCGTGACGAAGCCGCGCTGGAGCTGGCCAGCAGCCCGGGAAATCAGTCCGCCCGACGCGCGACTTGCAAGGACGGACCCCGCCGTCGAGACCAGAATGGGCCGGGCGGACAGCAAGCGGGGCTCGCGCTGGATGGCCGCATCCGCGAAGGCCGTGGACAGTGCGTCGCGCACGGGCTCGGCGCGCACCGCCGCGACGGCACGGTCGCCGAACTGCTTCGTATCGAGGATCGCGTGACGGGCGTAGCCAGCCACAACCGCGACGAACGTGGCCAGCAGGCCGAGCGAGAGCAGAGCGGAAGGAATCCAACGCGGGTGCGCCATGGTGCGGAGCGTGGCACAGCCGGCGTCAATGCGATGGGCGTTGGCTCGCGGACGCGCCTAGGCTGGCAGCCATGGCTGAGAACGATGCTTCCGCGCCACCCACGATTGCGGTTGGCGGTGCCACGGGGGCCGTCGGCGGGCGGATCGCCAAGCTGCTTGCGGCCCGGGGCGCTGCCCAGCGGCTGATCGTGCGCGACGCTGCTCGCGCGCCGACGCTCGCTGGCGCCGAGGTGGCGGTCGTCGGCGGCTACGAGGACGGCGGTGGCATGCGGACGGCGCTCGACGGCGCGAAGACCTTCTTGCTGGTGCCGGGACACGAGACCGCTGAGCGCGTCGCGGCCCACCGGGTTGCGATCGATGCCGCAGTCGAGGCGGGCGTGGAGCGGATCGTGCAGCTTTCGTTCGCCGGGGCCTCGCCCGAGGCGACGTTCGTCTACGCACGGCAGCACTGGCAGACCGAGCAGGACGTCCGCGCCAGCGGTCTGGACTGGACGATCGCCCATATGAACTTCTACCTCGACGTGCTCCCGGAGTTCGTGCTGCCGTCCGGCGATATCGCCGGACCTGCGGGGACTGGACGGGTGGCCGCCGTCTCGCGCGACGACGTTGCGGCCTCCGTCGCGGAGTTGCTCGTCGGCGACGGCCACGCCGGCAAGACCTACGAACTCACCGGCCGCGAGGCGCTCACGTTCTCGGAGATCGCGGTCACGATGGCACGCCACAGTGGCAAGCCGATCACCTACCTGCGCGAGACGGTGGAGGAGGCCTACGCCTCACGGGCGCACTACGACGCCACCGACTTCGAGCGTGAAGGCTGGGTCACCACCTACTCCGCGGTCGCCGCAGGCGAACTCGAGCAGGTCTCCGGCGATGTGCTGGCCCTCACCGGGCGCGAGCCGCAGACCCTCAAGGCGTTCCTCGACGCGCATCCACTCGCGCTCGCTCACGTCGACTCGCTCGGCTAACGCGCGCGCTCCCGGCCGCTTGCTCGACGGCGCGGCCGCCGGGCCAAGCAGGCCGGCAAGCTCGCGCCGGGAGCTGATGCCGAGCTTGGCGTAGGTCCGGCCGAGGTGCGCCTCGACGGTCTTGAGGGTGACCCACAGCGTCTCGGCGACTTCCCGGTTGGTGAAGCCCTCGGCGGCGAGTTCGGCGACGCGTCGTTCGGCGGGCGTGAGTGCCTCCGTGCCGCTCAGGCGCTCACGGCGTGGGCGGCCGCCGGCCGCCTGGAGGGCGTCGCGAGCGACGCGTGCCAACCAGGCTGACTCGGTCTCGGCCGCCAGGTCGAGCGCTTCGCGTAGCGGATCGCGGGCGTCCGCGTCGGAAGCGAACGTCCGGAGACGCGTCCCGAGATCGTGCAGTGCCCAACCCAGCTCCAGGCGCAATGGCGAGGCGCGAAGCGCGTCGACGGCCTCGTGCAGCGACGCGACGGCCGCCACGTCGGGTTCGGCGCGCGCGCGGATGCGCAGGGCCATCCCGATCGAGCCGGGCAGGCCGGCGTCGCGGGCCACCCGCAGGTCGTGCTCCATCAACTCCAGCGCTTCGGGGCCGCGGTTCGTCGCGGCGAGGAACTCGGCCAGCCGGAGTCGAGCACGCGCGGCGTTCGGTGCGAACCAGCCGCGAGCGTCGGTCAATGCGATCAGGCGGCGCAGGTCGGCTTCGGCCTCGTCGTGGCGGCCCGCGAGGAACCGCGCGTAGCCGCGGGTCGTGAGGGCGAACGGCTCGATGTACGTGTCGGTCGCGGGGCCAAGCGGAACGTCGATGAGCGCGAGGGCCTCGTCGAGGCGATCCAGCTGGATCAAATTCTCGGCCGTGATCGCGGCGAGCGCCGGGATCGTGATCGCCAGGCCCATCTCCTGGAACGACTCCAGGCCGAGCTGGGCGCGAGCCGCGCCCGCCGCGACCGAGCCGAAGTCGCGGTGCCAGTAGCCCCAGGACTGATTGATGAAGCCCTGCGCGGCGACCAGGCCTCGGGTGCTGACGATCCGCTCGCCCTCGGTGAGAACCTGGGCGCACCGCTCTGGTGCTTCCGCGAACCGGAAGGCGTGCGTGATGAGGTTGTACGTGGAACTCGCGGGCCCGACGGAGGCCAGGAGCGAGCCGTCGGTGAGCGCCCGCTCGGCCAGGCTTCTCACCTCGGTGGCCGGGAGCCCGGCGCACGCGCCATCGACGGCCAGGTGGGCGAGCATCACGGGCGAGACGTTCGGGTCGGCGCGGCCGGCCTCGAACCGCGCGGCCCGCATCTCGGCGAACACGTTCGGGAAGATCAGGGCCTCGAGCGTGAAGGCCTCCAGCCGCAGTTTGAGGCCGGGGTCGGTGGCGTCGGCGGAGGCCTGGGCGACCTCGTCGAGCGCCGATATCGGGTCGGTGTGCACCAGGTGGTTCCCGAGGGCGGCGCGAGCCCGTGCAGCGTCGTTGCCGGTGAGACGGTTGGCCGCGAGGAGGCTGCGCAGGCGAGGCGGGCCCTCTGGGAGTTGGGCCTTGACCTCGAGTTCAGCGAGTTCGAGTTCGATGCCGCCTGCGTCCTGCTCAGCGGGAGGCTCCTGCACCGCGCGCCGCAGGTGGTGCACCGCGACGTCGGTTGCACCGTCGGCCGCAGCGACGGCCGCAGCTTGCCGGAGGTCGGCGACCGCGTCCAGATCACCGGAGGGATCGGTGGCCAACCAGTGCAGGGCGATCTCGGCCGGCCGCGCCGCGCGTGCTCGCAGGAGCTGCGCCGCGACCCGGTGCTGCTCCACGACGACGCCCGGCGGCGCGCTCTCCAAGACGGCCGCCTTGATGAGGGGATGCACGAACTGCCACCCGCCGGGCTCCAAGATCGCTGCGGCGGCGAGCTGGTCGAGTGCCGTGCGAGCCTCCGTCGGCGGGCGACCCGCAAGCGTGGCGATGTCGCCGATGAGCGCACGCTCTCCGGCGACTGCGGCCGCGAGGGCGACTCCGGCGACGCTCGCACCAAGGGTCGCCAGCCTCCGCTTCACGATCGGGATCACGCCGCGGGCCGCGAGCATCGCAAGATCCTGTCCCTGCGCCGCGGTGCCCTCAAGGCCGAGTGCGTGGGCCTCGCGGGCGAGCACGCGCACCAGCAGCGGGTTTCCGCCGGTCACGTTCTGCGCGGCCGTCACGAAGCCCGGTTCACACGGGTGCCCGAGCGCCTCATGAAGGATGGCGTCGACGCCGCGGTCACCGAGCGGGCCGGGCTCCACGATGTCCGCGTAGGGGCCGGCGCTGAGGGCGCCGAGGAGATCGGCGTCGGACCCGGGTTCGCCGACGCGGGCCGTCGCGGCGACCAAGACCGGCAGGCCGTCGAGCCGTCGGCCGAGGTACTCAAGGAACCGCAGCGACGGTGAGTCGGCCCAGTGGATGTCGTCGATGAGCAACACCAGTGGCTGCTCGTCGGCAAGGTTGGCGACGAGCCAGTACAAGCCGTGAACGACGGCGTAGCCGCCGTCGTCGATGCCGTCGCCGGCCGAGGTCAGGACGCCCTCGGCGGCGCGTGCGGCGCCGCGCAGGAGTGCCGCGCGTCGCTCCGCCGAAGCGGTCGTGACCTCGGGCTCCAGGAGCTGGTGGACCACGCCGTACCCGAACGCGCGATCGAGTTCGCTCGCTCGGGCGCCCAGCACGCGGAACCCATGCTCGGGCGCGGCCTCCCGCAGATGGGTGAGCAGCATCGTCTTCCCGATCCCAGCGGCCCCCTGGATCATCACGAGCCCGCCCATCCCACCGGCGGCGGCACCCAATGCGCGGTCGAGCGCGGCGATCTCGGTGTCGCGGTCGATCAGTGCAGTCGGCACGAGCCGAACGATAAATGCTCGGCGTTGGGCGCTGCTTCTGCCTTTGCCGGCGGTGCCACTGGCGCTTCGGCGCCCGGCGGCGTCGGGTGTGATGTCACCGGCGGGATCCCGCGATGGACGCGTCCCGCTTTGTCGGCGATGAGGCGTTCGTCGGCAACGTGCAGCAGGACGTGCTCCGCAAGCGCATCGGTGGGGTACACCGCGATGCCGATGCCGGTCGAAACCAGGCCGCCGGTGTCGGTCCCGGCCAGGTTGGCCCGGATCGCGTTGGCGGTGCGCTGGGCGAGAACGAACGAGGTCTGAGGCAGAATCACGCAGAACTCGTCGCCGCCCTGCCGGACGACGGTGTCGTTCGGGCCGGTGGCCCGCACGAGCGCGGTTGCCGTGTCGCGAAGCAGCTCGTCGCCAGCCTCGTGGCCGAGGGTGTCGTTGAGTGCCTTGAAGCCGTTGAGATCGAGGACGAGCAGTGAGAACTCCTGGCCGCTGCGTTCGTGGCGGCTGATCTCCGCCGCGAGACGCTCGTCGAGCAGGCGGCGATTGCCGACACCCGTAAGCGGATCGCGCCGAACCAGTCGCTCGAGCTCTTCGCCCTGTGCTTCGGACGCCTCAAGCACCACGGTGCAGCAGGCGCCGAGCACCCACATGGCTGGGGTCATCACGGTGATGCAGATGATCGTGGTCGTGTTGATGAACCCGAACAGGCCACCGAAGACGGCCAGGCCGACCAGTCCGGCGGTGGCCGCGAGCAGGTGCAGCATGATCACGTGCCGATCCTGCAGTCGAAGTGCGATCAACGGCCCGATGAACATGCCGGCGCCGAGCGCGGCTCCACCACCAGGCTGGAAGGCCCACATGCCGGTGATCGTGGCGGAATAGGCGTAGACGAGGACGACGTGGTTGAAGCGGTCGTCAATCGACGGCGGCTGTCGGCGCAGGAGGAACAGCGCGAAGGTGCCGTAGACCGCCGCGAAGCCGTACATCCGACCCGTCGTGGGCCCGCCTGCGTACAGGGCGGTGCCGATCGTCAACAGGGCGATCATCAACCCGGTCCCGCCGGTCGCGAACCAGGTCCACCGGTTGTGGGCCAGGTCGCGCCGGGAAACGCGAGCCGTCATCGAGGGGGCATCCACGGTCACCTCCCCCGAATCGACGCCCGAAGACATGCAAATGAGTATGAACTCGCTGGTCTGGCCAATTTGCGCGAGGTCAGACCAGCTCGCCGGAAGCTTCGGCGATGCGGTGTCGCGCTGGGCCGGGTCCCCGGTGAGACCGCGCGGGTCAGACGACCTTCTGCACGAGCGGCAGGATCTCCGCGACCGTACGGCCGGTGCCGGCGTCGCCGAGTGCCGCCATCTTCCATTCGCCGTTGTGGCGGTACACCTTGGCGATCACGATCGCGGAGTGCGGGCCCTGCGCGCCGAGGTCGTAGCGCGCAAACTCCGCGCCCGTGGTCTCGTCGACGATCCGGCAGAACGCGTTGGCGACTTCGCCGAAGCCCTGCGTGCTGAAGCTGTTCACCGTGAAGGCGAGCGTGTCGACCGAGGCCGGTACCGCGGTGAGGTCGACCAGGATCGACTCATCGTCGCCATCGCCAGCGCCCGTGAGGTTGTCGCCCGTGTGGACGACGGAGCCGTCTTTGCTGCGGAGCTGCTTGAACCACACGGTGTCGACGACGTTGCGCTGCGCGTCCAGAAGCACCGCGGACGCGTCGAGGTCGATTTCCTTCTCCGGCGCCGCCTTCTTGAAGAGGCCACCCTTCTTCGGCGCGCTGACGGGATCCCAGCCGAGGCCCAACTTGACTCGCGTGAGCGCCCCGCCGTCCTTGCTCAGGCTGATCTTCTGGCCCTTTTCGAGGCTGATGCTCATAACGGTCGTGCTCCTTGTGGGATCGGCAAAGTGCGGGCTGGGTGACGCCCGCAGCGCGAGCCTATCCGCGTCACGCCGCGCCGGCGCCGGATCGGCTGCGGGCGCGTCCGATCCGTCCTCACCCACGCGCCTGAGCACCGGACGGCCGTTTCCGGCTCTGGCCCGTCAGCCAAACAGGCCGCGCCGGCGCCGCGTGGGCTCGGGCGACCCCGCTGGCGGCGCTGGCCGCGGCGGCGGGCGCATCGGCCGAGGGGCGTCGAGACGGTTCATGCGCACGTGGAGCGATGCGGTGGCGCATGGCGCGTCGCCCGGTGCCGGCTCGACCGGGGCGAGCGCGACGAGCTCGCGGGCGACGGACCTCCACTCGTCCGAAGCCGCGTCTTTGGCCTCGGCGCGCAGCAGGGCGAGGTGCGCGAGGTAGCCGAAGCCCGGGCGCGCGAGCGACGTGGCCTGAGCGCGGGCGCGCTTCATGAGCTGCGCGGGCACGTCGGCGCCGGCCGGCAGGCCGCTGATCTCTCGCACGAGCAGATGGCTGCGAATCTCCGATCCCGGGCCGGTCCATCGCCGCGTGGCCGGCCACGGCAGGTTGTTGCGGTAGTCGGCCGAGTCGGCGGCGAGGTCGAGCAGCATTGGCTCGATCGCGTCGGCAGCCTCGTCGACCATCTCCAGGCCGCGGCCAAGATCTTCGAGCACCTGCGTGCGCGGAAGCTGGAGCGCGGAAAAGCCGACGACGATCGCCGGCGGATCGCCCGGAAGCCCCTCGGCCTGCACGGCGAAACGAACGAACGACTGCTCGCCGTTGCCGGTGGCAAGGGCGGTCCACAGGCCCGGCTTGGGGTAGACGTTGGCGCGCACCGTTCGCTCCACCAGAATCGTCCAAGCGCGCGGCGTCGCCGCCAGCGCGCAGGGCCCGATCGCAAGTTGACCGATCGTGGTCGGCGCCAGCATCGCCGCAGGCTCGTCGACGAGCGGGATGCAGCTGGTGTCCTCCAGTCGCTCGCGGACCGACGCCCACGCGTCCACATCCTGGAGCTCCTCCGCGACCCCAAGCCGCAGCTCGCGCGGGATCTGCTCGGTTAGCAGCGTCGGGAACGCCCACCGCGCCGTGCGGATGCGCTGGCCGAACCGATGCGCGGTGATCCACGCCTCGCCGAGCAGGGCTTTCACGAGCGCGGTGTCGACGTGGTGGCGTTCCGCGACGGCTGGTGCCGACACGAACGCGGCGCCGTCTGAATCGAACGACACGCGCCCGAGCGGCGCTTCGCCGGTAGCGCGCAGCGCCGCAAGCGCCACCGTGTCGGTGATCGTGCCCTCGCCCGCAGGCGTCGTGGCGATCACCCGTGCGTAGTCGCCGCTGCTTTCGTAGCTGAGGCGCAGGAACACGCCATGGAGTTCGAAGTCGACGAAGCTGTCGTCGCCGACGCGCAATCCAGGGCCGACGACCATGTCGAGCACGTCGCGGAGCGCGGGCGGCCCGACCGCTGGCGACGGACCGACATGCGCCGAACGTCCCGCTTCAGGCGCAGGAGCAGTCTCGTCGCCCGGTCGAGATGCCGAGGCGGGCCGAGACGCCGAGGCGGGTCGAGACGCCGAGGCGGGCCCAGGGTTCGGGTCGCGCTCAGTCCGCGGGTCTGCCGCCGGTACCGATCTGACCGGGAACGCCGACTCCGGCAGTCCGACCGCCTGCGCCATGGCCGGCACGTGCCCAGCCCAGCCGGAGGCGATCGCCCGAACCTTCCAACCATCGCCCCGCCGGTACAGCTCGAGCAGCTCGGCTGCTCGCAGGTCGGTCCCGTCGGGCGGGAGTGCCACCGTGAACGACTCCGCGCCGTCGACGCTGCCGGCCGCACGGGCCGTGGCGAGGGCGAGGTTGGTGGCAGGCGACCAGATGCACAGTCGAAGCCGTTGAACGTCGGCCGGGACGGTGTCGAGGTCGATCTCGATCGACATCGATCGTCCGTCGAGTGGTTCGAGGCGAGCGAAACCGTCAGACGGCTCTAGGGTGCGGACGCCGCCCGATGTCTCCACCACGAGCGTCGCACCCCCAAGCTGCGGCACCTCCAGCGCAATCCGCACGGCGGTGCCCTCGACGGGCGTGTTCGCACCGGGCGGAAGTGGGGGGCCGGTGTCAGGCATTGGCCTCAATCATGCACCCTGCACCACCGGTTGAGCGACCTTCGGTCACGGACTAGGGTGGCCCGTGCGTGCGCCCAGAGCCGGATCACCAGCCCGACGAGCCGAGCCCGGCACGGGCCAAGCGCCCCGCCGCGCCGGCCAAACGATCGCCCACGCTGCGGGCACGGCTCGACGCCGCCGTCGAGGCCGAACGTTCGGCCACTCGCCGGGCCGATGAACTCGCGGTGGTCGCCCGGAAGCAGTCGGAGATGGCCGACGAACTCCACGCCGAGAATCGCCGGCTCCGTGACGGCGAGATCCGCGAGGCGATCGCCCCGATCATCCGCGGCCTGGCCCGACTCGCCGACGACGTTGGTCGCGTCCGCAGCGCCGCCGAGGAGCCGGGCGGCGCAACGGACGTCGCCGACTTCGTCCACATCGACCAGCGCATTCACGAAATCCTCCACGACGCCGGCGTGACGCCGCTGCGGCCCGAGCCCGGTGACCCGTTCGACGTCCACCTGCATGAGGCCGCAGGCTCGGTCTCGACCGACAGCCCCCTTGAAGACCGCACCGTGGTCGCGCTACGCCGCCCCGGCCTGATTCGCGACGACGGCCGCGTCCTTCGGCCCGCCGCCGTGCTGGTCTACCGCTTCGACCCCAAGACCCCGGAAGCCACCTCATGACCCCAGCGACCGGAACGGTGCTCGGCATCGACCTCGGCACCACCTACTCGTGCATCGCGCGCGTGGACCGGTTTGGGCGCCCCGAGGTGCTCGCCAACATGGACGGCGACCGAACCACGCCGTCGGTCGTGCATTTCCAGGGCGGCGACGCGGTCGTCGGCAAGCTCGCCAAGCGCTCGGCGCGGATCGATCCCGACCACGTCGCGCAGCTGGTCAAGCGCCAGATGGGCGACGCCGACTGGCGATTCGCTGCCGGTGGCCGCGACTGGTCAGCGTCCGGGGTGTCGTCGCTGATCCTGGGCTCGCTCGCGCGTGACGCCGAGCGCGCCACCGGAGAGCCGGTCCGCGACGTCGTGATCACGGTCCCTGCCTACTTTGGGAATGAGGAGCGCAAGGCGACGAAGCTCGCAGGCGAACTGGCCGGCCTCAACGTGATCGACCTGATCAACGAGCCGACTGCGGCGGCCTACGCCTACGGATTCGGGCTCGATGGCGGCGACCACCGCCGCGACGAGACCGTGCTCGTGTACGACCTCGGCGGCGGCACCTTCGACATCACGATCATCGAGCTCGCCGGCAACGACATCCGCGTCGTCGCTACCGACGGCGATCACGAACTCGGCGGCGCGAACTGGGATGCCGAGCTGGCGGTGCTGCTGTCGGAGCGGTTCCTGATGGCGAAGCCCGCCGCCGCCGACCCGTACGACGACGTCTACAGCGAGGCTGATCTCGTCACGCAGGCCGAGGAGATCAAGCAGTCGCTCTCCCAGCGCGAGAGCGCCGACGCGCTCGTCACGAGCGGGCAAGAACGCGCGAGCGTCACCCTCACCCGCAAGGAGTTTGAGATCGTGACGCGCTCGCTGCTGGAGCGCACGATCGAGCTCACCCGCCGTGCGCTCGATGCCGCTGCCACGCTCGGCAGCCCGACCATCGACCGCTGCCTGCTGGTCGGCGGCTCCTCCAAGATGCCAGCCGTCGCGCGGCGTCTGGAGGAGGAGTTCGGCCTGAAGCCTCAACTCGCCGACCCGGATCTCGCCGTCGCCAAGGGCGCCGCGCTCTACGGCCACAAGAAGCTGCTCGAGCGCACCGTGAAGGAAGCGACCGACCGTGGCGTCGACCTCAGCAAGGCCCTCGCCGACGTGGCCGGTGAACACGGCATGACCTCCGACGACGTCAAGAGCGTCGTCGACAAACAGGTGGTCAACGTCGTCTCCCGCGGATTCGGCGTGCTGGCCCAGCAGGACAACGTGCTGACGTCCGTCTTCCTGGTCCATCGCAACGATCCGGTGCCGGTCGAGGTCGTCGAGCTCTTCTACACGATGGTCGACGACCAGTCGACGATCCGCGTCCAAGTGATCGAGCAGGGCGGCGCTGAGGAATCTCCCGATCCGGCTGACGCGACCGTGCTCGTGAAGGGCGAGATCGACGACCTGCCGCCCGGCTACCCGAAGGGCACCGAGATGCGGGTGCGGATGACGATGGGTGGCGACGGCATCCTCACCGTGACGGCCCACCATGCCGGCCAAGCCGAGCCGCTCACCCTGCAGGTCGACACGGGGTCCGGCATGACGTCGGACGAGATCGAGGCCGAGCGCGACGCGATCTCGCTGATCAAGAAGAAGCTTTGACGCTGCCGCCGTTCGATGGATCGGCGTACCGCCAGACGGTCCTTACGCCGCTGCGCAGCGGGACGCCGGCGTCGGTCGACGACGTGTTCTGGCTCGCCCACCTGCCCCGCGAGACCGACGACGTGGCCTTGATTGCGGGGCGTTTGAAGGAGACCAAGGCGTTCCTGCACAAGGAACGGGCCCGGCCGCGGCAGGCGGACGTCGCTGCGGCGGTGCTCAAGGAATGGGCGCGCGTGGAAGGCGTTCTCACCGATTCCGGCGCCCGCCGGTCGCTGCGCACCCGCCTCGCGGGCGCAGCCCCGCCAGCGCTGACCGACGCTGCTCGCCCCAGCGGTGCGCCCGGTTCTGGCGGAGCGGCGCCGAGGTCAGCCGGCGCGGGCGACCCGGCCGCACGCCGCCGCCAGCAGGTCTCGTCGGCGCTCGGTGAGCTCGCGCGGCTGCGCGACGAACCAGACCTCGCCGAGGACCTCTTCGCCTTCCTCGGCCTGCCCTTCACGTCTACCACCGACATGACGCGCGCCCGCATCGCGCAGATCGGCGACGTCAATCGCCGTCGCCGGCCGGACCGTGAGCGCTCGCTGGTCGACGAGCTGCTGATGCATGCCCGAGACCTGCTCGTCGACGGCGACCCTCAGGCCTACCGTGCTGGGCTCGCCGGGGAGCCTGAGCCGGACCAGCCAGCGGAAGCAGCCTCAGGCGCCGAGGCAGCAATGACTTCCCAACCGCTCGCAAGGTCGAAGCGGACGCGGGGATTGACTCCGCCAGCGCCAGCGCCAGCGCCGTCTGCTGCGCCGCTGTCGCGGCCCGTGTCGAACGTGCGCGCCGTGCGGGAGCCCGAGGGCATCGTGCTGGTCACATGGGACTGGCCGTTCGGCGTGACCGAGGTGTTTGTGGCGGTCGGCCCCGCCGCGACGCCCGAGACGACCGGTCCCGCGGGGCGCAAGATCACGAACACCAAGTACGCCGTCGACGGCGGCGCGCGCCTCGAAGGCGTGCCCGCCGCGACGCCCATCACGGTCCACAGCGGTCGCCGTGACCAGGGTGGTCGGCTCATCTGGAACGCCCCGGAGCACGCGCGTGGGACGATGACCCCATGAGTCGTCGTCTGGTCGAGGTCGCCGAAGGGCTGCTCACGCTGGCCGGGAGTCGTCTGGCGCCCGGCGGCGCCGATCTCCCACGCCACTATGTGCTCGCTGCCCGGGCCCTTGCGGAAACCGAGTTCGCGGCGCACCGTGCCGACGACTCTGGCTTCCCGGGTGATCCCGAGACCGCCGCGCTGATGCGCAGTGGCGATGCGTCGTACACCGCGATGGAGTCGGCGCAGGTGTTCTGGGCGCTTGCCGTCCGCTTGCGGTCGCGGGCGACCGGTCTGCACGCCGATGAGGCATCGGCGCCGCTGCGCACTGAACTGCTGGAACGTGCTCGTGACGCCCCCGAGCTGGACCCCGGACAGCAGGGGCTCGACGCGGCGGCACGGGCGCTCCTGCTTGCAGCGGTCGTCGTTGACCTCGCTACCGACGAGCCTCAGCAGCTTCGCGGCGCGCCGATCGTGGATGCCGCCGTCCATCAGATGGTTGAGCACGGCGTGCTCAATCTGCTCCGCCTCGCGGTCGCGTTCCAGGAGGACGCCGGCCTGCGCTGAGTCGGCTCGCCGCGCGCGACTCGTGAACCACCGGTATCCACTGCGATGGTGTGCTGGCGACGTCCGGGTGCAGGCACGCTATGGTCGGCCTGAACCTCGACTTTTGAGCACTGGAGCATCAATGGGCGTCTCACTCACCAAGGGCGGCAACGTCTCCCTCACCAAGGAAGCCCCTGGCCTGGCGGCCATCATCGTTGGCCTCGGCTGGGACACCCGCACGACGGACGGGACGGATTTCGACCTCGACGCGAGCGCGATCCTGCTGAACGCCGAGGGCAAGGCCCTCAGCGATGGGCACTTCGTCTTCTTCAACAACCTCAAGTCGCCCGACGGTTCCGTCGAGCACACCGGCGACAACCTCACCGGTGAGGGCGACGGCGACGACGAGCAGATCAAGATCAACCTCGTGGGCGTGCCCGCCGAAGTCGACAAGGTCGTCTTCCCGGTCTCGATCTACGACGCGGAGACCCGCAGCCAGAGCTTCGGCCAGGTCCGCAACGCGTTCATCCGCATCATCAACCAGGCCGGCGAAGCCGAGATCGCCCGCTACGACCTCTCTGAGGATGCCTCCACGGAGACCGCCATGGTCTTCGGCGAGGTCTACCGCGCCGGCGCCGAGTGGAAGTTCCGCGCCGTCGGCCAGGGCTGGGCGACCGGCCTCGCGGGCATCGCTCGCGACTACGGCGTCAACGTCTAGCCTCTCCGGCCAGACCCAACCCCTACTCACGACCCATCGGGCCGGGTGCAGCCGCACCCGGCCCGAGTCGCAACTGGATCCTCCTTGCACGCACTGAAGACCTTCCGCATACCGCTCGCCATCACGGTGATCTCAGTGGTTCTCTCCGGCATCCTCGGCAGCCCCGAGATGGCGCTGATCGTGGCCCTGCTGGCGGTCCTTGAGATCTCGATTTCTTTCGACAACGCCGTCGTCAATGCAGCGGTGCTCAAGACGATGACGCCGAAGTGGCAGCAGATCTTCCTCACCTGGGGCATCCTCATCGCCGTCTTCGGCATGCGCCTGGTCTTCCCGATCGTGATCGTCGCGGTCGCCGCCGGGCTGGGCATCACGGAGGTCGTCGATCTCGCCCTCAACGACCAGGAGCAGTACGCGTCAAATCTTGAGGACTCCTACCCCGTGATCGCCGCCTTCGGCGGTGTCTTCCTCCTCATGGTGTTCCTGAACTTCTTCTTCGACGAAGAGAAGGACCATCACTGGCTCGGTCCCGTGGAGCGCCCGCTCGCCAAGCTCGGCCACATCGACGGCATCACGCCCGCAATGGCGGCGATCGCCCTCCTCGTGGTCTCGCAGATCGTCTCCGCCGAGGAGCAGCTCGACGTGCTGGTCGCCGGCCTCGCTGGCCTGATCTCGTACCTCATCTCCAACGGCGCCGCGGGCCGGCTCGAGGAGTCCCTGGAGCACGAGCTCGAGGTCGACGATCGCGACGACCGCTTCGCTGGCTTGCTGCACGAGGAGGCCGAAGCGGCTGAGGCGCGCGGCGACAAGAGCGCCGCTGCGGCTGCGACGGCCGCCGCTGCCAAGGGTGGCCTGGCGAGCTTCCTCTACCTCGAGCTGCTCGACGCGTCGTTCTCATTCGACGGCGTCATCGGTGCCTTCGCCATCTCGACGGACATCATCGTCATCGCGATCGGCCTCGGCCTCGGCGCGATCTACATCCGGACGCTCACCGTGTACCTCGTTCGCCAGGGCACGCTCTCGGAGTACCGGTACCTCGAGCACGGCGCTCATTGGGCGATCGGCGTTCTTGCGGTGCTGCTGTTTGTCGGGATCGAACATCACATCCCCGAAGTCATCACGGGCACGCTCGGTGCCGGGTTCATCCTCGTCGCGTTCTTCTGGTCGCTCAAGGCGAACCGGGACGATCATGCTGCCGGGCGCGAGCCGAGCCACCTCTAACCCGACCGTAGCGACGAAGAAGCCGGCCCCATGGGAATCGACTACAACAAGCGCCCGTCCAAGTCTGAGCCGGCTCCGGAGGCGGCGCCGACGCCTCCGGCGGCTCCTGCCAGCTCGGACGCGCCTGCGGCGCGGCCGAGCTTCGACAAGGCCGGGCGCGGCGGGAGCGCAGCCCCGGCGGCGGCCCCGGCCGCCGGCCCCGTCTCGCTCACCAAGCGTGGGCAGACTGTCAGCCTCACCAAGGGCGCCGCCGGCGGGCCCGTACGAATCAACCTGAACTGGCAGCAGCGTGCGCCCGCCCCTGCGGGCGGCGGCCTGTTCAAGAAGATGCAGGCCGCGGCCAGCGGCACGATCGATCTCGACCTCGGTTGCCTGTTCGAGCTCGCGGACGGCCGCAAGGGCGTGGTGCAGGCACTCGGCAACGCGTTCGGTGAGCTGAATGGTCCGCCTTGGATCAAGCTCGACAAGGACGATCGCTCAGGCACCTCCACCGACGGTGAGAACCTCCTGCTGTCAGAGGCGCACGCCGCCGACATCAAGCGCATCATCGTGTTCGCCTTTATCTACGAAGGTGCGCCGAACTGGTCGAAGGCCGGCGGTGTGGTCACGATCCACTCGGGCGGTGAGCCGGTCACGATCCCGCTCGACGAGACGCGCGACGGCGTCGGCATGTGCGCGATCTGCCTGATCACCGGCGGCAAGGGCGGCTACACCGTCCAGCGCGAAGTGCAGTACCTCCAAGGCCACAAGCAGCTCGACGAAGCCTTCGGATTTGGCATGAACTGGGTGCGAGGCAGCAAGTGACCTCGGGGGCGCCTTCCTCGCCGATCGTCGTGCGAGGAGCATCCGGCGTCCCCGCTGAGCCGCCGCCCGCGCGCCCACTTGCCCGCTTTTCGCACCTCCAAGACGAGGCTCGGGCCGACCTCTTCCATCGGCTTCCTGAGCCGATGCGAGCCCGCGGCGACGTCGCGAGCGTGGGCGCTGCGCTCGGTGCGGTGCTCTACGTGCCCGCCACGACGCCCAAGTCGGCCGAGCGCCTGCTCAGTGGCTACTGGCCGTCCGTCACAGCGATGGTGTTCTGCCTCGAGGACGCCATCGCCGATCGCGACCTTCCGTTCGCCGAGCAGCGCGTGCACGAGATCCTCGGACTCGTGCGCGCCCACGTCGATCGCGCTGGGTCGCGCGACGGTGTCCCGTACGTGTTCGTTCGGGTCCGCACACCCAAGCACCTAGAGCGCCTCCTCGGAGAGTGGGGCGACCTGCTCTCCGAGCTCGACGGGGTCGTGCTGCCCAAAGTCGGCGCCGACCAGGCGCGGTCGTTCATGAAGATCGTCGCGTCCGCGCAGGCGGGGCGCGACCGCCCGCTCTGGGGCCTGCCGATCCTCGAAGGCACCGACCTCGCCCAGCGCGAATCGCGCCTGGACTCGTTGCTGGAGCTGCGCTCCGTCGTAGCGAAGAACCGTTCGCTCGTGCCCTGCCTGCGGATCGGCGCGACCGACCTGTCCGGCCAGTGGGGGCTGCGCCGCCCCCGCGACTTCACGATCTACGACCTCGCCGTCGTGCGCGACATCATCGCCGACATCGTCAACGTCCTTGCTCGCGACGAGGACGCTCCGCCGATCAGCGGCGCAGTCTGGGAGTACGTGCGCGAGCCGCGCGTCTTCAAGCCTCGCCTGCGTGAGACGCCGTTCGCCGACGAGTTCGGTTCCGACGTCGGCCCGGAGATTCGTCGCCGGCTGCTGTCCGGCGCCATCGACGGCCTGCTCCGCGAGGCGATGCTGGACCGCACCAACGGGCTCCACGGCAAGACCGTCATCCATCCGATGCATGCGCTCGCGGTCGACGCGGCGTACGTGGTGTCGTACGAAGAGTGGCAGTCGGCCGAAGCGATCGACATCGCGAACCGCGCCGGCGACGGCGTGACGGCCAGCCCCGGCGGCGAGCGGATGAACGAACCCAAACCGCACGCCCTCTGGGCCACGAGGACGCTGGCCCGCGCCCGCGCCTTCGGCGTGCTGCGGCCCGACCACACCTTCCTGGCGCTCTTGGAGGAGCAGCGTGGGCGCTGAGGCGTTGGTCCGCATCGCGGAGCGTCACAACCCGCGGCGTTCCTTCCTGCTCGTCTCCACCGTGCTCGGCAAGCACCTTCCGGTGGGCGCTGCGCGCTGCCGGCTCTCGGGGCTCGCGCTCGGCCTGCTCGTCGCAGGCGACCAGCGAGCGGAGGCCGCGCGCACCGTGCTGCTCGAAGGCACCGACGAGGCCGCGCTTGCGTTCGTCGACGCGATCGAGGCCGCGCCGGCCGGCACCGTCGCCGACCCGCGTCCTCCCGGTATGGCCGCCGCCTGGGGCTTGGCGGACGACGCCGGCCCCGGCCTGGGCGACGAACCCTTTGAGTCGTTCGTGGTCGTCGGCTTCGCCGAGACGGCGACCGCGCTCGCCGAGCAGGTCGCCAGCGCCCTGGACGCTGCGTGGTGGCAGACCACGACGCGCCAGTCCGCGATCGCCGAGCGTGGGCTGCGGTTTGACGAGTCGCATTCCCATGCTCCGGATCAGTGGATCGCGCGGCCGGCCGACGGCTGGCCTGACGGCACCCTGGTGCTGGTGGATGACGAACTCACCACGGGATCGACGGCCTGCAATCTCATCGAGGTGCTCCACGCCGAGCATCCACGCGACCGGTACGTCATTGCCGCCCTGCTCGACGGACGGGGTGAACTGGCGGCAGCCGGCGGCCCGATCGAGGCGACCGCGGCCCGGCTGGGAGTGACCATCGATGTCGTGGCCCTTGCGACGCGCGACGCCGAGGACCGCACGGAGGCTGGCTGGAGCGGCGGCCGCCTTCCGGCCCAGCGGCTGGTCGCGCCGAACACCGCGACCGTTCGAGACGTCGTGATCGGCTTTGAGGGCGCGCTCCAGCACGAGGGTCAAGACCGCACGGCCCGCCTCGAACTCGCCGGAGCGTCGGTCTGCGGCGCGGCGGGAGTCGGACCGTTGCCTGGAGGAGCGCTGGTGCTCGGCACTGGCGAGCACCTAGCCTTCGCGCAGCGCAGTGCGGTGCTCGCCGGAGCCCTTACGAGCTCCAGCACCCGCAGCCCGGTGCTCGTGAGCGACCTTCCGGACTACCCGATTCGCGACGGGCTGGCGTTCCCCAACCCGGACGACCTCGAGGTCCCCGGCTTTGCCTACAACGTGCACGCCGATCGACGGCCCGCCATCGTCGTGCACTTCCAGGACGCCGCGCACCGCCAGCGCGGGCAGGCGTTCCTCGACATGCTCGGCGCTGCTGGCGCGCGCGAACTCGTTGCGGTGACCCTTGCTCCCTGACCCCACACAGGCCAGGATCCAAACGCCGCCGCACCTGGGCTCGTACCTCCCTGGTGACGTCACCATGCTGCTGACCGAGATCGCTGGCGCCGAGCTGGAGCTCCCCACGGAGGTTCGCGAGCAGCTGATGCAGGGCGGCGGGCACTACGCCGAGACCTTGCCGATCGAATACGAGCCGACGGCCGAGTACGAGGCGCTGTTCCAGTCGCTCCTGGCCGAGCACGCGGGCCGCATCGCCTTGCTCACGCAGGTGCTGGCCAAGCGCATCGTGCAGGAGGCCATGGAGCAGCCGGTCCTGGTGTCGCTGGCTCGCGCGGGCACCCCGGTTGGCGTCCTCCTGCGCCGTGCGCTGCTGCTGGACGGCATCGATGCCCCGCACTACACCGTCTCGATCGTCCGGGAGCGCGGCCTGGATCCACGTGCGCTGGAGTACCTCACCGAGCGGTATGACCCCGAGCGCATCGTGTTCGTCGACGGCTGGACCGGCAAGGGCGCGATCCAATGGGAGCTCCAGGACGCGCTCGACCTGCACGCTGAACAGCACGGCATTCGCATCCCGTCGCGCCTGGCGGTCCTCACCGACCCGGCGCACGTCGCTGAACTCACGGCGTCACGGGCCGACGAACTGATCCCGTCGGCGTGCCTGAACTCCACCGTGAGCGGCCTGCTCAGTCGCACCATCATCCGCCCCGACCTCACGGGGCCGGACGCGTTCCACGGCGTGCGCGTCTACCGCGAGTTCGCCCGCCGCGACGTTTCCCGGCACTACGTCGATGCCGTCGCGGCGCACTTCGCGGGACCAGGCGGCTCGGGCTCGCCGGACGCCGTCGAGGCAGGACTCCACGCGGCCGAGCACCTCGCGCCCGCCGACGGCCGTGGGCTGCGCGAGGTGCAGGCCGTGCAGGCTGAATTCGGGATCGCGAACGTCCATCGCGTCAAGCCGGGCATCGGCGAGACCACCCGGGTCCTACTACGCCGCCTCCCGGAGGGCATCGTGGTCGACCCGCGCGCCACGGACCGGCTCGACCACATCCTCATGCTCGCCCGCGACCGCGGGGTGCCCGTGCACGAGCGCGCCAATGAGGTCTACGCCTGTTTCGGGCTGATCGAAGACAAGGCCCAATGACCCGTTTCGTGCTTGCCAGCGATCTCGATCGCACCCTCGTTCATTCGGCAAAGCGGCTTCTGCCGGGGGAGGACGCCCCGGTCGTCGAGGTCTACAAGGACCGCGGGATCACCGTCGCTCGAGAGCCCACGATCGCCGCGCTACGGGAGCTGGCGGAGGAGAGCGCGTTCGTGCCGGTCACGACCCGGTCGCGCGAGCAACTCGCTCGGATCACGCCGATCTGGCAGATGGCCGAGCGAGGCTGGGCCATCTGCGCCAACGGTGCCACTCTGCTGCACCGTGGCCAGGTGGACCGCACCTGGAAGGCGGAGGTCGACCGGATCTGCGGAGAGAGCGCATCCGTCTCCGAAGCGAGGCAGATGCTGGAACTCGAGATCGGGTCGCCGGACACCGTCGATTGGATGCCGCTCCTGCGCGACTGCGACAAGCGGTTCCTCTATTGCACGCTTGAGCTTGAGCAGGCTCCAGGCGATCTCGAAGCCGCTGCCAACGCGGTGCTGGAGCCGTTCGGCTGGCATGCGATCCTCCACGGCCGCAAGCTCTACTCCCTGCCCGAAGGCGTCTGCAAGGGGCGCGCGGTGCGCCACCTGCGCGACCGACTCGAGATCGACGAACTCATGGCTGCGGGCGACTCGGCCCTCGACATCGAACTGCTCCTGGCGGCCGAACATCGCTGGTGCCCGATCGATGCTGAACTCGTCGAGCAGGATCGCGTTCCGCCAGATACCCGTCTGACGGAGGCCGGTCACGTCGGCGCGGGCCAGCAGATCGCGGAAGACGCGCTGCGGTGGGCGACCGCTCAAGCGACCACCTAAGGGCCAGCCGGCAATCCGCACGTAGCGCCAGTTGACACGTTCGGCGATGATCCCGTACTCTACGTGAGTAGAGAGCGGGTTCGGGGGAATTCGCTCTCCTTCTGGGTTACCTCACCTTGGTGCCGCCGCTGGGGCTTCTGGCGGTGGCGCCCAACGAGGCCAAGAGATTGCCGGAAGTCAGGTGTGCCGGGACGTGCGCCGGACTGGCGGTCGGTCGCGATTTCGCGTCCGGCCGCCGGTAGTCTTGGACGGCGGCTTCGGGGTCCGCACCAAACCTGCCCGCGGCGTAAGCACCCCACGAGGGTACGCCGGGGCACTACGATGGAACATCGAACGTGGACCCCAGACGCACTCTCATCGCTGACGCCGCGCTACAGGTGATCGCAGACAAAGGCATCCGCGGGTTGACGCACCTTGCCGTCGACACCCAGGCTGAGCTCCCCAAGGGCTCGACCTCGTACTACTGTCGCAAGCGCGTCGACCTGCTGCGCCTGACGCTGCGCCGCCTCTTCACGCTCGACCAGATCGAGATGGGCGTGATGGGCGAGCAGCTCACTGCCGCTGCACCATGCTCGGACGACGTCGTCATCGACGTGATCGCCGCCATGGTCGAGCGCTGGCTTTCACCCCCGGCCCGTAGCCGCACGATCGCGAGGTTCGAACTCTTCCTGGCCGTCGCGCACGATCCCGAGCTCCGCGACCTCAACGGCGACCACATGTCAGCCGTCGTCAAGCTGTCGCTCGCGGCGGCCGCCGCAACCGACCCGCCGAAGAGTCCGCTCCAGGTTGCCGCGATGCTCATGATGCTCGATGGCCTGATGATGACCGTCATCCGTCAGAACCTGCCGGCGCCGGAACTCAGCGACGTTGCACGCCTCGCCCGGTCGATCCTCAGCGGCCCCTCCGAAGTGGAAGCCCCCGGCGTGCCGCCGGTGCTCGAATCCGGCACCGGCACTGGCGACCTCAGCGTCCAGAGCTGAGCGCGTCCCGGCGGGCGGCTAGATCATTCGCCGGGTTGCTGCCCAGCGAGTGAGTTCATTGCGGTTGGAAAGCTGGAGCTTTCGCAGCACGCTGGACACATGCGTCTCGACGGTCTTCGTCGACACGAACAGTTTCGCCGCGATCTCCTTGTACGTGTAGCCGCGTGCGATCAGGAGGAGCACTTCCTGCTCGCGCGGCGTGAGCTGATCGAGTTCCGGGTCTCCGCCGCGGGCCAGCGGCTCGCTGCCTCCGAAGGCGTCGAGGACGAACCCGGCGAGCCACGGTGAGAAGACGGCGTCGCCGTCGGCGATGCGATGCACGGCATCGATGAGCTCGGCTGGCGCGATGGTCTTGGTCACGTACCCCCGAGCGCCAGCGCGGATCGTCGCAACGACGTCCTCGGCCGCATCACTCACCGAGAGTGCGAGGAACTTCACGGCCGGCCGCTCGTGGTGGACGGGGGCGATCACGGTCTGGCCGCCACCGTCAGGCAGGTGGACGTCGAGCAGCACCACATCCGGCTCGGTGGCCACGATCAGCGGCACGGCGCTCTCGACCGTTCCAGCTTCGCCGACGACCTGGATCGTGCGGTCGAGCCCGGCGCGGAGTCCGGCGCGAAAGATCTCGTGGTCGTCGACGAGGACGACCTTGCGCAGCGCACGGCTCATGCTCCGGATCCTCCCGTACGGCGCGGCAGACGCAGTTCGACCTCGGTGCCATCGCCGACCTCGCTCGTCACGATCGCGGTGCCGCCGTGGCGCTGCATCCGGCCGACGATCGAGTCGCGGACGCCGCGGCGGTCCGGGCTCACGGCGGCTGGGTCGAAGCCTTCGCCGCGATCGCGTACGTAGATCGCGATCTCCTGCGGCGTGACGCGTGCGAGCACGGACGCGTCCTTGACACCGGCGTGCCGGGCGACGTTGACCATCGCTTCGCGCGTGGCCTGCACCAGCGCCTCTACGTCGGCGTCCATCGGCGCGTCGACGGGCTGCACCAGATCGATGGCGATGCCGTGGAGCAGCTCGACCTCCTCCGTGGCGTGGCGCAGGGCGCTTGCGAGTGTCAGCGGGCCGTCGGGCTGCTCGCCGCCGTAGAGCCAGGCCCGGAGCTCGCGCTCCTGACTGCGGGCCAGCCCCTGGACGCGCGGCGACGCGTCATCCAGACGCTGGATCACCGCGAAGGTTTGGAGGACCGAGTCGTGCAGGCGAGCGGCGACCGCGGCGCGCTCATCGGCGCGGATGCGCTCCAGTCGCTCGTGCTGGGCATCTTGGCGGGCGCGGCGCAGGGACGGGCCGAAGAGCAAGGCCGCCCCGCCAGCGACGGTCGCGGCGACGATCAGCGCGACGCCGACCGACCCGACGCCCTCAGGCTGGAGGCTGATGGTCGCCCCGGCGCCGAGGAGAGCGATGCCGCCGATCACGCGCACGCCGGCGATGAGTCCGGAACGCGGCGTTTCTCGATCTTGGAGGGCACCGACCGCCGCGCGCCACAGCAACGCTCCTCCGATGGCGGCCAGCGCTGCCACGATCAGCACGCCGACGTGGTCGGGGGCGAGACCCAGGGCCGAGAGCAAGGTCGCGGCGCCGGCGAACTGCAAAGCGAAGCCGACCCGGATCGCGAGGCGGCGAGGCAGCGGGCGCGAGCGGTGCTGGAGTTCGGCCGGCGCGGCGGGGAGGGCCACCGCAAGCGCGGCGTAGAGAATCAGGCCGGCGCCACCGAGCGCGCTGCCCCACGCGAAGGCGAGGCGCAGCAGCGGTGGATCGACGCTGAGCCACCGGCCGAGGCCGCCGCAGACGCCGGCGATGATCCGGTCGTCTTCGCTGCGCTCGGCGCGGCGCTCGGGCGCCACGGCTGGGTGGGCGGCCATTGGCCCGCGCGCCGAACTCATCGGGAGTCCTCGCGGCCCCAGGCGAGGGCGGCGAGCCCGACGAGCACGAGCAGCAGGCCAGCGTAGGCCTGGCCCGGCACGTCCACCAGCCCGATCATGCTCGTGAGGACCACAACCAACGTGACGAGCGCGGCGAGCGCGGGTGTGGCCGGACCGCTCATCAGGGCTGGTTCGTCGGCTCGCTGCCCCAGAAGCCCGTCGTCTGGGATCCCAGGACGGTGAGGTTCTCGACATGGATGGCGTCGCCCGTGAGCAGGTCGATCTGCGCGCCCCGGACGTCGAGGTCGAGTTCGATCACCGGAGCGCCGTCGACTTGTGCGGCGGCGGCGCCGGTGCGCTCGGCGCTCGCGGTGAGGTCGGTCACGTCGGTCGTCGGCGCCCCGGTGACGCGAGCGCCCTTGGGAACGATCACGCGGAGGTGGCCAAATCCGAGCGTCGCATCAATCGGCGTTCGGCTGCCCTTCGGGAGTCGCAGGTCGCGCAGGTCGATGGTCATCTCGCCAACGCCGAGCAGGTACGGATGGCGAAGCTCGTTGACGCTGCCCGGGTGGAAGGTGCGCTCGCCGACGCCATCGTCGAGGACGGGTCCGACCTGGTTGACGATGATCGACAGCGCTCCGAACGAGGCGGCCAAGGCGACGAGCAGGCCGGCCCCGAGGTAGCTGGGGCGCAGGATCGCGATCGCGACGGCGCCTCCCGCGGAGGCCACCGCCAGAAGCGCGAGCATGACCGACCAGGCGCCGTAATCGGAGTCGATGGCGCCAGCGGTGAGGAGGACCGCGAAGACGGCGGGGATAAGCGCCATGATCGAGAGGACCGGAAGCGCGAGTCCGCGGCGCCGGGGGCCCGGCTGAGCCGGCGGCTCGCCGGGCGTGGGTGGGTCAGACGACGGCGGGCCTCCGACGCCCGGACGCACGAACGTCGGCGCCTCGGGGGCATCGGCCAGCGCCTTGGAGAGGTTTGGGGTGGTGTAGCTCTGATGGGCCGCAGCCGACGGAGGCTGGCCCGGGGCTACAGCAGTGGCGACGCGACTCCGGTCCTGACGGCGCACGAGCAGAGCGATCCCCAGTGCGATGGTGCCCAGGAACAGCGCCGGGAAGGTGTCGTCCGTCGTGATCAGCGACCCGTCGGCGGCGCCGAGCACGACCGGTGCGGACAGGATCGTCGCGATGACGGCCGTGACGACGTCGCGCCGATCGCGGCGACCCGGGCCGACGAGCGTGGCACCGTCGTCGCGGGGCATGATCATGGCGGTCACGAGATACCCGAGCAGGGCTACCGGAAGCAGCACGACCGAGATGGCCAGGGTGCCCAGGCGCACCGCAGTGACGTTGGTGCCCGTCGCGCCCGCCACGCCGCCGCACACGCCGAGGACCAGTCGGTCGCTGCTGGAGCGGCGGAGCGAGGAGCCGAGCAGATGTGGGCCGGCGGTCGGTGGTGGAGGGGCGGTGTGGGAGGGGTTCATCGGGTGGACTCCGGGTGAGAGCGTTGCAGGTGAAGTCCAGACTGCTGCCAAATGCCCACCATGCCTATCGGGAGGGACCCGGAGCGGACCCCGAGAGCCCTCGGGGAGCACGCCAGGGTCTTGGGGGTGGCGCAACCCTTAGATCGTCGCGTCGAAAAGCTCAGGGCAAGGATTGGGGAGGTGCCTGATGTGCGGGTCGGTGTTGGTTTCTAGGTTCGCTCCATGCACCACGCCAGTCTTCCTCAGCCCTCCCGTCGCTCAGCGCGTCGCGGCCTGTTCGCGATCGCCGTGGCCAGCGCTGCACTCCTGGCCCCGGCAGGCGTGGCCAGCGCCGCCGGCTTGCCGTACACCGCGTCCTTCGACGGCACCACGACGACCATCACGGGCACGACCGGCGCCGATGACGTCTCGGTCACCCGCGACTTCGACGGCTCCGTGCGGGTCTACCACGCCGAGGCGGGCGCGGGCTGCCTGCGCGTCGACCCTGCCGACGACGAATCGGCCACCATCTGCGGGCTGGGCTCCGGCGGTATCCAGGTCAACGTCCTCGGCGGCGACGACCTGGTGAATGGAACCGTCCTGGGCGCGCCGATGCCCGAGGGCGCGTTTCGGGTCGACCTCGGTGACGGCGCGGACCGCTTCCGGGCGTCGAAGATCGATGGCCCGTTGACGGTCCTCGGCGGCGCCGGCAAGGACACCATCGAAGGCTCGCGCCAGAACGACACCCTCGACGGCGGCCCCGGGAACGATGTGGTGAACGGGCATCGCGGGAGCGACATCGTGCGGGGTGGCGACGGCGACGATGTGGTCTACGGCGACGACGACGGTGAGCGCGGCGCCGACCTGATCGACGGCGGCCCTGGGATCGACAGCACGGACGACTGGAGCGACCCCGAGTCCGTCGCCGCGGTCACGCTCGACGGTGTGGCGAACGACGGCTTCGTGGACGAGGCCGACAACGTCATTTCCGTCGAGAAGCTCCGCGCAAGCGCGGCCCTCACGTTCACGGGCGACGACGGCGTCAACGTCGTCACGGCCGGTGAGGTTGCGACCTCCTCGGCCATCTTGCTCGGTCTGGGCGGCGACGACGAACTGAACGGGACCGATCGCGCCGACCGCATCGACGGCGGGGCGGGCGCCGACCTGCTGACGGGCGGATACGGCAACGACACGATCACCGGTGGCGCGGGCCCGGACAACATCTCGGGCGACCGTGCCGGCCGGTGCAACGAGATGCACTGCGACCTGAGCCCGGGCTCGGCGGCCGACATCATCGATGCCGTCGACGGCGAACTCGACGCTGTGAAATGCGGCCCGGGCGACGACACCGTGAAGGCGGACGCGATCGACTCGATCGACGCTGACTGCGAGCACGTGCAGCGCGTCGGCGCGGCCGCCGGACCGGTGGGTGGCTCCGGCTCTCCAGCGGGCGGCAGCGGTGTGGTGGCCGGCGGCAACCCGGTTTCGCTGACCGTCTCGGGCACCAAGCTCGGGTCGGCGCTGTCCAAAGGCCTGAAGGTCAGGGTCCGCGGCCTGCAGGCCGGCACGAAGCTGCGCCTGAAGGCGCGCAGCGGGAAGACGATCGTCGCAACGGGCTCAGGCAAAGTCAGTGCCGCAGGCAACGCAACACTCACCCTCAGGTTTACGGTGAAGGCAAAGCGGGCGCTGCGCGGGAAGCGCAAGGTCAGCCTCAAGATCAGCGGCCCGAGTATTGAACAGGTAGTGACGCTCACGCGGTAGCGTCCTGGGCGTGGGCAGACGTCGAACGTGTGTCCTCGGGCTGGTCGGACCAGTGGTCGGGGTGGCCGACAGGAGAAGGGTGTCTCGCTCCCTCGCCGCACGGTTGCTCCCGGCCGCGCTCGTCGCCGCCTCGCTTCCGTTCGCCGTTCCTGCCGTCGCCGCGGCCGATACGGTCGCCGAGATCAACGACCAGATCGTCGTTCGCCACCGGGCCTCGCTCACGGCCGGGGCTCGGGCGGACGTCCGCGCGGACGCGGATGTGACGCTCGAGCGCCGGCTGCCACTGACCGGCGTGGAAGTCGTGGCCGTGGGTGACGAGCCGCGCGGGGATGCCCTTCGCGCGCTGCAGTCAGACCCGGATGTGCTGTGGGCGGAACCAAACCGGGTGGTCCGTGCAGCCACGACCGACGAATTTTGGAACCTCCAGTGGGGGCTTGAGAACGACGGCGCCTCCGGCGTCGCCGACGCTGATGTCGATGCTCCGGATGCGTGGGCGACGTCCCGCGGAACGGGCGTGACGGTGGGCGTGGTCGACACGGGAGTGGCCAGCTCGCACCCGGATCTCGCCGGCCAGCTCGAGACCGGGGAGAACCTAATCGCCGACGGCCACGTCACGGCCGAGGACGGCAACGGCCACGGCACGCACGTGGCTGGGACGATCGTGGCCGCCGAGAACGCGATCGGGGTCGTCGGCGTGGCTCCGGCCGCCAAGGTGAAGGCCTACCGCGTCCTGAACGACGTCGGCGTGGGCAGCTCCGCGGATGTTGCAGCCGGCTTCGCGTCGGCTGGCGCGGCTGGGCTGCGAATCGTCAATGCATCCCTCGGTGCCCCGCAGCCGACGCTCGCAGAGACCCAGGCGATCACGAGCAATCCGAACACCCTGTTCGTCGTTGCGGCAGGCAATGCGGGGATCAACGTCGATGCAGGCGGCGTCTATCCGTGCGCCTACACCTTCGCGAACGTGCTTTGCGTCGGCGCCAGCGACATCAACGACGAGGTCGCTTCGTACAGCAACCGCGGCTCCGTTTCCGTCGACCTCTTCGCGCCGGGCGACCAGATCGCCTCCACCTGGCTCGCCGACGGCTACATGTACTCGTCAGGCACCTCGATGGCGTCGCCCATGGTTGCCGGTGCGGCGGCGCTCATTCTCGCCTCGCATCCCGGGGCGTCGACGGCGGATGTGCGCGCCGCGCTCCTGACCTCCGTCGATCACCCCGCGGCGCTGGCGACGGTCAGCGTCACCGGTGGCCGGCTCAACGCAGCGCAGGCGCTGCTGTCGGTGCCCACGCCGACGCCGACGCCAATCCCAACGCCGACGCCAATCCCAACGCCGACGCCGACGCCGACGCCAATTCCGACGCCGACGCCGATACCAATCCCACCGTCAACGCCGGCCCCTTCACCGCTGCCCACCCCGACCCCGACCCCGACCCCAGCTCCAGCTCCAGCCGCAACGCCGATCCCCGTGGTCGACGGCAGCCCGGCCGACGTTCCGCTCCCGCCCCTGCCGTCGCTTGAGTTCCCGGCCGGCGGCGAGTTCCCGGCCGGGGGCGACGAGCCGATCGGCGATGAGGCGCGGGAGGCCTTGCCCGCGGCGAGGCTGAGCCACGTGCGCACGATGTCGGTCAAGGGCCGCCCACGGGCGATCAGGTTCCAGCTCTCCGCGGCAGGAACGGTGTCCGTCGTGGTGCAGCGCCGGGGCGCCGCCGGCAAGTTCCGCACGATCAAGGCCCGGGCCCGGACGCTGGCCCTCGGCGCTGGGCCGCAGACCCTCGGGATCGGTCGCCAGGCGTCGGGGCTCGGTCTTCCTCGCGGAGTCTGGAAGGTCGCGCTCCGTGGCCCCACGGGTCGGGGCACCGTGACGCTGCACCTGCGCTGACAGCAGCTACTGAATCTGGGTGCCGGACGTCCCGGCCACGAGCCCCTCGATGTCGCTGAGCTTCCCGATCGCCGCACGATGCCCGGTCGCCTCGACAAACCGGCAGACCGCTTCGACCTTCGGACCCATCGACCCGGCCGGGAAGTTCCCGGCACGGAGCTGCTCAGGCGTCGTTGCGCCGATCGCACGCTGCGCCTCGGTGCCCCAGCCCTCGTAGACGGCGTCGACATCGGTGGCGAGCACGAAGACCTCGGCCCCAAGTCCGATCGCGAGCAGCGCTGAGGAAAGGTCCTTGTCGATCACGGCTTCGATCCCGACCTCGGCATCGTCCGGACCGACGACGGGCACGCCGCCACCGCCGACGCAGACGACGACGAACCCGCCCTCGACGAGGGTGCGAATGGCGGTGAGCTGCACGATCTCCTGGGGCTCCGGTGAAGCAACGACGCGCCGCCACCGCTCCCCGTCGCGCTTGACGGTCCAGCCATGTTTGGCGGCGAGTGCCTGGGCTTCGGCTTCTTCGTATCCCGCGCCGATGAACTTCGTCGGATCGGCGAACGCGGGGTCGCCCGGATCGACCCGCACCCGCGTGATGACCGCGACGGTGTGTCGGCCAGGGATCGCGTTGTCGAGCTCGAGCTCCACGATGTAGCCGATTTGGCCGGCGCTCTCGGCATCGAGCACGTCGAGCGGGTAGGCCGAGCCGTCGCCGAAGGCGTCCTCCTTGAGTGCCAGCAGGCCGACCTGCGGACCGTTTCCGTGGGTGACCACGAGCCGCGTTCGCGCGGCCACGGGGGCGAGGGCGCGGGCCGCCGCGCGGGCGGAGCGGTGCTGGTGCTCGGCCGTGGGCGCTGCGCCCCGTGGCAGCAGCGCGTTGCCACCGAGCGCGACCACGACGAGGAGTTGGGAGGCAGAGGCGACGGAGGGGACCACGCCGCAATCTTCGCGCTAGGGCGCACGGCGCGGGTGAGGAGTTCCCCGCGCGCGGGCTGCGGGGTTGCCCGCTAGCTCCGATGTCCCCCGACCGCGAGGGTCTGGGGCACGATGACCCAACCTTCGAACGTTCCCACCGACGCGGCAGGCGGATCTGCTGCCGGGGCGGTGCCGCCCGGCGAGGGCTCACCGCCTGACACGGGCGAGTCGCCGCCGCAGGGGCGCCGGCCGCTGAAGTTCCCCACGGCGTTCACGGTGCTCGCCGCGGTGCTGCTGCTCGTGTGGGGGCTGTCGTTCGTCATCCCCTCCGGCGCGTACAACGTTGACCCAGAGTCGGGTGGACCGATCCCCGGGACGTACCACCAGATCGACGCCGACAAGTCGCTCAGCCACCAGTTCGCCCGTCTCTGGGCGGCCCCGACGGACGGCCTCTACGGCATCGAGGACGACAAGGGCACGGTGAGTGTCGACAACAGCGGTGCGCTCTACGGCGCCGCGCAGATCTTCCTGTTCGTGCTGGCGATTGGTGCGTTCATCAGCGTGACGATGAAGACCGGGGCGATCCAAACCGGCATCGGGCGCCTGGCGCTGCGGTTCCGCCACAGTCCGTCGATCCTGATCATCGTGCTGATGAGTGTGTTCGCGCTCGGCGGCACGACGGAGGGCATGTGGGAGGAGACCCTGGGCTTCTTCGTGCTCGTCGTTCCGCTAGCCCTGGCACTCGGTTACGACCGCATGACCGGCGCCGCGATCATCTTCCTGGGCTGCGGATCGGGCGTGCTGGCATCGACCGTCAACCCGTTCGCGACCGGCGTCGCGTCGGACGCCGCCGGGATCGGCGTCGGGGATGGCATCGCGCTTCGCCTGCTGCTCTTCGTTGTGATCGTCGGTGCGGCGATCCTGTACGTGCTGCGCTACGCGCACCGGGTGCGCAAGGACCCGGTCCATTCCGTCATGGGGGCCGAGGGCTTCACCAGCGCCGGCCTGCACATGGTCGACGATGACGACGACGGCGAGATCGCCCCGCTCACGGGTCGCCAGAAGTTCGTCCTCGGCCTCTTCTTCTCCGCCTTCGCCGTGATGATCTACGGGTTCATCCCGTGGGGTGACATCTGGCAGACGATCTTCAGCGCCGACTTCCCGCTGCCGACCTTCGCGAGCTTCTACTTCGCGCAGGCCACGGTGCTGTTCATCGTCATGGCCGTCGTGATCGGTCTCGTCGCCAAGCTCGGCGAAGAGGGCACGGTCACGACGATCATCAGTGGCGCCTCCGACTTCCTCGGCGCCGCGCTCATCATCGTCGTCGCTCGCGCGGTCACCGTGGTCATGAAGAACGCCGCGATCACCGACACCATCCTGCACTGGACCGAAAACGCGGTCTCGGGCACGTCGTCGGGCGTCTTCGCCGGCGTCGCGCTCGTGGCGAACCTCCCGATCGCGTTCCTCGTCCCGTCCTCGTCCGGGCACGCTGCACTTGTGATGCCAATCCTCGCGCCGCTCGCCGACTTCGCTGACGTGCCGCGCTCGATCGCGGTCACGGCGTTCCAATCGGCGTCGGGTCTGGTGAACCTGATCACGCCGACCTCGGCCGTGATCATGGGTGGCCTCGCGCTCTCCCACATCCCCTACAACCGCTACCTGCGCTTCGTGATGCCGTTCTTCGGGATCGCGCTCGCCGTCTCCGTCGCGATCCTCGCCGCCGGCGCCGCGCTCTGATGCATCCGGTCGCGACACGCACCCTCCTAGGAGCCCTCCATGCCGTTCAGCGTTGATTCCGAAGTTGGTCGACTCCGCAAGGTGATCGTGCACCGGCCAGGGCTCGAGCACCGCCGCCTGACCCCGGACAACGCCGCCGAGCTGCTGTTCGACGACGTGATCTGGGTGCGCAAGGCGAAGATCGAGCACGCCGCGTTCGTGCAGGTGCTCCAGGAGCGCGGCGTGGAGGTCTTCGACGCCGAGAACCTGCTCCAGGAGACGATGGACGTGCCCGACGGCAAGGCCTGGCTCCTGGATCGCGTCCTCGACGAGCGGCAGGTGGGCCAGTATCTGGCGGCCGCCGGGCGCGAGTGGGCCGCGGACGCCACGAGCCGCGACGTGGCCAACTACCTGATCGGTGGGATCACGAAGGCCGACCTGGAAACCGGCTCAGGGCTCTTCTACGACTCCTCGCGGCCGATGGACATGATGCTGCCGCCGCTGCCGAACTTCATCTTCCAGCGCGATCCGTCGTCGTGGATCTACGGCGGCGTGACGCTCAACCCGATGACCAAGGCGGCGCGCCGCCCCGAGACGGCGATCATGGAGGCGATCTACCGCTTTCATCCGATGTTCAGCGCCGATGGCGGCGTGAACGTGTGGTTCGGCGGCGCCGAGCAGGACTGGGGCCGCTGCACGATCGAAGGCGGCGACGTGCAGACGATCGGCAACGGCGCGGTGATGATCGGGATGGGCGAGCGCACGACGCCGCAGTCGGTCGGCATCCTGGCCCGCACGCTCTTTGAGCAGCAGGCGGCGACGCTTGTGATCGCGGTCAAACTGCCGCCGTCGCGGTCGTATATGCACCTCGACACGGTGATGACGATGGTCGACCGCGACGTCGTGACGCTCTATCCGGCGGTCGTCAACGAGGCCGTGCAGATCTGGACGTTGCGTCCGGGCGACGACGGCGCGCTGCCGGTCGTCGAGCCGTTCAAGGGCACCGTGGTCGACGCGCTCGAGCACGCCCTGGGCGTGGATGGCATTCGCGTCGTCCCGACGGGCGGCGACGACGCGGAGATGGCCCGCGAGCAGTGGGACGACGGCAACAACGTGGTCTGCGTGGAGCCGGGCGTCGTGATCGGCTACGAGCGCAACGTCGATACCAATACTCGCCTGCGGGCGGCCGGGATCGAGGTCATCACGATCGACGGATCCGAACTCGGTCGCGGACGCGGTGGATCGCACTGCATGACCTGCCCGATCTCCCGGGAGGCGTAAGGCGATGCCTGACTTCACCGGTCGCAGCTTCCTCAAGGAGATCGACTTCTCCCAGCAGGAGCTGCTGCATCTGCTGAGCCTCGCGCAGGACCTCAAGGCCGCCAAGAAGGCGGGCGCCGAGGTGCCGCGACTGGCCGGCAACAACATCGCCCTGATCTTCGAGAAGAGCTCAACGCGCACGCGCTGCGCGTTCGAGGTCGCGGCGTTCGACCAAGGCGCGCACGTCACGTATCTAGATCCGACGGGTTCCCAGATGGGCCACAAGGAGTCGGTCGCCGATACCGCCCAGGTGCTCGGGCGGATGTTCGACGCGATCGAGTACCGCGGGTCGGGGCAGGAGAACGTCGAGGAACTCTCGCGCTTCGCCGGCGTGCCGGTCTACAACGGCCTCACGAACGAGTGGCATCCGACGCAGATGCTCGCCGACTTCCTCACTATGCGCGAGCACGGCGGTGGACGCCCGTTCGAGGAGATCGCCTACGCGTTCGTCGGCGATGGCCGCTACAACATGGGCCGCTCGCTGCTCGTGACCGGCGCGCTCCTCGGGGCCGACGTGCGGCTCGTGACGCCGCCGGAACTCCAGCCGCCCGCCGACGTCGTCGCCCTCGCACACGACCTTGCGGCCGTCTCCGGTGCCCGCATCACGATCACGGGCGACGTCGCCGAGGGTGTGAAGGGCGTGGACTTCGTGCACACCGACGTGTGGGTATCGATGGGCGAGCCCAAGGAGGTGTGGCAGGAACGCAGCCGGCTCCTGGCGCCATTCCAGGTCAACGCCGAGCTGATGCGGGCGACCGGGAACCCGGACGCGAAGTTCATGCATTGCCTGCCGGCGTTCCACGACGACCAGACCACCGTCGGCCGCGCGATGGCCGAGGCAACCGGCATGCACAACGGCCTTGAGGTGACCGACGACGTGTTCCGCTCCCCGGCCAGCATCGTCTTCGACCAGGCCGAGAACCGTCTCCACACGATCAAAGCGGTGCTCGTGGCGACCCTCGCGCCCTGAGCTGGTCGAGTGCAGGGGCGCTGAGCGCCTAGGGTCACCCTTGATCCCATGCGCTGCTCACCAATCAGGCCGTAGGCCGCCGTGCGCGGCCGGTTCAGCGAAGTGAGCGTCCTGCTGTTCACGTTCCCGGTCACGGGTCACGTGACGCCGATGCTGCCGGTCGTGCGCGCGCTCGTGGACGGCGGCGCCCGCGTCAGCGTCGCCGCTGACGGCGCTTTTGCGACCGGCTTTGCTGACGCCAGGGCCGAGGTGGTCGCGCATCCACCGGGGTTCGCGGAGCGTCATCAGCGCCCGTCGGACAACTTCCTGGAGGTGGCGGCTCAGCTCGCGGCCGAGACCGCCGGACCGTTGCTGGCGTTCGCGCTCGAGCAGGTCGATCGGGTCCGGCCGACGGTGATCCTCGTGGACTCGATGGCGCCGTGGGGCAGACTGGCCGCCGAGCTGCGCGGCATCCCGACGGTCACCTCCACGCCGTCGTTCCTCGTCGACGCGCGGCTGGGTGCTGCGCCTCGTGCCGCGCTCGATGCCGCACGGCAGACCGCCACAGGGTTGGCAGCGCTCCGCGCGCTGGTCCGTCAGCGCCGCACGCTCCTTCGCCGCTATGGGGTCGACTGCGGCGGCCCCATGACGCTGCTCTCGAACCGTGGGGCCGCGACGATCGTGCACACCTCCCGGGAGCTGCAGCCCGGCGCCGAGCGGTGCGGCCCTGAGATCCACTTCGTCGGGGCGACCGCTGCGGATCGGCCCGAGCCGGCCGCGGGCGCGATCGACCCGGCACTCGCCGCGATCCTTGCTCGGGCCGACGACCCCGCACATCGCCTTGCCTACGTGTCCCTTGGGACGATCTACAACGAGCGTCCGGCGTTCCTGCGCGACTGCATTGCGTCGCTTTCGGGACCGGAGCGCAGCGTCGTGGTGTCGCTCGGCGACGGTGTCTCCACCGCGGAACTCGGCCCGCTGCCGGCTGGCGTGGCCGCGACACCAAAGCCTCCGCAGCTGGCGGTGCTGGACCGGGCGAGCGTGTTCGTCACCCATGGCGGGCTCAACAGCGTGCACGAAGCGCTGTGGCGCGGCGTCCCGATGATCGTGCACCCGCAGGCGGCGGATCAGCCGGTCGTCGCGGACCGGCTCCGGCGACTGGGCGCCGCGATGGTGCTGCGCGGACGCAATCCCGGCGCAGAACGCATCACAGCGGCGGCGGACGCGCTGCGGCAAAGCGGCGCCGGCAAGCGCGCGGCCGAGCTCGGCGACGGACTCCGTGCGGGCGGCGGCGCCACCGCGGCCGCCGAGGTTGTGTTCAGCCTGTCGCCGGGGTCCGGGTCCGCTCGGCCTCGTTCTCCGCAGGGATCCTGAACCGGCCGAGCAGGATGGCGTTGGCGACCGTGGCGAGCACCGCTGTGCGAGGCGCGCGGACCGCGATTGGCGCGGCGAGCAGCTCGAGCGTGACGACCGCGTAGGCCGGGTGCTTGGCCCAACGGTAAATGCCGCGCGTGACCCGTGGCGCTCCCGGGGTGATGAGGATTCGGGTGGTCCACTGGTCGCCGAGGAGACGCATCGTCAGCAGCCGCGCAGGCTGCATCAGCACGACGGCTGCGAGCCAGCCGAGCCGGGCGGGCGCGTCCGCATGCCGGCTTTCCGCGAGTAGCCCGACCAACCATGCCGGATGCAGCACGAAGAAGGCGGGATAGTGGCTGGCGCCGAACTCGACCGCGCCTGCGGCTCGGGCGCGCTGTTCGTTGCGTTTGGCCCACCGGACCTCACCGAGCCGCTGGACCACGAGCCCGGCGGCCAGGAGTCGCGCGGCAGATGCGGGCTTCATGGGAACTTGACGAGCAGGTGCTCGACGCTGAAGCCGGGGCCGGTGGCACTGATGAGGCCGCGGCCGCGTGGGCTCGAGCGAAGCGCACGCTCCAGCGCGAAGAGCACGGTCGGGCTGCTCATGTTGCCGTGCTCGCGCAAGGTCTCGCGTGACGTGTCGAGCATCGCGGTATCCAGTCCGAGGACGGCTTGGTAGGCCTCGATGACCTTCGTGCCGCCGGGGTGAACGGCGATCGTATCGACCCCGTCCAGGGTCCAACCGCCGGTGGCGAGTGATGCATCCACGGCCGGGCGCAGAGCACGGAGCACCATCGCCGGGATGTCTTTGGAGAGGCGCAGCTTGAAGCCGTCCTCGACGACATCCCAACCGGTCAGAGGCGCAGTGTCGTTGAGCAGCGCACTGTGGGTGTGCTCAATGCGCATCAGGCCCGCGTCGGCGTCGGTCTCGGGGCCGAGCACGAGCGCCGCTCCGCCGTCGCCGAAGAGGGCGGTGCCGATGAAGTTGCTCTTGGAGTCGTCGCCCAGCACGAAGGTCAGGCTGCAGAACTCCACGGCGATCAGCAGCACGTTGCGGTAGCCGGCGCGCACCATGTCGGAGGCGCGGGCCAGTCCGGCGGCGCCGCCGGCGCAGCCGAGACCCCACAGCGGGAGCCGGGCGGCTCCGGGCGAGATGCCCATGCGCTGCATGAGATACGCGTCGAGGCTGGGGGTGCTCACGCCGGTGCTGGAGACGAACACGATGGCGTCGACGTCCTGCGGCGTGATCCCGGCATCGTCGAGCGCCTGGGTCGCAAGTCGCTCCGACAGCGCGAGTGCCTCTTCGACGTACACGGCGTTCTTCTCGGCAAACGTGCGTGGCTGGGCGTACCACTCCAGCGGACGCGCGAAGTGGCGCGCGTCGATGGCGGCGTTGTCGAACACCGCCAGCATGGCCTCGGATCGAAACGTGTCCGGGAACTCGTCGGTGGCGATGCGCTTCACGTCCGCCTGCAGCGCCTCGTGCGCGGGAACGCCGGTCTGGATGCCCCGCACCACCGGGATGCGCTCCCGACGGCGCACGCGCTGGCGCCGCTCATCACTCCGTTTTTGGGTGCGGGGCTGGCGAACGGTGGCGGGCATCTCACCGGAGTATGCGGTTCTCGGATACCCGCCGGATCAGTTCGGCGCGAAGACGCTGGACTCGTCCGGACGGTGCAGGCCTCCAGACAGCCGTCGAGCCTGCCGAAGGAACGGCTCCGTTGAGCGTCGACGACGCCCGGCGGAAAGGCTCGCTATCCTTTCCGCAGCCCGCCCTCTTAGCTCAGTGGTAGAGCACTTCCATGGTAAGGAAGGGGTCATCGGTTCAAATCCGATAGAGGGCTTAGGTCAGAAGGCTCCGCGAACGCGGGGCCTTCTGCGTTTGTGGGGCCTGCGGTGCCGGCAAGACTCGACGCCGACCGCGGCGAAACCGGGGCTTCACCGAGGACGGCGGTGGCCGAAGCCCCTGCCGGCAAGACTCGACGCCGGCCGCGGTGAAGTCGGGCTCGCGACGGCCAAATGGCGCGTCCACGCCGGGCGCCACGCTGCACCTCAAAATAGGGGGTGAGTTTGTCTCAAGGGGTCAGTCAAACAGACACCCTATTCCCGGGTGCAATGCCCGTTGGCGCCAAAACACTCGACGCCAACCCACCAAAGCACCAAGCGCCCGCCAGCCCCCGAGCACCACCCGCCTCCGTCGGTGCGACAAGGCCCGAACGCGACCTCTCCGGCGCCGACTCCCGCCCGCGGCAGGTACTCAGGTCATCTGCGGCAGCCCCGCGTGCTTCGGCGGCGGTCGTGGCCCGGACCTCGCCAGTGTCCGTGTCGCCTGGACGCCCGCGAGTCTCCTTGCGACGGGTTTCCCACGGGTGTAGTCAGCACGCCTAGGGTGGGCTCGACAAACAGGCGCGGCTGCGGTCGAGCTTGGTCTCCGGGGGGAAGACATTGCAACACGGGCATGGAAGTGGCGCGCAAGACGCGGGCTCATCGTTTGAGCAGCTGCTTGAGTTCGCGCCGGATGCGATCGTGGGGGTCGACGAAGACGGCGCGATCGTGCTCGCGAACCATCAGACGGAGACGCTCTTCGGCTACCAGCGTGGAGAACTCATCGGCCAGTCCGTCGACGTGCTCGTCCCCGATCGCTTCCATGACGCCCATCCAGGCCACCGGCGGCAGTACTTCTCCGATCCGCGGACCCGGCCGATGGGCGACAAACTCGCGCTGTCCGGCAAACGGAAAGACGGCTCGGAGTTCCCGGCCGAGATTTCGCTGTCATCGCTCGATGGTCCGTCGGGGCGGGTCGCCCTCGTCGCCGTCCGTGACGTCTCCGAACGCCGCGAAGCCGCACTGGCCCAAGCCCGGCTGGCCGCGATCGTCGACTCGTCGAGCGACGCGATCATCGGACATCTCCGCGACGGCCTGATCACGAGCTGGAACCGCGCCGCCGCAGCGCTCTACGGCTATTCAGCAGCCGAAGTCATGGGGAAATCCGTCTCGCTGCTGGAGTGGGGGCCGGTCGCCGATGAACTCGGCCCACCGACCGTCGTAGAGGTCCGCGACCAAGAAGCCCAGCACATGCGCAAAGACGGGACGCGCATCGACGTTGTCCTGACCGTCTCGACGGTGCAAGATGCCCACGGAGACGAGATCGGGATGGCGACGATCGCCCGCGACATCTCCGCACAGCGCCGCGCCGAGCGGACCTTCGAGGCGCTACTGGAGTTCGCTCCCGACGGCATCGTGGGCGTTCACGGCGACGGGCGGATTACCCTCGTCAACCGCCAGGCCGAAGTGCTGTTTGGCTACGACCGGGCCGAGCTGATCGGCGCGCCCATCGAGCTCCTCGTTCCCGACCGCTTCGAGCCCGGGCACTCGCAGCTGCGCGACGGCTACTTCGCGGATCCGAAGACCCGCCCGATGGGTGCCGGCGCCGAACTCTCCGCGCGCCGCAAGGACGGTTCGGAGTTCCCGGCAGAGATCAGTCTGTCCAGCCTGGAAACCGAGACAGGAGTGATCGCGGTCGCCGCCGTCCGCGACATCACCGAGCGCGCAGAGAGCCAGCGCGAACGCGAGTTGCAAGAGGAACTCAACCAGACGCGCCGCTTGGAAAGCGTGGGGCAGCTCGCCGGAGGGATCGCCCACGACTTCAACAACCTGCTCGGGGTGATCATCAACCTGTCCGAGTTCGTCACCGCCGAACTTCACGAGGGTTCCCAGGAGCACGACGACGTGCAGGAGATCGGCCGGGCCGCGATGCGCGCGGCCGCGCTCACGCGGCAACTCCTGATCTTCAGCCGCCGCGAAGTGGTACAGCCCGAGGTGTTCGATCTCGGTGAACTCGCGCGCGGCCTGGAGAACCTCCTTCGGCGCGCCCTTGGCGAGCGGGTGGAACTCGACGTCGTCGCCGAGATCGGGCTGTGGCCCGTCGAGGCCGACCGTGGGCAAATGGAGCAGGTGCTCGTGAACCTCGCCGTCAATGGCCGCGACGCCATGCCGGACGGCGGGCGGCTGATCGTGGAGGTCGGCAATGCCGAACTCGACGGCGCGTTCGCCGCGACCCACGTCGGCCTCGCGGCGGGCCGGTACGTGCGGCTCTCCATCAGCGACTCCGGGGTCGGCATGCCACCCGAGGTGCTTCAGCGCGCGTTCGAGCCGTTCTACACCACCAAACCCAAGGGCGAGGGGACGGGCCTTGGCCTGGCCACGGTGTACGGCATCGTGAACGCCGCAGGTGGCCACGTGATGCTCTATTCCGAGGCTGGGACGGGAACTTCGGTGAAGATCCACCTGCCCGCCACGGGCCGGGCCGCCGATGCCCGCGAAGATGCCGCCAAGGGCGCACCCGACGGTCGGGGTGAAGTGGTCCTCGTCGTGGAGGACGAGCCGGAAGTGCGGGCCATCGCGAAGCGGATCCTCGTCAAGGCGGGCTACGAGGTGTTGACCGCTCCCGGCGGCCGCGAGGCGCTCGAGCTGATCGACGAGCACCGGGTGGATCTCGTGCTCACCGACGTGATCATGCCCGGGATGGTCGGCCCAGACCTCGTGAAGCTCATGCGCGAATCACGGCCCGAGCTGCGCGTGATCTTCATGTCGGGTTACAGCCACAAGGTGCTCGCCCCGGAAGCGCTGAGGGACCAGGAACGCACCGCTTTTCTGGAGAAGCCGTTCGCCGCCGACAAGCTCAAGCAGGTCGTGCGAGACCTCCTCGATGAGATGACCTAACGCGCGCCGCGGTAGCGCTCCCAGGTGCGCTCGGCTGCGGCTCCGCGACCGGCAACGCGGTCAACTACCGGTGACGATTGGGCGAAATCCACTGTCGAGGGGGTTATCGGTGCGGCACAATCGGCCTCATGCCAGCAACTGAAGCCATTGTCTCGGCGGTCGACCTGACACGCACGTTCGGAATCGGGGACGCAGAGGTGCGGGCCCTGCGGGGCGTCACGGTGGACTTCCCGGCCGGCGGCTACACCGCCGTGATGGGTCCGTCTGGCTCCGGTAAATCCACGCTCATGCACCTGCTCGCCGGGCTGGATCGACCGACCTCCGGGTCGGTGTTCATCGATCAGACCGACCTTTCCTCGCTGGGAGAAGCCGACCTCACCCGCCTGCGCCGCGACCGGATCGGCTCCATCTTCCAGGGGTTCAACCTTCTGCCCGTGCTGAACGCGAAGGAGAACATCCTCCTGCCGCTCACGTTGGCCGGAAACGAGCCCGACCCCGCCTGGTTCGATCAGCTTGTGGCCTCGGTCGGGATCGCCGACCGCCTGAACCACCGCCCATCCGAACTCTCCGGCGGCCAGCAGCAGCGTGTCGCCGTCGCTCGTGCGCTGATCCATCGCCCCGCCGTCGTCTTCGCCGACGAACCCACCGGCAACCTGGATTCCACGGCCTCGGCCGAGGTGCTGAAGCTCCTGCGCACCGCCGCCGACGAATTTGGGCAGACCATCGTGATGGTCACCCATGACGCCAACGCTGCCTCGTACGCCGACCGGCTCGTGGTGCTCGCCGACGGCAAGATCGTGCGGGACGGGCCTGCGGGCGACACCGACGCCGTCCTTGAGCTCATGAAGTCCGTGCGCACGGTGAACGCATGAACCGCTTCGCCTTCCGCGGCCTGCGCGAGCGCAAGGCCCGAACGGCGTTTACCCTGCTCGCCGTCGTCCTCGGCGTCGCGCTGATCGCCGGCACGTTCGTGCTCACGGACTCGATCTCCCGGTCCTTCGATCGCCTCGTTGCCACCGGCGGCGAGAACGTCGACCTGCGTCTGATCGCGCCCGAGACCGAGGAAGGCTTCGGCGCCTCGCTGGCCTACTTCCCGGACACCCTCGAGGCCAAGGTTCGCGGGGTGGACGGTGTGCAGTTCGTCGCCGGTGGCATCGGCGGGTTCCCGGTGTCGGTCGTGGACGATCGCGGAAAGCGGGTCGGCCCGGTCACGGGGGCTCCGACGCTCGCGTTCTCCGCACCGCCGCCGCGGTTCGACATCTTCGAACACAAAGGCGATACACCGTCGGCGATGGGCGAGGTCGCCCTCTCGGAGCAGGCCGCCAAGAACGCCGGGCTGTCCATCGGCGATCGCGTTCGCGTGCAAGGCCTCGTCGGGACGGTCCGGTCCTACCGGCTCGTCGGCACCGTGACGTTCGGCGGCGCGAGTTCTCTTGGTGGCGCGATCTTCGCCGCCTTCAGCCTGCCGGAGACCCAAGCGCTGTCTGGCCATCCAAAGCAGTTGGCCGAGATCCTCGTGCAGGCGGACGACGGCGTGACCCAGGCCGAGCTGAAGCAGCGCGTGAGCGAGGCGGTTGGATCGGCCGCGATCGTGCGCACCGGTGAGGAAGATCGCGCGGAGCAGTCCGCCGACCTCTCCGAGATCCTTGGCTACCTCACCACCGGGCTGCTGATCTTTGGACTCGTGGCCCTGCTCGTGGGCTCGTTCGTCATCTTCAACACCTTCAGCATCACGGTCGCGCAGCGCACCCGTGAGTTCGGGATGCTTCGCACGATCGGTGCTTCGCGCCGCCAGGTGCTGTGGTCGGTCGTGGCGGAGGCACTTGCGCTCGGGTTCGTGGGCTCGATCCTTGGCCTGGCCGCCGGGGTTGGGTTGGCGCCGCTGCTCTCTGGCCTGCTCTCCGCGGTCGGGCTCGATCTTCCGAGCTCCGGCACCGTGATCGCGGTGCGGACCGTCGTCGTGGCGATCGGGCTCGGGACGGTCGTGACCGTGCTGTCCAGCCTCGCGCCGGCCGTGCGGGCCATGCGCGTCCCGCCGGTGGAGGCGATGCAGGAGGGCACCGTCACGCCAACCAAGCGCCAGGGACACCTCGTCCTTGGGATCAAGGCCGCGTTCTCGATCCTCGGACTCGCGCTCATGCTCATCGGCCTCTTTGCGGGACTCGACGTGTCACCGTCGCTGATCCTGCTCGGCGTGGGCGCCGTGATCGTCTTCATCGGCGTCGGCACGCTCTCACCGTTGCTGGTTGGTCCGTTGGCCGCCGTGGTCGGTCGGCCGCTCGGCTGGACCGGCGGCGTTGCCGCCAAGATCGCGCAAGGCAACACGGTGCGGTCTCCGGGCCGCACGGCGGGCACGGCGGCATCGCTCATGGTTGGCGTGGCGCTCGTGGCCTTCGTCGCCATCTTCGTGAACGGATTCAAGGCGTCGTTCTCGGGCGCGTTCGAGAAAGCGGTCGTCGGCGACTTCGTCGTGCTCGACCCGACCGGTCTCACCCCCGAGGGCGTTGCGCCAGCGGTGTCGAAGCTGCCGTCGGTGGCTGCTGCGGCGAGCCTGCGAAGTGGGCGAGCCGAGCTGAAGGACGGGAAGGGCGTCTCGCTGGCAGGGCTGGATCCGGCGGTCGCAACCCAGGTCATTCGGGTCGCTTGGACGCAAGGCTCGGACGACACCCTGCGCCGCCTGACACCCCAAGATGCGCTCCTCAAGCAGGACTGGGCCGAGTCGCAGTCGCTGTCGGTCGGTTCGACCTTCGCGCTCTACAACGCCAAGGGCGAGCCCACGAGCTTCACCGTCCGGGGGCTCTACGAGGACCGCGGTCAGTTCTTCGGCGATGTGATCGTGACCGACCGCGTCGTTCGCGACCAGTTCGACACGCCGACCGTGACCGTGGCGCTCATCGTCGCCGCGCCAGGCGCCTCCGACGGTGTGGTGCGCAGCGAGATCGCAGGGCTGCTTGAACGCGACTTCCCGACCTTGGAGCCGCAGACCAGGAAGGAATTCCTCGATATGCAGGTCGGCGCCGTCAATCAGATCCTGTACGTGTTCTACGTCCTACTGGCGTTGTCGGTCGTGATCGCGCTGTTCGGCATCGTCAACACGCTGGCGCTCTCCGTCTACGAGCGCACACGCGAACTCGGAATGCTCAGGGCGGTGGGCGCGTCTCGCCGCCAAATTCGCCGCATCGTCCGCGGCGAGGCCGTGATCACTTCGCTCATGGGCGCGGTGCTCGGCGTGGCGATCGGGGTGATCTTTGGCGCCCTGGTGTCGCGTCCGCTTGAGAGCGAGGGCTTTGTGCTCGCGATTCCGTGGGGCACGCTCGTCGTGCTGTTCGTGCTGAGTGCGATCGCGGGCGTCGTCGCCGCGATTGGTCCGGCGCGACGGGCCAGTCGCATCGACGTCCTGGCGGCGGTGACGCAGCAATAGGCGACGCTTCCCCCGGCGCGGTCGAGGATGGCAGAGGCCATCCGAAGCGCGGGGTGGTGTCCCCCGAGTCGTCGCGTGACGAGCGGCAACGCGCCAGCGTCGACGAGTTTCGTCACAAGATCGGCGCTGCGACCAGGTAGTAGTGCCGCCTACTGTGGTTTGGATGATCGGGGGAGCATCCAAACCGCGGTGGCGTCGGCTTTGACTAGGAGTGCCGAGGTGACCGGGGGAGTGGCGCGTCGTTTGATTCGGCCGCTTCGCTTCGGCGCTCCTGGTTCAAGCCTTGGGCTCAATCCCCGGGCTCAAGCCCCGCTTATGATCAGGCCAGAGGCCGTGACTGGGCTCGTCGCCTGATGGACCTTTCGCTGCTTCGACTTTCTCGCTGTGTTCGGCCGGCGCCACTCGCCGTCGTTGCGTCCCTGCTTGTCGCGCCCGCGCCCGCCGCGGCGGCGACGTTCTGCGTCGGGAAGCCGGCCTGCAGCGGCACGAGCCTGCCGACGCTCAAGATGGCGCTCGACGCGACCAACCTGCCCGGGAACCCAGGGCCTGACCGCGTCGAACTCGGCGAGGGTCAATTCGACGGTCCGGCCGTCGTCCTCAAGGGCAGCGGAGCGGAGATCGTCGGCGCCGGACGAGGGAAGACGGTGATCGTCGGCAAGCCGGCGACGTGGGTCCTGGTTTCGTACGACGAATCCACGCGCGTGTCGGACCTCTCGATCCGCATGGACGTCGCGAACCTCACCGGCATCGACGGCAATGAGCCGGGGCTCGTCGTCGAGCGCGTCGACATCCAGGGGCCGGCGACGGGCAGCGCCAGCCAGAGCGGCATCATCCTGCGCCGAGGTGGCACCGTCCGCGACGCGACCGTCGAGCTCGACCCGGCTGCCTTGCCGACCAACTACGGCATCGGCCTCTTTCCGGACGCAGGCGCCTCCAAAAGCGACGTCACGATCGAAAAGGTCCGCATCAGTGCGGGCTACGCCATCTACGACGCCCAGTGGCCCGCCCCGGTGTCCATTAAGGAAGCTGCGCTGACGGCCGGCATCTTCGGCGTTGGTATCTCGACGCCCTCGCCGCAGGTTCGGCTGGAATCGGTCGCTGCGCGCGTGGTGCACAGCGGTCCGGGCGACGCAGGGGCCGGGGTCGGTATCTCGACGCCGCTGAGCGCGGCGGCGGGGGAGACGTCGGTCACCGCTCGACACCTGACGCTCGTGTCGCTGGCGCGTGGGGGCAGCGGCCTGCGCATCCGCAACGACGCCGGCCAGCAGTCCGTTCGATTCACGGGGCGCGAGGTCCTCGCGGTCGGCGGCGCGGACTGGGTCCCAGCAACGATCACTCCGTCCGCTCAGCCCGGTGGCGATCCGATCGTTCAGATGGCGAACACCACCTCGCGTGACATCAGGGTCGAAGGCGCCGCGACGGTCGACCTGCACCTGTCGGAGTCCGCCTGGCGGGCTGGCGCCGTCGCGCTCGACAACGCAAGCGCGCGCCTCGCTGACGACGGTGGCAACGTCGACCTCGAACACCATGGCCCCGTGCTGGTCGACGCGGCGGCCGGCAATCTGGCCCCGGGCGCCGGTTCGGTGCTCATCGACAATGGCACCGCCGACGTGGGCGTCGATGCGGTCGGCGCGGCGCGGCCGGTGGACGGCGACGGAGACGGCGTGGTTCGTGGCGATATCGGTGCCTACGAAGCGGCGCCCGGCACGAGCCTGGTGCATGCGCTCCCGTATCTGCAGCCCGGGAGCTGCGACATGGCCTGCGCACAGGAGCGCGAAGCCAATCGCCTCGCGCTCCTTCCCGTGACCAAGCTTTCCCGGCTCCCGAAGCGCGCCATCCGGCGTATCGCGGGCACGGCGCTGCGTGCCGACCGCATCACGCTGTCGATCGCCAGGCGCGTCGGCAAACGGTGTCAGGCACTCACCGCCCGGCAACGGTGGGCCAAGGCCACCAAGCCGGTGAAGGGCCGGTGCACTCCAGCATTCAACCTGACGGCGAAAGGCACCTCAGCCTGGTCCGTCAAACTCGCACGGGCGCTCCCGCCCGGTCGTTATGAGATTACTCCCCAGGGGATTGGCGCCAGCGGCAACGAGAACAAACCGATCGGCAAGCGAATCACCGTGCCTCGTGCCCGGTGACTGAGCTCTTCGTCGAGCCAAAAGCGCCCTGGCCGCGCCAGTTTTGAGGGTTCGCGCGCCCAGTTCATAACTTCTTCCGGGGCCTGATCTTTCCCGGTGCATTCCGTAGGTTTGAGCAAACCGAATGAGCGCTCGGCATCATCAGACGGACGGGCCTTCGTCCCGCGGCTGGCCAGAGCGTCGCCGTCGCGAACGGCGCCTGGTGCCTGGGACGGCGGTTCCACGGGGCGGAACGTGGTTTCCGCGATGGGCGCGCAAGGGTCGAAGGGCCCCAGTCTGGCGCGACGGTGTGACGCGCCGGCGCGCACCGCAGCAGAGCGGTTCGCAACCGCGTGGCGCCTGCGCGGCAACCTCGGGTCTACGCTCCGCGTCGTTCTGGACAAAGATGCCCGATTGTTGGGGCTTGCGCGAAGGATGTCGCCGTTGCAGGATGGGCGCGATGAACGAGTGGCTCCCTCTAGTCGCCAGCCCGGTGGTGTTGGCGCTCGGATTGCGACAGCGCGGCGTCGTGCGGGCCGTTCACGCCGACTTGCGCACGGTGATCGCCGCCCAGCCGACCCGGCCCGTGACGGATGCGGGCGGCGCGCCGGTGTTGGCCGTGGCCCGCGCCCTCGAACTTGATCCCGTCGACCAGGAATTGGCTGCGGCGCCGCGGCCGCCTCGGCGATCCGCACGGGGTGCCGGGTGGGAGGCGCAAGAGCTGATCCGCCCGCTGGGACTGAAGTTGGTCGACGTGGTCCAGGTAGAGCCGCGGGCGTTCGCCCCAGGATTGGTCCCACGAGGCCGAACCGAGATGGTTGGCACCCGGCATGGGCGCCACGTCGTCGTCCGGCTTGAGGAGTCGAGCAGCCTGGTGCACGTCTCCGGTGAGTTGGCGTCGTTCTCGCTGCGCGCCCAGGGTTCCCGCTGGAGTGGGCTGGATGACGCACCGCCAGTCGTGGCGACCTGGCTCAGCGGCCTCGAGCCGAGCCTGCGCTGGGACGGAGTGGTGGTCCGCTCCGGAGCCGACGGCCTCGCGCTGATTCGGGAAGAGGAGTGCACACGGTCGTGGATGCATGACCTGTGGCTCGCAGAGCAGCTCGCCGATGCAGCGCGTCGCCGCATTCCGGCAAGGTGCTGAGGCTCGGCGTGGATCCGTCTGGTCCCCAGGCCTGAGGCGTCGCTCGGACCCTGACCGGACAACCCGCCTTACCGCGCCAGAACGGTGTTCGGATCGCCTCCGCGCAGAATCTGAGCGGGACCATTCGTCCAATCCCGACCCGGGCATTGTGCACAACCCGTAGGCATGGTGACAAGCAACATGCTGCTGAAGCGCCCGGAGCGTAGCGGATGTCCGGGAGGCCTAGGCCGAACGGCCCATTCGTCACCTGGGCGACTGCGTCCGGTTGGCCGATGCTCGCGAAGGACAATTCCGACGATGCTTAGAACGTGAAGGATCACTACAAAAGTTCTCGGACGAGCGGCCTCCTCAATGGCGGCCCTGCGGCTCGGCCGACGCCGATCGTCAAGGTGGGGCATCCGGCGCTGGACGCTGCGCTCGCCACGGAGCGCGCCTGCGCTCCGAGCCTGACCGAACTTCGCAACGCCTGCCGGCTTGATGCCGAAGTGGCGCCCCGCCCTCAGGGCGAGGTGCCCGCAGTTTCCGCCGGACGCCCCGCGGACGCGATGGCTCTCACCCTGGACCGCGAGGGTCGCGGCCCGACCCTCCACGTTGCCACGACGCATCGCGTCGTCGACGTCCGCCGCCGTGCACGCACGATCACCGTGTGGCACGAGCTGGCCACGTTCAGCAGCAACTAGTCGCAGGCATTCGTCTGCAGCGAGTCGCCCGCCTGGACGGCTGTCCGTAGCGGACTGCGGCTGGCGGAGTTAGGCTCCGCTTCACCGGTTCCTGCACGCCGTTCGGCGTCTCCCCGCAGGTGGACGACCGGGACGTGAATGTCCCCACCCCATTCGAACGCGTCGACCGAAGCGGCAACCCTGAAGGCGTACGTCGAGCAAGCGCTCACGCACCCGCTCAGCAAACACCTGTTTGACGACCGCGCGCGATACCTCTGCGTCGTTGATCCGGACGGCACCGTGGTGTTCGTGAACGAGTCCGGCATCTCGGCGTCTGGGCTGCGGCCCGACGACATCATCGGCCAGCCGGTCTGGACCATCCCCGTCTTCCACGGCGACGATCAGGCTGAAACGCAGTGGCGTGCCCGCCTTTCGGATGCCGCGTCGACCGACGCGCCGCTTGCGTTCGACGAGTACTACGAACTTGAGGGTGTCGGCTCGCGCATGCGGACCGAGCTGTGGGCCATCCGCAGCGAGGGCGGCCAGCTGCTGGGCTACTTCGCCCGCACGACGGATGTCGACCAGGTCCGTCGTGCTCAAGAGCGCGTTCGGGATCAGGCGGCGCGCCTGCAGGCCAGCGAAGTGCAGTTCCGGGTGATGACCGAGGCCCTGCCGCAGATGGCCTGGGTGGTCCGGGCTCCGGACGAGTACCTGTACCTCGCCCCGAAGTGGGAAGCGTTTACGGGTCGTTCTCCCGAGGAACTCCTCGAGAAGGGCGTCATGGACCTCGTTCACCCCGACGATCGCGTGGTGGTGGAGCGGGACGGTTTTCGGCGCGACCGCGTCGGCGACTCCCTCGTCTTCCGCATGCTGCGCCATGACGGCGAGTACCGCTGGGTGGAGGCGCGGATGGCGGCCGTGGATGACCCCGACGGCGGGACCCGCTGGTTCGGGGTCACCCTCGACATCACCGACCGGATCGAGCAGGAACTCGAACTGCGGCGGCACGAGGAACAGCTCCGCGCAACGCTCGAACTCACCGGCTTTGGCACGTATGTGTGGCTCGTGCCGGAGGACCGATTCTCGGAGGACTCCCAGCTCGAAGAGATCCTCGGGGTGCCGATGGACGCGATGAAGACCGGCAACGCCTATGAGCTGTTCTTCTCGATCGTGCATGCTGAGGATCGAGCGCAGGCCCAAGCGAGCATCGCCGCTGCGATGCAGCCCGGCGGCCCGAACTACGAGGCGGAGTTCCGGATCATCAGGCCTGCCGGCGGCGGGCACGAGGAACGCTGGGTGTCGGCGATGGGGACGATCGACTTCGACGACCGTGGTGAACCCCTGCGACTGATCGGCGTCTTTGCCGACATCACCGACCAACGCCTGGAGGAGGCCGGCCGGCTCCGCCTGCAGAAGATGGAGGCCATCGGCACCCTCGCGAGCGGGATTGCCCACGACTTCAACAACGTGATCGGGGCGATCCTGAGCTACGCCCGGGTGGCCGAGGCCGAGATTCGCGCCGGCGCGTCACCTGACGCAAGCATCGCGGAGATTGCGCGGGGCGCCCATCGCGCCGGCGACATCGTCAAGCGGCTCCTCACCTTCAGTCGCGACGTCGAGCATCGGCGCGTTGCGTTCCAGCTCGCCGAAGTCGTGGAAGAGGCCGAGACGCTCCTGCGCCCGACGCTTCCATCGACGGTGGTCATCCGAGCGAGCTACCCCGAGACGCTCCCTGCGGTCATCGGAGATCCGACGCAACTCCACCAGGTGGTCGTCAACCTCGTGACGAACGCGGGCCAGGCCCTGGGGGCGGCCGGGGGCTCGATCGAACTCGCGATCACCCCGGTCAAGGTCGGCGCGCGTCCGACCGGCATCACGAGCGGGCTCGAGCCGGGGCAGTACCTGAGCTTGACCGTCGCCGACGACGGGCCTGGGATGAGCGAAGCGGTCGCTGCGCGCATCTTCGACCCCTTCTTCACCACGAAGACCGAGAGCGACGGCACCGGGCTGGGTCTTGCTGCCGTACAGAGCATCATCAAGAACCATGGAGGCTCGGTCGCGGTGGAGACCAGCCCAGGCAACGGAGCGCGGTTCACGGTCTACGTTCCCGTCGCCTCGGCCGATGCTCCCGGCGCGCGCCAGCCCGAGCCGACCGGGCCGCTGCCCGAGTCCGCGGGTGGTGCTCGTGTCCTGTTCGTCGATGACGAGCAGGCGCTGGTGCGGCTCGCGTACCGCGCCATGCCTTACCACGGGTGCGTGGTGACCGGCTTTACCGATCCCCGTGAGGCCTTGGCCGTCTTCGAGGCGGACCCGCAGGCGTTCGACGCCCTCGTCACCGACTACTCGATGCCCGGGCTCACCGGCCTGGAGCTGACGAAATCTGTTCTGGCAATCCGGCCCGAGCTGCCCGTGGTGCTCACGTCGGGCTATCTCACGGCGGCGGCGCAGGGCGAAGCCGAACGCCATGGCGTCGGCGCCGTCGTGTCGAAGCCATGCTCGATCGACACGTTGGCAAGCGAAGTCATGCGGCTCCTCGCCTAGGAGTAGCCGCCTCCGGTCGCGGTCCCCGCCGTTCGTGAGGCGCGGCGCTAGTGGAGGAGGCCCCGCCGCATCGCGGTGGCGACGGCGGCAGCGCGATCCGACACCTCGAGCTTGCGGTACAGGCTTTCGAGGTGGGACTTCACGGTCGACGGGCTGAGGTGGATCGTCGCGGCGATCTCGGCGACACTCGATCCGTCGGCGATCTGAGCGAGGACCTCGCGCTCGCGGTCGGTGAGCACCGGACGGTCGTCGCGACGGCGCGAGCGCACCTCACCAGCGAGAAGCGACTGCACCTCGCTCCCGAGGACCGTCTTGCCCGATGCGACCTCGAGCAGCGTCGAGATCAGCGTGTCGGGCTCCACGAGCTTCGACAGGACCGAAGCAGCGCCGAGTTCGACGGCGCGATAGACCTGCTCGCTCTCCAAGCTGCCGGTGAGGATCACGACGGCCGTGCGCGACTCTGACTGCACGAGGTGATCGAGCAGGGTGAGTCCATCGAGCTCCGGCATGTTGAGATCGACGATGGCAATGTCGGGCGCGAGTTCGAGGATCATGTCGAGCGCCTCCTTGCCATCGGAGGCGAGGCCCACGACCGCGAATTCTGGATGGAGCCGGACGACCCGCTCAACGCTTGAGCGATACAGCGGGTGGTCGTCGGCGATCAGCAGGCGGACCTGGGCACGGTTCATCGTGGGTCAGTCAACCACGGCAGGGGGACAGAGTCCACGTAGTTCTTCGGAAATCTCCGGGGGCGAAGAAGCGAAACGCCCCGTCGCGGCCCCGGAGTGCCGGTTTTCAGGGCGTTTAGGCGCGCTGGGCGATCGTCAGCAGGGTTCGGCGAATCGGCCAGCGGGACGCACTTCACCGAGTTCTTGCAGGCGCTGGGCGATGGTCGCGGCGCGCTGGGAGGCCGCGAGGACCTCGCGGAGGTCGCTCGCGGCGGGGCTCCCTGGGGGCAGGGTCGCGGCGGCGAGCGTCGTGAAGTTCATGATGACGCCGAGGAGATTGTTGAAATCGTGCGCGACGGCTCCGGCGAGCGCGGCCACGTCCTTTGGGGGGAGTGGAACGGGCGCACCGACGATCGCGACGAGTTCGTGCGTGCCGGAGTCGGTTGGGATGAGCGAGCGACGCCCGACCGAGTGGGCGCCGTCCGTTCCCGCCAGGTGGCGTTCCAAGTGCGTGTTGTCGTCGATTCGCAACGCAAGGAGGTCGACGGCGCATGGGCTGGCGCTCACGACGAAGCCGCCATCGTCGAGCACGACGATGGGTGTGGGCAGGTGCTCGACCACGTGGGTCAGCGCGGAAGTGGGGAGGGGTTTCACTGAAATCGTCGGCGCCGTCTGGGGGAAGGGGCGTCGGTATGAACATCATCGCGCGCGAGGCCATAGTCGCCGGTCACACTTGCGACCGGTCTTGATGGGCCGTTTGGCCAGGGCCGAACGGTCGTCAAGGAAACCGTGGCGCTCGCGGCACTTGGCCCATTGCGCCGAGCCTCCTCTGCGACGATGATTTTGTTAATGATTAGACCACTTCAGGCACGGGGGTGCTGAGGATGAGTTCGCGAGGAACTCGAGTGCGTGGGACGCGCACCGCACGCCCACGCCGGGAGTTCGGAGACCTGCGACTCGCAGTGACCGAGCATGCGGTCCTCGCACAGAACGCTGCTGCCGCCAGCACGGCGTCACGCGAGGAAACTGCGTCACTCGGCGCGGGCACCGCCGCAGTTCAGAAGGTGTCGTTCACAACCCGCGAAGTCGAACTCGACGAACTCGCCGCCGACCGCTCCGGCCTCGGCGAATACGACGAGGTCATCGATCGCCTCAGTCGCGTGGCCGAATTTCGCGACGACGAAACCGCCAACCACTCCCACCGCATCGGTCGCGCAGCCCGGCTCCTCGCTGAGGCGATGGGCCTCGGCACGACCTTCGGGACCCTGCTTGAGTGCGCTGCTCCCCTGCACGACATCGGCAAGGTCGGCATCTCCGACACGATCCTGCTCAAGCCGGGCCGCCTGACGCCGGAGGAGCGCACCGAGATGGAGCGCCACACCCGCATCGGTCAGCAGATCCTGTCCGGCGGCACGAGCGAGGCGGTCCGCATGGCGGAGCTGATCGCGCTCTCCCACCACGAGCGCTGGGATGGTGGCGGCTACCCCGACGGCCTCGCGGGTGACGAAACACCGATCGGTGCTCGGATCGTCGCCGTGGTCGACGTCCTCGATGCGCTGACCCACGAGCGTCCCTACAAGAAGGCCTGGCCGCTCGCGGAGGCGGTCGCGCACATCGTCGCTGGGTCCGGCACCCACTTCGACCCCACCGTCGTCGCCGCCTTCCGCACCGTCGACCCGTGTGATCTCCTCGGAGACTGCGACGGAGACTGACGGTCTCAATCTTCGCTGCTGGCTCCGTCCGGCAGTGATCGCCGCCTTTCCCCCGGGGCGGCGCCCCCAGACGCAGCCCACCGCTCGGGCTGTGGTTCGCTCACCCTGACGTCGCAGCCCACCGCTCGGGTTGCGACGTCGAGGGGCGTGCTGTGGGCGGCCTTACGCTTCGCCAGCGAAGAGTTCGGCCATGCCGGCGTCGAACGGCTCTTCGGCGACGAACCCGAGCACGTCTCGAGCGCGGGACGGATCGGCGAAGACGTGGCGCACGTCGCCGAGGCGGAACGCTCCGGTAACCACCGGAGCAGGCGTGCCGGGCTGGGCGGCAGCGTGCAGCGCGCGGGCCATGTCGAGCACGCTGCGTGGGTGGCCGGAGCAGATGTTGAACGGGCCTGGGATCGGCTCGGAGGCCGTGAGGGCGAGGACGTTGGCCCGCGCGATGTCGCGCACATGCACGAAGTCCCGCCGCTGGCCGCCGTCCTCGAACACTCGCGGCGGGCGGCCGGCTGCCAGCTCGCTGGCGAAGAGCGAGGCGACGCCGGCGTAGGGGGTGTCCCGCGGCATTCCGGGCCCGTAGACGTTGTGGTAGCGCAGCGACGTGACCGGCACGCCCGTCTCGCGCGAGAACGCTGCTGCGAGGTGCTCTTGGTGAAGCTTTGTGGCGGCGTAGACATTGCGTGGGTCGGTCGGGGCCGTCTCCGGGACGGACTCGGCCGTGAGCGGCGCGCCGCAAGCTGGGCACGGTGGCTCGAAGCGGCCCTCTTCGAGGTCCGTGGTCGCCCTTGGACCTGGGCCCACGATCCCGTGGTCCCGGCAGCGATATCGGCCTTCGCCGTAGACGACCATGCTGGACGCGAGCACGAGGCGGTCGATCCCCGCATCGGATGCCCGGGACTGATGGCTCCGTGCCATCGCGCGCAGCAGCACGGCCGTGCCCAGATCGTTGTGGGAGACGTAGTCCGCAATGTCATCGAGGTCGACGCCCAGGCCGACCATCGCGGCCTGATGGCAGACGGCGGTGATGCCCTCCAACGCCGACGCCACCACCTCAGGGTCGCGGACGTCGCCGATCACGACCTCCACGCCCGCCGGCACCGGGCCCTTGGGCTCGTGGTGGTCCAAGACGCGGACGGCGCGTCCGAAGGCGGCGAGCGCATCGACGAGGTGCGATCCGATGAATCCGGCGCCGCCGGTGAGCAGGAGCATCGCCTGACCGTAGAAGGTCGACCGGGCCTGCGCGCGTCGCCTTTCGGAACGTTCGTAAGAATTCACCGAACCAGTGGCAAAAGCGGAGAGGATGGAAACGTGCCAAATGTCGTCCTCCCGGTTCTGAACGAAGCCGGTGCCATCCCTTGGGTCCTGGAACGGATCCCGGCGGGTTACGCGCCGATCGTCGTCGACAACGGGTCGACCGACGGCTCGGGCGAGATCGCCGCCCGCCTCGGCGCGCAGGTCGTGCGTGAAGAGCGCCCCGGATTTGGTGCCGCGTGCTTCGCCGGCCTCATGGCCGCCTCGGCCGATGTCGTGTGCTTCATGGACTGCGACGCGTCGCTGGATCCTTCAGAGCTTCCGCTCGTCGCGGACCCGGTGATCGGCGGCGCGGCCGACCTCGTCTTGGGTCGGCGACAGCCCAACGGTCGTGGCGCCTGGCCCGTGCACGCGCGCGCGGCCAACGGAGTACTGGCGTGGCAGCTGCGAAGGCGCGCCGGCGTGGCCCTGCGTGATCTGGGGCCGATGCGCGCCGCACGCCGCGCGGATCTCATTGCCCTCGGCATCGAGGACCGGCGATTTGGGTGGCCGCTGGAGATGGTGCTGCGCGCCGCGCGGGCCGACTGGGTCATCGACGAAGTGCCCGTCGGGTATCTCCCGCGGATTGGTCAGTCGAAGGTGACGGGCACGGTGCGTGGCACGGTGCGGGCCGTGCGCGACATGTCGGCGGTGATGGCATGAGCGTGGCGCTGGCCGTGATCGCCAAGGCCCCGGTTGCTGGCCGCGTGAAGACGCGCCTCTGCCCGCCTTGCTCTCCGCAGCAAGCGGCGCAGCTCGCTGAAGCAGCCCTTGCCGACACACTCTCGGCCGTGGCCCAGACGCCCGCAGCCCGATACGTCTGCGTCCTGGACGGTGAGCCTGGGCCATGGCTTCCCGACGGGTTCGAGGTCATTCCCCAACGCGGCGCCGGCCTCGACGAGCGCCTCGCGGCCGCCTTCGATGCCCTCCCGGAGCCGACCTTCCTGATCGGGATGGACACCCCGCAGATCACCCCTGAGCTGCTCATGGCGTGCAGCGACCTCCTTGAGGCCCCAGGAACGGACGCCTTGGTCGGCATGACCGAGGACGGTGGCTACTGGGGCATCGGGCTGCGCGGTCAACGGCCGGCGCGGCCGCTGCTGGAGGGCGTCCCGATGAGTCAGCCGGACACCGGCGCCCTCCAGCTCGAGCGCCTCCTCCAGCACGGGCTGGCGGTCTGCACCGGTCTGCCGATCCTCGTCGATATCGACGACATTCGGTCGGCGCGGCAAGTGGCGTTGACCGCGCCGCGCTTGCGGTTCTCGGCGGCCCTGCGCGAGCTGGGGCTAGCGGGTCCGATCGAAGAGGCCATGGCCGTGCCGGGGCCCGCGTTCGGCGTCGTGAAGGCGGTGCAGCGATGACTGCGATGCCCTGGACGATCTACGGCGCGGCCCTTGATCTTGGTGCCTCACTGACGGCGCGCCACGCCGACGGCGCCACGCAGAGCCTCGCGGTGAATCGCTGGCTTGCCGACGCCGATCCGGTCGATGAGCGTCTGATCGACCGTGCGCGAGGCCCCGTGCTCGACGTGGGGTGCGGCCCTGGTCGACATGTCCACGCCCTCGTGCGCCGTGGGGTCGCCGTGCTCGGCCTCGACGCGTCGCCCTCGGCCGTCCGGATTGCCGCAGCCCGCGGCGCCGAGGCCGTCCACGCCGACGTCTTCGATCATGGTCTTGAACTCGGTGTCTGGGAGACCGTGCTGCTGCTCGACGGCAACCTCGGCATCGGAGGCGACCCCACTCATCTTCTGCGCCGGATCGGCGAGTTCCTCACGCCGACCGGCCGCGTGCTCGTGGAGAGCGATGCGCCAGGAAGCGGGCTGCATTCCGCGCCGGTTCGCTTGGAGCGCGGCGACGACGTGTCGCATTGGTTCCCCTGGGCGCGGGTCGCGAGCGACGAACTCGATGGAGTGGCCGCTCCTGCCGACCTCTGCGTGGCCTACCGGTGGGAAGACTCCGGGCGTTGGTTCGCGGAGCTCTCATGGGCCTGATCCCGGACGTCCCGCCGCCGGGGCCGGCCCGCGCCGGCTTCTGGCGCAGCCCGGTTCGCAGCGCCTGGCTGACCACGATCATCGGGTCGCTGCTGCTGCTCTGCATCGTGATCGTGTCCGTCACGGGCTTCCTCTCGCATGCGGCGTACCAGCCTGACCTTGGCCGCAACGACCTGATCCCGCGCGACCTTGATCTCCAGCTCTTCGTGATCAGCTGGCCGACCTCGCCGAGCTGGCTCTATGCGCTCACGCAGGGTTCGCATGTGACGTTCGGCTTCGTGATGGTGCCGCTGCTGCTGTTCAAGCTCTGGTCGGTCATCCCCAAGCTGTTCTGGCCGTTGCCCACCAGCCCCGCGAAGGCGCTGGAGAAGCTGGCAAACCTCTTGCTGGTCGGGTCCGCGTTCTTTCAGGTCCTCACCGGGCTCACGAACGCGCAGCTCTACTACCCCTGGCACTTCAACTTCGTCGTCGCCCACTACTACGGTGCGTGGATCTTCGTGGCGTCGGTGGTGCTGCACGTCGCAGTGAAGTTCCCGACCATGCGGGAGGCGCGTCGCACCAGGAACGAGGTCCTCGGCATGGCCGGTGACGAGCTGCGGTCGCCGAATCCGGGTCCTACGACGATCAGCCGGCGCGGCGTGCTTGGACTGCTCGGCGCGACGACGGGCGCGGTGTTTCTGACGACCGTCGGGCAATCGGCCGGTGGGCCGTTTCGGCAGATCGCGCTCTTCGCTCCTCGTGGCCGGGGAGAGGTTGGCCCTGGGCGGTTCCCGGTCAACAAGACCGCGAAGGTGGCTCGGATCACGCCCGAGATGGTCGGCGATGGCTGGCGCCTCAAGCTCACCGGACCCGGTGGGCGCGCCGTCGAGCTGACGCGTGCCGACCTCCTGGCGATGGAGCAGCGCACCTACGACTTGCCGATCGCGTGCGTCGAGGGATGGTCGTCGACGCAGACATGGACGGGCGTGCGGCTCGCCGATCTCGCAGCGCTCGTGGGTGCCACGAGCCCTCGCACGATGCGGGTCGTCTCGCTGCAGCCGCGTGGCGCGTTCAAGCAGACCACCATCGGGCGCGCGCAGGTCGCCGCCGACGAGTCGCTGCTCGCGCTCAAGGTCGGCGGCGAGGACCTCCCGCTCGATCACGGGTACCCAGCGCGCGTGATTGTGCCTGCGTTGCCAGGGGTGCACTGCACCAAGTGGGTCGAGACGATGGTGTTCGCATGATTCGTTCAGAGGTGTTCGGGCCGCAGGCGGTGAGGCCGCAATGACGCGCTTTCGGACGCTGTACGGCAAACATCCGCTGCATCTCGTGGGCCACATCGCGGTCATCGCGGTCACGGCGTACCTCCTGTCGATCATGTTTCAGGCGCGGTTCGCACCGCAGCCGCTGAACCTTGCCCTCTGGCTGCTCGGCGGCGCCGTGCTGCACGACGCCGTGTTCCTCCCGATCTACGGCGTGGTGAACACGCTGCTGTCGCGGGGCGTCGGCGCCGGCGACGGAACGCCGCTGAAGGATCTCGCGATGGGGCCGGCGGAGTCCGCGGTCGACACCGAGACGGTCGCTGCGGGCGCCGACGACGATGTTGCCGCCAACCTTGTTTCCGCTAGCCGGCCCAGCCGTGACGCAGAGCGGGCCGTACCCGTGATCAACCACATCCGCACGCCGCTCGTGATCTCTGGCGTGCTGTTCGTCGTGTTCCTCCCAAGGATCCTCGAGCGCCAGCCGCAGAACTTCGTCAATGCGCTCGGCCACGAACCACCCGACTTCCTCGCGCGCTGGTTCTTTGTGACCGGACTGCTCGTGGCGGCCTCGGCGCTGCTCTACGCGGTCCGCCGCCTCCGCGCGTAGGGAGGTGATTCCACGGCCACTCCGGCGGCCGTGGAATCACTTGGCGAGGGCCGGCCGGCGTTTAGCTGGCGGCAGCCTTGACGGTCTGCGTCTGCACGGCGCCGTCGGTGAACACGAACCGCACGAGCACGTTGACCGTGGCGCCCTTCTTGAGCTTCTTCTTCGACGTGCGACGCACGGCCTTGGGCGAGACCTTGATGCGCAGCGAGGTGGTCTTCGTCGAGGTGGTGGTGACCGTTAGCGCTTTGCTGGTGATCGCCAGCTTCGGCGTGCCGCCCTCGGTCCGGGCCCAGGCCCTGCCCTTCGGCTTCGCGGCCGACGGAACGAGCTTGTATCCGGTCGGCACCGTGACCGCGGCCGACTTCAGGAACCGGCCACCGAAGTCGAAGTTCCGCAGGGAGAACCCGGACTTCGCCGAGATTCGCATCGTGGACTTGGCAGCGCACCGCAGGCCAGTTTGAGCGGTCGCCGTCTGTCCGCCCTGGCCGGTGAAGGCGGCGTCCCAACGGGTGCCGTTCGGGCAGTCGCCGCGCGAGAGCTGGAGCGGACCCTTGGGGCCGCCGCCAACATCGACGATCAGCTGGCTCAGCGGGAGATCCGGGATCGAGGAGAACACGACGGTGAGGCGTCCGTCGCCTTTGTTGATCCGCACGGCGCTCGTGACGCGCTGGGTGTAGCGGCCGCCGAAGCTGAGTCCCAGGCCAGGGAGCTGCTCGCCGGGCACGCTCAGCAGGAACACGTCGCCGGTGATGATGTCATCGGTGATCGACACGTTCGCCCGAGCCGAACCGACCTTCGTCTCCGGGGCGCAGGCACCGGCGTTCAGGTCGGCCAGGGCGCAGCGGTTGCGCAGATTCGGCAACGCCGCGCTCACGCCCTCCGGCAGCACGACGGTTGTCGCGCGCAGGTTGGTGTCGCCCGGGCGCGTCTTGACCTCGACGTACATGCCCGGGAAGCCGAGCGGCTTCACGTCGCCCGTGAGCGTCGCCCGCAGGCTTGGCTGGAACGGGAGCTTCTCGCAGCCCGTGTACGACACCGTGCCGCCAGGCGTGGCCGTCTCGCCACCGTCGCCGGTGATGGACGAGCCGAAGCCGAGCGGTCCGCACGACGACGGATTCGTCGCAAAGCTCTCGCGATCGAGCCCGACCTCGATGGTCCGCATGTTCAGCGCGAGGTTGTGCACGCGCGTCGGCGCCGTAGTGATGAAGTCCAGGCCGGCATCGGTCGGACGGAGCTCGATGCGGCCGGGGACGACGACGTCGCCGAGATCGAGGTCGCCGATCTTGGCTCGCACGACAATCACCGCACCGGCGACTGCGCCTGCCGGCGGCTGCACCAGGTAGAGGGCGCCAGTGATCGACAGCGGCGACGCGCCGGCGCCGGCGCTGACGCGCACGGTGCCGATCTTCGAGGACGCCGGGCAGGCACCGGTCGTGGCATCGCCGGCCGGGCACTCGGTCGCGTTCTTGAGGAAGGCGAGCAGCCCCGGTGGCAGCGACACCTTGACGCCGGTCAGCCAGGCGGTGCGGTCACGGCGATCGATGGTGATGGTGGTCGGCGACGTGGCCCCGGCCTGCGGGTTGGACGGAGCCACGGCCACCGTCGGCGCGAACGCCGAGATGGCGCAGTCCTGATCGATCGTGAGCGGCAGCGGGGCCGTCACGGGCGCGGCGCCATTGCTCGGGGTGATCGTCGACGAGCCGGTCGTCGTGCCGCAGGTACGCGGCGTGATGAACAGGGCGTTCGGGCCACCGCGGAACTTCAGCTGGATCGCGTTGAACCGCAGCTGCGGGTTGCCGTTGAAGGTGGCGGTCACACGACCCGTCGCATCGACCGTGGCCGAGCCGACCAGCTTGACGCGCGCAGCATCGGGGCCTGCGGCTCCATCGAGGCTGGCCTCGACGTAGAGCTTGGGGAGTTCGCCGACGGCCGGCTGGGGGCCGAGGAACACGCTGCCGGTGAACGGGCGTGCCACGAGCGGGCTGTCGATCCGTGCGTCGCCGACCTTGGAACCAGCGGGGCACGTCGCCGCCGTGGATGCGTCAGCGCCGAAGGCAGCCGCCGTGCAGAGCGGCAGCCCGGATGTACCGGACGCGACCTGGGCGCCGACCTCGAGGCCGGCGGGGAGCGTGACGGCGACGTCCTTGACGAGCGACGTGAGTGGCTCAGCTGGAGCCTGCGGGACCGCGACATTCACCGTCACGGGTGTCGGGACGGCTGGGGCGCGGGCGACGTCGCTGAGCGCCACCGTCGGCGCGAACGGGAGCGAGCCACAGCCCGTGAGCTGATACGGCGCCGAGGTCTTCGTCGAGACGGTGCCGTTGTAGGACGTCACCGTTGCGGTGGCCGAGAGGTCGACGCCACATTCGGTGCCGTGCTGAGCGAACGCGGGGGCGGCCAGCTCAGGGTGATCGCTGCTCTTGCCCCAAGCGAGGATGCCGACGCCGGCGATCAGGAGTGGGCGCGTGACCGTGGTTTTGTCGTCCTCGGTGGCGCCAGGACGGATCAGGTGCACGACGCGAGGGAGGTCCTTGACGACCGCGCGCAGCTTGGGCTCTGCGCCACCGGTGATCTGGAACTTGACGACCACGCGCGTCGGGAAGGCCAACGACCCGATGACGATCTCGACGCCAAGTCGTGCGATCTCGCCAGGGCCCGGCTCGAGGTTGTAGACGTTGCCGTTGACCGCATCATCGTCAATGCCGAGGGAGTCAATGGGGGTAGCCGCGCTGACGAACGCCTTGACGCGCCCGCGACCCACGACGCTGCCCGACGGGCAGGTGCTGGGGATATCGACGGAGGCGATGGCGGCGGGAGGCGTCGGCACGGAGCCGTCGGCGTTGATGTGGAACTGTTCCGCCGAGCAGGTCGGAATCGCGCCAGGCGACGCCTGGAACCCGCGCGGAAGATCGAGGATCACATCCTTGGCATCGTCGCCGGAGGTGACGCTGAGGTCAGGTGAGGCAGCGAGCAGTCCGCTGCCGACGTCCGGCTCAGGGAAGAAGAACGCGATGCATTGATCGGTGCTGGTGCCGGCGGCAGCGGCGAGCGGAATCACGCTGTCGAAGAGGCCCGTGGAGTCGGGCCGCCGAGCGCACCGGCCGCCCGGGAAGTCCTGGCCGACCTTGACCTCCGTCGTGCCCGCCACAGGCCCGGCGTAGACATCGGTGAGGGCGTACTTCGTGTCCGCCGCGGTCGCCGAAGCCGGCAACGCAGCGGCCGCTCCGAGGAGAGCGAGCGAGGTGAAGAGGGCGCCGAGAGGACGGCTCGGGCGCCTGAGCAGGAAGGACACGGGACTCCAGGTGGTGACGTGGAAGTAGGCCGCTGGCTGGACATGAAAGCGTGCCGACGGTCACAGTCCAACGTACACGGAAACGGTCCGGCGCGGGATCATCCGGCGCGGGGCAGCGGTGGTCGTTCAGCCGTCGCCGGAGGTGGGGTCCGGGATCCGCTGCACCTCGCCTTCCGGACTCATGATGGTGAGCATCCCAGTCGCGCGTGAGACGGTCACCGCATCGGGCTGGCGGATCGTCGGGAGCCGCTGGAGGATGTGCGGGCGGCCGTGCGCACCGAGCTCGACGAGTTCATTGCGGGCGGTCAGCGTGACCCACAGCCGGCGCCGCTGCGGGTCGATCGCGATCGCGTACGGAGCGCCGGCCACGTAGACGCGCCGGCTGATCCGGAGCGATCGACCGCCGTCGCCGACCCGCATCACCAGGAGCGCGTCGCCGTGCGTGTCGGTCACGAAGCACGGGCCCTCGGGACCGCAAGCGAGGTTGGTTGGGCCGACGCCAGCGGACGCTCGCGAGACCTCGCGGCCGGTCGCAACATCAACGATCTTCAAGACCCGCTCGCGGGGGAGGAGCACTGCCAGCAGCGATCCGCCGCGCAGGACAAACGTCGTGACGGGTGTGGCGAGCGCAACGTTGGAGCCGTCCGACCGTTGGCCCGCTGGCGCCACGACCAGCGTCGGTGACCGGTCGGCCTGCGCCGCGGGTGGAAGCTCCGAGACCGGAGCTGAGCCGCAGCCCGCGACGACGCTGACCAAACCGAGGGCCAGGGCCGCGCGGACGGTCGCCACCCTTCGGCTCGGGCGCGTCGTAAGGATCGCGTCATCGCTGCCTGCGTCGCGAGCCATATGGTGAGCATCGCATGACGACCGCCTCCGCAGAGCGTGCCGAGCGGCGAATTTCTTGGATCGTTATCGCGATCGGGCTGGTCGCGGCCGCGACGGTGGCGGTCGGGCTCGTCGGGCGCCTGGCCTACGGCAAGTTCGGCACCGCGACGCCACCGTTCGTCTTCGGCTGGCTGCCGGATGCCGACCCGGTCGGCGTGGTGGTCGCCATCGCAGGCTGCGCCTCGGTCGTCTTCGTCGGGCGATGGACCGTGGACGCGAAGCTGCCGCCGGTCGCGGTCGCGGTCGCGCTCTACGCCTTGACGCTGGCCGCGGGTCTCGCCCTGGGCGTCGCGCGCGACGGGACGCACGGCTGGACCGAGATCTTTGACCTGGCGGGTGGCACGGCCGACGGGCACGCGATCAACGAGTACCTCCCTGGGCTGCCGACCCTCGAGTACGGCGCCGGGGTGTATCTCGATCGGTTTGCCGAGGTGGTCCCGTCTCAATCGGTCAACGTTGCCGGCCACCCGCCGGGGCCGCTCTTGCTTGCAAGCGCGCTCGGCGTTTCGACCGCGGGTGGGCTGGCGGCCCTGGTGATCCTGATCGGGTCGCTCTGCGCACCGCTCACCTACCGCCTGGGTTGGACGTTGTCCGGCGACGAGCGCGTCGGCCGGGTCGCCGGGGTGCTCTGCCTGGCGTCGCCGCTCATCCTGCTCTTCGGGGTCACGTCGTTCGACTACGCCTACGCGGCGTTCGGTGCGGCGGCGGCCTGCGGGTTGTCGGCGCGCGCGGGGCGGTGGCGCGCGGCGGGCCTGCTGGTCTTCGCGGTCGCGTCGCTCATGAGCTGGGCGCTGTTGGCCGTCGGGGCCTGGGCGGTCTTCGTGGTGTGGCGTCGCGACGGCTTCTGGCCCGCGATGCGGCTCGGCGTCGCCGCGGGGCTCGCCGTGGCGGCGCTCCAGGGCGCGCTGGCGGCGCGGTACGGATACGACCCGATCGGCACGCTGCGCGCCACCGAGCAGGTGTACCGCGACTCCCTCGCGCGCGTGAGGCCCTACTGGTTCTGGCTCTTTGGCTCGCCGGTGGCCTGGGGCCTGATGCTCGGGCCGCTGCTGGTGCAGGCGATGCTTCGTGCCGCGACGGCGCGCACGGCGGCTGGGCTCGCGATCGTCGCGGTGATCGCCATCTCCGCGCTCGGCGGCTTCACGAAGGCGGAGACGGAGCGCATCTGGCTCTACCTCGTGCCGCTCGCCTGCGTGGCCGCGGCGCCGTACGTGGTGGGGCGACGGGCGCTCACGCTCACGCTGGTGGCCTTGGTCGCGCAGGCGTTGGTCGTGCAACTGCTGTTCAACACCGTCTGGTGAGAGAGGATGCGCCGATGCTGATCGGGATCATCACGGGGTCGGGCACCTACGCCCTGCCGGGGTTCGACGACGCGACGACGAGCGACGTCGCGACGGCGTTCGGGTCGGTCGCCGTCACGAGCGGCACGTTCGCGGGCTCCGACGTGCTCCATGTGTCGCGCCACCTGCCGGGGCACCCGAGGCTGTCCAACCACGTCACGCACCAGGCGAACATCGCGGCTTTCCGCGACGCCGGCGTCGACGCGATTCTCGCCGTCACGGTCTGCGGCGCGGTCGACCCGGAGGTGCCGCTCGGCTCGCTCATCGCTTTCGACGATCTCCACTTCCTGAGCAACCGACTGCCGGACGGCTCGCTCTGCACTCTGCATACCGAGCCCGGCGTCCCGGGTCGCGCGCACTGGGTCTACGGCGGTCCGTACGCGCCGATGCTCCGTGAGGCCCTTATCGACGGCGCTGCCGCTGGGGGGTTCCAGCTGCGGGACGGCGGCTGTTACGGCCACGTCGACGGTCCGCGGTTCAACACGGCTGCCGAGATTCGCACCCTCAAGGCGGCCGGGGTCACCGCGGTCAGCCAGACGGGCGGCCCTGAGACCGTGCTCGCAGGTGAAGCCGGAATCCCCTACGCGCTCGTGGGCTACGCCACCGACTACGCCAACGGGGTGATGGAGGAGGACACGTCGCTGGAGGAGCTGATGCGGCTCATCGAGGCCAGCAAGACCGTGCTCGCATCGACGCTGGCTGGCGCGGTGGCGCGCCTCGGGGACGAGGAGATCCCCCCGGTCGGCGGCCAGATCGTGATGGGCTGAGCGAGCGTCGGCTCAGCTGCGCGTTCGCGGCCGCTCCCGACGGACAAGACTCAGCGTGGGCTACGGCGAAGCCGGGCCCTCCACGCCGAGAGCGGCGGATGCCCGAGCGCCTGTGGGCGAGACTCAGCGCTGGCTGCGCCAAATCCGGGCCTCGGGACGGCAAAACTGCGTGCTCAGCGCCATCCCCGCACGGCACCTCAAAATGGGGTGTGAGTTTGTTTGAAGGGTTCAATGCAACTCACACCCTATTTCCTGGTGCAATACCCGTTAGCGCCGAAACACTCGACGCCAACCCACTCCGACACCCAAGGGTCGTCAACGCCGAACCCGCGTTCACCCGCGTTCACGTCTCCGCCGACGAGCAAGCCGGCCACGCCAGCAAGCCGGCCACGCTGGCTAGCTCAAACGTCTCGAGAGCTGGGTCCTCTGCCCTTCACAGGCTCAGGCCTTCTTGAAGCGCGCCGTGAGGCGCGTCAGCAGACCCGGCTGCTCTTCTCCGAGGTAGTCGCTGGTGTCGGCGTTCGACTGCCAGGCGTGGTAGCCGTCGAGGTCTTCCTCGGTGACCGGCTCGACGGCAAGGAGTTCAGGTGCCCATGCCTCGTATTGGGCGACGGTGACCGGGATGTGCCCGACGCCGAACACGCCGCCGTCATACACCGAGCCGACCTCCAGCGTTGCGGGCAACGTCGTCGGACGCTCGAGAAACTGCTCGGCGTACACGCGGACGTGCAAGCCGCGGTCGTCGACGACCAGAACCTTCGCGACGTTGAAGGTGCCGTCGCCGTGCCAGAGGACCGAGTGGAGCTGACCGGGCGCGAACGTCATGGCCGCAAGTCAAGCAGACCGCAGCGCCGCGGCCCGGACCTGTTCACGTGCCGCCGCCAAACGGATCCATGGTTTGGCGGCGGCACGCCCCCTGCAACCCCCCGGCCGCAGGGTGCTCAGACCGGGTCCGTCCAAGCGTGATCGCATCATGGCCCCGAGAACCTGATCTGTTCCTGACTGGCTGGCGGGCCTGGAACGCCGCTGAGCAGGCGGTTTGGTGGGTGCGGGGTCAGCCGAGAGCGGGGAGTCTCAGCACGAACCGGGCTCCGTGCTCGGAAGGCTCGATCGCGACGTCGCCTTCGCAGCCGATCGCCAGGCGACGGGAGAGGGCAAGCCCGAGTCCGACGCCCGTCGAGTCGTCGCCACGCACGCCGGGTTCGAACACGAAATCCTGGAGTTCGCGGTCCACGCCGGCGCCGTCGTCCTGGACGGTGAACCAGACCTCGGTGTCGTGCCCCTCGACGGTGACCGCCACGGCGCTGCGCGCATGCCGGATCGCGTTGTCGACCAGCGGCTGGAGGGCGCGCTCGACGACCTGGGCCGGCGACCCAACCGCGGGGAGCCCCGGCGCGACCGCGAGCGAGACCTCGACTGCATTTGCGGCAGCGGCCGCCGCGACCGCCTCGATCACGTTGTGCGCAGCCAGCCCGGCGTCGCCGGTCCCACGGCTGGTGCCGTTTGCCCCCGGCGTTTCACGAGCAACACCCATCAGGGTGTCGACCACGCCGGCCATCCGGTCGGCGAGCCGAAGGACATCGGCAAGGCCATCGCGGACGGCGGCTGGATCGTCAGCACGCCGTTGCAGCAGTTCGGCTTCGCCGCGCATCGCCGCTAGTGGCGTGCGGAGTTCATGCGCCATCTCCGCGGAGAATCGTTGCTCGTGGCGACGGCTGGCCGCGATGCGCCCGAGGAGTCCGTCGAGCGTGGTCGCCAGGCTCCCGAGTTCGTCGCGTGCCGGGCCGCGGGCGAAGCGCCGATCGAGATCGTGCTCGCTCCACTCTTCGGCATCGCCGGCCATCGCCGCGACCGGCCGCAAGGCGGCGCCGACGGCCCGCCAGGTGACCCATGATCCGATGACGAGGACGAGCAGGCCGAGGATCCCGCTGCCAAACAGCGTGCGGCGGCGGGTGAACTCGTAGGGCCGCGTCGACAGGGCGACGACGACCGTCGCGATCTGCCGTTTGGTGCCCGGCTCGAACGCCGGGAGGGCTCGCAAGCGAACCTCGCCAGCGTCCACCTCGACCTCGGTTGCCTTGGTGGCGAAGCGAAGCCGGCGGGCCGCTGGCTCGGCGACACCGCCGTTGAGCGGCGCCGAGATTTCGCGCCCGTCGGAGTAGACCCAGGCGCGGCCGGAGAGCCTGGGGTCGCTCGGTCTGGATTCCACGACCACCTCTCCGTCGACCTCGTCGATCGACGCCGCGAGGGCGTCGGCGCGGGCCACCAAGACCACCGACTCGTCCTGCTCCAGGCCGCGCGCCAGGAGGATGTTGCCGATCAGGATCACGGTGCCGATCGATGCGAGGAGCACGAGCGCCGCCGCGATCGTGACGCGGCCCCGCAGCGTGAGGGAGGTCATCGCAGCGAGTAGCCGACGCCGCGAACGGTCACGATCGACTCCGTCGTCTGCAACGGCCGGAGTTTGCGGCGCAGGCGAGCGAGATAGGAGTCGAGGGTGTTGTCGTGCACCGTCGCGCCCTCAGGCCACCCGGCTTGCACGAGCGCCCGCCGACGGATCACGGCGCCGGGCTCGGCAGCGAGCGCCCCGAGGAGCCGGAACTCCGTCGGGGTGAGTAGGACGCTGCCGTGGTCGGTTTGGGCCGTGTGCGCTGCGGGATCGAGGATGAGCCCGCCCGGGCGGGAAGCGGTCGCCGGCTTCGCGGTGCGGCGCAGCAGCGCCTCGATCCGCACGATCAGCTCCACCACCGCGAACGGCTTGGTGAGGTAGTCGTCGCCGCCCGCGCGGAAGCCGGCGACGCGGTCGACGACCGCGTCGCGGGCCGTCAGGAACAGCACGGGCGCCGAGACCCCGGCGGCCCGCAGCGCCTGGCAGACGTCGCGGCCGTCAGCGTCTGGAAGTCCGACGTCGAGGATCAGCACGTCATGCTGTCCGCCGGAGAAGGCTCCGATCGCGTCGCGGCCGGTCGCGACCGACTCGACCGTGAGGTTCTCGTCGCCGAGCGCACGCTCCAGCAGCGAACGCAGGTCGACGTCGTCTTCGCAGATTCCGATCAGCGGCGTCATTCCGCCTTACGCTTCGCTCTTCTCGCGGGCTTTCGTGCGCGGCTTCTTGTTGCCGCGGGCCTTGGCGAGCGACTCTTCGAGGGCGGCCATGAGGTCGGCCGGGGCCTTTTGGGGCTTGGGCTCGGGCTCGGGCTCGGGCAGGTCGATCGTGCCCTGCTTGCGCTTCTGCTCGATCAGACCGAGGAGTCGCTGGCGATGGCGGTCCTCGAACGAGTCCGGGCGCCAGTCGTCGGTCATCTCCTCGATGAGCGCCACGGCGTCCTTGACCTCGGCGGCGCTCGGCTCGTTTTTCTCGCCGCCCGGGATGGCGCCGGTGTCCTGCGGGTCGCGAATGTCCTCCGCGAACTTCATGGTCGTGAGCGACAGGAGCCCATCCTGCTCGCGCAGCGCGACCAGCTGCTCTTTGTTGCGCAGCACGATCCGGCCGATCCCGACCTGGCCGGCGTTCTTCATCACCTCGAGCAGGAGCGTGTAGGCCCGCACGGCGCCCTCGCCCTCGCCGGCCGGCAGCAGCCAGTACGGGTGGTCGAACATGATCGGGTCGATCGACGACAGCGCCACGAACTGCTCGATGTCGATCGTGCGCGTCTTCTCCGGCGCGGCCGAATCGAGGTCCTTCTGGCTGAGCACGAGCATGCGCCCGTCCTCAAGTTCCCAGCCCTTGCCGATCTTCGACCACGGCACCTCGTTGCCGTCCTCGGCGACCCGCTGCATCTGCACGCGCTCCGCGGTGCCGCCCTCCTCCGCACGGTGCACCATGTGGAAGCGCACATCGTGGTCGCGCGTCGCGCCGACGACCTGCACGGGCACGTTGACCAGCCCGAAGCTCAGCGATCCGGTCCACATCGAACGAGGCGGCATCAGGCGCCCTCTTCCTTCGTCTTGGACCGGGGCTTGGTCGGCCCGGTCGGCTTCTTCGTTGGTGCGCGCTTCGGCGTCGACGCATCCTTGGGCTTCGCGGCGCCTTGGCCGTCGGCTTCCCGGACCGCCTCGAGGCTTGCTTCAAGGGCAGCCATCAGGTCGTCGCCCGTCGACGCCTTCTCGGTCGCGGCCTTCACAGTCTTGCCGTCGGCCTTGGCCTCGATCAGCTCCATGACCGCGTCGCGGTAGGTGTCGTGATGCTCCTCGGGCTTCCATTCTCCCTCGAGCATCTCCACGAGTTTGCCGGCCATCGTGACCTCTTTCTCCCCGGGCCGCTTCTTCATCTCGGGCAGCTCGAACTCATCGGGGGCCACGAGTTCGTCGGCGAACCGCATCGTCTGGAGCCCGAGTGCGCCCTGGATCGGTCGCAGGGCGATCAGTTGCTCGCGGCTGCGCAGCACGAACCGGCCGATGCCGACCCGACCACTCTTCTCAAGCGCGGTGAGGAGCACGCGGTAGGCGTGTTCGCCGCCCTTGTTCGCACCCACGTGGTACGCCTTGTCGTAGAAGACCGGGTCGATCTCCGCGCCCTTTACGAACATCTCGATCTCGACCACCTTGGGTCGAGGACCATCGGCCGCCGCAATCTCCTCCTTGGTCAGCACGAGGACGCCGTTGCCGGTGTCGTACCCCTTGTCGATCTCGCTGTAGGCGATCTCTTCGCCGCTTTCAGCCCCGACGCGCTTGTGCGAGATCCGGGAGCCGTCGCTCTCGCGGACCTCTTTGAAGCTGATCGACCGGTTCTCGGTCGCCGAAAACAGCTTGATCGGGATAGCGACCGTGCCGAACGTGAGCGTCCCGTTCCAGATCGACCGCGCCGCCATGGTCAGCCTCCGAGGCGGGGGAGGGATTGCTGCAGCGTTAGGACCGGTGCAAACAGGTCGCCATGCTCGGCGACCCGGGCGAGAACGTCGTCCTTGGTGAAGACCAGCCGTTCGGGGTCGCGGGAGTCGGCGCAGCCCGACATCTCGTCCCACGTGACCGGGGCCGACACCGTCGGACGCTCCCGCGCGCGCAGGGAGTAGACCGACACCGTCGTCTTGTTGCGGTCGTTCTGGCTCCAGTCGATCAGCACCTTGCCGGGACGCAGCGACTTCTTCATCTGCGACACCACGAGGTCCGGGTGCCGGGACTCCAGTAGCGAGGCGACCGCGTGCGCGAAGGGCTTGGTGTCGTCGTAGGTCACGTCCACGTTGAGAGGAGCGTAGAGCTGTAGGCCCTTGGATCCGGAAGTTTTGGCCCAACAAGCCAGGTCGAGCTGGTCCAGGAGGTCACGAATGAGGAGGCCGACGACGCAGCATTCGACGACCGTGGTGCCCGGTCCGGGGTCGAGGTCGAACACCAGCATCGTCGGGCGCGCCGCCTCCGGGCTCCGTGAGAGCGAAGGGTGGAGCTCGATTGCCGCGAGGTTGGCGGTCCAGATCAGCGCCGCGGGCTCGGTCACATTCACGAAGTCGATCGACGCTCCGCTGCTCGTGGCCATCGCGACGGTCTCGACCCAATCCGGCCGGTACTTGTTGGCGTGCTTCTCGAAGAACGACGGGCCATCGACTCCGTCTGGATAGCGCTTCAGCGTCACGGGCCGCCCCGTGAGATGGGGGATCATGACCGGCGCGATCGCGGCGTAATACTCGATGACTTCGCGCTTGGTGGTCCCCGTCACGGGGTACAACACCTTGTCGAGATTGGTGACTTTGACGCTCCGTCCGCCGATCGAAACGGCCGGTCCGTCGATCGCAACCGGGCGCGACGCAGCCTCAGGCTCCACTTGAGGTCCAGGGAGGTCGTCCTCGTCGTCCTCCTCGTCCGCCTCGAGTTCGACGGCCACTTCCCGTCGTACGTCTCTGGCCTCGACGTCCTCGCGCATTCCCCGGAAGACCGCGTGCCGCAGGCTTCCGTCGCGCGACCACTCGGCGAACTCGACCTCGCAGACCAGAACGGGCTCCACGAAGATCGTCTCTTTGGGCGGCTGGCGGCCCGCGAACGAGCTCTCGTCCTCGATGAGCGGATCAAGGCGATTGCGGAGGTCTTCGAGCAGCGCCTCGGTGAAGCCGCTCCCGACGCCGCCGGCGAACACCAGCGCCCCAGCGTCGTCGTACACCCCGACTTGGAGGGCGCCGAAGCTCTGGTCGCGTCCGCCACGACCCGGCGTGAATCCGCCGATCACGACCTCCTGGCGGCGGGTGTTCTTGATCTTGCGCCACGCCGCCGACCTCGCGCCCTCCTCGTAAGCAGACCCCAGCCGCTTGGCGACCACGCCCTCGAGCCCTTGCTCACGCGTCGCCTCCAGCAGGGCTGTGCCCGCGCCGACGTGGTAGGCCGGCACCTGCCAGCTTGGCCCAGTCAGCTCGAGTTGCTCGAGCAGCGAGCGACGCTGCTCGTACGGCAGATCGACGAGCGAATGGCCGTCGAGCCAGAGCAAGTCAAAGATCATGTAGGTCGCCGGCGTCGATTCCCTCAGGCGTTTGATCGCGGCCGCGCCGGTCACGTGGATCCGTTGCTGCACGGCCTGGAAGCTCTGTTTGCCGTCCTCGTCGAACGCGATGATCTCGCCATCGAGCACGGCCGAATGTGCACTCAGTGCGCGATTGAGATGCCCGAGTTCGGGGTACGCGGTCGTGATCTCCCGGCCGCTGCGCGAGAACAGATGGAGTCGACCGGGTTCCGATCGCGCGATGGCCCGCACGCCATCCCACTTCACCTCGAACGCCCAGGCATCTTCGTTGCGTGGGAGTGGCGCCGGCACGGCCAACATCGGCTTCATCACCTGTGGGATCGGTTCGGCGTCTGGGTCGAGCGCGGGATCCATCCGATGGATGAGCCAGTCCTTCTCGACCTTGCCTGCCTGGAACAGGGCGTACTTCCCGCGCAGCCGCTCCCCGTGGAACACGACGATCACCTCGTCCTTGCGCCACTTCTCAAGCGTGAAGGTGCCCTGGTCCCACACGGAAATCTCCCCGGCGCCGTAGTTGCCTTCCGGGATCGTGCCCTCGAAGTCGAGGTACTCCAGCGGATGGTCTTCGACGTGCACCGCTTTGCGGTTCTGCTTCGGATCCTGCGGGATGCCGTTGGGAATCGCCCAGGACGCGAGCACCCCGTCGTGCTCGAGTCGAAGATCCCAATGGAGACGACGCGCATGGTGCTCGTGGACGACGAACCGCGCCGCGGGTTGGTCTGCGTCGCCGCGGACGGCGTCAGCCTGATCGCCGTCGGGTTCCGGTGTCGCGCCGAACGAGCGTTTGCGTCGATACGCGTCGAGCCCGCCCGTCATATGGCCAGGGTAGTGCGGCCGGACGCTTGGCCGACCGATCATGCAGATCAGGGGACACGCGTTCCCGCAGGCGTGAATGGCGTGGCTAGAGTGGCCAGGCCGGCGCGGTGAGCAGGCGAGACCTAGCCATGAACCAGTCCCAGCGGCCCTGCGCCGACACCACCCCCTCGGCGCTCTTCCGTCAGGTGTTCGATCAGCGATTCCAGTTCATGGCCGTGGTCGATCCCGACGGCATCGTGATCGAGGTCAACGACGCGCCCGTGCGCCGCGGGCTGACGCGCGAGGACTTCCTCGGACGCCACATCGGCGAGACGCCATCGTTCAGCAGCGACCCTCAGTGGATCACGACCTGGAACACACGGCTCGCCGAGGCGCGCAACGCCGGACAGGCCGTTGCGTACGAAGACGTGTTCCCCGGCCCGCACGGCGAGACGCGATCGGCCGATGCAGTCCTCTCCCCGGTCTACGCCGACGACCAGACGACGATCGAGTGTTACGTCCTGGAAGCTGAGGACACGACTGAGCGAATCCAGGTCGAACTCGCGCTGCGTGAGAGCGAGCGCCGTTTCCATGACTTCGCCGAGTCCCTGCCCGTGCTGGCGTGGAGCACGGATGCCGCCGGCGAATGCGACTTCCTCAATCGCCGTTGGCTCGACTTCACCGGGGCCGCCCCTGGGCAGCATCACGGCTGGAACTGGATTGACGCGGTGCACGCAGAGGACCGCCCCGAACTCGGCGATGTCTGGACCGCTGCACTGCGTTCCGGAGAACCTGCCGCCGGCGAGTACCGCATCCGCCAATACGACGGGACCTACCGCTGGTTCGATCTGCGGGTGACGCCGGTCTTCGGCGACGAAGGTCAGGTGACGCGCTGGTACGGCACCGCTTCGGATATTCACGACGCCCACGAGCTTCGCCGGGCCCTCGAGGAGCGCGAGGCGCAGCTCACGGCCGCCCTCGAAGCCGGCCAGATGGCCCGGTATTCCTACGATCTGGAGACGCGTCGTTTCACCAGCGACACGTTCCTGTCGGAGCTGATCAAACTCCCCGAGGGGTATCTCGCCAAAAGCGGCATCGAAGGGTTCGCTGAGCACGTGCACCCGGACGACCGGGCCGAGTGGCAGCGGCAGATGCGGCAGGCGTTCAACCCGGCGACGCCGGCCTTCACCAACCGCTACCGGCTGCTCTCGGGCGACACCCGCGATCAGTGGATCGGATCGCGCGGGCGCGTGGAGTTCGATGAACACGGCAAACCGCGCAGCATCGCCGGCGTGGTGTTCGCATTCCCCGCCGAGGACGCGACCTTTCCGCGCGCGTCGCTCACCGACCCGCGGGACTGATCCGAAGTCCGACGACCTCGGCGGAGCTAGGCTGGCCAGATGGCACAGCCTGAGACTCGTCACCATGACCTCGTCCTCTACGGCGCGACCGGATTCGTCGGGAAGCTGACGGCCGAGTACCTCGCCAAGCACGCACCGGCTGGCACGAAGATCGCCCTGGCCGGCCGCTCGCGCTCCAAGCTGGAGCAGGTCCGGGCTGAACTCCCGAAGGCGGCCGCTGACTGGCCACTCATCGTGGCCGACAGCCAGGACGCAGCCGCGCTCGCCTCGATGGCGTCATCGACGAAGGTCGTCGTCACCACCGTCGGCCCCTATCAGCGCTATGGCCTGCCGCTGGTGGAAGCGTGCGCGGAGGCCGGCACGCACTACGCCGACCTCACTGGCGAAGTCCTGTTCATGCGCAAGGTCATCGACGTGGCGGACGCGCGGGCGCAGCAGACCGGCGCCCGCATCGTGCACACCTGCGGATTCGATTCGATTCCGTCGGACCTCGGCGTGCTGACCGCGCACGAATACGCGCAGAAGATCGGTGCCGGGACGCTCGAGGACACCTCGTTCGTCGTGTCTATGGCCGGGGGGATCAGCGGCGGCACGATCGACTCGATGCGGGCCCAGCTCGAAGCGGTCGGCGCTGACAAGTCGCTCGTGAAGACGATCATGAGCCCCTATTCGCTGACGAACGATCGCGCGGCCGAGCCCGACGTCGGTAAGCAGCACGACCCGAAAGGCGTCAGCCGTGACCCCGACTCCGGCGAGTTCCGCGCACCATTCGTGATGGGGCAGGTGAACACCCGCGTCGTTCGCCGAAGCAACGCGCTCCTCGGGCATGCGTATGGGCGCACCTTCAAGTACCAGGAGTACATGCGCGCGGGCGATGGCCCGGTCGGTGCGGTGAAGGCGGGGGTGATCGTGGGCGCGATGGGAGCGATCGTTGGCGGGATGACCGTGCCGCTCACGAGGAAGCTGCTGGACCGCGTCCTGCCCAAGCCCGGCGAGGGGCCGAGCGAGAAGGCGCGTGAGAACGGGTTCTTCAAGGTCACGATCACCGCGCGGACCACCAGCGGCAAGAAGGTCCGGGTGCGCATCAAGGCGTCGGGCGACCCGGGCTACAAGGCGACCGCGGTCATGCTCGCGGAGTCCGGGCTGTGTTTGGCCCTCGACGAGGCCAAGCTGCCGCGGCGCGCCGGCGTTCTCACGCCCGCAACCGCGATGGGCACCGTGCTGACCGACCGGCTCCGCGCCGCCGGTCACACCTACGACGCCGAGACCGTCTAACGGCCACGCGGCGCTGCGGCGAGCGGCCGCAGCGCTCGTGAGACCCGGCTACTGGTCGTCGTATTCGCTGTCGTCAACGACATCGTCGTCGCTGTCGTCGTCGTCCTCGGCCTCATCGGCCTCGCCATCCTCGGAGACGTTGTCGGCCGCAGACACGACGAGTTGCGACGTGCAGTTGTTGGTCTCGTTGCGCTCTTTGACGTCGGTGTTGCCGTCGGCGCACACGAGGAGGAAGAGGTCGCCGTCCGGGAGGTCCGCCGGGATCTCCACCTCGGTCGAGACGCTCCGCTCCACGCCCGGCTGCACCCTCGGCACCGAGATGTCCTCGAGGACCTCGTCCTGTTCGTCGAGGATCTCGTCGGTGGAGATGGCGATCGAGACGTCGCTGCGGCGGGCACGGCGGTTCCCGGTATTGGCGATCTTCGCCTCGACGGAGAGCCCGTCCGCGAGGAAGTCCAGGCGCAAGCTCCGGGCGACGAGGTCGGGGCGGGGCGCAAGGCGTTTGGACTGTTTCGCCGACATGGCTTTGACGGTGGCCTGGGCCGTGCTCGTGGCCCCGGCCGGCGACGCAGCCACGGCGCTGAGAACGGCGGCAACCATCACGGTGCGGAACGGGCGGAAAGAAAGTGTGAGCATGCGGAAGACGGGTCGGGAGCGTGGCCAGGTGCGAGCGGGGGGCGCGAGCGAACTGGTGCAACCATCGGCGCCGTGCGCCTCATGCTGGATAGGGCCTGGACCGGGTTTCGGCGCCTTCGCGGTAGCAATGCCGTATGAGCAGCGGCCCGGCTGAGCGGCCGGTCGGCGGCTCAGCCGGCGTCGTCGAGCCCGAACTCCGCGCGCAGCGTCGCGGCCACCCAGGGCTGGATGCCCTCGGGGGTGAGGAGGCCGATCGGGGTCCCGTCGAGCTGGACCTCCAGGCAGACGCCGAGCGTCTTGGACGCGACGGTGAGGTACTCCACCAACCGAATGACGCCCGGCCGGTCGGCCACCGGGAACGGGTCGGTGAACCTGAGGCCGATGCCCACGGTCCGCAGTCCGTCCGGGATCGCGTCGAACGCGCTTGGCTGGGGCCCCTCCCACAGGTGGAGCTGCTTCGCCAGTCGCGAGGATTCGTGGATCGTCGCGGCCACCTCGTCCGTGGCTTCGTCGATCACATAGAGCACGAGGGCTCGGTCAAGGGCCACGCCGCGATCTTGCCACGTGAGGGGCCGAGGCCGTCAGCCAGCGGCGTGGGCACTGCCGGCGCTGTAGGCGTCGATCTGCCGATGGACCACGCGCAGCAGGTTGCCGAGCGGCAGGTTCATGTCGGCGAGATGGAGGCCCCATTCCGGCGTTGGAGAGGCCAGGGGCACGATCGTGAATGGGTTGGCGGCCTTGACCATGAGCACGTGGGCGCCGTTGCTGTGCACGCAGGCGCCGCGGTACCGCTCGCCAGGGCGAACCCACGGCGTGGAGGCCTTGGGCGGCAGGCCGAGGTAGAGCAGGTTGAGGCTCGCGCCGATCAACCCCGGGAACGTCTCTGACCGGGTGTACGTCTCAAAGCGCCCGTTGTCGCCGGACAGGTCGGCCGGGTTCACGCAGGCAACTTCGACCTTCTCAGGGTCGGTCGGGAGTCCGAAGGATCGGCGCAGGCTGCCATTGACCCGTCCGAAGAGCGACGACTGGCCCGGCTGCTTCGCGAACGCCGAGTAGGCGATGGCGCAGCCGGTCTCGTCACCGGACGCGCAGGTCGGGATGGCCTGGAAATCGCCGCCGGCCCGCTCACCCTTGGCGACCGCGAGATTGCCACCGAGCAGCACGGCGGAGACGAGCTTGGCGCGCGCCGCTGGGTTCGGGTCAATCTCCTCCGACAGCAGTCGGATCAGCATCTGCGTGCCTTGCGAGTGACTCACGAACACGACCCCTCGGCCGTGGTTGTCGTTGGCGAGGTACTCGCGCCAGGCGGCGAGGACATCGCCGTACGCGAGGTTCGACGCCGCATGGGTCTTGTCGGACGCCGTGGCGACGATGCCGGGCAGCGTGACCTGGCGGTAGACCGGCGCGAACACGCGGCACTCCTGGGAGAACCGTGCGGCCTGGAACTTGAGGATCGACGCGACCTCGTGGGTCAGGCTGCGTTTGGCATTGACACGCAGAGTGCTCGTGACGGTGGGGTAGACGTAGAAGCAGTCGACCTTCGGCGCGGCGGCGTTCTGGGGGTGCTCGACGCGCGCGACGCGGCGGAGTTGCAGGCTGGTCGACGCGAGCACGGTGGTGTCGAGTGATCCGAAGCAAGGGTTCGGCGTCTGGTTCGGGTGACAGCCCCAGAGCGTTGGCGCCGGGGCGGCGGACGCTGGCGCGGTCGCCGCTACGGAAGGTGCGAGCAGCGCGGCGCAGACCATCGCGGCGGCCCCCAGTCGACCGGAAGTCGGCGAGACAGAACGACGGAATCGCGGCAACATCTGCGGGACGGTACCGACCAACGTCGCATGCGTCCGTGCGAGACTGCCCGCCATGCGCGCACTCCAGGCTCACGCTCTCACTGGCCCAGGCGGCGTCGCCGTCGCCGAGGTGCCCGCGCCGCCTGCGGATTCGGCGATCCTGATCGACGTTTCTGCGGTCGGGATCGCCTTCCCGGATCTCCTGCTGTCGCGTGGCGAATATCAGCTCAAGCTCGAACCGCCGTTCACGCTGGGCGTGGAGGCCTGCGGCACCATCGCCCAAGCGCCTGAAGGCAGCGGCCTCGCGATCGGTCAGCGCGTCGCCGCCTTTGGCCTCGGCATGGCGGCCGAGCAGATCGCTGCGGCTCGCGAACTCGTCCTGCCGGTGCCCGACTCGTTCACGGACGCACAGGGCGCCGCCCTCGTCATGAATTACCACACCGCACACTTCGCGCTGCTTCGGCGCGGCGCGCTGATGGAGGGCGACACCGTGCTGATCCACGGCGCGGCCGGCGGCGTTGGGACGGCCGCGATCCAGGTCGCCAAGGGCATCGGGGCGGAGGTCATTGCTGTGGTGTCCTCGGACGAAAAAGAGGAGGTCGCGACGCGCGCCGGCGCTGACTTCGTGATCCGTCCGGAGGAGGGTTGGGTCAAGCAGGTCAAGGCCCTGACCGACGGTCATGGCGCCGACGTGGTGCTCGACCCGGTTGGCGGCGACCGCGTCACCGATTCGCTCCGCAGCCTTGCCGAAGAGGGCCGCATGGTGGTGATCGGCTTCACCGGCGGCGCGATCCCCTCCGTCGCCCTCAACCGGCTGCTGCTGAAGAACATCGGGATCGTCGGCGCGGCCTGGGGCGCGTTCGTCGGCCGGCGGCCCGACGTGACGCAGGAGATCCACAGCGACCTGCTCCAATGGGCGCTGGACGGGATCGTTGATCCGATCATCGGCGCCACGTACGCGCTCGAGGACGGTGCGCAGGCACTGCGCGATCTCGACGAGCGCCGCGCGACCGGCAAGATCACGTTGGAGATCTGACCATGACCGAAGGCGTCGCACCCAACGGACCGATCGGAGCTCGCGGTGGCGAGCCGGGGCCGCCGCCATCGCGGCGCGTGGGGAGCTGGGTGGTCGTCGAGGCGGCCGGCGCCGAGCGTCTGCTGCAGATGGCCGACGTCCGCCAGCCGTATGTCGTGCTCCCGCGGTCGGCTGAGCGCCTGCTGGTGGCCCGCGTGGAGCCGAGCGCGCGGCTCGTCCTCGGGCGATCGCGCGATGCCGACCTCCCGCTCTCCTTCGATGCGACCGTCTCGACCGTGCATGCCTCGATCGAGCGCCACCTGGACCTGCTGACCATCGAGGACCTCGGCCCGTCGACCAACGGCACGTTCGTCAATGGCACCCGCATCACGGCGCGGACGCGGTTGAACGACCGGGACCTTGTGCGCTGCGCCTCCACGGAAATCCTGATCCGGTGTCCTGTCATCGACGGCGAGGGCCACACGGTGGCGCTCATGCCGGAGATCGACTGGTCGCTGCTCACTCCGACTGAGCGTCGCGTCGTCGCTCGCTTGATCGAACTCTGGCCGCCGGAGGAGCGCCTCACCCGCGCTCCGACCACGGCTCAGCTTGGCACCGCGCTCTCACTCGGTCAGGAGACGGTGCGGTCTCACCTGAAGTCGATCTACGGCAAGCTGCGGGCCTTCGGCGTCGAACCCACGCGCGAGGCGCTCGCGGAGGCTGCTTCGGGTGGCGCACTCGAGCTGCTGCAGGCCGGCGTCGAACCCGAACGCCGCTAGCGAGTCGGCCTGAAATGGTGCGTCGGGCCGTCCCGTGTGGGCGACCCAAGCGCACTGCCGGGGGAGCCCGCTCGTCCCCCGAAATTCGCCGCGATTCCAGGGCCGTCATACGGTCCGCCCCAGGTGGGCTTTCCCGCCTGCCGCCTGAGGGGTGACGCAAGTCGGGGGACTGCGTCGCCCCTCTTTGCGTGCTCGGCTGCCGCGGTGGCGCGCGGGCAGTACGGCCGCCTCGTTTCTTCACGGTGCGGCGTCGATCGGACCCCGTCTCATCGACGCCCCAGGTGGGGGTCACCCGCTCTCCCCCGTTGATTGGCCGGGCGCCGGTTGGCGCATACCTTGCGTCTCAGCAGTGACCGGAACCGGTCGCGGCAAGTCAAACCGGGGCCGGGCCCCACAGGAATCAGGAGCAAATCATGGGTCAAATTGGTGGCGAACTTGGTGCGATGGGTGGACTGGTTTCCACGTTTCAGCAGCAGCAGGGTGCGATTGACGGCGTGATCGGTGCGATCAGCGGCCAGATCAATTCTTCGTCGGGTTGGTGGCAGGGTGGCCGTGCCGATCGCCTTCGTGGCGCGTGGCCGGAGTACCAGACGGCGTTGCGCAACTTGCAGGAGCTGCTCGGCGAGTGTGGCCGCGAAGTGCAGTCCGCGATCCAGGGCCTCGAGGCCGTCGGCAACTAACGACCGCTCTGCGTGCGGCGAGACTCCCGCGGCTTCCCGGGAGTCTCGCCGCACGCACGCTGGAGGCTCCGCGATGACCGCGCTGTTCTACATGACCGTCCCGCCGCTGCTGCCCAAGCCGCAGGGGCGCCCAGAGGCCATGACCGAGATGGCTGCTGCGTGCAATCGCGCAGCGTCTGAGCTGTTCTCCGGCTCACAGTCGGCCACGAGCGCCGTGGGATCGATGATGTTCACCGCTCCGGTGGCCAGTCGGCTTCGGGGCACGGTCGCCGGGAACGCGAGCGCGATGTCGGGCATCGGCGATCAGCTGTCGAGCTTCGCGAGCGAACTCGAAGCCGGTGCGGTCCGGCTGCAGGAGCGGATCGACAAGTACGAGCAGCGCCTGGAAGACCGTAAGGAGGCGATCGCCAACAATCGTGCGTTCGAAGCGGCCCAGGAACAAGCGCGCCAGCTGCGCGCCGCTGAGGCCGCCCGCAGCCTCATCACCCCGAGCCCGCTCTTCCGATGACCCAGAGCGTCTTCATCAACGCGGGGTCGGTCAGCACCGCTGGCGGCAGCCTCCTGCGCTCGGCGGCCAAAGCCTCGACCGCTGGCACCGGTGCCTCGGCGGCGCTGTCCGACACCGGTGGCCTGCCGCCGGCGTATCGCGGCCGCGCCAGCGCGCTCGCCGGGCAGATGCGTCGTTGCCACTACGCCAGCGATGCGTTCGTCGCCGTCGGCCTCGAGCTGCAATCGCGCGCCGGCATCGCCGCCCAAGAGGACGGCAAGCGCCTCGGCTTCCGCAGCATCCTCGGCACGCCGGGCAGCCTCGCGACCTCCAAGAAGATCAACTTCTGGAACGAGCAGACGCGGGCGGCGGCGCGCGCCAAACCGGGGCGGTTCTTCAACGACGTCAACAAGATTCTCGGCCTGACCAACAAGAAGTCGGCCCCCAAAGCCCCCGGCGGGAAGTGCGAGAAGGTCTGGAAGACCGAGTCCAAAGCGATCGCCGACGCCGGCGCCAAGACCAAGCTGGGCGAGAAGCACACCAAGGCGTACGAAGACAAGCTCAAGATGCTGGTTCACCAGTACAAGAAGGCCGGCCGGCCGATTCCCTCGATGGGTCCGCAGGAGATGAAGATCTTCGTCGGTCTCATGGCCCAAGCGATGGCCGGCGGAAGCTGCAGCGTGTCGCTCGGGAAGGGGGTCGAGGCGAAGGCCATGGCGGTGGCCAAAGCCGTCGCCAAGGCCGGAGGCGACGTCGCCATCTCAAAACGTTTCGTCCGCGGCGAGGTCGTCTTGGACCTGTCGATCAAGGGCGAGGTCAACGGCAGCGTAAGCAAGGACGGCACGAGGGCGACCGGCTCTGCGGCTGGTCTGCTCGGGCTCAAGGCCATCCTGAAGGGCGACGTCGGATTCAAGGACTACAAGCTCAAGGCGGGCGCGCGTGCGGGCCTGGCGGTCGGGCTCGGCGCTGAGGGCTCGATGAGCGTTGAGATCAACCTCAAGGGGCTGCTCGCTGAAGAGAAGCCGCCGCCGCGTGCAGTCGGTTCCCGCGGCCCACACGGCATCCTCAAGGTCACCAGCGCGCAGTAGCCCTCGTCCCTCGATCTCTTACCTCCTCGAACGGGAGCCCCCATGACTCCATCAGGCCTGGCCGGTCCGGCCGGCTACACCAGCATCAGCTACCCAGGAGCGCTCGGCGTGCCGCCGGTCGGTCTCACATTCGACGTGCCGGCCGGCTGGACGACCCGGCCCATGCCCGGCGCGCTGGCCGTGTCGCAAGAGCCGGTGATCGGGCCGAACGGGTTTTGGGCCAACATCGTCACCACGATCGATCGGGTCTCCACCGACACCACACTCGACCAGGTGTCGGAGGCGCTGCTCGACTCGACGCGTGAGGGGGCCGAATCCCTCATCGTGACCGCCGAGCACGTCGTGGATCTCGCCGGGGTCGCGGCGATCCTGCGCGAGCAGGCGGTGGAGATCGCCGAGACCGACCTCACCCTCGTGCAGTTCGCGCTGGTGCTGGTGGTCGACGTCGGCGGTGGGCAAGCGCGGGACTGCGTGCAGCTGATCGGCACCGTTGAGGGGGCGCGGCGCGACGCGTTCGCCGCCGATTTCGAGCACCTCGTCGATAGCGTCGTGCTGAATGCCTGAGCCCCGTTCGGTCGCCTGGCTGCTGGCACCGGCCGAGCTCATCGCGGCCTGCGAGCTCTTGGACATCGCCGGGTTGCCGCACAGCGCGTACGTGGACGAGTCGATCGAGCACCCGGCCTACCTGGCGGGCACCGGTCGGCGCGCACTAGCGATATCGCGGCTCGCGGCCACCTCGGAGGCCGGCGAGTCGATGCAGGTCGAAGCTGGGCTGGCGGACGCGCTGTGGTCGCTCACCGGCGACGAGCAGGACGCCGTCGCGTCGCTCTCGATGCACCACGACCACCTTCACGTCGCCACGTTCCGTGGGGAACGAGCGACGACGATGATCGAGTCCGACGCGGGCGTCGAGATCATCGCCGAGCCGAGCGCCCATGCGCTCGCGCGACTGGAACAGCGGCTCGCCGAGCTGCGGGTCTTGGCGACGGCCGTCGGGGCAGGTGGCGTGCCCCGCGCAGAGGGGAGCGCGAAGATGACCTTGGATCGCTGGCAGGCGATCGGTGGCGGCCGACCGGCGCGCAGCGCCGACGCGCCGCTGGCGGCCGAGGCGGCGCAAGCAGGGGCCGCGATGGGTGTCTGGGAAGGCGCCTGCCTGATCGTGAGGCCCGATGGCAGCTACGAAGGCTGCACCGGTGGGTGGGTGTTCGACGACCGCGGTCTGATGGCCGTCGAGCCCGAACAGGACCCCGCCGACGACGAGATCCGCCTGGTGATCAGGGCCATCACCGACATCGAGGCCGAACTCGACCCGCTGTGGCAGCCGCTGCGCGACGCCGCCGGAAACGGGTGGGGGTCACCCGCTCTCCCCCGTTGATTGGCCACGCGCTTGATCGGGCATACCTTGCGTTTCAGCAAGTGGCCGCAACGGGCGGCACAAACGCTGAACCGGAGCCAGAGAGGCTCCACGAAAGGAAATTGTCATGGGTCAGATTGGTGGCGAACTTGGTGCGATGGGTGGACTGGTTTCCACGTTTCAGCAGCAGCAGGGTGCGATTGACGGCGTGATCGGTGCGATCAGCGGCCAGATCAACTCTTCGTCGGGCTGGTGGCAGGGTGGCCGTGCCGATCGCCTTCGTGGCGCTTGGCCGGAGTACCAGACGGCGCTGCGCAACCTGCAGGAGCTGCTCGGCGAGTGCGGCCGCGAAGTGCAGTCCGCGATCCAGGGCCTCGAGGCCGTCGGCAACTAACCGGCCCGGAATGCTCCGGCGCGGCGAGCCAAGGCTCGCGGGCGCCGGAGCGACGTGTGGTGCTTCATGGCTCTCAAGAACCTCATCCCCATCCCGCCTCGGCTCGACAAGCCTCACGGCGACCCCGAGGCAATGACGGCCCTGGCCGTCAAGTGCCGCGCTGCCGCCAAACAGCTGAGGGCTGGCGCCCACACCTCGAAGTCAGCCGTCGACACGATGCTGAGCACGGAACAGTTCCAGGCTCGCGCGGCCAAGCAACTGGCAGGAGTCGTGCGGGGCAACAGCGGTTCGGCGGACCGAGCGAATGAGGAGCTGGTGCGGTTCGCGCAGGACCTCGACACCGGCGCCGCTCAGCTCACGCAGGCCATCAAGCAGTACGAGGAGCGCGAGCGCGCGATCAGCCGCGCCCACTCGCACAACGAGTCGGTCCGCTCCTCCGATGCCGCGAAGAAGGAATTCGGCGTCGACGGCGCCGGGAGGAGACGCTGATGCAAACGATCAAGATCGTCCCGGACGGCGTCGACGCGACGGCCCGCTCCCTCCAGGCGGGCGCCACCCAGGTCAATGAGGCTGGCACGTCTGCCCGCACCGCCCTCGGGAGCACGCGAGGCCTGCCCGCCGCGTTCGCGCAGCGTGCGGACGCGCTCGCCGGTGTGATGTCGTCCAAATGCCTGCGGGCCAGCGACGCGATCGCCATCGCGGGCATCGAGCTTTCCCGCCGCGCAGAGGTTGCGCGCATCGTCGACAGCAATCGCATCGTGGGCTACACGCTCGGCTCCACGCGGGCCGTCGGCGCCGGGCAGAGCCTCCGCCTCTGGACCCAAGCGACCGAGGACCGCGCGAATGCCAAGCCGGGCGCGTACTTCAAAGAGATCGCCGCGGCCCTCGCCAAGCCGTCGAGCGGACCCTCGACCTTGACGCAAGCTCCCGCGGCCATCGTGCAGCGTGGGCCCGACGTGAAGCCGACCGCGTTGGTCGCCGCGAATCTCAACGAGCGCCTGCGAACCGGCAGCACGGTGACCATCGCCGAGGCCGCGCGCATCGCCGACACCTCCGGCACCGGAATCGCCATCGCGATCAGCCAGAACGGCCTCCTCACGATCTCTCGCGACGCATGACCCGCCGCGTCCGTCATTCCCCCGACAGGAGCAACGCCATGAGCACCCTCACCAACATCTCGCCCGACACGTCGCCCTACACACGGGTGAGCTACCCCGGTGAGCTCGGCGTGCCGCCCGTGCGGGTCGCGTACGACGTCCCCGCCGGCTGGAACACCGACCCGCTCCCGGGTGCCCTTGCGGTCTCCCGCGAGCCGATCGCCGGCCCTGCCGGGTTCTGGGCCAACGTCGTCACGTCGATCGATCGCGTCGGCCCGTCGGCGACGCTCGACCAGGTCATCACCGACTTCCTCGTCAGCGCCCGTGAAGGAGCGCACGAACTGATCGTCAGCGGCGAGCGGGTCTTGGACGTGTCCGGCACGCCCGCCGTGCTGCGGGAGCAGATGCTGCGGGTCGAGACCGCCGAGATGCCGCTGGTGCAGTTCGTCCTGGCGCTGCTCGTGGATGTCGGCGAAGGCGTGGCCCGCGACTGCGTCCAGATCACCGGAACGATCGAGGCCGCACGTCGCGACGAGTTCTCGGCGGCGTTCGAGCACCTCGTCGGCAGCGTCGAGCTCGATGCCTGAGTCGCGCACCACCGCCTGGCTCCTGTCGCCCGAGCAGCTCGTGGCTGCGTGCGCGGCGGTCGGCATTCTCGGTCTGCCGCACAGTCGGTGGGTCGACGAGGAGATCAGCCACGAGGCGTATGTCGCCTCCGTTGGTGGCCGTTCGCTGCAAGCCTCGCGACTGGCGGCGGTACAGGAGGGCGTGCTCTGCATCGAACCGTCGCTCGCTGAGGCGCTGCTGTCGCTCACGGGCGACGGCCATGACGCCGTGGCGTCGTTCACCGGGCCCGAGCAGGCGCTGCACGTGTGCGCGTTCGCCGTGCGCTGTGCGACCACCATGATCGAGTCGTCCGACGGGATCGAGGTCATCGCCGAACCGACGGTAGATGCGCTGGCGCGGCTTGAGTCCGTCACGACCGCGGTCCATGCCGAGATGGCAGGCCTGTGCACCAGCGTGACGCCGCGGGCCAGTGCAGACGCTGTCATCCACGCCTCGCGGTGGGACGCATTGCTTGACGGCCGCCCTGCTCGCCGAGCCGACAACCCGCTCGCTGTGGAGGCGGCCGTCGCCGCCCGTGAACACGGGATCTGGGAAGGCGCCTGCCTGCGGATGACAAAGGGTGGTGGCTATGTGGGCCAGAGCGCCGCGTGGGTATTCGACGAGTGTGGTCTCATGACGGTCGACCTGGGGGATCCGGACGACCTCGGGGAGCTGCCGCTCGAAGTGTCGGCGGTCGCCGACCCGGCTCGCGAGATCGCCGCGCTCTGGGAGCCGCTGCGAGCGTTCGTGGCGGCGCTCCCCGTCGCATCGAGCGAAGGACCTGGGCCCGAGCTGCTGGAAACGCGCCGACCCGTGTCGCACGCTTGATCCGCCCAGCTGGGCCGCTATAGTCCGCGCCCCGGTGCTTCGCGCCACCCACGTACTCCATGCCAGTAGAACTCCCACAGCGCAGTCCTCGCACCCGACCGGTCCTGCTTTCGCTTGGGCTGCTCGCCGTGTCCGCTGGCGTGACCTTTGCGGTGCTCCCGGAGCGCAAGCCGGCGCCGACCGCCAAGATCGTCGGCGTTGCCGCCGTCCAGGCCGGCGCGCCGTCGAGCGCAGCCGCTCGGGTCCCTGATCCGCTGGTCCTACCGCGCAAGAAGAAGCCGAAGGCCAAGCCCAGCGCGTCGGCCGTGTCGTCGGCTTCAAGCCAAGCGGCTTCGCCCGCCTCATCGGCCACGGTCGCGCAGCCGAGCACCTCGGTCGCCGCTCCCGTGCAGCGACCGGTCACCACCACGAAGAAGTCGTCCGGCTCGTCGAGTTCGACCTCCGCAGCCGAAGCCGAGTTCGGCCCCGGCTGATCAGGCCGGGGAGCCCCGACTTCCCGCTGCTCGGAAGCCACCGATCGTTCCACGCGGTCGCGCCAAGTCACGTCCATCTCTCGGAACCACCATGCAACTCATTCAGTCCGCTCGCGCGCTGGGGCGTCTCTCGTCGCTGCTGTTCGTCTCCACGTTGATGGGGTTCGTCGGAGCGCAGACCGCACAGGCTGGCGAGTACCACACGATTGTCTGCGGGCACCCTGTCGGGGCCGGCGGTCCGGGAATCGGTGACGCGCTTACCGCAGCCGGAAACAGCGAAACCATCGAAGTCGTCGTCAATTGCGACGCGAATCCGCGCTGGGCGATCCGTGCGCGGCTCCACCACGGCGCGAGCTGGTCCGTCGAACAGAACATGCAGAAGGGCGCATGGTTCGGCGGCGGGGTTGAGTTGCGTACCCCGCCAAACACCACCATCGTCCGCATTCAGACCGACAACGGACGCTGGTTCAACAATCCCGGCCGCAACTGGAACGTGGGCATCTACCTTGACCAGGCCCACTGCTGGGCGGCAGGGTGGGAGCGCTCACCCGGATCGGCGAGCTATGCCAACGCCTGCGCGGGTGCTCAGCACTCCGCGCCGAACCTCGGAGAAGCGAACTGGGATAACGGCGGGCTTGATCGCGGCGGTCTGAACTTCACGATGCCGAGGCCCGAGTCGATCGGCAACATCAACTACGCGTTTATCGGCGTGAGCTGCCAGGGGCCGTTCGCGGTCAACACGAGCGGGTGCTATCGCGGTGAGGGGGCGTCCTCGGGCGGGATTTCGTTCACCAACTTTGACGCGACCGTGTATGACGGCTCCGCTCCGGTGTTTAGCCAGGGCGTGACCGCCGATGGGAACTGGCGCAAGCCGGGCGCGGTTGGGTACTCGGCCGTCGCTGTCGACAACACCGGGATCCGCCAGTTCCTCACCTTCGTCGACGGCACCCTCCAAAGCGCCGCTGATCAAGGGTGCAACTACACCAACAGCAAGCCCTGCGCCGACCGTGGGATCAGCGCTTCGGTGCCCGTCGGCGGAAGCTGGGACGGGCGTCATTCGATCCTCGTGCGCGCCTGGGACGCGTCGCAGGCCGGCCTCATTGAGGGTGTCAACAGCACCGACAGTGCTGCCGACGTCCACACCGATGGCACCGCGCCAGGCAAGCCCGCGGTTGCGGCGGCCCAGGGCACCAGCTGGCGCCGCGTCAATGGCTTTGATCTCAATGCGCCGGTCCCCACGACCGAATCCGACCCGGACGGCGCCGGACCGAGAGGGCAATCGCCGATCGTGCAACGCAAACTCACCCTCTGCCAGGTGACGAGTGCGGACTGCGTCGACACCACCCCGGCAGCGACCGGGAACGTCGCCAGCGTGAAGGTCAACGTGCAAGGCGAAGGCGACTGGAAGGCCCGCCTGACGCTCACCGACCAGGCTGGCAACACAGGCGTCCCGAGCGATTGGGTCCCGCTGCGCCTCGATACGACCGCTCCCACGGTGTCGGCGTCGAACGCTCCGACCGGCACCGCGCTTCGTCTCAGCGCGGTCGATGGCCTCTCGGGGCTGGTTCCCGCCGCGGACGCTCTGCCGGTCGAGAGCGGCGCGTGGATTCGCTACCGCCTCGACGGCGGAGCGTGGACCACGGCGCGCCCCACATCCGACGGCAAAACCGGCAGCGTCGATGTGACCGTCTCTGAAGGGCGCCACACCGTCGAGGTGCAGGCGGCGGACGCCGCCGGCAACGCGTCGGCTCCGCAGCAATTCGAGCTCGTGGCCAGCGGCGAGCGAGGCCCATCGAACGGCGCAATCCCGGGCCTCAGCCTCAATGCCGATGGCACCTTCGACGGCGCGCTTCCCGCGATCAAAGCGAACGTGGTGGCCTGGTACGACACCAAGAGCAAAACGAAGCCGCGCCCCGTGACGAAAGTGATTGGGCTTGGGGACGAGGTGATCGTCCGCGGCCGCCTCACGACCGAGGCAGGCGCCGGTATCCCAAATGCCAGCATCGATGTGGCCGTTACGATCCCCGCGGGTCCGACGACCGTCCTTACCGATCAAGCGAAGACGAATGCCGATGGCGACTTCTCGCTTGTGCTCCCCAAGGGCCAGACCAGCCGGATGCTCGCGCTGCGGTGGCGCGCACGAGCCAACGATGCGCAGCCGACGGCGACGGCGTCGCTCAAGCTGTCGGTGCGTCCCAAAGTGACGCTCGCGGTGAGTTCCGCCCGCATCGGCAAGGTGACCGCCTTCACTGGGTCGACGACGCCGGTCTTTCTCCCCAAGCGTGGGAAATCGGTCGAGCTTCAGTATCTCCGGGGCAAGCGGTGGGTCACGTTCCGCACGACGCGCACCGACAAAGCCGGCAAGTGGCGCCTGACGCACCGGTTCAGCACACGGGCAACGTGGCAGATCCGCGCGCTCGTGCCGTTTGAGCTTGGGTACCCGTTCCAGGGGCGATCGACGACCCCGAAGCGCGTCAGCGTTCGGTAAGTCGATCAGGCGTCTGGGTCGTCGCCGACGACCTGGATCACGTCGAACGCGCCTGCGTCGATGTACATTCCCCGGCCCGGCGGGAAGCTGATCGAGCGACGCCAGGGGAGGCGCACGCCGAGCAGGTCGCCGTCGAGTTCGAGGTTCGGGTTGAGCAGGAGGCCGAGCCCGTCCTTGCGCATCTGCACGTGCCAAGGGGAATAGGACGTGCGCAGCGCCTGCGCCTCGGCAGCGATGACGACTCGGAGCGGCAGGTCGCGCGCCTGGCGCAGCAGCCGCTCGATGCCGCTCATCCCGGTGGGGTCGATCTCCGTGGCGTCGTCGATGCAGACCAGGACGGGCGTTCCGGCGTCGGCGCGGTCGATCAACTCGTCGAGGAGTTCCACAACCGGCGCGTGCTCACTGCCCCGCAGGATGCTCGTCCACGGCGCACGCTCGTCGGCGGCCGTGCGCCTGGGCGCGACGAGGTGCAGCTCGGCACCGGGGGTGCTCTCGGCAATTCCCCGAGCGATGCCGGCAAGCGCCGTCGAACGTCCGCTGCGGTAGCTCCCGGCGATCACGAAGTTCGCGTGGGTGAGGTCGACGACGGCCGGCGCGAGATCCGTCTCCAGCAGCCCGGCGAACGTGTGCCACTCCGGGAGTTCCGCCGGCCCGTCGGCGCGGCGGACGAGTCCGGGGAGCATCGCGACGCCGGCCGGCCGGGCGGTCTCGCCGGCGTCGGTGGCCCGCGCAGCCAGGAGCGCGCCACGCCGCTCGAACGCGGCGCGCAGCGTGTCCTCAGGGCCTTCCAGCCAGGTCGCGACTTGGACTTCGACGCCGTCGCCCGAGAAGGCGCGCCCCGGCGGCACGTCCATGTTCGCCAGGCGCGTCGGCAGGCCGACGCGCGCATACTCATCGCGGTCGGACAGGCGATGGATGAGGCGCCTCGGGATCGCCGCCGAGACGCTCGTCGGGATCGCGCTGCGGCGATCCGCGGAGATCACGAAGTGCACGCCGAACGCCGGTCCGTCGCTGATCAGGGCGCGGACCTGGTCGAGGATCCGGCCCGATTCCACGCGCTCGTACCGCTCGTAGAACCCGCCGTAGTCGTCGAGCAGCACGAGGAGTCGCGGGAGCGGCTCCTCGCTGCGCAGGCGGAGTTGCTCGAAGTCGGCGGCGCCTGCCGCACCGGCGGCGTCGCGGCGGGCCTGGATGGTGCGGGTCAGCATGCCCAGGAGGTGAGAGGTCCGTTCGGGGTCGTCGCCTGGCACGACCGCGCCGGTGTGGGGGAGGTACTCGATCGCTGAAAGTGTGCGGCCGGCGCAGTCGAGGCCGTAGATGTTGAGGTCGCTGGTGGACCGATCCTCGGCGAGGGTGCCGGCAATCGTGGCCAGGGTGGAGGTCTTACCGGATCTGGGCCCGCCGAGGACGATGAGCGAGCCGTCATCCTCGGGGCTGAAGACGAGCTGGACCTGACGTTGGCGGGTGGGCTCGTCGGACAGCCCGAACGCTCCGGCCGCCCGGTCCTCGGGCATGACGAGCCGCTCCGGCAGCTCGGGGAGCCAAGGGGCTCGCGGCAGCGGCTCGCCGGTGCGGGCGAACGCCTCGCAGACGGCGCCCGCGATCATTTCCAGGTCGGTGGCGACGAGTTCGGGCGGCGCTTCTGCGGCCCCATCGGCGGCGGGGCGCGCCGGGGGCGCAGCGGGCGCGTCTCCGGCGACGCGGAATGGCCGAACGGACGTCTGCTTGCCGCGGGTGCCGAAGGTGGCAGCCCCGACGTAGCCGGACTGGAACGGAACGAGATCCTTGTCGCCGATCCGTGCCCAGGCACGGCCCTTGCGGCTGACCGGAATGGCGGCGGCGTCGCCCGTGCCGAGGATGTCGTTGCTCTCGTCGGAGGAGACCGTCCGCAGTGCGATCGCGAGGTTCGTATTGGCACGGATCTTCCCGGTCACCGAGCCCCTGGGGCTCTGCGTCGCCAGGACGAGGTGCACGCCGAGGCTTCGGCCTCGCTGGGTCACGTCGATCACGCCATCGACGAACGCCGGAACCTCCTGCACGAGCGTCGCGAATTCGTCGATCACGATCAGTAGTCGCGGCAGGACCACCTGCGGGGCGCGCCGGGCGAGGTCGAGCACGTCGATCGCGCCGTGCTCCTCCAGGACGTGCTCGCGGTACTTGATCTCCGCGCGGAACGAGGTGAGTGCTCGGTCGGCGAGGTGCTCGTCGAGGTCGGTGACGATGCCGACCGTGTGGGGCATTGGCGCGAACTCGCGGAAGGCGGCGCCGCCTTTGAAGTCGACGAGCAAAAAGGTCATGCGCGAAGGCGGGTAGCGCAGCGCGAGCGACGCGAGCATCCCGCGCAGGAGCTCGCTCTTGCCGGCGCCCGGCGTGCCGCCGATCAGAGCATGCGGGCCATGCTCGACGAGGTCCAGGACGAGCGGTCCGCCGGGGCCGCCGCCGAGGGTGAAGGTCGCTGGGCCGTCGGGGACCGCCCAGCGCTCCAGCACGGCCTCCGCGGACGGCTCCATGAGCCGCTCCAGGTCGGCGAGATGGGCGATCGATGGCAGGGCGCCGACGCCGCGGTCGGCTTGGGTCACGTCGCGCAGGGGTGCCAGGGCGGTCGCGACGCGCTCCGTGAGGTCGAGCGTCAGTCCGTCGAGCGTCACGTCTTCGAGGATTCGGCCGGTAAGGGTGTCGGTCACGCGTGCCCGCGAGCGCCCGGCGTCGATCTCGATGATCACGCGGCACTCGCCGGGGAGCTGGTGGGCGCCGGCTGCCTCCCAGAACACCTGCACGCCGGTCGAGGGCGCGCGCGCGAGGATGTCGGCCATGGCCGCGGGGTCGTGGACTCCAGCGTCTTCGACGAGCAGCACGAGGTCCGCGCCACTGCGACGGGCACCCGACACGGCCGATGACCGTTGGGCCGCTCGATCGCGCTGCATGGCGGAGACAGCGTCGATGAGCTGCGCGGTCTGCAGGCGGCGAGTGGCGATCGCCGCGGAGCCGCGCTCCTCGAGGGCCGAACCGGCCGTGTGCGGCAGCCATTTCATCCACTCCCACGCCTCCGGTGCGGCGGGGTCGACAATCGCCGCGAGCTGCACGTCGCGCGGGCTATGGAGGGCCGCCACCTGGACCGCCAGCCACCGCGTCAGCGCAGCGCGCTCCGCGGCCGGCCCGGCGATGCCGACGACCGACACGTCCGCCAAGTCGAGCACGGCCGGCACGTTCACGAGCGTCGTCTGCTCGGGTAGGCCATCGGCCAGCGCCTCGCGCAGCTTCTCGTCACCGCGCGTGGGGTGCTTGATCGTGAGCTGCGACGGCAAATCGGCGAGGCCGACCCGCAGGGCGAGGTGATCGAGGTGATGTGGTCGTCGCTCCCAGAGGCGGCGGTCGCCGTCGACCACGCGTCGCACGACCTCGGCCGCGTCCGGGTAACGATCGAGGCGCTCGGCGCGTTCGGCCACGAGCCGCCCTGCGACCTCCGCCGTCAGCTCGTCCTGCTCCTTCACGAGGCGCTCGACGGCCTTGCGGTAGTCGCTACGGCCGTTCATCCGGTCCGACAGCCAGTTGCCGACGAGCATCACGGGCGAGAGCAGCGTGAACGCCAGGAACATGACGTTGTCCAGGATCTGCCACATCGCGATACCGCCGACCAGCGGGACGATCGCCACGATCACGGGCAGCCTCGCGCCCTTTGGCGCCTCAGGTACCTCGGGCGCGTTCACCATCGCGCCGAGCGTGGTGGGCACGATCCGGGGTGGCCGGTTCACGCCGATCTCGCCATGCTCGGTGGCGACGGCATCGATCGGAGCGGACGTCGGGACGGCACGCAATGTCAGGACGCTGCGTCCCGCCTCAATCTCCGCGCCGTCGGTCAGGAGTGCGGGAACCTCGGCCTTCAGACGCGAGCCGTCGACGGCGGTCCCGTTGCTCGACGACGCGTCGGTCACCGACCATCCCCGGGCGCTGGGGTCCAGACGCAGATGGTGGCTCGACAGCGAAGGGTCGCCGAGGGAAAGATCGCACGAAGCGTCGCGCCCGACCGTGATCCCGCGGTCGCCGAGCGCAAGACGCGTGCCGCTGGCGGGGCCCGCCGTGACCGCCAGCTCATGGGTGCCGGAGGCGGCTGCGCCTGGCGCGGGCATCCCGGCAAGGGTGCGGTCGGCCGCCTCGATCGTGACGGTGTCGCCGTGCGAGAGACCGAGGAGATCGAGGGGTTCGTCGGGCTCGGCGCGTTGCTGCGTGCGCGCCGACGCAGCGACCCAGGCAACGACCGGACGCGGCCACAGGCCAGCCGCCGCTCCGATCTCGACGACATCGCCCAGCGTCGTTTCGCGATGGCCGGCGACCACACAATCAACGGAATCGCCCGTGCCTCCGACGCTTTCGGCGACCAGTACTCGGATGGAACGTTCGGAATCTGACACAGGGGGACCGCCGAGGGCGAGGTCCCTTTACTATCAGCAAGCTTCCCGAGCTGCTCTTCATGTCGTCGCCTCCCCTCATCCTTCCGCCGGGAGCCACACTCGGTGGTTTCGACATTGAAGACGTGCTCGGCATCGGCGGGATGGCCGTCGTGTACTGCGCCGTGCAGCGTTCGCTTGGCCGGCGCGTCGCGCTGAAGGTGCTCATTCCGCGCCTGGCGGCCGACGCCACGTTCCGCGAACGCTTCCGCCGGGAGGGTGCGCTCGTCGCCACGCTGGACCATCCGAATGTGATCCCGGTCTACGACTCCGGCGAGGTCGACGGCCGGCTCTACCTGGCGATGCGGCTCGTCGACGGCGTCACGCTGTCGGACCGCATGCTCGACCACCCCCTTTCACCTGCAGAGACGCTCGACGTCCTCGGAGCGGTCGCCTCGGCGCTGGACACGGCGCATGCCGCCGGGCTGCTGCACCGTGACATCAAGCCGCAGAACATCCTTCTGTCGCACACCGGCAGCGTGTACCTCGCGGATTTCGGTGTCGCCAAGATGGCAGGTGCCGCCGACCTCACCCGAACGGGCGGATTCCTGGGCAGCGTGACGTACGTGTCGCCCGAACACATCCGGGGCGATGCGGTCGGACCGCCCACCGATGTCTACGCCCTGGCGACCGTCGCCTACGAGTGTTTGTCGGGGCAGGCACCGTTCCGCCGCGACACCGAGGCGGGCGTCATCCACGCCCATCTCACCGACCCGCCGCCGCCGCTCGAGCCGACCGGCGACATGGTGCACGCTGCGGTCTCGCGCGCGTTGGCCGCGGGACTGGAGAAGGACCCAGCCGCGCGCTTGCAGAGCGCCGGCGCGCTCGTGGCCGGGTTGGCGGACGCCCTGGCTGGCGCGCCCGCCGAGCTGATGGCCCGCCGCCCGGGGTTCGCGCGATCCGCTGGCGGTCCGGCGCCGGCGGAAGCGCCAGCCGGATCACCCGTCGAGTCGCCCGCTGCTGCAGGCGGAGCGCCCTCGCCGACGAGGGCTGACGAACTCCCGCGGCCCATCCCGCCTGGTCCTCCTGCTCCGCCAACGCCTCCGACTCCCCCCGGGTCGTCTGGGTCGGGATCGAGCGACGATCAGCGGCCGCCGGCGTCGCCACCTGCCCTCGAAGAACACACCCTCTTCGACCGACGGCGCGACGAGTTCGTTCGATCTGAGAAGACGACCACCCTCGCCGATCGCCTCTTCCGGGTCCTCCCCCTGATCGCCCTCGTCGCCGCCGTCGCGATCCCGCTTGTCGTCCGCGAAGCGACCAAGGACGAACCGGTGGGGCGCCTGCAGGTCGGGGCGATCAGCGTTGCGCCGATCCCCGGTTGGGCCTCGACCGCGTTCAGCAGCATCCCGGTCGCGAGCGCGTTCGGCCTTGAGATCGAAGGCGGGCGCCGCTGGCGCAGCGCGGATCGCAAGTCGACCATTCTTATCGGCGAGCTGGCGTCCACGTCGCGCTTGTCACCGGTCGGTCTGGGTGAGGGCGAATCGGTCGCGATGCTCAAGGTTCCCGGAGGGACGCTGCGACGGTGGTCCGTCGGCGATCCGCAGCGCGCGGGAACGCCGGGAACGCCGGGAGCAGCGGCCGCAGGCGTCGCAGCGACGAGCGCGTCGACGCCTGCATCGACGCCGTTGGAACCGTCAGCGACCTCGCCGGGCAGCGGCGCGGCTGCCCCGTTCACGGCCGTGGCCATCGCCGCCACGGCGCAAGGTCCGCTGGTCGTGATCTGCGTCGGCGCTGCCGCCACCACCCTGAGCGCCTGCAACCGGCTGACCGCGAGTGCAAAGGCTGAGCAGGGGGCGCTCGCCGCCGACCCCGACGCGTCGATCGCGACCGCGCTCGCCGGGGCCGTGGCGGAATCCGAACGAGTGCGCGCAAGGACCCTGCTGCCGTCCAAGGACCGCGAGACCCGTGAGCGGCGGGCCAAACTGCTCGCGAGGGCGTACCGCTCCAGCGCCGCCAAACTGACGCCAGGCGCGAAGGCCCGCCCGTGGGATGGCGACCTCGGACGGGCACAGCAGTCGCTGCTAAGAACGTCGACGGCGTATGCACGGATCGCGAGCGCTGCGGCGGCCACGGACCGAGCACGCGACCGCTCGGCGAGGGCTGCGCTCCGCGACGCCGACCGCCGCCTTCGCGAGGCCCTCGGCCGGCTCGGCCGCCGCGGCTACGCCGCGCGCCCCTAGGTTTTCGGGCGTGCTGCTGCTCTGCTCGCCCCATCGCATGGTCGGTTTGATGAGCGTGGTGTCGGTGTTGGGCTGCTGCCTGGCGGCGTCACCGGCGGCCAGTCAACCCAGCCCGGTCGAGCTGCAGCCGAGCAGCCAGTGCATCGACGACGCCGCCGTTGCTGCCGCACGCAGTTACGCCCGAGGGCGGCCGGGAGCCGTGTCGTTCGCGGTGTTCGAACGCGGGACCCTGCGCACGCTGGATGGCGACACCCCGTACCGCTCCGCCAGCCTGGTCAAGGCGATGGTGCTCGCCGCCGCCCTGCGCCGGCAGGCGCAGTTGCAGACTCCCCTGTCGACCAGCGACCGCGCCCGGCTCACGACGATGATCCGCGTCTCCGGCAACCGGGCGGCGACCTCGACGTTCCAGCTTGTCGGACGCGATGCGGTCGTCGAGGTGGGCCGCCTCGTACGCATGCAGCACTCCGTGGTGGGCGATCGATGGGGCACATCACAGGTGACGGCCAGCGATCAGGCGCGGCTCTTCGGGCGATTGCACATGGTGCTGCCGCGTCAGTACCGCGCGTTCGGCCGCCGGCTGCTGAGCACCGTGGTGAGAAAGCAAACCTGGGGTGGGGCCCGCGTGGCTCGCCGCCGGGGCTACGTCACGCTGTTCAAGCCCGCCTGGCTGAAGCGCAGCGATGGCTGGCTCGTGCACCAAGGGCTGCGGCTGGAGCGCGACGGGTGCACGGTCGGCCTCGCGGTCCTCACCGGCCAGCAACCGGACATGTCCGCTGGGGTCGAGACGATCCACGGCGTCGTAGAGCGCCTGCTCTGAGCAGCGTCCAGCGCGCTGCGTTGATCGATCAGCCGCCCGGCCACGCGCCGCATGCGGCGATCTCGCGTCAGTTCCGGAGTTGGACGACGAGCGCAGCCGAGAGGGCCTCGGCCATGCGCTCGCGGTGTTTGGCGCTTCGCAGCAGCTTCGCATCGCCTGCATTGCGCATATTGCCTAGCTCCGCGAACACCTTGGGCACGTTCGACAGGTTGAGGCCGCCCAGGTCGGTGCGCTCGTCGAGACCCTGCAGCCCGATGTACGTGGCCGTGCGGTACCCCTTCGCTTTCAGCGCAGCGCGGACGCGTTTGGCGAGCGCGGCGGAATCCTCCAGGAGCGGCTTCGCCTGCCCCTTGATGCCGCCGGGATAGATCACGTGGAAGCCACGCCCGCCGGGCGGGCCGCCGTCGGCGTGGATGGAGATGGCCGCGTCGGCACGGGCACCATTCCCGATCGCCGCTCGCTTCGTGATGCACGGGCCGACCCCGTCGTTCGTCGTGCGTGTCATCACGACCTCCGCTCCGAACGTCTGAAGCTGGGTGCGCAGTCGAAGCGCCACGTCGAGGGTGAACGCCGCCTCGGTGAGCTTGCCGTCGTTCGTCTGCGTTCCGGTCGTGTCGCATGCCTTGCGCACACCCCCGCCGGCATCGACCGGTCGGTTGATCACGTCCGGATGGGCACCGTTGCCACCATTGTGGCCAGCATCGATGTGGATCGTTCGGCCGGCCAGCGGTCGCTCGACGGCCGACGTTGCGGCAGCATCGTCGGTGCGGGTTCCTCCGGCGCTGCTGATCCCGGTCCAGACGACGACCGCGATGAGCAGTGGAACGAGCCAACGCTGCATCCACGGAACCTTACGCCCCGTTTCGGACAAGGAGCGGGTCGGAGACCGGGAAAATCCCGCACCGTCCGGCGTGTTGCGCGGTTCAGCCGCGAGGCTTGAAGCGGCGCAGCCGCAGCGCGTTGCCCACGACCAGCAGGCTCGAGGCGGCCATCGCCAGCCCGGCGAGGACCGGGTTGAGGTAGCCGATCGCAGCAGCCGGAATCAGGACGACGTTGTAGGCGAACGCCCAGAACAGGTTCTGTTTGATGATGCGCAGCGTGCGGCGGCTGAGCTGGATCGCGTCCGCCGCGCCCGTCGGGTCACCGCTGACGATCGTGAGGTCGCTCGCCTCGATCGCGATGTCGGTCCCGGTGCCGATCGCAATGCCGAGGTCGGCGAGCGCGAGGGCGGGCGCATCGTTCATGCCATCGCCGACGACGGCCACGACGCGGCCTTGCGCCTGCAGCTTCGCGACGACCTCGGCCTTCCCCTCTGGAAGGACGCCGGCGATGACGTCGTCTGCGTTGATGCCGACGTCGCCGGCGATGAGCTGCGCGGCGTGGGCGTTGTCGCCCGTGAGCAAGATGGGGTGGAGTCCAAGGGCACGCAGGCGTTCGACCGCGGCCGCGGCACCGCGTTTGGGTGGGTCGGCGAGCACCATGACCGCCCGGACCTCGCCGTACCAGCCGCCCGCGATGGCCGTGCGGCCACGGCGTTCGGCGGAGACGAAAGCAGCGGCGAGGGTCTGGGGGCACCGCATGCCCATCTCCTCCAGGAGGCTGAGCCGGCCGACGACGACCTGCCGGTCGGCGACGATCGCGGACGCACCGAGCCCGCCGTGGGACACGAACATCGACGGTGGCGCGAGCTGGCCGAACTGAGCCTCAGCCGCGCGGACGATCGCCTTCGCGATCGGATGCTCGGACCCGACTTCAGCGGCGCCGACGAGACGGAGGGCCTGGCCCTCGGACACACCCTCGGCGGTGATCACATCCAGGACTTCCATCTGGCCGGTCGTGAGCGTGCCGGTCTTGTCGAGGACGACGGTATCGATGATGCTCGTGGCCTCGAGGACCTGCGGGCCGCGGATGAGCAGCCCGAGTTGCGCCCCGCGGCCCGTGCCCACGAGCAGGGCGGTCGGCGTGGCGAGCCCCAGGGCGCAGGGGCACGCGATGATCAGGACGGCAACCGTGCACGTGAAGGCGAACTCCGCCGTCTCGCCCGCGATCAGCCAGCCGGCGAGCGTGAGTACGGCGATCGCGGCGACGGCGGGGACGAACCACGCGGAGATTCGGTCGGCCAGGCGCTGGACCGGAGCTTGCCCGTGCTGGGCCTCGCGCACGAGCCGCGCGATGCGGGCCAGCGCCGTGTCGGCGCCGATGCGTGTGGCTCGCACCGTCAGGGCACCGGATCGGTTCAAGGTCGATCCGGCGACCGCGTCACCTGGGCGTTTGTCGACTGGGGCGGACTCGCCAGTCAGGAGCGACTCGTCGACGGCGCTTTCGCCTTCCTCAACGACGGCGTCGGTCGGGATCAGATCCCCAGCACGGACGAAGAGGTGATCACCGACGCGAAGGTCGTCGACGGGCACGGTGCGATGCGCTCCGCCGGGCTCGACGAGCGTCGCCTCCTTGGCTCCGGCGCGGAGCAGCGCGGCGAGGGCAGTGCCGGCCTTGCCCTTCGCGCGAGTCTCGAAGTACCGGCCGGCCAGGAGGAAGGTGGTCACGGCACAGACCACCTCGAAGTACAGGTGGTCGAGACCTCCGGCCCGATCGGGCACGAGCGTGGCCGACATCTCCATGCCGATGTGGCCCGCGTCTCCGAACAGCAGTGCCACGATCGACCAAGCAAACGCTGAGGTCGTGCCGAGGGAGATCAGCGTGTCCATCGTCGTGGCGCGGTGGCGGAGGCCTCGCAGCGTCGCCCGGTGGAAGGGCAGCGCGCACCAAAACAGGACGGGCGCGGTCAGCACGGCAGCGATCCACTGCCAATAGTCGAACTGCAGGCCTGGGATCATCGCCACGGCCGCGACGGGCACGCTCAGCGCCGCAGACACCAGTGCCCGACGCTTGAGCGCGAGCCGCGCTTCCTCGGCCTCCTGCGCGGCGAGTTCCTCGTCTCGTGCGCCGATGTGTTCGGCGTCATACCCCGCCCAGCGCACCGCGTCGATGAGGTCCTGCACCGAGGTGAGGCCCGGGTCGAAGCGCACGGCAGCACGCTCAGTGGCGACGTTAACGCTGGCGTCGACGCCGTCGAGTCGCGCGAGACTCCGTTCCACCCGGGAGGCGCAGGCCGCGCAGGACATCCCGGAAACGGTGAGTTCGAGCTCGGTGCCCGCGTACTCGTCTGCCGGTGGATCGGCCAGGCGAGGTGCGCGAGAGGGAACGGGCAGGCTGCTCATGAGGGGGAATCGAAACTCTACGACGCTGCGCCCCGCGATGTTCCCGAACCAACGCTCTGGCTCGCTGTGTGGGCAAGACCGGGCGCGCCGCCATCACCGCTGTCCTCCGGTCGGCCCAGACACGGCGGGCCGACTGGCCCGCTACGGCGATCCTGGGCAACCATCCGTGCGGTTGCTCCAGTTCCTGGTTGAAGGGCGACGGCGGCCCGTCGTCGTCACATCACGGGCGCTGAGCCGGCGAGCGAGGCGGCGATGCGCTCGGCGGCCGGGCGAGCGCCGGCCAGGTTGCGCGACGCCGGCCCGACACCCAAGGCCGCGTACGGGCCGATCACGAAGATCGGCGTGCCGGGGAGACGGAGATCGTCGGTGACGGCCGGCAGCCCATCGTGGACGTCCAGGGCCAACGTCCGGATGAGCGGGCCGACGAGCGGGTCGGTGCGGACATCGTTCACGTACCCGGTGGCAAGCCAGACCGCGTCGATCGGCGGCGCGAAGTAGCCGGCCGGTCCACCCAGGTCCTCGGGTCGCAGGGTCGGCGTCGCAGCGTCGCCACCGCCGACGCCCGACTCGGCGAGGAGCTGTCGGAGTTCTGCTTCAACGTCGACGGCCTCGCGGATCACGAGCCCACTGCCCGGGGTTTCGGTCAGCGTCCGAAGCTCAGAGAGGACGCGCTGCGGCATCGTGCCACCGTCGCGCGCCACGTCGATGAGCGCTCGTCGTTCCGCCGTTCCAGCCTTACGGAACGTCTCCAGACGGCGTGGACCAAGCCAGCCTGCGTCAACGTCGTAGGCGCGCGCTCGCAGCGGGCGGCGGGTCAGCATCGTGGCGCGCCCACCGCGACGGATGACTTCGCAGGCAAGCGTGCCGGCCGTGAGGCCGCCGCCCACGATGGCCACGTGGCGTGGCGCAGGCGCCTCGATCGAGAGGTCCAGGGCGAGCTGGTCGGAAGCAGCGTCGCCGAGTCCTGGTTCGGTTCGGAGGTCGACCTCTGACGCGTGCACGGCGAGCCCGCGCTCAACGAGATCGACGCCCCATTCAGGCACCCGCGGGACCGACGGGTTGTGCGCCAGGACGACGGCGCGGGCGGTGATCGACCGACCGTCTTCCAGTTCGACCACGACCCGCGTCTCAGCTGGCGTCGCGCCCAAGAGCGGCGTAAGTCGCGCCGCGCGCCCCGTGATCCAGTCGATCGGCCCCAGTCCGCGCGCCACGGTGTCGATCAAGAGCCGCATCCCAGCGGGCGTCGGCACGCGCTCGTCCTCGGGACGGCGCAGCGAGAGCTGCTCGGACGGTGGTTTGGCTTCGACGAGGTCGCGAAGCGCCATCGGTACCGGGCTCGGATGATGGACCTGGGGCGAGCGAAGGCGATCGAGCGCGAGGCGATCGAGCTTCTCGTTCCATGCCGCGGCCCAGTCGGGCGAGGGATCGACGACCACGACGCGTTCCGGCCACGGCTCCGGTCGCGCCGCGAGCGCAGCCAGGACCGCGAGGCCATGGGGCCCGGCGCCGATCAGTACGAGGTCAGCCGTCGTCACGGGCTGATCCTGCCACTCCGGGGCCCGGCAGGCGCGCAGCCTTGGCCCGCCGCCGCGCTCACGAGTCGTCCTTTGCTCGCGACGAGCAGGTGCGAACTAGAGGCGTTCGCTCTCGGCCGGGACTTTCGTGGACCGATCGACGCCGCCGCGGGGGCGAGGCGCGACGGCGAGCGCGGTGAGGGTCAGCGCCGCGGCGACCAGGAACGCGCCGGGTCGGCCGACGAGGGCGGCCATCAAGCCGGCGAGCGGCCCGCCAACCGCGAGTCCGAGGTCCAGAAAGGCGGTGAACCCGCCCAGCGCCGCACCGCGCTGCTCGTCTGGCGCGGCGTTGACCACGATGAGGGCGAGGGCGGGGAACACCGCGGCGTATCCCGCGCCGAGCAGGGCCCCGCCGGCGAGTGCGAGACCCAGGCCCTGCGCGGCGGCGATGAGCACCAGGCCGCCCGCCTGGGCCACGCAGCCGGCCAGCAGGACGCCGAACGGCCCGGTTCGGTCGAGCGCGACGGCGACGGCCAGCCGCGTGACCACGACGGCGGCGGCGACGGCCGTGAGCGTCAGGCCAGGGCTGGCGACGCCGCGGTCGATGAGATGCAGGGTCACGAGGCTGGCGACGGCGCCGTAGCCGAGATTCGCGAGGGCGAGCGCGGCGCCAGGGCGCACCGATACCCGCAGGATGAGCGGCGCTCGGGGCCCGGACGCCGTCGGCCGGGGGGCTTCGCGGCCCGTCCACGCCATGGCGATCAGGCCCGCGATCGGGACTGCGACGACGGTCGCCCAGACCGTTTCGTATGAGTCGGTCCAACTCAGGAGACCTTCGCCGAGGGCCGTCCCCGCGGTCGCGCCCAGCCAGATCGCCATCCCGAACAGTGCGATCGACGAGCCGTGCCGCTCTTTCGGCGACAGGTCGAGGGCCCAGGCCATCGCCGCGGCGTACACCCACGACTCACCGAGTCCCGCGATCATCCGCGCCACGATGAGCGTGGAGTAGTCGCGGGAGAGCAGCAACGCCACGCCGCCCACCACGCAGAACGCAAGTCCGCCGCTCACCACGAGTCGCCTGGAGCGCTCATCCGCGAGGCGTCCGCCGAAGGGCCGGGAGAGCATGGCCGCGAGCGAGAGTGAGCCGACGGCGAAGCCCGCCATCACGTCGGTTCCGCCCAGCTCTCCCTGCACGTAGCGGGGAAGGACCGCGAGCGGAATCCCGACGCAGAGGAAGGCGCACCAGGTCGCAAACCACAGCACCGCGATCGTTCGCGCTTGGGGAGTCGGGCGCACCGCCAGCACCCTACGAGCGCATCCGATCGCCTGCCGGCCGGCCGGTCGGCAGGCGCCCGGTGGGGGTGCCTGATCCCGGGGGATCGCCGGGCGCCCGACGCCACGGCCCGTGGCGCGCTACAGTCCTCGTTCGGACCAGTCCTCGACTGGTCCTTGTTCTGTCTGCTCAACACCCCGGAGAGCCACCATGGCCCGCGGAGATGTGCGCATTGGAGTCACGCTCGCTTGCGAGACGTGCAAGCGCCGTAACTACCAGACCACGAAGTCGAAGCGGAACACGCCAGATCGCCTGGCTATTCGCAAGTACTGCAAGTGGTGCAAGACCCATCAGCCCCACAGGGAGACCCGCTAGTCGGGTTCGCTGACTCGTGGCTCGTAACGAAGACCGTGCTGCCGCACGCCGCGCTAAGCGGCGTGGTCAGAACCCCTCCGACGCAGATGCGACGGAGCCGACGGGTGCTGCCTCAAGCGGCGGAACCCCGGAGGACCTTGCTTCGAGCCAGGTCGGCGACACGCAGCGTGCAGAAAACGAGACCCGTCAGGGCATCGTTGGCTCACCGGTCGATTTCGATCCGGCCGCCGAGGATCTCGGCGAGTCGGACTTCGTCCCCGCTCCCGGCGGCGATGTCGTCGGTGGCGAAGTCAGCCGTAGCGGCGGGCCCAAGGTCCTGCGCTTCTTCCGTGCGTCGTGGGCCGAGCTCCAGCGCGTCCGTTGGCCTAACCGCCAGCAGGTCGCCCAGGGCACAGCCGTCACGCTTGGGTTCGTCGTCATCGCCGGTGCCTACCTCGGCATCGCCGACGTCGGCGCTCGCGCTCTCGTCAACTTGATCCTCGGTACGTGATGGCTGCCGCGCCGCTCAGCGCCGCCCGCGCCCACGTCACCTCCTTCAACCGCATCCTCTAGAGGAACGGGAACCACCTTTCTTATGTACCGCTGGTACGTCGTCAACACTTACTCTGGCCACGAAAACAAGGTCAAGAGCAACCTCGAGCATCGCGCGATGACGCTCGGCCATCGTGCCGCGCTGCGCCAGATCGTCGTCCCCACCGAGACGATCACCGAGCTCAAGGATGGCGAAAAGAAGAGCGTCGAGAAGCGCACGATGCCGGGCTACGTGCTCGTTCAGATGAACCTGAACGAGGACACGTGGGGCCTGGTGCGTGGCACCCCTGGTGTCACGGGCTTCGTCGGCGCAGGTGATGAACCGATCCCGCTCACCCAGGGCGAGATCGATCGACTGTTGAAGCGTGGTGCACCTGCTGGTGCTCCCGCGCAGGCAGGCCAAGCGGCCGGCGCTACGGCGCGCCCGCGGGTCAGTCAGTTCACCATCGGGGAGTCCGTCAAGGTCATCTCCGGTCCGCTCTCTGACTTCTCTGGCGAGATCGCCGAGATCAACGAGGACGCGGCGAAACTCAAGGTTCTTGTGTCAATCTTCGGCCGCGAAACGCCGGTCGAGGTTGGCTTCGACCAGGTCAAGAAGGTCTGACGAGAAGATGGCTAAGAAGGTCCTAACGACGATCCGGCTCCAGGCGCCGGGCGGCCAGGCGTCTCCGGCGCCTCCGGTCGGCCCTGCCCTCGGTCAGCACGGTCTCAACATCATGGAGTTCGTCAAGGCGTTTAACGCCCAGACGGCTGGCGACCCCGGTACCACCATTCCGGTCGTCATCACGGTCTACGAGGATCGTTCATTCGACTTCGTGGTCAAGACTCCGCCGGCTGCCGTGCTCATCAAGCAGGCAATCAACCTCGCGAAGGGCTCCGGCACCCCGCACACCGTCAAGGTCGGCCAGATCAGCACCGCACAGCTGCGGCTGATCGCCGAGAAGAAGCTGCCCGACCTGAACGCTCACACGGTCGATCAGGCGATTCCGATCATCGCCGGCACCGCACGTTCCATGGGCGTGGAGGTCGTTGACTAATGGCAACGCACAGCAAGTCTTACCGCGAAGCACTGGCCAAGGTCGATCGCTTCCGCGACTACCAGCCGCGTGAAGCCTTCGAGCTCCTCGCTTCGCTCCCGGGCAAGAAGTTCAACGAGTCCGTCGAGGTGCACATCCGCACCGGTCTGAACGTCCGCCATGCGGATGAGCAGCTCCGTGGCACGATCGCGCTCCCGCACGGTCTCGGCAAGGACGTCACCGTCGTCGTCTTCGCCCAGGGCGACAAGGCCAAGCAGGCTGAGGAAGCCGGAGCCGACATCGTCGGAACCGACGATCTCGCCCAGCGGATCCAGGAAGGCTTCAACGACTTCGACGTCGTCATCGCCACCCCGGACCTCATGCCGCTCGTCGGTCGCCTCGGTCGCGTCCTCGGTCCCTCCGGCAAGATGCCGAACCCGAAGGTCGGCACCGTGACGATGGACGTCGCCAAGGCCGTCGAAGAGAGCAAGTCCGGCAAGGTCGAGTACCGCACCGACCGTAACGCCATCGTGCATCTCTCCATCGGCAAGAAGGACTTCGATCAGTCCAAGCTGCTTGAGAACTACGCCGCCGTGATCGAGGAGCTCGTTCGCGCGAAGCCCTCGGCCGCGAAGGGTCGTTACCTGCACTCGATCACGATCGCCTCGACCATGGGTCCTGGCATCAAGGTCGATCCCACCCGTACTCGCGAGATCCTCGAGGAGAGCAACACCGCGCAAGCGGCTTAACGCTCCCCACATTCGAGGCATCCGCAGACCGTCGGCTGCCGCGCATATGCGCGGCGGAAGTCCGACCTAGGAGGCCAATGAACCGGCAACAAAAAGAAGCAGCCGTAGGCCATCTTGCCTACGAGTTCGGCGCAGCAGAAGCTGTTTACGCCGTTGACTACCGTGGCCTCACCGTCGCGCAGATCAGTGAGCTTCGCTCGCGTCTGCTTGAGAACGAGACCACGCTCAAGGTCGTCAAGAACTCGGTGACGAAGCTCGCCGCCGAGAAGGCTGAGGTCTCCACGATCTCCGAGCACCTGAGCGGTCCGACCGCCCTGGCGTTCGTCCGTGGCGACGCAGCCGCCTCCGCGAAGATCCTCCAGGGGTTCGTCAAGGAGAGCAACGAGATCCTCGAGCTCAAGGGAGGCCTGCTGAACGGCAAGTCCCTCTCGAGCGACGATGTCCTCTCGATCGCCAAGCTTCCGTCGCGCGAAGTGCTGCTCCAGCAGCTCGTCACGCTCGTCGCGCAGCCCATCTCGGGCACCGCTCGCACGCTCAACGCGCTGCTCGCGGCCATCCCGGTGCAGCTGCAGAAGATCGCGGACGAGGGCCTCATCGGCGGCAACGCGCCGGCCGCTGCGGCTCCCGCTGCCAGCGAACCCACTGAGGCCGAGGCACCCGCCGAGGCAACCCCTGAGGCAGAGGCCCCCGCGGCCGAAGCCGATGTCGATGCCGCACCCGCGGCCGACGCCCCTACTGATTCCACTGAGGAGTAATCACCATGGCTACCAGCACTGCTGATTGGATCGAAGAGCTCAAGAGCATCACCGTGCTCGAGCTCTCCACGCGCATCAAGGCGCTTGAAGAAGAGTTCGGCGTTTCCGCTGCGGCCGTGGCCGCTCCGGCAGCCGGCGGCGGCGGTGGCGGCGACGCTGCTGCGGCCGAAGAGGTCAGCTCGACCGTCGACGTCATCCTCACGGGTGCCGGCGACAAGAAGATCTCCGTGATCAAGGTCGTCCGTGCGGCGACCGGCCTCGGCCTCAAGGAGGCGAAGGCGCTCGTCGACGAGGCGCCGAAGCCGATCAAGGAAGGCATCGAGCGCGAAGAGGGCGAGAAGCTTAAGGCCGAGCTCGAAGAGGCCGGCGGCTCCGCCGAACTCAAGTAATCCAGCGCAGCGTTTCGCTGCGCAGGATCCTTCGCCAGGTATCCAACCCACCTGGCAGAGCACAAGGGCCGTCCGAAAGGGCGGCCCTTGGTCGTTCCTGGAGGGCTCGTCGGTTTGCCTTAACGGCCTTCAAGTGTCCAGAGGGCGACATAACGAGAGCGGGTACCCGCCAATACCCGGCACGATGATCGGGCGACCGTCCAAAAAGCGCGCCAAATGCCTCGTTTCTGGGCCCTTCATACCGGATTCCAGCGTGAAGGGCCCCGGAACTGCCGATTGGGATGGCATGAGGCGCTCGATCCCTGCGTCCAGTCCCAAGTTGACTTCCCAGGAGGGCATGGATGCCGCTTCGTAAACAAGGCACGATCATTCCTATCGCCGGCGCCATTCTGGCGATGGCCGCAGCAATGCCGGCCACCGCAGGCGCCTGGTCGTGGTTCCCCACGCCGACGCCGAAGCCCACGGCCACGCCGGCCCCGACGCCGGCCCCGACGCCCGTTCCCGTCGTCACTCCGGCGCCGACGCCCACGCCAGCGCCGGTCGTCACTGCGGCGCCCGCCCCGACGGCGACGCCCACCCCAACTCCCGCTCCCGTCGGATGCACTCCGCTGCCAACGAAGCAGGCGTTCGCGAAGTTCGGCGACACCAAGGAGTACTACCTCGCTCCCGGTGGCTCGTTCGAGAGCGGCACGGCGGCGTGGAAGCTCACCAGCGGCGCCTCGATCGTCAGTGGCAACGAAAACCTCGGCGTCCAGGCTGGCTCCAGGGCGCTTCGGCTCCCAGTCGGTGGCACGGCTACCTCACCGGCGTTCTGCGTCGATGAGACCAACCCCACGTTCCGGTTCACGTCCAAGGTCTCAAGCCTTGACGGTGGCTACGCCGCAATCGTGATGTACCGCGACAGCGCGGGGACGCTCACCAGCACGCAGTTCACCTCCTCGACCCTTGGCACGTACTTCAACGCCGCGACTTCGTGGAACCCGTCGCAGGACAACCCGCTCGCGCTGAAGATCCCGCTCGTCACGGGCGGCGCCACCGCGAGCGTCCAGATCATGTTCATCGGCACGACCAAGGCCTACGGCATGTGGGTCGGCGCAACGGCCACGATCGACTCCGTGATGGTCGACCCCTACCGCCGCGGGTAGCTCCCTCGACACATCCGCTTGCCGCCGCCAAGGCGCCGGCAGCTTCGTCTTCGGCCCCACACGACCCTCAGTCGTGTGGGGCCGAACTCGTTCTTAGGGGCATCTTTGGCCAAGAACGCGCACCCGCCAACACCGAGGCCGGATGTCGATCGCTCGTCCAGTTTCATCCCGGATCGAGCTTGGCTGCGGCACTTCATACCGGTTTCTGGCGCGATGTCCGGCGCGGCTGCCGACTATGAAGAATGAGGCGCCTTCTCACTGTGCCCGGTCCCAGTCGAATTCCCAGGAGGGCATGGATGCCACTTCGTAAACAAGGCACGATCATCCCCATTGCCGGCGCGATCCTCGTGCTCGCAACAGTGATGCCGGCTACCGCCGGTGCATGGTCGTGGTACCCGACGCCGACTCCGACGCCGGTTGCGACTCCGGCGCCCACGCCCGTTCCGACGGCAACGCCTGCGCCGACTCCGGCTCCGACCGCGACTCCGGCTCCGACGGCTACCCCTGTGCCCACGACCACCACCCCTGCCGCCGGGGCCTGTGGCGCGGTCGCGACGAAGAAGGCCTTCACGAAGTGGAAGGACGACCGGGACTACTACCTGGCTCCGGGCGGCTCATTTGAGTCAGGCACGGCTGCGTGGAAGCTCGCCAACGGCGCCAAGCTCGTGAGCGGGAACGAGAACCTCGGCGTGGAGGCCGGCTCCAAAGCGCTCGAACTCCCCGTCGGCGGCACGGCGACCTCGCCGGCGTTCTGTGTCGACGAGACGGCCCCGACGTTCCGGTTCACCTCCAAGCTCTCGAGCTTGGACGGTGGCTACAAAGCCGTGGTTATCTATCGCGACAGCGCTGGCGCTACGAAGGAGGCGGAGTTCACCTCCTCCAGCCTCGGCACCTACTTCAACGCCGCGACCTCCTGGAATCCATCGGCCGACAACCCTCTCGCCATCAACATCCCGCTCATCACGGGTGGCGCGACGGCCAGCGTGCAGATCAAGTTCATCGGCACCACGCAGTCCTACGGGATGTGGGTCGGCTCCAAGGCGGTGATCGACTCCGTGATGATCGATCCCTACCGCCGCGGGTAATCCAAACCCACCCCGCCGGCCGATCCCGGCCCCGGCAGCTTCGTCTTCGGCCCCACGCGACGCTCAGTCGTGTGGGGCCGAACTCGTTTCGGGCGGCGGCGAGGCCGTGCGAAGTCGGCGCCGGGCGCCGTTGTCAGCGGGCGCCCGAGCGACCTCGGGGTGCGTTGACCGAGCGGGTTGCGGCGGGAGTCGGCGCCGGTTGCGGTGCCGGCGGGCCTCTTCGCTACGAGAGAGCGCGTGGGTTGGGCGGGATGCGGGCGGGAGTCGGCGCCGAATCGCCGCTGGCTCCGGAGCCCGCGGGGCTTTGGCCGCCCCAGATCCTCGCACCGGAAAATGGGGGTCGAATTTGTACCCCCTGGGGCATGCAAAGTACACCCCATTTTCCGGTGTAGACCACCGAAAGGCCTGTCGGCGCCGAATTCAGCGTCGAGTTTCGCCGCCAGCTGGCTGTTGCGCCGTTCCGTCCTAACCAGCCGAAGGCCCGTCGGCGCCGAATCCAGCGCCGAGTCTCGCCGCCAGTTGGCTGTTGCGCCCTTCCGTCCTAACCAGCCGGAGGGCCCGTCGGCGCCATATCCAGCGCCGAGTTTCGCCGCCAGTTGGCTGTTGCGCCGTTCCGTCCTAATCAGCCGGAGGGCCCGTCGGCGCCATATCCAGCGTCGAGTTTCGCCGCCAGCCAGCGCCGGGCGCCGGGCGCCGCGAGGTGGCCGCTCCGGCCCCGACAGCGCCGCCCGTTGGTCGCGAGGCCTGCCCGGCCCGATCCGGGAACTCCCGATGCGTCCAAGTCGGCCCCGTCTCGTCGGCTGCCGCGTAGCGCCTCATAGCGCGCAATGCAACCCTCGTTGCGCCAGATTCCGCATTCGCGTGAACGAGTCGCTATGTTAAGAAGGCTGGCAGATAGCCGAAGCCGTTCCCTCGGGCGCCCGCGCGACAGCGCGGAGAGCCGGAGCGGGGTCCGTGGTGCCAGCCGCGAGGGTAGTTGTGCGCCCTCGAACCACTCGTCGCTCGTGCAGCCCGGCTTCGCCTCCGGCCTGCATCCACGCCCACTCTCTCCTGAGGAGCAACTGCCTTGCCGCCAGTTCAGACCTCGCGGACGCGCCGTACATTTGCGCGCCTCGATCGCACCAGCGAACTTCCGAACCTCATCGATATCCAGCGCCAGTCGTTCGACTGGCTCGTGGACACCGAGAGTGGTGGCCTGCGGGTCACGATCGACGACATCTCGCCGATCGAGGATTACTCCGGCAACCTGGTGGTCGACTTTGGCGCCCTGCGCTTCGATCCGCCGAACGCGTCGATCGAAGAGTGCCGCGAGAAGGACCTCACCTACGCGCGCCCGCTGACGGTCACCGTCGCGTTCATCAACCGCGAGACCGGTGAGATCCGCGAGCAGCAGGTCTTCATGGGCGACTTCCCGTGGATGACCGAGCGTGGCACGTTCATCATCAACGGCACCGAGCGTGTCGTGGTCACCCAGCTCGTGCGCTCCCCGGGTGCGTACGTGATGGAGGCGAAGGACCGTGAGAAGCAGCTCTTCACCGCCAACCTCATGCCGGCCCGTGGCTCCTGGCTCGAGCTCGAGATCGACAAGAAGGGCAAGGTGCACGTCCGCATCGACCGCAAGCGCAAGCTGCCGGTCACCGTCCTTCTTCGCGCGATGGGCTACTCGAACGAAGACGAGATTGCCGCGATGTTCGACAACTCGCGCTACATCCGCAACACGATCGAAGCCGACTCCGAGGTGCACCGCACCGAAGAGGGCTCCCTCATCGAGCTCTTCAAGAAGCAGCGTCCGGGCGAGCCGCCGTCAGTCGACAACGCGCGCAACCTGCTCAACCAGCTCTTCTTCGACCCCAAGCGCTACGACCTCACGCGCGTCGGTCGTTACAAGCTCAACGCGCGCCTGGGCCTGGATGTCGACCTCGACACCCGCACGCTCACGCACGACGACATCATCGCGCTGATCAAGGAACTCGTCTCCCTTCCCAAGATGCTTGGCATCCCGGAGGACCCGCCGGAAGGCGAGGAGATCAAAGACTACGCCGCGGAGGCTGTCACCTACCCGCGCGAGCCGATCGCCGAGCACATCGACGAGTACGAGCACTTCGGCAACCGCCGCCTGCGCACCGTCGGCGAGTTGATCCAGGAAGCGTTCCGGATCGGCCTCTACCGCATGGAGCGCGTCGTCCGCGAGCGCCTCACGACGGAGGACGCCGACACGATCACCCCGCAGACGATCATCAACATCCGCCCGGTCGTCGCGGCGCTCAAGGAGTTCTACGGCTCCTCCCAGCTCTCGCAGTTCATGGACCAGACGAACTCGCTGTCTGGCCTCACGCACCGTCGTCGCCTGTCGGCACTTGGTGCCGGTGGTCTGACCCGCGAGCGCGCGCCCATCGAGGTTCGCGACGTCCACCCGACGCATTACGGCCGCATGTGCCCGATCGAGACCCCGGAAGGCCCGAACATTGGCCTGATCGGCTCCCTCTCGAGCTACGCGCAGGTCTCCGAGCACGGCTTCGTCACGACGCCGTACCGCGTCGTCAAGGACGGCAAGGTCACGTCCGAGGTCTTGCACCTCGACGCAACCCAGGAGGAGCAGCTGAAGATCGCCTTCGCGCACACTCCGGTGGACGCCGACGGCAACATCACGGCCGAAGAGGTCGTCTGCCGCCACCTCGCCGGTCAGTACCCGATCGTCCCGCCGAGCGAAGTCGACCTGATCGACCTCTCGCCGGAGCAGATCTGGTCCGTCGCCACGGCGATGATCCCGTTCCTTGAGCACGACGATGCCAACCGCGCGCTCATGGGTTCCAACATGCAGCGCCAGGCCGTGCCGCTCCTCCAGAGCGACGCGCCCGTCATCGGTACCGGCGTCGAGCGCCGCGCCGCGATGGACACCGGCGACGTCACCCTCGCCAAGCGCGCGGGCGTCGTCTCGTACGTCGACGCGAAGACGATCCGCATCGAGTCCAGCGACGGGATCGACGAGTACAACCTCGACAAGTTCCGCCGCTCCAACCAGGGCACGCTGATCCATCAGCGTCCGCTGGTGGCCTCCGGCCAGCAGGTCGGCGTCAACCATGTGCTCGCCGACGGTTCGTCGACGAGCGCCGGTGAGATGGCCCTCGGCAAGAACCTGATGGTCGCCTTCATGTCCTGGGAGGGCTACAACTTCGAGGACGCCATCATCCTCAACCGCCGCCTGGTGAAGGAGGACATCCTCACCTCGTTGCACATCGAGGAGTACGAGATCGATGCTCGTACGACCAAGCTCGGTGATGAGGAGATCACGCGCGACATCCCGAACCGCTCGGAAGAGTCGCTGCGTAACCTCGACGACCGCGGCATCGTCCGCGTCGGCGCCGAGGTCAGCTCCGGCGACCTGCTCGTCGGCAAGGTCACGCCGAAGGGCGAGACCGAGCTCACCGCCGAGGAAAAGCTCATCCGGGCGATCTTCAAGGAGAAGGCTCGCGATGTTCGCGACACCTCCCTGAAGGTGCCGCACGGCGAGGGTGGCGTCGTGATCGACGTCCTCACGTTCAACCGTGAAGACGGCGACGACCTGCCGCCGGGCGTCAACGAGCTCGTGCGTGTCTTCGTCGCGAAGAAGCGCAAGATCTCCGAGGGCGACAAGCTCGCCGGCCGCCACGGCAACAAGGGCGTCATCTCCAAGATCGTCGACGAGCACGACATGCCGTTCCTTGAGGACGGCACGCCGGTCGACGTGATCCTGAACCCGCTGGGCGTCCCGTCCCGCATGAACGTTGGTCAGATCCTGGAGACGCACCTCGGTTGGGCTGCGGCGCAGGGCTGGTACGACGACGGCTCGGACGCCTACAAGAACAAGCACGAGACCGACGGCAAGGTCTACGTCTCCACGCCCGTCTTTGATGGCGCCACCGTGGCCGACGTCGACAACGCCCTCGTGCAGTGGCAGAAAGAGCACAAGGGTCGTATCCGCATGGATATCGACGAGACCCGCCGCGAGGGCCGCAAGGCCTCGGGCAAGTTCACCCTGTTCAACGGCCGCACCGGTGAGCCGTTCGACCAGCAGGTGACGGTCGGCTACATGTACATCCTGAAGCTGCACCACCTCGTCGACGACAAGATCCACGCTCGTTCCACGGGCCCGTACTCCCTCGTCACCCAGCAGCCGCTCGGTGGTAAGGCGCAGTTCGGCGGCCAGCGCTTCGGCGAGATGGAGGTGTGGGCGCTCGAGGCATACGGCGCCGCGTACACCCTCCAGGAGATGCTCACGATCAAGTCCGACGACACCATCGGCCGCGTCAAGGCGTACGAGGCGATCGTCAAGGGCGAGAACATCGCCGAGCCGCAGGTTCCGGAGTCGTTCAAGGTCCTCCTCAAGGAGATGCAGTCGCTGGCGCTTGACGTCAACGTCGTCTCCGACGAGGGCGGCAGCGGCGACGCGGCCGAGGAAGAGGACGACCTCCTCCGCGCAGCAGAAGAGCTGGGCATCGACCTCTCGGGCGTTCGTGGCCCCGAGGACGACACCTCCCAGCAGACCGAGGTGGCAACCGACGCGCCGGTCGCTACCGAGGCACCCGCCTCCCCCGTCGCTGAAAGCGACGAGGCGTAGGTCAGGGACAGAGTCAGAAGTAAGAGAGATCACATGATCGACATCAACAACTTCGACGCGATCGAAATCGGACTCGCGTCCTCCAAGCAGATCCGTAGCTGGTCCCACGGCGAGGTCACCAAGCCGGAGACGATCAACTACCGCACGCTCCGTCCCGAAAAGGACGGCCTGTTCGACGAGCGCATCTTCGGTCCGACCAAGGACTGGGAGTGCTACTGCGGCAAGTACAAGCGCGTCCGTTACCGCGGCATCGTGTGCGAGCGCTGCGGCGTCGAGGTCACCCGTGCCAAGGTCCGCCGCGAGCGGATGGGTCACATCGACCTCGCCGCCCCCGTGAGCCACATCTGGTTCTTCAAGGGCGTCCCGTCGCGCATCGGTTACCTCCTCGACATGGCCCCGAAGGACCTCGAGAAGGTCCTGTACTTCGCGGCCTCGATCGTGACGTGGGTCGACAACGACGCACGCGCGGCCGACCTCGATCAGCTCCGCACGCAGGTCGACGAGACCGTCGAGCAGTACGGGACCGACAAGGAAGAGCGCGTTCTCGAATTGCGCGAGCGCCTCGTCCGTCGCGAGACGTACCTGCAGTCCGGCAAGCAGACCGGCTTCGACGACGACGACTTCCTCTGGGCCGAGCTTCTCGACGTCCAGGTGAACAAGCTCGCTGAAGAAGACCGCGAGAAGCTCCTCAAGGATCTCCGCAAGAGCCTCGAGCTCGAGATCGACGACACGATCGCCTACACCGAGGACGCTTCCGAGCGCCTTCGCGCCGCCTGGGAGTTCTTCCAGACGATGGAGCCGCAGGTCATCGAGCACGACGAGGCGCTCTTCCGTGAGCTCCGCGAGCGCTTCGGTTCCCCGTACGGCTTCGGCGAGTACTTCCGTGGTGGCATGGGTGCCGAGTCCGTTCGTGACCTGCTTCAGCAGGTCGACCTGGAAGCCGAGCGCGAAGAGCTCGAGGACCTCGTCAAGAACGGCAAGGGCCAGAAGCAGCAGCGCGCGGTCAAGCGCCTGAAGGTCGTTTCGGCCTTCATCCAGTCCGGCAACCTGCCCGAGCACATGGTCCTCGAGGCCGTGCCGGTCATCCCGCCGGAACTCCGCCCGATGGTCCAGCTGGACGGTGGCCGCTTTGCGACCTCCGACCTCAACGACCTCTACCGCCGCGTCATCAACCGCAACAACCGCCTCAAGCGGCTGATCGACCTTGGTGCGCCGGAGATCATCGTCAACAACGAGAAGCGGATGCTCCAGGAGGCCGTCGACGCGCTGTTCGACAACGGCCGCCGTGGTCGCCCCGTGACGGGCCCGGGCAACCGTGCGCTCAAGTCGCTCTCGGACATGCTCAAGGGCAAGCAGGGCCGGTTCCGCCAGAACCTGCTCGGCAAGCGCGTCGATTACTCCGGCCGTTCGGTGATCGTCTCCGGTCCGTCGCTGCAGCTGCACCAGTGTGGTCTGCCGAAGCTGATGGCCCTGGAGCTGTTCAAGCCGTTCATCATGAGCCGCCTCGTCGAGCGCAAGTCCGCGCAGAACATCAAGGCCGCCAAGAAGATGGTCGACTCGGCGCTGCCTGAGGTCTGGGACGTCCTCGAAGAGGTCATCCACGAGCATCCGGTGCTCCTCAACCGCGCGCCGACGCTCCATCGTCTGGGTATCCAGGCGTTCGAGCCGAAGCTCGTCGAGGGCAAGGCCATCCAGGTCCACCCGCTCGTCTGCGGCGCGTTCAACGCCGACTTCGACGGCGACCAGATGGCCGTCCACCTCCCGCTCGGCGCCGAGGCGCAGGCCGAGGCCCGGATTTTGATGCTCTCGAGCAACAACATCCTGTCGCCGGCCCATGGTGCCCCGCTCACGACGCCGACCCAGGACATGGTCCTCGGTCAGTACTACGTGACCTACGGCCCGGAAGAGGAAGAGCTGCTGGAGCTGAGCAAGAAGCTCGGCACCGACCAGTGGCCCAAGGACAAGAAGCGTCCGCACGTCTTCCGCTCCGCGCAGGAGGCCGAGCTGGCCGTCGACTTCAAGGTCGTCACGATCCATGAGCTCGCCGAGTACCGCCCGACGGGCCACTCGGGGCATCTGCTCACGACCGTCGGCCGGATCATCTACAACGAGCGCATCGAGCGCGCGTTGTCGGTGGCCGTCGGTGAGGGCTTCGACGCGGCTGGTCACGTCTTCGTGAACAAGTCGATGAAGAAGAAGGACGCCGTCGCCATGATCGACGGTCTCATCCAGCACTACGGCGCGACCACGGTCTCGCTCGTCCTGGACGCCTTCAAGGACATCGGCTTCGAATACGCGACGCGCGCCGGCATCACGGTGTCCAAGAACGACGTCGTCACGCCCCCGAACAAGGGCGAGATCCTCGCGGGCTACGACGCTCGCGTGGCCGACATCCAGGACCAGTACGAGATGGGCCTGATCACGGAGGTCGAGCGCAAGGAAGCGGTCGTCGCCCAGTGGAACGCGGCCACCGACGAAGTCGGTGACGCGATGGCTGAGCACCTCGACGTGCTCAACCCGATCTACATGATGGCCAACTCCGGCGCTCGTGGTTCCTTCAAGCAGATCCGCCAGCTGGCGGGTATGCGTGGCCTCATGGCCAACCCGAAGGGCGAGACGATCGAGCGTCCGATCAAGGCCAACTTCATGGAAGGTCTGTCGGTTCTCGAGTACTTCATCTCGACCCACGGTGCCCGTAAGGGCCTCGCCGATACCGCCCTGCGTACGGCCGACTCCGGGTACCTCACCCGTCGTCTGGTTGACGTCTCGCAGGACGTCATCATCCGCCTGGAGAACTGCGGCACCGACGAGGGCATCGAGCTCCCGCTGTTCGTCGACGGTGGCAACCCGAACGAGAACCTCGTCGGGCGCTTCCCGCTGGCCAACATCGGCAAGGGCGAAGATGCCGCGAAGAAGGGCCACGAGATCACTCGTGCCCAGCTTGCGCGTCTCATCGCCGACGCTGGTGAGGACCAGACCGGCCTGATCGGTGTTCGCTCGGTGCTCAAGTGCCGTGCGGAGTCGGGCCTGTGCCAGCACTGCTACGGCCGCTCGATGGCGAGTGGCAACACCGCGCAGATCGGCGACTCGGTCGGCATCATCGCCGCCCAGTCGATCGGCGAGCCGGGCACGCAGCTCACCATGCGTACGTTCCACACCGGCGGCGTCGCCGGCTCCGACATCACGTCGGGTCTGCCGCGCATCGTCGAGCTCTTCGAAGCTCGTAAGCCGAAGGGCGTCGCGCGCATCGCCGAGTACGACGGTGTCGCCACGATCGAGGAGACCGACAAGGCCCTCACCGTGGTCGTCACCGACGAATCCGGCGAAGAGCACCGGTACGCGTTCCCGCGTCGTACGCGCGTGTTCGTCGAAGACGGCCAGACCGTCAAGGCCGGCCATCAGATCAACGAAGGCTCGCTGTACCCCCACGAGCTGCTTGCGATCCGCGGCCGCACGGCCACGGAGCAGTACCTCGTCGCCGAGGTGCAGAAGGTCTACAAGCAGCAGGGCGTGGACATCAACGACAAGCACGTCGAAGTGATCGTGCGTCAGATGATGAAGAAGGTCCGTGTCGACCAGAAGGGCGACACCGACTACCTCCCGGGGCAGTTCGTCGACCGCTACGAGTTCGCGGACGTCAACGAGCAGCTGCGCAAGGACAAGAAGGAGACGGCCGCCTTCGAGGACGTCATCCTCGGCATCACGAAGGCCTCGCTCAACACCGAGTCCTTCCTGTCGGCCGCGTCCTTCCAGGAGACGACCAAGGTGCTCACCGATGCTGCCCTCGAGGGCAAGCGGGACAACCTGGTCGGCCTCAAGGAGAACGTGATCATCGGCAAGCTGATCCCGGCTGCGACGGGCCTCAAGGAGTACCGCCGGATCGAGATCGAGCCGAACGAGCCGCTCCCGCGTGCTATTGATGACCTAGGCCTCCTCGACGAGCATGAGATCGCAGCTGAGCTTGGCCTCGGCGACGACCTCGGCGACCTCGGTGCGGCCATCGGCGAGGACCTCTCGGCCCTCGAAGACATCGGCGCCGGACTCGGCGGTGACCCAGGATTCGCTGACGAGCTGGCCCAGCTCGACATCGAGCCCGAAGGCGGAAGGTAAGAAAGACCAATGGCTAGTTCCCCCGATAGCCAGGTTCGCGAACACCCGGCGGCGGCGTACCACGCCCGTCGTCGATCAGAAGTAGACGCGAAGATCCTCAAGACCGCGCGCGACGTGCTCAACAACGAGGGCCTTGCGGCCCTCACCGTTGAGCGGGTCGCCGCGGACTCAGGAGTAGCAAAGACAACGATCTACCGGCGCTTCAAGCACCGGCTGGATCTGGCGACCGCAGCGGTTGCCGAGCTCCCCGAGGTCTTCGACGACCCCGGCATGGACGTCGACGTTCATGAGTGGCTTCGCAACCTCGTCCAGGGCATGTCCTGGGCGATGCAGACCCGCGCCGCCGAAGTGATCGGCGCTGGCCTGATGTATCGCCACGACGAGGAGTTCAACGCCCTCTACAAGGAGCGCGTCGTCGACGCGCGCGCCGACCGTGTGCGTCCTCGCTTGCTGAAGGCGATCGAGGACGGTGAGATTCGCGACGACGTGAGCCTCGAGCTCATCATCGCGATGATCGGCGGCATGATCGTCGGCAGCCACCTCGGTGGCGACTACCAGCGCGAGGAGTGGCTCGACGAGACCATGATCCTCCTCTGGAGCGCGATTTCACCACCGGCGAAGTAGGGCGCAAAGCCCAGAAGTTCGTCACGACGGGCGCCCTCCGGGGCGCCCGTTGTCGTTCGGTGGGGCGGGGGCTGCACGCGGCCCGCGGCGGGTTTGCGGGGGACTACTGAATGGCGCGCAGCTAAATAGGGAAAACTAGCGGGAGTTTCGTCTATTTAGGGTTGAGGGGCAGATGACCACCAAGGACACCGAGCAGGTACATCGCGCTGGCGCCGGCCATGCGTCGCCGGAGCGCCGCTTCCGGGTCGTGGTCGTGGGCGGTGGCAACGCCGGGATCAGCGTGGCGGCCCGGCTGTCCGCGGCGCTCCCAAGCGGTGCGGTGGCGGTCATCGAGCCCTCTGATACGCACTACTATCAGCCGCTTTGGACCCTTGTCGGGGCCGGCGTCGTCGACAAGCAAGCCACGGCCCGCCCGCAGGCTTCGGTCATCCCGCCCGGCGTGGAGTGGATCCAGGCGCGCGCGGCGGCACTGGACCCAGACCAGGACCAGATCGTTCTCGAAGGCGGTGAGGCGGTCGGCTACGACGTGCTCGTGGTCGCCGCGGGTATCGAACTCGACTGGGGAGCCATCCCCGGGCTCAGGGACGCGCTCGGGACCCGCGGTGTGTGCTCCAACTACAGCTACGAGCACGTTGACTACACCTGGCAGACGATCCGCACGTTCCAGGGCGGGACCGCGCTGTTCACCATGCCGCCCCCGCCGATCAAGTGCGCGGGCGCCCCGCAGAAGATCGCCTACCTTGCCGACGACGCGTTCCGTCGGCAGGGTGTGCGCGACAGGACAAACGTGATCTACGCCGCCGGCACCCCCGGGATCTTTGCCGTGCCCGCCTACGCCAAGACGCTGAACGCCGTGGTCGAGCGCCGCGGAATCGACGCGCGCTTCCAGCACGTCCTCACCGAGCTGCGGCCGGGCGCCAAGGAAGCCGTCTTCGAGGACCGCGCTGGCGGCGGGCCAGAGCAGGTGATCGGCTACGACATGATCCATGTGACGCCGCCCCAGCGCGCCCCGCGCGTCGTCCGCGAGAGCCCGCTGGCCGGGGCGGGTGGTTGGCTCGAGGTCGACAAGCACACGTTGCAGAGCCCGACGCATCCGAACGTCTTCGCGCTCGGTGATGCGTCGAGTCTGCCGACCTCGAAGACCGGGGCGGCGATCCGCAAACAGGCGCCGGTCGCTGCGGCCAACGTGCTGCGGATCCTGGGGGTCGGCGGTGCGCCAGCCGTTGCGCGCTACGACGGCTACACCGCCTGCCCCGTCGTGACGGGCTACGGCAAGCTCGTCATGGCCGAGTTCGACTACGACCTGAATCCGACTCCGACGTTCCCGTTCGACCAGACCAAGGAGCGGTGGAGCATGTACCAGTTCAAGCGCCACGTCCTGCCGCGGTACTACTGGGACCGGCTGCTCACCGGCAAGGCCTGAGGTCGACTCGGGCCGCTCAGCTACCCGAGCTTGATCTTCTTGAAGACGCCGTCCTCGACTTCGGCCTCCCGGACCGCTGCGCCCGCCACGAGCAACGCTGAGGTGCAGTTCGCGTCGTCCTCGTGCTCGTCCTCGTCCTTGGAGTCTCGGTCGCCATGGTGGTCGTCCGACTCCGGCTTGTCTTCACTCTCGCCGGAGTCGTCGCCGTCCTCGCGGTCCTCGCCGTCCTCGCCGTCGCTCAACCGGGCGGCCGTCGCCGGAACCGGCGCGGGGGTGCCGGAGCCTTCGCGGCACTCGATCTCCGTCGCGCCGCTGACGGAGCCGGAGAGTTCGGTCCCGTCGACGCGCTTGATGACCAGGGTGGCACCATCGAATGACGTCACGCTGCCGGCCAGCTCGTCGCCGTCGTCGACGCCGTCGTCATCGCTGTCGTGGTCACCCAGGTTGGAGCCGACGTGATCCTCCGCCTTGTTCGGCGCGCCGTCGTCGTCGCTGTCCTCGTCGCAGTCGCGCACGCCGTCCCGGTCTGAATCGACCTTGCGCGGGTTCGTCTTGGCCTGGTATTCGGCGAGGTTTGAGAGTCCGTCGCGGTCTTTGTCCTTGGCGGCGTCGTCGCGGTTGACCTTCAGGTGGTAGCGCTTCTCGAAGCGATTGGGGAGCCCGTCGTGGTCGCTGTCGCGGCCGGCGGCCTGGGCCGCGCCAGGAACGCCGAGGACGACGACGGCGCCGGCGAGGAGAAGGGGGCGAAAGATATGCATGTGCGTGACCTCGGTGAGCAGAGAGCGAAGGGCTCGTTTACCTTCTCGACGCTGGACGGCCGCGTTCGTCACTCGGCGTCGTCCAAACGTCCACCTGATCGCCCCTACTCCTGGTCTTCGGTCGTGGCGTCGTGCTCGTCCTCGGGCTCAGCCGGCTCCGGTCCGTCGGCGTCTCCTGGGCTGTCGTCGCGGCTCTCTGGTTCGTCCGGTCGGTCTGGCGACTCGGCGGGCTGAGCTACCGGTGTGTCTTCTGCGTGGGACGGCTCGGCCGTCTCGGAAGTCTCAACGCGGTCGTCGTCGTCGGACCGGCGGCCAGCGTCGTCGCTCGTGTTGACCGACGGCGACGGGGCATGGGCAGTGGCGGGGGACGACGGCGAAGCCGGGGGCGGCGACGGGCGCTCCGCAGCGGTCGGCGCTGGACCGGCTCCGGCGGTCGACGTCGAATCGTGGTTGGAGTTCGGCTCGTCTGGGGCCCGCACGACGCCGCCCGCGGGGCGGGCGCCGGACGGCGTGCGATCCGCGGCGCGCGCGTTGGTACTCGCGCGAGTCGTCGGGCCTTGACCGTTGGCAGCCTCGGTGCGTTTGGCAGCGGACGCCGTGAACACCGAGGGCCGGGTACGACCGGGGCCTGAAGCGGACGGTGTCGCCACCGCTCCTCGCCCGTGGGCTGACGTGTCCGGAGGCGACTGCAGCGTCCCAGGTGAGCCGACCACGCCCACGGCGCCGACCGCCACGACTGCGGCGATGGCCCGAGCCGGCCCGGCGGTGGCCCCGGCGGTGGCCCAGTCGGTCACGCGTCCAGCGGCGGCCCGCGCCTCTTGGACGCGGAACGCCATCCAGGCCGGAAGGAGGATGGCCGCCGCGTCGCGTAGGCGCCGCCGCGCCCGATGGATCAGCTGCCGTGCCTGCCCGGGTGTCACGCTCAGCTGCGCGGCAATCTCGCGGTGCCCGGCGCCGTCGACGGTGCGGAGCAACAAGGCGTCGCGCTCGTCGGCAGGGAGTGCCGCTACGTCGCTGAGGACTTGCCGCAGCTCGCCACGCGACTCGGCGACCGCTTCGGCGGACTTCGCAACGGCGGTTTCCGCTTGTGAGAGTGGATCCGTTGCGGCGGTCCGCCGGAGTTGGTCGAGCGCGGTGCGTCGCGTCACGACGGTCAGCCAGGCTTCGACGTTGGCCGGAACGTCGCCGGCCTGCAACGTGCGGTGGAGGTTCAGCAGCGCCACCTGGACGGCGTCCTCTGCTCGCCCGTCTCGCACGATTCGTCCAGCAAGGGCCAACAGCCTCGGGCGGTAGAGGTGGATCAGCGTCTCAAGTGCGCGGTCATCGCCGTCGCACGCGCGCTGGGCCAGGGCCTGCGCGTGGCCGTTTGGACCGTCGCCGGTCGATACTGCCTGGTTGGAGTCGAGGTGGGTCATCGGGGTTGCCTATGCGGGCTGACCCTTGAACATCGGCACGCAGCGGCGACGGCCTGAGCGTCGGCGGGAACGCCCGCCGTTGCAGTGGCCGGGCGGCGGGATCGTGGCCGCGGCGGACTCGGTCGTCCACGCGCCGAACGCAGCGTCGCGGCGCTCGGATTAGGCCGCTGGCGGCTCGACGGCCGCGGCAAACGCAATGAGTTCCGTGAGGTGGTCGCGGTGCAGGCCGATATGGGGTTCCGTCTGGACCAAGAGCGTCGGCGTCCCTGCGGCTGTGCGTGCGCCTGCCCACGCGTGGCACTCGTCGTTCAGTGCGTCGTCGATCCAGGCGACCGGCCGGGCCGCAGAGAACGCGTCGATGGCCGCCAGCTTCCAGTGCGCGTTGCCGCGGCCAGGATTGCGGTCGAAATAGACCACAGGCAGCGGGCCTGGGGTGCCGAGGAGGCGCGGAAGGTAGTCGTTGGCGCGATCCTCCCAGCCGGTGCACCACGCGAGATCGAAGTGCTCGGCGGCTTCGTGGAGCAGGGCGGCGGTCTCAGACGACAGGTAGTACGGGAACCCCTCGATCAGATGCCATACGCCGGCCGGCGGCTGGCCCGCGAGATTGAACAGCGCCAGGACACCGTCGACATCGACGAGCAGGATCGGACGAGCGCGCGGCATGCACGCACTCTGCCTGACGTACAAGCCGCTTTGGACCGTGGGCCAACCGGAACGGCCGTTCCTGTGCGCTGCGGCACACTGCGAAATCGGCTGACAATAGAGCGTCATCGCGCCGAAACCGAGCCGTGACGGCAGTGACACGGGGGCTCCATACCTTGACCGGCATCGCTTCGGCTCTCAGCGGTCGCATTCCCACCCTGTGTTTAAGGACCCCCATGCCCGAACGGATTAACCGACGTTCCGCTCTCCTCCGAGGCGGCGCTCTTGCTGCCGCAGCCGCGTTGCCAGCAGCCCTCGCTGCTTGCGGCAAGGAGGATTCGGGGACCAGCACGGCCTCCGGCGGCGCGGCGAAGAGCAAGACGATCAAGATCGGCTTCATCGCGCTCACGGACTGTGCGTCGATCGTGATGGCCGAGAGCCTCGGCTACTTCAAGGACCGTGGACTGACGGTCGAGGTCGTCAAGCAGGCGTCGTGGCCAGCCACCAGAGACGCGCTGCTGAACGGCGACATCGACGCCGCACACTGCCTCTCGAGCATGCCGTTCGCCGTTGCAGCCGGGGTTGGTAAGAACGGGGTCGGTGGCAGCGACGCCCTGAAGATCGCGATGATCCTGAACAACAACGGTCAGGCGATCACCCTGGAAAAGGGCCTCGCTGCAGCTGGTTACGGCGACCTCGCCAAGGTGAAGGCGGCGCTCGGCGGCGGCAAGGGCAAGACCCTCGCCATGACGTTCCCGGGCGGTACGCACGATGTGTGGCTCCGGTACTGGCTGCTGGCGGCCGGCATTCCGATGGACGCCGCCAAGATCATTCCGATCCCGCCGCCGCAGATGGTGGCGAACATGAAGGTCGGCAACATGGACGGCTACTCGGTCGGTGAGCCCTGGAACGCCGTCGCGGTGGCCCAGGACATCGGATTCACCGCGATCGCCAGCCAGGACATCTGGGAGCAGCACCCAGAGAAGGCGCTCGTCGTGAACCAGGCGTTCGCGACCGACCGAAAGGAAGACCTCAAGGCGGTCATGGGAGCGATTCTCAAGGCGTCGAAGTTCATCGACACGCCGGGCAACATCGGGAAGGTCGCCGGCACGATCGGCACGCCGGCCTTCGTGAAGGCCAAGCCGGCCGATATCGAAGGGCGCCTCTCCGGCAAGTACAACCTCGGCGGCGGGCTCGGCGAGAAGACCTTCACCGACACGTCGATGAAGTTCTTCCGCGACGGCGAGACCAACTTCCCGCGCAAGTCCTACGCCTACTGGTTCCTTGCTCAGTACCAGCGGTTCGGCTATCTCAAGTCCGCTCCGGACTATGCCGCCATCGCTGAGTCCACGATCCTCACCGACCTCTACACGGAGGTCGCGAAGGCCGAAGGCATCAACGTGCCGGACGACGACATGGCGCCGTTCACGGTCAAGCTCGACAACACCACGTTCGACCCCGCGAAGGTCGCCAAGGAGGCCAGCCGGTCATGAGTACTCGACTCGGCGAGGCTCCGCCGCCCGCCACTGAAGAGCCCGGCCTTGCCGCCACGCCGAGTCCGGTGGTCCCGGTCGCTTCCGTCGCTTCGCGCGGCGGGAGCGGCCTCGCCGCCGTGCGGAGTATGGGGGCGTCGTTCGGCTACGCCGTCATCGGTTTCCTGCTCCTCGGCGCCATCTGGCAACTCATCGCGTCGATGGCCGATGGGCTCCCGACCCCGTCGGAGGGCGTCAGCGCGCTCACGACGTTGCTCTCCAGCCCGTTCCACGACAATGGCCCGAACGACAAGGGCGTCGGACTGCAGCTCGCCACGTCGCTGCAGCGTGTCTTCCTCGGGTTCGCGTTTGCGACCATCGTGGCGGTCCCGATCGGCATGGTGATGGGAGCGAGCAAACGCCTGTTCCAGGTCATCAACCCGGTCGCTCAGCTGCTGCGCCCTGTCTCGCCGCTGGCGTGGTTCCCGCTTGGGCTGGTCGTCCTCAAGGACGCTCCGAACGGCGCCGTGTTCGTCATCTTCATCACGGCGCTCTGGCCCACGCTGATCAACACCGCGTTCGGCGTGGCGTCGGTTCCCACGGACCACAAGAACGTCGCGCGGGTGTTCCGATTCAGTCGGTACAAGTACGTCCGCCACGTGCTGCTGCCATACAGCCTGCCGTCGATCGTGACGGGGATGCGGATCTCGATGGGGATCGCCTGGATGGTCATCGTGGCCGTCGAGATGCTCTCCGGAGGCAACGGCATCGGGTTCTTCGTTTGGGATGCCTACAACGCGGACGACCTTGCGTCGGTCGTGGCGGCCATCATCCTGATCGGCATCGTCGGGCTCCTGCTCGACCTGGGCTTCGGTCGCGTGCTGAAGCGCTTCTCCTACGCGGAAGGCCACTGACATGGCGCTTGAAATCCAGGGGGTTCGCAAGACCTTCCACACCAGGAACGGCAGCCAAGAGGTCCTGCGCGGCGTCGATCTGACGATCGCCAAGGGCGAGTTCATCTCCGTGATCGGGCACTCCGGTTGCGGGAAGTCGACGCTCCTGAGCGCGATCGGTGGCCTCGTGAAACCGGACGCCGGGCAGATCGTCCTGGATGGCGAAACCGTGACGGGCCCTGGCCCGGATCGCGCGATCGTGTTCCAGAACTACTCGCTGCTGCCGTGGATGTCGGTCTACGACAACGTGTACGAGGCGGCTCACTCGGCTCGCCCCGATCGCTCCAAGGACGAAAGCCGCGCTGCGACGGAGAAATACCTTCGCAGCACGGGCCTCTGGCAGCACGCGAGCAAGCGTCCCGACCAGATCTCCGGCGGAATGCGTCAGCGTGCGGCGGTGGCGCGGGCGTTCTCGGTGGGTCCGAAGGTGCTGCTGCTCGATGAGCCGTTCGGTGCGCTCGACGCGCTCACGCGAGCTCATCTCCAGAACCAGCTGATGGACCTCTGGGGCTCGGAGTCGGACACGGAGACGGTCGTGATGGTCACGCACGGCATCGATGAGGCGATCTTCCTTGCCGATCGCGTGGTCGTGATGGCCAACGCACCGCTGCCGTCGGTTGCTGCCGTGATCGAGGTTGCCATCGAGCGGCCGCGCACCAAAGCCACCATTACGGCCGACCCTCGCTACCAAGAGGTCACCGAGGAGTTGGTCCACCTGCTTCAGGAGAAGCTGGTCGTTCCGGAGCCCATCGCGGCTTAATCAACCGGTTGGGGTCGGACCACGCGGGCAGTCGCGAGGTCCGGCCCCGCCGCGATGAAGCAGCGCTGGGCGCACCCGCGGCCGGTCTGACACACAGTGGAAACATCGGCGCAGACGCGGCGATGACCCGTCGCTCCGCGCGGGCGCAGCCGATGTTCGCCGGCTTGGCCAACGGGATGAAGCCTTGTCGGGCGCGCTCTGGTTGACTCGCCGTGTGGCATCGAACATCGAGTACGTCCTTCGCACCGTTCGCGAGCGGGGAGTTACGTTCATCAGGCTCTGGTACGCCGACGTCCAGGGGATCCTCAAAGGCATCGCCTTCCCGGTCTCCGAGCTGGCGAAGGTCATCGAGGAGGGGATCGGCGTTGACGGGTCGGCGCTGGAAGGCGGCACGCGGCTTTCTGAGCTCGACGTCGTGGCTCGGCCCGACATCTCGTCGTTCCAGGTGCTGCCGTGGCGCGAGCACGCGAACGTGGGGCGGATGTACTCGGCACTCCAGATGCCGGACGGCACGCCGTTCGACGGAGACCCCCGCGCGGCACTGAACGCCGTCATCGATCGTGCGGATGCCCTGGGGTACCAGATGAGCGTCGGCGCGGAGATGGAGTTCTACCTCTTCAAGCCGCTGGCCGACGACGACAGTCCGCCGCAGTTGCGCGAGGGAGGGTCGTACTTCGACCTCACGCCGACCGACATCGCGACCGACTTCCGCAAGACGATCATCGAGTTCCTCGAACAGCTCGGCGTTCCGCTCAAGGCGTCGTATCACGAGGCTGGCCCGTCGCAGCAGGAGGTTGTGCTCAAGCACGACGATCCGAACACGATGGCCGATTCGATCATGACCTTCCGCATGGCGGTCAAGCAGGCCGCGATCAACCACGCGAGCTACGCCAGCTTCATGCCCAAGCCGTTGGCCGGGCAGCCGGGGTCGGGGATGCATATCCACCTGTCGCTGTTCGACACCGAGGACCACAACGTGTTCCACGACGCCGAGCACCCGGAGCGGCCCCTCTCCGACATTGGCGAGCAGTTCATGGCCGGACTCCTGGTGCATGCGCCGGAGATGGCCCTGGTCACCAACCAGTGGGTCAACTCCTACACGCGCCTCGCGGACGGCTTTGAAGCGCCGAACGCGGTCACCTGGAGTCGACGCCACGCCAACCCGCTCGTGCGGGTCCCGGGGCGCCGCCCCGATCGGCCCCATTCGGCCCGGATCGAGCTTCGTTCACCTGACGCCGGCTGCAACCCGTACCTCGTGCTCGCCCTGGCGCTCGCGGCCGGCCTGCGAGGGATCGAGCGTGGCTACGCGCTCCCGCCGGAGACACCGGTGGGAGACAACTCAGGTCCACCGTTGCCCCAGGACCTCGCGGAGGCGACCGACCTCTTCGAGCACTCCGAGTTTGCGGAGGAGACCCTTGGTCCTCGCATGGTCGGCTGGCTCGTCGCCAACAAACGCCGTGAGTGGGACGCGTATCGGCGGACCGTCTCGGAGTTCGAGCGGCAGACCTATCTGCGCCTCCTATGAGTGACGCTTGGATCTACGGCGAGACCGGAGGCGCGACCGGAAGCACGGCTCGCCTGTTGGCAGAGCTTGGCTTCAGCCCGCATGTCCTGGAAACCGGAGGCGCCGTCCGCGCCGAAGGCGCTCCGCCTCGGGCGCCATCGGTGGTGGTCGTCGTCGGCGCGGCTTCGCAGATGTGCAAGCGGATCAGCGAAGACGAAGACCTGAGCGAGGTCCCCGTGCTCGTCGTGGTCAACGCCGAACAGCTCGATCAGGGCGAGGGCATCACCGTCGGGCACGAACTCCTGGTGATGCCGTTCACCGCTGCGGAGTTGCAGGCTCGCGTCGCTCGCGCGCGCCGCCGGCTCAACGGCGCAGACCCCGGCGAGTCGGTCCGGTGCGGCACGCTCGAACTCAATCTCGCGACCTACCAGGTCACGGTTGCGGGGCGTCCAGTCAACTTCACGTATATGGAATACGAGCTGCTCAAATTCCTTGCGACCCACGGCGGTCGAGTGTTCTCACGTGAGGCACTGCTGAGTCGCGTGTGGGGGTACGACTACTACGGCGGTGTTCGCACGGTGGATGTGCACATCCGACGCCTGCGAGCCAAGCTCGGCCAGGAGCACGCGAACCGAATCATGACCATTCGGAGCGTCGGCTACCGCTGGGACGCGGATTGATGTTCCCGCTGCAGCCGCCGCTGCGGCGGGGAATTCCGGCCTGTGTGATGCGGGTCGCACGCAGGTTCACGGTGTCGAAACAGATCGTCACGAACTCGACACGGTTCGGTCACGGCGTGGACATCGCGTTCGTGCAAAGTCCCCGCGACTGTCATCAGACTGCGGAGGCGCTGTGAGCGCATTGACAAGAGGAAAATGGCTCCACCAGTGGGAGCCCGACAACGAAGAGTTTTGGGAGCGCGAAGGCAAGGCCGTCGCGAAGAAGAACCTCATCTTCAGCGTGTTCGCTGAAAACCTCGGGTTCAGCCTGTGGGTCCTCTGGGGCGTGATCGTGATCAACCTCGGGAACGTGGGCATCACGCTCACGATCTCGCAGCAGTTCTGGCTCACCGCCGTTCCGAACCTCGTCGGCTCGACGCTGCGGATCCCGTACACCTTCGCCGTTCCGAAGTTCGGCGGCCGAGTGTGGACGACCTTCAGTGCGGCGCTCCTCCTCATCCCAGCGATCCTCGCGGCGGTCGTCGTCCCGAGCGGTTGGCTGGCTGACCAGACGCCCGACAACCAGTTCTGGATCCTCCTTGGGTGTGCCGCAACGGCAGGCCTCGGTGGCGGCAACTTCAGCTCGTCGATGGCGAACATCTCGTTCTTCTACCCGGATCGCCACAAGGGCCTCGCCCTCGGCATCAACGCCGCTGGCGGCAACCTCGGCGTCGCGATCACGCAGCTCGTGGTGCCGCTCGTGATCATCATCGGGGTCCCGGCTGCGGCCGTGAAGAACCCGATCCACGAGGTCAACCTCGCGTACGCCGGCCTCGTGTGGATCCCGTTCATCGTGATCGCCACGCTCGGCGCGTACCTCTACATGGACTCGATCGCCGACGCCAAGGCCGACAAGCGCTCGTACGCGCTTGCGCTCAAGGAGAAGAACACCTGGATCATGTCGGTCCTCTACATCGGTACGTTCGGCACGTTCATCGGCTTCTCATTCGCGTTCCCGGTGCTCATCAAGAACACGTTCCCGGAGTTCCTCGGTCAGCATCCGTTCATCGCGACGTACCTCGCCGGCCTCGCCTTCCTCGGCGCGGCAATCGGTTCGGTCGCCCGGCCGTTCGGTGGCTGGCTCTCGGATCGCGTCGGTGGCGCAATCGTGACGCTCGGCGTGTTTGGTGGCATCGCCGCCGCAACGCTCGTGGCGATCATGGGCATCAACAACCGCAGCTTCACCACGTTCTTCATCGCCTTCATGGTGGTGTTCTTCTTGTCCGGCATCGGCAATGGCTCGACCTACCGGATGATTCCGTCGATCTTCAAGCGCCTCGGCGAAGAAGAGGCGGAGCGCACGGGTGAGGACGCGGCGGAAATGGCCAAGGAGTTCAAGCGTCGCGCCGCAGCCGTCATCGGCATCGCCGGAGCCATCGGAGCGTTCGGCGGATTCCTCGTGCAGGTCGTGCTGCGCCAGTCCAGCCTCGGCGTTTCCGCCCTCGTCAAGGCGGCTGAGACGCCCGCCGAGAAGGTGCAGATCGCTGCGGCCAACGCTGACTGGGCGGTCCCCGCCCTGTGGGTCTTCATCGCGGCCTACATGGTGTGTGGTGCCATCACGTGGTTCTTCTACGTCCGCAACCCCGTCGAGGCCAAAGCGCCTCGCGAAATGGTGACGTCCGGCGCCTAGCGCTCGCGCCCGCGCACCGCGGGCAGGAGCGACGTCAGTCCCAACCTGACGCCAGGCTCACCGGCACGGTCGGGCGCGTGCCATCCGCAAGGCGCGCGCCCAACCGAGCACCGGCGCCCACGGCGCCACCAAAGTCCTGAGTGGGGCGCCTCATGCGCCACCCCGAGTCACTCAGGCGCCGGCGCCCAAGGCGCCGGCAAGGTCCTCAGCGCCCCTGGGCCGGCCTGCTGCGATGGGGTGGCAGGCCGGCCGCGTGGCGCAGATGGTTCGCGTGGTCGCCGGATGGGCCGGTCCCGCGAAGCAAGGTCTGGAATCAGCCCCGGGGGTGGGGCCCAGACCGCAGCAGCCAGAGGCCGGTGTCCCGCAGGGGCACCGGCCTCTCGGTGTTACGCGGTCACCGACTGCCGGCGACTGGCGCTCAGCAAGGCGCAGGCGCGCCGCGTCGTGCAAAGAACCACCAGTTGAGCGCGACGTTCGCGACGCAAAACACCGCGAGGCCGTAGAAGAACGCTGCCGGCGAGCCGGACGAAGCGACGGTGAACGAGATCAGCACGCTGACCAGGAACGGGCCGTAGGCCGCGATCGCTGCCGTCCAGCCGACGACGCCGGCGGCTTTGCGGGTGTCGAACAGCATCGGGATCTGCTTGAACGTCGACGCGTTGCCTACGCCGGCGAAGAAGAAGATGCCGACCATGCCGAGCACGAACGGCGTGAAGTCATCGACGGAGTCGGGGTTCACGAGCAGCGCGGTGATCACGGCGAAGGTCGCCATGCCGATGCCGGCGACCTGAGTGATCCTCGCACCACCAAAGCGGTCGGAAATAGGCCCGGCAACCACGCGCATCAGTGACCCGACGAGCGGCCCGATGAAGGCGTACGTGAGCGGGTCCGGTGCGCCATCGAAGCCGCCGAAGCGCTTTTCGATGAGGATTGGGAACGCGGCCGCGAGGCCCGAAAACGCGCCGAAGGTCATCAGGTAGAGCGAGGTCATCGTGTAGGTGTGCCGCTCCCGGAAGATGTCCATCTGCTCGCGCATGTTGGCGTGGACGGGGACGCTCTTCAGGAAGACGACGGCGAGGATGGCGGCGATCACGACCAGCGGGATCCAGAACAACACGGCGTTCTGGAGGTAGATCTCCTTGGCCGGGAGTTCGGGCTTCTTCTGGAAGCTCTGCGACGCTCCGAGCACCGAGAAGCCGATGAGCAGCGGCGTGAGGAACTGCACGAGACTGACCCCGAAGTTGCCGATGCCTGCCTGGATGGCGAGCGCCGTACCGAGCTTCTTCTTCGGGAAGAACAGGCTGGTCGACGGCATGAACGACGAGAAGTTGCCGCCGCCGAGGCCGGCCAGGAAAGCGAGCAGCAGGAACACCCAGTACGGCGTGCTGAGATTCTGGATCGCCACGTACCAGCCGACAAGTGGAATCAGAAGCATCGACGTCGACACGCTGACCACGCACCGCGTGCCGACGATCGGCGTGAGGAACATGTGAATGAGGCGGAAGCTGCCCGCGGCGAGGCCCGGCATGGCGATCAGCCAGTAGAGCTGGGAGGTGGTGAAATCGAACCCGATCTTGCCGAGGCGCGAGATGATCGCGCTGACGACGAACCAGACTGCGAAGGCGAGGAGCAGGTTGAAGGTGGTGATCCAGAGCGTGCGTCGGGCGATCTTCTCGCCCTCGCGCTCCCAGAACTCTTCGTTCTCCGGGTCCCAGCCGACGATCTCCCTCCGTCGGTCTTCGTCGGCGGGCGGGTTGGCGTTGGGAACCATGGGTTAGAGCTCTCCTTGGTGTGCGGAAGCGTGCAGTCGCGAGACGGCAATTGCCAGGAACGAGATGCTGATGACGGCCAGTGCGGTCATGACGTAGAAGGTGCTCTGCGGCTCATGCGTCTCGGACTTGGCCCAGGCGAAGATCAGCGGCAACGCGAAACCACCCATGCCGCCGACGGCGCCGACGAGCCCGCCGACGGCGCCGACGTCCTTCGGGAAGTACTGGGGGATGTAGGTGTAGACCGACGCCTTCCCGACGCCCATGGAGACCCCCATGAAGAAGATGAGGATCGCGAACGGCGCGAGTGGCATGGAGAAGCTCAGCGCGGCGCTGGTCGCGGCGATACCGGCGAACGAACAGGCCGTCACGAGTCGCGCGCCCACGCGATCGGAGATCCAGCCACCGAGCGGGCGCAGCAGGCTCGCCGGGAAGATGAACGCCGAGGTGAGGAGGCCGGCCTGGGTCAGCGTGAGGTCGTAGACGTCGACGTAGTACTTCGGCAGCCACAGCGCGAGCCCCACGTAGGCGCCGAACACGGTCACGTAGTAGAAGCCGAACCGCCAGACGCGCATGATGAGCAGCGGCCGACTCATCTCGGCAAACCCTCGGCCGCGAGACGGTCGGTGGTCGGGGGTCGGCGCAGCGAAGTACACGAGCGCGGCCATCGCGACGAGGGCCACCGCGAAGAGCACCGGCACCAGCCGCCAGCCGCCAGGGATGGCGCCGCCCAGGAGCCCGGCGGTGCCGACGGCGGTCACGAGGGTCGGCGCCAGGAGCTTGGTGATCGAGGCGCCGACGTTGCCAGCCCCGAAGATGCCGAGGGCGAAGCCCTGTCGTTCGGCGGGATACCAGGCCGATACCCACGCGACGCCACTGGCGAACGTGCTTCCGGCGATGCCGATGCCGAGCGCGAGCGCGAGCGCTTGGTCGTAGGACGAGGCGCGGCTCAGCAGGTACGTCGGGACCGCAGTGATCAAGAGCAGCGCGGTCATCGTGCGCCGCCCGCCGAGCTGATCGGTGAGGATGCCGACGGGCACGCGGAGGAACGACCCGGAGAAGATCGGAATGGCGACGAGCAGGGCGAATTCCCCGTCGGACAGCCCGAACTCCTTGCGCATCGGGATGCCGACGATCGCAAACGTGACCCAGACGGCGAAGGCGAGCGTGAAGGCGGAGGTTGCGAGCGTGAGGACGCGATTGGCGGCCGCGATGTCGACGGCGGAGGCCTCGGCGGAGGTCGGATCGATCACGCCGGTATCCGCCTGGTGGGAAACGGGTTCGCGGGACTTCGCCTGGTGGCTGCCGGTAGTCATCGGGTTCCTTCTCGCAGCGCTGAAGCCGCCGCGTTTGGTGTCTGGGGAGTGACCGAGAGCGGCGTGGCTCTACTGTTCGTCGCTTGCGACTCTCGATCGATGATTTGCGCGCGTTCGTGACGGCCGCCGAGGTCGGGTCGCTCGGGCGTGCTGCGACGGCACTCGGCGTAACGCAGTCCGCGCTCTCCAAGCGCCTCAAGGGCCTGGAGGCCCTGACCAATGCGTCGCTGCTCTCGCGGTCCTCGCAAGGCGTCGAGCTGACGGCGCTCGGTGCGTCGCTCGTGGGCGAAGCTCGTCGGGTCGTCGAGCAGGTCGATGCCCTCGAGGCCAGGCTGCTGGCCGTCACGCCGATCGGTCATCCGGTTCGCGTCGCCGCAAGCCCCGCGATCGCCGAGCGCGTGGTCCCGGCGACGATCGCGCTGCTCGAGGTGGGTGGCCTGCCGCTCCCGATCGAGCTGCTCGTGACGAACTCGGTGGGCGTCCGCGACGCGGTTGCTGCGGGCCGGGTCGACATCGGCATCGCCGCGGCCGATCTCACTGAGGATCTGTCGACCAAGGCGCGGCTGCTCGGGGAGGACGAGCTCGCCGTCGTCGTATTGCCAGACGATCCGTGGGCAGAGCTCGAAGCCATTCCGCTCGATGCGTTCGTCTCGCGGCGGCTGGTGCTGCGTGACGCGAACTCGCATGCGAGGCAGACCCTGGAGCTTGCGGTCGCCAGCGCTGGTCACGTGCTGCAGCCGGCGCTCCTCGAAGTCGGAAATCCGGCGGCGGTGAAAGCTGGAGTGCGCGCGGCGCATGCCCCGGGGGTGCTGTCTGCGCATGCTGTCGACGAGGACAGCGAGGGGCTGGTCGTTCGCCCTGTGGAGGGGCTGGACCTGCGCCGCAACTTCTGGGTGTTTCTCGCGCCCCATGCCGGAGTCGACGCCCGGCGCATCGCCGAGCAGTTGCTCGGCCATCTCAGTTAGCCGACCGGGCATTCCCTGAAGGACTGGTTCCGGTCGCGAGCGCATCTCACCGACATCATCGGCGGGTCGCGATGGGGGGCCATCAGTACGGGTGGGTAGGACTGATGGGCTCTTCCGCAGACCTCCTTCGGATATCCCACAGCCATGCGCCAATGGACTGGCTTCGTGGTCATTGGACGCCCGATGGGCCGCCATGGCGCAGGTCACGGAGCCCACGACTACCACGTGGAGCTCGCGCCGTGGTGGTCCTTTACGGCCGGTCAACCGCCGAGGGCGACGGGTTGTCCGTCGGTGGCCTCCTCCCGGCCCGGGGGCCGCCCGGGCCGCAAACGCGGCCCGGCGAAGTCGGCGCGGCTACACGGTTAGACGGCGGCGGGGACGGCCGGCTCGTTGCCGGCCGCAGCGATGAGCTGGCCGACGCGGCCAGCGCAGCTCCCGCAGCCACTCGAAGCACCGGTGCACTCACGCACCGCCTCGACGGTCACGGCGCCGCCGGCGATCGCGTCGGCGATGTCGCCGCCCGTGACGCTCTTGCAGCTACAGACGATCTCGAGGGCAGGGTCCGGCGGGATGCCGGCGATGAGACCGTCGAGCACGTCGTCCGGGAGCGCGCCGCCCTCCTCCAGGAGCTTCGTGAGCTGCCCCGCGAGCGACAGATCGCCCATCAGGACGGCGCCGACGAGGTCGCGGCCCGAGAACACGAGGCGGCGATACGTACCGGCCCTGGAGTCGATGGCGACGACCTCGTCGAGGTCTGGGTCGCCGATCTGACTCGTGGGGTTGCCGCACGAGAAGACCTCGACGCCCGGGACCTTGAGCTTCGTCGGCTGCGGCCGGCCACGGAAACCGGCCGGGCGCCCCGACAGGTCAGCGCCGAGCACCTTCGCCTGTTCGGCGATCGGAGCCCAGGTGCCGTAGACCATGCCGTCGTGCTGGGCGCACTCGCCGAGCGCCCACACGTCCTTCGCGGAAGTGCGGAGCTGATCGTCGACCAGGATGCCGCGTTCGGTCTTGATCCCGGCGCGCGCGGCGACCGAGATGACGGGGCTCACGCCCGTCGCCATGATCACGAGATCGGCCGGGACCACCGTGCCGGACTGGAGCTTCACGCCCACGACGCGGCCTTCCCATTCCACAAGTTCCTCACAGCGGGCGTCGATGTAACACGCGATGCCGCGGTCCTCCACGCGCCGCTGAAGCCAGCGGGCGGAGCCGGCATCGAGCTGGCGCTCCATGAGCTGCGGTGCCGCGTGGATGACCGAAACCTGCGCGCCATGTTCAGCGAGTGCGGCAGCAGCCTCCAGTCCAAGGAGTCCGCCGCCGACCACGACAGCGGTTCCACCCGGACGCACGGCGTCGCGGATTCGGGCGGCGTCACGGTCGGTCCGAAGGCGGATGACGCCGTGCAGGCCGAGGCCCAGAATTGGCGGGGTCGCGACGCGCGAACCAGTGGCGATCACGAGCTTGTCGTACGGGACGCGCTCGCCGCTTTCGCAGATCACATGCTTCTGGGCGGTATCGACGAGCGCCGCCGGGTGGCCCAGGGCAAGGCGCACGCCGCGTTCGCGGTACCACGACGGCGGCCGGAGCTCGAGATCGCGGGGTCCGGTGGGAGCCAGGGCCCGTGACAGGGCAATTCGGTCGTATGGCGGAACGTCCTCGGCGCAGAGCACGGTGGTCGTCCAGTCCGACGGCGGTCGGTGGGCGAAGGCCTCTTCGATCACGGCCACCGAGGCGGGACCGCCACCAATCACCACGAGCCGAGTCGGCCGCGTGACGCTGTGGCGCGGTCGACGCGAGACGGACTCAAGCCGGACGGCGCAGCCTTTGAGCTCCGGTTGGCGGGAGGTCGGGTCGGTCGCGTCGATCGTGACGGCGTTGACGGCGCCCGCGCCAGGCGTGGCAAAGAGCTCGCCCCAGTGGAACGGGGCGAAAGCCGTTCCGCGGCGGATGGTCTCGTCGACCTTCACGCGTAGGACGACCCAGCCGCGGCGGGAGCGCACGCGGACGAGTTCCCCATCGCCGGCAAGGTCGCCGAGGTCGTCAGGGTGAACCTCAAGGAGAGGTTCAGGGTCGGCGCTGCGTAGGGCCGTGGATCGGCCAGTGCGCGACATGGTGTGCCAGTGCCCCGCCAGACGGCCGGTCGTGAGCCGCAGCGGGAAGTCCTCGTCGGCCGGCTCGGCCGGGCCGTCGACCGACGGCGCGGTGAGCTGCGCCTTGCCGGATGCCGTCGGGAACGCAAGGTCCTCGTACAGCCGCGGGGTGCCCGGATGGTCGGGTTCGCCTGCGGGCGTCGCGGGAACGGGCCACTGGAGTGGACCCTCGCGGTCGAGGCGCTCGTGGCTGAGGCCCGACTGGTCGCAGGCGCGACCGGCCGTGAGCCCGACGTACTCGGCGTGGACGTCGGCGGCGGTCTGCCACGGGAAGGCCGCCTCGGCACCCATGGCGCGCCCGACCGCAGCGAAGATCTCCCAGTCCGGACGCGCCTCGCCGGGCGGCGCGATCGCGGCGCGCACGCGGGAGACGCGACGCTCGGAGTTGGTCATCGTGCCTTCCTTCTCCGGCCACTGCGCGGCGGGAAGGAGGTAGTCGGCGTAGCGGCTGGTCTCGGTGGGCTCGTAGGCGTCTTGGAGCACGACGAGTTCGGCGCGCTCCAGCGCCCGCTTGACCCTGCCCGCGTCCGGGAAGCTCACGACCGGGTTGGTCGCCACGATCCAGATGGCCTTCATCTCGCCGCGCTCGAGCGCTTCGAAGAAGTCGGACGCGACCAAGCCCGGCTGATTCGAGATGCCGGGCGCGGCTACCGCGACGTCGGCGAGGTTCCAGTGCGCGTCGACCGCGGCGCGGTCGTCTGGGTTCTTGATGTTGCGGTAACCGGGCAGCAGGTCGGCCAGGCCGCCGACCTCGCGGCCACCCATGGCGTTCGGCTGTCCGGTGAGCGAAAGCGGGCCGGTGCCTTCCCGGCCGATGTTGCCGGTCAGCAGGCAGAGAGCATGCAGCGCGCGGTTGATGCGCGTGCCCTGGGTCGACTGGTTGGCGCCCATCGACCACGCCGCCATGGCGCGGTTCGCGCTGCCGAAGCGGCGGGCCGCGTCGACGATCAGCTCTGCGGCCACGCCGCTCTCCTCCGCGGCGCGCTCGGGCGTCCAGGTGCGGGCTTCGTCCAGGAACGACTCCACGCCGTCGAGTGCGCGGTCGGCGAAGTCGCGGTCGACCAGGCCGTCGCGTTCAACGACGTGAATCATGCCCATGAGCAGGGCGAGATCGCCGCCGGGGGCGACCGGCAGGTGGAGATCGGCGGCGCGAGCGGTCGCGGTGAGGCGCGGGTCGACGACGACGACTTCACCGCCGGTGGCCATGCGGTCCTGGATCCGGCCCCAGATGATCGGGTGGCAGGCGGCCGTGTTGGTGCCGAGCAGCAGCAGGTGGTCGGCGACATCGAGGTCGGCGTAACTGGGCGGTGGCCCATCGAACCCGAACGTGTCGCGGTAGCCAGCGACCGCCGAACTCATGCAGAGGCGAGAGTTGGAATCGACGGTGTTGGTGCCGATCACGCCTTTGGCGAGCTTGTTGACCGCGTAGTAGTCCTCGGTCAGGAGCTGGCCTGAGATGTAGAACCCGATCGAGCCGGGGCCGTGGGTCTCACGAATCGCCAGGAGACGCGTCGCGATTTCGGTCGCGGCACGAGCCCAGTCGATCGGCGTCGCGGGAGCGTCGCGCGACTCTCTCCGCTTCGGCGCCAGCGCCCGCGCACGGCTGTGGGCCGCTGCCGGGAGCTCGATCGGCTTGCGACAGGTCCGTCCACCGTTGACGGGATGCGACTCGTCGCCCCGCACCTTCAGCAGGCGGCCAGCCTCCACCGTCGCCACGATGCCGCAGCCGACGCCGCAGTACGGGCACGTCGACGCGACCTCTTTGCGTGCTGCTTCGCCGCTCAAAGCGTGTCGGGGACCGACGAGTTCGGGTCGCTCATGGCGTCGCCCGGGGCGATGAGTTCGGCATCGGCGTCCACGGCGGTCGAAGCGAGCGGCGCCGTGCTGAGCCGCACCCACACATCGTCGCCCTGTTGGAGCACCTCGTGCACGTGCACGGCGCCCTCGTAGCCGATCATCTGGCCGGTGGCGAGATCGATGCGGCGGTCGTGGAGTGGGCACGTCACGCAGTTGTCGGCGACCAGCCCGTCCTGAAGCGGCCCGGCCTTGTGGGGGCAGACGGCATCGATCGCGGCGAGGCCGTCGGTCAGCTTGAAAACGGCGACCTTGTGCCCGTCGATCGTGGTCCGGCGGCCCTCGAGCAGCGGGAGATCGTGGATCGAGGCCACACGGACCCAGCCGTCAGAGGCCAGGTCGGTTGCCGCGTCGGTGATGGCGGTGGGGATCGTCATGCCTGCTCCGAGGGGGTGTTGTAGGTGATCGCGAAGCGATCGGACGAGGCGCTCACGCCGGCTGGCTGGGCCGCACCCGGCGGTGGGCCCACGACCATGCCGTCGTCGCTCTCATCGCCAGCCATGGGCGCCATGCCGAAGACTGGCGCGTCGGTGTCGAGCTCTGAGAACTGGTTCGCGACGACCGGCTTACGGCGTTCGAGCCACGGGTCGCGGATCGCCGCGGCCTGGGCGAGGTGGAATCGCTCCAGCAGCGCCGGTCCCTCCTCCTCGTCGAACACGACGGCCTGGATCTCTTCGAGGCTGAAGCGCTCCATGTAGTCGTAGGTGCGCTCCTTGTAGTCCGCCGTCTCCCGGTAGTGCTGGAGGAAGATGAGCGACACCCGGATGGCTTCGTCCTTGTCGGCCACGGTGGCGAGCAGGTCGCCCTTGCGCACGACGGTGCCGCCGGCGCCGCCGACGTACACCTCCCAGCCGCCCTCGATTGCGACGAGGCCGATGTCCTTGATGTACGCCTCGGCGCAGTTGCGCGGGCAGCCCGTGACGCCGAGCTTGACCTTCGCGGGCGTGTGGAGGCCTTCGAGCATGCCTTCGAGCTCGATACCCGTCTGCATCGACGGGCCGAGGCCGAAGCGGCAGTGCTCGGTACCGACGCACGTCTTCACCGTGCGGACCGACTTGGCGTACGCCATGCCGGACGGCATGTCGAGCTTCTCCCAGATTGCCGGGAGGTCCTCCTTCTTCACGCCGAGGAGGTCGATCCGCTGGCCACCGGTGACCTTGATGGTCTCGATGTTGAACTCGTCGGCCGCGTCGGCGATGCGGCGCAGCTCGTCAGCGGTCGTGACGCCGCCCTTCATGCGCGGGACGACCGAGAAGGTGCCGTCCTTCTGGATGTTGCCGTGGACGCGGTCGTTGATGTATCGAGCGTGCCGCTCTTCGCGGTGCTGGTTCTCGTTGATCTCCGACACGAGGTAGGCGAGCGCCGGGTTGCAGCCGCCACATTCGCGGCCGGTGCCGCACGCCTCGGCGACCGCGGTCACCGAATCCAGGCCCTGCTCGCGGATGACAGCGGCAACCTCCTCGCGCGTCTGCTTGCGGCAGGCGCAGAGGTACGTGTTCTCGTCGACCTTGCCGCCACGCACGTCGAGGAGGATCTCCTTCACGAGCGGCTTGCAGGTGCCGCAGCCGGCGCCGGCGCGCGTCCTGGCCACAACTTCGGCCGTTGAGCCGAGGTCGTGCTCCTGGATGGCCTTGACGATGTCGCCCTTGCAGACGCCGTTGCAGTTGCAGACCTGCGCTGTGTCCGGGAGGTCAGCGGCGCTGGCCTTGCTGGCTTCGGCGAGGAGATCGAGCGCGTCTTCCACGAGGGCGCCCTGCTTGACGCGGTCGAGGAGGAGCTCGTAGCCCTTGGTGTCGCCCATGAGAACGGCGCCGGTGAGCTTGCCGTTCTCGACGATCAGCTTGCGGTACGTGCGCGCGTCGCGATCTTCGACCGTCGCGCCGGAGCCCTCCGCGCTGCCGATCGACACGAGGTCGACGCCCATGATCTTGAGCTTGGCGCTGAGGATCGAGCCCTCGTAGAACGCCTCGGGGGCGCCGAGGATGGCGTCCGCGCAGATCTGCGTCTGGTCGTGGATCGGAGCGACGATGCCGTAGACCATGCCGCGGTGCTCGGCACACTCGCCGACGGCGAACACGTTCGGAGCGCTGGTCTGGAGGCGGTCGTCGACCTTGATGCCGCGGCCAACGTCGAGGCCGGCCGACTTGGCGAGATCGGTGCGCGACTTGATACCGATCGCGACGACGACGAGGTCGGCGTTCAGGATCTCGCCGTCGGTGAACTTGAGGCCGGTGACCTGGCCCTCGTCGTTGCCGAGGATCGTCTCCGTCGACTTGTTCAGCAGCACGTTGACGTCGAGTTCGACCATGGCCGGCGCGAGCAGCGCAGCGGCATTGGCGTCGAGCTGGCGCTCCATGAGGCGGTCCATGAGGTGGACGACCGTGACCGGCGCGCCGCGGGCCGCGATGCCGCGGGCGGCCTCGAGTCCGAGCAGGCCACCACCGATGACCGCAGCCGGGCGGCCGGCGTCGGCGACGGCCTGGATGGTCGTGCAGTCCTCGGGACTACGGAAGGCGACGACGCCCTTCTGGTCGATCCCGGGGATCGGCGGCATGAGCGCATCAGAGCCCGTGGCCAGGGCGCACTGGTCGTAGGAGATGACGGTGTCGTCGTCGAGGCGCGCGGTGTTGTGGGTCGTGTCCAGGAAGACGACCTTGTGGCCGGTGATCACGGTGACGTCGTGGTCCTCGTACCAGCTCTCCGGGCGGAGCTGGAGCTCGTCGACCTGGCCGTCGATCAGTAGATGCGAAAGGGAGACGCGGTCCCACGGCAGGCGCGGCTCTTCGCAGACCATCGTGATCGTGGCGTCGGTGTCCCGCTCGCGAAGGGCTTCGGCGAGCGACTGGGCGGCGATCCCGCCGCCGATGATGAGGATGTTCATCGCTTGGGTCCTTGGTCGTTGGAGAGGGGCGTCGCGAGGGCGCTTGCGCTACCGGTTGGGTGACATTTCTGGTGGGGCATGAAGGCTTCTCTGGACGATTCGGCGGCGGTTCGTTACAGTCCGTTTTGCGAGCGGAAACATGCTCGTAACAGATGCCACTTACCGCTTGTGAAGGTCCCAATTCGAGGGTCCTCAGCGTTTGTTCATCTGGATAGGACGCCTTGTCCCGGTGTCCAAGTGGTGGGCCCCCTAGAGTCGTTCACGATGCCCGGAGTGCTCCGATCTACCGACCCGCTTTCCGGCGCCAGAATCGCCTCTTCGCTGGCCTCTGCGAGCCAGCTTTCCCCTGCAGATCAGGGTCTTTCCGAGCGGATGGACGTGGTTGATCCGACGCCCTCGCGTGCTGCGGCAGGAGCGTCGTCCTCGTCCCTGCCGATGTGGGAGTCGACGGCCGAACTCGCGCCCGCCGGGGTCCTCGACCGTCCCACCGAAATGCTGTCTGGCGCGCTGCCGCTCGCCGATAGTTTCGGGCGTGTTGCGAGAGATCTCCGCATCTCGCTGACCGATCGGTGCAACCTTCGATGTGAGTACTGCATGCCCGCCGAGGGGCTGCCTTGGCAGCCACGCGATCAGCACCTCACCGCCGCTGAAATCGTGCAGGTCGCGACGGTCTTGGTCGGCCTCGGCATTCGCACGATCCGGCTCACCGGCGGGGAGCCGCTGCTGCGTCGAGATCTGCCCGAGATCCTGGCTGCGCTTCACCGCGTCCCAGGTCTTGAAGACATTGCGCTCACGACGAACGGCGTGCTCCTGGCGCGGCAGGCCGCCGCGCTCGCCGCCGCGGGTGGCGCTCGTCTGAACGTGTCGCTCGACACGGCCGACCCCGAGCAATTCAAGGCCATCACGCGTCGCGATGATCTGGCTCGTGTCCTTGCCGGGCTTGAGGAGGCTCGGCGCTACCCGGAACTTGGCCCCATCAAGATCAACGCGGTCGCGCTCAAGGGCGTTACTGAGGGCGCGCTCGATGGGCTCTTGGCGGTGGCTGCGGCCGCGAATGCCGAGCTGCGTTTCATCGAGCCGATGCCGCTTGATGCCGACCGCGCGTGGTCACCGGACGACGGTCTCTCCGGTGGACAGCTCCGTGACCTTCTCGCGAGCCGAGGCGAGCTGCGGCCGGTTGCGACCGCCAAGTCCGCGACGGCCCAGCGCTTTGAGATCGGGCCAGGCGGGCAGGTCGTCGGGTTCATCTCGTCGGTGACCGAGCCGTTCTGCGCGAGTTGCGATCGCTTGCGGCTCACCGCCGACGGGCAGCTCCGGAGCTGCCTCTTCTCCCACGCGGAGACCGATCTGCGCGCGCCGCTGCGCGACGGTGCTTCGCCGGCCCACCTCGAGCAGCTGATCCGCGACGCCGTCTGGGGCAAGCCCAAGGGGCATGGCATCAACGATCCCGGTTTCGAGCCGCCGGATCGGCCGATGAGCGCCATCGGCGGCTAGTTCTGTGGAGTCGTCGCAAGGCGTTGATTCGCTGGACGCGTTCTTCGCCGGACGACCTGAGGCTCGCGCGCTCTACGAGCGGGTCGCCGATGCTTCCCGGGAGCTGGACTCCGTCGAGGTCCGGGTCGGACGCAGCCAGGTGGCGCTGTGGCGAGCCCACCCGTTTGCCGCGGTCTGGGTGCCGGGCCAGTACCTCGCTGGCGCAACCGCGCCGTTGGTACTCACGGTCTACCTTCGACATCGAGCCGACTCGCCTCGGTGGAAGGAGATCGTCGAGCCTCGGCCCGGTCGCTTCACGCACCACCTGGAGCTTCACCGTGTGGGCGACGTGGACGCTGAGGTGGCGGCTTGGCTTCGCGAGGCGTGGGACGCGGCGAAGTGACCGTCGGCTGCGGCCGTCCGATGCTGCGAGGCGAGGGGTCCTGTCCCGGTGATGCGTCACGATGCCCAGATGGACGAGAAACCTGAATGGCTCGATGAGAGCGTCCCCGACTGGCTGGCCGACTTCGCCGAGGTGCTCGGCGTCGATCCGCCGACCTACCAGGAGATCGACGAACTCCTGAAGCTGGCGGGCGTCGCCGCGCACGCGAGCCGCCGTCAGGCGGCTCCGGTGGCGACGTGGCTCGTGGCGAAGTCAGGGATGTCGATCACCGACGCCCACGCGTTCGCCCGGCAAGTCGACTCGCACGCGTAGCGGCAGCGGTGTGGCGCCGACTCCTGCCGGCAGCCAGCTCATTCCTCGCGGCATGGGTTCAAGCCATGACTACGTCAGGCGGTGGGCTTCGACGAGGTCGGCGGCGTCGTTGACGTTGAAGAGCGCGTGGGGTGGGGCGTCTGGTGCGAGGTCGCGCAGCTCCACGAGGACAGCGCCGAGGGCAACGAGGGTCTTCATGGCTGGCGCGCCCTCATTCGCGGCGGCTCCCAGGGCTGCGGCGTGCGTCGGGTCGGCGCGTAGGACGAGAGCTGCGGGGCGGCCGTCCTGCGCCAGGAGTACGAGTGGCTCGGTCCGGACGGCCAGCGCGCTGAGCACGGCCGGTGGCAGGAACGGAAGATCGACCGGGAGCGCGACGATGGGTTCGCCTGCGCGGCGCAGCGCGTGCGCCAGTCCGGACAGCGGGTGAGCCGCCGTGGGCGGCTCGATCTCCGGGCCCGCACCGACCGGAGTTACGACGTGGGACGGCTCCCGCCACTCCTCCACGTCGACGGAGGGCAGCCACGTTGCCTCACGCGCGCACACGCGAGGCTCCAGCCCTGCCTGACGCACCGCGCCGACCGCGTGGGCCAGGAGCGATCGTCCGTCGAGCTTGGCGGCCGGCTTGCCCCCGGCCATGCGCGTCGCGCGGCCGCCGGCCAGGATGACGCCGAGGCGTGCAGGGTCTGCGCTCATCCCTCCAGCTTGGCGGACCGGGCCGCCGAGGGGAATCAGCGCTTGCGATAACGACGGTGGCTGCCGAGCGTGTCACGCTGTGAACAATGAGCGGCTCTCGCACTGACGCCCACAGACTCGCGACCGCGCCCGGCGCCGCGACGGCCGAAGCGCTCGACCGTCGCTCCCGGACCGCGCCGGTGTCGCCACCCGATGCGTGGGCGCTCATCGCGAAGCACTGCGCGCCACTCGCGGTCGAGGTCGTCCCGATCGAGGGCGCCGCCACGAGAGTCCTCGCCGAGGCGGTGCTGGCGCCGGTCGACCTTCCGCGCGAGACGAACTCAGCCATGGACGGATTTGCTGTTCGCACCGCCGACGGCGCCCAGTCGGCTGCCGCGGTCATCGGTGAGAGTCGCGCCGGTGAGCCGTTCAAAGGCTCGCTCTCACCTGGCACCGTCGTGCGGATCGCAACCGGCGCGTCGGTCCCGGTGGGAGCCGACGCCGTGGTCCGGGTCGAAGACGTGACGGTCGACGGTGACCACGTCGCGTTGCCGGCAGCCAGCGTCGGCGACAACATCCGGTACGCCGGTGAGGATCTGGCGACGGGTACGCCGATCGTTGGGGCCGGCACGCGCCTCGCGCCCCATCACCTGATCGCGCTCGCCGCCGCCGGCATCGCCGAGCTGCCCTGTCATCGCCGTCCGGTGGTCTCGGTGGTCGTGACTGGCGATGAGATCGTGCCCCCGGGTGCCCCCGTGGGCCCGGGACAGGTCACCGACGTGCACGGCATCGCGCTCCCGGCGCTGGTCCGAGCGGCTGGCGGCGAGGTCGGCGAGGTCGTCCACGCGCCCGACCAGCGCACCGAACTCACGGCGCTGCTCGAGCGCCTGGAGCCGTGCGACATCGTCCTCGTGACGGGCGGACTGTCGGTCGGCGAGCACGACCACACCCGGCCCGCCCTCGAGGAACTCGGCGTTGAACTCGTCGTCCAGCGTTTGCTGCTGAGGCCCGGCCAGCCGACGGCCGTTGGCATCCGTACCGCCCCGCGGCAGCTGTGGTTCGGCCTCCCCGGCAACCCGGTTTCCGCGTTCGCGGTGTCTGCGCTGCTGCTCGTGCCTGCGATCCGCGCCCTGGCGGGCGACGCGCCGTCGCCATTTGCCACGCGCCGGGCTCCGCTGGCCGAGGCCGTCCGGCCGGATGCGACTCGGTGGCTGGCGCTGCGCGCCACGGCCCGCGGCGATGCGATCGACGTGCTGCAAGGTCAGGGCTCCCACATGGTTGCTGCGCTCGCGCGAGCCAGTGCCCTGGTCCTGCTGGAGCCTGGCGACACCGAACTTCCGGCGGGCGCGCTCGTCGATGTCCTGGATCTCGACCGGCTTCTCGCCACCGGAGCGTCGGCGTGAGTCCTACGACCCAGACCATCTCCGTCACGCTTCGCTTGTTTGCGCAGGTCCGCCAGAGCGCCGGCCAGGCGACGGTCGAACGGCAGGTGCCAGCCGGCACCACGGCCGGCCAGCTCGCGGCCACGGTGCTTGAGGAACTTGGTCTGTCGGGTCTGGCGGGCAGCGTCGTTCTCGCCGTGAACGGGGATTTCTCAGACCCATCGGTCGTCTTGGAGGACGGGGTGTGGCTCTCCCTGGTGCCGCCGGTCAGCGGCGGCGCTCCCGACGTGCGCGAGGTGGTCGTCGATGTGCTCGTGACCGAGGCGCCGCTGGATGCGGCGTCAGTACTCGCCGCAGTGGCCTCGCCCGCGGCCGGAGGCACCGTGCTCTTCCAAGGGACGCCCCGCGAGGTCGACGCGCTGGAGTTCGAGGCCCATGCCGAGCTGGCCGAGCGTGAGCTGGGCCGGATCGGCGCCGACCTCATCGCGCGTCACGGGCTGAGCGGCATCGCGCTGCACCATCGCCTCGGGATCGTGCCCGTGGGGGAGAGCGCTCTGCTCGTAGCGGCGGCATCCGCCCATCGTGGACCAGCCTTCGCCGCGGCATCTGACGCGCTCGATGAAATCAAGCAGCGGGTCCCGATCTGGAAGGCCGAGGTTTCCGGCGGCCGCTCGATCCTGGTCGAAGGCCAGACCGTGAGCGGGGTTCGCACGGTGGCGCAGGCCGCAGTGGAGGCATCGGCCCCCGCCAGCGGGGCTGTTGGCAACGTCGACGCCGTCGGCGAGGCCGCCAAGGCCGGACCAGCAGCGGTCGGGCGGTTGACGCACGTCGACGCCACCGGCGCGGCGCGCATGGTCGACGTCACCGACAAGGCCATCACCGATCGGTTCGCGCGGGCGGTGGCTACCGTGCGCGTCTCGCCAGCCACGGCGCACCTGGTCGCGACCGGCAGTGGGCCGAAGGGTGAGGTTCTGGCCACGGCTCGCCTGGCCGGGACGATGGCGGCAAAGCGCGCCTCGGACCTCGTGCCGCTCGCACACCCGCTGCCCCTCACCAAGGTCGACGTGCAGGCTTCGGTCGACGAGGCCACCGGCATCATCAGCCTCGAGGGCTTCGCGCGGACGACCGGCAAGACTGGCGTCGAGATCGAGGCGCTGACCGCCGTCCTGGTTGCTGCCCTCGTGGTGTACGACATGGTCAAGGCCGTTGAGCAGCACGCGATCATCGATGACGTCCGCGTCGTGGAGAAGTCGGGCGGCCGAAGGGATTTCCGCGTCGACGGACCCGCGCTCGACGCGGAGGTCGCCGTGCACGCCCCCAAGCGCCGTGCGCTCAACCTCGCGGCCGTGCACGTGTCGACGAGTCGCACGGCTGGAGACCGCCCGGACCGAGCGCGGGGCGCACTGAAGGCGTTTGCTGACCGCACCGGCTGGGTCGTGCTGCACGAGGTGATGGTGTCCGACGATCGCCTGGCGATCGCGACCGCGATCCGTGCGGCCGCGGCCGTGCCCGGCGTTGAGGCCGTGATCACCCTTGGTGGGACCGGCGTGACCCCCGACGACGTGACCCCCGAGGCGACGGCCGACGTGCTGGATCGAACCATCACCGGACTGGCCGAAGCATTGCGCGCGGTGTCGCTCCAGTCCACCCCGATGGCCGCGCTGTCGCGCGGAATCGCCGGAACCCTGGGCGACGTGGTCGTGCTGAACCTGCCAGGTTCACCGAAGGCGCTGGCGGAGCTCGAACCCCTGCTCAGCGCCGTTTTGCCGCACGCAGCGAGCCAGGCGCGGCGGCCTGTTCAGGGCGCCTGAGCCGTCTACCGGGCGGACCGGACGGCCCCGTGGCGGCGGGGTTGCTACATTTCCTCGTCACATGCCGACTACGAGCCAGCTCGTCCGCAAGGGCCGCACCGACAAGCCTCGCAAGCTCGCCACCCCGGGCCTCAAGTCCGGGAAAGGCGCTAAGAAGAAGGTCGCCGCCCCGCAGCGGCGCGGTGTTTGCACCCGCGTGTACACCACGACCCCGAAGAAGCCGAACTCGGCACTCCGGAAGGTGGCGCGTGTTCGCGTCTCCTCCGGTATCGAGGTCACGGCGTACATTCCGGGCGAGGGGCACAACCTGCAGGAGCACTCCGTTGTGCTCGTGCGTGGTGGTCGCGTGAAAGATCTCCCGGGTGTGCGCTACAAGGTCGTACGTGGCACGCTCGACGCCGCTGGTGTTTCGGACCGCAAGCAGGCCCGTTCCCAGTACGGCGTGAAGAAGAAGTAACAGGACTCCATGCCCCGTCGCGCAGCAGCCCAGATCCGGCCGATCGAGCCGGACTCCGTCCATCGTTCCCGTGTCGTCACGCAGGTTATTAACCGCGTGATGCTCGACGGGAAGAAGTCGACCGCCGAGAAGATCGTCTACGAGGCGCTCGACATCCTCGCTTCCAAGACCGGGGGAGACGCCCTCGAGCAGCTCGAGCTCTCCCTGGTTGAGCTCACCCCGCAGCTCGAAGTCCGTTCCCGCCGCGTCGGTGGCGCCACGTACCAGGTGCCGGTCGAAGTGCCGCAGCGCCGCTCGCGTACGCTGGCTGTCCGCTGGCTCGTCGAGTTCGCTCGCCAGCGCCGTGAGCGCACCATGGCAGAGCGCCTCGCCGGCGAGCTGCTGGACGCGCAGTCCCACCAGGGCGGCGCGTACAAGCGGAAGGACGACATCTTCCGCATGGCGCAGGCCAACAAGGCCTTCGCTCACTACCGCTGGTAGCACGCCGACGTCACCGTCGCACGGCCGTTGCTATAGTCATCGGCCGCGACGGTTTGCGCCGCCCGCGTGCTCTCTTCGCTCTGACGGCCATCGCCCGGAGCGGATCATCGGACCTCATCGGTTCGGTCTTACCGCGTGCGCTCGCAAGGGCGCACGATCTCTCTCCACTTCAGGCCTCTTACACGCCCATGCCCCGCAGTTTCAGCCTCGAGAAGACCCGGAACATCGGGATCATGGCTCACGTCGACGCCGGTAAGACGACGACGACCGAGCGCATCCTCTACTACACCGGTCGTAACTACAAGATCGGCGAGGTGCACGACGGCGCCGCGACGATGGACTGGATGGAGCAGGAGCAGGAGCGTGGCATCACGATCACTTCTGCTGCCACCACTGCCGAGTGGAAAAAGCACCGGATCAACATCATTGATACGCCGGGCCACGTCGACTTCACCGTCGAGGTCCAGCGCTCGCTGCGCGTCCTCGATGGTTCCGTCGCGGTGTTCGACTCGGTTGCCGGCGTTGAGCCGCAGTCCGAGACGGTTTGGCGTCAGGCCAACGACTACGGCGTGCCGCGTATCGCATACGTCAACAAGATGGACCGCACCGGTGCGGACTTCGAGATGTCGGTCCGCACGATGATCGAGCGCCTCGGCGCGAACGCGATCCCGATCCAGCTCCCGATCGGTGCCGAAGGCGACTTCAAGGGCATCATCGACCTGGTCGAGATGAAGGCGCACATCTACAACGATGACCTCGGCGAGGACATCGACATCATCGATATTCCGGCCGAGTACGCCGATGCGTCCAACGCGGCCCGCGAGGTCCTGCTCGACGCCGTCGCCGATCAGGACGACGAAGTCATGGAGCTTCACCTCGGCGACGAGGAAGTGCCCGTCGACAAGCTCAAGGACGCGATCCGCAAGGCCGTCCTCGCGCTGACCGTCAACCCGGTCCTCTGTGGCTCCTCGTTCAAGAACAAGGGCGTCCAGCTCCTGCTCGACGCGGTCATCGACTACCTCCCGTCCCCGCTCGACGTTCCTGCCATCGCCGGCAAGGTCATGGAGAAGAACGGCGACGAAGGCGAAGACACCACGCGCCCCAGCAGCGACGAAGAGCCGTTCGCGGCCCTCGGCTTCAAGATCATGACCGACCCGCACGTCGGCTCGCTCACCTTCTTCCGCGTCTACTCCGGCACGCTGAACGCCGGCGACAAGGTGCTCAACCCGCGCACCGGCAAGTCCGAGCGCGTCGGCCGCATCCTGCTCATGCACGCCAACGATCGTGAAGACGTCGACAAGGTCTACGCCGGCGACATCGCTGCGGCCGTCGGCATCAAGCAGGTCATCACGGGCGACACGCTGTGCGACGGCGCCCACCCGGTGATCCTTGAGTCGATGAACTTCCCGGAGCCGGTCATCAAGGTCTCCGTCGAGCCGAAGACGAAGTCCGATCAGGAGAAGATGTCGATCGCGCTCGGCCGCCTGGCTCAGGAGGACCCGACGTTCCGCGTCGAGACCAACGAAGAGTCCGGCCAGACCGAGATTTCCGGCATGGGTGAGCTTCACCTCGAGGTCCTCGTCGACCGCATGAAGCGCGAGTTCAAGGTCGAAGCCAACGTCGGTCGCCCGCAGGTGTCCTACCGCGAGACGATCCGCAGCTCGTCCAAGAAGGTCGAAGGCCGGTTCGTCCGCCAGACCGGTGGTTCGGGTCAGTACGGCATCGTCTACCTCGACGTCGAGCCCAACCCGGGCGAGGGCTTTGAGTTCGTCAACGCCACCAAGGGTGGCTCGGTGCCGAGCGAGTACATCAAGGCCGTCAGGCAGGGCGTCGAGGAATCGATGAACTCAGGCCCCCTCGCTGGCTACCCGCTGGTCGACGTCAAGTTCAGCCTCGTCGACGGCAAGTCGCACGACACCGACTCCTCCGAGATCGCGTTCAAGGTCGCCGGCTCGCTCGGCGCCCAGGAGGGCGTCAAGCGCTCCAAGCCGACGCTCATGGAGCCGCTCTTCGCCGTCACCGTCGTCACCCCCGAGGACTACGTCGGGGACGTCATCGGCGACCTCTCGCGTCGTCGCGGGCGCGTCGAGGGGCAGGAGCGTCGCGGCAACGCGATCGAGGTCACCGGCCTGGTGCCGCTGTCTGAGATGTTCGGGTATGCAACGGACCTGCGCTCCATGTCGCAGGGCCGTGCCGCGTACACGATGCAGTTCGATTCTTACGCCGACGTGCCTTCGCACGTTTCTGAGAAGGTCATTGGCGAGCGCCGCGGCGAAGCGGTCAGCGCCTAAACAATTTCGATACGTTCCCGGGGCTTTCCCGGAAACAGTCTTAAAGGAGTATGAGGAACAATGGGTAAGGAGAAGTTCGAGCGGGCCAAGTTGCACGTCAACGTCGGGACCATCGGTCACGTCGACCACGGCAAGACCACGCTCACCGCTGCCATCACGAAGGTTCTCTCCGAGACCTACGGCGGCGGCTCCGGTGCGAAGTCCTTCGCAGAGATCGACAACGCTCCCGAAGAGCGTGAGCGCGGCATCACGATCGCGACCTCGCACGTCGAGTACGAGTCCGAGAACCGGCACTACGCGCACGTCGACTGCCCCGGGCACGCCGACTACGTGAAGAACATGATCACGGGCGCAGCCCAGATGGACGGCGGCATCCTCGTGGTGTCCGCTCCGGACGGTCCGGCCCCGCAGACGCGTGAGCACATCCTGCTCGCCCGTCAGGTCGGCGTTCCGTACCTGGTCGTGTTCCTCAACAAGGCCGACATGGTCGACGACGAGGAGCTCATCGAGCTCGTCGAGGAAGAGGTCAAGGACCTCCTCAACGAGTACGACTTCCCGGGCGACGACACGCCGTTCATCGTCGGCTCGGCGCTCAAGGCGCTCGAGGGCGACGCGGAGTACGAGGCGAAGATCATTGAGCTCGCCGCTGCGCTCGACGCGTACATCCCGGACCCCGTCCGTGACCTCGACAAGCCGTTCCTGATGCCGATCGAGGATGTTTTCTCGATCACGGGTCGTGGCACGGTGGCCACCGGCCGCATCGAGCAGGGCATCATCAAGGGTGGCGAGGAAGTCGAGATCGTCGGCATCCGCCCGACCACCAAGACGACCATCACGGCCGTCGAGATGTTCCGCAAGACGCTCGACGAGGGTCGCGCTGGCGAGAACGTCGGCGCCCTGCTTCGTGGCACCAAGCGTGACGAGATCGAGCGCGGGCAGGTACTCTGCAAGCCGGGTTCGATCACGCCGCACACGAAGTTCAAGGCTGAGGTCTACATCCTCAAGAAGGAGGAGGGTGGCCGTCACACGCCGTTCTTCACCGGCTACCGCCCGCAGTTCTACTTCCGCACCACCGACGTGACCGGTGTCGCCAACCTCCCCGAGGGTGTCGAGATGGTCATGCCGGGCGACAACGTGACGATGGAGATCGAGCTCATCCAGCCGATCGCCATGGATCCGGGCCTGCGCTTCGCCATCCGTGAGGGTGGTCGCACGGTCGGCTCCGGCATCGTCGCCGACGTCATCGAGTAGCCACTCAGTACCTCGCGAGTCGCCCCAAGGCGGCTCGCAACGCACGAGAAGGGCGCGGTCCGCTACAGTTGCGGACCGCGCCCTTTGCGCGCCTGGGCCCAGTTGCCCGGCGAGCCACTTGCGCAGCGTCCTTCGGGGCGAACCCGCCCTCCGGGCACTCTCCGCGCCTCCGCGCGGATTCACGCGAGCCGCCTGCGTCTCGCGCTGTAACCACATCCAGCTTGTCACCCTTTCCCCCGCGCAAAATGCGCACGATCTGAAGTAGATAGCGCCTCATGGCCGCAGTTATTCAAAACAAGATTCGCATCCGCCTCAAGGCGTATGACCATCAGGCGATTGAGAACGCCGCGAAGGAAATCGTCGAGACGGCGACGCGCACCGGCGCGACCGTGGCGGGCCCGATTCCGCTTCCGACCGAGAAGAACGTGTACTGCGTCATCCGGTCGCCCTTCAAGGACAAGGACTCGCGCGAGCACTTTGAGATCCGTACGCACAAGCGTCTGATCGACATCCTTCAGCCGACCCCGAAGACCGTCGACAGCCTGCAGCGCCTGGATCACCTCCCGCGCGGCGTCGACATCGAGATCCGGATCTGATCGTGGCCGCGATTCTCGCCAAGAAGCTGGGCATGACCCAGCTCTTCCAAGAAGACGGTTCCGTCGCTCGAGTCACCGTGCTCGAAGCCGGTCCGTGCCCCGTCACCGGCATCCGTACCGCTGAGGTCGATGGCTACAACGCCGTCCAGCTCGCGTTCGGAACGATCAAGGAGAAGAACCTCTCCAAGGCCGAGCGTGGCCATCTCGCCAAGGCCGACGCGGGCAACCTGCGTCACCTCCGCGAGTTCCGTAACGAAGGCGCCGGCAAGCAGCTCGGCGACGTCGTCACGGTTGAGGACTTCGAGATCGGTGCCAAGCTCAAGATCGCCGGCACGTCCGTCGGTAAGGGCTTCCAGGGCACCATCAAGCGTCACAACTTCTCGCGTGGTCCCGTCTCGCACGGTTCGCACAACGTTCGCGCCCCGGGCTCGATCGGTGCGTCGGCTTGGCCGGCACGCGTGATGAAGGGCATCCGTGGTCCGGGTCAGATGGGCAACAAGCGCATCACCCAGCGTGGCCTCGAGGTGTTCCGTATCGACGCCGATCGCAACCTGCTCCTGGTCAAGGGCTCCGTGCCCGGCCCCAAGAACGGCCTCGTGGAGGTTCGTACCGATGCCTAGCGCTCCGATCCTCAACGGCAAGGGCGATGTCACGCTCGACGACGGCGTTTTCGCCGCGTCGTTCCACCCGTCGCTCGTCCACGAAGCGGTCCGCGCCGAGCAGGCTGCTCGCCGTCAGGGCACGCACGCCAGTCGCAACCGCGCGCTCATCAATGGTGGTGGCATCAAGCCGTTCCGCCAGAAGGGCACCGGCCGCGCTCGTCAGGGCACCAACCGTGCCCCGCAGATGACGGGTGGCGCCGCGGTCTTCGGACCGACGCCGCGTCACTACACCTTCAAGGTCAACCGCAAGGAGCGCGCCGCCGCTCTGCGCAGCGCGCTCTCTGTGCACGCTGCTCGCGGTTCGGTCGCCCTGTTCGACGTCAAGTCGTTCGGTGAGCCGAAGACCAAGAACGGTCTCGCGCTCCTCTCCGGTTGGGGTCGCAAGGGCTACACGCTCCTCGTCCTCACGGATGAGCAGGAGATCGTCTCCCGTTCCTTCCGGAACCTCGACAAGACCCGGGTGCTGCCCGTCAGCGAGGTCGGCGTTGCCGACCTGATCCGTGCCGCGAACCTCCTGCTCAGCCAGGAAGCTCTCGACGCGATCACCGAGCGCGCGTCGCGGGTTCCCCGTCGCCAGAGTGCAGGTGCGTGATGGACGCGACGCAGGTTCTCATCCGTCCGATCATCTCGGAGAAGTCGTACGTGCTGGCAGTCGCCGGCAACAAGTACACCTTCCGCATCCACCCGGATGCACACAAGATCCAGGTTCGCCAGGCTGTCGAAGAGCTCTTCGACGTCGCTGTGCTTGAAGTCCGCACCATCACGGTGAAGGGCAAGCCCAAGCGCCGCGGCCTGAACCAGGGTCGTACCCGTAACTGGAAGAAGGCGATCGTCACGGTCGCCCCCGGCCAGACCATCCCCGTCTTCGAGGGCCTCCAGGGGCTGGAGGACTAGCGCATGCCCGTACGCAAGCCCAAGCCGACCAGCCCTGGTCTCCGCTTCGTGTCCTACTCGGACTTCGCGGAGATCACCAAGGTTGGTCCCGAAAAGACCCTCACCGAGGGTCTCAAGAAGTCCGGTGGCCGCAACAACAACGGCCGCAAGACTGCTCGTCATCGTGGCGGCGGCGCCAAGCGCCTCTACCGCAAGATCGACTTCAAGCGTCGTAAGGACGGGATCGAGGCCACCGTGCACTCGATCGAGTACGACCCCAACCGCACCGCGAACATCGCGCTCCTGCACTACGCAGACGGCGTGAAGTCCTACATCCTGGCTCCGGCCCGGTTGAAGGTCGGCCAGAAGGTCAACAGCGGCCCGGGTTCCGACATCACCGTCGGCAACGCCCTTGAACTCGGTCAGATGCCCACGGGTACGATCGTGCACAACGTGGAGCTCGAGCCCGGCCGTGGTGGCCAGCTCGGTCGCTCCGCCGGTACCTCCATCCAGCTGATGGCCAAGGACCAGGGCACTGCGACCCTGCGCCTGCCGTCTGGCGAGATGCGCACCGTCCGCGACGTCTGCCGCGCCACCATCGGCGCGATCGGCAACGCAGAGCACAAGAACATCTCGATCGGCAAGGCCGGCCGCAAGCGTCACATGGGTGTCCGCCCGCAGACGCGTGGTGTCGCCATGAACCCGGTCGACCACCCGCATGGTGGTGGTGAGGGCAGCAAGACCGCTGGCCGTCATCCGGTTACTCCGTGGGGCAAGCCGACGCTCGGCTACCGCACCCGTAAGAAGAACAAGTCGTCCGATCAGTACATCGTGCGTGGACGCAAGCGAGGCAAGCGATGAGCCGCTCATCCAAGAAGGGTCCCTGGGTCGAAGAACGGCTCATGGGCCGCGTCGAGGCACAGAACACCTCGGGCAAGCGCACGGTCATCAAGACTTGGTCGCGCGCTTCGACGATCTTCCCGGAGTTCGTCGGCCACACGATTGCCGTCCACGACGGCCGCAAGCACGTTCCGGTGTTCGTGAGCGAGGCGATGGTCGGGCACAAGCTCGGCGAATTCGCTCCGACGCGCACCTTCAAGGGCCACGCCGGCAGCGGCAAGGTTCGCTGAGGAATCAATGACTGACGAGAAGAACGAGCCGGCCGAGCCGGAGACCAAGCAGGACCCGGCGTCCTCCTCGGCTGAGGAGAAGGCGACCAAGGCTGCTCCCGCCAAGAAGGCTCCGGCTGCCAAGAAGGCCCCGGCTGCCAAGGCCGAAGGCGACGACGCGACGGCTGAGAAGAAGCCGGCCGCGAAGAAGCCTGCTGCCAAGAAGCCCGCGGCCGCCAAGGCCGAAGGCGACGACGCTGCTGCCGAAAAGGCCCCGGCCAAGAAGGCGCCCGCGAAGAAGGCTCCCGCCAAGACCGCTGCTGCGGACGCTGGCGACGAGGCTGCTTCGGAGGCTCCGGCCAAGAAGGCGCCCGCACGCCGCCAGCCGGCGGCGAAGAAGGCTGCTGATGCAGAGGCTGCCAAGCCCGCGCAGAAGCCCCGCCCGACGCGCTCGCGCCGTGGCGCGCCGACCGAGAAGATCACGGTCCGCGCGCACGCCAAATACATCCGCTCCTCGGCCCGCAAGGCCCGACTGGTCTGCGATCACATCCGTGAGCAGCCGGTCGACAAGGCCCGCGCGATCCTTGAGCACTCGCCTCGTGCGGTGGCTCGCGACTGGAGCAAGTTGCTCGAGTCGGCGGTCGCCAACGCCGAGCACAACCACGCCCTGGACGCCGAGGATCTCAAGATCGTCGCCGTCTTCGCGGACGAGGGCCCGACGCTCAAGCGTTTCCAGCCCCGTGCGCAGGGACGTGCCTTCCGCATCCGGAAGCGCACCAGCCATCTCACGATCCTTCTCGGATCCAAGGAGTAACCCGCGATGGGTCAGAAAGTACATCCTGAGTCACTTCGCGTTGGCTACATCCACGACTGGCGCAGCACGTGGTTCAACGAGCGCCAGTTCGCTGATTGGCTCGAAGAAGACATCCGCATCCGGCGTCACATCAACGCCAAGCTCGCGCATGCCGGTCTCTCCGACATCCTGATTCGCAAGAACGCGCAGGAAGTCGAAGTCGACATCAACACGGCGCGTCCCGGCATCGTCATCGGCAAGTCCGGTAGCGAAGTCGACGCACTGCGTCGCGAGCTGCACGCCCTCACGGCGAAGTCCGTGAAGGTCAACATCCTCGAGATCAAGCGCCCCGAGCTCGACGCGAAGCTGGTCAGCCAGTCGATCGCCGAGCAGCTGCAGAATCGTGTGGCGTTCCGCCGCGCGATGAAGCGCGCGCTCCAGAGCGCGATCCGTTCCGGCGCCAAGGGCTGCAAGATCCAGGTCGGCGGTCGCCTCGGCGGCTCCGAGATGGCTCGCACCGAGTCGTACTCCGAAGGTCGCGTGCCGCTGCATACGCTGCGCGCCGACATCGACTACGGCTTCTACGAGGCCCGTACGACCTTTGGTCGTATCGGCGTCAAGGTGTGGATCAACAAGGGCGAGATCATGCCCGACGGGTACACCCACTCCGATCTCACCGACATCGATTCCCCGTCCCCCGCAGGCGCCCCTGGCGACCGCGGTGGTCGTGACGGCCGCGGTGATCGCGGTCGTGGCGGCCCGGGCGGCGGCGGTGGCGGTCGTGGCCGTGGGCCCGGTGGCCCCGGCGGCGGCGGTCGTGGACCCGGCGGCCCTGGTGGCCGTGGTCCCGGCGGCGGCGGCGGTCGTGGCCCGGGTGGTCCCGGCGGCGGTCGTCCCGGTGGCGGCGGTGGCCGTCCCGGCGGCTTCGGCGGTCCGGGTGGCGGCGGCGGTCGTGGCCCGGGTGGCCCCGGCGGCGGTCGTCCAGGTGGCGGCGGTGGCCGTCCTGGTGGTCCGGGCGGTCGCCCGGGCGGAGGTGCTCGATAAATGCTCGCTCCTAAGCGCGTAAAGCACCGCAAGGTGCACCGTGGTCGTCGTGCTGGTTTCAGCCGCGGCCAGACCACCGTCCAGTTCGGCGAGTACGGCCTCAAGTCGCTCGACGCCGGCTGGCTCACCAACCGCCAGATCGAGGCAGCGCGTATTGCGATGACTCGTAAGATCAAGCGTGGCGGCAAGGTGTGGATCAACGTCTTCCCGGACAAGCCCTTCACCAAGAAGCCTGCCGAGACCCGCATGGGTTCCGGTAAGGGTTCGCCTGAGGGCTGGGTTTGTGTCGTGAAGCCCGGTCGCGTGATGTTCGAGCTGTCCGGCGTGCCGGAACCGCTCGCTCGTGAGGCCATGCGCCTCGCAGGTCACAAGCTCCCGGTCCGCACCAAGTTCGTCACCCGCGAAGGGACCGAAGTCTGATGCGTGCCAACGAACTCCGCGAGCTCGAAGCAACCGAGCTTGAGACCCACATCGAAACCCAGCGCCGTGAGCTTTTCGGCCTGCGTTTCCAGCACGCCACGGGGTCCCTCGAGGACACCTCGGCGCTGCGTAATGCAAAGCGCGGCCTGGCCCGCGCACTCACTGTCGCGAAGCAGCGCAGTGAGTCGACCACCACTTCTGAGAACTAATGGCTGACGACACCGAGACTCCAGAGGCCGGGACCACGGCCCCCGAGGCTGCGGCGCCCGCCGAGCCCAAAGAGCGCCTTCATCCGAAGGTCGCTCGCAAGCTCTCCCGCTCCACGCACGACGGCTCCAAGCCGGCTGCGCCGCGGGACGCCGAGGCCCGCCAGGCCGAGCGCGTCGCTCTCCGCAAGAGCAACGCGCTCGCCCGTGCCCGCCGTCGCCAGCAGGAGAAGGCCAAGGCCGTCCCCTCCGGCAACCAAGGCACGCCCAAGCCCGAGCACGGCGAAGGCCGCAAGCTCGTGCGTACCGGCACCGTCGTGTCCGCCAAGCCGGACAAGACGATCACCGTGCGGATCGACGTTGCACGTCGTCACCGCAAGTACAAGAAGATCGTCCGTTCTTCGTCGAAGATTCACGTCCACGACGAGACGAACGACGCCAACGAAGGTGACGTCGTGAAAGTCGTAGAGAGCCGTCCGCTCTCAGCGACCAAGCGCTGGAACCTCGTGGAAGTCGTGGAGCGCGCCCGATGATCCAGAATGAATCCCGTCTCAAGGTCGCCGACAACACCGGCGCCCGCGAGATCCTCTGCATTCGCGTGCACGGTGGCTCCAAGCGCCGCTACGCCTACGTCGGTGATGTCATCACCGCCACGGTGAAGCAGGCGACGCCGAACGGCTCCGTGAAGAAGGGCGAGGTCGTCAAGGCCGTCGTCGTTCGCACCAAGAAGACCTACGGTCGTGCTGACGGCACGGCGATCACGTTCGACGAGAACGCCGCCGTCATCATCGACGCCGCCAACAACCCGCGCGGAACGCGCATCTTCGGACCGGTCGCTCGCGAGCTTCGCGATCGTTCGTTCATGAAGATCGTGTCCCTCGCCCCGGAGGTGCTCTAACCATGGCGCTCCGTATCCGTACCGACGACGAGGTACTCGTTATCACCGGCAAAGACAAGGGGAAGACCGGCAAGGTCCTCCGCGTCGAAGCTGAGCGTGACCGCGTGTACGTCTCCGGTATCAACATCCGAACCAAGCACGTCAAGCCGGTTCCCGGCTCGAGCGAGCCAGGCGGCATCGTCAAGGAGGAGGCTCCGGTCCACGTTTCGAACGTGTCCCTGGTCGACCCGAAAGACGGCAAGCCGACTCGCATTCGCTCCGAGATCCGGGACGGCAAGAAGGTCCGTATCGCCGTTCGATCGGGCGAGGTCATCTAGATGAGCACCGCTTCCGCAGCTCCGTCGCGTCTCCGCGCGCAATACAACGACACCGTCCGCGAGCAGCTCAAAGAGCAGTTCGGGTACTCGTCGATCATGCAGGTCCCTGTCCTTGAAAAGGTCACGGTCAACATGGGCCTGGGTGAGGCCAAGCAGGACCGCAAGGTCCTGGAAAACGCCACCCAGCAGCTCGCGCAGATCACGGGTCAGCACCCGAACGTCCGCCGCGCCCGTAAGTCGATCGCCAACTTCAAGCTCCGCGAGGAGATGCCGGTTGGTATCTCCGTCACCCTCCGTGGTGACCGTGGCTACGAGTTCCTCGACCGCGTCATCAGCATCGCGCTCCCGCGCCTGCGTGATTTCCGCGGCCTGAAGCGCACCAGCTTTGACGGACGAGGCAACTACTCGTTCGGCATCAAGGAGCAGGTGATCTTCCCGGAGATCGACTACGACGCAGTCGACACCACTCGCGGCCTCGACGTCGCCATCACCACGACCGCTAAGACCGATGCCGAGGCGCTCGCGCTCCTTCTTGCGCTTGGTCTCCCGTTCACGAAGGAGAACAGCCAGAATGGCTAAAACCTCCCAGCGCGTGCGGCAGGCTCGCACGCCGAAATACCCCACCCGCGGTTACTCGCGCTGCCGCAAGTGCGGCCGTCCGCGTGCCGTGTACCGCAAGTTCGGCGTTTGCCGTGTCTGCCTGCGCGAGCTCGCGCACCGCGGCATGGTTCCCGGCATGACCAAGTCCTCCTGGTAAGCCCATGAGTTCTTTTTCTGATCCCATCGCCGATCTCCTCACCCGTGTCCGCAACGCGATCCGCGCTGCCCACACGACCGTCGAGATCCCCCTCAGCTCCGTGAAGCTCGAGATCGTCCGCATCCTTCAGGAGCAGGGCTACATCGAGAGCCACGAGGTGCTTCCGGCTGCCGAAGGCCGTCCGTTCCCGCTGATCCGCGTCGTACTCAAGTACACGACGGATCGTCGTAGCGCGATCTCCGGTCTTCGCCGCGTGTCCCGTCCCGGCCGTCGTCATTACGTCGGCGCCACGAGCATCCCCAAGGTGTTCGGCGGCATGGGCACCGCAGTCGTCTCCACGTCCCGTGGCGTGATGACCGGCCACGACGCCCGCAAGGCTGGCGTCGGTGGCGAGGTCCTCGCGGAGGTCTGGTAGCCATGAGTCGTATTGGTCGTCTCCCGGTTCCCGTCCCCAGCGGCGTGACCGTCACCATTGAACCCGAGCTGGTCTCCGTCAAGGGGCCGCTCGGCGAGCTGTCTGAGCGCGTTGCGCTCGACATCCAGGTCGAGCAGCAGGGCGACGAAGTCGTCGTCTCGCGCCCGACCGAGCGTGGAGAGCATCGTGCGCTGCACGGTCTCACGCGTTCGCTGATCGCCAACATGGTCACGGGCGTGACCACGGGCTTCGTCAAGAACCTCGAGCTGCAGGGTGTCGGTTACCGCGCCCAGCTCAAGGGCAAGGACCTCGAGCTCGCGCTCGGGTACTCCCACCCGGTTCCCGTCTCGGCCCCCAGTGGCGTCGAGTTCGAAGTTCCCACGCCTACGCGCATCATCGTCAAGGGCAGCAGCAAGCAGCAGGTCGGCGAAATCGCCGCCTACATCCGTAAGCAGCGGCCGCCGGAGCCCTACAAGGGCAAGGGCATCCGCTACGAGGGCGAAGTCATCGTCCGGAAGGTCGGTAAGCGAGCATGAGTCTCGTCACCAACGAACAGCGCCGGCTCAAGCGCCGCCGCCGCGTCCGCGCGAAGGTCAGCGGCACCGCCGAGCGTCCGCGTGTTTCCGTGCGTCGCACGAACCGTGGCATCTTCGCTCAGGTCATCGACGACCTCGCGGGCCACACGCTCGCGTCCGTCAGCTGGACTGACCCGGAGCTCAAGGATCTCAAGGCCACCGAGCAGGCAACGGCGGCGGGCAAGTTGCTCGCCTCGCGCGCCAAGGCTGCTGGCATCGAAGTCGCAGTCTTTGACCGCGGCGGCTACAAGTATCACGGTCGTGTCGCGGCATTCGCCGAAGGCATCCGCGAGGGAGGGCTCCAGCTATGAGCACCACCGTCACCGATCGCGCCGTGCGTCCTGAGGGTTACGACCTTCAGGAGCGCGTCGTCGAGATCAACCGCGTTGCCAAGGTCGTCAAGGGCGGCCGTCGTTTCAGCTTCACCGCTCTCGTCGTCGTCGGCGATGAGAAGGAAGTCGTCGGCATCGGCTACGGCAAGGCCAACGAGGTCCCGCTGGCGATCCAGAAGGGCGTCGAGCAGGCCAAGAAGAACCTGTTCAAGGTCCCGAAGCACGGCTCCACCATCACCCATCAGGTGCTGGGCGAGTTCAACTCGGGCAGCGTTCTGCTGAAGCCGGCCTCCGAAGGTACCGGCGTCATTGCCGGTGGCGGTGTTCGCGCCGTGCTCGAGCTTGCCGGTATTCACGACATCCTGAGCAAGTCGCTCGGGTCGCAGAACCCGATCAACCTCGTCAAGGCGACGATCGCTGGTCTGCGCGAGCTGCGCACCCCGGTCGAAGTCGCCAAGCTGCGTGGCCTCACGGTCGCCGAGGTCCTCGGACTCTCCGGCGAGCAGCGTGGCCGCAACGGTGCCGAGGCTGACGCCGCGGCCGCGACCGCTCTGGCTGATGCGCCGACGGCTGCCCCGACCGAGGCTCCGGCCGAGGAAGAGGCGAAGCCGGCCGCCAAGAAGGCTCCGGCGAAGAAGCCGGCTGCCAAGAAGGCTCCCGCCAAGAAGGCTGACGAGAAGACCGAGGCGGCTCCGGCCGCTGAGGCTCCGGTCGTCGAGGGCGCTTCCGTTCCGGTCACCGAGGCGGCTGCAGCCGATGCAGGCGTCGGTGAGAACATCCAGGAGTCCGCTTCGCAGGGTGCCGGTGCCGAGTCCGAGGCTGACGCCAAGGCCGAGGAGAAGGACGCATGAGCGCGCTGAAGATCACGCAGACCAAGTCGAAGATCGGGTCCGACCAGGCCCAGATCGACACGCTTCGCTCCCTCGGCCTTCGCAAGATCGGCCACACGGTCGAGGTCAAGGACAATCCTCAGACGCGTGGCATGCTCCACCGCGTCCGTCACCTCATTCAGGTCCACGATGACTGATCAGACTGAACCACAGTTCGACCCGAACGAGATCGGGCTCCATACGCTGAGCCCGGCCCCGGGCAGCCGCAAGCCGCGCAAGCGCGTCGGCCGCGGCGAGGGCTCCGGCCTCGGCAAGACCTCTGGCCGTGGCCAGAAGGGCTACGGCTCGCGTGCCGGTTCCAAGGACCGCTCGCACTTCGAGGGCGGCCAGACGCCGACGCATATGCGTCTGCGCAAGCTTCGCGGCCCGAACAAGAAGATGTCGATGCCGTTCGAGCCGTTCCGTACGCACACCCAGCAGATCAACCTGATCGACCTGGAAGTGCGCTTCGAGGACGGTGCCGAGATCACGCCCGAGTCGCTGAAGGCCGCCGGTCTGGCGACCCGCCGCGACATCAAGGTCAAGCTCCTCGGCAACGGCAAGCTCACGAAGAAGCTCACCGTGCGCGTGCACGGCGTCAGCAAGTCGGCCCAGGCGGCCGTCGAAGCTGCCGGCGGCACCGTCGAGCTGATCGGCGCAACCAGCGCCGACGCTTCCGAGTAGCCTCACAGCCCTCATGCTGCGCACCGTCCTAAGCGCCTTCACCGTTCCGGAAATCCGGAAGAAGCTGCTCTTCACCGCCTTCGTCCTGCTGCTCTACAGGTTTGGCGCTCACGTCCCGGTACCGGGAGCCAACGCCAAAGCCATCGAGGGACTCCAAGAGTCCCTCGGCTCTGGCGGTGGCGTGCTGCAGCTGCTGAACACGTTCTCCGGCGGCGGACTTGCGCGTACTGCGCTGTTCGCCCTGGGGATCATGCCGTACATCACGGCCTCGATCATCCTGCAGCTCCTGACGGTCGTCGTCCCGTCGCTGGAGAAGCTCCAGAAAGAGGGTGAGGTCGGGCAGACAAGGATCACGCAGTACACGCGGTTCCTCACCGTCGGCCTCGCGTTCGCGCAGTCCGTCGGCTACGTGTTCCTCTTCAGGAGCCTCAGCCCAGCGGCTGAGCCCCTGATTCCGGACTTCACGTTCATTCCGGTCTTCATCATCGTGCTCTCGCTCACCGCGGGCTGCGTCGTGGTGATGTGGATGGGCGAGCTGATCACGCAGCGAGGGATCGGCAACGGCATCTCGCTCATGATCTTTGCGTCGATCGTCGCCGGTCTCCCCGGAGGCGTGAGCGGCTGGTGGAACACGCCGGATCAGGTGTTCAAGGTGATCATGCCGTTCCTCGGTCTCGCGATCATCGCGGCGGTCGTCTTCATCCAAGAAGGCCAGCGCCGGATCCCGATCCAGTACGCCAAGCGGGTCATCGGCAAGCGCATGATGTCCGGCGGCCAGACCTACCTGCCGCTGCGCGTGAACATGGCCGGCGTTATCCCGGTCATCTTCGCGGCCTCGCTGCTCGCCTTCCCGGCGACCATCGGGCAGCTCGTGGGCACGGGCTGGGGTCAGGACCTCTCGGACTTCTTCGTACCGGGCAACGCCCCGTACCTGATCTTCGAGGCACTCCTGATCATCCTGTTCACGTACTTCTACACCGCGGTCACGTTCAACCCGGTGGACCAGGCGGACAACCTCCGCAAGTACGGCGGCTTCATCCCGGGCGTTCGCCCGGGCCGACCGACGGCCGAGTTCCTCGACCGGATCCTCGCGCGCCTGACGTTCCCGGGTGCGCTGTACCTGGCTGCGGTCGCCGCGATCCCGACCCTCATCATCAACCAGACGAACGCCGACTTCTTCTTCGGCGGCACCTCGCTGCTGATCGTGATCGGCGTCGCGCTGGACACGATGAAGCAGCTCGAAGCCCAGCTGATGATGCGTAACTACGAGGGATATCTCGGGAGCTAGTCGCTCCCCGGATCTCCTTCCGCAACCCCGGCGCGACCTTCCTGGACGCGCCGGGGGCGCGAACTCTGTAACTTCCGCCGCCCGTGGCCGAGCTCAACCTCATCCTCCTTGGACCCCCTGGCGCCGGTAAAGGCACCCAGGCCGAGCGCATCACCGAGGACTTCAACCTTCCGTACATCGCGACCGGCAACATCTTGCGTGCCGCTGTTGCTGACGGAACGGACCTTGGCCTTCAGGCCAAGGGGTTCATGGACGCCGGGCACCTCGTCCCGGACGACCTGATCATCGCCGTCATCCTCGAGCGGCTCCAGGCCGGCGACGCCCGCGACGGCTTCCTGCTCGACGGCTTCCCGCGCACCGTGCCTCAGGCCGAAGCGCTCGGCACCGAACTTGCGGCCCTTGAGCGTCAGCTCACCGCGGTCCTGCTCATCGACGTGTCCGACGAAGAGGTCGTGCGTCGCCTGTCCGGCCGCCGCGTGAGCGCCAAGACGGGCCGCGTGTACCACGTCGAGTTCGACCCGCCGAAGAACGAGGGCGTCTGCGACATCGACGGCTCGCGTCTCATTCAGCGCGACGACGACAAGCCCGAGACCATCTTGAACCGGCTCGCGGTCTACCACGAGCAGACCGAGCCCCTCGTCGACTTCTACGCGGAATTGGGCCTGCTTCGTCGTTTCGACGGTGCCCGCCCGCCCGTCGAGGTCCACGATCACATCCGAGCGCAGATCGCCACGATGCGCCTCGAGGACCGTCTCTAGCCACCCAGGCCGGCACGCGGCTGCGTCTGCTGCGGCCGGGGTCCTAGGATCCATGTACCGATGATCGTTACCAAGTCACCCGCCGAACTCGACGCCATGGCCGAGTCGGGCGACCTGCTCGTCCGCGTCCACGAACTCATCACCTCGATGGTTCGCCCGGGCATCACGCCGCTCGAACTCGACCGCGCTGCGGAAGAGATGATTCGCGCCGGCGGTGCCGTGCCCTCGTTCAAGGGCTTCCATGGCTACCCCGCTTCCTTGTGCATCTCACCGAACGACATGGTCGTGCACGGCATTCCCGATAAGCGCGCCTTCGTCGAGGGCGACCTGGTCTCGATCGACTGCGGCGTCACCTTGAACGGCTGGGTCGCGGATGCGGCCATCACGCACGAGATTGGGACCGTGTCGGCCCAGGCCACCCATCTGCGTGAAAAGACCTTTGAGTCGCTCCTAGCGGCGGTGGAGCAGTGCGTCCCCGGCAATCGCATCGGCGATATCGGCCACGCCGTGCAGACCGTCGTCGAAGATGCCGGCCTGACCATCGTGCGGTCGCTCGTCGGCCACGGCGTGGGGCGCACGATGCACGAAGACCCCCAGGTGCCGAACTACGGCAAGCCGGGTCGCGGCGCGCGCCTCACCAACGGCATGGTCATCGCGGTGGAGCCGATGGTCACCACCGGCGGCCACGAGGTCGTCGTCGGCCCCGACGACTGGGCGATCACCACCGTCGACGGATCCCTTGCCGCGCATCAGGAATTCACCATCGCGATCACCGACGACGGACCCCGCGTGCTCACGCCGTGGCACTCGTCGGTCAAGACGCGCTAACGTGTCTTCCAGCAACGCAGCTTTCCCTGCTCTAACTGCCCAAGCGTCCAGCGCCTCTAGCGCATGCTTCGGCGGCGCGCTACGGCGCGCCCATGGGTTCTGCTATCTTTCGCCGTCGCGCTCGGGACACCCGTTCCTTCGTTCCAGCGCCATTCCTCTGAGGTTTTCATGAAGGTCCGTCCGTCGGTCAAGCCCATGTGCGAGAAGTGCAAGATCATCCGTCGCCACGGCGCGGTGCTTGTCATCTGCACGAATCCGCGTCACAAGCAGCGTCAGGGATAACGTATGGCCCGCATCGCAGGTATCAACATCCCGCTTAACAAGCGGGCCGAGGTAGGTCTCACCTACATCTACGGGATCGGTCGCCAGACGGCGAACGACATTCTCGCGGAAACAGGTGTGGACAAGGATCGCAAGATCCGCGACCTCACGGAGGACGAGATCTCTCGCCTCCGCAACGCCGTCGAGCAGCGCTCGGTGGAGGGTGACCTCCGCCGCGAGCGCAGCCAGGACATCAAGCGTTTGATGGAGATTGGCTGCTACCGCGGCATTCGACATCGTCGCGGGCTCCCGGTTCGTGGTCAGAAGACCAAGACCAATGCGCGTACCCGTAAGGGTCCCAAGCGCATGCAGGTCGCTGGTAAGAAGAAGCCCGGCAAGAAGTAGTTAGAAGCCATGCCCGCTCCCAAGCGCCCAGCGCGCGGCCGTCGTAAGCCCAAGAAGAACATTCCTCTTGGCCAGGCCCACATCAAGACCTCTTTCAACAACACGATCGTCTCGCTGACGGATCCCCAGGGCAACGTCATTGCCTGGGAGTCCGCTGGTGGTGCCGGCTTCAAGGGTTCGCGCAAGTCGACGCCCTTCGCCGCGCAGGTGACCGCTGACTCGGCTGCTCGCAAGGGCATCGATCAGGGCCTCCAGAAGGTCGAAGTCTTCGTCAAGGGCCCCGGCTCTGGTCGTGAGACCGCGATTCGTTCGCTCCAGGCCGCCGGCCTTGAAGTGCTGAGCGTCCGCGACGTGTCCCCTCAGGCTCACAACGGCTGCCGCCCGCGCAAGCGGCGCCGCGTCTAGCCAACGCAAAACCCGGCGGCTCGCCAACCCCTTGCGAGCCGCCTTTTGAACAGTTCAAACGCGACGTCCTAGGGGTGGGCGTCGCGTCCCTTCCGCACTGACCCCAGGACACGCATGCTTGACTTCCAAGTGCCGCAGATCAAGAGCGAGACGGTCGAAGAGACCCGCGGCTCGTTCACCATTGAGCCCCTCGACCGTGGCTTCGGCTACACGTTTGGTAACTCGCTGCGCCGCGTGCTGCTCTCGTCGCTCGCTGGCGCCGCCGTCACTTCGGTGCGCATCGAAGGCGTCTCACACGAGTTCTCCACGATCGCTGGGGTCAAGGAAGACGTCACCGACATCGTCCTGAACCTCAAGGGCGTCGTCTGCCGGATGCACTCCGACGCGACCGAGATCGAAGCGTCCGTCGTTGCCAAGGGCCCGGGCGTCATCACCGCCGGGGACATCGACCTTCCCGCCGGCGTCGAAGTGCTCTCCCCGGACGTGCACATCGCCACGCTGGAGCAGGGCACCTCGCTCGAGATGTACCTCACCATCGGCCGTGGCCGCGGCTACCGCCCGTCGGACGAGAACAAGTCGCCCGACCAGCCGATCGGCGTCATCCCGATCGACTCCATCTTCTCCCCGGTCCGACGCGTTGCTTACGCGGTCGAGCAGGCCCGAGTCGGTCAGAAGACCGACTTCGACAAGCTCACGCTCGACATCGAGACCGACGGCTCCATCGACCCGAAGGGTGCCCTCCGCGAGGCCGCCGAGGTGCTCATCCAGCAGCTCGCGATCTTCACGGACCCCGATCGCGTCGAGGAACTCCGTCAGGGCCCCGTCGCCGAACTCGACCCGATCCCGGCTGCTGGTCTCACGACCGGCCCGTCGGGCTCGCCGATGGACGACATCCTCATCGAAGAGCTGGACCTCGGCGTCCGCTCCTACAACTGCCTCAAGCGCGCCGGCATCCAGACGATCGGCGACCTCATCACCAAGTCGGAGAGCGAACTTTCCGCTATCCCGAACTTCGGTCGCAAGTCGATCGATGAGGTCATCGAAACTCTCGAGGCGCGCGGACTCTCGCTGCGCGAGGACTAACCGGAGCGTCATGCGCCACAATAAGACCCGTCATAAGCTCAGCCGTGACAGCGCCCATCGCAAGGCGCTGCTGCAGAACCTCTCCAAAGAGGTGATCGAGCACGGCCGCATCAAGACGTCCGCGGCCAAGGCCAAGGCTGTCAAGCCCGAAGTCGAGAAGCTGATCACCCTCGCCAAGGACGACACGCTCCACGCGCGTCGCCAGGCGCTCAAGAAGCTCGGCCACGATGAATACATCGTCGGCAAGCTCTTCACCGACGTCGCGCCGCGCTTTGCGACGCGTCCGGGTGGGTACACGCGAATCCTCAAGCTTGGTCCTCGCCGTAGCGATTCGACCGAGATGGTGTTCATCGAGCTCGTCTGAGCCTCGGTCACATCTGACTCTTGAAACGGGCGTCCTTCGGGGCGCCCTTTCCTGTTCTTGGGGTCGTTTTGGAGTCGGCGTTGGTTGTTGTGGGTTTCCGCTGGTGCGTGGTGGTCCCCCTCTGGTCGCTGCTACCGTTCTTGCCACATTGCGGGTGGGGGGTCGGGCATTGGACGATCAGACTCCCGGCGGGGGGCCACCACGCACCGGCTGGTTGACCTACGGCGCTTGATTCGCCTGGGTTGGCGTCCCCGGGGAGCTCTTGGGCGCCTCGTGGGATGCGGGGTTTAGAGCCTTGGTGGGGTGTCGGCTCAGCCGAGCTCGTTGAACACGCAGTTCGGTCGAACGGTTCGGCTTCGTGGTCTTCTGGGTTGGTTTGGGCTGGCTTCGGCGATTGGGGTCAGGGCCCGGGCATTGCGGCGTTGCCGAGAGCCAGTTGCCTTCCGGCGGTGTCTTCTGGGGCGGTCTTCGGTCGTGGTGGGATCTTTTAGATCGTTGCCGGATCTGGGTTGGTGGCGGCGCTGGGGGTTCTTCGGGTGGCTCGGAGGGTGTCGAACGTGAAGATGGCCAGGGCGAGCCACACGAGGGAGAAGCCGATCCAGCGTTCGAGGGGCATGTGTTCGTCGAGGATGAGGACGCCGCAGAGGAGCTGGAGCACGGGAGTGAGGTACTGGATGAGGCCGATAGTGGCGAGGGGCACGCGTCGGGCGGCGGCTGCGAAGAGGAGCAGCGGGGCGGCGGTCACGATCCCGGCGGAGGCCAGGAGCAGGGCTTGCCAGGGTGGGTCGGTGGTGAACGTGCTTTCGTCGGCGGCGGCGAGGAAGAGCAGGGCCACCAAAGCGATCGGGGCGAGCAAGAGGGTCTCGGTGGCGAGGCCCGCTGCGGCGCCGACGTTGACGCCGGCTCGGCGTTTGATCAACCCGTAGAGGCCGAAGCTGGCGGCCAAGCTGAGCGCGATCGTGGGGAGGTGGCCGTACGCGATCGTGAGCACGGCCACGGCGATCCCGCCGACGCCGACCGCGATCCATTGCAGTCTGCGTAGGCGCTCGCCGAGCACGACGACACCGAGGGCGACCATCACCAGCGGGTTGATGAAGTAGCCGAGCGATGCTTCCACCACCTGGCCGGAGTTCACCGCGTAGACGTAGATGCCCCAGTTGAGCGCGATGAGAATCGCTGCGGTGCCGAGCGCCGCAACCTGCCGGCGATCCCGCAGGACCGCGCGCAGCTCACCGACGGCCTGGCTGGCCGCCAGCAACGCCAGACACACGAGCAGCGACCAGACCACGCGATGCAGCACGATCTCGAGCGCGCCGGAGCGATCCAGGGCTCGGAAGTAGAGGGGGAACGCTCCCCAGATGAGGAACGCTGCGACCCCGTACGCGCTCCCGCGCGACGCCTCGGTCTGCATGGCGGTCACGCTAGTGGCCGCCGGTGACTCCGGCGGTGGGCACCCCGACCCCGGCCCGATGGCTTGCGGCGTGTGGGCGGGCTGGTGAGGGTTCGGGCGCTTTTGGGTGGGGCACCGTCTGTGGTGGGTCGCTCGTTCTTCGGCGCGTTAGGGTGCGTGGCCGTGGCCCAGCCGACGTCGTATGAGGAGTGGCATTCGACGCCTCGCGAGCAGCGGGTGCCGACAGATCCTGCGCGGCCCTGGGTGCCGCCGCCTCGGCCTGCGCCGGAGAGTGGCTGGACGACCAGGCTGATCGTGGAGTATGACGGGACGGACTTCGTGGGCTGGGCGAAGCAGCCTGGACAGCGGTCAGTGGAAGCCGAGTTTGACCGGGTGCTTGCTCAGATCCTGGGGGAATGCCCTCGCATTCTGGTGGGTGGCCGGACCGACACTGGCGTCCACGCAGGCGGGCAAGTCGTCGCGTACGACGCCGAAGCCCTCGCGCCGTTCAACCTCAATGCGCTGCTTCCGAAAGACATCGCCGTCTTGTCGAGTGAGCCGGCGCGGCCAGGGTTCGACCCTCGCAACGAGGCGATCAGTCGCTCCTACCGCTATCGGGTGCTGACGCGTCGCGAACGGTCGGTGCATCGCCGGCTCACCACCCTCCATTTCGGGCGCCCACTCGACGTCCCGGCCATGCAGGCGTGTGCAGCGGCCATGGTCGGCAATCACGACTTCCGCGCGTTCACGCCGTCCGAGACGCTTCACAGTTGGTTCCGACGCACCATCGACGAGGCGTCCTGGACGGTGGTCGGCGACGAGCTGCATTTCACCGTGACGGCCGACAGCTTCCTGCGCCACATGAACCGCTCTCTGGTCGGGACGATGCTCGACGTCGGGCTGGGCGCCCGCCGGGTCGAGGACTTCACGTCGCTGCTCGTCGGCGCTGACCGGAAGCGCGCTGGCTGGACGGCGCCGCCAACCGGCCTCAGCCTCGAACGCATCACCTACCCAAGCCCCGAGCCACGCTGAACGTCGGATTACCCACCCCAGAGGGGGCATATTTCGACGTTCGGCGTTTGGTCGACGGGGGTTGGGCGGCGGCCGCCGGCGGCCGGCGGCCGCGGCCGGCCGGCGCGGTTAGGCTGGCACCGTTTCGTGTTCTGCGGTGCGCTCGCCCGAGCGCACGACGGCGTGCTCGGCGGTGAGCTGCTCCCGGGTGACGCCGTCGATGGCGGCGATCACCTGGTCCGCGAGGAGCCAGCCCTCATCAGGGTCGGCGGGGGTGGCGGTGATGCGCACGATCACCTCGTCGTCGTCGATCGAGCGCAGGTCGATGTGAGGTTTGCCCTGGGTATCGACGGTGACGTGCGTGTCGAGGAGCTGCTGGACCTCGCTGGGCTTGGCGCCGGCGCGGAGCTTGGCCTCGAAGTCGACGGCGTCGATGTCGCGCAAGGGCGTGACGGCGCAGGCAAGGGCTGCAGCGTTGGGGACCATCACGCGGTTCGGGCCGTCGGTCATCTCGACGTACATCAGGCCGAGCGACACGACGGTACCTTCGAGCTGCCCGGCCAGGTTGCCGCCCTGAAAGCGAACGCGTTCGCCGATCCGGAACGGGCGCGAGCTGAGCATCACGACGCCGGCGAACAGGTTGCCGAGGGTCTGCTGGGCGGCCAGACCGATCACGACGGCTGCGGCTGCACCGCCAAAGGCCAGCGTCTGCGGTGGCAGGCCCGCGACGCGCAGGGCGATGAGCGTGATGGTCCCGATGCCCGTAAGCCGGAGCGTGAATCCGAGCGTCGCCGCGGCCTCAGGCCCGAGCCGGCTGAGCAGCGCAGGGCCAAACGCCCGGGCGAGATCACGCGCAACCGCCCAGCCGAGGCCGACGAGCAGCGCGACGCTCGCAACCTGGACCTCCTTCTCAAGGCCGGGGAGCCAATCCTTGCGGTGGTGGGAGACGACGTAGACCGCGATGGCCAGCGGGGCGACCACCACCAGCTCGCGACGGGCCTTGCGCGCCGCCGCCTTCGTCTCCGCTTTGAGTTTCGTCATCTTGGGCCCGTCGAGTCGGACGCGACTCACGACGGGGGGTCGGGTTGACTGCATGGGCAGGGTCCCTTCGGGTTGAGGGGGACCGTTCACCGTTGCAGCCATCGGGCTGGAGCACCGTCGGTTGACGGCGTCGAGTGACCCTCGTCACAGCGGGGCGCGGGGCCGGGGTTTGCCTCCAAACCCGCCCAAAACGGGCTCGTTTGGAAGCAAGCCCCAAGGTCCCCAGGGCCCGAGGCCCATGCCCTCAAGCCCCAGTCGTGCCCGGGCCCCATGGGCATAGGTTGAAGTGCGCGGCGGGGATGGCTCGGCGCCGTGCCAGCATGGCGCGCGCCGGAGAGCTAGGCGCCCTGCCAGCTTGGCTCGTCGGAACCGGGGGAGCGGGCGCCTTCCCGCCAACACCCTTCGACGCCCTCGATGCTCACCGGCAGCGGGGCGTGACGCGTGCGGCCGAAGGCGCCGTCGAGGGCCAGGGTCCCGGGCGAGACCGGGGCCGGGGAGGCGCCATCGAACGGGCCTTGGCCCGCGTCGATGAGGGCAGCGGCGGTCCGCGCGAGGGACGCCACAATGATCCGGCGGTGCCCGTCGACGGCACGTTCGCCAGCCGCGCGAATGATCGCGGCGGCGAGGAGGAGGCCGGTCGCGTGGTCGAGCAGCTGGCAGGGGAGTGGCCGCGGGCCTTCCGCGAGCGTGCCGACCGCCTCGGCCTGCGCTAGCGCGACACCGGTGCTGAGTTGCGTGAGGCTGTCGAACCCACGACGTCCGCTCCAGGGGCCGCCGGGGCCGTACGCGCTCAGGCTCGCGTCGATCAGTCCAGGGGAGATGCGCGCACGAACGCCCGCATCGAACCCGAGCGACTGGAGCGCGCCCGGCCGCAAACCGTGCAGGAACACGTCGGTGCCGGCGAGGAGGTCTTCGAAGGCTGCGCGGCCGCGCGCGGTGTGGAGATCGATGGTCGTGGAGCGCTTGTCCTGGCCGGTGTCAACGACCAGTGTGCGCAGCTCGCGGTGGTCCGGGCTTTCGATGCGGAGCACGTCCGCGCCGAACCAGCTCAGGGTGCGGCCGGCGACGGGGCCCGCGATGACGCGAGTGAGCTCCAGTACCCGCAGGCCGCGCAGCGGGCGCGGGTCGAGCGGCTGGCCGGAGAGCGCAGCGAGCGACGCCAGGCCTTGGAGCCCACGTCCACCGGTCGGGGCAGGGCGCCAGGGGCGGTCGGCGGTGTCGTCGCGCACCGTCGTCGCCACGAGTGGGCGGTCGGTGACCTGCTTGCCGTGAGGGTGTGCACGCCACGCGTCGATGGACAGCGCGGCGGCAGCAACGCCGCCGGCCTCGTGCAGACGGGACTCGACCTCGGCCGCCGGCATCGCCTTAATCGCAGCCGCCACCGCACCAGGTTCCGCAGAGCCAAACACCAGGTGGATGGCCTCCTGGTGCTGGGCGTAGTTGCCGTGCAGGCGCACCCAGCCGTCCGACGCTCGGTAGATGCGACTGAGCGGATCCCAGACCGCCTCCGGCGGCTCGTCGCCGATGCGCAAGGCCTGCTCGCTGCGCAGCGCATTCGCCACACCCGCGTTGTCGATCTGGATCGAGGAGGCCCCGGTGAGTTCGGCCACGGCCAGTCCGACCGCCGCGAAACAGGCCGCGCCGAACGGCTCGACCGCAAAGCTCGACGGCAGCGCCCCCGTCGACCGGAACGTGTGGTCCACACGCGCGGCTGTCGCCGGATCGCCCCCGATCCCGGCCCAAACCTCGTCGACGATCCCCATGCGGCGAATCTAACGATCCGCCGCCGCGTGGCCAGCGTGGCCGTGCCGGTCGAGGGCCGACGCACGCGGTCGAAGTTGGGTCGGCGCGCGTGGTCGCAGTTGGGTCGACCTGCGCGGTCGCAGTTGGGTCGGAATGGGCTGGCCATGCCAGCTCAAACCAACCCAGTTTCGCCGCCAGTCATCCGCCGCGGAAGCTGGGTTGTTTTCGGCTGGCATGGCCAGCCCTAAACAACCCAACTTCGCCGCCAGCCACCGGCGGCTAATCGTGCGCGCCTAAGCGTGCGCGCCTACTCGCGCGCAGCGCCTTCGGCGCGTCGGCTGGCCTTGATCGCTTCGGTTCGAGCGGCGACGAGGAGCTCGTCGAGGTCGATGCCCATCGCGTGCAGGGCCCGCGGCGCGGTGCCATGTTCGAGCTGCGCGACGGCCGCCACGATGTGGGCGCCGAAGGACCGGCTGCGGTCGCGCTTGGACTCGTCGCCTGCCAAGCGCACGGTGCTGACGGCGGTCCGGCTGAGGCGCTCGCGGCGACGGGAGCTGCTTCGGCCGAGGCGCTCCTCCGGGACGGGTTCGATCCCGATGGCGCGCAGGGCGCTGGCGTGCGCGTCGATGATTGCGTCGCGAACACCGTCCGGGTCAGCGTCGATCCGCTCGAAGGCGTGCCGGGCGTCGCCATCCGGGAGGTCGAGCGCGGCGAGCAGCAGATGCTCGGGACCGGTGATCGAATCGCCGAGCGCCTTGGCGTGCTCCTCGGCGCCGAGCATCACGGCCTTGACGGTGCGTGTGCCGTGCAACATGGACTTGCGGCTCATCGTGCCTCCTGGAGTTCAGCGGATTCGCGGGTGCCGGCGTGGCGCTTGTGGACGGCCTGGCGCGTGACGCCGAGGGCCTCGGCGATCTGGGCCCAGGTCCACCCGTCGCCGACGGCACGCTCGACCGCGGCGTGCTCGAGCCGGTCGGCCAGGCGCCGCAGCGCGACCACGGCCGCAAGGGCGTCGGCGGGATCGTCGGGGATTGGGAGGTCGGCAAGCGCAGCCATCTGTCAACCGTAGTTGACAGGTTTCGTTCTTGTCAACCTTCGTTGACACGCCTATCGGACGTTTGGACGATCGGTCGATCGGGGATGTCCCCGCTCCGGCGACTCTCGGCACGGTCGTCCCCGGCCAGCGGGCCGGGAAAACAGGGAGGCGTCTTCGCCGCCCTGGCCCTTCGTACACTGGATACCTGTGCGCCTGCTCCTCACGAATGACGACGGCATCGAAGCGGAGGGCCTGCACGCGATCCGTGAGGCGTTGCTGAAGATTCCCGGCATCGAATTGATGATCATTGCCCCCGATGGCAACCGGTCCGCCACGGGGCGTTCGATCACGACGCGCCGCCCGATCGTGAGTCGCCACGTGACCTTCGCCGACGGCGCCGAGGGCTGGGCGATCGACGGCACCCCAGTCGACTGCGTGCGCCTCGGCTGGTACGAGCTGGCCGGTGCCCGGCCCGACATGATCGTCGCCGGCATCAACCACGGCGCCAACCTCGGCGACGACACCAGCTACTCAGGGACCGTCGGCGCCGCGCTGGAGGCCCATCACCTCGGGCTGCCCGGCCTCGCCGTCTCGCAGATCGCGCGCGATGCGGGCCTTGGCTTCACCGACGAGGGCGGTTACGACTTCACGGCCGTCGCCGAGTTCGCAGCGGAACTCGTGGCTCGGGCTCAGCACGTCGGGCTGGTCGCTGGGACCGTGTTGAACGTCAACGCGCCGGCCGGTTCGCCGTCGCAGGCGCGCCTCACACGCCTCGGCAAGCGGATCTACAAAGACGGCCTGCGCCGGCTCCCCGGTGAAGCGCCCGAGCGCGCGGCCCGCCACGGCGCCGCCGAGCCGATCGTCACGTACGGCAACGCCGAACGCCTCGCGGTGTACGGCGTCGCGGCCGGCCATCGCGATGAGGCGGGCACCGACCTTCACGCGGTGGCCAATGGCTCGATCTCCGTGACGCCGATGTCGCTGCGCTGGACTGATGACGCCCGCCTGGATGACCTCCCCGAGGAGGCGATCGCGGGCGCGCTGCGTGGGAGCGACGAGTACGTGACCGTGCCCGAGGCCGGTGCCGACGCCTCAGCGACGAGCAGTGCCGCCACGAGTGGAGGGATCGGCGAGGAGGCTGGGGCGTGACGTCGCCGGATCCCTCCGCGCCGCTGGATGCCGATGGGGTCGACGCCGCCCGCGCTCGCGTGGAATCGCTCAGGGCCGAGATCGCGGTCCACAACGCGGCCTACTACGAGCACGACGATCCCACGATCGCCGACGACGACTACGACGCGCTCCAGGGTGAGCTGCGGGAACTCGAAGCGGCCTACCCAGAGCTGCGGACGGCCGATTCGCCGACGCAGACCGTTGGCGGTCGGGCCGCCGGGCACCTGCAAAAGGTCGAGCACCCGCTGCCAATGCTGTCGCTCGCCAATGCGCGCAACGCAGACGAGCTGCGCAGTTGGGTGACGCGAGCGCGCAGCCACCTCGGGCGTGAGGGCATCGAGGACGCGGTGTTCCGCTACGTCTGCGAGCCGAAGATCGACGGCCTGGCGATGTCGCTCATGTACGAGAGCGGCCAGCTCGTGCGGGCCACGACCCGTGGCGACGGGCGCGTCGGCGAGGACGTGACCGCCAACATCCGCACGATCGCCGAGATCCCCAAGTCGATCGAGGGCGACGGCGTCCCGGCCGTGCTCGAGGTTCGCGGCGAGGTCTACATGGCCACCGACGACTTCACGGCCCTCAACGAGCGCCGCGCTGCAGCGGGCGAGTCGACCTACATGAACCCCCGCAACACCGCGGCGGGCACCATTCGACAGCTCGATTCGCGGCTTGCAGCCGAGCGCCCGCTTCGGTTCTGGGCGTACCAGATCGGGGTGTGGGCACCCGAGGCCTCCGACGAGCTGCGGCCGCTGGACGAGCGGGCGTCGGCGCCGGCGCTCACGGCGGCCGCGAAACGCGCGCTCCCGCTCGAGCACTCAGCCGCGTTGGAGTGGCTCAAGGCGCGCGGCTTCCCGGTCAACCCGGATATCGCCGTGTTGGAGTCCGAGGATGCGGTCGTCAAGCAGTGCGAGGGCTGGGCGCAGCGCCGGGCCGACCTGCCGTTCGAGATCGACGGGGTCGTGATCAAGGTCGACGACTTCATCCTCCAGCGCCGTTTGGGCGTGGTCGGGCGAGACCCACGCTGGGCGATCGCGTGGAAGTTCCCGCCGACGACCAAGGTCACGCGCCTGAAGGCTGTGCAGTGGTCGGTCGGCAAGTTTGGCGATCTACATCCGTTTGCGGAACTTGAGCCGGTCGTCGTTGGCGGCGTCACCGTGTCGATGGCGACGCTCCACAACGAGGAAGACCTGGCCCGTAAGGACGTGCGTCCCGGCGACGACGTGATCGTGCTGCGGGCCGGCGACGTGATTCCGCAGGTCATTTCGCCCGCGCCGCATGTGGTCGAGCGGGCCGATCGCGCGCCGGTGCCCGAGCCGCCGACGGCCTGCCCGGTCTGTGGGACGGCGACGATCAAGCGCGAGGACTCGGTCTTCACGAATTGCCCAAATCCGGTCTGCCCGGGCCGTCAGTGGCAGCTGCTGCGGCACTTCGTGTCTCGCGGGGCCATGGATATCGGCGGCCTGGGCGAGCTTCAGGTCGGCGCGCTGCAGCGTGCCGGGCTCGTGTCGACGGCGGCCGATCTGTACGACCTCACCACCGAGCAGCTGCTCGAGAAGGACGAGGACGGGCAGCCTCGCATCCGCGGCATGGCCGAGAAGAGCGCCGGCGCGGTGATCGACGCGATCGAGCGATCCAAGACGCAGCCGCTCGCTCGCGTGCTCTTCGGGGCGGGGATCGAAGGCGTCGGCGAGGTGACGGGGCGCGCGCTCGCGCAGCGGTTCCGCTCCACGCAGGCGCTCATGCAGGCCACGCCGATCGAACTGGCTGAGACGCCCGGGGTCGGACCCAAGAATGCTGAGCTGATCCATCGCCAGATGCAGGACCCGGCGATGCAGACGCTGCTGCGGCGCCTTGGCGAGGCTGGGCTGAAGGTGGAAGAGGAAGGTCCCGCGCCGGGGGATGGGCGCCTCGATGGCGTGACCGTCGTGCTGACCGGCAGCCTGCCGACGCTGACCCGCGAGGAGGCGACGGCCCTGGTGCTCGCCGAGGGTGGCCGGGTAACGGGGTCGGTATCGAAGAAGACGCACTTCGTGGTGGCAGGCGAGGCTGCCGGCACGAAACTCGCCAAGGCCGAACGGCTCGGCGTCCGGGTGCTGGACGAGGACGGCCTGAAGGCTCTGCTGGCGGGAGAAATCGCCGTCGACGCGTCGCCTCCGGTCGACGCGGACGACGAGAAGTCGCCCGCAACCGACGCTTCGAGCAGCGATGCGGGCGCTGCGCCTAACGCTGAAGTGGAGCCTGATGCTTGACGCGATGGTCGACGTGCCGCACCCCGAGATCTGGGCCTTCGGGCGACTGCTGGAGTCGATCGGCCGCGACGGCCGCGCCCCATCGGCGCTTGGCCTCGCTGGCGGCGCAGGGTTCCTCGGGATGGGCTTCCGCTATGCCCGGGGCGACGTCAGCACGCTCCATGTGTCGGGGTGGAATCCCTTCCAGAGCGATTTGCCGGGCGCCGCCAAGCGCCTAGGCGTGATCGGCACGCTCGATGAGACGAGCCGGCGCCGCCGCGCGGCCAAGTCGCTGGAGGTGGCGCTCGCCGCCGGCACGCCGTTCGCGCTCTGGCTCGACACCGCCGCGGCCGGGCTCGCGCCGTCCTCGCTCCTGAACGCCTCGCCCGGCGTCGTGATCGCCAGCGCGGCCTCCGGCGGCGAGGTGGAATTGACCGACGGCACCGCCACCGTGCGCGTGGACGTGCCGACGGTCGCGCAGGCCCGCGCCGTGCACGCCGCGCAGCGGTATCGCCTCCTTGCGCTGCGTCCGGCCTCAGACGACGACCTGGTGGTGGCCGCGCGTGGTGGCCTGGCCCGCATGGCGGTTGGCCCCACTGGCGGCGAGCAGTCCGATCGCGGGCCGGCGGGTGTCGAGCAGCTGGGTGACGCGATCGACGGCACCGGACCGGGCTCCTGGCGGGAGGTATTCGAAGGCGACCGCCATCTGTTGGGCGCGCTCGTGAGCCTGCACCAGGCGATCACGCGCGAGCAGGGACTCCTGCGGGCGCCGCAGGCGGTCTTCGAGCGCGATGCAGCTGGTCTCTTGGAGTTGCCGGCCCTCGGCGAGGTCGCCGAAGCCCACGATGCGCTGGCCGCCGGCTGGCTCGCGGTCGCCGAGCGTGCGCTGCCGGCGGATGTGCCTGGGTTGGCGGCGGCCCGCACGCTGCGGCCCGCGACCGACCTCGTCGACGGCGACGCGGAGTTGCCGCTCACCAGCGCCGAGCAGGACGAGCTGCTGGCTGATCTCGGGTCGGCGGTGCGGGCCTTGGCGCCCGCCGAGCACGAGGCCCTCGAACTCCTTCGCGAGACCCTGCGCGCTAGCTAACCGACCGAGTCGTCATGAGCACCATCACTGTCATCTCCGCCGATTTGGCCGACGCCAACCATGCCGCCGGGGTCGTCGCCTGCATCGACAGCTACGCCAGCGACCCGATGGGCGGGGAGCACTCGCTGAGTGCCGACGTGAAGGCAAGCATGATCCCGGGGCTGCTCGCGACCCCGGCGGCGCGAGTCTGGCTCGCTCAGGACGATGCGACGGGCGCGTTCGTCGGGGTGGTCGTTGGGTTCGTCGGCTATTCGACCTTTGCGGCGAAGCCGCGTTGGAACGTGCATGACGTCGCCGTGGTTCCCGAGGTTCGGGGTCGCGGCGTCGGTCGCGCGATGCTCACGCGCGTGATCGAGGACGCCACCGCAGAGGGCTGCTCTGCCGTGACCCTCGAGGTCCGCCATGACAATGCCCCGGCGCGCCACCTCTACGCGTCGCTCGGGTTCGGCGACGGCTTCGCACCGATGGACTTCTGGGAACGGCCGATCATCGACGGCTGATCCGTTTGGGCCGATCATGGCTTGCGGCGATACGGTCAACGCCATGATCTCGATCGCCTTCACCAGTGTGTTCGTGGACGACCAGGCCAAGGCGCTGGCGTTCTACACCGACATCGTGGGGTTCACCCTCTGCGCCGACATCCCGATGGGCGAGCATCGCTGGCTCACGGTGCGGTCGTCAGAGGCGCCGGGCGCGGTGGAGCTGCTGCTGGAGCCGAACGTGAACCCGCTCGCGTCGACCTTCCAGGCGGGCCTGAAGGCGCAGGGGATTCCGGCGACCGCGTTCTCGTCGACGGATGTCGCGGCGGATGTTGAGCGGCTCAAAGGGCTGGGCGTGGAGATCACCTCCGAGCCGAAGGACATTGGCCCCGCGATCATCGCCCAGTTCGACGACTCCTGCGGCAACCTGATCCAGCTCGCGCAGGCCAAGTAGCCTGCGGCCGGTGGATCGCCACCGCATTACCCGGTACGTCGAGCCGCTGCGCGAGGGCGGCTCGCTCCCAGGGCTGGTGGAGGTTGACGACGACGGCCTCTACGTCGTCAAGTTGCGCGGCGCCGGGCAGGGTGTGCGCGCGCTCGTGTCGGAGATCGTCGTCGGCGAGTTGGCCCGAGCGCTCGGCATGCGCGTGCCGGATCTCGCGCTCTTGGATCTCGACGACGCGATTGGCCGCGCCGAGCCCGATCCCGAGATCCAGGCGTTGCTGCGCGGGTCGGTGGGCGACAATGTCGGCCTTGACTTCCTCCCGGCGTCGCTGCCGTTCGCGGTGCACGCCGACCGCGCCGTGCCCGTCGAGGAGGCGGCCGCAGTCGTTTGGCTCGATCTGCTCACCACGAACGTCGATCGCACGCCCCGCAATCCGAACCTGCTCTGGTGGCATGGCCATCTTTGGCTGATCGACCATGGCGCGGCGCTCTACCGCCAGCATGCGGCGACGCTCGGGCCGGGGGAGGCCGACCGGCCGTTTCCGCAGATCGCCGACCACGTGCTCCTGCCGCTCCTCGGCGACGACCCGGCTGCGCGACTCGACACGCTGCAAGCGGCGCACGAGCGCCTGGCACCGCTGCTCACGGAGGCGATGCTCGCGGCCGTCGTGGGGCAGGTGCCAGCCGAGTGGGTCGGTGAGCACGACTACGCCGGGTACCTTGCGGCGCGCGTTGGGGTCGTGCAGCGCTTCCTGGACGAGTCGGATGGGCTGGCGATCACGGGGTCGGCCAGCACGGGGCCGGGCACGGGCGGGTTGCCCCGCGGGCCGGGCGCGCGGCTCGGGCTGGGTCCACGGGTAGGCGCGCCGAAGGCGCCGGAGTCGTCGGAGTCGTCGAAGAGCAAGGGTGCTACGGCCGAGGCTGATACCGGGCACGCCGTGCCGGATGCCGACGCTGAGGCCAAGGGCGACGCATGAGCGAGCGCGAGGCGTACAGCTGGACGATTCTGCGCGTGGTGCCAAGGATCGAACGCGGCGAGCAGATCAACGTGGGCGCGGCCGTCTTCAGTCGCCGCCACGACTACCTCGGGCTCGAACTGGTGATCGACGAGGACCGACTCCGAGCGTTCGCCCCAGACCTAGATCTCGACGAACTCCGCATCCAGCTCGCGGGCCTGGAGCGCGTCGCCGCTGGCGACCCAAGCGCCGGCCGCGTGGCAGGCATGAGCACCGGCGACCGCTTCGGCTTCCTCGCCGCGCCGTCCAACACGATCCTGCAGGCTTCGCCCGTCCACGTGGGTCTGTGCGACGACCCCGCCGAGGCCCTCGAGCGGCTGGTGGACCGCTACGTGCGGCTGTAAACGGTGCCGGCGGCGTCTAGTGGCGGGCGCCTGCCTCAGACGCCGCCGCTTGACGCGGTTGGCGTCGTTGCGGTCGGCGCGGTGGCCGGTGTCGTCCCGGCGGGCGTGGTGGCTGCCGGCTCGACGGGCTCGATGACGGTCTTGACCGGGTCGCTCCAGCTGGCGATGGCGGAGGCCACGCGGTCTTGGCGGGCTCGGGCGGCGGCGACCGAGACGTTGTTCATCAAGATCGCGAAGCTCACGCTGCGTTTGCCGACGGTGGTGCACCAGCCGGCGAGGGCGGAGACGTTGGAGAGGGTACCGGTCTTCACGCGGCAGCGGCCCGCGGCGGCCGTGCCGCGCATGCGGCTCGCGACCGTGCCGGTGTTCGCGGCGAGCGCCATGCCGGCGCGCAGCGCCGCGCCCTCCGGGCGGCCGGCCATCTGATCCAGGAGCTTCACGATCGTCGTCGGCGCCACGCGATTGCCGCGCGAGAGGCCTGAGCCGTCCGCGAGTGTGGGGAAGACGCCGAGCGCCCCAAGGGTCTCGCGCTGGGTCGCCAAGCCGGCTGCCGTCGTGCCCGCTGCGCCATGGCGGGCGCCGGCGCCGCGGAGCAGCATCTCCGCGTAGAAGTTGTCGGACGGGGCATTCGTCGCCGCGGCGAGCTGCTGCATCGTCGGCGACAGGGCCGTGGCGATCACCTCGGCGTCCGGGCCAGCCGGAGCCGACGCGCCGAACGCGACCGTGCCGCTCAGCCCGCGCGCCTTCATCGCGTCGCGGAGCCGCACGAGCACCTGCCGGGCCGGGTCCGTGACCGACGCCGAGGCGTAACCGCGCAGCGTCACGAGCGATCCGATCCGGCCACCGATTTCGCGGTTGTAGGCGCCGCCGGTGAGCGACGTGCCCTGCTGCGACGTCCAACCGGCCAGGTCGGCTCGGAGCTTCCCGTCGATCTTCTTGATGCCCGCTTCGCTGACGGCAGCATCGGCGAGCTCGACGATCTGGTCGAGCCGAAAAGCCGGGTCGCCGGCTCCTCGCAGCACGAGGTCGCCGTGCAACACACCCTCGCCGTCGACCTCGCCGGTCGTCAGCAGCTCGGTGGAGAGCTTCGTCGTCGGACCATCGAGCATCAGCGCCGTGGACGTGGTGAAGAGCTTCGTCACCGACGCCGGGATCCGCTTGGTCGTCGGCGCCCGCGACACGAGGACCGTGTTCGTCGCGGCCTCCCGCGCGTACACGCTGGTCGCGCCTGGCATGCCCTGGACGATCGTCCGCAGCGTCTTCTGCGTTTGCTCCAGCGATCCGGCCCGGGCGACGGCCGGTGCGGTCGCCCCGCCTGCGAGCAGGCCGACGACAAGAGTTCCGCGGAGCAGAGAGCGGCGCACCGGGGAACCGTATCGAGCGGGCAGGCGCGCCACGCCGCCAACCGCGCTCCGGCGCGTTTTAGCCCGCAGTGCGTCGCCAGCTCAGCGCGTCGCGCCAGGCTACAATGCGCAGCAATCCCGGCCCGCGAGCGCGGGCCGGGACCAGCGGGCCCTACGCGTAGAGCGCGTCGAGCTGCTCGGCGTACATCTGCTCCACGACGTTGCGCTTGACCTTCAAGGTCGGCGTGAGCTCGCCCGTCTCCTGGGTGAAGTCGGCCGGGAGGATCGTGAACTTCTTGATCTGCTCGACCGGCGCGTAGTTCGCGTTCGCGGCATCCAGGACGCGCTGCACCTCGGCGATGGTCTTCGGATCCTTCGCGAGCTCGGCGAGATCGGTCGGCAGGCCATTCTGCTCCGCCCACTGCGGCGCCGTCTCCGGATCGAGCGTGATCAGGGCGACGGGGTAGGCGCGGCGGTCGCCATGCATCACGGCCTGGGAGATGATCGGGCTGAGCTTGAGTTCGGCCTCGATGTTGGCCGGGGTGATGTTCTTTCCACCAGCCGTGATGATGATGTCCTTCTTGCGGCCGGTGATGAAGATGTAGCCGTCTTCGTCGATCTTCGCGAGGTCGCCGGTGTGGAGCCAGCCGTCGGTGATCGTCTCCTTGGTGGCCTCCTCGTTGCGGAAGTACTCCTTGAACACGTTCTGGCCGCGCACGAGCAGCTCGCCGTCCTCAGCGGTCTTGACCTCGACGCCCGGCAGCGGCTTGCCGACGCTGCCAAGGCGGTTCTCCTCGGGCGAGCAGCACGACGTCGCCGTGGCCGTCTCGGTCATGCCGTAGCCCTGCATCAGCGGCACGCCGCACGCCGTGAAGAACGAGATCACGTCGACGCCCAGCGGTGCGGCGCCGGTGATCGCGCGGCGCAGACGGCCACCGAACAGGCCGCGTACGAGGCCGTAAAGGCGGCCCTCGAGTTCGTCGTAGCCCGCCTGCAGCTCGGCTGGGATCGGCTGGCCCGCAGCCTGGAGTTCCTGGACCTTCAGGCCAACCTGCGTCGCCTTCGCAACGGTCTCCTCGCCAGCCATCTGGATCGCGACGGTGTAGAGCTTCTCGAAGATGCGCGGCACGGACGGCAGCAGCGCCGGCTTGACCTCCTGGATCTCGCCGATCACCGCCTTCGTGTCGCCGCCGTAGTACGCGAGCACGGCGCCCGCGTCGAGCACCGCAAGCTGGATCAGCCGCGCGAACGAATGCGCAAGGGGGAGGAACAGGTACGCGATGTTGTCGGAGGTGGTGTCCTCGTCGGTGACGAGGCCACTCTCCAGCGCGCTGGAGACGATCGCCCGGTAGTTGGCGTGCGTGAGCACGCAGCCCTTCGGCGGGCCGGTGGTGCCCGACGTGTAGATGATCGTGTAGTTGTCTTCCGGCTTGACGGCAGCGGTACGCGCGTGGAGTTCGGCGACATCGACCGACTCGCCACCGGCGATCAGCTCGGCGAGCGTGATCGCGCCCTCGGCCTCGCCGACCATCACGATGACGTGCTTGAGGGCGGGGAGCTGCTCGCGGACGGCAGCGATCTTGGCGGCCTGCTCGGCGTTCTCGACGAAGATCGCCACGGCCTGGGAGTCGGACACGACCCATTCGCACTCTTTCGGCGAATTGGTCTGGTAGATCGGCACGACGACGACGCCGGCCGCAGCGCCACCGAGGTCAGCGACCGTCCATTCACGGCGCGTGTTGGCCAGGATGCAGACACGGTCGCCCGCCGCCACGCCCAGGGCGATCAGACCGCGACCGACGGCCTCAGAGTCCGCCAGCAGCTCGCTGTAGCTGTTCTGCTGCCAGGCATCGCCGTTCTTGAAGGACGTTGCAGACTGAGCCCCGTACAGCGCAGCGGCCTTCGGGAGAAGGTCCGCGATCGTCAAGGAACCGGTGCCGGTCGGTGTGGTCATGCGGGTGAGAACCTCTGGATCCGTGGGCGAAATCGGCGCCGGGTCCGGGCAGTCCGGGCGGGCGCGCGATGCCGCCGGATCCTACCGTGACGCGAGTCACCTTGGGGCACGTTGGGTGGCGCCGACGATGGCGCGCCGTCGCACCGGGAAGTAGTGCCGGATCGGCCGGTGCTGCCCCGCGACCGCCAACGTGGTCGCTAGACCGGGTTCTCGATATCTACGAAGTGGTGGGCGACGCCGAATTGGTGTGCGAGGAGGTCGCCGAGGCGCCGGACGCCGAACCGCTCGGTCGCGTGGTGCCCGGCCGCGACGAAGTGGATGCCTTCCTCCTCGGCCGCGCCCTGGGAGCGCTCCTCGGCCTCGCCCGTGATGAAGGCGTCGAGGCCCATCGCGGCTGCGGCATGCACGTCATCGCCGGCACCGCCGGACACCACGCCGACCGTGCGGACCCGCTCGGGGCCGTGCAGGAACGTCAGCGGCGTCTGGCAGATCTGGCCGACCAGGGCCGCGAACGCGTCCGGGTCGAGCCCCTCGCCGGGCAAGGAGCCGGCGATCCCGAGCGGCTGGCCGCCGTGCGGCGCAAACGACTGCCGGCCCGTCAGCTCCAGGGCGTCAGCAATGAGTGCGTTGTTGCCGACCTCGGGGTGGGCATCGAGCGGCAGGTGGTAGGCGACGAGGCTGATGTCGTTCTTGAAGAGCGGGCGCAGACGGCCGGCCATGATGTGGTCGATCCCGGTCTGCTTGGCGCCCCAGAACAGGCCGTGGTGCACGAGCAGGAGATCGGCCTCAAGCGCGACGGCGGTCTCGATCAGCGCGCGGTTCGCGCTCACACCCGTCACGACCGTCCGCACCTCTTCACGGCCGGGCACCTGGAGCCCGTTCGGGCCGTAGTCCTCAAAGCGCGCCGGCTCCAGCAGCTCGTCGAGGTAGGCGACGATCGCGTCGCGGGGCGTCGGCTTGGAGATCGGCACGGAGCAGACGGTACCGGCCGCTCAGCGCTGGCCCGAGCGTGAACGGCCAAAAGGTGTTGTTGGGGCGACAGATTCTGGCCGCTCAGCGTTGGCAGCCGGGCTTCTCGCTGTCGAGTTTCGCTCCCACCCGGCGTTTGGGATGCCGGGGGTTTTTCGCTTGGTTGATGATCTTCGGATGACGCCGGGCCCGCGTGGTTGAGTGGTGCCATGGGACTGCGTATGCACCGACCACGCCTGCTGGGATTGGGGGTCGGTGCGCTGGCGGCGGCCGCCGCGCTTGCACCCGCCGCGCAAGCCGGAACGCCGAGCATCATCGGCAACGTGACCGAGGGCCGGCCAACCGTGACGGCCGGGCCGACCGGCGTGTTCCACGTCGCGTTCCAGGACGAGGGCTCCAGGCTCGTCGTCTACTGCCAGGTGACCAAGGCAACGGCCACGCCCACCGGCGTCACGCCCACCGGCGTCACGTGCGCCAAGAAGACGCTGCTGCCGTTCTCCGGTCCGTCCGGTGAGGCCGTTCCGGAGACGCCATGGGTGCTCCGCGATCCGGCCACCGGCACCCTCTACATCGCGATGCAGAAGTACCTGGTCGACACCAACTCGACCCTCCACCACACGTGGCTCTGGACCTCGACCGACAACGGCACCACCTTCACGGGCCCCGTGCAGCTCCATCGGCGCGGCGTCGGCACGAACCCGTCCCGGCCGATTCTCGGTCCCCAGCCCGGCACGATCGGCTTTGCGTCGTTCAACACCGCGCTCTTTGCCTACTCATCGCCGATCGACGGCAGTGGCGCGACCGACGAGACCTTCGCCCAACTCGACCCGGGAGGCCTCCCGAACTTCCACTTCCAGGGCGGCACCCGCATCGCGCCGTTCGGCCCGGTCACCGTCGCGGTGAGCGACACCGGCGAGAACGTCTACTCGTGGAACACCGGTCCGAACGCCAACCTCGGCAACCAGGCTTCGTGGAGTGCGCCGACGATCGTCGACGGCGGCAGCGACGCCACGGTCGCGGGCGGCGCCGACAAGACGTACCTCTCGTACAACCGCAAGTCCGACGGCCGTCTGGTGTCCCGCGAGTTTGAGGGCAGCGGCGTGTGGGGCGACCCGGTGATCGTCAACCCCGAGCAGCCCGCCGTCACGACCTACCTCGACGACCAGTACATGTCGCCCGGCGGGAAACTGATCCTCGGCTACCGCGAGAACGGCACCGGCCTGCGCGTCTCGATGTCGGAGGATGGCACGGGCTGGGAGACGAAGACCATCGCGGTCTCCGACGAGATCTTCTTCGACCTGAACGTCGCCCGCGACGATGCCGGCGACGGCCTCGCGGTCTGGACCAGGAGCGGCGCGATCGTCGCCGCATCGACGAGTTCCGTGCGCGACGCAACCTCACCGCGTCGGACGTTCAGCATCTCGAAGGACGGCCTGACCACGGGGCTCAACCTCGAGGGCAGCTGCGTGCTGCCCGGCGGCAAGACCGTCCTGACGGTCGGCGGACAGGGCAAGGGCAAGGTCATCAAGGTGGTCTTCACGCTCGGAAAGCAGAAGGTGACCGACGAGAAGAAGCAATTCGCTGCGACGTTCACCGTGCCCAAGAAGTCTGAGGCGGGCGCGACGCTCCCCGTGAAGGCGACGATCACGCACCGCTTCACGAAGAAGGGCAAGACCCTCACCAAGCAGCGCACGATCACGACCTCACTGGAGGTGTGCGGCGGCTGAACCCACGGGTTCGCGAGACGCGCAGGAATCCGGCTCGTCGCCTGGTTTCGCGGGGGATTCTTGGCGCAGGCGCGACCTTGAAGCGTGACGAGCCGTCACGCATCGAGGAGTTCCGTTAGTCTGCCTGGCACCTCTCGGGGCGTGGCGCAGCCTGGTAGCGCGCACCGTTCGGGTCGGTGAGGTCGGAGGTTCAAATCCTCTCGCCCCGATGAATGGCGGCCTCTGGCGTGCACATGCACCGCCAGGGGCCCCGACCCATTCTTCGGGCGGTCACCACCCCTGCAGCGCCTGGGTAACCCGCAGCTGCGCCCTCGGGAGGACCAAGCTTCGTTCAGCGTGCGAGCGGATCTCGCTTGCATCTTTCGTCCGGGCGAATCCGACATGGCCAGAGGCCTTCAGTCGGCTCCTCCCGAACGAAATCTGCGGCGCGATCTCTCGCGCACACGCTGCACGATCGGCGTCTGGAAGACGCTGACCCCCACCACGCGGTGGACGCTCGCAAGACCCGTTGGCCCCAGAGGGGCCTCTGCCGGCATGCGAGCGTCGCCGCGCTGTACGACCGAACGGCGTTCGGTCACCGCGGCTCATTGGCCTGACCGGCGCGATGTGATGGCCCTTCGGGCTACCGTGCGGAGCGTGATCACGCCTCCGCGCTCAACATCGACCGCATCCGACCCGATGACAGGGCTGTGGATGCCTATGCGAGCCGCCAGCCCGAGCCCCTGGGCCCGCCCTTCACCGTGAGCCCAGCTCCGCCCGAGCCGCACGCGGTGCCAGCCCCCGTCGACGGTGGGGCGTCGTTCGCGCCGCCTACCGCCGTCGCCAGTACCCCTGGATCAGCGGTCGCAGGCTCCCCTGCGCCGATGGCTGTCGATCCGGTCGCGCCGTCAACGGCTGCCCCTACACCCGCACCGGCGTACCAATCGGCCCAGCCAGCCCAGCCAGCCCAGCCGGCCCAGCCGGCCCAGCCGGCCCAGCCAGCCCAGCCGGCCCAGCCAGCGACCCACGGCATCGCCGACGTTGCCGCGTTCGGCGAACGGCTCCGCCAGGGCATCCGCCGCAGCATGCAGATCTCCGGCGACCGCCTTGAGATCGTCGTTTGCACGCTGCTCGCAGGCGGACACCTGCTGCTCGAGGACCAGCCAGGCGTCGGCAAAACCCAGCTCGCCCGTTCGATCGCGGGCGCCATCGACGGCCGCTTCTCGCGCGTTCAGGCCACCGTCGACCTGCTCCCGACCGACATCCTCGGTGCCACCGTCTGGCACGCCGCGACGAGCACCTTCGAGTTCCATCCTGGTCCGGTCTTCACGAACGTCCTGCTCGTCGACGAACTCAACCGCGCGACGCCGAAGACGCAGTCCGGTCTCCTGGAAGCCATGCAGGAGCTGCAGGTCACCGTTGACGGCCAGACCCACGAACTGGAGCGCCCGTTCATCGTGGTCGCCACGCAGAACCCAACGGCCGGCTACGACGGCACCTACCCGCTTCCGCCCGCCCAGCTCGACCGCTTCCTCGCGCGCATCTCCCTCGGTTATCCGACGCCGACCCAGGAGGCTGCGCTCCTGCGCGACCGCCCCACGGTCGACGACCGCCACGTCGCCACCCTGGCCGAGCTCGTCCAGGCGCAGGCTGCCGCGCGCCTCGTCGCGGCCTCCGAGCCGCTGCTCCAGTACGTCGTGTCCGTGCTCGGCGCCACCCGCCTGCATCCGCTCGCAGAGACCGGCGCCTCGCCGCGCGCCGGCCTTCAGCTCATCGCCGCCGCGCGAGCGCGCGCCGCGCTCCAGGGCCGCGAGTACCTGCTTCCCGACGACATCCAGGCCTTGGCGCCGGCCGTCCTCGCGCATCGCATCCAGCCCGTTCCCGCCGCCCCGGCTGACGCCCAGCTCGCGGTGGTCTCGGACGCGCTGGCCCAGATGCCGGCCCGGTGAAACGCCCGCTCGAACTCTCGATCGGGCCGATCCTCATCGGCCTCGTCTCGGCCATGCTGGGGTCGCTCGCGCTCTTTGCGATCGCGATCGGGCTGGCCCTCACCTACATCGGGCTCTACATCACGGTCGAGAAGGCGGCGCAGCGCCTCGTCGTCGCGCGCCGCATTGGCCATCACGAGGTAGTCGAAGGCACACCGCTCACCCTTGAGTTCGAGGTCGGCGGGCTCTCGGGCCTGCCGGCGGGCGTCGAGATGCTCTGCCGCTGTGGCGAGTGGCACCCCCTTGCGCTCGGCATGAACACGGTCCGGTGGACGCTCGACCGGCCAGGCCGCCACGCGATCGAGCCCTCGCCGCTGCGAATCAAAGACGACCTCGGCGTCTTCACCAAGACGATGCTCGTCGGCCACCCCGACGAGATCCTCGTGCTGCCCGCGCCGGCTCCGATCGCGCCCTACGCCCGTCGTGGGGCGATGGATGCCGCCCACGACCCTGAGCCCGACGGCATTCGCCCGTACGTGCGCGGTACGCCGATGAGCCGGATCCATTGGAAGAGCGCCGCGCGCGGTGGCGAGCTCATGGAGCGAGCCTTCTCGCCAGCGCGTGATCACCTGCCGCTGGTCGTCGTCGACACGACAAACGCGCCGAGCGGCGCGGCCGTCGATTGGGCGGCACGCACCGCGGCGGGCCACGTCCTCGCGCTGGCCCGCGGCGGCGGGTGTCGGCTGCTGCTGCCCGGCGATCGGTCGGCCATCACCCTCATGGATCCGGTCGCGCATTGGCCCGCCGTGCACCGGCGGCTGGCGTCGCTCGGCAAAGGCAGTCCGGCCGCCGGCATCTCGGCCCGCGACCGCGCCGACGCGGTCAGCGTGCACGCGTCGATGGCGCCGCCCGAGGCCGTGGTCCCACGGCGCGCGCTGCCGCCCGGCGTCGTGGCCGTCGGAGAGTGGGCCGGCGAGTGAGTCACGGGGTCCACACCACGAAGGACGGCGACCAGCGCGCTCGGGTCGTCGCGACGTTCATGATCGGCTTCGCCGGTATCGGCATCTGGTGGCCGATCCTTGGCTCCGGCGTGCTGTGGGGCGTGGTCATGCTCGCCGTGGCGGCGTGGCTTATCGTCCGCGGCCCGGCGCCGCGCAGCCCCCGTTTCCAAATTGCCCTGGCGGCCGCGTGGCCGGTGTGGATCGTCCTTGCCGTATTGCTCGCGGGGCTCCCTCCGTCCGTGTTCTCCTTTGGCGCGCTGGGGAACACGAAGGACGAGCTGCTTCGTGGCCTCTTTGAACTGCGGCAGGCCGGGGGGAGCGATTCGTGGTCGCTTGCAGCGTGGCTGGCTGGCAGTGGGGCGGCGTGGTTCTTCGGTGGCATTCAGGCCTCGCGACCGAACCGCAGCTCGGTCGCGCTCGCCTTCTTCATGCTCGCCGTGCCGTTCGCGATGGCGTTGCTGCTCCAGCGCGCCGAAGACGCCCCGTGGCACGGGGCGGTCATTCTCGCGGGCGCATTGCTCTGGGCGACGCGCAGTGAACTCCGCGCCGCGCTGCCCGCGATTGCCGCCGTGGCGGTCGTCGGGCTCGTCGTCTCGGCACTCATCGGGCCGAGCGAGCGGGCGTTCTCGCTGAACGGCGTTCAGCCGCCATCCGGGTCGACGGGGCTCAATAGCGACCAGACGTATGGGCCGATGCGGGGCGACCAGTCCGGCGCGACGATGTTCGAGATCACCTCGCCGAAAGGCGGGCTGTGGAGGATGGAAACCCTGAGCTGGTTCACCGGCCGCGGCTGGTCCATCGGGCCGCGAGAGCCAAAGGACCTGCCCCAGCCGGCGGCGGTGGCAACGACGACCCGTGTTCGCATCGTGGACCTTCGCGACGACCGGGTGGCAGCCCCGGGGCGCATCGAATCGGCGGTTTCGGCCGGGCGCGGACAAGCACAGCCCGTACGCGGCGAAGCGGCGGCGTTCCCGGCCGCACCGACCAAAGGCGACACCTACACGGTGATCTCGGAGGTCGTCGATCCGCCCAGGGCCAAACTCGAACGCATCGCGGTGCCAGCCGATCCGCAGTACGCGCCGTTCACCCATCTCGTCGGCGTCTCGCCCGTCGACCCAGCGATCCGCAGCATCCGCTTCGGCAATGCAACGAACGATGCTCGGTGGGAGCAGGTCGGCGCGCTCGCTCGCCAGCTCGCAGCCGGGACGACGTCACAACTCGAGATCGTCGAGCGCGTGGAGTCGTACCTCGTCGACAGCGGCCGGTTCCGGTACTCGCTCAAGGACGTTCCGCCGGCCGGCAACGACCCGCTCGTTGACTTCCTCACGGTTTCGCGGGTCGGCTATTGCCAGCACTTCGCCGGCGCGGCCGCGCTCCTTTTGAGGATGGCCGGGGTGCCGACCCGCGTCGTCGTCGGTTTTGCGACCGGCACGCCCAAGAGCAGCGACAGCTACGAGGTGCTCGACGAGGAGGCGCACGCGTGGATCGAGGTCTACTTCCCGGGGGCTGGCTGGGTGCCGTTCAACCCGACCCCGCCAGATGCTCAGGCCCAGATCGACCCGGAGGTCGGCGTCACGCCGCCCGCCTCCAAGCCAGATCCGATCGGCGCCGACGACCAGTCGCCGCTGACCGGCGCGCTGGTACTGGCGGTCTTGGCCGTGATTGGGTTGCTTGCGCTCGCGTGGCAGCGGCTGCGCAGGCCGCATGACGCTGGCCCGCTCGGCGAGGTGCTCGTGCGGCTCGTTCCCGCGCCTGCCGGACCGGCCATGACCTTGACCGAGCTGCGGGCCGACCTCATCAAGATCGGGCCGGCCGTCGCCGCCTTGGCCGAGCAGGCCGAATGGCAACGCTTCGGCACCAGTTCGGTGCCGCCAGAACGCCACCCGGGCCGGCGCGTCCTGCGGGCGCTCCTGAGCGACATTGGCCCGCTGGGCACCGCGAAGCTCCTGATTCTCGGACCTGGGCGCCGTCCGGTGATCGACGAAGAGGCGGCTGCGGCCATCGCCGCGTCGGTGGCGCCGCCGGGTGCGTCGACCGCGCCGCCAGGCGCAGCCTGAGCGGCCCGCTGGCGCCGGCCGGTTACAGCCGGTTGCGGTCGGTTGCCGGCCTACGCCGCGCCGGCCTGCTCGCCAGCGAGCCCAGCGAACACGAGCAGCAGCATGCTGCCGAAGAGATCCTCCGGGGTCTCGTCGTCGAGCAACTGGTCGATCGCGACGCCATGGGCCATCGAGAACACCATCCGGGCAATGAGCTCCGGTGAGATTGGGGGCTCGAATCCGACCTCGGCCGCGCGCTGCGAATAGATCGCTGCGATCTGGCCGCGGAGGGCATCCGTGCGGGCCTTGAACTCTTTGCGGAACCCGTCGTGTCGCGTCGCGTGCGACGTGAACTCCAGAAACAGCCGGCACCACTCCTCGTTCCCGCGCAGCGCGTCGGTGAAGTCCTGCCCGGCGCGCGCTGCGCGCTGGGCCAGCGCCTCCTCGCCGGAGGCCAGGCGCTCCACCGCCGCGAGGCGCTCGGCGAAGTGCTCGTCGAGCATCACGAGGAACAGCTCTTCCTTGCTCTTGAAGTTCGCGTAGAACGCGCCCTTCGTGAAGCCGGCATCGCTCGTGATGTCGTCGATCGACGCGCGGTGAAGCCCCTTCTCGGCCAGAACGCGCGTCGCCGACTGCAGCAGGGCGGAGCGGGTGCGGGCCTGCTGCTCCTTGCGCGTGAGCCGGGTGGTCATCCCGCCATCGTGACGACCTTCGCGGGCGCACGCTCGCGCACCCCGCGCACGACGACCTGCGCGCCCTTGGCCGGAATGAGCGTGATGAGTCGCCGACCGACCGCCTCGCTGCGGGGCTCCACCGGCTGGAGGTCCAGGCCCTGAACGAGCGCCGGAAGCACCTGCTTCATCTCAAACAGCGCGAAGCTGGCGCCAAGGCAGCGACGGATCCCGCCGCCGAACGGAATCCACGTGTACGTGCCTGGTGCCTTGTCCAGGAATCGCTCGGGTTCGAACGCGTGCGGGTTCGGATAGATCTCCGGGCGCCGGTGCATGATCGTGATGCTGCAGGCCACGCGGGTGCCGGCGGGCAGGCGGTGCCCACTGATCTCGACCTCCTCCTGCAGGTCGCGCACGACCACCGGAAGCACGGGCCGCAGGCGCAGCGTCTCCTTGACGACCGCGTCGAGGTACTCATCTTTGCCCTCGTCGAGTTCGGCCCGCAGGCGCGCGAGCTTGTCCGGGTGGCGAATCAGCCGCTCGATCGCCCAGCTCAGCGAGGTCGCCGTGGTCTCATGGCCGGCGACGAGCAGCGTGAGCAGCTCATCGCGGAGCTCCTCATCGGACATCGGGGCCCCGTCCTCGTGGCGGGCCTGCATGAGCAGCGACAGGATGTCGTCGCGCTCGGCGAGGTCGTCCGCCGCCCGCCGCCGCGCAAACTCAGCGAAGAGTGCCTCTTCGGCGGGCTTCATCATCGCGTTCGCGAGGCCGTAGTTGCGGTATCGCTTGGGGCCGAGCGTCGCGAGCGCCAGGAAGGTCGCGGGCTTGGTGATGTTGTGCAGCAGCGCGACGAGCAGGTCGCGCACGTGATCGAGCTCGGCGCCCTCGCGCATGCCGAACACGGCGCGCATGATCACCTCAAGGGTGACCGACTGCATGCGCGGTGCGATCGGCATCGACTCCCCGACCGGCCAGGTGGCGATCTCCTGCTCGGCCGCCTCGCGCATGAGGTCGCCGTAGCTCGCCATCCGCTCGCCATGGAAGGCGGGGAGGAGGAGCTTGCGCTGCTGGAGATGCGGCTTGCCGTCGAGCAGCAGCACCGAGTTATCGCCCAGGAACGGCAGCAGGACCGTGTTGGCCTTCCCGGCGTGGAAGACCTCCGGGCTGCCGGTGAACACCTGCTTGACCTGCTCGGGCGACGACACCACCACCCAGGGCTTCTCGTCGGCGATGTGGACACGGAAGATGTCGCCGTAGCGCGCGTGCATCTTCGCGAAGTACGGGGTCGAGCGCGCGAAGAATCCGATCGCTTGGATGGCGCGCGGGGAGCGAGGGCCAGGAACGGTCTGCGAGGTGGCGGAGGGCATGCGAGCTCCTTGGAAGGTGGTCCGGAGTCGATCGGCGACGGCGAGTGGCGGCGCGCGAGGCACGCGCCTTTTCAGATACGCCACAGTATCCGGATACTGGTCAGTATGCAAGCCGGGCGCCTAAGCTAGAGCGCATGACGCTCGCCCCGTCCCTCAAACCCGAGCACCACTACAGCCACCGGTCCAACTGGCTGCGGGCGGCGGTTCTGGGAGCCAACGACGGGATCGTGTCCACCTCGAGCCTGGTCCTAGGCGTCGCGGGCTCAGGAGCGAGCGGAAGCGCGGTGCTGACCGCTGGCGTCGCGGGCGTCGTCGCCGGTGCGCTGTCGATGGCGGCCGGGGAGTTCGTGTCGGTGAGTTCCCAGCGCGACACCGAGAAGGCCGACGTGGTGATGGAGGAGCGCGAACTCAGGCGCGACCCGGACGGCGAGCTGATGGAGCTGACCGCGATCTACGTTCAGCGTGGGCTGGAGGTGGACCTGGCGCGGCAGGTGGCCGAGGCGCTCACCGAACAGGACGCGCTCGCCGCCCATATGCGCGATGAACTTGGGCTGGAGGACGAGCGCCGGGCCAGGCCGCTCCAGGCAGCCTGGTCGTCGGCGCTGGCGTTTACGGCTGGTGGCGTGCTCCCGCTGATGGCTGCGGCCGTTCCGGGATCGGCCGGCCGCGTGGTGGCCGTCGTCCTGGTGGCCGTGGTCGCCCTCGCCATCCTCGGCAGCGCTGGCGCGCGAACCGGGGGAGCTCCGGCTGGCCCGGCGACCGCCCGCGTGGTGCTCTGGGGCATCGTTGCCATGGCCGTCACCTATGGCGTGGGTGCCGCGATCGGCACCACCTTCTGACGGCCCCGGCTTGATGCAGCGATCGAGTGAGGGCGCTAGCGCTTGAGCGTGAGCCGGGCGCGCGTCTTGGTCTCGCCGACCGTGATCACGGCCAGGGTCGCCAGGCCCTTGCGTCCCGCCTTGCGGATCGCCCGCTGGCCCGTAGCACTCACCCGTAGCCCCACCGTGGTCGAGGCGCCTGCGGCGAGCCGGACCCGCTTGGTGGCGATGACCACCGCCTTGGACTTCTTCCCCTTCACGCGCGCCGTGACGGCAATCGTTCCGGCGCAGGCGGCGCTCCCTCGGCAGGCAACGCGCACCTTCACGATGCCCTTCTTGCCGACCTTCGCCGCCTTGACGCCGAGCACCAAGCCGCCGGAGCCGTCGCCAGCGGCGGACCCTGCGACCGGGAGGCCCGGGACTGCGATGGAACCTCCGGGGAGCGGCGGCGCCGTGGGAATCGGGATGTTCGGCGCCGTGAAGGACTGCGGCGAGCTCATCCACTCGCCCATCCGGTTGGAGGCCACCACGCGGAAGTAGTACGTCCGCTTGGGTTCCAGATCGGTCACGTTCGCCGTCACGAGCTGGGGCACGATCTCCGCCCCGAGCGAGAACGACTCCGAGGAACGGCCGTATGCGGTCGTGGTGCCGTAGTCGAACCGCACCGAGGTCTCGGCGCCTTCCGGGTTGACGGCGACGCTCAGCGTGCCGCTGGAGGTCGTGAGATTGGAGGCGGGTAGTGGCGTGCCGGTGGGAACGGCCGCAGGCGACACGAGCCCGACCACGTCGGCGATGAGGTCGTCGCTGGAACGCCCGAAGTAGGCGAAGTTGCTGTCCGGGCCAACGGCGATCGCCTTGGGTGGCGAGCCGAGCCCCCCGGGCATGTTCACGTTTTCGGTGCGGAACACGCTCACGGCACCGTCGGTGGTGATCCGGCCGATCACGCTGTTGCCCTGGTCGGAAAACCAGAGGCGCCCATCAGGCCCCGCGGCGAGGTCGTTGATCAGGCTGTCTGGCTCGATGCCGGCGGTAAACGTCGTCGTGGCGCCCTGTGGCGTGGTGCGGAGGATCGACGTGGCGGTGGAGACCCAGACGTTGCCGTCGGGGCCGACGGTGATGCCGGTCGGGGTGCCGGCGAGCGGCAGGAAGGTCACGGCGCCCTGGGCGTCGGCGTGCCCGATGAACCCGTCGTGGGTGGTGAACCACACGGCGTCGCCGCCGGGGTTCGTGTCGGTAGCGAGCAGCACCGGTGTGTGGGCCGATGGGAACTGGGTGGTGACGCCCGCCGGTGTGATGCGGCCAAGGTCGCCGTCGCCGATCGCCGAGAACCAGAGGTTGCCGTCGCCGCCGCGAGCGATGTCGAACGGAACGGCGGCCGGCGCCAGGCCCGTCGCGAAGGCCGTCGAGGCGCCGTCGGTGTCGGAGCGCAAGATCACCTGGTGCGTCGGGTCGGTCGACCAGAGCTTGCCGTCGGCGCCGCCGGCGATCTGCTCGGGCGCGGCGGTGTAGGGGAGCCCGGTGATCGGGCGTTCGGAGACCTGTCCGTCGGACTGCACGGCAAACAGGGATCCCTTGCTGCGCGCGGTGATCCAGAGCTTGCCGTCGGTTGCGGGAGCGATATCGGTCATTGCCGCGTTGGAGATGTGCGTCGACACCTCCTTGATCCGTGGCGCCGCGCTGGCGGGGGCTGCGCCGATGGCGCCGGCGGCGAGGAGCGCGACGGCGCAGAGGTGGCGTGGGCGGGGAAGGAAGACGCGCATCGAGCAGGGCGAGGGCCGGGAACGGCCCGCGGAGGATCCTGAGCACCGGATCGGCATGCCGCTCGGGGAACTGAAGGTGCGAGGGGTCGTGGGCGGACCGTCTGTCCAGGGTGTTGTCCACCCGCGCCCGACGTCGTACAGGTTGAGGCTTGCGGGGTGCTCCGGGCAGGCCTACGGTCGGGGGCATGAGCAGAGGCCTCCGCCAGCCGTCATCCGTCGTCGCGTTCTGCGTGGTTGCGGCCGCAGCATTGGGAGGGGTGCCGACGGCGTCGGCCGCGCCAGCCAGCCCGGGGGGCCAGTCGATCGGCGACAGTCTGTTCCCGACCCTCGGCAACACGGGGTACGACGCCCTGCACTACGACCTGGACCTCAGCTTCGGGGCCGAATCGACCGACCCCGTCACGGGAACGGTGACGCTGGGCGCGGTCGCGACGAAGGCCCTCTCGAACTTCTCCCTCGACTACGGCGGGACCGCGACCGGCGTCGTGTTCGTGAACGGGGCCTCGGCGGCGTTCACGCGAGTCGGCGAGAAGCTGGTCGTCACCCCGCGACGGGCGCTTCCCAAGGGGCAGCCGTTCGTCGTCACGTTGCGCGGCTTCGTGACTTCGCCGCGTGCGTTCGATCCCGATGATCCGACCTCCGTCGCCTTCTTGGCGGGGCCGAGCGGCACCGCGATGCTGGGCCAGACGCAGTACGCGCACTATGCGTGGCCGAGCAACGACCACCCGGCCGACAAGGCGAGCTTTACGTTCCGGCTCGACGCGCCGTCGAGCGAGACGGCCGTCGCGAGCGGCGTGCTGGCGGGCAAACGAAGCCGAGCGGGTCGTACGACGTGGAGCTACCTCCAGCGCCAGCCGATGGCCACGGAGCTGGTGCAGGTTGCGGTCGGCGACTACGACGTGATCGACCGGGGCGAGCACGAGGGGGTTGCGCTGCGCGACGTGACGCTCCGCAGCGGAACCGCCGAGCTGGAACCGAAACTGGCGGTCGTGGCGTCGCAGCTCGATTGGCTCGTCGAGAAACTCGGGCCCTATCCGTTCGACGTATACGGGTCGTTCGTCGGTGATCAGGAGGTGGGCTTCGCGCTGGAGACGCAGACGCTGTCGTACTTCGATGCGAGCCTGTTCGCCGACGAGCCGGAGGGCTACTGGAAGCCGACGATGATGCATGAGCTCGCGCACCAATGGATCGGCAACAGCGTCGCGCCCAAGGACTGGGCCGACATCTGGAACAACGAGGGGCACGCCACGTGGTACGAGACCACGTGGGCGGCGGAGAACGGCTACCTGGAAGACGACACCGGGATCGCCGACTTCGACGCGCTGCTCAAGCGGATCTACGAGCTGGGCGACCAGTATCGCGCCGATTACGGGCCGGTCGCCGAGCCTTTGAGTGGCTCCGACGCCGACGTGTTCAGCTCGCAGTCGTACTACGGCGGGCTGCTCGTGCTCTACGCGCTGCGCCAAGAGATCGGCACCCCGGCCTTTGAGCGCCTCGAGCGCCAGTGGGTCACGAAGTACCGCGGCAAGTCGGCCTCGACCCAGGACTACGTCGCCCTCGCCTCCAAGGTCGCCGGCCGCGACCTGAAGCCGTTCCTCGACGCGTGGCTCTACGGCATGACAACGCCGCCGATGCCCGGTCACCCGGATTGGACCGTCGAGCCCGTGGAGCCGGCCGCCGGCGCCCGGTCAGCCGGGGTGGCCGCGGCGACGCTCGCTGCGCCGGCCGGCGTGCTCGCAGACGCACGAAGGAAGTAAAGGAGCGGGGCATCGCGGCGCGCCAGGGCTTGGCGCGTCGGTCAGGCCGCGCCGGTCGACCGCTGGGCGGCGCGGGCTTGACCATCCTCGCCACAGGTCGTGCGTGGGCAGGCTCGTAGCGTTCACGTCATGAGCGATCACGACGACCCCAAGACCACCACGGGCGCCGAGGGCGAGGCCAGCAACGACGTGGCCGTCCCGTTCCAGCCGAAGAAGGACGACGACACGCCCGTCGGCGACACCGACCAGCACAGCAAGGTCGACCACTCCAAGGATCCGGCCGACGCCGTCAAGCCGTCGAACGCCGCGACGGACTGAGCGCGTCCTTGAGCCGGTGGCCGGCTGCCGCGTCCAGCTGGCGCGCGCCTGGCTGAGAGTCCACTGGGAATCCCGGCGGTTCACCCTCCGGATGACCGATGATGTGGGAGCCAGGTGCACCGCCTGGCTCCGACCTTCTCCCACGAGACCCCGTGCCTGAACCCACTGCTACGCCCCCGACCCGCGTCCTCGTCGTCGACGACGAGCCGCCGATCGTCGAGGTCATCTCGATGGCGTTGCGCTTCCAGGGGTTCGAAGTCGCCACCGCGTCGACGGGCAAAGAGGCGCTCCAGCAGGTCGACAAGGTCAAGCCGCATCTGATGGTGCTGGACGTCGGCCTGCCGGACATCGAGGGGTTCGATGTCGCCGACCGCCTCGGCGCTGGCCCGCAGCGCGTCCCGATCATCTTCCTCACGGCGCGCGACGCGACCGAAGACAAACTCCGCGGCCTGACGACCGGCGACGACTACGTCACCAAGCCTTTCAGCCTCGAAGAACTCGTCGCTCGCATTCGCGCGGTCCTGCGCCGCTCGCTCGACGACCAGACCGCCGCCGTGCTGCGCTTCGACGACCTTGAACTTGACGAGGACACCCACGAGGTCAACCGCGGTGGCCAACACATCGACCTCACGGCAACCGAGTTCCGCCTGCTGCGATACCTCCTCACGAACCCGCGCCGCGTGCTCACCCGCCAGCAGATCCTCGACGAGGTGTGGGAATACGACTTCGGCGGCGACGCGCGTGTGTTGGAGACGTACATCTCGTATCTGCGGAAGAAGCTCGACGCCCACGGGGCGCCGCTGATCACGACGGTGCGCGGCGTCGGCTACGCCCTGCGCGCGCCCAAGGCCTGACGGTGGCACTCCGGGGCTGGATGGGCCGCCGCAGGCGCGGCCGCGAGGATGCCTTGCCGGACGGCGACGTGTCGCCCGAGGCCGCGCTGATCGCGGGCGGCGTCGCGGAAGGTCGCGGCGTCGGGGCGGCCGCGTCGCTCGGTGCGGCGGTCCAGGGCCGCTCGCTGCGCACTCGGCTCACGGCCGTGTTGGTGTCGCTTGCGGCGGTCGGACTGATCCTGCTGGCGGCGATCACCTACGGCTCGCAGAAGCAGTTCCTCGATCAGCGGGTCGACGACCAGGTCGAGGCGGCGCTGCCGTTCGTGGGATCGCAGGTGGTGCAAAAGACGCGTTACGCAGAGGCCAACGGGACGCTCACCACGACGGCCGACGGCCTCGCGACCTCGCCCGACGCGCCCGGGGACGATGACGACAAGGACCACGACGGCAAACTCGGCGGGCCTCCGCCGGGTTCCCGCAGCGACCTTCCGCCGGGCACCTACGGCGAGCTTCGCACGCTTGATGGCAAGCGGCTCGGGCTTGCGTACACGCAGAACACCACCGCCGAAGATGTCTTGCCTGGGCCGAAGCTGCCCGCCAAGCTGCCGGTCGCCCGGACGATCACCGTGGCGGCGGTCAGCGGCGACGGGCAATACCGCGTCCGGACCGAGATCAATCCTCGGTTCGTGACGCAGGACGGCTCGCAGACGATGACCGTCGCTGCGATCCCGCTGGCGAGCACCGACGATCAGCTGCGGCAGCTCGTGCTCGTCGACGCGATCGTGATCCTCGCGATCCTGCTCGTGCTCGGACTGCTCGCATCCAAGCTCGTGAGCGTGGAGCTTGCGCCGTTGCGCCACATCGCCACCGACGCCGACGCCATCGCCGCCGGCGAGCTCGATCGCCGCGTGCCTGAGGCGGCGCCGGGCACCGAGGTCGGCCGGCTCGGCATCGCGCTCAACGCGATGCTCGGGCGCATCGAGGAGGCGTTCGCCGAGCGCAAGGCAAGCGAGGACAAGCTTCGCCGGTTCCTGTCGGATGCCTCGCATGAACTCCGCACGCCGCTGGCGTCGATCCGCGGGTATGCCGAGCTGCAGCGCACCGGGATGATCGCGACCGAGGAGGAGCGCGCCATCGCGGTGTCGCGCATCGAGGAGCAGGCCGCGCGCATGGGGACGCTCGTCGAGGACCTGCTGGCCCTGGCGCGCCTGGATGAGGAGCGTGCTCCGGCGACCGATCTCGTCGAGCTGGCTGTGTTGGCTCGCGATGCCGTCGCCGATGCCGGCTCGCTCGACGCGACCCGCGAGGTGACGCTCGACCTCGACGGCGACCCGCTCGTCCTCGGGCAGGAGGCCAAGCTGCGGCAGGTCTTCACGAATCTGCTCGGCAATGCCGTGGTGCATACGCCCGACGGCACGCCGATCACCGTGGGCGTCCACGTCGACGGCGACTTCGCGATCGTCGATGTCGACGACGCCGGCCCCGGCGTCCCCGCTGAGGTGCGGTCCAGGATCTTCGAGCGCTTCCACCGCGAGGCCGGCGGCACCGCCCGCACGCGTGGCCCGGCCGGCGCTGGCCTCGGTCTTGCCGTTGTGCGCGGCATCGTGGAGGCCCACGGCGGCACCGTCGTCGTCAGCGACGCCCCCACCGGCGGAGCCCGCTTCCGCGTGCGCCTGCCATTGGTCGACACCAGCGACGACGCCGCCGAGTAGCGGCCGGCGGCTCTCCAGCGGGTCCGCTGGAGTTGCGACTGACCAGCGTTCTCCGTACGGCCCTGACGGTCAGCAGCCGCACCCGCCCGACCGCGATGTCGGGGTGCTGGCCGCGCGACGCCGCCGAACGGTCTTGGTGATGGCGTAGGCCAGGAGGGCCAGGGCCGTGGCGCCCATGATGGCCTCGTCGACGCCGATGGCACCTGCGGCGAACGCTCCGGCAGCGCCGACGGCCAGGCCGGGAATCAGGCACGCCACGCAGGCGAGGCCGAGCGCGGCAATCAACGCGGCGGTCTTCTTGGTTGTGGAGCCGGTGCGTTTGACGCCGTCCGTGGCGTCGGTGGCTGGATGGCGGGTGGCGTCGAGTGAGGTCATCCGGCGACCATCGATGCTCAAGCCGCCTTGATGTCAAGGGCGGGGCTTCGCGGGGGCTGCTTCGTGGTGGCGAACCGCAAAGGCGCCCTCGGCGGTTGGCGGCGCCAGCTCGGGGTCGACAAACAGGCCGCAGGCCTCAACGGTGCGGCAGTCGCAGGCGCCCGCGACCTCCAGCCACTGCTCGACCGCTTTGGCGCGGGCAATGAGGTTGCGGATCTCCGGCAGCTTCCGACCCGCAACTTCGCGGAGCCGGTCACCGGCAGTCTCATTGCAGGAGCGCGTTCCGGTGAGTTCGCGGATCTCATCGAGGCTGAACCCTGCTCGCTGGGCAATGTCGATGATCGACAAGCGCCGCAGCACATCCTCGTCGTAGCGCCGCCGCCCACTGGTGCGCGCGGCCGGAGGCAGGACGCCGATCTCCTCGTAGTAGCGGATCCGCGACGGCGCCAACCCTGCGCGCGACGCCACCTGGCCGATGGTCATCTCCATAGGCCAGATCCTCGCACTTCAAGCTGGCTTGAGGTCAATCGGCGCGGCGGGATGCACGCCGTCATCGATGCACACGGCGCGCACCTGGCAAAGCCAACCGCCGACGGCGCGCCCTTCCGGGCGCGCCGTCGATCTGATGGTTCCGCTGGGCAGGCGGCGTCCCACTCGGCCGCCGCCCGCCCAATCGCGGATCTCGGGAGCCCCGGCAGCCCACCCACTGGGAGGCCGGGGTCCGTCCGCCGGCCTGTCCTAGCCGGCGGAGCGCAGGGCGGTGTCCTTGCCCTGGCAGTCGTAGAGCCCGTCGACGCTCGGCACGGCGGTGCAGGCCGAGGTGACCGCGCTCATCACGGTCGTGGATCCGGTGCGCGCGTCGCGGCCGCCCATGCCGCCGCCGCTCGTCATCACCCAGCGCACGTCGCCGCCGGCGACACGATCAGCGAACCAGCTCACGCTGACCTCACTCTCGCTCCCGGAGAAGCCGCCGATCCCTGCGACCTTCGCCCCCGAACTGAGGATGGCGGGCGCGGCACCGGACTGGCCGGACACCGCGATGGTGCCGCCGCCGTTGGCCTTGGCGTACGCGACGGCCTCGGTCACGGCCGACTGGTCGCCGGAGAACATGCCTCCGCCGCCCTGGCCGCCGGGACCCGCCGGCGGCGCGAACGCGCCCGCTGCGCCCGGCGTCGCGGTGCCGCCGTTCTGCGTCATGCCGGGAGGGCCGCCCAAGCCGCGACCGAAGCCACCGCGGCCGCCGCCGGGGCCGCCCATGCCCGAGGCACTCGCCGGGCCGCCGGTTGGGAACGTTCCCTGAGTGGCGTGACCGAGGGTCTGCGCCGACCACACCGCTGGGGCGACGAGCAGCAACGCTGCAGCCGCGCCGACGGCCGCCAACCGCACCTTGCGGCTCGAGATGGCGATGAGCATGACGCCAGCCACGATCGTCGCCACGAGGAGCACCGGGCTGAGCCAGCCGAGCTGGTCCGCATCGTTGAGGACGATCCCCTCGGTCACGGCCCCAGCGATCAGGCCGGCCCCACCGATGAGGCGCACCAGGCGCGTCGGCTCGCCATCGTCGATGGCCCCGGCCGGCGTTGGCCCGCTGGCGTCCGCAATGGACGCCACCCCGGTGGCTGCGGGGGCACCTGCCACCGGGGCGACGAGAACATCCGATGACGGCACGCCGAAGCGGCCGAGCGCCCGGCGACCGACCAAGGTCGCGAGGCCGGCGCCGACGAGCGCGGCCGTGAACGGCGCGAGGGCCGACACGTAGTACGGATGGAAGATTCCGGACGCGAAGCTAAACGCCACCGCGGAGGTCGCAAAGGCGCCGCCGGTGGCAATCAGCCAGCCGGTGCGAGCGTCGGTGCGTCGCAGCCGAGACGCAACCAGGATCGCGAGGCCGCCACCGATGGCGAGGCCCAGGAGCCAGCCGCCTTGAGACCCGAGGGACTCGTTCAGCAGGCGCAGCGGGCCGGCATCGCCGCCGAAGACGCTGCCCATGCCTCCGCCGCCACCCGGCCCGCCGGTCGCCCCGCCCGCGGCTGCTCCACCGGGCCCGCCGCTCTGCCCGAGCACGCGGCCGAGGCCGTTGTAGCCGAAGATCAGCGACCAGATCGAGTTGTCGTTCGTGCCCGAAATCCACGGGCGACTGCCGGCCGGAATGAGCCAGACCGCGATCGGCCAGGCCAGGCCGACGCCCGCGGCCGAGACCGAAAACGCACCGATCTGACGGATCGAACGCCACAGCCCGAGCGGCCGCACGTACATCCAGGCCGCCACGATCGCCGGCACGACGAGCAGCGCGGACGCCATCTTCGCCTCGAACCCGAGGCCGACCGCCACGCCGGCGAGCACCAGCCACCGCGTGCGCTGCGGCGATTCGAACGCCCGGACCGTCGCCCAGAGTGCAAGGGTCGAGCAGAGCATCAGGAGCGCGTCGGGGTTGTTGTGCCGGAACACGGCAACGGCCGTCGGCGTCGTGGCGAGCGCGAGCCCGGCGACGAAGCCCGCGGCCCGGCCGAACCGGCGGCGCGTGAGGTCGAACACGAGGGCGGTCGCCGCGACGCCCATGAGCGCCTGCGGCACGAGGAATGACCACGTCCCGAACCCGAAGAGCTTCGCCGACGCCGCCTGCACCCACAGGGCGAGCGGCGGCTTGTCGACGGTCATGAGCCCGGACGAATCGAACGTGCCGAAGAAGAAGGCACTCCAGCTCTGGGTCATCGAATGGACGGCCGCTGAGTAGTACTCGTTCGCGTTGCCGTTGATGCCGAGGCCGTAGAGATTCAGGAACGCGGCGATCACCAGAAGCACCGCGAGTTCGGGCGGCGTCCTTGCGATCAGGCGGCGAAGGCGCCCGTCGGATCGCGAGACGGAGGTCTCGTCGACGTGGGCCGGGCCGCTGGAGCGTCCGAATCGCGGTGAGGGGCGCGGTGGTGAGGGTGCAGTCGACATGGAGCGTGGGTTCCGTGGTTCGTTCGTGAGAGGGAAGGGGGTTCGGCGGGCGCCCGCGAGGCCGGAGTTCCGGCTCGGGGCGCGCCGCCCGAAAAGGAGGCGCGGCGGCTCGGCGGCGCGCGAGGGTTGGTCAGCGACTGCGCACGGCCGCGAGGACGAGTCGCCAGGTGCTCCGGCGCCGCTTGGGCCCCGCAGGCGGGCCGGAGAACACCCAGTTGCGCAGCGCCAGGTAACGCACGGCCGTCGCGACCAGATTGGCGATCACGAGAACGCCGAGTTCGACGAGATGCCCCGGAGCCGATGCCACGAGATGCAGCCCGCCCAGTGCCCCGGAGGTGAGCGCCAGCGACAGCAGGAATACGAGCAGCCCCTGCACGTGATGGCGGCCAAGGTCCGCGGCGCCGCGGACCTTGAAGGTGAGGTGGCGGTTGGCCTGGGTGTTGCCGACGGCCGTGATCGCGAGCGCCGCCGCGTTGGCGCCGGCTGGCCCGAGCGGGCCTCGGAGCAGCACGAAGAGCACCGCGTAGGCGAGCGTCGAGAAGACGCCGATCGCCAGGAACGTGGGCACGCGGGTGGAGCCGACGAGCCGGACGATCCCCTTGAGATCGTCGACGGCCGTGCGGACCACGTCGACCCGCGAATCTGGGTCGTCGACCCAGTCGACCGGCACCTCGTGGATGCGCAGCCCGGCACGCTGCGCCAACACGAGGAGTTCGGTGTCGAAGAACCACGCCTGGTCGCGGACCTGCGGCAGGAGTTGACGGGCGGCGTCGGCGCGGATCGCCTTGAAGCCGCATTGGGCGTCGGAGAACCGCGCGCCGAGGGAGTACTTCAGCAGGCGGTTGTAGGTGCGCGAAATGAGCTCGCGCTGCAGCCCACGCTCGACGCGCGAGTCCTTGGCCAGGCGGGTGCCGATGGCGAGGTCGCTGTGACCTGAAAGCAGCGGAGCCACGAGCGGCAGCAGGGCGCGCAGATCGGTCGAGAGGTCGACATCCATGTAACACAGGACCTCCGCCGGGCTCTCGGTCCAGGCGGCCCGCAGCGCGCGACCGCGCCCCTTCTCCGGCAGATCGAGCAGCTCGACGCCCGGGAGGTCGGTGGCCAGTGCGCGGGCGACGTCGGCGGTGTGATCGGTGCTCGCGTTGTTGGCGATGATGATCCGCGCCGCGAACGGCACACTCGCCGTGAGGTGGTCGTGGAGGCGACGGATCGACGCGGCCAGCACGTGGGCTTCGTTGTAGACCGGCACGACCACGTCGATCACCGGCGTGACATGCGGCGTGTTGCTCTCGGCCTGCCGACTCGGCTGGGCGGCCGGCGGTTGCCCGTCGCGAGAATGCTGCAGGGCACGCCCGGCCGAGCCAACCGCTGGGTCGGCGGATGGAGCCGGCCCGTGGGGCGCGGCACGGTGGAGGAGGGGCGTGCTGCTCATGGAAGGGACTATCGCCAGGCCCTGTGAGAGCGCCCCGAGTCCAGACTGAGCGTTCCCTGAGAGCGGGTCGACGGCCTTGCCAGGCCTGGGATTCGCGTCGACGCGCTACGACCCGGCACAGCGATTTGTCCCCCGGATGGCAAAGTCGCCAGCCGTTGGATGTATCAACGGACCGCTTTGGCGCTCTGTCTCAGTACGACCGGCCGCTGGGGGGCGGCCGGTCAATCAAAACGGGACAGATGGGGAGCAACGCGATGAGCGTTACGGAGGGAGCAATGAGCGGGAATGGTGTGCAACGGGGGCGGCCGGCAACGCATGGCGTACTGCGGGTCCATCCGACGCGCCGCTGCAACCTCGCGTGCGCGCACTGCTCGACGCTCTCCGGCCCACAGGGTCAGGAGGAGCTCCCGCGTGAACTCCTGCACGCTGCGGTGAAGGACGCTGCTCGCCTCGGCTACGAGCACCTCGAGGTTTCCGGCGGCGAGCCGTTTCTGTACGACGGCCTCCCGGGTCTGCTGGCCCGCGCCCGCCGCCTGGACTTCGTGACCACCGTGACCACCAACGGCATGCTCATCAACCAGGTTCGCCGTTGGGCGCCGGTCGCGCCGCTCATCGATTTCTTGTGGGTGTCGATCGACGGCACCGAGACCGAGCACGACACGCTTCGCCGCCGCGAAGGTGCGTTCGCGCAGACGGTCCGCAACCTCGCGGTCGTTCGCGACGCGAAGGTCCCGTTCGGGTTTGTCTTCACGCTCACGGGCTCCAGCGCGGGCAGCCTTGAGTCGGTGGTCCGCCTGGCGGCCGGCGAAGGTGCGGTGGCCGTGCAGGTCAACCCGCTCGAACTCGCAGGCCGCGCCGCCCTCGGGATGGCGGACGAGGTCGCTAGCGGCGATCAGCTCGCGGCGGCGCTCACGTCGGCGCAGCGCCTCGGCGCGGAACTCGGCGTCGCGGTGCAGGTCGACGCCGTCACCCGCGACGAACTCACCTTGTACCGCGGCCGGTTCGTGCCGCAGTTCCCGAGCCGCGATCTCTCGGCGTTGGCGCCGATTCTCATCATCGAGTCTGGTGGCACCGTTCGCCCGCTGTCGCTCGAGGTGCCCGACCGCCTCTCCGTCGGCAACATCTACCGCCGACGGTTGGTCGACATGGCCAAGATCTGGATGGTCGGTGGCCGGGCGGCAGAACTCGTCGCCGCGTACGAGCGTGCTTGGTGGGAACTTGCCGACCCGACCGCTGCACCGGCCAGCGCCTGGCACCGTGAGGTCGCGGGGCGTCTCGTCAAGGCCGAGGCCGAGGCTGCTGAGCAGCCGATGCTCGCGGCTGCCTGAGTCGCACCCCGCGCAGCGATGCCTGGATGGCGCCGGCATCGCCCGCGAACGCGGTCGTCCGCGTCCAGCGCCGATGCGCCAGGCGATACAGTCGCGGGGGTCGCCCCCGGGACCCTTTTCGCCTTGAACGCCTCCGAACAACTCGCTGCGGCTGCCGCCGGCGATCGTGCCGCCTGGAACGGTCTGGTCGATCGCTACAACCGTCTGGTCTGGGCGACCGCGCGCGGGCACCGGCTCTCCGATGCCGACGCTGCGGATGTCGTTCAAACGACGTGGCTTCGGCTCGTCGAGAACCTTGACCGCATCCAGGACCCGGAGCGCGTCGGTGCCTGGCTCGCGACGACCGCGCGGCGCGAATCGCTGCGGATCATTGCCGCGTCGTCGAAGACCATCGTCACGGACGAGCAGGCCGAGATTCCTGATGACCGGCAGCGGCCCGAGGGTGACCTGCTCGTGCAGGAACGGGACGCGCTCCTGCGCCGCGCGCTCGGTGCGATCTCCGAAAGCTGCCGCACGCTGCTGCGCGTCTTGGCGGCCGAGCCTCCTCCGAGCTACGACGAGGTGAGCGCTGCCCTCGACATGCCGATCGGCAGTATCGGGCCGACGCGAGGGCGCTGCCTCAAGCGTCTACGCGACGAACTTGAAGACCTTGGTATCACGGAGACCTCTTGACGCTCTGTTTGTTCAGAGACGATGTTTGAAGCGATGATTCCCAACGATCCAGACGAGCCCTTGATGGGGGAGCTGCGCGGCCTCTTTGGTCGCGGCGACCCGGTGCCGTTGCATGTGACGGCCGCTGCACGGGCGGCGATCGAGCTGCGCGACCTCGATGCCCAGATCGCCGAGCTGCTGCGCGATTCTGCCGTCGAGGAGCGTGAACTCGCCGGGGTGCGCAGCGCTGCCACCGCCACGCGACTGCTGACGTTCGGCCTCGGGAGCGACCAATACATCGAGGTCGACGTGACTCCCGAAGTCGACGGCCGCACGCTCACCGGCTACGTCGTGCCGAGCGCGGCGGGTCACCTCATGGTGGAACATGCAGCAGCGACGCTCCACACCGAACTCGACGAGCACGGCCGGTTCTCCCTCGGCGGCGTGCCGACCGGCCCCGTGCGGCTGCGGGTGACCGTCGAGGGCCAGCGCCCGATCGTCACCCAGTGGCTGCCGATCTGAGCGCGAACCCTCGCGAAGCCCGCGCAGCCCGGATACGGGCAAGCGCGCCATGATGATGGCGTGAGCGACGCGGACCCAAGCGCCACTAGCGCCGCGGCCCTCGCCGACCAGGCCTGGCTGCTGGTCATGGCCGAACCGGCATTGGCGCAGTCGATCGCCACGCGAGCTCTCGAACTCGCCTCCGGCTCCGCCGACCTCACCGCCGCCTCAACCGCGCACCGCGCGCTCGGCATGGCCTCGCTGGAACTCGACGACGCCGACACCAGCGTCGCGCACCTGCGCCGCGCCATCACCGTCGCTCGCCAAGCCGCCGACGACGGCCTGCTCGCCGAAGGCGAAATGAGCCTGGCGCTGGCCCTTCAGCACCGCGGCGACGCGACCGCCGCGCTGCGCCACGCGGAGGTCGCGCATACGCTCGCCCCTGGCGCGGCCCGGCTCGGCTTGCAGCGCGCGCTGCTGCTCGAACGGCTCGGACGGCTCGACGAGGCGCTTGCCGCCTACCGCGAAGTCGAAGGGCTCGCCGCCGCGTGTGGTGATCGTCAGACCCTCGTGCGAATGCACTGCAACCGCGGCGTGCTCCTCACGTACCGAGGCGCGTTCCCTGAGGCCGAGGCCGACCTCCTCATCGCCGAGCGACTCTGCGACGAACTCGGTTTGGCGGCGATGTCGGCCGGCGTTCGTTCCAACCTCGGGTTCCTGGCGGCGCGGCGCGGCAACCTCGTCGAGGCGCTCCGGCGGCTCGAGGCCGATCGCGACGAAATGCGGGCCTACGGCGGTCTGCGCCACGGCATTCACGAACTCGACCGGTGTGAGGTGCTGCTCCTGGCGGGCCTTCCTCGAGACGCTGCGGACGCCGGGCGCACCGCCATCGCGACCTTGGACGGTGCGGGGATGCAGGCCGAAGCGGCCGAGGCGCGGGTCCTCACCGCCCAAGCGGCCCTTCGCTCGGGCGATCCCGCCGCAGCCGAAGCACTCGCGGAGTCGGCGGTTCGCGCGTTCGCTCGCCAGCGGCGCGCACCCTGGCAGGCGCTCGCGCGTGAGGTCGTGGTTCGCGCGCAGTGGGCCGGAGGACGACGTGACGCGGCCCTGCTGGAACGCGCCCGCCGCGCGGCCGACGCGCTCGACGAGGCCGGGTGGCCAGCGGCCGCGGCCGCGGCGCGGCTGTTGAGTGCCCAGCTAGCCCTCGAACTTGGCAAAACGGGGCGAGCCCGCACTGAACTGCGTCGAGCCAGTGCCCAGCGGACCGGGCCAGTTGGTGTTCGCGTCCAGGCACGCCACGCCGACGCGCTCCTACGCCTGCTCGACGGCAATCGCCGCGGAGCCCAAGCGGCGCTCCGCGCAGGCTGGAACGCGCTCGAAAATCACCGAGCGACGCTTGGCGCGACGGAGCTTCGCGTCGGTGCTGGGGCCCATGCTGTGGAACTTGCCGCCCTCGGCCTGCACCTGGCGCTGGAGTCACGGTCGCCTGGGCAGGTGCTGTCTTGGGCGGAGCGCGGCCGGGCCGGGGCGTTGTACCAGCCGCCGCCTCAGGCGCCAACCGACGGCCCGCTCGCGGAGGCACTGAACGCCCTGCGTACGACGGTCGCTGACCTCGATGCTGCCGCCAAGAGCGGCCGCGACACGCGTGCGCTGCTGCGGCGTCAGGCCGGGCTGGAGGCTGAAGTGCGGCGGCAGGCCCAGCTCTCGGCCTCCGAGGCGGGCGCGGCCAGGCGGTCGGTGCTCGATCCGGCGCAGCTCGCCGAGGTCGTGGGCGAGACTGCGCTCGTTGAGTTCGTCGTCAGCGACGGCGCTGTTCACGCCGTCGTCGTGGCGGCCGGCCGGCTGACCTTGCACGCTCTCGGCTCCGCGGACGACGCAACCCGGGAGACGGCAGCGCTCAGGATGGCCCTCGGCCGGATGTCTCGGGCGGGTGCGCCGACCATGCTGCGCGAGGCAGCGAGGAACGCAGCGACCCGCGCGGCCGACTCGGTGTCGACACAGCTCGTGCGGCCCTTGTTGCCGCGAATCGACGGGCGTTCCCTCGTGATCGTCCCGACCGGACCGCTCCATGGGATGCCGTGGCCGGCGCTCCCTGGACTGTCACCGGTCCAGACCGTCGCGCCATCGGCAACGCTCTGGGCGCGCGGTCAGCAGGACCCGGCGCAGTCGGTGTCACTAGCAGGTGGGGTGCTCCTGGCCGCCGGTCCGGGCTTGGCCCACGCCGACGAGGAGGTCGCCGCCATCGCCGCGCTCTATCCGGGCGCCGTGGCTCTTCCGACGGCCGAGGCGACCGTCGACAACGTACGCGACGGCCTGGCCAGCGCCGGGTTGGCCCACTTGGCCTGCCACGGCCAGTTCCGCGGCGACAACCCGCTCTTCTCGGCGCTCGAACTCACGGGTGGGCAGCTCAGCGTGTTCGAGCTCGAGCGCGCGGCCCGCGTGCCAGAACGGCTCGTGCTCTCCGCGTGTGACTCCGGCGTGTCGTCGGTCCATCCCGGCGACGAGATCATGGGACTGTCGGCCGCCTTGCTTCGCCTGGGCACACGGAGCCTGGTCGCGTCGGTGCTGCCGGTGCCCGACGGGGCGAGCCAGCGGTTGATGGTCGCCTTCCATCGCGCGCTCGTTGAGGGCCAGGAGCCCCCGGTCGCGCTGGCGGCAGCGCGAGCCGCCGGCGATCCCGAGGCCGACGACGATGTCGCCGCCGCCTCGGCGTTCCTCGCCTTCGGGTCGTAGAACCGCCGGCCGGCGAACGACTAACCCTCTAGTTGAGGCTTAGTCGCGGCTTGAGCGGGTTTCGTTGAATCGGCCGAAGGCTCGACGCCGTCGTTTGCCTTGTCAGACGGGCGGTCTTGCGCCTGGTCGTCGGCGCGTACGCCTTCAGCCTTTTGGCCCTCAGCCGTGACGTCCAGGGTGGGGTCGTTGCCCTCGGTCTCGGATTCGTGCAGAGGCTCGTCGTCGCCGCGGCGGGCCCGAACGGCGGCGCCGATGCCGCCGATACCGACGGCGAACAGCAGCGGCGTCATGCGCAGCGACATCCGGGACTCGGACACGAAGATCGTGTTGAGTGCCGTCACCGCAAGCAGGGCGGTGGCGGCCAGGAGGATGTACCGCCGTCGGCGGCCGCCCCAGATCAGGCCGGCGAAGATCCCGAGGACCGAGATGCCGAGCAGCAGGCGGTGCTGCCACACACTGGACTCCTGCTTCCCGAGCGCGCCGCCGCCCCAGGGCTCGCCCCAGATGCGCGTCGACTTGTTGAGGAGCATGTTCGCGAAGTCCAGGGGCTGGCCGAACGCGTAGTCGCGGATGTTGCGGTCAAGTTCGGCCTGGATGGCTTCCTTCTGGGTCATCCCCGGGTGCCGGCGCTGCAGCAGCTCGAAGATCAGGCGCATGTCCATTTGGGTGGCGGACACGCCGCAGGCGTCCTGGCGCTTGGGGAATGTGCGACAGACCTCGTCCATGAACTGGCGCTTGAGGATGATCTGGCGTCCGCCGGCCGGGAGGTACGTCGCGACCCACAGGGAACTCGGGCCCGCGGTCGTGATCGGCGTGAACTTCTTCTCTTCCAGCGACGCGTACGTCACCCATGGCGTGACCGTGACGACGGCACCGACGACGATCAGCGCCGCGAGGCGGAAGCCGGCCTTGAAGCTGTGTTCGCGGCGCCAGGCGAGGACCAGCACGAGGGCGGGCAGGACGCCGAAGAGCAGGAGCATGTCGTTGCGGGCGAGGACCGCGAACCCGAGCAGCACCCCGGCGCCAATCGCGACGCGCTTTCGTCGCGCCGGCTGAGAGAGGGCCAGGGTGATCGCCAGGAGGGCGAGGACGAGTCCGAGCCCGCCGAGCGGCTCGGCGAGGTAGGACCGGGCGAGCAGCACGAGCGGGTCGTAGACGGCGGTGAAGCCGGCTGCGAACAGGCCGGCGATCGGGCCGCCGAGCCAGGCGGCAAGCGCGAACACCGCGAGGATTGTGAGCGTGCCGACGATCGCCTGCGCGTAGAGGGCGGGGTTGCTGCCGCCGGGCTCGTTGCTGATCGTGCGGGTGCCGGTGAGTTTCATGGCGGCGGTGAACAGGAACGGGGTGCCGGGTCCCCAGTGGCGTGGGTCGCTGCCGTAGGCGTACGAGCGGTGGACGCTCATGTTGTTCGCGATGCCGAGGTAGGAGCGCTCGTCGACCGAGACGCGCGTCGACGTTCCGATCGCGTCGAAGCGCAGGAATGCGCCGAGGATCGTGATGAGGACGAGCAGTCCGGTGATGACGGGGCGTCGGCGCGCAAGCGCCGGCAGCGAGCGAAGTGTGGTCAAGCAGAGAGCCGTGGGGAGGGGGTGCGGGCGCGCGATGCCACCTCGCGGTGGCGGGCGGGCGCGGGGCGACGGTACCATCCCGCCATGAGCACCAGCACCGCCGCCAGCGCGATCTCCACTACCTGGCCGGAGGGGTTTCCCTCCCATAAGGAGGGTGTGAGCGGGTTTGCGGTCCGCGAGGTCGATGCCCCGGCCGACGCGGTGTTCGCTTGGGTGCGCCGCGTCGATCTTCAGCCGCCGTATTACAAGGGCATGCGCTTCGTGCGGCGTATCGGCGGCGCTTGGCCGGAACTCGACAAGGGTTCCAAGCTCACGTTCACGCTCGGGGCGACGTTCGTGCCGTTCGTGCAGGTCGTGAAGTGCGATCCGCAGACGCGTTCGTTTGCGTGGGGCGGCAACCTGCCGGGCTTGTCGATGGCGCACGCGTTCACGGTGGAGCCGATCAGCGAGAGCCGGTCGGTCGTGCGGTCCGAGGAGTTGTGGGTCGGGCCGGTAGCGAAGCTGATCGGGTTCGCGGTCAAGCCGCAGCTCCAGGCCGTTCAGACCCGTTGGGCTGAGGCGCTGGCCGCGGCCGCGGCTGCCTATCCGGCAGGGCCGCCCAAGGCGTAGCCGCGGGCGCCTATCCGGCGGGACCGCCGAGGCGTGGCCGCGGGCGCCGCTGCCGAGGCGCGGGCGCGGGGCCCCGCCGCCGAAGTCGCGAGGGAGAGCGTCGGTGACTGAGCCATGTGGCGAGGCCCTTTCGGGCCACTCACACCGAGGCTCGACATCGGCTCGGGACCAGGCCGGGTTGGGTAGTCATTTTGGGTTTTGGTGGGGGCAACGGTGAGCGGTTGCGAATCCGGCCCTTTACCGACGAGTAGGCAACCGCTCGGGGTTGCTGGACGTCGCTTTCGGAACGCAACCGAGGGAGGTTGACGGTCCGTCTTATCCGGCCCGGTTTCGCGGACTGTCTGATCTGACCCGGTTTGCGTGGAGTCGGTGATCGACCCGGTTTGCGGTGGAGTCGGTGATCTGATCCGGTTTGCGGTGGAGTCGGTGATCTGACCCGATTTGCGTGGAGTCGGGGTGGTGGATCGCAACCTTGATCGGTTGCGGTACGCGGGTGGTGGCCAGCAGCCACTGGTGGTTGCCAGAACGGGAGCTGAGAGGCAATGCTGCAGCCGGTCGGAGTTGCGGGGCGAAAACGCCGTTTGGGGGTGGCTGCTGCCCGGGATCTGCTGGTGCCCTCGGGCCGGACTCGCCACTCGACTGGCTCTGGCCGGCTTGGCCCTCGTCGTCGACGCGAGCGCTGGGTCCTCGGGCGCTCGCACCGGGTCTCCAGTGCCTCGGTCTTCGGCCCTCGGCCCTCGGTCCTCGGCCCTTGGCCCTTGGCCCTTGGCCCTTGGCCCTTGGCCCTTGGCCCTTGGCCCTGGCCGTTTGCTCGTCAGTCGACGAAGGACTCGAGCTCTTTGGCGATGGCCTTGAGGGTGGAGGAGCCGTCGACGATGCCGTCGGTGTCGCCGACAAGGGTGAGATGGAGGCCACCGGCGTAGGAGACCGCGCTGAGGGCGACGGGCTGACCGGCCGGCGACGGCGCCCAGCCCCACATGCCGGTGATCGGGCGCCCAAACAGCTCGATCGGCTCCGGCGGCCCAGGCACCGACGACACGATCACGGGCGCGAGGAATTGGGTCGTGATCGCGCGGGCGATCGGGCCACGGACGACGTTGGGGAGATCGTCGGCGCGGCGGCCCAGATCCGACAGGGCGCTCGCCTCGCCTCGCGACGCTTTGAGCTCAGCGGTGACTTTGCGCAGGCCCGCGACCGGATCGCCTGTGGAAGGCAAGCTGGAGTAGATGACACTCACCACATTGGCCTGATCCTGAAGTGGATCGGCGCCGCGGCGCGCATTGAGGGGCACGAACGCGCTGGAACGCTCGGAATCGATCACGCCCGTGCCGCGCAGCGCACGCGCCGTCGCCACGACCAGTGCCGCGGTGATCGTGCCACCCCTGGCACGCACCCCATCGCGAAGCGGCCCGAGTTCGACGCGCGACCGCGCGATCGCGCGCTCACCGGTCCAATCCGGCCCCGTGTGCTGGAGCAACGCCTGGAGAATCGGCTTGGTGCTTGCGGCGAGATCGCCGATGACGCCCAAATCGGTCGTCCCGCGCACCAACCCAGCCAGATCCGAACGAACGCCCTCCAGGAGCGTCGGCGCCGGCAGCGGCGGCGCCGCGGCGGGCGTCTCGTCGCTGAGGATCCCGCCCACCAGCGCCAGCGCCAGCTCGACGGCGCGCGCGCCATCAGCCAGCACGTGGTGGAGCTGGCCCGCCATCAGGGTGTGGGCACCATCGGAGAGCGCCTGGAAGCGCCAGAGCGGGCGGTCCCGTGGCAGGAACTCTGCAAAGAGGCGGGTGATGAGGGCGTCGGTCGCCGCGCGATCGTGCAGGTTGGCGACGGAGAAGGCGTCGACGTGGGCGCCCGCATCGAACCAAGGATCGTCGAACCAGCGCAGGGCGCCGGTGAGCGCGTCGCGCACGAGCCGGCGCGTCAACTCGGGCGTCGCACCGACCGCGCCAGCGATCAGCGCACGCATCAGCGCGGTCGACGGGGCGGGGCCTTCGATCTCCACCGCGAAGCCGATGTGCAGCGGCGGCTTGCCGGGTTGCTCGAGCTCGAGGAACGCCTGGTCGAGCGCGCTGGGGCGCAGCGCGGCGTCGCCGGGAGTGGCTGAAGGGCCGCTCACGAAGGAATCCGCCGCCCGGAGAGAGGACGCGGAGTGGCGGGAACGCCCAGACGGTCGCTGACTGCGCTGATCGCCTCGGCGGTGACGACGACGAGTCGCTCGAGCTGCTCGGCGGTCATCGCAAGCGCCGGCATCAAGACGACGATGTCGCCGAGGGGACGCAGCAGGACGCCGCGATCACGCGCTTCGACGATCACCTGATGCCCGGCGCGTGCCGAGGCCGCGTGCGGCAGGAGTTCGACGCCGCACATGAGGCCGCGGCGACGGATCTCGTGGACGCCGGCCAGCGGAGCGACGTGTTCGTCGAGCAGGGCGCCGAACTGCGTGTCGAGCTCGGCGACGTGCTCCAGCACGCGCTCCTCCTCGAAGACGTCGAGGGTGGCGATGGCGGCCGCGCAGCCGAGCGGGTTGCCGGTGTACGTGTGGCCGTGGAAGAAGGTCTTGAGTTCGTCGACGCCGCCGAGGAACCGCTCGTAGATCGCCTCGGTCGCGAGGGTCGCCGCCAGCGGGAGATACCCGCCGGTCAGGCCCTTGCCCAGGCACAGGATGTCGGGGGCGACGCCCTCCTGTTCGCAGGCGAACATCGTGCCGGTGCGGCCGAACCCGGTCGCGACCTCGTCGGCGATCAGGAACGCGCCGGCAGCGGTGCAGGCCTCACGGATCGCGCGCAGGAATCCGTCGGGCTGGATGAGGAGGCCACCGGCGCCCTGCACGATCGGCTCGATGATGACGGCGGCCAGCTCGTCGGCGTGGTCGGCGATGATCGCCGCGCAGCCGTCCGCGTCGCCGAACGGCAGCTTGATCGCATCGAAGAGGAGCGGCCGGAACCGCTCGTGGAACAGCTCGATGCCGCCGACAGAGACCGCCCCGAGGGTGTCGCCGTGGTAGCTGGATTCCAGGTACGCAAAGCGGGTCCGCTTGGTTTCGCCGGCCTGCACGTGACCCTGGAACGCCATCTTGAGGCCGATTTCGGTGGCCGCGGCGCCCGTGTCGGAGTAAAACACGCGCGACAGGTCGCCGGGGGCGATCGCGACGAGTCGCTCGGCGAGTTCGATCGCCGACGGGTGCGTGAGTCCGAGCATCGTGGTGTGGGCGACCCGACCGAGTTGGTCGTGCACGGCAGCATCGATCTTGGGATGGCGGTGACCGTGAACGTTGCACCAGAGCGACGACGTGCCATCCAGGAAGACGCGCCCGCCAGCGTCGGTGAGCTCGCACCCCAGTCCGGAGACGATCACCGGCGCTTCCTCGGCGGTCCACGCTTGCTGCTGGGTGAACGGGTGCCACAGCACCGCGTGGTCGCGGCGGCGCAGGGCGGAGCTGACGGCGTCGGGCACGCGCCAACCGTATCGCCGCTACGCCAGGGCCCGCCGCCCGGGCGCCCCAGGCGGGTCGCCACGGTCGCCCGATCCGTAGGCTGAGGCGCGTGTCTCGCCCCAAGGCCCCTGCGCTCGGTCTCGTCGTTGCCATCGAGGGCATGGCCACCCTGGGCGCTGAGATCGCCACGGCCCGTCTCCTCGCACCGGCTTTCGGCAGTTCGACGATCATCTGGGCCAACACGATCGCGCTCGTGCTCGTGGCGCTCTCGCTCGGCGCGTGGCTGGGTGGCCGGCTCGCCGACCGCGGGCCGCAGCGCACGCGCATGTTCCAGCTCCTGCTCGGCGGCTCCGCGCTGCTGGCGCTCACGCCCGTGATCGCTGTGCCGCTGCTCAGCGAGGGGGTCGAGGCGCTCGACCAGGTCAACGCCCCCGGCTTCATCGGCTCGCTTCTGGCCGTGCTCCTGCTCGTCTCGATGCCGCTCGCGCTGCTCGGGGCCGTGACGCCCTATGCGGTGCGCCTGTCGCTCGGAGCCATCGCGGACGACGGCCGTGACGCCGTCGCCAGCGCCGGCAGCACCGCGGGGCGGCTCTCCGCGCTCGCCACGGCCGGGTCGCTCGTCGGCACGTTCCTTGCGGCCCTCGCGCTGATCCCGCTGGTCGGCACGCGCCGGACGTTCCTCTTCTTCGCGCTCGTGCTCGCATTGCTGGCGGTCTGGGGGCTGGCCACGCTCCGCGACGACGAACCCGCGGGCGTTGCACGCGCGCCCCGCGACGCGACCGGCGCCTCTGTCGACCCGTCAGGCGCCCCAGCCGACGGCCCAAGGCACACGTTCGCTGCCCGCGCAATCGCGCTGGCGCTGCTGGTCCCGGGCGCCATCGCGCTCTTGATCGTGCTTCCGACGCCGACCGTGAAAGCCGCCTCGGGGGGACAGCGTCTGCTTGAGGAGCGGGAGACCTCTGAGCAGTACGCCCGCGTGCTGGAATCGGCCGGCGGCGTGCGCACCATGGAACTTGGCGAGGGGCAGGCCATCCATTCCTACACGCGCCCGGGCACGGTCCTCACCCAGAACTACTGGGACGAGCTGCTCGTGCTGCCGCAGCTCGCGGGCCGGGCGCCGAAGCGGGTCCTGATCCTCGGAAACGCCGGCGGGACGACCGCCACGGCGCTGCGCACGCTCGACCCGGACGTGCAGGTGGACGCCGTCGACTTCGACAAGCAGCTCGCCGAGCTCGGGCAACGCTGGTTCGGCCTCGGTGGCGACCGCTTGCGGCTCTTCGCCGGCGATGCCCGCGTCGAACTCCGCCGGCTTGTCGGCGGCTATGAGGCCATCATCGTCGACGCCTATCGCCAGCCCTACATCCCGTTCCACCTGTCGACGAAGGAGTTCTTCACGATGGTCCGCGAGCGGCTCGCGCCAGGCGGCGTCGTGATCATCAACGTCGGGCATCCCGAGGGCGACACCCAGCTTGAGAAGGTGCTCGGCGCGACGCTCAAGGCGGCCGGGTTCCGCTTTGTCCTGCGCGATCCGGCGCAACCCGTCAACACGCAGCTTGTCGGCCGCACGATGCCGATGGATGCTGCGCGCCTGCGCGAGTACGCCGAGGTGCTCCGCACGGCGCCCGTGCCGGCGACGGGGCAGACCATGGCCCGCGGCTCGCTCGGGGCACCGCAGATCGCCGCTGACCGCGCTGCGCTCGTCGATACCGCCAAGGCCACGGCCGACCGGCTCGAACCAGGGCTACCTGGTGGGCCGGTCTACACCGACGACAAGGCTCCCGTGGAACTCCTGATCGACGGCTCGCTCGCCAAGATCGCCACGGGCGGCGGCGAGTGATGCAGGGCGTCTTCGTGACCGGGACCGGTACGGGGGTCGGGAAGACGATCGTCGCCGCTGCGCTGTGCGCCGCGCTGGTGCAGCAGGGCCGCGAGGTCGTTGCGAGCAAGCCGCTGCTCAGCGGGATGGACGACGCGCCCACGCCCCCGTGGCCGCACGATCACGACCTCCTGGCGCTCGCATCCGGCGACTCGGCCGACGCCATCGCCCCGGTGCGCTTCGGCCCCGCGGTGTCACCGCACCTGGCGTCACGCCTTGAAGGCATGACGCTTCGCGTCGACGCCTTGGCCGCCGATATCCGCGCCCGCTACGACGCTCGGCGCAAGCCCTCGGCCCAGGCTTCCGCGGTCCTCAGCGAGGCCGCGGGAGCCCCGGGCGGAACGAACGACGACGAGCCGATCCTCGTGGTCGAGGGCGCCGGGGGCCTCCTGGTCCCGATCGACGACGACGCCACCTCCATGGCCACGCTCGCCCTCGAACTTGGCCTACCGCTCCTGATCGCCGCCCACCCAGGCCTCGGCACGATCAACCACGTTCTCCTCACCATCGAGGCTGCTCGCGCGCGGGGGCTGGGGATTGTCGGCGTGGTCCTCACGCCGTGGCCGGACGCACCGAGCCTCATCGAAGCTGACAACCGGGCCTTCCTCGAAACGCACGCGGGCGTCCCGATCCACGCGCTGTGCCGGGTCGACGGCCCAGACCCGGCTCGGCTCGCCGCCGCCGGCCTAGCGGCCGGCCTGCCGACGTTGGTCTGAACGCAAGCCCACCTGCAATCGGGTCGGGAGGCGTCGCCCACGTGCGGGCGGTGGTCGCGACTAGCCTGCTGATCTCACATGCGCATCACCATCGAGCAGATCTCGGGAGACGGAACGATCGTTCACTTCACCCACGACACCGGCAGCGCCGACGGCATCTGGCGCGGCGACCGCGCGCCGGAGCTGGGCGCCACCGACGTCGAATGGGCGGTTCCGGGACGGTTCTGGTGGCAGGACGACGTGCGCATTCGCCCGGAGGCAGGCGGCCTTCGTCCTGCCGGCGACCACACGCACCCGGTGACCGGCCGAGCGGTGGCCTACGACGATGCCGGCCGCGTGCTGACGCTACGGATCGGCGACGATCTCGTCTTGATCGACACGAACGGTCCGGCGCCAGCTGGCGTGGTCGGCTCGATCGTCGAGGTTGACAGCCCGCTCATCGAACTCCTCCCGACCCGCAGCTGAATCGCTCCCCACGGCTCGAGCGGGCTGGCGACTCCACTTGCCTCGACACCGGCGACGAGCCGCGCGAGCGCCACGACGAGCGGCGCTAAGGCTAGCCCGTGACCGGCGTGCCCTGGTGGTAGACCGCGATCCAGTCGCCGCCGACGTGGGTCCAGATCGTCGACCGCCGACTCATCTGGTCGCCCTGGGTCAGTTCGTACGTCGCGAGCCAGGTGATGATGCCGAGCTGACGGACGGCGAAGTCGTCGAGATCCCACGGATCGTCGTGCTGGGCTGACCACCGCTCCACGAGGTCCGCGATCACGGCCTCGCGCTGGTGCACCTCGCCGGTGACCCCGACGGCCCAGAAATCCGGTGTCGTCATGCGCTCGAAGGTCTCGCGCGTGGCGCCGACGGCCTCGTGATGGAAGATCGGCTCGAGCGCAAGCAGCGCGTCGAACACCTCGTCATGGGTTAGAGGCATGGCGTCGCCGGCGTCGTGAGTCGCGGCTTAGAAGCGCAGCGAGCCGAGGCCCGGCCCGCGCGACGCGCGCACCATCGACGGATCGATCTGCTCGACGTCGAAGAAGCCCGTGGCACCCTGGGCGCCGTTGGTGGCGGCCGGCGCCGGCGCGCTGGCTGCCTGGCTGGAACCGCCCGGGGTCGCGACGTGCGTGCGCACGTGCGGCGTTGCGCGGGCCGGCGCGGCGCTCCACTCACCGAACGAGTTGTCGCTCTTGGTGGTGATCGACGGGCGAGACGGGCCAGCGCCGACGGCCAGCCCCAGCTCGCGAGAGACCTCAGCAATGGCCTGCGCGGCGCGGCGCAGCTCCTGGGGAGTGTGCGAAGCCGACACCGTGATCCGCAGGCGCGAGGTACCCTCGGGCACCGTGGGCGGGCGGATCGCCTGGGCGAACACGCGGCGCTCCAGCAGCCGCTCGCAGAGTTCCATGGCCGTGGTTGCGTCGCCGACGAGGATCGGAAGGATGTGGCTCGGGGGCCCCTGGAGGGTCATGCCCTCGTCCTGCAACGCCATATGGAGCGTCGCAGCGTTCTGCTGCAGGCGCTCGACCCGCTCCGGCGACGCTTCGAGCAGATCCAGCGCGGCGAGTGCTCCGGCGATCACCGGCGGCGCCGGCGCGGTCGAAAAGATCAGGGGTCGCGAGCGGTTGACCAGATATCGGGTCAGCGAGAGCGAACCAGCGGCGAAGGCGCCGTACGCGCCGAGCGCCTTTCCGAGCGTCCCGATGATCACGTCGATCTCCCGCTCCAGGCCGGCCGCAGCGACCGCGCCGCGGCCTCCCGGACCGACGCAGCCGGTGCCGTGGGCTTCGTCGACCACGGTCCGCGCGCCGTACCGATGGGCGAGCTCAGCGATGCCGGCAAGCGGGGCGACATCGCCGTCCATCGAGAAGACCGAGTCGGTCACGATCAGCGGCTTGCCGGATGAGCCGGACGGCACCTGCGTGCGCAGCCCCCACTCGAGGTGCTCGAGGTCGCCATGGCGGTAGACGAACACCGGTGCGCTCGCGGCCCGGCACCCGTCGACGATCGAGGCGTGGTTGAGCTCGTCGGAGCAGATCAACGACGACTCTTCCCCCAAAGCCTGCAGGACACCCAGATTCGCGAGATACCCCGAGCCGAACAGGATCGAGGACTCGGTGCCCTTGAACGACGCGATCCGCTCCTCCAGCCGGCGGTGGATGGTCATCGAGCCCGAAACGAGGCGAGATGCTCCGGCGCCCACTCCCCAGCGCATGGCGGCGTCGGCCGCGGCCTCGCGGATCCGAGGATGGTCGCTGAGACCGAGGTAGTTGTTGCTGCACAGGAGCAGCACCGGGGTGCCGTCGAGGACGACGCGGGGACCCTGAGGTCCGCTCACCAGACGCAGGCGCCGGTAGAGGCCCTGGTCCTTGAGGTCTTCGAGGCGCGTGCTCAGCTCGTCCATCGCGAAACCCAGGATGACCGCCTTACCGGCGGACACCAGCTTCCGCGGGCGCTGAAGGCGCCATCACCCCGCTCTTTGGGTGGTTTCCTGGCGTGGACGCACTGGGCGACGACGGCTCAGAGACGTTGGTCACGACACTCCAGAGCAGGTCCGTCGAGACATCGACGAGTTCCGGGAGACGGTGGATCTCGTCCCGCACGACGAGGTCGACGATCATCTCGACGACCCCGCCCATCACGGCGCGGATCATCATCGGCGAGACGGAGCGCGAGGGCACGTCCGGGTAGCGCTCGCGGCCCCGATCGACCTGGTCGCGGACGACCGTGATGAGGCGCTCCATCGCGGCCTGTCGCTCCATCCGGGCGTGTTCGCTGAGCGTGGCGAGCTCGACGAGCACGGCGTAGGTGAGGCGTGGCGCCGCCTCGAGCGCGGCGAAGTGCGCGCGGAAACCCTTCTCCATCTCACTGCGCCAATCGTCGCCTTCAAACGACACGGACCGGTCGAGGAGGAGGAGCAGCGCTTCGGTGATCTGCTCGTAGAGCGCCAGGAAGCACGCTTCCTTGTTTGGGAACTCGGCGTAGAACGTGCGCAGTGAGACCTTCGCCTCGCGGACGACATCCTGGATCTTGGCGCCGCCATATCCGTCGCGCGAGATCACCACCGCGAGGGCGTTGATCAGGCGCTGCCGGTAGTCGGCGTTCGGTTGACCTTGGGTCATCAGGCGCAATCGTAGTTCCCGGCGGAGCGGCCGGAGGAGGTCAGGGGGCCGGTGCGCCGGTGGGACGACGCAAACGAGCTGGCTGGATTCTGCAGGACAGCTCGTGCCGGCGTCAACCGGCGGAGGCGGGCGCGGCGACGTGTTCGTCGGCGCGGCGGTGGCCGACGTTCGGTGCGCCATCGGGGCGCGGCGGCGGCGGATTCTTGCGCGGGCGGTACCGCAGCTGCGTGGACGGGTCCCACAGCCGGATGCCGAGATCGCCTTCGACCACGGCCGTGCCGGGCGTCGTGTCGACGACCTCGCTCGGCGGCCCGTCGACCCGCTCCTTCGTGGGAGCAGGGCCACCACCGATGACCGGGGCGCCAGGCTCGACGATGTGGGCGGTGCCGCGGTCGGCCTGCGCGGCGACCCAGCCTTCGCGGTCGATGTAGTCCTCAACGACGTTGGGCGACTCGCCCTCGAGCCAGCCGCTGCGGTTGTCGGGGCGCGGGTTGCGGCCGTTGTCGGGCTGGCGGGAGATGTCGAGCCCGAGGTCTTCGAACATCTTGCGGTCCTGCTCGGGCGTGTTGCCGAGCGTGGTGAGGAAGTTGCCCATCATCACGCCGTTCACGCCGGCCTTGACGGCGAGCGGCTGGAGGTCGCCGATGTTCTCGACGCGGCCGCCACAGAGGCGGAAGAGGGCCTCAGGCAGGACGAGGCGGAAGATCGCGATCCACTTCACGGCCTCCCACGGGTCCATGAAGTCGCGGTCGCCGAACTTGGTGCCGGGGCGCGGGTTCAGCAGATTGATCGGAACCGACGTGGGGTTGATCTCGGCGAGTTCGAACGCCATCTCCACGCGCTGCTCGGGCGACTCGCCGAGATTCAGGATGCCGCCGACGCAGCTCTCCATGCCAGCCTCCTTGATCGCGTCGACCGTGCGGATGCGGCCCTCGTAGCGAACCGTCGAGGAGACCTCGTCGTAGTACGAACGGGCCGTCTCCACGTTGTGGTGCACCCGCTGAACGCCGGCTTCCTTGAGCTTGAGCGCGCGGTCGACGCTCATGTGGCCGATCGAGATGCAGCGCTTGAGGTTCGTCTCCTTGGCGACGAGCCGCGTGCCTTCGAGCAGCTTCTCGAAGTCGCGCTTGGAGAGGCCTTGGCCCTGCGTCACCATGCAGAAGCGGTGGGCGCCTGCGGCCTCGGCCGCACGCGCGTGCTCCAGGATCTGGTCGGGCTCCATCATCGCGTGCATCGGCGTTTCGGAATCGGCGAAGCGCGACTGGGCACAGAAGCCGCAGTCCTCGGCGCAGCCGCCCGACTTGGCGTTCACCAGCGAACACATGTCGGTGCTGGTGCCGAATTGCTCGGTTCGGCATTCCCACGCGCGCTCAACGAGCGCTTCGATCTCCATCGGGCCACGGAGCTGGCCGAGCTCGAGCGCCTCTTCACGGGTGATCAGCGGGGGCATCGGCACAAGGTACCGGAGCGCGGCAAGTGCCCGTCCACCAGCCGCTGCCCGGCTCGATAGGGTGCGGTCACCAGCTCGGTTCGTCCTCAGGGCGCGTTGGGGGGGTACTTGCGTTTCGGGCCTCGGCCTCTCTCCACCTTCTGCGCAAGTACATGACCCGGAGAGAGGAATGAAGGGCTCGGCTATGGCCGTTGGTGACGGTGCTATCTCGGACACGACCGATGTCAAGTCGGGTGCCGGATCGACGAGCGCCGCGATTTCCAAGGCCATCGTGCAGCTCGTGCGCGACTACACCGGTCGCGGCCCGACGAAGGTCCGCACGAGCATTCGCGACAACGTCGTGCTCGTGATGCTCGAGGACACCCTCACGAGGGGTGAGCAGAGTCTCGTCACAGCCGGCCGCGTCGAGACCGTGCTCGATCTGCGCCACGAGTTCCAGATCGCCATGAAGGCGGCCGCCATCGAGCAGATCGAGGCGCTCACGGGGCGCGCTGTGGTGGCGATGATGAGCGCCAACCACGTCGGCCCGGATCTCGCGGCAGAGATCTTCGTCCTCGACGGGTCGCTCGGCGACGGCGAGTAGGTCGGGGCCGGGCGGTGCTCAACAGCGCGCCGGAACCGCGTCAGTCGGTGAGCTCGAGCTCCAGCGGCGCGTGGTCGCTGGGCTTGTCGCCCTTGCGCAGGTCGCGCAGGATGCGGACGTCGGCGATCTGGCCGGCGAGCGACTCGCTCACGAGGTGCAGGTCGATCCGCAGGCCGTGGTTCTTGTGGAAGCTGCCGGCGCGGTAGTCCCACCAGGTGAACTGCTGCGCATCGTCGCCGTAACGGTGGCGGTGCGCGTCGACGAGGCCGCCGGCATCCAGAACGTTCTGCAGGCCCTTGCGCTCGGGCGCGCTGACGTGGGTGTGGCCCTCGAACGCGAGGGGGTTCCAAACGTCCAGGTCGGTGGGGCAGACGTTCATGTCGCCCGCGATGATCATCGGCCCGGTCGCGCGCAGGTCGCCGGCGCGGGCGGCGATCGCTTCGAGGAACTCGAGCTTGACGAAGTACATCTCGTGGTCGAGCGACCGGCCGTTGACGACGTAGACGCTCGCGAAGCGGATCCCGTCGACCGTCGCCTCGACCCAGCGCGCTTCGGATGCGAGCGGATTGCCGAACAGCTCGGTCGTCGGGTCCTCGATCGCGAGTTCCTTGCGGGCGAGGATCGCGACGCCCGTCCAGCGGCCGCTGGATGAGTCGGCGGCGTGGTAGCCCATCGCGGCGAGCTCCTCATGCGGGAACTGCTCCGGTGAGCACTTGGTCTCCTGGAGCAGGACGACGTCCGGCTGGTGCTGGCTGAGGAGTTCCTCGACTCGGTGCAGCCTCGCGCGGAGGGAGTTGACGTTCCAGCTGACGACCCGCAAGGCGCTCAGCGGCCCTGCCAGTTGGGCTTGCGACGCTCGGCGAACGCGTGCACACCCTCCAGGAAGTCCTCGGACTGGAAGCAGTCCTTGCGCAACTGGATCAGCTCGGCCTCGAGGTCCGGCGCGAGTTCGCGCTGGGCGGTGAGGATCTTGCGCAGCACTTGCTTGTTGCCCTGGACGGACAGCGGGGCGTTCGCAGCGATCTCGCTGGCGATCTCGACGGCGGCGAGGTCGAGGGCCTCGGCGTGGGCGAGGTTGGCCTGGTCGTCGTTGTGGCCGACGACCCGCTCAGGACGCACGACGAGTTCGGTCACGAGGCCCCACTGCTCGGCGCGGGTGGCATCGATGTACTTGCCGCGCAGGAAAAGGTCGCGGGTGCGCGGCTCGCCGATCGCGTCGAGGAAGCGCATCAGGCCCGTGTGGGAGTAGACGAGGCCCAGCTTGGCCGGAGGCATGCCGAGCTTGATGTCGGTGCGGGCGATGCGCAGGTCGCAGCAGATCGCGAGTTCCAGCCCGCCGCCGATCGTGTGGCCCGAGAGGGCGGCGACGACGGGCGTGTCGCAGCGGTCGAGGGCTTCCACGGCGCTGGCGAACGGGTGTGCGACGAGTGGCTCGGCGAGTTCGTTGAAGCGATCCGCCGGGATGTTGCCGATGTCGTAGCCGGACGAGAAGACGCCTGGTTCGCCGGTGAGGATCACGCAGCGCACGGACGCGTCGAGCGAGTCCAGTGCGCTCTCGATCCCGTCGAGGATCGTGTGGTCGAGCGCGCCCCGCTTGGTGGGGTTGCTGATGCGGAGGCGCAGGACGCCCTCGGCTGGGGTGTCGTGCAGGAGTTGCCCGGGCATGGCGGTTCAGCCTACGCGGCTGGCGCGGATTGAGGCGGCTCGCAAGCGTGGCGCACGCGCGTGCTGGGTCCATCAATGGAGCGCCGGGGTTTCCTGCGCAGCGCGGCGGCGGGTGCCCGGGTGCGGGGCCGGGGCGGTGGCGACGAGCTAGTTGGAGCCGAAGCGGCGAACGGGGAACATGGTGGTCCTTGGTGAGCGGTGGCTTGAGAGTGAGGCGCCGGCGGAGCCCGGCGCCTCGAGCCAGGGATTCACCAGGGAGAGCGCGGCGGCCTTCTCCGAGATGCTGCAATTCGGCATTCGTTGTAGGAAATCGATGGTCTGGCGCGGTATTCGCGCGACTTGCTCAAGGTCCGGCGCAAGCCGACGATCATTTGCTGCCGCCCGCACCTGCGCGGGCGTGCGCGGTACGCTCGCTGGGATGGCCGGATCCCCTCAGCAGACCAAGCAGCAGTCCGACGCGGAGAAGCTCGTCGCCCTCAAGGCGCAGGTCTATAAGGACGAGCGTCCCTCGGAGTACTTCGACCGGTTCTACGAGCACACGAACACGAAGAAGCCGGGCCTCACCTACACCGTGGTTCGCGTGATCTCGGTGCTCTACGCGCGCACGTTCAACCGGATTCGCGGCATCGACTCCGAGAACATCCCATCGACCGGCGCGGTGATCATCGCGCCGAATCACTTCTCGCACGTCGACCACTTCTACGCGGGCGCGTCGACCCGTCGCAAGCTGCAGTTCATGGCGAAGAGCCAGCTCTTCGTGAAGGGCGTGCAGGAGGTCTACCGCATGGGCGGCACCTTCCCGGTGCGCCGTGGCCAGCGCGACGGCCGCGCGATGGAAACCTCCCGGATCATTCTCGAGCGCGGTGGAGCCCTCGTCATGTACTGCGAGGGTGGTCGCTCGCGCACCGCCGATCTTGCCGAGCACGCCAAGCGCGGCATCGGCCAGATCGCCCTGGAGACCGGCGCCCCGGTCGTGCCGACCGCCATCCTGGGTTCATCCCATGTGCGCAACTGGAAGAAGGGCGGCTTCCCGAAGGTGACCGTCAAGTACGGCAAGCCGATCCGCTTCGAGCGCATCGAGCACCCGAGCAAGGAGCAGGCCCAGGCCGCCGCCGACCAGATCTTCGACGAGATCAAGACGCTCTACTACGCCCTGCGCGACCAGGGCCGCGACGCCGCCCTCAAAGAAGCCCGCTCCTAGCGGCGCCCGCCGCTCGCGTTCGGACCACCGGAGGGTCGAGGCCTTCCGCCGAGCCGACCTCTGCGACGCCTCCCTCGGCCTCATCCAACGAGGCATCCCCGCCGGCGAATACGCCCACCTGCGCGCGAAGTACCCGCTCGAAGGTTTCCACCTGAGCCTGGTGAGAACCGGCGCGCGGCACGCCGCCAAGCACCCGCTGAAGCCCCTGCCGATGCTGCGCTGGTAGCGCTGAAGTGACGCCGCCAAGCGTGATCTGAGGGTCCCGTCTTCCGGTAGCGTCGCAGCGATGTCGGTCCGTGGTTTTGTCCTAGGTGTCGTGAGCCGGGGGCGAGGTAGGGCACGACAGCCCGAGCCGACGGCATCCGCTCAGCCAACTCCTCCGGTCCAGGCCTCGGCCGAGGCCTGCGTCGATCGCTGGGTGCCCGTCAGCCTGCGCTGGCTGGGCCATCGCGCCGAACCGCTCATCACGGAGCGCCTGGGGGGCTACGACGTGCCGCTCGACGACGAGACGCTCGCGCGGCAGGAGTACTGGGCCGAGGCCGGCTTCGACGCTGACGGGGGGCCTGTTGCGCGACGGCAGGTCAGTCGCCACAGTGGCGCTGAAGCCGCCGAGGTAGCTGTTCGCGAGGCCGACGGCACGATCAAGGTGGAGCTGAAGGAAGGGGGAGTCGCCCGAACATTCTTTGACCCTTCAGGCCGCGCGTCGCGGACGACCTACGAGGGGGTCGACAGCGATCGGTCAGAAGAAACGTACGTCTACGACGACGCCGGCCGGCTCGTCGCGATCGAGGAGAGCGACGAGATTGGTTTCACGGAAATTTGTAGCGTCGAGCGGTACAACATGGGCGGGCGCGTGCAGGTCGTCCATGACCACGGCGGTCTGGCGAAGATCGTCGCCCGCGACGGTGAGATCGTCTGGGATCGGCCGGGTCGACCCCGCCCGGAGCGGATCGCCGAACTCGTCGACGCGATGGCAACGAGCTGCTTGGCAGCGCTAGCCGACGCTGTTGCCCACACCGAGTTCCTGGGACGGCCGGAGGCATACGGATTGGCAGTCTCCTACAGCGCGCAGGGCCGCCTGTATCTCAATGCGGCCGTCGGATTGGAGGAGGACCGGGTGGACGCGGGCAGCGGCGAAGACGGCGCGATTTCGACGCTGTACCTCGACGGGGACCTCAACGCTATCGAGATCCCTATCGCTGACCAGGCCGGCGGGACGATGATGCGTGAGATCGCGCTGGTGCAGCCAGAGGATCCGTATCGCGCAGCGGCCGAGGCGCTGGCCCGCCGCCTGTCAGACACCGATCTGCCGGGCATCACCAAGACTCCCGCCTTCGTCGCCTGGGCCGCCGATGTTGACGAGGGCCTCGCGGAGAAGGTGATCTCGATCAAACAGTGCAACGGTCCCGATCGGCTTGAGCGCTGGAAAGCAGGCTGGGGCGGCGAGGTGCTGCCCTACATCGACGATGCATTGCCCGTCGGCGACGGTCCGGGCGAAACGGCGGCCGACGAGACCTGAGTGGAGCAGCCCGTGTCCTCGCCCTCGGGCTCCCCCAGCGAGCCATAAGGTCGAGCGAAGGTCGATTTCCGCCCCGCGCCCAGCGAACTTGGAGATTGCTGTCACCGCCGCGGGGGCGTCTCGCTTCCTAGGAATCGAGACGGTCCGCTCGAGTCTCGCCGGTGGGTCATAGTGGTCGACGTGGTGGATCTCAGACAGCGGCGGCGACGTTCATGGCCGCTTGGGCCTGGCATCGGAGTAGGAGTGGTGGTCGGGCTAGCGGCCTTCATCGCCCTAAGCTTGGGGGCGTCTAACGCTGAAACGTGGATCGTCATGGTGAGCGCGGTAACGGTGTTCGCCGTGCTGGCGGAGGGCTTGGAGCTCGTTGACCCGACCTTGAGTAACGGCGCCCCGGCCTGGCTGCCGTTGGTAGCAACCGCCCTCGCCCTTACGCTTACCTTCGCCGCTGGAATTTCCGGCTATGGAACCGCCATCGGTCTCTTTGCGGTCGTACTGGTGGTGCAACTCCGCGGCGAGCCGCGGACGCCCAGGTCGGCAACTTCGCCGATCTAACAGAGTTCTGGGGCCTTTTCGTGGAGGGATCCCGCCGAACCGCCAGCTATCGCTGTCAGATCCCCGCCACCTAGCGATCAACTTCACATGAACTCGTAGTGAACCCACTCAGGGTCAATAGAACGGAGCCGAAGCCTCCGGCCGGCAAGCTCGGCAGGATGACCGCCAAAGGCGCCGGAGGCGAGCAGGCCGGGGTGGGGGTGGCCCTCCCGCAGGGAGCTCTCGCCCAATCACCTAAGACCAAAGTCGGAGATGTACCGGGCGAGACTCCGACCGGAGGGAGGGCCACCCCCACCCCGGCCGGAACCCCGAATGGCCCTTAGGCGGTCATGCCGCCGAACATGCCACCGGAGACGAGCAGCGTCTGGCCGGTGACGAAGTTCGAGTACGGGGACGCGAGGAAGAAGACGCCGCCGGCGGCTTCTTCCGGGGAGGCGCCGCGACCGAGCGGGGTCATCATGGTGGCGCCCTGGCGAACGATGTCGCTCATGCCGAGGTCGACGGTCTTGCCGCCGACGTCGGCGCCGGTGGTGCCTTCGGAGCCCTTGGAGGCGGTGAGGCGCGTCTCAACGAAGCCGTAAGCGACCGCGTTGACGTTGACCTTGAACATGCCCCATTCCTTGGCGAGGGACTTGGTGAGGCCGACGACGCCGGCCTTGCCAGCGGCGTAGTTGGCCTGCGCAGCGTTGCCGAAGACGCCGGACGTGGAGGAGACGTTGATGATCTTGCGGAAGACTTCGCGGCCCTCGGCGATGTCCTGCTTGGCCGTGTCGCGGTAGTACGGGGCGGCGGCGCGGATCACCTTGAACGGGACGGTCAGGTGGATGTCGAGCATCCGCTGCCAGTTCTCGTCGGTCATCTTGTGGACGGCGCCGTCGAGCGTGTAGCCGGCGTTGTTGACGATGATGTCGATCTTGCCCCAGGCGTCGATCGCGGTCTTGATGAGCTGGTCCGGCGCGTCGCCCTTGGTGAGGTCGCCGCCGAAGACCGCGGTCTCGCCGTCGATCTCGGAAGCGGTCTGCTGCGCGAGGTCCGCGTCGAGATCGTTGATGACGATCTTCGCGCCGTGCGAGGCAAGCAGCTCAGCGGTCGCGCGGCCGATGCCACGAGCCGAGCCGGTGATGATCGCGACCTTGTCGTCGAGTACGCCCATGAGACGCTCCTGAATCCGTGAGGTGAAAGGGACGCTGGCCTCGCGGTGCGCGCGCGAACGCGCGCACGCCAATGGGCAAGCGGGGCGGACTCTAAACGGGCCAGGTGCCGCGGGGTCGCGCCCTTGCTACGCACGCGTAGGCGTCGGCCCGGGAACCCACCTCGCGTGGGCCGCTGGTCCGGCTCAGCGCTTCTTCTTGAGGAGCCCGAAGACGCCGCGGCCGACGTCGCGCATGAGCGCCCGGCCCTCGCGGGATTTGAGGAAGGTGCCGACGACCGCGGCACCGCCAGCGACGGCGCCAGCGGCCTCCTTGTGCTGAGCCTTCGGAGCGGGCCTGGGAGCGGCCGGGGCGGGCGCGGGCTTGGGGGCCGCGGCCTGCTCGACCTTCTCCTTGCGGGCCTCGGTCTTTTGCGCGGCCTCGGCCTGCTGCAGCGCCTGCGCCTCTTCGAGCCGGGCAGCCAGCATCTCCCGGGCGCTCTGGGCGTCGACGCGCGGGCCGTACTTCGGCAGGAGCGGCGACGCGTTGACGGCCGCGTCGACATCTGCGGTCGGCGCCATCTTCGAAGCCGGCGCCGGGATGCGCGTGTGAACGACCGGGGTCGGTGTGCCCTTCGCGCTCAGCAGCGTGATCGCGGCCTCGCCGGTGCCGACCGTGATGAGGAGTTCACCGACGTCGTAGAACTCGCTCTTCGGGTAGGTCTTGACCGTCGCTCGGAGCGCCGCCTCGTCGTCCGGGGTGAACACGCGCAGGGCGTGCTGCACGCGGTTGCCGAGCTGACCGAGCACGTCGCCCGGAATGTCCTTCGGAGTCTGCGTGATGAAGAAGACGCCGACGCCCTTGGAGCGGATCAAGCGGACGGTCTGCACGACGGAGTCCACAAACGCAGGCGTCGCACCCTTGAAGAGGAGGTGGGCCTCGTCGAAGAAGAACACGAGCTTGGGCTTGTCGAGATCGCCGACCTCGGGGAGCGACTCGAACAGCTCGGCAAGCAGCCACATGAGCGCGGTGGAGAACAGGGCCGGCTTGTCCTGGACGGCCGGCAGCTCGAGGCAGGAGATGATGCCGCGACCGTCCGGTGCCAAACGCATGAGGTCGGCGACGTCGAGCTGCGGCTCCCCGAAGAACTCCGTCCCGCCGCCGACCTCCAGGCCGACGAGCGACCGCAGCAGCACGCCGACGGTTTGGCCCGCGAGGCCGCCGATGCCGGCGAGTTCAGGTTTGCCATCGTCGGAGTCCAGGAACGTGAGCAGGGCGCGCAGGTCGCCGAGGTCCAGGAGCGGAAGGCCCTTCTGATCCGCGTAGTGGAAGACGAGCTGCAGGCTCTGCTCCTGCGTCTCGTTGGCCTGGAGAATCTTGGCTAGGAGCTGCGGGCCGAAGTCGGACAGGGTCGCGCGGATCGGCACGCCCGAGCCGATGCCGCCCAGCGCGTAGAACTCGACCGGGAACGCGGTCGGCGCGAACGGCAGGCCGAGGTCGGCCATGCGGGCGGGGGCCGGGCCGTCGGCGGCGCCCGGATCGCGCAGGCCCGAGAGGTCGCCTTTCACATCGGCGACGACGGTCGGCACGCCGTGGGCCGAGAGCTGCTCGACGATGCCCTGGAGCGTCTTGGTCTTGCCCGTGCCGGTCGCGCCCGCGATCAGGCCGTGCCGGTTGACCATGCGCAGAGGGAGCTTCACGGCGACCTCGGGGACGACGGCTCCGGCGTAGACGGCGCGGCCGAGATCGATCGATGGGAGGTCGGTCGCGTAGGCCGCAGCGAGGTCGGCGGAGAAGTCGCTCATGCCGTGGAACGTAACCGCCGGGAGTGGGGCTCGCACGGAATTGGACCGGCGGTGTCCGGGCTCGGGTGGCTCGGACAGCTCCGCCGCGCTAGCGTCGGGCTGATGCTGGCTGCTGCCGTGCAACTTTCTGCGGGGCCCGACCCCGACGCCAATCTCCGCGCCGCGGTTGCTGCGGTGCGTGAGGCGGCCGAGCGTGGCGCGACGCTGGTCGTGCTCCCAGAAAAATGGCTGGCGATCGGCGACGCTGCGGCCCTTGAGCCGGTGGCCGAGCCGCTGAGCGGGCCGCTGGTCGACCAGCTCGGGGCGCTGGCGGAGGAGCTGTCGATCGATCTCGTGGCCGGGTCGATCAGCGAGCGCTCCGGTGCGGCCGGAATTGGTGGATTGCGCCTCGTTGCGGGCGACGGACCGACACCGTCTGGCAGCGATGCCGACGCGCGGCTGCACAACACGTCGCTGCACTTCACGCCCGACGGGCGCGTTGCCGCGGTGTACCGCAAGGTCCACCTCTTCGACGCCGATATCGCAGGGCGCCGCTACCGAGAGTCCGACGCCGAGCGCCACGGCCGCCAGCCGGTGGTCTCGCAGCTAGCGACCGACCCGGCCTACGAGATCGGCATGGCGATCTGCTTCGACCTGCGCTTCCCCGGCCTCTTCCGAGCGCTGGCTGCTGGCGGCGCGAACGTGATCACGCTGCCTGCGGCGTTCACGGAGCGCACGACGCAAGATCACTGGGAAGTCCTCGTGCGGGCGCGCGCCATCGAACTCGGAGCGTTCGTGGTGGCGGCCAACCAGTGCGGCGAGCATCCCGACGGGTCGCGCTCAGGCGGGCAGTCGATGATCGTCGATCCCTGGGGGCGGGTCCTGGCGCGGGCCGAGGCGGACGGCCCAGCCATCGTGATCGCCGAGCTGGATCTGGGCCTCGTGGGCGCCGCCCGGGAAGCGCTTCCGGTTCAGGCGCTCCGGCGCCCGGACGTCTACGAGCGCCCGGCGACGGACGGCCTGCACGGCTGAGCGACGGCGCGTACAGGGTCCGGTGTGCGGTCAGCTACGCGCCGGTCAGCGCTGGTCGGCTTTCGCTGTGCACGAAGGAACCACCGCGGACCCCGGCCGCAGCCGCCGGGTCTGCTTAGATGACGGGCAGCGCGGCGGCCGTGCCCGGCGCAGCCGACCATTTCAGGAGCGAACCTCTCGTGACCGACCCCTCACCCAAGACGCCAGACGACGAGCAGCCGACCGGTGCCTTCGAGGCCGTCGGCGAGGCGCAGGCTCCGGTGGATCCGGAGCTTCCGCCGCCCGGCGCGCCCGCCGACGCCACCGGCGGCGACGTCGTTGCTCAGATCGAGCGTCTCGCTCAGGATCGCCCGGAGGCCCTCATCGGAGGCGCCTTCGCGATCGGATTCGCTCTTGCCATGGTGGTGCGTCGCATTGTCCGCTGATACTGAACCGCAGGTCGCTCAGGCCCTTCAGAACATCTCGACGAGCGTCTCGGCGCTCGTCTCCGAGGAGATCGCGCTCGCCAAGGCCGAGGTCGGCGGCAAGGTCCGCAACCTCGGCGTGGGAGCTGGGGTCGGCGCCGCTGCCGGCGTCTTCCTCTTCTTCGCGTTCATCCTCTTCAGCAACGCGCTGGCGTGGGGCATCTGGGAGCTCACGGGCGGAGGCATCTTCCTCGGATTCCTGCTCGCCGGTCTGCTCTACGTGATCCTCGCTGCGCTCGCGGGCTGGTTCGCGCTGCGGCTCTTCAAGAAGGGTGCGCCGCCGGTCCCGGAACTCGCGATCGCCGAGGCCAAGCTCACCAAGGAAGCCGTCTCCGACGCCAGGAGGAACGCATGAGTGCTCAGCGCACACCCGACGAGATCCGTGCCTCCATCGAGAGTCATCGCCAGGATCTTGCGAAGTCCGTCACCGACCTCACCGTCGGTGTCTCGCAGGCCACGGACTGGAAGCGCCACGTGCGTCGCCGTCCCACCCAGTTCGCCGGTGCCGCTGCGGCCGCCGGGTTCCTGCTCGGAGGCGGCATCGTCGCCCTCGGCGGGCTCCTCTCGCGCTAGGCGCACCCGGGGCGCCTTTGCCCCACCAGTTCCAGTGAGGTTCAGTCGCTGAACCGTCTTGCTCGTTGGGGCGCTCCGGCCAGGCCGGGGCGCCCCAACGTCGTTTAGGCCGCGGTTAGCTGGCGTCGGCGGCCGCCGCTGCGGCGCGCGCCTTGCTGGCGTGGTCGAAGCGCTCGCCGCCAGCAACGGCGGCCGCGCCCCGCTTCCACGCCGCGAGTTCTTCGCCGACGGCGATGGCGGCGGCGATCGCCGGGATCGCGACGACGGCACCCAAGACGCCAAGTAGGCTGCTGCCGAAGAGCACGCCGATCACGGTCGCGACCGGCGGCACCTTGACGGTGCGCTTCTGGATCTGCGGCTGGACGAGATTGTTCTCGACCTGCTGGTAGATGACCTGCCAGCCGATCCAGAGCAGCACCACGCTGAGCGACGTGGTGAGCGCGGCGATGATGCCGACGAAGACCGCGGCGATCGTGGCGCCGAACATGGGGATGAGTGACGCCGTGCCGCAGACAACCGCCAAAGCGACGGCGTACGGGATGCCCAAGATCGACATCACGGTGTAGGACGCGATCCCGGCGACGAGCGCGATCAGGAGCGTGCCGGCGAAGTAGGCGGCGATGGCCTTGCTCGTGCGCTCGGTGATCTGGTGGAGCAACGGCGTGCGTTCGCCGCCGTACAGATCGATGGCGCGACGGATCGATTTGCCGCCCGACGAGACGAAGAACACGCTCAGAATGAGAATCGTGAGCCCGGCGACGATCGAGTTCAGGGCGCCGAGGCCGATCGACCCGATGATTCCGGCCACGTCGCTGATGCGATTCGGGATCGAGGACGCCTGCTCCTTGAGCGCATCAAGCGGATCGAAGTCGTTGAGGAGTTTCGCGAGCTGGTCGTTCTTCAGCAGGGCGTTCTGTAGATCCTGGATGAGTCCCGGGAGCGACTCGATCAGCTTCTGCGCCTCGCCGATGAGCGGGGGTACCGCCAGCAACAGGAGTCCGACGGGGATCAGCACGAGCCCGAGATAGACGGCGGTGATCGCGAGCGGTCGAGGCATCCGCTTCGACAGCCGATCGATCGGCCGCGACAGGGCCGTGGCGATCAGTGCCGCGATCAGCACCCAGATGATCGGGCCACGCAGCTCCCAGAGCACCGTCATCAGCGCGAGAGTGAAGACGATCACGATCGTGATGCGCGCGACCGTCGCGCTTTTCGCGTTCACGAGGATGGGCCGCTCCATGCCCGCCAGTCTCTCAGGCGCGGGGGCGGCGCGAGCGCCGACGCGCCCAAGAGCCCCGGCCCGGTCCGGTCAGCCAGGCTCAGTCGGCGGGGCTAGCTGCGCGGCGGCGAACCGAACGGGCCGACGCCGACGAACGACGAGGACACGCCGCCGACGCCGATCATTCCGGGACCCGTGTGCGCACCGACGACGGGGCCGGCCTCGCAGATGAAGAGCGGCTCGGTGCCGATGACCTTGCGGCCCGCCTCGAGGAACTCATCGACCACGTCGGGCACCATGATGTGCATCACGGCCCAGCCGTCGCGGCCTTCCTCGGCGAATTCGTCGAGGAACCGCAGGAGCCGCTGGCGCATCTTCGAGCTGGTGCGAATCTTCTCGACGGTCTCGTTCACCGAGCCGGCGCCGCCATCGAGCTTGAGGATCGGGCGGATCTGGAGGGTGCTCCCGAGGAGGCCCTGGGCCCGGCCGACCCGTCCGCCGCGGCGGAGGTAGTCGAGGGTGTCGAGGCCGAACCGGATCTTGATCGCGTTCGCGGTCTCGGTCGCGGCGGACGCGACGGCCGCCGCGTCGCCTCCGGCTTCGGCGGCGCGGATCGCGGCGACGACGACGAGCGAAAGCCCCCCGGCGGTCGAGCCGCTGTCGACGACTTCGATCGTCCGCTCCGGGAACTTGCCCAGCGCCTCCTCGCGGGCCTGGCGCGCGGTGTCGACGGTGCCGGACATCCCGCTCGTGAGGTGCACGGAGACAATGTCGCGGCCGGCCGCGAGCAGCGGCTCGTAGATCTCCAGGAACTCGCCGACGGACGGCTGCGACGTGGAGAGCGAACGCTCCCCGGCACGCAAGGCGCGGTACAGCTCGGTCCAGTCGCCGATGAGATCCTCACGGGTTGCGCGCCCATCCTCGACCAGCCACAGCGGGATGGTGTGCAGCTCATGGCCGACGAGCGCGTCGGCCGGGAGGTAGTGCGTGGAGTCCGAGACGATGGCGACAGACATGCGGCGGCAACCCTAGCCCCTCGACCGGAGGCACCGCGTCGCTACCGCGCCCGCGCTCCTGCAGGCTGCGCCCCCACGGGCCAGTAGCGTTGCGATTCTATGCGCGCCTCCTCTCACGGTGCCGGCTTCGTGGCCGCCACGCTCGCCCTGTCTTTCGGTGCCTCGACGGCGTCCGCGGCCGGCGAGCCGATCATGCCCCTCGGTGAAGTTCAGCCGGGCATGCTCTGCCAAGCTTCGACGGTGATCTCCGGCCTCGAGCCTGTCCACTTCGACGCGACCGTGCTGAGCGTGGAAGGCGGTCCGCGCCCCACCGACGCCGGGATCGTGATGCGGTTCGCCGGCGACGCCGTCATGAGCGGCGGGATCGCATCCGGCTTCTCCGGGTCGCCGGTGCGCTGCCCGCGTGCCGACGGCACGTTCGCGGTCGTTGGCGCGATCGCCTACGGCATTGGCCAATACGACAACACCGTCGGCCAGGTCACGCCGATCGAGGCCATGCTCGCCATGCCCGCGACGGCGAACGCGCCGGCAGCCCCGCCGATCGGCGTCGCGGCGCCGAGCACGTCCGGGACGTCCACCAAGGCGAAGGCCAAGGCCGCGGCGACGAACGGTTCGGCGCCCGCCGACCGCTTCCGGCTCCCGCTCACCCTGTCCGGTCCCAAGGGCCCGCTGGCCGCCGCGTTCACGGCCGCGGCTGCGAAGGCGGGTCGGCAGCTCATCGTGTCGCCGGCCGCCTCGCGCTCGCAGGTCGCGCCTGCCGGCGGTTTGAAGCCCGGCGACGCGGTCGCTGCGACGAACGTCTTCGGCGATGTGTCGGCCGGGGCGATCGGCACGGTCACGTACGTCGACGGGCCGAAGGTCTACGCGTTCGGTCATCCCAACAACGGCACCGGGGCTGCGCGCCTGCAGATGGAGCGAGCCCGGATCAGCACCGTGATTTCGTCGCCGTCAATCGGCGAGCAAGGGTCGTACAAGCTCGGCACGCCGGTCGGCGCGGTCGGGACCATTGGCTTCGACGGAGCGTTCGGCATTGCTGGCCTGCTCGGCGCTGCGCCGGCGAGCATTCAGGTCAGCGCGACCGTGCGGAATGGCGGCGGCGCGGTCGTCCAGGAGGCCAAGGCGAACGTCGTCGACGAGCGGACGATCCGCGGTGGCAGCACGGCGAGCCTGCTCGCCCTGGCAGCCGCCGCGAACGCCGGCACGGCGATGCAGCGTCTCACGAGCCAGGTGTCGGTCGGTGGCGCCGCACGCGCCTGCACCACGATCTTCCTCAAGAACGGCGAGAAGCCGCTCTCGGAATGCGTCGACTCGATCGTTCCGCAGGCGGGCGCCGAGGGTGGCGTGGAGATGGGGATCGCCGAGTCCGCTGTCAACGCGATCGGCCCGCTCACGACGGCCGAGCGGTTCTTGAACATCGTGGATCGCGTCGCGGTGGACGTGCAGTTCCGCGATGAGGCCGACACCGCCGAGATCGTGAAGATCTCGGTTCCGCGACGCCCCAAGGCGGGCTCGGAGGCCACCGTGCGGGTGACGGTGGTGCAGGGCACCACCGGCGAGCAGCGCGTGATCGCGGCGAAGGTGCGAATCCCGCGTTACGCCGCCGGGGTCAGCACCGGAATCGTGGTCCTGGCCGACGCGATCGAGGGCCTCGCGCCGACCGACGCCACCCTCGAGGATCTCTTCTCTGAGGAGGACGCCGCGCCCACGCCGAAGAACCTCAAGGCGCTGCGTGCGCTCTACACGCCATCCGGCATCTCCGGCCTGCGCGCGGTCGTCGTTCCGGGCCTCGGCGGGAGCGAGATCAAGCGTGGGCTGCAGGGCGAAGAGGAATCCTCCCTCGACGACGCCGACCTGGAAGAGATCCAGAAGCGCGCGAAGCTCATCTGGGAACTTCCGTCCGTGCGGGTGACCGGCGCGGCGTCGGCCACGGTGACGCCCCGCCGCTAAGGCGACGGCCCACAGCCCCTAGGACGACGAAGGGCGCCCGCGGGCGCCCTTCGTCGTCCTGGAGGTACGCCGTTTAGAGGCGGTTTTCGATCTGCAGCGTCGGCGTCGAATCGGCGCCAGCGTCATCGGCTTTGCCTTCGACGCCGAGGAGCGTCTGGAGTTCGCCGCTGTCGGCCATCTCCATCACGATGTCGCAGCCGCCGACGAGTTCGCCGCGCACGAAGAGCTGCGGGATCGTCGGCCAGTTGGAGAGCGCCGAGAGCTCCTGGCGGATGCGGGCGTCCGGCAGGATGTCGACGCTCGCGAACGGCACCTCGAGCGAAGTGAGCGCTGCGGAGGTCCGCGCGGAGAATCCACATGCGGGCGCGTCGGGCGTGCCCTTCATGAAGAGGATGACGTCGTTGGACTCGATCGCTTGCTTGATCTGGTCGGCGAGGGTCGGCTGGCTCATGAGGGCTCCGTCTTGAGCGAGAGGGCGTGAATGGGTCCGCCGATGTCTGCGCCGAATACGTCGTACACCAAGCGGTGTTGGGCGATTCGGGAGAGACCGGCGAAGGCGGGGGCGGAGACCTCAGCGCGGAAGTGGTCCTGGGTGCCGGTGGTGTCGACGACGGTCGCCACGGCTCCTGGGATCGCTGCCTCGATGCGGCTCTGCAGTTCCTCGGGGGTTGGCATGACTTCGAGCGTAGCGGCTACTACACTTAGGGAAGCGGACCGATAGATCACTTACGACCTACCGGCGCTGCGACACCCCGGTGCCACCGCGTCACCACGCGGTACGACCACGGAGCCAAACGAAGCCAATGATCACTCTCACCGACAAGGGCGCGGACAAAGTTCGCGAGTACCTCACCGCGCAAAACGCGGACATCGCCGTGGCGGGTCTCCGCGTGGGCGTCAAGGGCGGCGGCTGTTCCGGATTCCAGTACCAACTGGCCTTCGACGAGCAGCGTGGCGACGATCAGATTTTCGAGGACCGCGGACTCCGCATCCTCGTCGACCCGGACTCGCTCCCCTACGTCGAGGGATCGGTGATCGACTTCGTCGAGGCAATGACGGGCGCCGGATTCAAGGTCGAGAACCCGAACGTGGTCGCGGCTTGCGGTTGCGGTTCGAGCTTCAAGGTCACCGACAGCGAGAGCTGCTCCGCGCTCTGACCAAGTGCGTCGAGGGCATCGGCCGGCGTCTCGTCGGCTGATTCCTCCGGCGCCAGCGCCGCCGCGGTGAGCGGCGGAAGGTCCGCGACGATCACGCGATCGCGACCCTCGGCCTTGGCGCGGTAGAGCGCGCGGTCGGCGGCGAGCATCATCCCGTCCGGGTCGTCGGCGTGCACGCCGAGTTCCGCGACGCCGGTACTCACCGTGAATGGGGTGAGGTCGTGCTGTGTCACGAGTTCGAGCCGACCGCGCAGGCGCTCGGCAAAGGCGCGCGCGCCGTCGGCGTTCGCGCCAACGAGCAGCAGTCCGAACTCCTCGCCCCCGAGACGTCCGGGAATGTCGAACGAGCGGCATTCCGTCGCCAGCAGGCTGCTGAAGCGGATGAGGGCCTTGTCGCCTTCGGCATGCCCGAGGCAGTCGTTGATCGCCTTGAAGCGGTCAAGGTCGAAGACGGCGATCGACAGTGGAAGGCCGGTGCGGTGGGCGCGCTCGATCTCGGTGTCGAAGGCGCGGTTCCAGGCAGTGCGGTTGGGCAGGCTCGTGAGGCCATCGGTGGAGGCGGTGCGCTCGAGGTCGCCGATGAGCAGGTCGACGCGTTCGCGGAGCATCAGCATGAGGCAGCCGGCCAGCGACACGACGCCCACGACCGGCAGCAACTGGATGAAGAAGTCGTCCGCGACGGCGCCATTGAGCTTCAATGCGCCGGCAAGGAGCACGGTCATGGCCGCCATCGCGACGAGCAGGTCGCGTCGCCCGAGGAAATAGGCGGTGGTGAGCAGCGGCCAGAGCAGGAAGAACGCGGCTGGACCGACGGGGCGGGAGACCGCGACGATGCCAGCGACGAACGCGATCGCGCCGAGGTTCGTGAGCTGTGAGAGGGCGATGGAGTCGCGCCGGGTGCTCCAGCGAATAACGGCGGCGCATCCGCCGATGGCGGTCAGGATGCTGAATGCCAGGTGGTCCGACGGGTCCGGATCCGGGACCGCGAGGAGGACCAGCAGCATGAGTGCGCCGGCGGCGTACTGGAGCGCGCCGACGAACCGCAGGAGGCGGTGGTCGTCGGCGGTGATCTGGCCGGCGCTTCGGACGGCCCAGACCGACGACGCAGGGCGCGTCACGGTTGGTGCCGAAGTGGTTGGGGCCTGCATGGGCTCCCTATCGACGGAAACCGGTATGCGCCGTTATGGGGTCTGGACCCCAGTGGTCCCCTTTTCAGGGGGTAAGAAGCCGGAAAGCGGAGCGTATGTCCCCGCGTTGAGGGACGGGGCCGGCGTCAGTTTGCGCCAGGGCCCTCGGCGCGCGGGTCGAACGGCATCGGCAGCGCGCCGTCGATTGGGGCGGAATGCGACAATTCCAGGCGATCTCCGGTGTATTCGAGCCTCGCGGCGGGCGCCGTGCGAGCGACGACGGCGCGTGCCCGGCCGGTGTTCTTGGCCTCGTACAAAGCACGGTCGGCGGCAAGGAGCAGGAGGTCGGCGGTGTCGAGCGGATCCGCCACCTCCGTGATGCCGATGCTCACGGAGAGCGGCGCGGGATCGTGGCGGGTGATGAGCCCGAGGCGATCGATGAGGCGTTCGGAGAAGATGCGGGCGCCTTCGGCCGTCGCGTTGCTGAAGATGAGGGCGAACTCCTCGCCGCCGATGCGCGCGGGCACGTCGACGACGCGGCTCTCAGAGCGAAGGAGGTCGGCAAAGCGGCGCAGCGCGCGGTCGCCCTCGGCGTGGCCGAGTTTGTCGTTGATCTGCTTGAAGTGGTCGAGGTCGAAGATCGCGAGCGCCAGCGGCGTCTTGTTGCGCCGGGCACGTTCGATCTCGCGGTCGAAGGCCTCTTCGAAGGTGCGGCGGTTGGCCAGGCCCGTGAGCATGTCGGTGGAGGCCGTGTAGGCGAGGTCGCCGACGAGGCGATCGACGCGCTCGCGGAGCATGAGCACCAGCACGCTGACGATCAGGATCACGGACCACGTCGCGTTGAACACCTGGAGATCGACGCCGGTCCCGGGGTTGATCGTGAGCGCGACGAACAGTGCGACGGAGAAGATGGCTGCGGCGACGGCGAGGTCGCGGCGCCCGAGGTAATACGCCGCGGTGAGCATCGGCCAGATGAAGAAGACCGGCGTGGGGCCGACCGGACGCGTGAGTGCGACGACCGTCCCGACGTAGATGAAGCCGATGATGATCGACGCGCGCGGGACCCAGACCTGCTGCGGGGCCCAGAAGCGCAGCAGCGACAGCATGAGGCCGACGCCCGCGAGGGCGAGGTAGGCGCCGTTGTCGGATCGGTCCGAATCCGGCAGCCCGAGGACGCTCATGAACACGATGGCCCCGGCGAGGTATTCCACGGCGCCGGTGATGCGCATCTGGGCGAGGTCCTCCGCGGTCACGTCGGAGGCCTTGCGGCCGCTCGCGAGGAGCACTGAGGGCTTGAGTTTGGAAAGGAGAGTCACGATGAACCAGGTTGCTGCCGTCTGAATCGACAACCGCGTGGTTCGGACGAGCGGAATCCCGTATTAACGAGCCGAAATTCATCATCCGTTCAGGATTGGGATGCGTTTGGGCTCATTTCTTGGAGGTTCGTTCGCTCGCGTTCCGCGCGACGGTTGGTCTCAGTGCGGCGCTGCGGTGGCGGCACTGACCGGCGGCGCGCGGCGAGCCGCGTGCCGAGCAGCACGACGACTGGGGCGACGCAGAGCACCAGGACGGCAGTGAGCCACCACGTGCCCGCGTCGCTGCCGGCGCCGAGGGTGTGCGCCACGCTGAGCAGCCAGGCCACGCCTGTGAAGCGGTGCACGTACTTCCAGCGGGCGCCGAGTCGGGCTCGCAGGAACCCCGACATTCCGAGCACCACGATGCCGTAGCCAGCGATGATCCCGAGCCCGGTCCAGAGCGGCCGATAGGACATCACGAATGGAATACCGAGGTCGCTCAGCCCGGGCTTCAGCCAAGGATCAAACAGCAGGCTCACGACGTGGAGCGCGAGCGCGACGACGGTCGCGATGCCGAGGGTCTGGTGCAGGACGCGCACGTCGCCGAGGCGCCCGCGGCCTTTGGCGAGCCGACCGGCGAGGGCGAGTCCGAGCACGATCGACGCGGTCGAGGTGACCAGCGCGACGATGCCCGCCGCGCGTGTCGTGATCCACGCGATGTTGAGTTCAGCGAGCGCGAAGGGCGTCAGGTCGATCATCGGGGGCGGTCCATGAGTCGCAGGGCGGTCGGGCGGCCCGGCACGTGGAAGGTGGCGCGGACGCGGCGGCGGCGCTCGGTCTGCTCCAGGCGTGGAGGCGCGACGATCGTGACGAGCCCGCTCGCGCAGACGATCACGCCGCCATGCTCCATCCGCTCGTGTGCGGCCTCGGGTCCGGCGAGCAGCGCGGTCTTGGCCAGGATCTCGGCCTCGAGCGCGGTCGGGGCGAGCGCGGTGACCTGAACCACGCCGGTGGCTGCAGGCTGGCCGGTGCGCGGGTCGATCAGATGGTGGCGGCGCTCGCCTTCGATATCCCACGAGCGACGCGTGATCCCGCTCGTCGCCACGCCGCCGCGCGTGACGTGCAGGCGGTGGATGACGCGGGTCGGGTCAACGGGGTCGGTCACGTCGACCGCGCGAGGTTCGCCGGCGGTGCCGCCGATGCGCAGGTCGCCGCCGCAGTCGACTACCCAGGAGGGTGCGCCGCGCAGCAATTCGGCAGCGAGGTCGGCCGCCAGGCCCTTGCCGATGCCGCCGCTGTCGAGCCGGACGCCGACGGGGCGCTGCACGAAGCCGTTGGTGGCACGGACCTCGCGCCACGTGCCGGTCGTCCGGTCGGGGCTCGGGTGTTTCAAGGGGAGGTCGGTGCTAGACGTGCCAGAGGCGTCGCGGGTGCCGTGCGGATCCATGGCATCGAGCACGCGAAGCGGGGACGCAGCGCCCAAGGTGCGCGGGTCGAGGCTGTGGAGGTAACCGCTGCGTTCGACGGCCGGGAGGCACGTGGCGTCCACCATGCCTCCCGAACGCCGCCCGGCCCAACCGACGGCTTCAGCGAAGCGCTGCATGATCGGGCTGGCCGGAACGATGGCGCGGGGGTCGGCGTTGAGGGCGCACAGTTCGCTCGCGGGGTCGAACCGGCTGAGGCGGCGGTCGAACTCGGCAAGGAGGGCGGCGGCACGGTCGAGCCGGCGTTCGGCCTGCCCCTGCAAGTGCGGACCGGCCTGTACGCGCAATTCGGCGTGGGTGCCGAAGCGCGCGAAGCGCCGGACACGCTCGTTGCTCGCGTTCATCTGGGTGCGTGGTGCGGCGCTCATCAGGACTGGCCCGTCGCGACGGCGCTCGGTGCGCTGGTGGTGGTGCTGGCTGAAGTGTCGGTCGTGGCGGCGGAGTCGGTGGCGGTCGTGTCGGTGCCGGTCGTGTCGGTCTCGGTCGACGAGGTGTCGGTAGACGAGGTGGCGGTAGACGACGTGTCGGTGCTGTCGGTGGTCCACTCGGATTCGGAGGTCGCGTCGCTGTCGTAGCTCCAGTCGTCGCTGGATGCGGTGGAGGTCGCGTCGTCGCTTGCGGAGCTTTCGGTGCTCGCTGCTGTGTCGGTGGCGGTCGCGGCGCTCGTCACGGCGGCGTCCCCGGTGGTGGTTGCGGCGGAGTCGGTCGAGGCGGTGGTCGTGGTGTCGGTGCCGGCGACGGCCAGTCCGAGCCAGGCTGCCGCGAACAACGTGGCAGTGCTCGTGGCAGCGCGGAGCTTGAGCGCGCGCATGCGCGCGGCACGTTTCGTTTTCGGGCTTGGGCCGGGGCGCGATGCCGGCCGGCGGCTCGGAGGTGTGGGAGGCGGCGTGCTCATGCCATGAGTCTCGGCGGCGTGCATGAGCGCTCCCTGAGAACGGCCCGAGAGTGCACTCAGCATCCGATGACGCCCCGCTGACCTCAGGCGACTCTGCATTTCGCGCGAACCACTTATGATCCGGCGAATGCCTGCTCGGCGCCTCGTCCGCACCTGCTCCGGCGCGGGCCTTCTGCTGCTCGCGCTCGTGGCTGGCTGCGGTGGTGAGCCGGAGGCGGTGGCGCCGTCTGGGCCCGTCGACCCTGCTCCGGCTGAGCGCGTGCTGCGGTCGTACCTCGACGATGACCGCTGCGACCTGCTCTCCGATCGCCTGGCGAAGACGATCTCGCCGTCGGCCGACGATGGTCGCCGGCTCTGCGGCGCGGGCCAGCTTCCGGTGGACGCGCTGATCCGGCCGGGCCAGTACAAGGTGATGACGGCCGAGATCATCGACGGCGAAGGCCTCTTCACCATCCGGCTCGAGGATGGCGGCGAGCGCGACTACACCCTCACGCCGGGCGGGGAGGCGGGCTTCCAGATCGATGAGGTCAAGAGCCGCACGGAGACCGAACTCGGCGAGCCGCTGCGGCTCCAGGCCCGCGAGGCCCCGGGAGCGCCGGCCGTCGACGCGCGCATCACGGTGCAAACGATCGAGCGCGTCCCGACCTCCAAGCTCAGCGAAGACGAGTACGTCACCTCGCTCGACAAGTACTACAAGGCCCGCGTTCGGGTGCGTTCGCGCTCCGACGACGCGATCTCGGTTGGGTCGCTCGACTTCTACCTCGCGCAGGAGAACGGCGTGAAGGTGGCCGATCCGCGGGTGCCGTTCTCGAACATCGGCGGCTTGCTGCCGACGGTCGTCCCACCGAACCAGACGGTGTCTGGCTACCTGTTCTTTGCGGTGCCCAACGTCAAGATCGCCACGCCGACCCAGGTCGTCTACTCCTTGGGGACCGGCAACATCGGCGCGAAGCTCGTGTGGAAGAAGCCGGAAAAGGACGCCGACTGATCAGCGTGGGCCAGGCCGACGCCCGGTCCTGGCGGGCGGCTCTGAGGACGCGCTGGTCCCCAGAGCCGAACCGGCCGGGCGCTTGCTACTGGAGGCGCTGCACCAGCAGCGACGCGTTCGCATTGACCTGGGTGCCGCCCGCGAGCGTCTGGAGCGTGACGGCCGCCGCGGAGCTGTGGTTGCGCAGGGTGATCACGTCACCCGCGGCGAGGGTGAGGATCACCGAGCCGTTGTTCTGCTGGGTGCCAGCGCCGGACCCGGTGATAGCACCCGCAGCGGGGGCCCCGTTGACGAACACCGCGAACTGGTTGGGCTCGACGCCCGCCACGGAGAAGTCGACGCGGTAGTCCCCAGCTGACGGGACGACCATGACCGAGGTGCCGGGCGGATGCGTGACGCCGGAGAGGACGCCGTTGATGTCGAAAATGACGTCCGCCTCGATCGGCACCACCTGGGCGCTGAGGTTGTAGATGTGGCCGTAGTCCGTCACCGCGCCGGCTCCGGCAGCGCCCGTCGCGCCAGTGGTCCCGGTTGTGCCGGTTGCCCCCGTCACTCCGGAGGCGCCGATGTCGCCGGTCACGCCCTGAAGTCCGGTTGCGCCAGTCGCGCCGGTCGCGCCGGTCGCGCCAGGCGCCCCGACTGGTCCCGTCGCACCGGTGGCGCCGGTGGCGCCAGCGGTGCCAGCGAAGCCAGCGGCGCCGGTCGCGCCCGTCGCTCCAGCGGCTCCGGTCGCTCCGGTCACGCCAGCCAAGCCCTGGGCTCCGGTGGCACCGGTCGCGCTTGCGGTGCCAGCTGCGCCCGTCGCTCCGGCGGCCCCGGCGGCCCCGGCGGCACCCACGGCACCGGTCGCTCCGGTGGCGCCAGCTGCACCGGTCGCGCCAGCAACACCGGCTGCGCCCGCGACTCCGGCTGCGCCGGCCGCACCGGCGACGCCGGCCTCGCCGCGCCTGCCGCGGGCGTTCCATCGGAGGCGGCGCTCACCCGGCTTGCACGATTGGGCTTTCGGGATCACCCGAAGCGATCGGTCTCCGCCCGTGTAGTAGCACCCGGTGATCGCGGCGTTCGCGGTTCCCGTGTAGGTGAGCGACGCGCAGACTGCTGCTGCGGCCAACACCGCGTGCGAAGGGCGGAGCCGTGAAGCGACCATGTGAATTCTTTTTCTCCCGGAGGCAGGTCGACCAGCCGGAGGCGGTCACCGAACGAACTGATCCAACCTATGGCCCACGCCGGTCAGGAAGGGCGGACTGTGGACGCACAGGCAGCGGGTGGCCGTAGCGGCCAGCGTGAACTCGCCGCTTATGGGCCGAATCCTGACTCGCTGCGTGCTTCAGGAGGGTGCGACGGGGGTCAATCGGCGGGGCTGACCGGGCCGGAAACGGGAGGGAGAGCCCCGCGCGCCGGAGAACCCCGTACGCTGGTCTTTCCTGGGCCCTCGGCATCCTGCTGTGGGCTTGGGCAGTACCAGCGGTCGTGAGCGGTGCACGTTGCACCTACCGAGCGATCGCAATCCCTTTGGAGGGACGCCTTATGGCAACAGGAACCGTCAAGTGGTTCAGCGACGAGAAGGGCTTTGGATTCATCGCTCCCGATGATCAGAGCAAGGACCTCTTCGTCCATTACTCGGCTCTCAACGGCGACGTTCGTTCTCTTCACGAGGGCGAAAAGGTCCAGTTCGAGACCGAGCAGGGCCCGAAGGGCCCGGCAGCCACCCAGGTCGTCGTTCTCTCCTAAGAGCACAAGACTTCGGTAGTACCCCAGCGGCCCGCGAAAGCGGGCCGCTGTCGTTCTGCTGCGTTTCTCGGTTGGCGCGGGCCGTACGAGCCAGGGGGCGGGGCGGTGTGGTCCCCCTCTGGTCGCTGGAACGCATCTTGCCACCCGAGCGGTGGCGTATTCGGGCATTGGACGGCCAGACTCCCGGCGGGGGACCACACCGCCCCGCCCGATGTCTGCGCCGCCCAGGCTCTCCCGATCCCTCAGGTCAGAACGATGCGCGAACTTACCTACGCGGTGATCCCCAGCGAGCGCCCGATCACGAGCTTCTTGATCTCGTTAAATCTCCCGTAGGAACTTGCTAAACGGTGCCGTGGGGACAACGGTGGGGACAGGGTGCCGGAAATCAGCGGTAGTCGCAGAGCGCGCGAAGCTCCTCCAGGAGCCGCACGGACGCCTGTTTCCAGCGCGTTAGATCCATGATCTTGGGTTGGTCGGCTTCCATCCAGTTGATCAAGTCGAGATAGGTCATCCCGGCCACGTCGATGGTGCGACGGATCGGAGGCTCAAGTCCGATGATCATGTACAGATGGACCGGAGCAGTCGTCAGACGGTTGCTGCATTCGATTGCCGCGCGCCTGTGTTCAGCGGTCGGCTCGTGGGCGTACGAGTCGAGTGCCTTCTGAGCGTCGGTGCACCATTCCGCCAGCCGCAGGCAGGCCGTCCGCATCTCTGCGCGACGACGTTCGCGCCTGTCACGCCAATTGCCCCAGATCGCGATTGCGAGGGCAACTAGGACGGCTGTTGTCGCTGCCCCGGCTGAGGCCCACTGCGCCGTCGTGCTGGTCGTTGTAGTCGCGACCTCAGGTACCGTTTGCACGGTCGCGGCGATGGTGGGCATCGGCGGAACATAGGCTGCCGAGCGGCGGACGCTGCTCGCATGGTTGCGTTCGCGGCAGCTCAGGCGAACTCCGCCGCTTAGCCGGTCGGGCGCACGCGCCCGGTTCTCTGGCACAGCGCAGCACCTCGACTAGCTCGACAGACCTAGCTTCGGCCCGATTCGATCGCCTCGATGGCCTCGTGGACCGGTCCGGACGATGGGCCGTCCACGATGCTGTCGAAGCTGAAGGAGAACCCCAGCTGCGCAGAGAACTTGCGCTTGCTCGGGCGAGAGGCGTACTTCGTAAACGTGTAGGCCACTGGCAACAGGCCCTCTAGCGAGCTGACCTCTCGCTCGATTGCTGGCCAGACAGCTCCCACATGAATCCCTCTGTAGCGGAAGAGCACCGCCATTCCGTGGCGCTCAGGCCCGGTGATGTGAAACGTGTTCGACGAAACCACGGTCTCGCTCGTAGGTGCGAGGCCTGGAAGCCAGAAGAAGATTCCGGAGACGCCCTCGAGTACGGCGCGCCGAATGCCGTCGTATCTAGGCTCTAGGACTTCGGACTTGCCCTCTTCGAGGGCCAGGAACTCCAAGCCAGACTTCAGCAGGGATCTCGCGGCACGGCTGCAAAGCTCTTCGGACCACACGTGGGGCATGTCGCCCGTCAGGGATTCCTCGTCGTGGGCCAGCGTCTTAGACGTCCCGCGAAGATAAATGTCGTCGTCCGGCGTGGCCAGGGCATACACGTTGGTCTTGCCCCGATCCATCTTGGGCAGCTTCCCCTTCTTGCTGCGGATTCGGTGCATGGTCTTCTGGAACGCGACCGGCGGGTAACGGGTCAGTGCGTCATCGCAGTTGCTCAGAACACCGTGGTTGCACCGGTCGCAGACGTAGCCCTTCGGGAGGATGCGATCGTCGTTCCCCAGGCTCTCGGGAACGATGTGCTCGACGCTGGTGAAGCCGCCGTCGTCCCGGAGGCAGAACATGCACGGCGAATCCGCGCGCGCCGTCGTCGGGTGGCCTCCAGAGAGCTGGCTCATGGTCGGAACCTACGGCCGGTAGCGGACGCGTCCCGTGACTCCCGCGTTCAGCAGGTCACTGGGTGGCGATGTCGTCGACAAGTCGGCTCGCGGGGACCCCGAGCGCGGCAGCGAGGCGGAGCACAGTGGAGATGCGCGGGTCTCGGAGCCCGCGTTCGATCCTGCTGACCTCAGTGACGTGGATGCGGGATGCGTCTGCAACGGCTTCCTGGGTAAGTCCAGCTGCGGCGCGGGCTTCGCGCACGTTCGCCGCGAAGGTTGTGAGGTCGACCGAGGCGATGTTGTGACGTTGGCTTACCCCTGCGTGGTTGCCCAGAGGGAATGTCACAAGTAGGGTGCGCCCGATGAATCGACTGGTTGCTCTCGCCGTTGTCGCTGGCCTGTCGTTTGCGGGCTGCGGTGGCATGCCGGATTCGGAGCGATTCGGCTATCGCTCCGAAGCGAGCAGTGCTGCTGCCGAGCTTGGTCAGGCGTGCATCGCTCTAGGTGGGCTCTCTACGGCCACCGTGATCCCGTCCGGCATCTGGGAGCAAGTCGACAAGATGCTTGACGCCTACGAGAACTCGCAGAACGACTCCGGAATTCGTTCAACTCTTCGCGAGTCCGCGGGCACCCTGCGCGACTGCAAGCAAGATGACCAGGCGGCCCGCCTTGAACGCGCCGCAGATGAGGACTGAGCATGGATGCGATCACCCTCGGGATCATCGCGCTGGCGGTCCTTGGCGGACTCGTCTTCGCGATCGAGCAGGCTGGTGACCAGGCCAAAGGACCGAAGCTGGCTCAGAAGTTCGCCGACCTCGGGACGCTCGCGGGTAGGTCACGAGCCGAGATCGTCTCGGTCGTTGGAGAGCCGAACTCGGTTAGCTCGATCGGAGATGGGATCACGCTGCTGCAGTGGCAGCACCACAGCTACCACATCGCCTTGAGCTTCATCGGCGACACCTGTGAAGGCGTCCAGCACGAACATCTCGGGAGTTAGCCGCCCCGGTTCGGCCTTGCTATCCGAGAAGGTCGTCCATACGACTCAGGAACGCAGGGCCGAAGAGGCGGCCGAGCTGGGTGTAGTGCGGTAGACCGGCGTTTGAGCGCAGCTCTGCGGCAGTAGGCCAACGTCCGGTGTTGGCGTGGAAGCTGCGGAGCGTGCGTTCGATTCGCTCTTGTGTCCACGTTTCACGAGTGCGGGTGATCCCGGTGACAGGGGCGCGCCGGTTGATCGACTCGCGCAGCTCCTCAGCGTTCAGGGCCGCTTCTTCGCGGGTGGCGGCGACCTGCTCGGCGATCTGGTCCCACTGGTCTTGAGACTTGTAGGTGTTGAACGGCTGGCGCTGATAGCGGCCGTAGGCCGTCGTCAGCATGAGACGAGTCCGGTCGAGTTCGTCGAGCAGGAGCTGTGCCTCGTCGTTGAGCTGGCGCATCGACAGGTAGTGCCCCTTGCCTCCCTTGCGAGCCACCGTCTGACCTCCGCCGAGGACGCGACGAAGCACGTCGTGCTGGCCAGCGAGTCCGTAGATGACCTGCCGGGCCTTGCCGACGTGCCCGCTCATCTGCTCGAAGGTGATCGCGGGCGGTTCCGCTCGGGGTGTTCCCGGACGGGGGTTCAGCATCGAACGGACGCGAGCGATCTCCTTGCGGCGCTCACGTCCGAGCGCCCGCACCTCGTCGCCTGAGCGCCCGATGATCTGCGGACCGGTGCGTACGTGGTCGCGCAGTTCTGGGGTCCAGGTGCTGTGGAGGGTTCCTAGGGTCGCTTCCAGATCGTTGCGCCGCTGGGGGTCGTCGGCAGGGGTTCGGCGATGCTCCGCGCGGGTCGCTCGGGAGGCTTCGAGAGCGGCTTGGATGTCGGCTACGGGCAGCAAGGATGCAAAGTGGTACGAATATGGGTCTGGTGTGTAAGGGGCAAATACGCTTAGATGCCAAGCTTACAGGCTGTTCTGCCGTGGATCTGCGTGGAGCGTATACGTCGTTTGATCTGTGATGGTAGGCATTCTCGACGCTGCCCAGCCGTAGGGGCCAAGACGAAGTCGTTGGCTCCTTGGCTGGGGTAGGAGATGCCGGTGGCTTGAGAAGTTGGAAGTTGACCCGGCCGCCGGGTTGGAGGCCGGGTTCTCCCTCTCAATACCCGGTGGCTCGCCCACCGCGGTACGGCGTCCGGTTGCCCGCTCCGGCCGCTCTGTAAGGCAGTTCGAGAATTGACGGACTTGACCGGGGCCGGTGAATCGACGAGGACTTGTGCATGACCTATGACCCGACCGGCCGAACCACTGCCCAGCTTCTGCGCGACTGGTCGGCCGCCATGCGTGAGCTGCGCCGACGCGACGTGGTCCGCACCAACAACAATCCGGTCGGCGACATCGCTGAGGCGATCGTCGCCGAGCACTATGGAGGCGAGCGAGGCTCATTCGCGCAGGCGGGTTGGGATGTCAAGTTGGCTGACGGCCAGCGCATCCAGGTCAAGGCGATGCGCCAGACGGCGGACAACAAGCGTCGCAACGTCAGCCCGATCCGAGATGCGGACTACGACCTCGTCGTGATCGTGATCTTCGACGAAGACTTCATCGTGACGGAAGGCCTCGTGATGGACCGGGCAACGGTCGAAGAACTCTTCCCTGTGAAGGCCTATGTCAACGGTCGCGTCATCGCGGTAACCCAGGCGCTCCGAAGCGACGACCGAGTCGAAACGGTCGACCTCGCACCTGCGGCCGATCGCCTCCACGGCGCTGCCGTCTGAGCGATCGGCCCGGTTCCGTCTCTGTTAGGCGTCGAGCGGATTCGCTGCGTAGGCGGATACGAAGTCGACGCCCCCGGTTTCCGTCGGCGACAGGGCGAGGTTGTGAGCGCGGGAGGCTTCGACCGAATCATCGTTCCCGACCGGCTGCCACGCCAGTGACAGGGTTCCCCATGATGGGCCGTGGCCCTCGTAGGCTCCGCCGAACTCAAGGCCGATTGCGACCCACTGGTCGGTGTAGTCCTCGACGATGATGGGCGGGAACCCCTCGATACGCACGAGGTGGGCACCGCTCTTGTACGGCGACGGCTCGATTATGGTCGTGCGCTCAGGCCTGCGGCGACCGGTCTCCCAGAAGCGATCTGAGCCGGCTCGGGCAGACTGCTCGTTCGGGAAGTGCCACCACATGGTGGTTCGGTTCTTCGTGGTCTTGGTCTCGGTGGTCATGGGTGCGGGTGCTCCTTGTCGTCGTCGGGCTTGTGGGTTCCCTCCCAAGAGGGCCTCGTGGCGTTGTCGCCAAACTTGCGCTGCGCGTTCTGCTTCGGCATCCCAAGCGCCTCACCGATCTCGCGCCAGGTGACCCCGGCAGCGCGGAGCTTGTCGACGCACTCCCAGTCGTAGATGTCGAGCTGCAGCCGAACCTGTCGACCCAGCGCGAGCATCGAGAGTGCACTGGCGCTCGTCACGATGTTGTCGTCCGCGTAGATCGCGGCGCTCATCTTCAGGACCAACGCAGGCGGCGCGGATGGGGTTGGGGGTGCATCTGGCGTCATCACGGTGATGACAATATCACGTCATCACAACGATGACGCTGGGACGCGTCATGCTCCGCCGTCGTCTCGTTCCTGCACGGCCCGCGCCCGGGTGCGACGCTCCGCAGATCGGAGGTCGGTGGGGTACGTCAGTTCGGGCTACGCCCGGTAGCGGGTCTACCCTAAGACGCATGACTGAACAGAACCGCCCGGCTGAACCTCGCGACGAACCGGTTCTGATCCACGGCGCGGCGGTAGACACCATCGCGATGGCCGCGAACGTCGCCGCCGTCGCCGGGCTCGGCGTTGCGGGGCACATGCTTCGCCCGAAGCCGGTCGCCCAGCCGCAGGCGCAGGCGCAGCAAACGCCCGGTCAGTCGAGCGATTCGTAGCTAGCGGTATCGGTCGGGGGAGCCGTCTACTCTTCGGCCATGAACGACGATCTCGAACTCGAGCCTGAGCCCAGCGACGACCTCCACTTGCAGGAGTCGGCCATCGACGTTGCCCACTACGGCTTGGGTGCCGTTGCGACGGCCGGACTCGCTGGCTATGGCCTAAGCGTCTTCCGGGCGAGCCGTTCCGCGTCGGACGAGCTGGACGAGATTCGCCGCCAGGCAACCGACCTGCGGCTCAACTCGCTCAGTAGCTACGACGACACGCCTACCTACTACGGCGGCTTCGGCGAGACCGGCGACTACTTCTAGGCCCGTGCCAGTACCCGGTGAAGGGTGCTTGGGGTCCAGGGCTTGCCGCCTGGCGCAGCGACCCCAGCGTCGCTTAGGGCCGCACCGATCTTGCGGATGCTGAGCCCTTGTGCGCGTAGCGCGTGTACCTGCGCTTCGGTCTCCGGAGTGATCACGCGCTCTCGCCCCAGCCGGACGCCCGCAGCCTTGCGCTGCGCAAGGGCAGCCTTCGTGCGCTCGGAGATCAGGCGGCGCTCAAGCTGAGCGAACACCGCCATTACTCCGGCCATGGCCTCGCCGCTGGGGGTGCTCAGGTCGGCGGGTGAGTCGAGCGCGACGAGCGCCCAGCCCTCACGCTGCGCGCGCTGCATAATCGTCGAGAAGTCGAGCAGTGACCGCGACAGTCGATCCATCTTGGCGACCACCAGCCCGTCGACTTCGCGAGCCTTGAGTCGGGCGAGCGCGGAGGCCAGCACGGGCCGCCGCATCGACTTCCCGGAGGCGGTCTCCTCGACGAACTCGACCGTCCATCCTCGCCGGTCGGCTTCGGACTGGATCGCAGCTCGCTGGGCAGCGACCCCAGCGCCGCTGTCGGCCTGTTCGGTGGTGGAGACGCGCAGGTACGCTAGGGCGTGCATCGAGGGTTCCTCTCGTTGTCAGGCCCCCGGACGTTGCCGCGTCGCGGGGGTCACTTGGTTGTCCGTCGATCGTAGCCGTTCGCAAGACGTTCGTCACGCGAACACTCGCCAACAAGAATCGACGATTCTTCCTGCTCAGCGCGAGAAGTACGCTGCGGTAGTCCCACAGCAATGTCCGGATTCGAAGTGGTACGAATGGTGCTCGTCCGGGCCGCCGTGCATGCTCGGGAACGATGGCTAAGAAGACCGCAGACCCCGACGACTCGGGTGCCCCGCGCTGGCGCGAACTTCTCTCGTTCGGCGAGCTGGCAGCGGCGATAGTGGCGTTCGCTGCCTTTGCCACCGTTCTCGGTGCGATCGTCTTCTGGATTCGTTTCGCGCGGGCTGATGTGCCGGTCGTCGAAGCGTTGTCGGTCCTGCCGCGCGAAGCCTTCATCTTCACCGGTGTTTCAGCTATCGGGCCGGTCGTTCCCCAGCTCATCGGAGTCGGCCTCTTGGCCGTCATCGTCGAACGGATCACACGAGGGCAGCCGCCTGAAGCTAGGGAGATCCGCCGGGATCTTGAGGAGCTGCGCAAGGTCGAAGGCGTAGACATGGGCGCGCTCGACGCCATGACCGCGCGGCTCGACGAGGTGCCCGTTGTGTCGATCACGCCGGAGGACTTGACGAGGAGGGTCAAGTGGCCGATGACCCTGGGGCTGCTCACCTTGCTCACCCTGGGGTCGGGTTGGGCTTGGGTCTGGGCCGTCAACATCGCGGGTGCCCTGGTCATCATCTTCATCGTCTGGCGACCGTCGGTAGCGCTAAGGGCCCCGGCGTGGACCTTCCTCGCGTACTCCTTGCTCCTGTCCTTCGCCTTCCCGGTCGCGACGCAGTTCGACATCGCTCCGAAGGTCCGGCCCGTGGTCGTAGAGCGGGCGAACGGCCCGGAGGTGCATGGCGTTCTCGTCGCTACGTCTGCAGCGGCGACGTTCGTCGCCACCCGAGACGATCGGCTGACGGTCATTCCCGCGCGCGAAGTCAAGCTGATCCGCGTCGGGAGGCTCCCGAAGCAGGATTCCAAGGGTTTCGTCCTCGGACGGCGCTAGGTCACCAGCGACGCTGGGAGCCTTGTTCTCGTAGCGCGCCGGTCCCGCAGGAGGGTGGCCATCTGCATCCAGCAACCCGGAAACGGCGACGCGCTGATGCTGCACGGATGCCGACCGGACGGCATGCGAACATAGGTTCGTTCGACGGCAAGGGAGCCATCCGATGGAGCAAGAAGAAGCAGACCACAAGTCCGGGGTTATGACCCGACTCTCGGAGCGCCTCCAAGCTGCGAGAGTTGAATCGGATGCCCGCGCGGAGCAGTGGACGGCAGGCGAAGGCGCTCCCTGGCTATACGCGCTGATCGACCGCGTTCTCGACGACCTGCCTGCGCCGAAGACTGCGAAGGACCGTGAGTTTGCCGAGTACTACCTCCACGAGTACGTGAAGTGGGACCTCCATCCGGTGGAGCCGTCGGTAGAGGGGCTGGACAACCTGGCCGCCAAGTTGCGGAAGGACGTCCTCAGTATGCGCCTGTTCCGCAAGAACGGGCTGGGCTCGCTCGCGCTGGGAATCGGTCGCCAGTCGTCCGTAGTGGACATGTTCCGCACTCCTCAGATGTCCGTACGCGAAATGCTCCGGCCGTCCGCGCTGAATGCGATCCTCAAGCCTGGCGGCGTGGCTGGCGCGATGTTCACCAGCCCTGCGGATTCGCTCAACAAGATGGCGAAGGTTGCGTCGATCGGGGTGACGCCGAATGTCCTCCAGCGAAGCGTCGCGGCCTCCACGCTCGCGCTCGACACATCGTCGATTCACGACACCTTTGGTCCCGGTTCGATTCACGCCACGTTTCGCGGGACCCGCTCACTCTTGGACTCGATCGGCGCGACCCCGTCGGTGCTGAACTCCGTCAATGGCGCGCTAGGGACCAACTTCGCCAGCTACGACGAGATCGACGAGACGCCCGTTTCAGCCCTGCCAGCGCTGCGCTCTGCGACGGAGATCGAGCCAGTGAAGCTGCCTGCCCTCGCAACGCGAGATGATGCTCAGAGACAGGTATCAGCGGTCGAAGAGTTGGCCGTGATGTTCCAGGCTCAGGCCGAAGCGGCCGAGCTGCGTCATCGCCAGCAGATGGAGGCGTCGACCCAGCAGTACGAGCTACAGCGCGGGGAGACGAAGAGGGCCGACAGGCGGGCTCTCGTGGCCTCGGTGGCCGGGGCCACCGCGACGTTTGCGAGCCTTGTGCTGGCGCTCGTCATCGCGCTGTTGTAGCTAATGGCGCCTATTCGAGCGGCATCGACCGCTCGATCGTTCAGGTGCGCGCGCACTGGCCCACGCCGCGACATGTCCTGGATCCCGGCGATGTTGCCCCTCGCGATGAGGGATGCGGCGCGGGCTTGGACATGTTGGCTCTGCGGGCCCACGTCCTCGATCCGTTGAGACCTGTTGATCTTGGTCAAGATCTAACGTCTGGGACCCGATGTCTTGGTCGCGCGCGAACATGTGCGCGACAACCGGTGATAGCACCGCTATCATGGACTTGATCATGACGACCACCGAACTCCGCGATACGCATCGGCGATTTGCCGAACTGTACTTGGATCAACCAGGCGTCTATGGGACCCGCGTTCAGCGCCGTGGTGGCATGGCGCTTCAGGTAACGGTCGATCCGGCGGTTGGGCCGAAGCTGCCGAACGAGTTTGAGGGTCTCCCCGTCAAGCCCGTCTCTGGCGGACCGGCGACGCTCGCGTACGCGCTGTCATAGCCGCTCATTCGCGCGGCGGCCCGGGCTTGGGCTGCTGCATCAAGGTCGACGGTACTGCCGTTTACGGCCGCGCTCGGCTAGTGCCTCGCGGCACGTTCGGGATGGTGGTTCGCGACTTGGAACCGCTGGATTCGGATCCAGATGACCTGCTGGTTCTGACCGCTGGTCACATCTTCGACTTCGAGATGGAGGGGCGACCGCAGCCGACTCTCTGGGCTGCAACGCCCTCAGGGCCTTGGCATCCGCTTGGCAATATGCGCCGCCGCGTTCCTGAATCGTTCGGAACGCCGGTCGCGGTCGACGCGGCCGTCATCAAAGCCCATCCGACGGTTCGGCTCAGTGAGTCTCGCGGCGGAGGTTCGAACCCTATGGGAGTTCGTGATCTCTGGGTTCCACCGCCCGAGTTGCAAGTCCCGGTCAGCAAGCTAGGTGGGACAACTGGTCACACGACCGGCCTGCTCGAGCCCATTGATGCCAAACATCGTCTTCCGGATGGGCGGACCTATTCGCTCGGATGGTGGGTCCTCGGCGACGAGGAGCGGTTCGCCGGTCCGGGCGATAGCGGCTCGATAGTCGTCGATGAGGCGAACCTTGCCGTCGGGATGGCGGTGCTAATCGACGACGACCAAGATCATCCCGACGTTCAGTGCATGGTTCATGGCATCTCGCAGATTATGAGCGCGCTCTCCGTAGTTCCGCTATGAGGCAGGTTTGTTCGGTCCTCTGAGATACGCCTCAAGTCGTCTCCGGGCGTCGTCCGCGCCGTCCGGCATCAGGTGCCCGTACTCGTCGAACGTAGTTTGGATGTTCGCGTGCCCGACGATCACGCTCAGCGCCTTCACGTTGCACCCGGCGGCGATCATGAACGAGGCGAAGCAGTGACGGCACTGGTGAAGCGTCACGGGGTCGAGAACTTCGCTCGGCTCCAGCTCGCGGTCCAGGTTTGCGGCTCGGGCGGCGTTGGCGGCCTTCCAATCGGTTAGGGCGCGGTTGCGCAGCGGCGGCGGCGAGAAGTAGACCTGCGCCTTGTCCCCGAACACGAGCGCATCCTGACCGTGCGGCACTAGCTCGCGATGCTCCTCCAGGAGCAGGCGCAGCGATGCGATGATCGGCACGTCTCGACGGGCGTTCTTGCTCTTGGGCTCCTGCTCGACCTTGCCGCCGGTGTCGTACGACCGGCGGACCTTGATCACGCCAGCGGTGAAGTCGACGTGCTTCCATCGCAGGGCTTGCAGCTCGCCCCGGCGCAGGCCCGCGTACATCGCGGTAGCCCAGACGGCGCGGTCGCGATCCCGTACGGCGACCAATAGTTCGGCGGCGCGGTCACGGCTCACCACGCGGTCCTTGTCCGCGCGCTTGGCGGTCGGCAGCTCGACGCCGATCGTGGGGTTCACTGCGACCTGATCACGAACGAGTGCGCGACGGTAGATGATGCGCAGCGGTGCGACGGCTCCTCTGAGCTGGTGGGCGCTCATGCCCTGGTTGCCGAGACGGTCGATCAGGTCTTGCACGTCGGACCGGCGTACGGCGCTGAGCTTCTGCGCACCGATGTGGGCGTCGATCTTGCTCCAGCCGTTCTGGAGGAAACGAAGGCTCGACGGCTTGAAGGTCTGGCCTCCCCGCGCGGTCGCCGTGCCGCTCTCGGCGGCCGTCAGGAACGCCGCCCACGCCTCCCGCACGGTCAGCGCCGAAGCAGGCGCACGGGTTCCCGCTTCAACCTCGCCCGACGCCTTGCGTCGGCCGCTCACCGCCAGGTCGTGCGTCGTCCAGTCGCCTTGCTGCTTGCCGAGCTGCGCGGAGTTGATCACCCACCGGTAGCGCTTGGCCCCGTCGCTCTTCTGGGTGCGCCACTCGACGCCGTTCTTCTGGCCGCGCTCGGCTTGAGCCTTGCTCATCGCTGCGAGCGGAGCGCGTAGGCGGCCTGCTCGTTCACCCAGCGCTCAAGCTCTCGCACCGGCACGAGCTGCCGACGGTCGAGCTGGATCACGCGCAAGTGCGGGAGCACCTTGTCCCGGAACGTGTCCGGATGAACGCCGAGCAAGGCGGCGGCCTGCTTCTGGTTCACGGTCAGCGCGCGATCGGGGAGCGCGACCGGCTCGGGCTTCGTCGGCATCGCGGGCGGCGCGTCGGCGGCCCGTTCGCGCCACTCCTCGACCGGGGGCGCACCGGCCTCGATCCATTCCGTGATCTCGGCCTCTTCCATGAGGGCCGCGAACCCAGGGTCGCCGGGGCTGAGCACCCCGCCCCGGACCGCCGGAAGTTCAAGCCACTCGAAGCCGTCAAGCATGCCGCCAAGGTAGCGCCTCCGTGGGGACACTGTGGGGACAGGAGGCCCGATCTCGGTCCATCTCAGTCCACTTCCGGGCATCGCACTCGACGCCCGGAACACCTCATATCGCCAGCAGGTACGGGCGAAACCGCCCTAGGCCGTGATCCCCAGCGAGCGGCCGATCACGAGCTTCATGATCTCGTTGCTTCCGGCCCAGATGCGGGTGACGCGGGCGTCGTTGTAGGCGCGGCCGACCGCGTACTCCTCCATGTAGCCGTAGCCGCCGTGGAGCTGGACGCAGACGTCGATGATGCGGCCCTGGACCTCGGAGGTGAGGAGCTTGACCTTGGCGGCGTCGATGGCGGTGAGGAGGCCGGCGTTGTGGAGCTGCACGCAGTGGTCGACGTAGGCCTGGGCGGCGTCGAGCTCGGTGGAGATCTCCGCGAGCTTGAACTGGGAGTTCTGGAAGCGGCCGATCGGCTGGCCGAAGGCGCGGCGATCCTGGACGTACTGCAGGGTGGTCTCGTAGGCGCCCTGGGCGTGAGCGATGTTGGAAATCGCGCACGAGAGGCGCTCCTGCTCCAGGCGCTCCATCATGTAGATGAAGCCCTGGCCGGGCTCGCCGATCAAGTTCTCGTACGGCACGCGGCAGTCGTTGAAGAACAGCTCGGCGGTGTCGGACTCGTGCTGGCCGATCTTGCTGAGCTTGTTGCCACGCTCAAAGCCCGGGGCGTCGGCCTCGATCACGATCATCGACACGCCCTTGGGGCCCGCGTCGCCGGTGCGCACGGCCGCGATCACCGAGTCGCAGGAGCCGCCGTTGGTGATGAAGGTCTTGCCGCCGTTGATGACCCACTCGTCGCCATCGCGCACCGCGGTGGTGCGCAGCGCGGCGAGGTCGGACCCGACCTCAGGCTCGGTCATGCCGATCGCGCAAAGGTTGTCGCCGGTGCAGAACTTCGGCAGCCAACGCGCCTTCTGCTCGTCGGTCGTGAGGTCGACGAGGTAGGGCTCGCAGATGTCGACGTGGATGCCGACGCAGGAGCCATAGGCCGCGCCGACCTTCGACAGCTCCTCGTTGAGGATCTGGTTGAAGCGGAAGTCGTCGATCTCGCTGCCGCCGTACTCGCCGGGGACGGCGATGCCGAGGAGATCGAGCTCGCCGGCGGCCTTCCAGAACGCGCGGTCGAGGCCATGCTGCTCGCGGAAGCGATCACCGTGCGGCGTGACCTCCTTGGCGACAAAGCCCTTGACGGCGTCGCGGAACGCGTGGTGGTCGTCGTCGAAAATCAGGCGCTGCATGCGGCGCCGGAGTCTACCGGCGGGACGTTCTCACAGCCTTCTTCTCACCCGGCTTGGCGCACCGCTTGCCACCGATCGAGCCATAGGCGCAGAAGTTCAGGATGCGCTCGCAGTTCTTCACGGTGTACTGGCCGGTACCAAGGCGGATCTTCGCGGTGTCCTGTTTGCCGGGGCCGCAGTCGATCGAGCCCTTGCCGTAGTAGGCGTAGATGAAGTCCTTGCCCTCGCCGCCCTGCAGCGTGTTGCGGCCGTGGCTGGCATAGAGCCAGTCGTTGCCCTCGTCGCCGTAGAGCTTGTCGTTCTGGGCCGTGGTGTTGTTCTTCGGGTCCCAGTCGCCCCACAGGATGTCGTGGCCGGCGCCACCGATGAGCGTGTCGCTCTTGTGATGGCTGAGGAGCTCGTCGTTGAACTGCGTGCCGACGTAGGTACGCGCGCCCGCCGTCTCTGAAATCCAGAGAATGCCCGACACCGCCGGCCACCCCTTGTGGCTGACCTTGTCGCCGCCGCCGGGGACCAAGCGGTCGTTTCCTGGCTGGCAGTTGGTGCCGCTGGTGTTTCTCGATGAGCAGGCCGTCTGGGGGTCCTCGTTGCCCGAGCCGGGCTCGCCGGTGTCCTCTTCGCCCGTGCTCTCTTCGCCCGCGTCTGGCTCGGCGGGGCGCTCGGTCGAGGTCGACGGAGCCCGGTCTGATGTGCCGTCCTGGGCCTGGGCTGGCGAGGCAACGGTGAGCGCGATGCCGCCAAGGACCATGGCGAAGACAGCCAAGGCGACGGATGCGAGCGAGCGAGCGGGCATGCCCTCATCTTCGGCAGCTCACTGGCTTTCCACCAGGCATTGCAATGCATGACGGCCGAACGGCGTTGCCCCGCGCCCCCAGGCGGGCGCGGGGCAACGTCATCCGTGAGCCATGGCGCTCTGCGCGTTCAGACGTCGACGGTCTGCGGCGTCGACTCCACGGGAGCTGAGGCGACGACCGGCGCGCCGATCCGCTCGCTCCCGGCGACGCCATCGCGCGACGGCATACCGGCGCCCGGAGCCTCGACGCCCTCCAGGCTGGCCTCCGGCACGAGCCGATCGACCCAGGCCGGGATCCACCAGGCGCTCTTGCCCATGAGTTCCATGAACGCTGGCACGAGCAGTAGGCGAATCAGCGTCGCGTCGATCAGGACGGCGCTCGCCATCCCGATGCCGATCAGCTTCAGGAACAGCTGATCCGACAGGGCAAAGGCCCCGAAGACCGCGATCATGATGGCCGCCGCCGCCGTGATCACCCGGGCGGTGGAGGCGACGCCATCGGTGACCGCGCGACTCGCATCACCATGTTCGAGCCAAAGCTCGCGGATGCGGCCCAGCAGGAACACCTCGTAGTCCATCGACAGGCCAAACAGGATCGCGAACATCAACACCGGGATGAACGGTGGGATCGGTGCTTCGCCGTTGACGCCCACGAGCTGGCCGATCGTGCCGCCCTCCGCGACGACCGCCACGACGCCATACGCCGCCGCGATCGACAGCACGTTGAGCAGTGCAGCCTTGAGCGGCACGAGCACCGAGCGGAATGCCGCCAGGAGCAGGAGGGCCGACAGGCCGGCCACGACGAGGAACAACACCGGCAGCCTGGACGCGGTGGCGATCGACTGATCGTGCGTCTCCGCCGTCCAGCCGCCGATCTGGGCGCCCGGGGCTCCGGAGGCTGGAACGATGTCGTTGCGCAGGGTCTTCAGGAGCCGGTCGGCCCCCGGGCTCTCGGCCGACGACTTGCCCTGCACCGAGAACAGTGCGGTGGTGCCATCGGGCGAGGTCGTCATCGGCTGCACCAGCGCGACGTTCGGGTTCTTGCCGATCGCAGCACGCAGCGCCTGCGCCTTGGCCGCATCTCCGGGGGTGCGGAGCGGCACCGTCACGAACAGCGGGCCGCCGGCGCCAGCGCCGAAGCCGCGCGTCATGAGGTTGTAGGCGTCGCGGCTCTGGGAATTGATCGGATCGTTGGCCGGGCCCGGGTAGCCGAGGCGCACTCCGGCGATTGGTGCCGCGATGACCGCGACGAGCACGAGCCCGATGACCGCCGAGATCGCGGGGCGCCGCTGGACCGAACGACTCCAGCGGGCAAAGCGCGGCGACGCGTCGGCGGGGAGCGCGCCGAGCTGCTCCAGGCGACTCGCCTCGCGCCGATCAGCGCGGGCCTTGCCGCCAGGCAGGCGGACCGCGAGGGCATCCACCTTTGGCCCGGCAAAACCGAGGAGCGCGGGGAGGAGCGTCAGCGACGCGAGCATCACCACGAGCACGCTGGCACTCGCCGACAGCGCCACGCCCTGCAGGTACGGCAGGCCCATGAGGAGCAGACCGAGCATCGAGATCACGACCGTGCCGCCGGCCACCACGACCGACCGACCGGCCGTGGCGAGCGCCCCCGCGATCGAGTCCTCGACCGAGGCGCCGCCGCGCATCGCCGCGCGATGGCGCGTGAGTATCAGCAGCGCGTAGTCGATGCCGACGCCGATCCCGACCATCGTCGCGACCGACACCGCCCAGTCCGGCGTGTCGACGAGCGCCGCAACTCCACCGACCAGCGCCATGCCGGTACCGATGCCGAACAGCGCCACGGCGATCGGCAGGCCGGCCGCGACGATCGAGCCGAAGGTCGCGAGCAGGATGAAGAGCGCGACGGTGAGCCCGACGCCCTCCGACGAGATCTCGCCGCGCTGGGCCTCCGTCATCACCATGCCACCGATCCGGATCTTGGCGGCGGGCGTCGACGCCCGTGCCGCGACCTCAACGAGCTGATGCCCGTGATCGGTGGCGATGTTCGCCGACTCGGTCTCGAGCGGGATCGTAAGCAGTGCGATCGTGCCGTCCGCCGATACGCGTGCCTGTGACAGCGGCGCCGTGCCAACGCCCGGGATCGCGTCGAGCTCGCCAAGGACCTTCTTGGCCTGCGCCTGCGCGGCCGGAGCCTTGACCCCGCCGGGCGACGTGAAGGTGAACAGCATCGTCTCGTACGACGCGTCCGGGAAGCGCTCCGCGATCGTCTCGCCGACGGCCTTGGAATCGCTGCCGGGCGTCGCGTAATCGACGCTCCACTCACCCGCGATCTTCGGCCCGCCCACGATGGCGAGCGCGAGCACGATGATCCACGACACCACGACAAGCCGGCGGTGGCGAACGGTGGCCCGGCCCAACCGGGCCAGGAGCGTTTCTTGAGGTGGTGGCGCTTGCGAGCGAGGCATGGTGAACTCTCGGGAGGTGGATCTGGCGCCGAAAGCGATCTACCGATTGTCGGCAAACCGTTTCCAAGGCAACTATTGTCGAGGAAGCTATCACTTTGAGTTTCCACGTCAACCCTTCGGCTACACTTGTCCCATGGGAGAACACCTCCACACCTCCTCGTTCATCGCGTACTACGGCCTTCTGCAGCTCCAGGCGCGCACGTTTGAGCGCCTCGCGCGGGATCTCGAGGCTCAGACTGGGCTGCCTGCGAGCTGGTACGAGCTCCTCGCTTGCCTGCAGTCTGAGCCCGACGGGCAACGGATGAATGAACTCGCCGACGACCTCCTAATCTCCCGCGGTGGCGCGACCAAGCTGGTCGCGCGCCTCGAAGACGCTGGCTACGTGGAGCGCTATACGCCCAAGACCGACCGCCGGGCCACGTACGCCAAGCTCACGAAGGCCGGCGAAGACGCCGTCATGGCAGCGCACCCCGTGCAGCTCGCGCTCGTCGAGGAGCACTTCGGCCAGTACCTGGACGAAGGCGAGCTGAGCCAACTCACGCGGATCGCTTCGAAGGTCCTCACCGGCCTCGGTGCTCAGTGCAACTGGCTCGAGGCCGTCGTCGCCGAGCAGAACGGCGCCGAGCCCGTCACCAGCTGAGGCGCGGCGCTTCGTCGCTCTCGGCTGGGCCTGGGTCCAGGCCGGGGTCGTAGTCGAACTCCAGCTCGTCGAACGCCCCTTCGAGCGGAGTCTGGGTCGGCGGCTGGGGCCGCGCCGCCCAGCCGGGCTCGCGCTCTGAGAGGAGCGGTGGAGGCGCGACTGGTGATCGCAGCGAGACCGGTTGGGACAGGCTGGGCGCGATGTGCGACTGGGCCCGTTTCGGCGCGGCGGCCGGACGTTCCGGACGCTCTGATCGCTCCGGGCGCCCGGTGATGCGTTCCATCGGGTCAGGCCGGCGGAATCGCGACGCTCGCATCGCTCGCCGGGGCGGCGCGCTGGCCGGAGACCGTCGGGTGGTCTTGGTCCTGCCCGGCGTCGCGGCAGACGGCGGGCCGGACGCGATCCCGTCGGCCGTGACATCGGGGATCAGCCGGTCGAGCCAGCCGGGGAGCCACCAGTTGCGACTCCCCATCAGCGTCATGAGCGCAGGGACCAGGACGAGGCGGATGATGGTTGCGTCGACCAAGATCGCCGCAGCCATGCCAACGCCGATCAGTTTGAGCACGATCAGGTCCGACAGCGTGAACGCACCAAAGACGGCGATCATGATCGCGGCGGCCGCGGTCACGACCCGTGCGGTTGACGCGACGCCCTCGACGATCGCGCGATCCGCGTCGCCGTGCTGCGCCCAGTACTCGCGGATCCGGCCGACGAGGAAGACCTCGTAGTCCATCGAGAGGCCGAAGAGCACCGCAAACATCAGCACGGCCACGAACGGCGGAATCGGCACATCGCCATCAATGCCGATCAGCCCGCCGGCGACACCGCCCTCGGCCATGAAGGCGACGACGCCGTAGGCCGCGGCGATCGAGAAGAGGTTCATGAGTCCGGCCTTGATGGGCACCACGATCGAGCGGAAGGCGACGAGCAGGAGGAGGGCCGAGAGCCCGGCGACGCCAAGGAACAACAGTGGCAGGCGAATCTCGGTGGCCACGGCCATGTCCTGGGTTTCGGCCGTATAGCCGCCGATAACGACTCCCGACAGCCCTGACTTCGGGATCAGCTCCTCGCGCAGCTTCTTGAGCAGGGCCGCTGAGTCGGCACTTTCCGGTTCGGTGACGCTCTGCACGTCTAGGCGCGCCACGGTGCCGTCATCAGCCGTGATGGACCGAGCCACGCCGGCCACGCGATCGTCGCGCGCGATCTTGGTGCGCAGCCGCACCATGCGCTCGCGGTCGCCCTCGCGGGTGAGCGGGACCACGACGCGCAGCGGCCCGACGACGCCCACGCCGAAGGCCTCCGCCATCTGGTCGTGGGCCTCGCGCGTCTGACTTCCGACCGGGTCGTTGCCCATGCCGGGGAACCCGAGCCGCACGCCCACGACTGGTGCGGTGAGCACGGCGATGGTGGCGAGGCTGGCAAGCGTGGCGGTCCACGCGTTGCGCTGCACCTTGGCGGTCCAGCGGGCGAACCGTGGGCTTTGGTCGGCGGGCGTCGGATCGCCCGTCTCGGGGGTCCACGGCGCGGGAGTGTCCGGCCGGGCGATGCCGGGGATCTTGAGGGCGTCGATCCGGTGGCCGGCGAACCCGAGGAGCGCGGGGAGGAGCGTGAGCGACGCGATCAGCACCACGAGCACCGTCGCGCTGGTGGCGAACCCGACGCCCTTGAGGTAGGGCAGGCCCATCAGCAGCAGGCCGAGGAGCGAGATCACGACGGTGCCGCCGGCGACGAGCACGGAATGGCCGGCCGTCCCGAGGGCATGCGCGATGGAATCCTCGACCTCTGCGCCGTCCCGCAGCGAGGTGCGGTGGCGGGTGAGGACCAGCAGTGCGTAGTCGATGCCGACGCCGATGCCGACCATCGCGGCGACCGACGACGTCCACGCGGGTGTGTCGAAGATGGCCGCGATCAACCCCACGAACGCCGAGCCCGTGCCGATGCCGAAGAGCGCGGTCGCGATCGGGAGGCCGGCAGCGACGACGGTGCCGAAGGTCGCCAGGAGAATGATGAGGGCGACCGCGAGGCCGACGCCCTCGGACGAGATCTCCTGCGCCTGCACCTCCTGGATGAGCGTGCCGCCCATGCGTACGCGCACGCTCGAGCGCGAGGCGCCGTCCATGATCGTGCGCAGCGTCTCGCGATCGGCGTCGGCGATGTCGGACGGGCGCTCCGACAGCGGCACGGTCAGGATGGCGGTGCGCTTGTCGGGGGAGAAGGTCGCGTCACTCGCGACGCGCTTGTCGATGCCGGGCACCGCAGCCAGCTCCCGCAAGACGGCGTTGGCGCGGGCCATCGCGGCAGGATCGCGCGCGGTGCGCCCTTTGCCCTCGCTGCGCCAGGTGAACAGCAAGGTGCTGCCGCTGACGTCGTCGAAGCTGCGCTCAAGCAGCTCTTGTGCCGCAAGCGAGTCGCTGCCGGGTGTGCCGTAGTCCACGCTCCAGTCGCCGGCGACCTTGGGGCCTGCGACCAGGGCCAGCGCCAAGATGCCGATCCACACGACCACCACGGTGCGGCGCCGACGAGCCATCAGCCGCCCGAGACGGGCCAGCGCGGGTTCGGGTGCGGCGGGAGTGGATGCGGGTTCGGGCGCGGTGATCATCGGGACAGTCGGTGGAGCCCAGTGAGGGCGCGATGCAGCGCAGGGAAGCGGCGGCAACGGGTCGGCGGGTGCCGTTCGGCAACGAAGCGTTGCATCTTGTCGGTGTCGGCGCCAGTGTCCCCCTCGGAACCGGCCGAGCCTCAGGTGAGGCGGCGGCGCTCGCGATGCTCGCGCCGGTCGCCCTCGGTGGGCGGGTTGTTCTCCGGCAGCAGGTCATGGGCGAGCTGCACGAGCTCCCCATGGCGCTGCTCGATGAGCAGCTCGGCGTTGCGACGCAGTGCGGCCAGATTGCGAGGGCTCGCGTCGTCCATCGCTTCGGTGCAGCCCGTGAGCGGGATTTGGAACCGGTGGTTGCGCTCGCCAAGCATGCGATGGAGCTGCTCCTGCACGATCGACGACGACGCGTCGAAGAACATGTCGATCATCGGCCTCGCCCAGCGCACGGCGCCCCACGTCGACGCCTCTTCCCAGCGAAGCCGCTTGTTCAGTTCGCCGGTCCCGAGGCTCACGATGGTCACCGGCTCCTGCGGGCGCAGCGTCGCGCCTTCGATCGCGCCGAGTAGCGCCGGGTTGTGGGCCACGATGCCGCCGTCGATCAGCGAGCCCGGCGCGTGCTTGCCCGGAGGCGTCAGACGCATCGGCGCGAAGTACGTCGGAGCGGCGATCGTGGCGCGGGCCACCTGCCAAAGCGCCCGGTCGTGGCCGCTGTCGCGGCGCGCGTCCCACGAGTTGAAGCGGATCGGACTGCGACGCTCCACGTCGTACGAACAGATCATCAGGTTGGTGGTCGCGTCTCGCAGGCGCACGGAGCCGCAGTAGTCGGTGAGGACCTCGTTGAGGATCTCGTCGGAGTAGCGCGGGCGGGAGAAGCCGAAGCGGGTGCGGACGCTGCGGCCCAGGGTGCGACGGAAGATTCGGGCGCCCTCGCGCTCGAAGAGCCCCGTGACCTCGTTCGCCGTCCAGCGGGCGCCGCCTTGATCCCCCGGCACCGCGAGGGCCGCCGCCACGAGCCCGCCGGCGGAGCTGCCGGCGATCAGGTCGAACAGCTCGAAGGTCGGATGGCCCGACAGGCGCTCGAGCTCGGCCAGTACGACGCCAGGAAGGAGCCCGCGGATCCCACCGCCATCGATTGCCAGGACCCGCATCAACGATCCACGTTATTGCAGTGCCCGGTTGCCTGAGTGCTGGCGCTCGCCCAGCCGTCCAACCAGTGGGCCGCGATGGCCGAACGAGGTACGCTTACGTACCTATGCAGGCCTTCGTGGATTCCAGCACCCCTGATCCGGTGGTCTCGACCATCACGCTCCCGGATGGCACCGATCGCGTCATCTGGCGCTGGGGCGTTGGGCGGCCCCTGCTGCTCATCCAAGGCATGAGTGGCACGCACGACCACTGGGGCGACGTACTGAGTGGCCGGCTCATCGAGGCGGGCCGGTCGGTCGTCACGATCAATCACCGTGGCGTGTACAAGACCGCGACTCCCGAGCCTGGCTACACGATCGCCGACCTGGCCGATGATCAGGCGGCCGCCCTCGACGTGCTCGGCATCACCGAGCCGATCGACGTGTACGGCATCTCGATGGGTGGCATGACGGCGCTCGAACTCACGCTGCGCCACCCGGATCGGGTCCGCACGCTGGCGCTCGGCTGCACGACGGCTGGCGGTGCGGCAATGACGCCACCGAACCCGTCCGACATCCAGCGGCTCTTCGAAGCGCAGCAGTCCGGCGACCGCGACCTCGCCCTGCGGGCCGGGTTCGAGCTCAACCTCTCCGAGCGCTTTTGGAACGACGAGGCCGCGCTCGCGCGCTTCCTGGAGCTGTCGCTCCTCGCGCCGGTTCCGATGCGCGTGATCATGGGCCAGCTGCAGGCCATCGGCGCCCACGACACGCAGCAGCGCCTGGGCGAGATCACCGTGCCGACCGCGATCATGCACGGCACCGAGGACCGGATGCTGCCGTTCCCGAACCACGCTCCGATCCACGAGGGCATCGTGGGATCGTCGTTCGACGAGTTCACCGGCGCCGGCCACCTGTACTTCTGGGAAGACGGCGAGCGCGTCGCGGAGATCCTCGAAGAGCTCAGCCAGCGGGTCAAGCAGACCGCCTGAGCGAGCGTCCCTTCTCAGCCGGGGGACCAGCACTGATCCCGCGCCATCTATGCGCGCGGTCACACAACGCCGTCCAATAGGCGTAGTTTTGGTGAAGCTCGTCCGGCGGTCGATACCTACCCGATCGTCGGACGCGCACCTGGTGCGCGACGGGTGTCGCAGGGCTTCAGTGCCGGTCAGGCGAGGCTGAGCCGGCCGTACCATGTAATTCCACGCGCAGCGCGAGGAATTACATGGAGCACGGTCGGCCGGTCTAGGAGGTGCTGCCCGCGCGCTCTGCGTCTTTGGCGTTGTTTCCGAAGGCCAAGGCTTCGTCCTCGATGGCGCCCTCGACGGGGTCGGAGTCGATGACTTCGGCGCGCACCAGCGTCGCGTCACGGGCCGTACCCATGATGACCTCGTCGGGCGAGCCGTTCGGCAGGAACCGGCCGTTGCGCATGCCGTAGTAGACAGCCTGCGGGTGGTGCACGATCATCGCGAGCGTCGACTGCTCGGGCGTCGGCGAGTACCCGTCGGTGAGCGCCATGCCGATCTTGGAGAGGTCAAGGAGCTGGTCGACCTTGGTGTGCTCGGACTGCTCCGGCACGGCCGGGTAGCCCCAGGACAGGCGGCGGCCCTGCGTGGCCGGGATGCCGTACCACTCGCGAACCTTCCAGTGGAGCCACTCAGAGAGGCCCTCGGCGGTCTGCACACCGAGGCCGTGCACGAAGAGCTGCTCGGCGAACTCGCCGTCATGCTCGAGCTTGGCCATCAGTTCGGTGACTTCGGAGCCGACGGTGAGGGCCTGCACGGCGATCACATCGAGCTCGTCCGGCGGGGAGCCATCGGCCTTGGCCGGCCGGTAGAAGTCGGCGGACGCCATGCGGTCGCCCTTCTGCTGGCGCGGCGTGTTGAAGCGCGTCAGCTCCGTCTTGTGATCCTCGGGGTCGAGCACGATCACGTCGTTGCCCAGCGAGTAGCAGGGGAAGAATCCGATCAGGGCACGCGGGTGCAGGTACTCAGCCTCAGCCCACATGCGCTCGAGCTTGGGCAGGAAGCCCTCGATCTCGGTGCCGTCGTCTTCTACCGCGCCCTCGACGAGCGCCTTCCAGGCCTCGCCCTTCACGCCGCGCCCGCCCCAATGGAGCTTGAAGAGCACGTGCGTGTCGAGGTGGCGGTAGAGCTCGTCCTTGTCGACCTCGATCTCGCGCACGCCCCAGAACGGCGGCGTCGGCACCGGCGCGTCGGTGGCCGCGGGCGAGCGGACCGAGTCGTCGGTGACGGGCGGGAGGTCTTCGACGACCTCGATCTTGTTGCGCTGCTTGTGCGCGCCCTCGATCACCTTGGCGACGAGCTCCTTGCGGGTGTCTTCCTCCACGAGCTGGTCCATCACCGCCAGGCCCTCGAAGGCGTCCTTGCAGTAGTAGGCGCCGGGCTCGTAGATCGTGTCGTCGGCCTTGCCGTTCACGTAGACGGCGCGGTAGGTGAAGGCGCGGTTGATCGCGGCGCCGCCGAGCAGCACCGGGAACTCGTGGCCCTGCTTGCGCAGCTCCTGGAGTGCCAGCGGCATCTGCTTGGAGGTCGACACGAGCAGCGCGGAGAGGCCGATTGCGTCGGCCTTGTGCTCCACCGCAGCATCGATGATCGTCTGGACCGGGACCTGCTTGCCGAGGTCCACGACGGTGTAGCCGTTGTTCGTGAGGATCGTGTTCACGAGCGACTTACCGATGTCGTGCACGTCGCCGAAGACGGTCGCCAGGACGACGGTGCCCTTGGTGTAGTCGGCGGTGCGCTCGAGGTAGTTCTCCAGGCGCGCGACCGCCTTCTTCATGACCTCGGCGGACTGCAGCACGAACGGCAGGATGAGTTCGCCGGCGCCGAACTTGTCGCCGACTTCCTTCATGGCGGGCAGGAGTACGTCGTTGAGCACGGGCACGGCGCCGAGCTTCTCGACGCCCTTGTCGATCCAGTCCTCGACGCCTTCCTTCTTGCGGCGCAGGATGTGCCAGTGCAGGGCTTCCTCCGGCGTCATGCCCTCGGTCGGGTCGGCCTTCTCCTCGACGGCCTGCTCGCCCTTGGACTCGAAGTGGTTGATGAACAGCTCAAGGGCGTCCTCGCGCGTGTTCCACACGAGGTCGTTGGCGAGCTGCTTCTCCACGTCGTCGATCTCGCCGTACGGCACGATGTGGTTCGGGTTGACCATCGCAAGGTCGAGGCCGGCCTCCACCGCGTGGTAGAGGAACACCGAGTTGAGCACCGCGCGGGCGGGCTGCCCAACGCCGAACGACACGTTCGACACGCCGAGCGACGTCTTCACGCCCGGGAGCGCAGCCTTCACGTCGCGGATGCCGTTGATCGTCTCGATCGCCGACGGGCGCCACTCCTCGTCGCCCGTGGTGAGCGTGAAGGTGAGGACGTCGTAGATCAGGACCTCGGGATCGAGGCCGTACTCGCCGACGGCGATGTCGTAGATCACCTTCGCGACTTCGACTTTGCGCTCGGCCGTCTTGGCCATGCCGACCTCGTCGATCGTCAGCGCGATCAGCGCGGCACCGTGGTCGATGACCATCGGCATGACGGTGTCCATCTTGGCCCGGCCGGCCTCGAGGTTCACCGAGTTGACGATGGCGCGACCCGGGATCTGATCAAGGGCCATCGAGATGACCTCGGGCTCCGTGGAGTCGATCTGGATCGGGGCGGCCTGCGTGAGCGAGACGCGCTTGGCGACCTCACGCATCTGCTCGTCCTCGTCGGTGCGCTCGGTGAGCGCCACGCAGAGATCGAGTACGTGGGCGCCGCCCTCGACCTGGTCGGTGGCGACCTGCAGGATGCCGTCGTAGTCGTCGGCCAGCAGCATCTGCTTGGCCGCGCGGGAGCCCTGCGAGTTCACGCGCTCGCCGACCATCGTCGGCGCGGGCACCTGCACGAGGTCGATCGCGTTGATCATCGAGCTCATGCGCGGCGCGCGCGCCTTCGGGCGGGCCTTCGGCTTGATGCCCTTCACGCGCTCGGCCATCGCCTTGATGTGCTCGGGCGTGGTGCCGCAGCAGCCGCCGACGATCCCGACGCCGTACTCCTCGACGAACTCGCCGAGGGCCGTCGCGAGGATTTCGGGACCCTCGGGGAAGATCGTCTCGCCGTCGTCGCCCTGGATCGGGAGGCCGGCGTTCGGGATGCAGTGGACCGGCATCGGCGCGTTCTCGCCGAGGAAGCGGATCGCGTCGCGCATGTCGGCCGGACCGGTGGAGCAGTTCAGGCCGATGACGTCGACCTTGAGCGCCTCGAGCGTGGTGAGCACGGCGTCGATGTCGGTGCCGAGCAGCATCTTGCCGCCGTTGGGCAGCAGGGAGACCGACGTCTGGATCGGCTTCCAGATGTTGGCTTCCTTCATCGCCTCGCGGGCGCCGAACACGGCGGCCTTGACCTCGAGGATGTCCTGCGCGGTCTCGATGATGATGAGGTCCACGCCGCCCTCAAGGAGGCCGGCGGACTGCTCGCGGAAGACCTCGACGAGCTCGCGGAAGCGGATGCCGCCGAGCGTCGGGTCGTCGGAGGCGGGGAGGAAGCCGGTCGGCCCGATCGAGCCCGCGACGAAGAGGTCTTCGCCGACGGCGCGGCGGGCGATGCGCGCGGCCTCGACGTTGATCTCGCGCAGGTGGTCCTGAAGGCCCCACTCTTCGAGCTTCAGGCGGCTGGCCTGGAACGTGTCGGTCTCGACGACCTCGGCTCCGGCCTCCACCATCGTGCGGTGCAGGCGCTCGATGATGTCCGGGCGGTTGAGGACCAGAGCCTCGTGCGCGCGGCCCGGGAGCTTGTAGTCGTCCTCGAGGGACAGGTCCCACGCTTCGAGGGTTGCGCCCATGCCACCGTCGAAGACGACGATGTGATCGCGGACGGCGGCAAGAAAATCACGGCTCACGCACGGGATCCTAGCAACCAACCTTCAACGTTGACACGGGCGTGTCAAGGTTGGGTCGGTGTGCGGCACACAGGACGGCGTGGGTGCCCCGAAAGCCGCAGTGCGATGCCTGGTAATTGCCCTTTCCAGCAGGGTTTTCGATCTATTGGAAAGTTGGGGTTGCCAGAATAGCTACGCGTATGTAACTTGGAGGTTCGAGTCGGCCGGATGGTGTCCGCGTTAGCGATCACCGGCCCGGCGCTCCAAGGTCCACATGTCCGTGCCCAGTCCATCTCCCGTCCGTCCGCTCCGGCTCGTGATCGCGATCCTCGTCGTTCGGGTGCTGTTTCCGGCAGCGTTTTCGGAGCACGACGGGCCCGTGAGGCGGGAGCGCCCGCGGCGCCGCCGTCGGCTCGGTGGCCGCGCCGGGCGGGCGCTGCCGCCTTCGATTCCTCCAGTTTTCGTTCCGAGGGGGCATGCAATGCCTCCCGAGCGTCCCAGCCGAGTTGCCCTTCGAGGCACCGGCCGGCTCACCACCACGGCGCAGCGGCGAGGCGGGACCCTTGCGCTTGCGCCCATGGTGTGCCGGAGCAGGATGCGGCTCCAGCCGCGTGCAGTCCTGCGTAGCGCCGATGGCGCCGTCCGGCGACGGGCGGCCTGCGTGCGCTGATCACGCTTCCCCGGTCGTTCGCGAGAGGCTGGGGAATGCGGGGCGGCCGGGCGGTGACAGCCCGGTCGTCCCAGCGCACTCAGGCCGCCCGCCGTCGACGAAGTCCCGCGGTGCGGCGGCCGCGGCAGGGCTGAGCGGATGCTCGTCCCTGGGGAGTTTGCGTGAATATGCTTTGCGCAGACACCGTTTCCGAGGATACGGTGTCCTCATGTGCCCCACGGAGCCCCGAACGACGTTGCCTGACGGGACTGAGGTCCAGATCACGAAGCGTGCAACGACGCCCAACCGAGAGCGTTTTGAACTCGAGATGGTGGTGCCGCCTGCAAGCACGGCCACCCCACCACACGTGCATCCGGATCAGACTGACGAGTTCGAAGTCGTGAGCGGCTCGCTCGAGGTGCTGTATGGGAAGCAATGGCGGCGACTTGAAGCGGGCGACAAGCTCGTCGTGCCGGCGGGCGTTGTTCACACGTACCGCAATCACGGCTCCGAACCGGCGGTCTGTCACAACGTCCACGATCCGGCAGGGAGCTTTCAGGACTACATCGACCGACTGGGACTGCTCTCGCGCAGCGGGAAGCTCACGAACCTGAAGTCGCCCAAGGCGCTGCTGTACCTCTCGGTGCTGTGGGGCGAGCATCGCGATTCGATGCGGTTCTCCGGGGTGGCCGTGCGCCTGCTCACCGGCGCGCTGGCGAAGGTCGGACGCCTGGCTCGTATCCGTGTCCCATGGAAGGCTTGATCCGGATTCGTAGCGCTGGCCCACGTGCGTCCATCTAGGATCGTGCGGTGACGATCCCCGCTGCGCCGACCGCCGACGATGTTCATTCGGCGGCGACGCGGCTGGAGCCGGTCGTGCGGCGCACGCCGCTGGAGATCAGCGAGCGACTGACCGAGGATCTCGGGTTTGTCGTGCTCCTCAAGCGCGAGGACATTCAGCTCTGCCGGTCGTACAAGGTGCGCGGCGCGTACGCGCTGATTTCGTCGCTGACGGCGCAAGACCGAGCGCGCGGCGTCGTGTGCGCCAGTGCTGGGAATCACGGTCAGGGACTCGCGTTCGCGTGTCGTCAGCTCCAGATCCGCGGGCGTGTGTTCGTGCCGGCCAACACGCCGCGGCAAAAGCGTGAACGCATCCAGGCGATCGGCGCTGAGTGGGTGGAACTCGTGATCGCCGGCAGTTCCTACGACGAAGCCAGCGCCGCGGCGCACGCCGACAGCCACGACACCGGTGCGGTCTATGTGGAGCCGTTCGATGATCCACGCACCATTGCGGGGCAAGGCACCGTCGCCGTGGAGCTGCTCGAGCAGCTCGTGATTCCGCTCGACACGGTCGTGGTGCCGATCGGTGGGGGAGGGCTCGCCGCCGGGATGGCGCTCTGGCTGCGCGCGCATTCGCCCGAGACCTATCTGATCGGCGCTGAGCCGGCGGGCGCGCCGAGCATGCGCGCTGCACTGGATGCCGGCGAGCCTGTGCGGCTGCCTGCCGTCGACACGTTCGTCGATGGTGCCGCCGTCGGCCGAGTCGGCGACCACACGTTTCCCCTCGTGCGCGACCTCTTCGACGAGATCGTGTCCGTACCTGAAGGCGCGGTGTGTACCGAGATGCTCGGGCTCTACCAATCGGAGGGCATCATCGCCGAGCCGGCTGGAGCGCTGGCCATCGCGGCGCTTCGCGGCCCGCTTGCTCGGACACCGCAGGGCGCGACGGCGTGCATCGTGTCGGGTGGCAACAACGACGTGTCGCGGTACGCCGAGGTCGTCGAGAGGTCGCTCCTGCATGCGGGGCTGCGCCACTACTTCCTCGTGACGTTTCCGCAGGAGCCTGGCGCGCTGCGCGGCTTCCTGGACGACGTGCTCGTGCACGGCGAGGACATCATCGCCTTCGAGTACGTGAAGAAGAACAACCGCGAGACGGGGCCAGCGCTGGTCGGCATCGAACTCGAACGCGCCGCCGATCTTGCGGGCCTCCTGGCGCGCTTCGAGGCCAGCCGCCTCGACATCGAACGCGTCCCGCCAGGATCGCCGCTCTTTTCGTTTCTGCTGTGAACGCCGCAAGCGGGTGACGCAGCGCGAGTGCGCCGCGTCACCCCCTCGGCAGGACCTAGCCTGCCGCCACGCCGGAGGCGTAGGCCTTCTTCCAGTTCTTCACCTGAAGCGAGAGCATCTGCCCCAGCTCGACGAGTTCGGGATCGGGGCTGGCCTTGTGGACCTGCGCGTTGAGCACGAACGAGTTGTGGCCGAAGAACGAGCCGGTGTCTTCGATGCCCGAGGACTCCTCGTCCTGCGTGATCGCGCCGGGACCGCTGAACAGGGCCGGGTCGAACTGGGCGAGCACCGCACGGGCGCCGGAGTTGAGATCGACGGCAATGATGCGAGCGAGGTGCGGGTTGCCGCCCGGATCCTCCTGGATCAGGAGGTTGCCCTTGGTGTCGATCCCGATGTTGTCGGGCTTGTTGAGGTACGGCGCCTCGGAGCCATCGAGCACCAGCTCGAGCGTGCCGCCCGCGGACGGATCATCGATGTCGTCGAACGTCACGCGCCAGAGGCCGCCACCGTCACGCGAGGAGGTGGTGCCGGGGGCGGGAACCTTGCCGCCGCCCTCGGTCGTGACGAAGTAGAGGACGTTCGGGTTGCGAGGATCGAAGTGCAGGTCCTCGATCCGGTTGAGGGTGAGGCCGTCGGCCTTCGCTTCGGCGTTCTGCCGCTCCCCGGACTGATCCCAGTCCACGCCGTTGATGCCAAAGCGCGTGGGAACGCCCTTCCCGACGAGCGAGCGGAACGAGGCGTCGTTCGTGACGGCCTGGTTCTCGATGTCGAGCACATGGTTGGTGCCGTTGGTCAGGCCCGCGCGCCGGAACGCGTCGCCCGTGCGCTGCTTGCGTCCGTTGTAGATCCAGAGCTGCGCGTCGCCGCCGTCTTCGCCAGCTACCGTGACGGTGCTGTTGGTGCCGGTCGTGGCCATCTGCGTGTTCTCCCACGAGAACAGGCCGAGGCGCGGGAGCTGCTTGGTCGTGCCGTCGTCGGTCACGCCGAATACGCGACCCTCGTTGCCGGACTCTTCGTTCGCAAAGAACAGGCTGGTGCCGAAGAGGCCTCGGCCGCCCGTTCCGCGGAGCTGTGCCGGGGTCGCGAGGCTCGCCGAGCAGAAGCGGGCGAAGGCCTGGGTCTGCGCCGGGAACACGTCGCCGGTCTCGCGCGGGTTCGGGCCGCCGGCGGATGCGGTGGAGGTGGTCGTCTGCGACACGTAGTCCCAGAACTGGACGCCGGGCTGGATGAGGTCCCGGCCGGAGTTCATGCGGCTGCTGGCCGAGATGTCCCACTGAGAGACGAACGCGCCGGCCTGCCCGTGCGCGCGCGGAATACCGACCGTGGGACGCAGCTCATGGTTCATGGACACCTGCAGCGAACGGCCCTCGCGGCGAACGCCGATGCCGTCGGGGATGCCGACCATGCGGTAGCCGTTGTCGGCCCGGTCGCCGACCGTGATCAGGCTGGTGACGTCGACGCCCGGGGCGACGCTCTTGAGGTACGGCGCCGCGCTGCTGTTGGGGCCGGTGAACTCAGCGCCGATGGCGGGGGCAGGGAACATCGCGACAGCGCAGGCCGCGGAGATGGCGAACCGGCGGTTTCGGGGGGTGATGGACATCAAGGGGGTTCCTCGTGAAGGGGACGGGGTGCGCTGGGGAAAGCGCGTCCCCGAGCCTTCTGGACGGCGCCCGTGGTGGCGTGAACGAGTGGTAGCCGCGATGTTGGGAATTCGTGAACGCGACGACGGCGGTTGGTTGGAGCACCTGGTTGTGGACCTTCAGGCCGGACGGCGTGAAACCGAACATTGGTTCTGTATCATCGAGGGCATGAGCGAGGCATCCGGCGCCGGAGTCCACGGCGAGCAGGCGTACGACGTCGACTACGTGGTGATCGGATCGGGCTTCGGTGGCAGCGTGAGCGCGCTGCGGCTGACCGAAAAGGGCTACTCGGTGGCGGTGCTCGAGCAGGGCCAGCGCTTCGAGGACGACCAGCTGCCCAAGGACAGTTTCGACCTGAAGCGCTACTACTGGAACCCGAAGTTCGGCCTGCGCGGGATCTGGAAGCTGACCACGTTCAAGGACGTGATGATCATGACCGGCACGAGCGTCGGCGGCGGCTCGAACGTGTACGCCATGACGCTCTACACGCCGCCCGACCGCTTCTTCGAGGACCCGCAGTGGTCCACGATGAACGACTGGAAGTCGACCCTTGCGCCGCACTTCGAGACCGCCCAGCGGATGCTCGGCGTCACGGACGTGCGCCGCGACGACAAGGTCGACGGCTGGCTCCGCGAGTACGGCGAGGAACTCGGCGTGGGCGACACCTATCGCAAGACGCGCGTCGGCGCCTACCTCGATACGCCCGGCAAGACCGTCAAGGACCCGTACTTTGGCGGTGACGGGCCGGACCGCACCGGCTGCATCCAGTGCGGTCGTTGCATGATCGGCTGCCCGGTCGGCTCCAAGAACACGCTGCTCAAGAATTACCTGTGGTTCGCGGAGAAGAACGGCGCGACGATCACTCCAGATCGCACCGTGGTCGACATACGCCCGATCGACGGCGACCGCGGCTCGACCGGCTGGTTGGTCGAGCACGAGGCCAGCGGCCGGCGCGGTGGTGTCGATCGGCGCACGATCCGCGCGCGCGGCGTCGTGGTGTCGGGAGGCGCGCTTGGCTCCAACACGCTCCTCCAGCGCGCGCGCCTGCAGGGCAGCTTGCCGGGCATCTCGCCGATGCTCGGTGGACTCGTGCGCACCAACAGTGAGTCGATCCTGGCCGTGACGGTGCCGCCGGAAGAGGCGAAGGGCATGAGCACGCGCGTCGCGATCAGTTCGTCGATCTACCCAGACCCCGACACGCACATCGAGACGTGCGTGTTCGGTAGCGCCGGCGGCACCAACAAGTACATGCTGGCCCTGCTCACCGGCGACGGGACCCGCATCACGCGGCCGCTCAAGTTGATCGGCCAGATGCTTCGCCACCCCAAGAAGGTCGCCAAGCTCTTCTTCACGAAGAACTGGTCGGAGCGCACCGTGATCATCCTCGTGATGCAGTCGCTCGACAACGCCCTGCGGCTCACGGCCAAGCCGCGGCGCGGCGGCGGAGTCAAGCTCCAGACGTCACAGACCGGCAAGCCGAACCCGACCTACATCGAGGCGGGGAACGCCTTCGCGAAGTGGCTCGCCGCGCGCACCGGCGGGGTCGCTGGGAGCGGCGTGCTCGAGGCGCTCCTCAACATCCCCACGACGGCGCATTTCCTAGGCGGCGCTCCGATCGGGCCGTCACCGGAGCGGGGCGTGCTCGACGGCGATCTGAAGGTCTACGGCTACGACAACCTCATGGTCGTCGACGGCGCCGCGATGCCGGCCAACGTCGGCGTGAATCCATCGCTCACGATCACCGCGCTCGCCGAACATGCGATGGCGAGCGTGCCGGCCGCCGAGGGCAAAGCCGGCACGGTTCGTCACCTCGGCACCGAGCCGATCGCCGGCCAGACTGCCGTCGCCGAGCCGCTCCCGCTCTACCAGGCGTCAATCGGCACGTCTCACTAGGCCGAGGCCGAGGCCGAGGGCGGGGCCAGCCGACGCCTGACGGTGAGCGGCCAAAATCTGTCGTCAGGACAACAGATTTTGGCCGCTCACCGCTGGTTGTGGGTTCAGCGCGCGGCGCTAGTCATGAACTGGGCCTTGATCAGCCGGTAGGCGACGATCGCGGCCGCGAGGCCGCCGGCGAAGGGGGCGATCGATTCGAAGGCTCCGCGATCCGCCTGGGATGGGTCGGTCTGCAGGACGGCGATGAGCGTGCGTCCGACGAATCCGTAGGTGAACAGCGCGCCGACGGCGCAAGCGAGCTGCTGGCCGAGCTTCATCCGCCCAGCGCGGTGGGCGCTGATGACCTGACCATTGGTTCCGATGGCGGACGCCGACTTCATCCGAGCGTCGATCACGCGGTTGGTGCGAAGCACATAGAGGGGGAGCGCGACGGTGACCGCGAGCCACACGAGCGCGGTGGGGATCGCCAGCGTGGTGTCTTTTGTGAACGTGGCAGCGGTGGTGAAGAGCGCCCAGCCGATGAACGCCGTCATGCGGAGCTGCGACTGCCGGCGCAGGTTCGCGCTGATCTGCTCGTGGCTCATCAGCGGGCCAGTCGCTACGCCCGGCCTGAGCTGCTCGGGATGAACGAAGGCGGGTCGCGGTCGACCGACGGTGGGATACGCGGCGGCCGGGAAGCCGGGGGCCGTCGCAAAGATCGGGTTGGACGGTTCACGCTCAAGCCCGGACGAGGTCGGCTGCGTGATGAACGACGCTGGTGCGGGCCCAAACGCCGGCGCGACCGCGGGCGCGGGCGCGGATGCAGACCCAAACGCGTGCGCCGGCCCTGCCGCGGGTGCGGACTCGCAGCCCGGTTCCGTCGCGGGATGCGCCCGAGTGGTTGGCGCGCCCATGCCAGGCGGCGGAATGCTGCCGCGCCGACGCGGATCGGCCGAAGGATCCATGGGGCCGCCAGCGCGCCGGCTACGCGCTCGTGCGCGGGATCCGGCTGCGGAAGCCGGTGAGGGGGCGATCGACGCCGTACGGCTCTTCGAGGCCGGCGGGACCGCGGGGCACGTAGGCGGCGGTCGGCGCATACGCGCCGTGGCTGCGGACGGCGGTCGAGCCCCACGTCTGCGCGCCGCGATCCATGAAGCGCGGCGGACGCTGGAATGGGACTCCCGTGTCGCCGCCGGGGAAGCCCGGAGGCGCGACGCTCGTCTGGCGATTGGAACCCACGTCATGGCGCTGCATATCCAGGGATTCGGAGCGAAGCGAAGCAACTTGAGTCCGCCAGCGAAAGCGCCCCATCTTCAGGCTTTGCTGGCTCCTGGTAAATCGGAGACCGGCTCGCCCGGCCCGGACCGTGCGAGCCGCCAGACCAAGAGTCGAGCGAGCTGCATCCGGCGACCGTGAGTGCTGCCATCCACCAACCGTGCGGGACGCCTGCGCAGGCTATTCTCCTGAGCAATGGCTCAACCCCCGGCCCGCCGTCTCGGCATCATCAACACCGGCGGCACCATCGGCGGGGCTCCCCGCCACGGCGTCGTTCGCACGGAGGCTCGGGGCGACGAAGAGATTCGTGGCTGGGCAGCCGGGACCGCCTTCGAGGTCACGCACGTCTGCGCGCCGTTCGAGCGGATGAGTGAGAACTTCCTGCCGTCGGATTGGCTCGCGATCGCGCAAAGCATCCACGACATCCACGCCACCGGCGAGGTCGACGCGGTCCTCGTCCTGCACGGCACCGACACGATGACCTACACCTCGGCAGCCTGCTCGTTCATGCTGGCCGACCTTCCGGTCCCCGTTGCGATCACGGGGTCCAACCGTGGCTACGACCTGCTCGGCTCCGACGGCCCGACCAACGTCCGCGCCGCGATCAACGCCCTGGATCGCCTCGAGCGTGGGGTGTACGTCGTCTTCGCCGGGCGGCGCCGGGTGTCGGCCTCGATCCACGTTGGCACGAGGGTTCGCAAGATCCAGGCTGGTGGCACGGCGTACTCGACGATCGGTGGTAACGCGATCGGCACGGTCTCTGACGCTGGGATCGTGGTCATCGACCGTCCGATCGGACTGCCGGTCCGCCCGGCGTCGGTGCCTGACCTGCGGGTCCCGCCCGCTGAGGTCGTGTTCGCCCACTCCTATCCGGGGCTCGACTACGACGTGCTGCGTCGCGGCATCGAAGCCACCCCCGAGGTCGGCGGGGTCGTGATCGTCATGTATCCGTCGGCGACCGTGTCGCTCGGGCACGGCCGATACTCGGCCCCCGACTTCGCGGCCTGGTGCACGGCCAACGACCTGCCCGTGGTCGCGACGACGACCACCCCGCCGCTTTTCGACCTCGACGACTACGAGTCGACCCGCCTGCTCAAGGAGGCCGGCGCCGTCGTGCGGACCGACATCATGCCTGAGACCGCCGGCGTGAAACTCGCCTGGTCAGCGGGCGTCGCGCGGGCCTCCGGCATCGAGCCGCTCCCGTTGTTCACCGAGCAGATCTTCGGCGAGTTCTCGACGGTCAAGCCGCCCGTCGGCCGCGTCTAGCGCCGCGGAGAGCGGCCGCGGCGCCATCGCATAGTTGGGTCGGATTGACCTGGCCATGCCAGCCGAAACCAACCCAGTTTGCCCACCAACCTCGCTCCCCAGAAGTTGGGTTGAATTGAGCTGGCCATGCCAGCCGAAACCAACCCAACTCTCGCGCCAACCCCAGAACGGCGTGAGCCCCGCACGGTGGCGGGGCTCACTGGGGGGAGTGGAAAAGGAACCGCCACTCGGCGGTCTGGCGTGCCTATCGCGCCGCAGATTCCGTTCGCGCGGAGCCGGTTTAGGACAGCCGTCCGGGCCGGTTCCGCGCGAACGGAAGATGCAAGCGAGAGGCGCGCCAGCTCTTACTTGATGAAGAGGATCTCCGAGTAACGCGGGAGGGGCCAGAGGTCGTCGGCGACGATGCCTTCGAGCTGGTCGGCGATCTCGCGCACGGCGTTCATGGCCGGGATGACCTCGTCGTGCATGTACACGGCGTGCTTGTGCGGGTCGATGCCCTCGAACGGATGGATCGCGTTCTTGGTGGCGAGCGTCTTGAGTCGCGCGTCGAGCTCCTCGACGAGCGGCACGACCTCATCCTTGAGGAAGGTGACGCCCGAGTCTTCGATCAGCGAGAGGTGCTTGAGCGCCGCCGGCAGGATCGACGTCTTCGCCAGCAGGGCGCTGGTCTCCGACTCGATGTTGATGAGCGTCGAGTACTGCTCGAGCAGGATCTCGTAGCGCGCTTCGAGCTCGCGGTGGCTGAGGACGCCGTACTTCTCGAAGACCGCCGTGGTGGTCTCGTTGACGAGCGCCGGCAGGGCGTCGGGCGTGGTCTTGTTGTTGGCCAGACCGCGCTTCGCCGCCTCGACGGGCCACTCCTCGGAGTAGCCGTCGCCGCCGAAGACGATCTCGGAGTCGTTGTCCCAGACCTTCTTGACGATGCTGGTGACCGCGTCGCTGAGCTCGGCGCCGCCCGCGAGGGCCGCTTCGAGTTCGTCGGTGAGGTCGTCGAGGCCCTCGGCCATGATCGTGTTGAGCACCGTGTTGACGAGTGCGATCGACTGACCGGAGCCCGGCGCGCGGAACTCGAACTTGTTGCCGGTGAAGGCAAACGGCGAGGTGCGGTTGCGGTCGCCGCCGTCGAGCGGAAGCTCCGGCAGGACCGGGGTGCCGAGGCCAAGGAAGCCGAGGTCGCCCTCGTCAGCCTTGTTGCCCGAGGCGACGGCCTTGAAGGCCGCGTCGAGGTCGGCACCGAGGAACATCGAGATGATCGCCGGCGGAGCCTCGTTGGCGCCGAGGCGGTGATCCTGACCGGCGCTGGCGACGGTGGCGCGGATGAGCTCCTGGTGCTTCTTGACGGCCTTGATGACCGCCGAGCAGACGAACAGGAACCGCAGGTTCTCGCTCGGGCGCTTGCCAGGGGAGAGGAGGTTCTCGCCGCCGTCGGTGCCGATCGACCAGTTGTTGTGCTTGCCGGACCCGTTGACGCCGGCGAACGGCTTCTCGTGCAGCAGGCAGACGAGGCCGTAGTTGCGAGCGACCTTCTCGAGCACCTGCATCGTGAGGTGCTGGTGGTCGACGCCGATGTTGGAGTTCTCGTAGATCGGTGCGACTTCGAACTGGCCCGGGGCCACCTCGTTGTGGCGGGTCTTGATCGGCACACCGAGCTTGGCGAGCTCGTGCTCGGCCTCCATCATGTACGCGAGGACGCGCTCCGGAATGGAACCGAAGTAGTGGTCGTCGAGCTCCTGCCCCTTCGGCGGCTTGCGGCCGAACAGCGTGCGACCGGTCGTCATGAGGTCGGGGCGCTCGAAGTAGTACTGCTCGTCGATCAGGAAGTACTCCTGCTCCGGGCCGACCGACGAGAAGACGCGCTTCGTGTCGGTGAGGCCGAACAGCTTCACGGTGCGGGTCGCCGACTTGGAGACCGCGTCCATGGAGCGCAGCAGCGGGATCTTGGCGTCGAGCGCCTCACCCGTGAACGACACGAAGGCGGTCGGGATGCAGAGCGTCGCGCCGTTCGGGTTGTCGAGGATGAACGCCGGGGAGGTCGGGTCCCATGCGGTGTAGCCGCGAGCCTCGAACGTGGAGCGGATGCCGCCGTTCGGGAACGAGGATGCGTCCGGCTCGGCCTGGATCAGCTCTTTGCCGGAGAACTCGGCGACTGCGCCGCCGGAGCCCGTCGGGCCGAAGAACGAGTCGTGCTTCTCAGCAGTGGAGCCGGTGAGCGGCTGGAACCAGTGGGTGTAGTGCGACGCACCCTTCTCCAGGGCCCACTCCTTCAGCGCAAGCGCAACGGAGTCGGCGAGCGGCGGGTCGAGTGCTTCGCCCTTGGCGAGCTTGTCCTGAAGGTCTTTGAAGACCGACTTGGGCAGGCGCTGGCGCTGGACGTCGACGGAGAAGACGTTGCTGCCGAAGATCTGACTGCTGGGCGAAGTGAGGTCGAACGGCTCGATCGCGCTGCCGTTCGAACTCCATTGCGCGGCGGTCACATTGTGCTGGCGGAGATGGGGCATGATGGGTTTGCTCCCTTCCTGGGTCGCGGTTTTACACCGGTGTGCGGGGTGCTCGGCGAGGCCGGACGGCCCCGGGCACGGGCCGACCGTCAACCTATCCCGCGAGCGCCCCCTGGGTTGTTGTCCATGTGGACAAACCGTGGCGCCGGGGCTTGTCCAGGTGCCTAATGAGGATGTCTCACGCGCGGGGATTGCCTGCGCGCGCGCCAGGGAGTTGCGGTGTGGGCGCGAGACGTCAGCGACATTCGACCGGTTGACCGGGAAATAGGTGATCGGCGTACTGGTCGGCTGTGACCGATGGCGGACCTCGGGCACGCAACTTTGGCCAGGTGGACAAGAGCCGGACACCGGCTGGCCACGACCATGATCGACGCGGGTCGTCGACCCGCCCCTGCATTCCTGCAGCCCCATCCAGGAGGAATTGTGAAGCGACCAAACATGCGAGGTGCGATGCTCAGTGCAGCCATCGCGTCTCTCCTAATGCCAACGGCCGCATTGGCCCAGGACGAAGCGCCACCCACGCTCCAGTCCCTCACTGACGGCCTTGCCGCCACCGGATCCGACGTCAGCGCGACGTGGATCATGCTCTCGGCGATCCTCGTGATCCTGATGCAGGTCGGCTTCATGTTCTTGGAGATCGGCTTTGCCCGCGGCAAGAACGTCGGCACGATCGTCGCCAAGATCCTCGTCAACTTCTCGATCGCAGCGGTCGTTTGGTGGGCCGTCGGTTACGGCATCGCCTTCGGCGGTGGCGGGCAGTTCATCGGTGACTCCGGGTTCCTGCTGAATGTCGGGCAGACCATGTCGGAGACGTCCATTCCGACGGTCCTTGGCTACGGCGCCGAGGTCAACGGGATGCACTTCACGTACTTCCTGTTCCAGTTCGCATTCGTCGCGGTCTCGCTGGCGATCGTCTGGGGCTCGACCCTTGAGCGCATCAAGTTCATCGCGTACCCGATCTACGCGGTCGTGTTCGTCGCCGTCATCTACCCGCTGGTCGCGCACCAGGTCTGGGCTGGCAACCTCCACCCGTTCGGGCTCCTGATCCAGGACTTCGCCGGTTCGTCCGTCGTCCACCTCACCGGCGCCACTGGCGCCCTCGCAGCCGTGCTGCTCCTCGGGCCCCGTCGTGGCAAGTTCGGCGCGGACGGCAAGCCGCGTCCGATCCCGGGCCACAACATGCCGCTGTTCGGCCTCGCCGTCCTGATCCTGTGGGTCGGCTGGTTCGGCTTCAACGCCGGCTCCACCGTCTCCGCCACGGGCGCGATCTTCGGCCAGGTGGCCGTCGTGACCAACCTCGGTGCTGCGGGCGGCGTCATCGGCGCCGCGATCATGGCGCTGGCGCTGGGCAAGACGCTCGACGTCGGCATGGTCGGCAACGGCGCGATCGGTGGCCTCGTTGCCATCACCGCACCGTCCGGCTACGTCGATCCGTGGGCTGCGGCTGTGATCGGTCTCATCGCCGGTCTCATCATCGTCCCGGCCATCATCGGCATCGAGAAGAAGATCGACGACCCGGTCGGCGTCCTCGCCGTCCACGGCCTCGCCGGTATCTGGGGCACACTCTCGTGTGGCCTCTTCACCACGGAAGCGCTCACCCTCGAAGGCCAGAAGTCCGGCCTCTTCTACGGTGGCGGCGCCGAGCAGCTGGCCGCTCAGTTCGTCGCGGTTGTCGCAACGTTCCTGATCGTGTTCATCATCTCGTTCGCGACCTTCTACCTCATCAAGAAGACCGTCGGCCTGCGGGTCACGGCCGACGAGGAGATCGCCGGTCTCGACATCTCCGAGCACGGCATGTACGGCTACCCGGAGCAGTTCATCCCGGAAGCCGAGCTGGTGGGCTACGGCTCCTCGCCGACGCTCACGAGCGCCAGCGCGGTTGCGTCCACGGCGAAGCCCCAGGAGGTCTAGATCATGAAGATGATCACGGCCTACATCCGGCACGACGCGTTCGAGCCCATCCGCTCGGAACTGCTCGAGCTCGGCTTCCCGAGCATGACCATTGCCGATGTGAAGGGTTCCGGCCGGCAGAAGGGGATCACGGAGCAATACCGCGGTGCCTCGGTCACGAACTACTTGCGCCCGAAGCTCAAGATCGAGTGCGCGGTGTCAGACGGCGACGTGCAGACGATCGTGGACACGATCCTCAAGCACGCTCGCACCGGCAACGTCGGAGACGGAAAGATCTTCGTCTCCCCGATCGAACAGGCCTACCGGATTCGCACTGGCGAATCCGGTGAGGAGACGCTCCAGGCGCACCCGGACGCTGCCGAGGCAGCGAAGGGCTAGCCAGGGGCTGATGGGGCAGATCACGGGTCCGCCAGAGCTTCGCTTCGGCGGACCCGCTGTCCTTCGGCACGAAGGCAACCCCGATCGGGGTGTGCCTTCAACACCGCACTGGGACGCCGGGAACACCACCGGCCATCCGGAATGTGGGATCCACCGTCCCACCACGCTCTAGGGAGCAACCACCGTGAAGATGATCACCGCGTACGTCCGACACGAGGCCTTCGAGCCGATCAGGGCGGAGCTCCTCGAAGCAGGCTTTCCGAGCATCTCGGCCGCCGAGGTCAAGGGCTCCGGGCGCCAGAAGGGTCTCGTCGAGAGCTACCGAGGCTCCAAGCTGACGAACTACCTGCGCCCGAAGGTCAAGATCGAGTGCGCCGTGGGTGCTTCCGACGTCGACGCCGTCGTCGAGGTGATCCTCACGCACGCCCGAACCGGAGAGGTGGGCGACGGAAAGATCTTTGTCGGCGATGTGGAGCAGGTCATCCGCATTCGCACCGGCGAGTCGGGCCCGGAGACGCTGCAGGCGCACGACGAGTAGCCCGGCTGGGCACGAGTCCCACTCGCCTCGGGGGCTCGACGCTGGCAGGCGCATCTTGGCGCCTGCCATAGCGGCGATCGGCCGCGTGTACAAAAGTTGTCGCCGATGCTTATCCATCCGTACAACGGGTGCTGACTGGCGCGGCGGCAAGGTCGGCGGTCTCTTTCCGCGACCAAGGACCACGCTGCTGTGTTTCCTCCTCTGACCGGACGCCGAGCTCTCACGGCGGTCGGTGCAGCCTTCGGGCTGCTGGCTCACCCTGCGCTTGCCGGGGCGAGCCCGAGCGACTCCATTGCCGGGTCGCTCTCGACCGGTGCTGCCGTCGACACGTTCTTCGTGATCTTCGCGGCGGTGCTCGTGCTCTTCATGCAACCGGGCTTCCTACTGCTCGAAGTCGGCTTCTCGCGCGGCAAGAACGCGGGGACCGTGGTGGCGAAGATCCTGATCAACTTCTCCGTCGCGATCGTGTCGTTCTGGGCCGTTGGGTTTGCGTTCGCGTTCGGCCCCGACACCGGAGGGCTCATCGGCGACCACGGCTTCTTCTTGGCCGACACGGGTCCGGTGGCCGCTGCGGCCGCTGAGAACTCGTTCCCGGTCCTCGCCGTCTCGCAGGCGACGATCGAGGCGAAGTTCCTCTTCCAGTTCGCGTTCGCGGCGGTGGCGCTCGCGATCGTCTGGGGGCCGACCCTCGAGCGCATCAAGTTCGGTGTGTACGTGGCCTTTGGCGTGGTCTTCGTGTCGCTGATCTACCCGATCGCCGCCCACTGGATCTTCGGCGGAGGCTTCTTGCAGGTCGGCGACTGGCTCGGCACCGGCATCGTCGGCATGCAGGACTTCGCGGGTTCGGCCGTCGTGGGCGTCGTGCCGGCGCTGGCTGGTCTCGCAGCGATCCTCGTGCTCGGTCCGCGCTCCGGCAAGTACGCGGCCGACGGATCACCACGCGCGATCCCGGGTCACAACATGCCGCTCTTCGGCCTCGGGGTCACCCTGCTGATGATCGGGTGGATCGGCTTCAACGGCGGGACCGCCCTTGGCGCCGGTGATGGTCGCGCCGGGCAGATCATCGTGATCACGCTGCTGTCTGGCGGCGCGGGCACGATCGCGGCGGTGCTCGTCGCCCACTGGAAGACGAAGACGATCGATATCGGCATGGCCGGCAACGGCATGATTGCCGGGCTCGTCGCGATCACCGCCCCGGCGGGCTACATCCATGCATGGCCGGCCCCGCTCATCGGTGCGGTGGCTGGTGCGATCGTGCCGCTTGCGGTCTACGCGATCGATCGCCGCATCGACGATCCCGTCGGCGCGCTCAGTGCCCACGGGATCTGCGGCATCTGGGGCACGCTCTCATGCGGGATCTTCTCCGCCCCGATCTACGCGCAGTACAACAAGATCGGCGACCCGGGCGGTGGCCTTTGGTACGACCCGTCCGGTTCCCAGCTCATCGCGCAGCTTGCGGGGCTCGTGATCCTCTCGGCCTTCGTGTTCACCGCCAGCTACCTCACGTTCCGCGTGATCCACGCGGTCTACGGCATGCGCGTTTCTCGTGAAGACGAGCACGCTGGGCTCGACATCTCCGAACATGGCATGTACGGATACCCTGAGCAGTTCATCCCGGAGGCCGAGCTCGTCGGCTACGGGTTCACTCCATCGACCACCGGTCTCGGCGCTCTCACCGAGCCGGATCCCCAGGAGATTCACTCGTGAAGATGATCACCGCGTACGTGCGCCACGAGGCCTTTGAGCCGATCCGGTCGCAGCTGCTTGAGAAGGGCTTTCCCAGCCTGTCCGTCATGGAGGTCAAGGGCTCGGGGCGCCAGCGTGGCGTGACCGAGCACTACCGCGGCGCGCAGGTCACGAATTACCTGCGTCCGAAGCTCAAGATCGAATGCGCCGTGGCCGCGGAGGACGCGCAGGCTGTCATCGACGTGATCCTCGAGCATGCGCGCACTGGCGCCGTCGGCGACGGCAAGATCTTCGTGCAGGCCATCGAGCAGACGTACCGCATCCGCACCGGCGAGTCCGGCCGAGCTACGTTGCAGCTGCATCCCGATGCCGTGGACGAGGTTCACGGCTAGGCCGCACGCGGTGCCTCAGACGGGGGCGCCGATCACGACGGTCGCGGTCGACCCGGCCCGGCCGGGCGTGACGCGTAGCTGTGCCGGGATCCGCTCGGCCAGGGCCGGCACGTGGCTGACGAGCCCGATCGAACGCCCAGCGGCGCGGAGCTGATCGAGCTCGCCGAGGACTTCCTCGAGCGTGTCGGCGTCGAGGGAGCCGAAGCCCTCGTCGACGAGAAGCGTGTCGAGCGGTCGGCCGCCGGATTCGTTCGTGACGACCTCGGCGAGCCCGAGCGCCAGCGCGAGCGAAGCGTAGAACGCTTCGCCGCCTGAAAGCGTGGCGGTGTCGCGCTCTTCGCCCGTCCATCCGTCGCGCACGCGCAGACCGAGGCCCGCAGGGCCGCCGCCGTACCGGTCGTCGTGGTGCAGGAGTTCGTAGCGCCCGGACGACATCCGCAGCAGGTGACCGGTCGCGGCCGCGGCGACCTCTTCCAGACGGGCGGCGAGGACGTACGTCGCGAGCGAGATCTTGCGCAGGTTGTCGCCGCCGCCTCGCACCGTGGCGTCGAGGCGGATGAGGCGTTCGGCGGCCTCGGCGGCTGGGCCGAGCGCCTGTAGCGCGCGATCCAGGGACGCTTCGGCTTCGGTGATCGCGGCCTGGCAGCGGAGGGCTTCGAGCCGCTGGGCCGCGGCATTCGTGGCGAGCTCGGCGGACTCGATGCGGCGGGCCGCGCGGTAGCGGACCCGCTCGTGCGGGTCGGTCGGTGCGTCGTCAAGCAGGATGCCAGCGGCCGCATCCCGTTCGGCGAGTTCACTGAGCTGCCGGGAGACCGACTCGCGCTCGAGCAGGGCGGTGCGGTGCTGATCGAGGACGTGAGCGGCGGCCTCGAGGATGCGAGCGTGCTCGGAGGCCGCGTTGGCGGCGGCTTCGACGCTCGGGAACGCGCCACGGAAGGCGGCGAGCTCGGCCGTGAGCTGCGTGGCCTGGTCGCGCAGCCCGCGGGCGGCCTGTCGCTGCGCAGCGACTTTGGCGCGCTGCTCCCCGCTCAGGCCTCGCTGGCGCTCGACCTCGGCCTCAAGCGCCACGATGCGGTCGCGGGCAGCAGCAGCCGTCGCCGCCTGGGCCTGAACCGCCTGGAGTTCGAGTTCCAGGCGCTGAAGGTCGGTCGCGGTCGGGAGGGGGCCATCGCCGGCGCGGTCCCGCGCAGCGGTGAGACGTTCCCGGATCGTGGCGACATCGCGTTCGCCGGCGGCGGACGCCGCGCGCGCCTGCTCGACGGCTGAGACGGCGCGGCGTCGGGCGTCGACGGCCTGCTGGAGGCGGCGCGCGTCGGCGCCCTGGGCCTGATCCTCCGCCGAGAGCTGGCCCAGGGCGGCGCGGCGCGAGGCAGCCTTGGCTTCGACGGCGCCGGCCCGAGCGTCGATTTCTGCGGCGTCGAAAGCCGCAAGGCGTCCGACGCAGGTGTCGAGGGCCTGCTTTGCGGCCGCGTACTCCCGCTCGAGGTCGACGGCGGTTGCCTCCGCGGCCGCCTCGGCCGCCCGCAGATCGCCAGCGCCGCCGCTCGGAGCGGGGGAGGGGTGGTCGCTTGAGCCGCATACCGGGCACGCTTCTCCTGGCTCCAGGCCGGTCGCCAGCTCGGCGGCCATGGCGTCGAGCCTGGCCTCGCGGGCGGTGAGGTAGGCCGCGCGAGCGCCGAGATACGCATCATTGGCCGTGCGGGCCCGGCTCGCGAGCGTTTCGTGCTCGGAGGACAACGCGGCAAGGGCTGCGCGGTCTCGTGCCACCTGGTCGAGCTCGGTGATCGCCTGCCGGACCTCGGCTTCGAGCTGCGCGCGTGCCTGACCGAGGTCGGCGCGGCGGACCTGAAGGTCGCGGCTGTGGGCGTCGAGGTCGGCATCGGAGTCCAGGCTCGCGAGGGCAGCCTGGGCAGCATCGGCTGTCGTGGTCGCTGCCGCCAACCGCTCGACGGCGGTCGCGAGCTGCACTTCGAGCTGGTCGCGGGCCTGGCCGGCCTCGATGCGATGGCGGGCGTCCGCGAGATCCCGCCGCAGTCCATCGGCGGTGGCCTCCGCGCGGGCTCCGGCCTCCGCGGCCGCTCGGGCCTCGACGATCGCCCGCTGCGCTTCGTCAGCGGCGGCGTCGGCGAGCTCGGCGGCGCGAGCCGCGGTGTCGGCGTCCGCGTCGGCGGCCACCGCGTCGCGGGCCAGCAGCGGCAGTCGGCGTTCGTCGCTGACCCGACCGGCCAGCTCGGCGGCACGCCCACGGGCGGCGCGCGCAGCAGGCTCCCACGCCTGGTCGTCGCGGGCGGTGGCCGCGTCGATCGCGGCGCCCATCCACTCGCGTGCCTTTGGAAGGCGTGCAGCGTGCTTGGCAAGCTCGGCTTCGCGGACCTTCAGCGCGTCTTCGAGGTCGGCGAGCTGCGCCGCTCGCACGTGGGCGTCGTCGATCGCAGCATGCTCGGATTTGCGAAGCGTCGCCTCGCGTTCTGCGGTCAGGACCCGTGCTTCGGCATCGACGCTCCGTGCTGCGACCCAGCCAGCGATTTCGTCCGCTCCGCTGAGCCCCCGACGGATGTCTTCCGGGCCGGCGGCTTCGCCCAGCGCACCGGCGAGCCGTTCGACGACCAGCTCGAGATCGGCCCGGGCGTCAGCAAGCGTGCTCTTGGCGACCTCTGCGCGAGCCCGGAACCAATCTTCGGCCGATTGATAGCGGTCCACCTGGAAGAGCCGCTCGAGCACCTTGCGGCGGTCGGCGACCGAGGCCCGCAGGAAGCCGGCGAACTCACCCTGCGGCAGCAGGACGACCTGCGTGAACTGCTCGGCGTTCATGCCGATGACGTCGTGAAGCTCGATCGAAACTTCCCGGAAGTCCGTTGAACGAGGCACCCAATCGCCGTGGATGCGCTCTTCGAGCGACGCTGAGGCCTTCGCCAGCGTCGTGCCGGTCCCGCGGGTCTTGGGACGGTCGTGGTCGGGGCTGCGACGGACGATGAATCGTCGTCCCGCCGCCGAGAACTCAAGCTCGACTAGAGGCTTAGTCTCGATGTCTCGCAGGTCGCTGACGATCCGCTCCCGTGCGCCCTTTTCCCTTTTGCCGTCGGCCCCACGGGCTCCAGGGACCGTGCCGTAGAGCGCGAACACGATCGCATCGAGAATGGTGGTCTTGCCGGCGCCGGTCGGTCCACTCAGCAGGAAGAGGCCGTTGGCGGTGAGCTCATCGAAGTCGAGTTCCTGGCGATCCGCGTAGGGGCCGATCCCCTCGATGATCAGCCGGTGGATCCTCAACGCAGTGCTTCTTCGCGGGCGCAGGCCTCGAGCGCTTCAGCGAGGAGCTTCTGCTCGGCCGGATCGGCCTCGATGCCACCACGGACCTCGGCCAGGAACTGCGCAGCGATCTCTGCCTCGCTGCGCCCGTGGACGCGGGCACGGTAGTCCCCGGTGGGTTTGCCAGTGAGATCGCGACCTTCCGGCATGTGCTCCAACTTGAGGATGTGGGGGAATCGCCGTCGGAGTTGCTCCATTGCCAGTTTGGGACGCAGGCGGTCGGTGACTGTCGCTTCGACCCAAGCTTCCTCGGCGCTTGCGTGCGCGGCGTCGGTGAGGAGTTCGTCGATCGTCCCGCGAATCCGCGCGATCTGCCGCGGCACCGGCGTTTCGATCGCCGTGATTCGAGGTGCTTCTCCGGGGCTCAGTTCGACCAGCGAGACGGACTTCCGGTCGCCGGCCTCGTCGAACCCAAACGCCAGCGGGGCGCCGCTGTACCGCAGGCGATCCCCCAGCGTTTGCGGGCGATGGAGATGCCCGAGGGCCACATAGTCGGCGCCCTCGAACACGCGTGCCGGCACCGCTGAGACCCCGCCGACATCGATCGAGCGCTCGACCGTCGAGGTTCGGTCTTCGGCGATCGGTTTGCCCCCGGTCACGACCGCATGGGCCACGTACACCGCGGGCAGGTTCGGGCGTTGCGCGCGATCAGCGGAGATCAGCTCGACGGCACGGCCAAGAACCCCGGCATGGGTCGGCTCGGTGGCGCCGATCCCGACCGCACTGGTCGGGGGATCGAGGTACGGAATGGCGTAGACCAAGAGCCCTGTCGTTCCGTCGGACGAGGGCACTTCGATCGGCTCCGCGATGCGCTCTGGCCTCGTGCGCACGTGTACATGTGCGGATTCTGCGACTCGCGAATAAACCCCCAGCCTGACGGCGGAGTCGTGATTACCGCTGGTGACGACCACCGGGCGCCCGAGGGCGGCCAGGCGGGCGATCGCGTCGTCGTAGCGCTCGACCGCGTCGAGTGGTGGATAGGCCCGATCGAACACGTCGCCGGCGACGACGATCAGGTCCGGACGCTCATCCCTGGCGAGGTCGACGAGGTGATCGAGGACTCGCTGGTGGGCGTCCGACAGATCAGCGCCATGGAAGCTGCGGCCCAGATGCCAGTCTGCGGTGTGAAGCAGTCGCACCCGCCGATCGTATGCACCGCGTCGGACGGGAACGTGCGTTCGGGCAGATGCCCTGCAGCGAGGGCTATTCGGTCGCGTTGGCGGCGATGGTCGCCGAGACCGAGCCGGTCAGGCCGGTCCCGGTGGTCGCCTTCGCCTGGTTGTCGGTGAGGCCACCGAGCACCTGGTAGGTGAGGGTGTGCTTGCCCGGGCGCTGCGCGGTCAGGCGCCAGCGCAGCGTGCGGGTGCGGCCCGGCTCGAGCGCGCCGCCCTCGAAGAGGTTGCTCTCGGCATAGGAGCCCCCCTCGGGTGCGTCGTCGATAAACCACGCGGCGCGCTTGGTCGAGTTCGGCAGGTCGTCCTTCTCGGTGCGGATCCGAGTCTCGTCGTCCGGCTTGGCAAGCGTCGACTCTTCGAGCCCTTTGAGCTGCACGACGACGTTCGGCACGGGGGTGCTGCCCGCGTTGCTGACCGTGAGTGAGAGCGTGACCGATTCGCCAGGTGTCTGAAGGCTCTTTGAAAACTTTGCGGCCGAGACGTTGAGTTCGACGGTCTTTGCCGCGGGCTCGTCCGGCGCCGAAGACACGCTTCCGCACCCGGCCAAGCCGAGCGCCAAGCCAGAGGCCACACCAAGCGTGAGCAGTCGCACGCCGGAGACAGTACTTGGGATGCCGCCGGCATGGGCGCCGGTCATCTGTGATGTGATGGGCAGGGAGGGACGCCGCACTGGGCGAACCCTACCCTGACCTCCCCGTGCCTACTCATCGCCCCGACATCCGGCGTTCTTCGCCGCAGCCCTGCCCTGCGCCGTTGCTGCGCATGCGCCGGGCTTGCATGGGGGGCACCACGTCTGTGTCGAACATCGCATACGCTTCGGCCGCAGTGCGCCCCAAGGTCCACATCAAGGCGGTCGGCCGATGAGCGTCGTCACCCGCGTGTTCAACCCTGCCCGCGATTCGCTCGCGGAGGTCGGCAGCATGATGTTGCTGACCGGTCGAACCATTTCTTCGGCCATGCGCCCGCCGTTCCCGTACGGCCCCGAGTTCGTCGGCCAGTTCCTCTTCACGCTGCGCCTCTGCTGGCTGCCGCTGTTGATCTCCACGGTCGCCGTCAACTTCGGTGCGCCTGGTCTGCAGGCCATCAACTTCCTCAACCTCTTCGGTGCCCCCGATCGCCTCGGCGCCTTCTTCGTCGTCGCGGCCGTCCGTGAGTTCGCGCCGATCGTCACGGCCGTCGTCGTGGCCGGTGTCGCTGGTACGGCGATCACCGCCGACCTCGGCGCCCGCAAGATCCGCGAGGAGCTCGACGCGCTTCAGGTGCTCGGCGTCGATCCCGTCAAGAACCTCGTCGTTCCGCGCTTCCTGGCCCTGATGGTCGTCGCCGCGTTGTTTGACATCTACGCCGTCATGTTTGGCATCTCCGGCGGCCTCATCGCGACGGTCGTCAACGGCGAGCCGCTCGCCCCGTTCTTCTCGACCTTCCTCTCCAACGCGTCCCTGACCGACCTCTGGGGGTCGCTCATCAAGTGCCTCCTGTTCGGCGCGATCATCGCGATCGTCTGCTGCTACAAGGGCATGACGGCGTCCGGTGGTGCCGAAGGTGTCGGCCGCGCCGTCAACCAGGCCGTCGTCATCGCGTTCATCGGCGTCTTCTCGTTCAACTACGTCTTTACGCAGACGCTGCTGGCGACGCACCCGGAGTTGCAGGTCATTCGATGACTGCCCTGGGTTCGCGTTTCGAGCACTCCGCTGCGGGTGAGGTCGTCGGCAACGTCGGCGAGATGATCCAGTTCTCGATGCGGGTGCTGAAGAACATCTTCACGTTCCGCGTCTTCGCGTTCACCGGCGAGATTATCCGCCAGGCTGGCCTGCTCATCGTGAGTTCTGGCCTCGTGATCGTCGGGATGATCTTCGTTATCGGCCTGCAGTGCGGCATCGAGGGTGGCTACAACACCGCCGCCGTCGGCGCGCCGGCCTACGCCGCCCTGTTCACCGCGTGGTGCGATCTCCGCGAACTCGTGCCGTACCTCTTCGGCTACATGATGGCGGCCAAGGTCGGCACCGGCATCGTTGCCGAGCTCGGCGCGATGCGGATCTCCGAGGAGATCGACGCGCTCGAGGTCATGGGCGTCGACTCGCTCACGTTCCTGTGCTCGACGAAGCTCCTCGCCGCCTGGATCGTGCTGCCGTTCCTCTACATGACCGGCATGGCCGCTGGCTTCCTCGGCTCCTACCTCGCGGTCGTCGAACAGCTCGCGCAGGTGTCCTCCGGTGGGTACCTCCAGCTCTTCTGGCAGTTCCAGAACCCGCCCGATCTCCTCTTCTCGCTGACCAAGGGCATGCTGATGGCGACGGTCATCGTGCTTGTCGGTTGCTTCTACGGCTACAACACCAGCGGCGGCCCGGTCGGCGTTGGTACGGCCACGGCCAAATCGATGGCCGTGAACCTGGTGCTCGTGCACCTCATCGGCATGATCTTGACCCAGGTCTTCTGGGGCTCCAATCCTCGCTCACCGATCGGAGGCTGACCATGGACGACAAGACTCCACGCCATCCCGCTGACCAGCCCGAAGGCGACGCCTTCGACCCGATTCGCCCCGAGGATCTCGATGCGGCTCCCGCTCGCGATGCGAGCGGTCGTGGCCTGATCGAAGAGGCCGACGATCTCTTCGCCGACGAGCCCGTCGCCGAGCAGCCCGTTCCCGTTGGTGCAGGTGCGGGCACGACGACCGGTGCCGATGGTTTCCAGCGCAGCAAGTCGGCCGTGGTTCGCGAGCCCGACGCTCGCCTCGAAGCCGACGAATACGCGTACCACAACGGCGAAACCCACGATCTCACCGGCCCGTTCGCCATCGAGTTCAAGGGCGTCCACAAGGCGTTCGGTAGCAACAAGATCCTGCGCGGCCTCGACCTCGCTATCCCGGAGGGCAAGGTCTCGATGATCCTCGGGCCATCCGGTACGGGCAAGTCGGTCTGCATCAAGCACATGGTCGGGCTGCTGTTCCCGGACCAGGGCGATGTCCTGGTCAAGGGCCAGTCCGTTCCGAATCTTCCCGACGACGATCTGTTCGAGCTGCGCAAGCGCTTCGGCGTGCTGTTCCAGGACGGTGCCCTCTTCGGGTCGATGAACCTGTACGACAACGTCGCGTTCCCGCTCCGTCAGCACACCGACAAGGGTGAGAACGAGATCAAGGACATCGTCGATCGTCGCTTGAACGAGGTCGGCCTGATCCCGGCACGCGACAAGTACCCGAACGAGCTGTCCGGCGGCATGCGTAAGCGCGCCGGGCTGGCCCGCGCGCTCGTGCTCGATCCCGACATCGTCCTGTTCGACGAGCCCGACTCTGGCCTCGACCCGGTCCGCACGGCGTTGCTGTGCGAGCTGATCGAGGAGGTGCACGCCGAGAACGGCGGCACCTACATCGTGATCACGCACGATATCGCCAGTGCGCGCGCCGTCGCAGAGCACATCGCCGTGCTCTGGAAGGGTCGCATCGTGGAGTCAGGCCCCGCCCAGGATCTGTTTGAGTCGCCGAACCCGTTCGTGCGCCAGTTCCTGTCCGGCAAGGCCGACGGCCCCTTGGGGATGGAGTAGCCCGGGTGCCAAGCCCAGCTACAGAGCGAGGGTCGCTCCGATGACCCCGTCCCGCATCGCTGCCATCGCAGCGATCTTCCTTGGCGTGCTCGCGCTCGCGTTCGTCGGCCTCCGTGGCGGCGACTCCGAGCGCTACACGTTGATCTTCGAAGATGCCGGCGGTTTGATCCCCGGGAACCTCATCAGGGTCAACGGGATTCAGATGGGTACCGTCACGGGCATCGGGATCACGAAAGACCTTAAGGCTAAGGTCGACATTGAGGTCACCGAGCTGGGTCCGCTCCGCAAGGGCAGCCAGGCGCAGATCCGCGCGACGTCGCTCGGCGGCGTGGCCAACAAGTACATCGCCTTCACGCTCGCTCCGAACAACGCCCCGGAGCTTGAGGATGGCGCGGTGCTCGACACTGACGTCACTCGCGGGATCACGGGTCAGGACGAACTCGTCAACGCGTTCGACGCGAAGACGCGCGAGGGTCTGCAGAAGTTCGTGAAGGGCAGTGCGGCGGCGGTCAAGGGTCGCTCCGAAGACCTTCAGAAGTCGCTTGAGAACGGTCCGGGCACCCTCGAAGAGGGCAAGAACTTCATCGCTGACCTCAACCCGGACAGCACCGCGCTGCGCGACATCATCGTGAACGCTGCGGCGATCAACAACGCCCTCAAAGACCGCACGACCTCGCTGACGCATCTCTCGGGTGCCGTCGCGACGGCGTCCGAGGCCGCAGCTGGCAACGGCACCGAGATCGCCGAGACGCTCGCTGGTTCGCCCGAGACCCTCGACCAGGCCACCGCTGTTCTGACCGAGCTGCCCGAGACGCTCGAACAGGTTCAGCGCCTGATCACGGAACTCGACAAGAACAAAGCCGGCCTTCCACAGACGCTCGTCAAGCTGTCTGACACGCTCGATAGCGGCGAGTCGACGATCGCTGCGCTCGCGCGGTCGCTCAACAAGTCGGGCGACAACAACGATGTCGCGGACCTGCTCGACTCCGCTCCGGCCGTCGGGAAGGCCGCCGAGGCCGCGTCCAAGAGCGTCCCCGGCGGGCTCTCTGCCGCCACGCCGCTCATCGCCAAGACGCGTGCGTACACTCCGGACGTCGTCGCGGCCGTTACCGGCCTCGGCCTCATCTCGGCGAACTACGACGCCGCCGGGCACTACGCCCGCCTCGCGCCTGTGTTCAACCTCTTCCAGCTCTCCGGAACCTCGCCGAACCAAGACCTCATCCCGCGGTCGAGCTTCGACAACCGGCTCCAGGGCTTCATGACCGCCAAGAACCGCTGCCCGGGCTCCGCGGCTCAGGCCACGTCGGACGGCTCCGCGCCGTTCACCGACGGCGGCACCGTGTCGTGCTCCACCTCCGACGTCCCGCCTGGCCCGTGAGCCCCGTGCGTTCGTCATCCCTTCTCGGCGCGCGCGCCGCGCGCCGCTTCGCGGGCGCCGCTGCCCTCTGCGGCGCGGTCGCCGTCGCCGGTTGTGGCGGCGGCGGCAATGCGTCCCAGTACCAAATTCGCGCGATCTTCTCGAGCGCCTCGTTCGTGCAGTCGGGCCTTGACGTCCGCATCTCCGGTGTGACCGTCGGGTCGGTTGACGATGTCGAACTCACCGACGACAACCGCGCGGCGGTCACGTTCAGCATCACGGACGCCGGCTTCCAGGATTTCCGCAAGGACGCGACCTGCACCATCCGCCCGCAGGCCCTGATCGGCGAGCGTTACCTCGAGTGCGACCTCACTCAGCCGCGACCGGACGGGGCCACGGCTCCGGCCAAGCTCGCGCAGATCGCCGACGGTAAGTACAAGGGCCAGTACCTCCTGCCGGAAGACCGCACGGTCGTCCCGGTCGACGCCGACCAGCTCCTGAACGTGAACTCGGCGAGCGTTCGCGACCGCTTCGGGATGATCATTCGTGAGCTCGGAACCGGCGTGGCCGGTCGTGGCGACGAGATCGCCACCGCGCTGCGCAAGGGCAACGAGGGGCTTGTCCTCGCCAACAAGATTCTCAAGCAGCTCGACGACGACACCGACATGCTCAAGGACCTCGTGTCCACGTCGGATCAGACGCTGGCGACCTTGTCCGCCGAGCGCGACGCCGTTGCCGGCACGATCGAGAACGGCGCCACGGTCGCAAACCGCCTGGCGGCCCGCAAGAACGAGGTCAAGGCCACGATCCGCGCGCTCAACGATGCCTTCAGGGAGGTCGAGCCCAGCGTCGACCGCGTCACCGAGCTCACCGACGAACTCCAGCCGATCGCCGACGACCTCAACCGCAGCTCCGAAGACCTCGCCACGGTCTTCAACCTCCTGCCCGAGGTCTCGCAGCGCGGCTCCACGGCGATCACCTCGCTCTCGCCGACGCTCAAGCGCGGCACCGAAGTCCTCACGAGCGACACGACGGACACACTCTTCAAGCGCATCGTCCGCACGTCGGGCGCCGTGAAGTCGTCGGCAGCCGTGCTCGGCCTGACGCTCGGCGACTTCCGTAGCACCGGCGGCCTTGACTACTTCCTCGACGCGATCTACGGGCTCGCGTACGCGACGAATGGTCGCGACGCAAACGGCAGCTACCTGCGCGGCCGGGTCTTGAACCTGCTGTCCTGCATTCTGCCCGCCCAAAGCGCCGAAGGTAAGTGCGGAAACACGCTCAGCAAGTCTGGCGGAGATGGCACCGCCCTTCCGGCGTCAGGCTCGGGAGCTGCGAAGCAGTCGATCGACGCCACCTCCGGTACGGGCGCAGCCAAACCTGTTGCTGTTCAGTCAGTTGCGCCGAAGGCGCAGCCGACCACGCCCGGCTCGACGCCGACTGGCTCCAGTCCGAGTGCGACCGAGCAGGCCGCAGCTGACCTCCTCCTTGGAGGCAAGCAATGAGCGCCGTCGGTGGACGCAACACCCGGATGAGCCCGCCCCTGGTCGGCTCGATCACGGTCCTGATCGTCGTCATCACGACGTTCCTGGCGTACAACTCCAACAAGGGCCTTCCGTGGGTCCCGTCGCAGATCCTGACCGTCGAGGTCAAGAACGCGGCGAACATCGTTCCGGGCAACGAAGTTCGTATCGGCGGAACGCGCGTCGGCATCGTGTCCGACGAACGCGCGAAGCAGTACCCGGACGGCCGCGTCACCGCCCTTCTGGATCTCAAGCTTGACCAGAACGCCCAGCGGATTCCGGTCGACAGCTCGATCCTCATCCGCGCGCGCTCGCTCCTCGGTCTTAAGTACGTCCAGATCACGCCCGGTGCGTCCGACAAGGACTTCGAGTGGGGCACGACCGTGCCGCTGGAGAACGCCAATCCGGACCCCGTCGAGATCGACCAGCTCTTCAACACGTTCGACGAGCCGACGCGGGTCGGCATCACGCAGACGATCACCGAGTTCGGCAACGCCCTCGGTGGTCGCGGATCCGTGATCGGCAAGCTGCTCGACGAAGCTGGACCACTGACCGACGATCTCGTCCCGGTCGCCGAGATCCTCGCCGACCAGGACAACGGCATGGTTCCGTTCCTTCGTGCCCTCGGCCGGTTCACAGGTGAACTGGCCGCGGCCGGCGAGGCAACGGGTGGGCTCTTCCGGAATCTCGACCGCACCACGGGCGCCCTCGCAAACGCCGACCAGTCCCTCGATGCGACCTTGAGGGTCGCTCCCGATGCCCTGTCGTCGACGGCGGCTTCGCTCGCTCGTACGCGCTCCGCGATCGGGCCTCACATCGAATTCGCGCGTGCCCTCCAGCCTGCGATTGATGCCACGGCGGACGGCGCGGCGAGCTTGGCCGCGGCGAGCCAGGCCGGCGTGGCCGGACTCGGCGGCGTTCCACGCACCGCTCGCGACTTCATCGGCGTCCTCGATCAGCTTGACCGCATTGGAACCAGTTCGGTCGTTGCGCGAGGCCTTGATGGCCTCACGCAGTTCTCTGCCAGCAGTCAACCGCTGGTTGAGGGTCTGAGTCGTGCGCAGACGGTGTGTTCGTACCCGTCGCTCCTGTTCCGCAACATCGCGTCAGCCACGTTCGACGGTGACTCCGTCGGCAACTTCGTCCGTGTGGTTCCGTACATCCCGCCGTTCGTCCCGAATGGTGAGGGTGTGCCTGCGACCTCGGCACTCAACGGCGCTACCGCGTCGGAGGGCGTCCTCGCCGACGCCACCAGAAAGAACGACCTCGTCGCCAACGCCTTCCTCTACACCAACCCGCAGCCCGTAACCGGCGCAGGTGGGGTTTGTGAGCCGGGTTATGAGACGCGGGAGAGCTATGCGACCGCGAAGACCAAGCCGCAGTCGCAGAACATCGGTAACCCGACGCTGACCGGTAAGAAGCCGTTCCGTCCGGCCCCGCCACTTGGCTCGGAGTTCCGCCCCGCCGAACTCGATGCGCCCGCTGAAGACGAGGACGACTCATGAGCCGTGCACCTCGCCGTGGCTACCGCAATCCGATGCGGGCCGGCATCCTCACCGTCATCGCACTCGTGGCCGTTACCTACTACGGCTTCGCGAAAGACAACCCGTTCCATCGCCCGTTCCACCTCAACGTTGTCGTGGCCAACTCGGCGGGCGTCAAGCCCGGGTCGATCGTCCGCATCGCGGGCATCGATGTCGGTGCGGTCAACGCCATTGAGCGGTACAACGGTGCCGAGGCTGCCCTGATCCGCGTAGATCTGAAGGAAAAGGGTCTTCCCGTTCACGAAGGCGCCACCGTGCGAATCCGCCCGCGCCTGTTCCTCGAGGGCAACTTCGTCCTGGAAATCAGCCCCGGCTTGCCCGGCAGCAAGCGGCTTGGCGACGGCGACACCATTCCTATTACCCAGACCTCACGCGCGGCCCAGCTGGATGAAGTGTTCTCGACCCTTCAGGGCCCCGAGCGCAAAGACCTCCAGGTCCTGGTCCAAGCCGTGGGCAAGGCGCTCGACGATCCCGACCCGCAGGACAAGAATCCGCTCACCAAGGGTGAGTCGGCGGGCGAATCGCTCAACGACACCATCAAGGCATTCGGCGGAGCAGGCCGCGACATCGAAGACCTTGCTCGTGCGCTCCAGGGTCAGAACCGCGGCGACCTCGCTGCTTCGATTCGCGCCTTCGCCGACGTGACGGGGCCGCTCGCTGACAACGCCGACGACCTCGGTTCCCTGATTGACGGTCTCGACAAGACGGTCAGCGTGTTCGCCGAAAACGAGGTGGCCCTCCGCGCAGAAGTCGCTGAGCTTCCGAAGACCGTGCAGGTGGCGAACACCAACCTCCCGATCATCCGGAAGGCCCTCGGACCGATCGGGCGCGTCTCCAGCAACATCGCCGACTCGGCCGACAACATTCCCGCTCTCGTCAAGGCGGCCGATCCGTTCCTCGAGCAGACCGATGTGCTCCTCTCCGATGACGAAGCCGGCGGGCTCGTCAAGAGCCTGGAGCCGATCAGCTCGGGGCTGGCCAAAGCCGCACCGAGTCTCGCGACCACGCTTGCCGACCTCGATCGCATCTCCGTGTGCACCACGCAGGTACTTGCTCCCACGGCGAACAGCGTGATCACGAGCGATGGTGCGTACAACACCGGATTGACGGTGTACGACGAGTTCCTCCGAGGGATGGTCGGCCTGGCCAGCGGTGCGCAGGGCTTCGATGGCAACGGCGCATTCGGTCGTGCTGCCGCGTCCCAAGGCTCAGTGGTCGTCAGCGGAAAGCGTACGCGCATCCTTCCGAATGCCGCAGCCGAGAAGCCGGCAATCGGCATTGCCAATGGGGCCCCCGTGAATACACGTCCGAAGAAGCCTGCCGTGTCGGCCCTGACGTCAACGTCCGCGCCCTGGAAGTTCGACCAGCCTTGCAACGCCTCGATGCTGCCTGACCTCAACGCCGTGCCCACCGGTGGCCCGGATGGGAGCGCCAAGTGAAGCGTGCTCTCCAGCGCTACGGCGTTCATTTCGCGGCCGTCATCGTCGTCCTCGCCATGGGCCTTACGGCGGCGAGCTACATCCTCGCTCACCAGCGCTTCTATCTCCCTAGCTGGGTTCCGGTCGTCGGTTCCGACTTCGTTGACTACACCGCTGACTTCAAGACGGCGAAGGCCGTCGTCCCAGGTCAGGGTCAGACCGTGGCCATCTCCGGCGTAACCGTCGGCGAGATCGGCTCGGTCAAGCTCGTCAACGGTCGCGGACGGGTGACGATGAAGATTCGTCGCGAGTACGCGAGTCGCATCCACGCGGATGCTTCCGCTGCGCTCCGTCCCCGCACCCCGCTGCAGGACATGATCATCCAGCTCGACCCGGGCACCAAGAGCGCGCCCCTGCTCAAGGCTGGTGGCAACATCCCGGCTGCGCGCACGATGACTCCAACCGAGTTCGATGACATCGTCTCCGAGTTCGACGGCGACACCCGTCAGTACCTTGCGATTTTGCTTCAGCAGGGCGCCAAAGGCCTCGGCGATGAAGGCGGCAAGCAGCTTGGCGGCGTTCTTCGCGGCGTCGAGCCCGCCACGGTCTACGCGGCACGAATTGCCAGGGCGCTCAAGTCGCGCCAAGAGCAGGCTGCTCGCGCGGTCACCAATCTCGAACGCGTCTCGAATGCCATCGGTCAGAACGACGAAGCCCTCGGCGACGTGATCTCGAACTCGTCCGAGGCGTTCCAGGCCATCGCCGAGACCCGCGCGGACCTCGGTGAACTCATTCAGAACAGCCCGGACGCGCTCCGCAAGACGCAAGAGCTCTTCGAGACCGCAGGAGGGATCAGCACTGATCTCGCCAAAGCCTCGGCGACGCTCGACCGTCCCACGCGTAAGCTCGACCAGGGTCTGGCTGAACTCGTCGAGTTTATGAACACGGCGACGCCGGTCATCCGCAACGATCTCCGTCCGTTCGCCCGCGACGTGCAAGGCCCGCTTGAGGTTTTGAAGCCCGCGGCGGACGACCTCGCTGCCTCCGGCAAGAACGTCGCGACCGGCACGACCGTGCTTCGCCAGCTCTTTGATGGTCTCGCGTATCAGCCCAAGGGCGAAGACCTGAGTGCTTTGACGCTGGCTGGGTACCTCGGTCACGCGGGCATGTCGCTCACGTCGGCCCAAGACGCAGCGGGAGCAGTGACCCGCGCATTGATCTACACCGACTGCGATCTCGCCGTTCAGAGCAGTCGTGTCCGCTCGCAGAGCCCTGCTGCACGACTCATCGTCGACTTCCTCGGAAGTGCGAACGAGAAGACTGCGCTCCCGAACGGCCAGACGGCAAGCCAGTTCTGCAAGTGATGACGAGCCTCATTTCATGAACCGTCAAGTACCAACCCTGGGCAAGCTGCTCACGATGGTGATTTTCGCCCTCTCGTGCTTCGGCCTCACCCTGTTTATGTGGCTGCAGTTCGGCGGCGCCGTGCCGTTCAAGGCAGAGGGCTACCGCGTGACCACCACGTTCCCGGAGGCCACGCAGCTCTCCGTCGAAGCCGACATCCGCATTGCTGGTGTCGCGGTCGGGCGCGTGAAGAAGGTCACGCCTGGCCTCGATGGCCGTTCGATCGCCCAGCTCGAGGTCCAGCGTCGATTCGCCCCGTTGCCTCGCGGCACCAAGGCGATCCTCCGCCAGAAGACACTCCTCGGAGAGACGTACGTCTCGTTGACGCCCCCGAGCACGCCCACCAAAGACGTGATCCCGGAGCGAGGCAGCATCCCGAACTCCGACGTCGGCACGACCGTCGAGCTTGACGAGGTCTTCGCGACGTTCAATCCCGAGACGCGCCGCTACTTCCAGCAGTGGATGCAGGACGGCGGCAAGGGCCTCGATGGCCAGGGCAGCGGCGCCGGCCAGGCTCTCGTGAACCTCCAACTCTTGGTTGGCGAGCTCGGCAAACTGACGAAGACGCTCAATGAGCAGTCGCCGAGCTTGCGGTCGGGCTTGCGTGACGGAACCACGGTGCTCAACGCCGCCACCGCTCAGCGCGGTGCGATCGAGAGCGCGATCGAGCAGTCCAACCGCGTCTTCAAGCAGACTGCCGACCAGGACGCCGCACTGACTGCCCTTGTCGAGCGGCTGCCCAAGTTCCTTGCCGCCACGAAGACCGGCACCAAGGCCGTCGAGGACTTCGCCGTTGAGACCGGCCCGGCCGTGGAGCGCCTTCAGCCGACGGCCAAGGCGCTTGCACCCGCAGCGCGGTCACTAGCCAACGTGTCGCCCGAACTCCGCCAGCTCTTGGTCGGGGTCGAGCGGGTCAACAAGGCGGCGATCGAGGGCATTCCCGCCACCGAGAAGACCCTCGAGGTGCTCCCGGTCATTCTCGATGGTCTCGATCCGTTCCTCAAGGAACTCAACCCGGTCGTCGAGTACGCGTCGCTGTACACCGACGAGATCACCGGCGCGCTCGGCAACCTGACGGCAGTTTCCGAAGGGAACACGGATCAGGCCACCGTGAACCAGAGGTATCGTGACGGACAAGGTCTCCGCCTCCTCCGAGGTGGAGTGACGATGCAGGCGTCCGGCCTGTCGTCGGCTGCCAACCGCTTCTCCACCGAGCAGGGCAATGCCTACCGTCGCCCCGGCTGGGCCAGCAAGATCGGTCAAGGGCTCGCCGACGCGTTCAGCGCCCAGAGCTGCGGCACCACCGTCCCGCGCCTTCCGAACAACGACAGTGTGGAACTCGCCGAAAAGGAGTCTGAGGATGCTTTGACGCCTCCGAAGACACCCGACGTCAGCGCCCTTGACGCGTTCCGGTACACGCTCTTCTCCCCGTTTGGGTTCTACGCAACCGACGCGACCGGCACGACGCCGTCTGAGTCGCCGGCTCCGACCACGCCGAAAACGGCTCCGGCCGACTGCATGGTGCAGGCTCCGTTCTCGCTGTCGGCTGGCAAGCTCACGACCTACCCGCAGCTTCCCGCGGCGCCGACCAGCACCGAGCGCAGCGTCACCGGGAACTAGCCGATGCTCGGGCGCCTGCTCACGCTGGCGACGCGGCTCCCGCGAACCACGCTCGCGCTGCTGGTCCTGATCGCCGTTGCGGGCGGTGTGGTCGGGGTCCTCGTGCCGGTCGACGGGCGCCTCGATCGCCTCGCGCCGAGCGGCAGCCCGGCCGAGAAGGCGGGGGAGGACGAGCGCGCAAGCTTCGGCGGCGACACCGCCATCGTCGTGGTCCGCGGCGACATGGTCCGCACCATGCGCTCGGCCGACATGATCCGGCTCAACGGCCTCGAAGGTTGCCTCGCGGGGGCCGTGCCCGAGACGGCGAAGGGGCCCTGCGCGAAGATCCGCGACCTGAACGCCGTCAAGTCGGTGCAAGGCCCTTCGACCTACGTGAGCACCGCTCGCGTGGAGATCGAGGCCGCGATCCGCGCCCGGATGGCTGCCATCGCCGAGGCCTCGGCGAAGGCGCAGACCGACGCGGAAGCCGCAGCCAAGAAGGGCGGCGCCAGCAAGGCCGACATCGCGGCTGCCGGTCAGGCCGCCAAGAACGTCACCCAGATCAAAGGCCTCGGAGCCCTCGCCGAGTACGCCGAGCAGACGGGAGTCGGCACCAAGTTCACGACCGCGGCCCTCGACGACAAGGACTTCGTCAGCACGCTCCTCTTCGCGAAGGGTGCTGACCGAAAGCTCGGACCCAAGCGTCGTCTGGCCTGGCTGATCCCGAACCGGCAGACCGCGCTGATCCAGGTCAACCTCGTCGGCGACCTCTCAGCGGGCGAGCGCAGCAAAGTGACCAAAGCGCTTGTAGCGGTCCTGAGGCAGGACGCGTTCAAGCTCGTCGAATCGGGTGCGGACTATGAGTTCACCGGCCTTGCGCCGGCGACGCAGACGCTCTCCGAGGCGATCCGACGCTCGGCCCTCGCCCTCGGCGCTGCGGCGCTCATCGTCATGGCGCTCGTGCTCGGGCTCGCGCGTCGTCTCCGTCGGCGCCTCCTTCCGGTGCTCGTTGCTGGTGCCGTGGTCGGCGGTGCGCTGATTGCCCTGGCGGCGCCGTCCGGGGCCCTGTCGCTTGCGGTCGTGGTGGCGCTTCCGGTGCTCGTCGGCCTCGCGGTCGACCAAGCCGTTCAAGCGCAGCTACGGCTCGAACGCCGCATGCACCCGGCCGCGCTGCGCACGCTCGTGGTCGCCGGCGCGGCCGCGTCGGCCAGCGCCCTCGCACTCCTGGCTAGCCCGTTCGGCGTGGTTCGAACCGTCGGAGTCGCGCTCGCTGGAGCGATCCTGGTGGCCATCGCGCTCGCCGCGGCGGCGTCGGCGTCCGCCATCAGTCTGAGGCGCAAGCGCGAAGACGCGAATCCGGGCCTTTCGGCCGTGGCACAGGCAGCGCACGACGCCGACGCCCTCGTGGCCGGCAGCGCGCCGGTCCGCGCCAGCGTTGCCGCCGGGCACCGTCTCACGGCGGCGGCGGCTCGTATGACGCCCCGTAGCGCTGCCATCGTGCTGGGTCTCGGACTTCTGGTCGCGCTTGCGGGTGCAGGGCTCGGTTCCGGAACCCGGGTCGAGACCGACCTCACGTCCCTCGTCCCAAAGGACAGCAGCGGCGCCAAGCAGCTCGAGACGCTTCGCCGGCAGGTGGGGACCGCGTCGACGATCTCGCTCGTGGCCAAGACGAAGAACGTCGGCGACCCCGAGCTCTGGCGCTTCCTCGTCGCCACCCAGCGCACCGTCACGGCCGGCCGGACCGGTCGCTGCGATGGCGAGCACCTCTGCACGCCGCTGCCGCTCGACGAACTGTTTGGCACGACGGCCAAGGGCCCATTGCCGACCGACGCCCAGATTCGCACCGGCCTATCGGTGCTGCCGGAACGCATCAGCCGCGGCCTGATCGACCCCGATGCCGGCATCGTGGCCCTCCCGTTCGGTGTTGGGACCCTCGACGGACCCAAGCAGCGTGCGCTCGTCGGCCAGGTGACGGCCCTGGCCGAGGCGGCCCCGCCCGGTGTCGACGCGGCGGTCTCTGGCCTTCCGGCCGTCGTCGCCGCCAGCGCCGACGCGCTTGAAGCGCCTGGCCGTCGCGCCCTGCTCGCCCTGCTCGCGATTCTGCTGCCGGGCATCGTGCTGCTCGTGGCACTTCGGTCGGTCCGCCGGACCATCGTTGCGCTCGTGCCACCGGCGTTCGCCCTCGGCTGGAGCGAACTCGCGATGTGGGCGCTTGGCGTACCCCGCACGCCGCTCACCGCAGCGCTCGGCGTCCTGGTCGCGGCCGTGGCAGTCGAGTTCAGCGTCCTGCTCGGCGAGCGCTACGCCGCCTTGCGGCGGGTCGGTCTGCCGCGCGAGAAGGCCATCGCCTCCACGCTCCGAGAGACCGGTGGCGCCGTCGCCATCTCGGCAGGCGCGACGATCGCAGGCTTCGCGGTGCTCGGCATCGCGTCAATCCCCGTGATCTCGCAGTTCGGCATTGCGACGGCCGTCGATCTCGCGATCGTTCTCGTGGCGCTCGTCGCGGTCGGACCCGCGACCTGGGTGCTGGCCGACACCGAGCCGGCTGCGGCTCCCGAGCCTGCTCGCCGCGCCCTGGCGGCTCGTTAGGCTCCCTGCTCATGGCTGGACGGCGATGGGCCCAAGGCGGGCCTTCCACTCCTGACGGCGGCAAGCAGCGGCCCCGCCCTTCAGAGCGCGCTCAAGTGAGCGCAACCGGCGGCGTCGACGCGGCCGGCGCTCCAAGCACCAAGCTCCCAAAGGTGTCGCGGCGCGATCGTGAGCGCGCTGAGCGCGCCGCGGCGGCCGCCAATCGGCCGGCGCCGTCCCCGGAGGCCATCGCACGCGCCAAGGAGCGCCTCGCGCCGCCGAAGGCGCCCTGGCACCCGCTGCCGCTCGCCGAACTCGGCATCATCTTCGGGTTCATCGCGATGGCGACGTCATTCGCGCTCGGCAACGTCGCCGGCGCCGCTGCCGGGTTCGGCCTCCTGCTGCTCGGCACCGTCGAGTTCAGCTGGCGCGAGCACCGCCACGGCTTCCGCTCCCACGGCGCCGTGCTCGGCGGCATGGTCGGCCTGATCGCCGCCGTGCTCTGCTGGCGCTTCGTCGGCCTCACCCGCTACCAATCCGCCGGCGTGGGCCTCGCGGTGTTCGTCGTGGCCTGGGGCGTCCTCACGAAGACGTACGTCGCCGAAGAGGACCGAGAGCAGCCCGACGAGGGCTAATCGAGGCTCCACCTGAGGTGGTCGCATGGGATTGCTTCCAAAAGGGCCCGAAATGGGCGTGTTTGGAAGCAAGCCCTTGTCCTGGAAGGCCCCCTCCCGCAGCCGGGGTGAAGGCCGCCCGGCAGCAGGAGGTTCGAGCGGGCGCGTCGTGGGCGCTTGAGAGCTAGCGCCCCACGATCCCTCCGTACTGGCCCTCGACCGAGGACTCCGGGTCCCTGGGCCTAGGTCGAGACCGGCCTACGCCGAGACGACGCTCAAGTTGCCCGGAATCGACGCGAGGGCGTCGGCGATGGCGTGACGCTGGCGCTCGGTGAGCGCGCCAACGAGCTTGGTCTCCACGACCGGCACCGTGCCGAGTAGGCGGCGTGTGCGCTGACCACCCCAGCGCCGCTGGCAGCTGATGAGTTCGCCGATCTCCATGCGTTCGATCTCGGCGGGGCACTCAAGGAGCACGTCGGCTACCGACAGGTCCCCGGACGCGATTGCGCGCTTGGTACTCGCTCGTGCGAGGCGAATCTCATTGGCCCGGGCGAGGGCGTGCAGATGCTGCGGCTCGGCGGCCGTGGTCGCTGCGGACATGGATGTCCCTTTCTCGGCCACCGGGTGCGGCGGCCCTGGTCTTCACTCTCAGACAACGAGGCAAACGGGTGGGGTGAACCCGATCGCCAAGCAGTGCAGAACACCGCTTGCGGGCCATTCCGGATCCCTCGGGCCGGCCCCATTCGCTTGAACCCGAACCTAACCCAAGATCCGGAGGCCCGTCACATTCATTTCCTGCTCGGAGCGGCTTTTTCAAACCGGTGTGGACACACGATTGGGGCCCTAAAAACTGGAAAAACGGCAAAAACCGGTGCCCTGCTTTGACCACCCGTCACGATATAACGACATTCAGCACTAAGGCTCAGGTTGAGCCTTAGTGGTGGCGCGTCTCCGCTCGTGTCGGAAATGCTCCGTTCACAGACAATCGCCCGCGAGTGACGCGGGGCGGTCGCTCGAGCGGGGGCTCCGGACGGTGCCGGCAGCGTCGGTCGGTTTGGGCTCGCTCAGTGGCCGGCGGGTCCGGGGAGCGGTCCGTGCTCGGCCGTGAAACTCTTGATCACACGCTCGAAGAGTTCCAGGGCACGATCGAGGTCCTCGCGCTCATGCGTCGCCATCACACTCGTGCGCAGGAGCGCGCCGCCGGGCGGGACGGCCGGATGGACGGCCACGTTCACGAACGCGCCCTCGTCCCAAAGGGCCTTCCACAGCAGGAACGCCTTCCAGTCATCGCCAACCAGCACCGGGACGATCGGCGTGATCAGGGTCGAGCCGTCCGGGAGGATGGTCGGAGGCACGACGTGGAGATTCAGAGCGCTGAGGCCGGCGTGCCAGTAGGCGGCGTTCTCGAGCACTTTGGCGAGGAGCTGAGGGCCCTCGTCGGACCGGATCACGCGCAGCGCGGCGAGCGCCGCGCCCACCGCAGCCGGCACGGCCGAGGCCGTGAAGAGATAGGGCCGGCTCTGGAGGCGCAGGAATTGCACGACTTCGTGGCTCGCGGCGATGAAGCCACCCGCCGACGCGAGCGACTTGCTGAATGTGCCCATCCGCAAGTCGACCTGGTCCTCGCAGCCGAGCAGCTCGCACGTGCCGGCACCGCGCGCGCCGAGCACGCCAGCGCCGTGAGCCTCATCGACCATCAGTCGTGCGCCGTACCGTTTCGCCAGCGCGGCGATCTCCGGCACGGGGGCGAGGTCGCCCTCCATCGAGAACACGCCGTCGACGACCACCAGGACGCCGCCACCATCACCAGCGGCGCGGTCGAGCTGCTTCTCGAGCTTCTCCAGCCGGTTGTGGCGGAACGCCCGCAGCTTCGCCTTGGACAGGATGCAGCCATCGAGGATCGAGGCGTGGTCGCCGGAGTCGGCGATGACGGTGTCGCCGACGCCCAGCAGCGCCGACAGCGCGCCGGTGTTGGCCTGGTTCCCGGTCGCGAAGACGATTGCGTCCTCCGTGCCCATCCACTCAGCGATCTCCTGCTCGAGCTCGAGGTGCAGCGGGATGGTTCCGTTGAGCAGTCGCGAGCCCGTGAGCCCGGAGCCGTAGGTGTCGAGCGCCTGGCGCGCGCCTTCGAGCACGCGCGGGTCGCCGGTGAGGCCGAGATAGTTGTTGGAGCCGAGCATCACCCGGTCCTTGCCCTCCATCCGCATGATCGGCGCAGCGGGCGATTCGGCAGTGCGGAAGTAGGGCGACAGGTCGAGGGCCTTGCCGGCCTCCCACTGCTGAACGCGCTCGTTCGACGCGATCCTGGCGAACAGATCGACGGCCGCGCGCGGCTGGCTCTTGCCCGCCGTGCCCTGGGCCGCGGTGTCCACTTCGGTGGGCGTCTCCGCGGCGTTCGCGCCTGTCCCGTTCAGGGTGTCGTTCAGGGTGCTGTCGGTATCCGGCGTCACGGCGTCATCCTCTAAGTTCTGGCCGGTGTCTGGCACCGGTTCCCTCGTCGTCCGACCCGTCGCCTCGCGACGGGACCTCAAGCAGTTCATCGAGCTTCCGTACCGGCTGCATGGTAGTTCTCCGCACTGGGTGCCGCCGCTGCGGTTCGAGCGCAAGCTGTTCCTCAGCAAGAAGCAGAACCCGTTCTTCAGCCACGGCGAGGCCGAGTACTTCCTCGCAGAGCGCGACGGCAAGGTCGTCGGCCGGATCACCGCCCAGATCGACCGCGCCTTCAACGAGTACCACCAGAACACCTGGGGAATGTTCGGCTTCCTGGAGTTCGAAGACGACCAGGCGATCCTCGATGCGCTCCTCAAGTCTGCCGAGGACTGGCTGCGGGCACGGGGGCGCGAGCGCATGATCGGGCCGATGGACTTCCAGATGAACGACGAGTCTGGCGTCCTGATCGAGGGCTTCGACCTGGATCCGATGCTCAAGCAGCCCTGGCACCCGCCCTACTACCAGCAGCGGGTCGAGGCGGCCGGACTCACGAAGGCCATGGACCTGCTCATGTGGGCGCTCGACGTCAGCGACCGAGAGAAGCTCCACCCCGGGATCATCGCGGCCGCTGAGACCGCCAAGAATGAGCACGGCCTGCGACTGGAGAAGATGACGCGCCGCAGCATCAAGAAGGACATCACCCAGGACTTCCACCGCCTCTTTAACGCAGCGTGGTCGCGGAACTGGGGCTTCACGCCGTACAACGAAGCGGACCTCAAGACCATGGCCGAGGAGATCCATCTCGTGTACTCCAAGGACTGGTTCATGAAGGCCGTCAACCCCAAGGGCGAGGTCGTGGGGATGGCGATCACCATTCCGGACCTCAACCAGGTCCTGCGGAAGATGAACGGCAAGATCCGCCCCTGGACCCTGCAGCACTTCATCTTCGGCCGCCGCAAGATCGACCGGATTCGCGTCGGTTTCCTCGGCGTTCAGCCTGACGCCCAGCACACCGGGGCCGCCGCGCTCCTCTACCTCGAGCATTTCGACATGGCGAAGGCCGGTCCGGTCACCGACGGTGAGATGGGCTGGATCCTGGAGACCAACAAGGCCATGAACTGGGCGATGCAGGGCATGAATGGCCGCGTTGTCAAGCGCTACCGCGTGTATGACCGCCCGCTGCAAGAAGGCGTCGAGCCACTTCCGCTGCCTGTGCCGTGGGACGCGTAGCCAAACGCTGAGCTGCGAACGCGGTCCGGCGGGGACCGTGATCGCCCCGACGGCCTCTTCTCGCCTGAGACGCTGGAGAGAGCGGAGCCCGCGGAGATCGCCGAAGGCGCACAGTGCGCCGGTTTCCGCGGACGCCGGTCGCGGTCGTCCCGGCCGCGCGATACGGTGGGCGGGTGACCTACGACCCGGCAGGCGAACCGATCAACCCGGCGCGAGGCGAAGAGATCGTCGCGCGCGCCGAGGGCATCGCCGTCGTTGACCCGCCGGTCGCTCGCCCCATGGCGCGGCCGGTGACGCGTCGTACTGGGCTCAGTGGTCCCGCCAAGGCGGTCGCCGTCGGCGGCGCCGGCATCGTGACCGGCCTCGTGCTCGCCGCGATCCTGCCCAAGCGCTCGCGCAACCGCGTGATCGTTGCCCCCGGGCTCAGCCGCAAGCGCCGCAAGCTCCGCACCAAGTCGACGACGAGCATCCTCGTCGACCTCCACCTCCTGGATAGATAAGTCCAGTCCAGGCGGCGCGATGGCCTCGCCAGGACGAATCCAGGGGTCGGTAGGCGCACAGGTGTTCGTGCAGCAGTCCGGCTGGGCGCGTACGCTTCGCCGATCCTTCGTGATGCTCCACCCGTAAGCGCCGCGCGTGCCGCTGCGCCGGCCGTGCTGGCCGACCCGCTCGCCGGGCTCGCGCACGCGCGGGTCACGGTCGATCCGGTCGCCCCGTACCGGCTCCCGGGAGCCGTGCCCGACGGAGTGATGCGGCGACGCGACGGGCTGCTGGAGCGCATCGCCTGCCACGACGGCCAGGTCGTGGTGCTGCGCGCCGCTCAGCCCCGACGCGATGGCGAGGTCGTGATGGGCGCGTGGGCGCCCGATCGCGACTTGGCCGAATACGCCCTCGCGCGCTGGCGCCGCACCCTCGGTGTCGACCTCGACCACCGGCCGTTCCTGGATCTCGCCTGGAACGACCCGGTGCTCGGCCCGCTGGTGCGTCGTCGACCCTGGCTGCGTCCGTCCTGCCGCTACCGCCCGCACGAGGCGCTGATGTGGGCGATCACCGAGCAACTCATCGAGTACGTCGAGGCGACGAAGATCCAGCGCGGGCTCGTGCGCCTGGCCGGCGTGCAGTGCGAACGCACCGGGCTGCGCGACGCGCCGACGCCAGCGGCGATGCTCGCGCTGGCGCCAGCGCAGATCGAGCGGCTTGGCCTGTCGGCACGGCGCACGCTGCTGTTGCGGCAGACCTGCCGGCTGCTCGTGCGCGGCCTGGATCTCGACCACGACGACCGCATGGCCGCGTGGCAGCGCCTCCGCGCGGTCCCGGGCCTTGGCTCGTGGACGCTCGCTTCGATGGCGCTGCGCGGACAGGGTGAGACGAACGCCTCGCCGTCCGGTGACCTGGGCCTGCTCAAGAGCGTCGGTCGGCTGATGTACGAAGGGCGGGTTCAGCTCACGCCGGCGCCCCTCCTGGCCGCCTCGTACGACCATCAGCCTTCGGCCCGCGCGCTGGCGCAGGCCGAAGGCCAAACGGTGGAACTCAGGCGCGACCGCAAGGGCCGCACGCCGATGGCGACCGAGCACCAGGTCCACGAACTCGTGACCAGGTATTCACCCTGGGCCGGCTACGCGGCCGAGCACCTGTTCGCGGCCTGACGAGCCCGTCGTGGCGCGCCCTGCGTGTCGCGATCGTCGGCCCGGAAGCCGGTCGAACTCCGCCGGCGCCTAGCTGTCGGTCTTATCGCCGACGCCCTCGCCAGCGAGGTATTCGTTGGTGATGGCGCGAGCAGCGACGCGGCTGTTCGTGATGAGGTCCTTGGACTCCATCCAGCGGGCGTAGTTGGCCCACGCGGTCGTGTCCATCCAGCCGAATGGGTGGGCGTCGTCTTCAGGGAACATCACCGGGAGGGTGGCCTTGAGCGAGGCCTCCTGCAGGCCACGGTCGAGGCCCTTGCTGGCGGCCATGATCGGGTCGATGCCCGCGGCCGGGTTCTCCTGCACGGCCTTGGCGCCGAAGCCGATGGCCTGCACGAACCGGCGGACCACGGGGCCGCGCTTGGCGACGGTGTCCTCGGTCGCGGTGAGGACGAGCTCGTTGTAGGTCGGGACGCCGAGGTCTTCGACCTTCACCGTGATGGGCTTCTTCTTCTGGCGCTCGAGCTCGATCGCCTCGTAGTTCCAGAACGCGCCCAGGCTGGCATCGACGCGGCTGGCGATCAGCGGCTGGGTGAGGTTGAAGCCCAGGTCGACGCGCTTCACGGACTTCGGGTCGACCTGCCCCTCGGCCAGGATCGTCTCCAGGTACGCCGCCTGGTAGGCCAGCCCGGACGTGCCGATCGTGGTGCCCTTGAAGTCGGCTGCGGTGCGGACAGGGTTCTTCGGGAGCGAGACGACCGACGTCAGTGGTGACTGCACGAGCGCCTGAACCCCCTGGATCTTGGCGCCCTTGTCGCGCGCCAGCAGAATTTCCGGCTCATAGGACACGACGAAGTCGGCCTGGCCGGCCTCCAGCACCTTGAGCGGGGTCGACGCGTCGTTCGGCGGCTGGATCGTGACATCGAGCCCCGCGCGCTCGAACGCTCCGCTCGCCTGCGCCGCGTAGATCGCGGCGTGGTTGGCGTTGGGGAAGTAATCGAGCACAAGGGTGACGGCGTCGCGCGTCTTGACGCCACCGACGGGCTCTTCCATTTCACCGCACGAGGCGACGGCGGTCGTGAGCGCGCCGCAGAGGGCGAACGTGGCGAGGGTGCGACTGGACGTGCGCAGAAGAATCATGGGGTCCTCAAGGGGGAGTGGGGTGACGGATCGAGTCGGCGCTCTGCGGCGCCGAGTGACCAGAAGAGGAGGAGGGCCAGGGCCGCCAGCAGGGCGATGGCGGCAAAGGCGCGGTCGGTGGCGAGCTGCGGAATGGCGTCCTGCACAATGCGGCCGAGCCCGCCGGAGCTGGTCGGATCGGCGGCGGTCGTGGCCGATGATCCCGTGGAATCCGCGAAGACGGCCCCGATCACGGCAAACACGACCGCGAGCCTGAGCCCGGTGACGATTCCCGGGAGCGCGCCGCGCAGTTCGACGAGGCGCAGGCGCTGGGATCCGGTGGCCCCGAGGTTTCGCAGGACGAGGTCGGTCTCGGGCGAGAGGCCGGCGAGGGCGTCGCGGGTGGCCACCGCGACGGGGAAGAACGCAACGATCACGACGAGGACGAGCTGGGGCGTCAGCCCGAACCCGAGCCAGATCACGAGCAGTGGGGCCAGTACCGGGATCGGCACGGCTTGGGAGCCGACGAGAAGTGGTTCTACGGCGCGGCGGGCGGTTGGAGAGCGATGCAGCGCGGCGCCGAGGGCGATGCCGAGGATGGCGGCGATGAGAATGCCGCCGAGCACGATCGAGGTCGTGCGACCGAGCCCCTCCAGCAAGAGAGAACGGTCGGTCCACATCGAGGAGGCCACGTCGGACGGAGCGGGAAGGATGATCGGATCGATGTCGCGGAGGCGGGCGAAGGCTTCCCAGGCCGCGCCGAGGACGAGGAGAAGGGCGAGCGGGGCGAGGACGCTGCGGGTGCGCCGCCGCCCGGTGATCGATGCCGCCGATGACACATGGGTTGAAGCCATGGTTACGCGGCCAGCTCGGTGAGAAGGGCGAGTCGGAGCACGTCTCCACCGCGGTGCTCGAGGCGATCGCCAACCTTGCCGGTCAGCGTCGGGCCGGGGTGGAGCGTCGATGGAACATGCTGATTTGCGGGGAGTTCTCTGGTTGGCCGCAGGACCAGCACGCGATCGGCCAGGCGGACCGCTTCGTCAAGGTCGTGCGTGACCAAGACCGCGCCGTGGCCGCCGGTGGCGAGGTGGCGCAGCAGCAGCTCGTGGAGTTCGCTGCGGGTGAGCGCATCGACGGCGGCGAGTGGCTCATCGAGGAGGAGGAGCTTGCGACCGGTGAGCAGCGTGCGGGCGAGCGCGACGCGTTGACGCATCCCGCCGGACAACGCGGCGACGCGGCGCCCCGCGGCGTGCCCGAGGCCCAGGGCCGCCAACTGACCGTCGGCCAGCCGGTGTGCTTCGCGGCGCGGGATACCGGCGACGCGGAGCGGCAAGGCGGCGTTGTCGCGGGCCGTCGCCCAGGGCATCAGGCCATCGCGCTGGGGCATGAGCGCAGCCGGTTCGGCGTCGATCGACCCTGCGCTCGGAAGGGTCAGTCCAGCGAGGAGATGCAGCAACGTCGTCTTCCCGCAGCCGCTACGGCCGACGATCGCCACCGTCTCGCCTGCCCGCACCTCGAGGTCGATGCCGGCGATCACGTCGCGCCCGCCGAATCCAGCCGCGGCACCGGTCGCTCGGAGCAGCGTCGGACCGAGATCGCGTGCCGGGCCGTCAGTCGACGGTCGAGCGTTCTTGGCCGCCGGGGGCGGCGGGATGTCGTCACGGACGGACACGTTCGGCTTCCTACGCGGGTGCGAGCCCACAGGTTCGAAGGGTCGGCGCCACTGTCGGCGCCCTCTCAGCCGGTCTGCACCGGCTCCCCTGCTTCGCCCCGAACCCTACCGGGCGTGGTCAGCGGGTCGTCAGCAGCTTCGCCAGACCGGTGAGGTCGGCCGCGGTCGCGCAGCGATGCATCTCGCACCACATGGCGTAGCGCGTGCTCTCTGAGTCGCCGTAATCCCAATAGAGCTCGGGCTCGGGATTGAGCCAGATCGTCCGGCCCGCTCGAGAGGCGAGGGCTGCGAAGGCATCAAGGCCCGGGTCGCGGCCATTGGTCCGGGCGTCGCCGAGCACGATGAGGGTGGTGCGGCGGTCGACGACCTCCTCGAGTTCCACCGCGAGCTGCTTGAACACCCGGCCGTAGTCGGTGTAGCCGGTGATGTCGGCGACCTTGGCCTCCTTCGTGATCGACCGGCCGAGTTCGCGCGCCGACGTGGACTGCATGCAGAGTTCCGTCACCTCGTCGGCGATCTCGATGAATGCCCAGCTGCGCAGGCGCGAGAAGGAGTCGGCGAGCGCGGCGATCACGCTCAGGAAGAACACGGCTGAGCTGCTGACCGACGTCGAGACATCGCAGAGTGCGACCAGCTGCGGGCGTTTGGGGTGTTGGCGCCGCGGGACGATCTCGACGGGCACGCCGCCGGTGCCCAGCGATGCGCGGATCGTGCGGCGCAGATCGATCGGTCCGGAACGCGGACCGCGCCGGCTGTGGCCGGCTACCGCCAGCTCCCGCCTCAGTGACTGCACCGCCTTCAGCACGGCGCCCTCATCCGGGGCCTGACCGAGCGAGAGGTCGCGTCCGAGTTGGCCGACCGCCCGCTGCGGCGGCATTTCGCCGGTCCGCATCGTGCGCTGCTCTTCGAGTTCCCGGCGCAGGAGATCGGTGAATTGCCGAAGGGCCTCGTCCGACAGGGACTCGGCCCCGTCGGCCCCGCGATTGACCCCGAGCATCCGCCGGATGCGCTGCACGTCGACGCCGACGACCCCGGACTCCTGCTGGCGGGCCGCGTCGATCGCCAGCCGCACGAGGTCGCGCAGGGCGCCGGCGCCCGTGCCTGCTCCCTCGCCGAGCGCGCTCTGCACGGCACGCGAGAGTTCGTCGAGGTCGAGGCCGGAGCCAGCGCCCGATCCTTCGCCGCTCCCCGACCCCTGGCCCTCGCCGCCGCCGGCGCCATCGGCGTCCGCGTCGCCAGGTTGGCCCTCGCCTTCACCTTCGCCGCCTCGGAACCGCGACTCTTCGAACTGCTCGTCGCCAGCGCCGTCGAGTACCCGCTGAGCGTCGAGCGCGGCGCGCAGCGCCGCGTGCCGCAGCACCTCATCCCACACCGCGAGGAAGCGCTCGCGGTGGTCAGCAGTCTTGGTCATGGTCGCGGCGAGCGCTTCGCGGACCGTGCTTTCGTCGTTCCAATCGACCACCAGCAGCGCCCGCGACGCGTCGAGCAGCTCGCCACTGCCGACCGGCACCTCGACGGTGCGCAGGGCGTCCGCGAGCGTGAGAAGGAGGCCGTCGATCCCACGGGGCATCCGATCGAGCGGCGTTTGCGGCCGTGCGCCTGGCGCGGCGGCGCCGCTGGCGGTCCGTCCTCGAGACTGGCGTGGCCCGGTCATGGGTTCAGGCCGTTACTTCCGCGCGCCACGCGTGCCGATGGGCTCGCCGAGCAGCAACCCCGCGCGTTCGGCGACGAGATCCAGGTCGGTGCGGTGCTTGAGGATCACGGGCAGCGTCTCGCGGAGCACGGCGGAGTCGATCGAGTTGGCGCCGATCAGCAGCAGCGAGTGGGCCCAGTCGATCGTCTCGGAGATCGCCGGCGGCTTGCGGAGGTCGAGCTCGCGGATCTTCGCGGCCACTTCGGCGATGCGGAACGCAATACCGTCCGGCAACTCCGGCACGTGCTCGAGCAGGATGTCGCGCTCGCGCTCCGGCGACGGGTAATCGAGCGTGAGGAAGAGGCAGCGCCGCTTGAGGGCCTCGGTCAGCTCGCGCGCGGCGTTGGAGGTCAGGAGCACCAGCGGCTGGGAACTGGCGTGGACCGTGCCGAGTTCGGGGATCGACACCTGGAAATCGCTGAGCAACTCGAGCAGGAGCGCTTCGAACTCCTGGTCGGCCTTGTCGATCTCGTCGACGAGCAGCACGACCGGTTCCTTGCTGCGGATCGCCTTGAGGAGCGGCCGCTCCAGCAGGAACTCCTCGGCGAACAGATCGTCGCGCAGACCGTCCCACTCGCCGCCGTGCGCCGCCTGGATGCGCAGGAGCTGGGCGCGGTAGTTCCACTCGTACAGCGCGCGCGCCTCATCGAGGCCCTCGTAACACTGGAGTCGCACGAGTTCGCGGCCCGTGACCTTGGCAAGGGCCTTTGCCAGCTCCGTCTTGCCGACGCCGGCCGGCCCCTCGACCAGGACGGGCTTGCCGAGCTCGATCGCAAGCCCCGACACGAGGGCGGTGCGCTCGTCGGCGAGATACCCGGCGGCTCGAAGATCGGCGGTGAGCGTGCTGAGATCCATCCCCGCTCAGCCTACGTGGCCGAGCGTCAGGTCGGGCGGGGCGGGCCGCCGAGATCAGAGCCATAGGCGCCGAACTCGGTCGGATCCTCGGAGGGATCGGTCGGGTGTGGCTTGGCCGCGGACCGACCGCCGAAGCGGGTTGGGTCTTCGGAGCCGTCGGCAGACGTGCGGGTTGGCTCGCCGCTTGCAGCGGTCGGCGGGCCGCCGCTCTTCGTGGCGCGCTCGATAGCTCGGGTAGCCAGGCCGGCAGCGAGGATCGCGCCCGCCGCGGCCATCGCGATGAGGAGGCCCCACTGGAGTCCGACGGACGCGGCGGCGCCCTCGCCGCTGACGCTCGGCTTGTCGAAGACGCGCACGATCAACAGGGCGACCATCCAGCCGCCCGCGACCGCAATCATGGTGCCGTCGCTCCCCGGCAGTTCGACGCGGCGGTTCGTGCTTCGCAGGTAGAGCAGTGCGAGCACGGCGGCATCGACGAGCAGCAGGGCAGCCTCGACCCACGTGAACGCGCCGAACGCGCTCAGGCTGGTCGTGACGAAGCTTTTGGCCCCGGCTGGGAAGACGCTCTTCTCGTACCACGGCAGGAACAGCGACACGATGAAGATCATCGAGGCGACAGCGGCGAGCTTGCGGCCGTCGTCGAGGAGTCTCGCCGGGTGCAGGCTGTGATCGACCTGGGTCATGCGGGCTGCCCCGCTGCAGCGTTCAGGCGATCCAGGAGCAGGCGGGAGTCGTGCTCGGAGACGGTCCGAAGCTGGCTCTGGAATGCGAGCGTCCAGTTTTCGACCGGCCACTTCTGCACATGCTCGAGTTCGGTCTTGAGGGAGTCGGCCGGGATCCACCGGTCCTGCGGCAGCGCGACAACCTGCTCGGTCGCCAGCCTCCACGGATAGGGGTCCGGATTCCCGGGCTTCCCGGGCCAGATCTTCTCCCGGTCCTCATAGAGGTCGCCGGTGATGCGAACGGCCCCCGCGAACGCCATGACCTTGGTGAGGTAGAAGACGATCAGGTCGCCCTGCTCCATCTCCATCGCGCGCTTTCGATTGCGCTCTTTGATCCCGATGACGGTGAAGCCGTGCTCTTCGGTGGCCAAATGGTTGTCGACCGAAGCGGTGAGAATCCAAGTCGTGGGCACAGGGCCCATTGTAGGCGCCGGGACCCGGGTGATCGGCAGCTCCTCCGGTTCCACCCGGACGGGGTCCGGGCTCATCTGGGCCAACAGCCAGTCAGCGAGGTCACGGGTGGCAGAAAGGCCTGACGTCGCCGCTGCCGCGAGCCTCGCACGGAGTTCAGGCGGCGCGATCTCGAGAATGCGGCGCACGGCTGGGAGGTGCTCCGCGCGGCTGGCGGCGGCATCAGCGGAGGCGCGGCCGAGGTCGCCGAGTTGCGAACCGAGCTGCTCGGCGGTGGCCTGGAGCTCGGCAAGCAGAGCACTGAGCGCCGCGGGGTCGGAACCGGGGTCAGAGCCAGGTGGCGGGCCGTGCCCGCTCATGCCAGGTCACCGGCGTCGGTGCGGGCAGGCGCTGGAGCGTGGTCGGTGGGTGGGGGCGACGGCGCTCCGAACGTGGCGACGATCGTGCCGTCGGCGGCTGCCGACACGCCGCCCGGGACGAGCGCCCCGAGCGATATCGGCGCGCGCAGGCGCCGCGAGAGTCCTGCGCCGTGGAGGGCCAGCTCGCCACCACTGCGGACGGCCCGGAGGTCGTCGGGCAGGTCGGGGAGCGTGAGCTTCAGCTCGGCGCCGCCGGGCGTCGCGGTGATCACGGGTGCCGGGTCGCGGCCCGCCGCCGGAGCACCGCCACCATCGACGACGGCCTGCGCAGCCTGTTCCGGGTCGTTTGGCAGGGTCCCCGCCAGCACCGTCACTCCGGCGAAGGTCAGCGCCGTCCGCGCGGCAAGCGCTGCGACGTCTGGGTGATGGGCGTGCACGGTGCCGGCACCGGCGGGCGGGCCGAGGGGCGCAGCCAGTCCGACGGTGGTCAGCTCCGGGGCGCGCAAAAGGTCGCCGCCGGTGGCGGCAGCCCGCAGCACAGGAAGCTCCGGAGCGGCCTGGAGTGAACGTTGCGCGGCCAGAGTGGAGGCGCTCGCGGCCGGCCGGCCGGCGTCGAGCCGGGCCCGCGCGAGATCGGCGGCCTCCAGCAAACGAAGCAGCGCTGGCGGGCGAGCGGCGTCGATGACCACGGTTGCGTCGGGACGCTCGCGGAGCAGCTCGGTAACTCGCGCGAGGAGCGCGAGTTCCCACGCGACGGGGCGCAGCGCCAGGTGCTCGGCGAGCGTGTCAGCGGTCCGCCGCACGGTGGAATCGGCCTGGGCGGGGTCGAGTGTCAGAGGCCGCGCGGAACCGGGCGGCGCCATCTCACATGCGGCGCCGGCAGCGGCCCGTGGTCCGTCGCCTGACAGGCCCACGAAGATCAAGATGCGCGGGGGCACCCGCCGGACCCTACCCGCGGCGCCGACGCGGGCGCCAGCGGGGTCGCTTGGAGTCCGCCTTCAGGAGCGCGCCTGCAGGTATTTCGTCCAGGTCTCGGCCGCAGCGCAGATCGTCGCGGAGGGGTACGCGCCGGTCGGTCCGCCGCCCGGGGTGTTGGCGTCGGTGTTGAGCAGCGCGCACAGCGTCTTCAGGAAGTCCTTCGCGACCGTGTGGTAGTGCACATCGGCCTGCGCACCGCCCAATTGGTAGAGGGTCCACTTGCCCGTGTCGTAGCGGCCGACGTTCGTGTCGAGCCAGCGGAGCCCGTCGAGCAGCATCAGGCGCGCGTCGACGTCGGCTGGATTGGCAAGCACATACGCGTAGAGGCCGTTGACCGTCTGGGTCATCGCGTTGAGCACCTTCGCCGAGCTGAACGAGTAGATGAGGAAATGCGTCCCGGTGGGCTCGATCACCTGCACGCCGGTCGGGGCGGGGGTGCGGAGAATGCCCATCGCGGACTTCGCGGTCTCGATCAGCGCGGGCTTGGCCAGCTTGGTGGGGCCAGCCGCTCGGCTAAGTACCTGGATGCCGGTCGCCTCGGCCATTCCGCTCACCCATGGCGGGTTGCCGCCGCCGAACGGGAAGAAGTACTCCCAGGCGATGCCCCCGGCGCGCGGCACGGCGAGCTTCAGGGCCTCATCCACGAGCGCCCCGAGGGAAGCGACGCTGGCGGCACCGGAATAGAACAGGGAGTTGCCGCGGCCGAAGGTCCCGAGCCACTGCAGCTGCATGCCGGAACCGGGGTAGAGCTGCCAGAGCATCTCGCTGCCCACGAACTGGACCCGCTGGCCTGAGGCGGTCGCGCGCCCCAGTGCCCACCATTCGGCGTTGCGGCGGAGGGTCTCGGTGAGCATCAGCATGCGATCGGCGGTGATGCGGTTTCCGCGGGCCATGATCGTCACGTATTTGAAGACGCCGGTGAGTTCGCGCCGGGCCTGACTCGAAGCCTTCGCGGCGCGCAGGACGCGGTCGGCCGAGGTGAGGGCGGCGCGGGCGTCGTATCGGCGATTCGGCGGGCCGCCGGCCTTGTTGATCGCTTTACGGATCACGGTCAGGTCGTACGGCGGTTTGGCCTTCTTCTTCGTCTGCTTCTTGGGCGCGGACGCGCGCGCGGCGGAGGCGGTGACCTCAGCGGAGGCGGCGGGCGGCGCGTCGGCCCCCGCCAGCTCGGCGCCACGTGCCGGCGTCGACCGCACCGACGTCCCGTCGACGAGCAGGACGCGCGGCGCAGCCGAGACTGGGGCACACGCCGCAGCGCCGAGCGCAAGCATGGCGAGGACGGTCGCGCGTGGGAAGAGGAGGCGGCGTGGCGTCATCAGTGATCTGAACCCTGGTTCGGCCCCGCCGTTGCGGTCCCTGCCTGGGGGTTGGCGCGCTCCCGAGGGCCTGGCGTGCAGCCTCGCTGTGGCTGATAGCGTCGAGCGGCCTGAAGCGCTGGCGGCCCGGCGGCGCGGCTCAGTGTCCATCACCAGGAGATCCTTCATGAAGTTTCGCTCTCTTGCGCTTACGGCGATCGCCGCTGGCGCGCTCGGCATCTCCGGCTGCGGCGGTGACGACACCAAGACCGCAGGCGGCAGCAGCGGCAGCACCGACGCCAACACGCTGCTCATCAACACGTTCCAGCCCAGCGGCGACAGCTCGAAGATCAAGAGCGGGACGATCGATATCGCGATCACAGGCGAGCTGACCGGCGGCGCGATCCAAGGCGCCGGTGAGGCCACGGCCACGATCAAGCTCAACGAGGCAGAGAACGGCCAGATCCCTGAGTTCTCGGCCGCGGTCAAGGTCAGCGGTGAGGAAAAGGGCGGACAGAAGATCGACCTGGACGCCGGCGGCGTCTACACCGACAACCGCTTTTACGTGAGCTACGACGGCGAGAGCTACGACGTTGGCGAGGAGCTGTCCAAGCGCGCCGTCGAGTCGCTCAAAACCGCGATCTCGCAGACGGCCACCACCGAGGGCGCCGAGCAGAAGGACATGATCGCCAAGCTCGGCCTCGAGCCGCAGAAGTGGCTGACGGATCCGAAGGTCGACAGCGAAGAGAAGATCGGCGGCGTCGACACCTACAAGATCAGCGGCGCGGTCGACGTGAAGGCCCTCGTGCCGGACATTCTCGATGCGGCGAAGAAGGCGCAGAGCCTGGCGGGCTCGGCGGCCTCCAGGGCGAAGGTGCCCGAGGTGACCGACGCGCAGCTCGACGCAGCGTCGAAGCAGATCAAGAAGCTTGACGTGGCGATCTGGACCGGCAAGGACGACAACATCCTGCGCAAGCTCGAGATCGATCTCGAGATCGAGGGCACCAAGGGCGACAAGCTCGGTGGCACCGTGTCGCTCACCCTCACGGACGTGAACGAGAAGCAGGACATCGAGGCGCCGTCGGACACCAAGCCGATCACCGATCTCATGCCCAAGCTCGGCGGGCTCTTCGGTGCCGCTGCGGGTAGCGGGGCGGCGAGTTCCTCGGCGGCCGGGGCTGTGTCCCAGGAATACCTCAATTGCGTGAACGCGGCCGGCGGCGACGCGGCCAAGCTCAACGCCTGCCAGGTTCAGGTCCAGAAGTAGTTGCAGGTCGCGGCCTGCAGGTCGGTGACCGGGCGTGGCGCGGATGCGCTCCGCCCGGTAGGTGATTGAATATGGGGATGCACCGCTCTCTCGCGCGTCGCCGCGCGCTCACCGCCCTGACCGCCTTGACGCTCGCGACTACCGTCGCGGCCTGTGGTGGCGACGAGAAGACGGCGTCGACGCCGGCCGCCGCCGGCGGCGACGCACGCGCCCTCCTCAAGGACGGCTTCCTGAACATCACGCAGGACGGCAAGCCGATTACCTCAGGCTCGTTCAGCATGAAGCTCGCCGGCAAGATTGACGTGCCTGGCGACGATGAACTGAAGCACCTCGAGGGTTCGGCGCAGCTCAACGGGTCCATCGACGCAAACCCGGAGAAGAAGGCGCTGCCGCCGATGACCGTCGCGTTTGACGTGACCGGCAACTACGTCGACGGCAAAGGCAAGAAGGGCGAGGGCGCCTACAAGGGCGGCGTCACGTTCGTAGGCAACACGTTCTTTGCCAACTGGGACGGCACGGACTACGCGGTCGGTGAGGAACTCTCCAACCAGCTGCTCGCGGAGCTCGAAAAGACGACGAAGAAGGCCGGCGTGGAGGGCACCAGCCCGCTGGGCGGGGTCGAGCCGCAGGCGATCATCGACGCCATGGATCTCGACGCGGGCACGTGGGTCACGGAACCCAAGGTCGAAGACGGCGGGACCCTCGACGGTGTCGAGACCTTCAAGATCACCGGCGCGGTCGACCCGAAGGTCGTCATCGACGACGTCACTGAGGGCCTTCGGAAGCTGCCGGACGCCGTGCCGACGCTGCCAGGCGTCAAGGAACTGAGCGACCTCAGCGACGCGTCGGACAAGGACATCAAAGAGGTCGAGGAAGCGGTCACCAAGCTGAACCTCGCGGTCTGGATCGGCAAGGAAGACAAGGTCCAGCGGCGGATGTCGCTCGACCTCGGGTTCAAGGCGGAAGAGAAGGGCGAAGAGATGTCGGCCGACCTCCTGCTCGATGTGACGACGACCAAGCTCAACCAGAAGCAAGACATCGCGGCCCCGAAGGCCAGCGAGCCGATTACCGATCTGTTCCTGAAGCTCCAGAAGGAGTTCGGTGGCCTGTTTGGCGGCGGCGCTTCGGCGTCACCGGCCTCGGGCGCCTAAATGAGCGCCGGCCTCTTCGCCCTACTCGACGATGTCGCGGCGTTCGCTCGGATCGCTGCGGCATCGATCGACGATGTAGGTGCGGCTGCAGGCCGCGCGAGCGTGAAGGCAGCGGGTGTCGTCGTCGACGACACCGCCGTCACGCCGCAGTACGTCAAGGATGTCGCGGCGCACCGCGAGTTGCCGATCGTGAAGAAGATCGCGATCGGGTCGCTGCGCAACAAGCTGCTCGTGATCCTGCCCGTGGCGCTCGTGCTCAGCGAGTTCCTGGACTGGCTCCTGACGCCGATCCTGATGCTCGGCGGCACGTTCCTTTGTTACGAGGGCGCGGAGAAGATCTGGGGCAAGCTCAGCGGTCACGCGGCCCACGAGCAGCAGAGCTTCGAGGCTGGCCCCGAGGCTGAGAAGGCGATGATCGCCGGGGCGATTCGCACCGACCTCATCCTGTCGGCCGAGATCATGGTGATCTCCCTCAACGAGGTCGCCGACGAAGCGTTCGTCGCTCGCGCGGCGATCCTCGTCGTGGTGGCCATCGGCATCACCGTGCTCGTGTACGGCGTGGTGGCGCTCATCGTGAAGATGGACGACATCGGCCTGGCGCTCGCGCAGCGCAGCTCCGCGCTTTCGCAGCGCGTGGGCCGGGGCCTAGTGCGTGGCATGCCGAGCCTCCTGAACGGGATCTCGGTCGTGGGCACCGCGGCGATGCTCTGGGTCGGCGGCCACATCCTGCTCGTCGGCGTCGATGAACTCGGATGGCACCCGCCGTACGAGTTTGTCCATCACCTCGAGGAGCAGGTTCACGACGCACTCGGCGCGGCAGGCTCGATCGCGGGCTGGTCGGTCAACACCTTCGCCTCGGCGATCATCGGCCTCGCCGTCGGCGCGATCGTCGTGGCGGTCATGCAGGTGCTGCCGTTCGGCCACGGCAAGGACGACGCTCATGGGTCGGACGACGCTCATGGAAAGGACGACGCTCACGCGTCCGCGGGCGACGCTCACGAGCCCACGGAGCCGGCCGCGCACTAACGGCGGGAGATCGCCGGTTAGCGGTGGGGCGGGCCGAGCAGGCGCGTCAGCTCGGCGTGCTCGTCCGGGACGGCCTTGCCCGTGCGCTCGAGGCGAGCCTTTCGGCGCGCGACCAGCTGTCGGGCCTCGTCGACGACTTCCGGGTCGAGGTGGGTCCACGGCGGGGTCGCCGGCGAGGACGCCGCCGACCCGTCTGGGACGCCAGGGTCGCCGTTGCCCGCAGGGGCAGACCGGGTCCGGTCGCTGGCGACGGTTGCACCGTCAGCCGCGGCCTGTCGCCGCGCGCGCTTCTCCGCGACGAGCGCCCGAAGGGCGGCCTCATCGTCGAATCGGCTCGGCATCTCGCCGAACAGCTCGGCCTCGAACGGCGCCTCACCGCCGATCTCGTCCCACGGCGGCGGCTGACGGCTGAAATAGACGCCGACCAGGATGCTCACCACGAGTACCCCGATCACCACCATCGCTACCGGCTCCACCCCTTCAGTATCCCGGTCGCGGGCGAGGGTCAGTCGGTTCCGACCGGTTTTGCGCTGCGGCTGGGCGCCCGGTTCGGCGCGGCATGGCCGGGCTTGGCGCGGAGTGAGCATGCGCCCCGCGACCGGCCCGTTCGTCCTGCCTTAGAGTTGCGGCGACGCCGACCGCGACCGTTCAATCGGCGCGGCGCCCGGCTCGCGCGACGCCCCCGCGTCGCGCCTCACCCTTGCCCTCAGGAGCACCCGCGGATGATCGACTTCACCCCGACCGACGACCAGCTCGCCATCCGCCAGCAGGCGCGGGAGTTCGCTGAGAAGGAGATCCGGCCGATCGCGTGGGAGTGCGATGAGACGGGCACCATGCCGATGGAGCTCTTCAAGAAGGCGCACGAGCTGGGGCTGATGAACACGCACGTGCCCGAGCGGTTCGGCGGCCTCGAACTCGACTTCCTCACCGGCGTGATCCTCGAAGAGGAAATTGCGTGGGGGTGCTCCGGCATCGGGACGTCGCTTAACTGCAACGGCCTCGGCAGCATGCCCGTGCTGCTCGCCGGCTCCGAGGAAGTCCAGAAGGAACTCTGGGATCACCTCACGGCCGAGCTCAGCTTCTGCTCGTTCGGGCTCACCGAGCCGGGAGCCGGGTCAGACGTGGCCAGCATGCGCACGAGCGCCAAGAAGGTCGGCGACAAGTACGTGATCAACGGCAGCAAGTGCTTCATCACGAACGGCGGGTACGCCGACTACTTCACCGTCTTCGCCAAGACCGACCAGGACGCCGGCCATCGCGGCGTCTCCGCCTTCCTCGTGAAGAAGGACGACACGGTCACGGTCGACAAGAAGGAAGACAAGATGGGGCAGCGGGCGTCCAACACCGCGACCATCACGTTCAACGACACGACCATCGACGCGAAGTACCTCCTCGGCGAGGAGAACAAGGGCTTCAAGGTCGCGATGGCGACGCTCGACCGCACGCGGCCCGGCGTGGCCGCGATGTCGACCGGGATCGCGCAGGCGGCGTTCGACATGGCCAAGGCCTACTCGCTGGAGCGCGTCCAGTTCGGCGTCCCGATCGCCATGCACCAGGCCGTCCAGTTCCTGCTCGCCGACATGGCCACGAAGATCGAGGCCAGCCGTCTGCTCACGTGGCAGGGCGCGCAGTACCTCGATGTCGGCAAGCGCAACTCGCTGGTGTCCTCGCACGCCAAGCGCTTTGCGTCGGACTCCGCGATGGAGGTCACGACCGACGCGGTGCAGGTGCACGGCGGCTACGGGTACATCAAGGAGTACAAGGTCGAGAAGTTCATGCGCGACGCCAAGCTCATGCAGCTCTATGAAGGCACGTCGCAGATCCAGCGCATGGTGATCGCCAAGGACATCCTCCTCGGCCGCAGCTAAGGCGCTTCGCGCCGCCCGGCGCGAACGCCTGACGCAGCTGGGCGGAGCCGGTGGCTCCGCCCGCGTGCGCCGGAGCTACCCTGAACGGATGCCTTCTTTTCGGTCGACGCTCGCCGTCCTGCTGCTCGCGGCGTCGCCGCTGGCACTCGCGGCCTGTGGCTCCTCCGCCGAGGAGGACGCCGCCAAGCGCGCCAACGACGTGATCAACACGACCGCGATCGAGGCCGAGAAGGCCAAGACCGCTGCGCAGGAAGAGGCGATCGAGCAGGCCAACAAGAAGCAGGCCAAGGACCTCGAGGGCATCGCCGGCGACGTGAAGAACCAGATCGACGACAACGTGAAATCCACGGTCGACGGCGCGCAGACTGAGGCGCAGCGCAAGGCCGCGGAGGCCCAGGCTGCCGCCAAGGCGGCCGCCGACGATGCGATCACGCAGGCGCAGAAGGAAGTCTCCAAGGTGCAGTCGGGCGCCGAAGATGCCGTGAGCGACGTCGAAAAGTCCCTGCAGGACGCCCAGAACGACATCAAGGACGCCACGGGCAACTAAGTCGCGCAGGCACTCGCGTCCGCCGGCGTCCAGGCCTGTTCACATTTGTTCCGGTCCTGTAATCCCACGGGTCTACGGTTGGAGATGTGAACGGACGCACTCCCGCATCTCCAGCCCGTGCGTCGATCCTCGTGGTCGACGACGAGCCGACCATCAGCGAGGTCGTCGCGCGCTATCTGGTTCGCGCCGGATACGAAGCTCGCGTGGCCTCTGATGGCGCGCGAGCGCTGGCGCTGCACGCCGAGCGCCCCGCGGACTTGCTTGTGCTCGACGTGATGATGCCGAACGTGTCTGGCGTGGAGGTGCTGCGGCGCCTGCGGCGTGAGCCCGGTGACACGCCGGCCGTGATCATGTTGACGGCTCGCGGCGAGGAGAGCGACCGGATCACCGGCCTCGCGCTCGGCGCCGACGACTACGTCGTCAAGCCGTTCTCACCCCGCGAACTCGTCGCCCGCGTGGATGCCGTCCTGCGCCGGGCCAAGCCCGTGCACCAGACTCAGGTGGCGGACGCGCCGATCGAGATCGCCGATCTGCGGATCGATCCTGCCGGCCGCCGCGTCACCCGTGGCGGCGACGAGGTGCAGCTCACGCAGCGCGAGTTCGACCTGCTCCTGCACCTGGCGTCGAGTCCCGGCACCGTATTCAGTCGCGACCAGCTCATGACGGCCGTGTGGGGCCATGACTTCTACACCGACACATCGACGGTGACCGTGCACGTGCGCCGTCTGCGGCAGAAGCTCGAGCGCGACCCGGGCGAGCCGGAGTTCGTGCAGACCGTCTGGGGCGTCGGCTACCGCTTCGACACGCCCGCAGCCAGGCCGGCTGCGCCGTCGTCTGAGGCGATCTCGTGAACCCGCGGGCGGCTCAGCGCTCGCTGCTCGTCTCAGGTCTGACGTTCGCCGCCGCGCTCGCGGTCACGATGCTGATCGTCTGGACGCAGCTCGGACAGGTCTGGCAGTTCACCTATTGGATCGCGATCTGCACCGCACCGGCCAGTCTGATCGCGCTGGTCGTCGCACATCTCGTGCAGCACGACCCGAGCCGGATGAAGTCGCTGTCGCAGCGGTTCGCGCTCGCCACGCTGCTCACGCTCGGCCCGATTGCCTTCGCCGGCTGGGCAGCGGCACGCCAAATGTTCGCCGAACGACAGGACATCGTCGTTGGTGCCGCGGTTCTCGTGATGGCGCTGGCCATCGGCGGCCGGATCTCTTACCTCCTCAGCCAGGACGTGCGGCGTAGCGTCGACGTGCTCCGCAGCGGACTCGCGAAAGTCGCGACCGGCGAGCGGGACGTCGACTTCCCGATTACCTCGCGCGACGAGCTCGGCACCCTCGCTGCTCAAGCCCGCGAGACGATCGCGATGCTGACCGAGGAGGAGAAGCGGCGCGACGAGGCTGAGCGGATGCGCCGCGAGACCATCGCGTCGATCAGCCACGATCTCCGCACGCCCATCACCTCGCTTCGCCTGCTGGCCGAGGCGATCGAGGACGATCTCGTCGACCAGGAGACGGTCAAGCGGTACGCCGTGTCGATGAGGACCAACGTCGAGGTGCTTGGTGCCTTGATCGACGACCTCTTCGAGCTGGCTCGCATCGAGGCTGGCGCGCTGACCTGGTCGATGCAGCAGTTCGAACTCGGCGAGATCGTCGAGTCGGTGATCGGCACGATGGAGGTCGAAGCGCACCAGCGTGGGATCCGCATTCACGCCGAGGCGATGGACGCGACGGACTTCGTCGGCGACCCGGCACGCCTTCGCCGCGTGATGCTCAACTTGCTCCAGAACGCGGTTCGGCACACCCCCGAAGACGGCAGCGTGACCGTGAAGGTCGAGCCATCGGGCAATGGCGGCTTTGAGGTCGAAGTGGCCGACACGGGCGAAGGCATCGACCCTGCCGACCGCGACCGCATCTTCGAGCCGTTCTACCGCGGCGGCAGCGAGTCGGCCCGCACGCGTCCCGGCACGGGCCTCGGCCTCGCGATCGCGCGCGCCGTGGTCGAGGCGCACGGTGGTCGCATCTGGCTGGCCGACTCCGAGAAGGGCAGCCGCTTCCGCTTCAGCTTGGCGCCGGGGACGATCGCAGCAGCGTGAGGTCGCCCCGGGCTTCGGCCCGCAGGTGCAGGAGCACGAGCCAGCTCGTGAGGGCGGCGTAGAGGCACCAGACCGAGGTCACCGACTCGTAGCGGATAGCGGTCGCGATGCTCAGCCCGATGACGTTCACGACGCCGAACAAGAAGAGGTACCGCTTCGATGAGGCGAGCACGGGCAGGCACGTCGCGATGACGTAGCCAGCGATCGCGAACGTGCCGATGTGGAGATCGGTGCGGTAGATGATCACGTTCTCGGACTCAACGGCCCCGACTTCGTTCGCCACGATGATCCACGCGAAGCGGGCGGCGACCGCGACGCCCACGGCAGCGCATCCGAGCATGATCCGCCGGCGCGTCTGGTCGGGCTCGGTGAGCGCCATCGCCACCGGGACCAGGACCGGCAGCAGCATCTGCGCGATCACCAGGTAGGCGTGGATCGCTAGGTGCGAGACGCGCTGAGAAACGTCGCCGTCGAACCCCATCCACACGAACGCTTCGATGAACTGGTGCACCGCGAAGATCGCCGGGAGCGAGGCGATCGCGAGGTGGCGGCGGGTCGGCGCAGCGCGCAGCGCGAGCACGGCGATCGGAGTGAGGGCCGCGGCAGCGGCAAGATCGGCTTCGACAGAGAAACACACAGGGCTCACGGCGCCGGACGGGTGTGGGGGAGGCCACCCGGCGGCCCGGAGCCTAGCGGCAGGCCGAGGCGTCGATCAGGTGCGTGTGGTTGCGGCGCTCGGCTGGAGCTGCTGTTCGCCGCGTGGGTCGGACCCGTTGTGGGACTGGGCCAGGTCGCCGATACGGCGAGACGGGCGCTCCTGCTCCTCGGCCATCATCTTGAGGTGCAACAGGATGAGGCCGCTGATGAACGCGGCGTAGATGCACCAGACCGAGGTGACGGCCTCCCAGCGCAGCCAGCCGGCCATGGAGATCCCGAGCACGTTGGCGGCCCCGAAGAGCTTGAGATACTTGCCGGTGGCGAAGAGCGTCGTGATCACGGTGGCGTTGAGGTACAGGATGCCGCCGAGTGGGCCCATGTCGGTCGGGGTTTTGTAGACCATGGTGCGGTCGAGCGGGTAGGCGGTGGCGCCTTCGCTCACGAGGATCCAGCCGAAGCGCAGGGCCACGAGCGCGCCGCCCACGGCCGACAGCGCCATGTAGAGGCGTACGCGTCGGTTCGGTTCGATCGCTCTCACGGCGAGCGGCACGAGGATCGGAAGCACCATCTGCGCCATCGCGAGGTAGGCGTAGATCGCGAAGCTCTCGACGGCCGCGGACGCCTTGCCGTCGGTCCCGAGCCATACGAAGGCTTCGACGCCTTGGTGGGCGGCAAAGACCAGCGGGATCGAAGCGACCGCAATCTGGTTCCTGGTCTTGGCAGCGCGCAGTGTGAGGACGCCGAGGGGCGTCAGGACCGCCGCTGCCGCGAGGTCAGCTTCGAACGAGAAACACATGGGACCCCGGGGATTAAACCAGAATCGGGTAATGGTTCGTACCCCCTGGTCTAAAGGCTCGTAGGCTGGCGCGAAGCCTGTGTGGTGGTCGAGATGTCGCCTCCTTCAGGTGTCCCTGGAGTTGAGACGGCGGCCTCCCGTGAACAGGGTGGGGTCGAGAACGCCCGATGGCGGCCGGCCTAGATACCCTTGCGCGATCCGCGAGCGCGCGTGCGTGGTCCCCGTCGGGACCAGCCGCCCTCGCGACCTACCTCGCACAGGAGCGCAAGCCACCGCATGTTCATCTTCAAGGCAGCCGTCGTCGGCGCCGGCACGATGGGCGGCCAGATCGCCCAGACGATCGCCGCCTCCGGCATCCCCGTCCTCCTCAAGGACATCAAGCAGGAGTTCATCGACGCGGGCATCAAGGCCGCGACCGAGGCCACGCAGGGCGAGGTCGCTCGCCTCGTGAAGAAGGGCAAAATCACCGAGGAGCAGGCTGCGGCCCGCGTCGCCGAGGTCATCGGCCTCATCACCGGCACGCTCACCTACGAGGGCTTCGGCGACGTCGACTTCGTGATCGAGGCCGTGCCGGAGCGCATGGACATCAAGATCGCGATCTTCCAGGACCTCGACGCGGTTACCCCGTCGCACGCGATCCTCGCGACGAACACGTCGGCCCTGTCGGTCACCGAGATCGGCGAGTCCACGACGCGTCCCGACAAGGTCGTCGGCTTCCACTACTTCTACCCGGCCACGCTCATGCCGCTGGTCGAGGTCATCGAGGGCGAGTACACGTCGGCCGACACGGTCGCTGTGGCCTACGCCTTCGCGCAGAACACGCGCAAGCAGCCGATCATCTGCGGCGAGTGCCCCGGCTTCGTGGTCAACCGCATCCTCATTGCGGCGGTCGGCGAGATCTGGAAGGCCCAGGAAGAAGGCAACCTCGATATCCAGAAGGTCGACACCGGTCTGCAGGAGGCCAAGGCCCTGCCGATGGGTCCGTTCCTGCTGCTCAACCTGCTCGGGCTCGACACGGCGCTCCACACCGCGCAGCACTTGCACGAGGAGTACGACGGCGGTCTGGTCGACCCGGATCACTCGTCGTTCTACGTGCATCAGGGCATCAGTGAGCTCGTCGCCGCCGGCAAGTCGGGTGTGAAGTCCGGCGAGGGTGTCTACAAGGCCGACGGGTCGAGGAACCTGCCGGGCGACGAAGAGCCGAACATCGAGGAGCTCGTCACCCGCACGCTGCTCACCTCGCTGCGTGAGGCTTGCCAGCTCGTCGAAGAGGGCATCGCGGGCATCCGCGACATCGACTTCGGGATGATGGGCGGCGCCGGCATGGATCCGCGCCGTGGCTTGATGCCGCCGTTCATGAAGGCCGACCAGATCGGTCTCGATGTGGTGCTCGGTCAGTTCCACGAGCTCGCCGAGAAGTTCGGTCCGCGGTTTGCGCCGCCGGTGCTGCTGCAGCGTCTCGTGGCGCAGGGTCGCCTGGGCACGAAGACCGGTCAGGGCTTCTACCCGTACCCCAACGCGGATGCCGAACAGCCCGGTGAGACGGTCAAGCTGGAGACCCGCGAGGGTGGCATCTCCATCGCTTGGCTCGCCAACGGCATGATGAACTCGCTGTCGCCCGCGGTCATCGGCGACCTGCGCAAGGTGTGGGAGAAGGTGCAGACCAGCGGCACCCGCGCGCTGATCTTCGCGTCGTCGAACCCGCTGCTGTTCTGCGCTGGTGCCGACATCAAGGCGTTCACGCAGCTCGACGAGGCTGCCGGCGCGCAGCTCCTGAACGATGCGCACAGCCTGTTCCGTGATTTCGGCAAGAGCGATATCGCGACGATCGCCGCCGTCAACGGCCTCGCTTACGGCGGCGGCTGCGAACTCGCGATGTCGGCCGACATTCGCATCGCGGCGCGCTCGGCCGTGTTCGGTCAGCCCGAGGTCAAGCTCGGCATCATCCCCGGCTTCGGTGGCACGCAGCGCCTCCCGAAGCTCGTCGGTGGCGGCCGCGCGCTGGAGATGAACCTCATCGGCGACCCGGTTCCGGCCGCGCTTGCCGAGGAGATGGGTCTCGTGAACCGCGTCGTCGACGACCACGCGCTCCTCGAGTCGGCCCTCAACTGGGCTCGCAAGCTCGCCGCGCAGGCGCCGATTGCGGTCAAGCAGATCAAGACGGTCTCCAACCAGGGCGATCTCGACGACGGCATCGCCGCCGAGATCGCCGGCTTCGCGACCGCCTTCGGCTCCGCCGACGCCAAGGAGGGCATCTCCGCCTTCCTCGGCAAGCGCGAAGCCAAGTGGCAGAACAAGTAGTCAGCCTCCGCTGATGCCGCCCGGGCCGCTGGCCCGGGCGGGCCGGGCCCGGGCCAGCCCGGCATCGCCGCGGCCCGCGGCAACGCGCGACGGGCGCCCCAGCAGGGGCGCCCGTCGCGCTTCGGGCGTTGGCTGAGCGGTCGGACTCGTCGCACCGCAAAATGGGTCGTAAGTTTGTCTGAGGGGGTCAGTCAAGTTCACGACCCATTTTCCGGTGTGCTGCACCCCGGCCGCGCCGGTCACCTCGCCCCGGCCGCTCCGGCCGCGCCGGTCACCTCGCCCCGGCCGCAAATGACCTCGCCCCGGCCCGCTGTCACCTCGCCCCGGCCTCGCGGTCCCCTCCGCTCCAACCTCGGATGACCTCAGAGTGAACTCGCTTGACGCTGGACCGGCCTCGTCGTGGCCTCGTCGTGGTGTCGTGCGCCAGAGGAATGTTGCAGTGTTGCCGCTCGTTGTTGCGGTTGGCTCGCAACGCTCTCTCGATGGCCAGTCGAGCATTCACCAACGCCCTCTCCCGATTTGCCGACGAAGCGGATGGCGTGGTCACCCGTCGTCGAATCCTCAAGGATGGCTTTGAGCACAACGAGGTTTACGACGCCATCGAGCGGAGCCAACTCGTCCCCATCTTTCGAGGCACCTACGCGGTTTCTCGGCAGATGCTGACGCAGCGGATGCTCGTTCGGGCAGCCGCGCTCCATCTGGCGCCGGCCATGGTGGCTGGGAGAAGTTCAGCGGAATGCCGTGAGCTGCTCGACCCACGCGATGGGGTTGTCTCTCTCGCCACGTCTCGCAAGCAGCGCGCGGGGACGCTGCGTTCGATCATGCCGATGGCGCTTTCGGGCAGGCCCGGACTGGTCTCGTACCGACCGACCAAGCTCGTCGAGGCCGACCTTGTGGATGGCCTGCCGCTCGCGACCGTGCCTCGCATGCTGTTCGAGATCGCTGCGGCCGAGAAGCAGTGGATGCTCGAGCGTGTCTGGAAACAATCAGACTACCGCGGGATTCTCGACCTCGACGACCTTCACTCGGCGCTTGGGCGGACGCGGCGCCGAGGATCCCCCGAGGTTCGGGCACTTTTCATGAAGCACCCCGGTCGCTTTGGAGTGGAGGCCCACTACGAATCAACCCGCGAGATCGACTTTCTGCAGCTCATCATCGACGCCGGCCTCCCGTTGCCGGAAGTCAACGCGCCGGTGACCATCGATGGTCGACACTACGTCGCCGACTTTCTCTGGCGCTTGCTCGGGCTGGTCGTCGAACTCGACGACCCGAGTCACGACCGCGCCCTCGCCAGGCAATCCGATGCCCGGCGAGATTCCGACTTCTTCGTCGCGGGCCTCGATGTCGTCCGCTTCGAGACCCAGACGGTGGCCGCCGACCCGATCGCCGTCATGCGCCGGCTCGCCGCGATCCTCGATCGGCAACGGCGCCGGACAGCGTGACCGCCAAGCCGACATCACACCTCAAAATGGGTCGTGTCTTGTGCTGAAGGGATCAGTCAAACTCACGACCCATTTTCCGGTGTCTCTCCGAGGCGCAATTCGCCGCCGACCCGCGCCCTCGCCGACAGAGGCCCGTCGACGTCGAAGCCGGCGCTGAGTCCCGCCCGCATCAGCTCATTCTGTGCGCCACCCCTCGGTGGCAAAGGCCCGTCGACGTCGAAGCCGGCGCTGAGTCCCGCCCGCAACCAGCTCATTCTGTGCGCCACCCCTCGGTGGCACGAGGCCCGTCGACGTCGAAGCCGCCGCCGAGTCCCGCCCGCAGGAACGAATGCGCCGCCTCCGCTCCGGCCCGGCCCGCCGCGCCGCGCCGCGCCGCCGCCGCCGCCGCTCCGCTTACCCGGGGAAGACGATGGTCCTGGTGCCGTCGACGAGGACGAGGTCGCGCAGGTGGCTGCGCACGGCTCGGGCCAGGGCGACACGTTCGACGTCGCGGCCGACACGCTCGAGTTCTTCGGCGGTGGCGCGGTGATCGACGCGGAGGACGTCCTGCTCGATGATCGGGCCGTCGTCGAGGACTTCGGTGACGTAGTGAGCGGTCGCGCCGATGAGCTTGACGCCGCGCTCGCGAGCCCGCTGGTAGGGGGCGGCGCCAGCGAAGGCCGGCAAGAATGAGTGGTGGATGTTGATGATCGGCACGGCGAGGCGGTCGATCAGATCACCGGAGAGAATCTGCATGTAGCGGGCGAGGACCACGAGATCCACCTGGCCGCCGACGAGATCGACGAGGGCGGCCTCGGCGTCGGCCTTCTTGCCCTTCTCGACCGGGATCACATGGAAGGGCAGCCCGAAGGCCTCCACGTCGGTCCGGAAATCTTCGTGGTTGGACACGACCGCAACGACCTCCATCGGCAGCTCGCCGCGGCGCCAGCGCCAGAGCAGATCGAACAGGCAGTGGTCGTACTTGGACACCATCAATGCCACACGGTGCACCACGCCAGCGCGATGAAGGCGCCACCACATGTCGAACCGTTCCGCGACCGACGACTGGAAGACCGCCTCGAGCTCGGCTGGATCGCCGCCGCCGACGAAGCTCACGCGCATGAAGAACCGGCCGCCCGACGCGTCGGTCGAGTACTGGTCGAGCGTGATGATGTTCGCCCCGCGCGCGGTCAGGAAACCCGTCACGGCAGCGACGATGCCGGTGCGGTCATCGCAGGAGATCAGAAGGCGGGCGGCATCACTCACGGTTCCACCGACCCTCCCGCACCCGCCCGGCGCGCGCAAGGGATGCAGAGGCACGCCCAGGGCCGGGGCTGCCGCCCACCGCGGGTCGCCGCGGAATGCTTAGTCGCCGGGAACGCTCAGCCCCGGCGCAGAGGCACGCCCACGGCCGGGGCTGCTGCGGAACGCTCAGCCGCGGCGCAGGTCCGGGACGCGCTCCGCCTGGCGGGCGCGTTTGTCTTCGTAGGAGCGGTGGTCGGCGGTGACCAGGAGGGCGTCGAGGTTCGCGCCATCGACCGGGAAGACGGCGTGGCCGATCGACGCGCCGGTGACCGGACGCAGGGCCGTAGCCAAGGCCCGCGCCTGCAGGACGGCGTCGCTTTCAACCGCGACTGGGAACACGACGACGAACTCGTCGCCGCCGAGCCGGCCAATCGTGTGGCTATCCGGGAAGGAGGAAGCGAGGACCTCGGAGACTTCCCGAAGGAGCGTGTCGCCCGCGGCGTGGCCCTGGGTGTCGTTGACCGCCTTGAAGTCGTCGAGATCGAGGGCGAGCAAACCGAACGGCGCGCCGTCGGCACGGGCCTCCTCAAGGGCAGCCTGGGCCTCCTCCTCGAAGCCGAGGCGATTGCGAACCTGCGTAAGCGCGTCGGTGCGGGCCAGCGACAGCATGTGGGTGGTCACCTCGTCGAACGCGCGCTTGCTGATGCTCCCGAGCGCAAAGGAAGCGCCGAACGTGACCAGGTGGAAGGGCACGACCCACAGCGTTCCCGCCGAGCTGAGCGCCACGACGACGGTCCAGCCGATGAGCATCATCGCGAGGGTCCCGCGGGCTTGCTTGGCCGGCAGGACGGCGGCGTCGAAGAGCACGCGAAGGAAGAGCGCCGCGCCGATCGGAGCCGTCAGGCCGCCATGGGCGAGCATGGCCACACCGACGCCGATCGCGAGCCCGAGCGACGACCCGTAGAAGATCAAGGAATAGCGGAAGCCCTCCTCGACCACCTCGCGGCCACGCATGAGCCACGCGAGGAACAGAAACCACAGCACCCACGGGACACCGACGTAATGCAGCACGTCGTCGTAGAACGAACGCCCCGGATCGAAGAAGGAGGAAGCGACGACCGTCGCGCCCGCGATCGCGATCACCACGAGGCCACGACTGATGAGCCAGCCGTACACGACGCCCGGTTCGGGGCTCCTGGGAACCTTGCCGGTGGCACGCAGCGTCGCGAAGCTCAGCGGGTCCTTGACCGGCGGGGCGGAGCCGTCGAGCAAGACGGGCTTGCCGTCCGGAATCGTGCCGGCGACGAGCGCGTGGACGCCGAGGGTCGGGTCGGCCTTGCAGAGATACAGCGCGGCATCCGCCACACGGAAGAGATCGGCCGCCGCCACCGCGCGCGTCTGGCTCGTCGCGACGCCGATCGCGGCGCTGATCCGGTCGGACAGCACCGACCGAATCCCGACGGCGATGGCCTGCGCCGTCGTGGCTTCGTCTCCGCGGAGCAACACGGCAAACTCGTCCCCGCCGAGGCGGCCCAGCTCGGCGCCCGCCGGAAGCGCGCGCGGAATGGTCTCGCCGACCCAGGCCAGCAGCGCGTCACCGGCCGAGTGGCCTTGGGTGTCGTTGACCAGCTTGAAGTCGTCGAGATCGATGATGAGGAGGGCGACGGGGCCGTCTGGGCCCTTGCTCGAGAGGAGGCGGTCCACCTGCTGGAGAAGCCCACGGCGGTTGAGGATGCGGGTGAGACGGTCGAAACTGGAGAGCGCGTTGGCCACCCGCGCGGCTCGAGCGTGCGCCAGGCTCCCCAGCGCGCCGACGGCCCATGCGGCGCCAACGAGGGCGATGGCGATCAGCGCATCCACCGTGCCCGCCGCCGGCTGCACCACGTGCACGACGCACGACGTGATCATCAGGAACACCAGTGCCACGCGCGCCCAGAGGGTGGGGAGCACCAAGCCGAGGTAGGCAGCGATCAGGACGTTCGCGGCGAAGAAGACGGTGGCGACGCCCTCCTGATGGATGCTGAGTGCGGCGAGCGAGAGTTCCATGAGGACGCTCCCCAGCAGGTACACCCACAGTGAGCCCCGGAATCGCAGGCCGATCGGGCTGTCCTGGATGGTGGCGAGCACGCCGGTGACGGCCGCCACCGTGAGCGCCCCGATCACGACCGACCGGTCAAAGTCGCCGCCGGGAGACCGCAGCCAAGTGCTCAGCGCGATGGCAAGCGCCGCGACGAACAGCGACGCCCAGGGGACGAGGGCAACGTCGCGGCGACCGAGGATCGAGTCGACTCGCGGGGGCGGAGTCTTCGCCACCTTTGCGGCCCGTCGGTCACGCGGACGAGCAAACGGCTCTGCCCGGCTGGGATCGACGAGGGAAGCCATTGCATTGGTGGTCGGTCCGTGGGAGCGGTCGTTGAGCCGAAACCAGCGAAACGTTGAGTTTTAGACGGACATTCTGGTCGGTCTACCGGCTGCAGTTAGCCCTTGAGCGCCGTTTCGGTCGCAGCCTTCCGCGCCCGCTTTTCGACGTACGACCGGTGATCGGCGGTGAGGAGGAGCGCGTCGAGGTCCTCGCCATCGAGCGGGAACACCGCATGGCCGACGGAGGCGCCGGCCACCGACCGCAGCGCCAAGGCCAGCGCTCGGGCTCGGGCGATCGCGTCGTCCTGCTCACTGACCGGGACGACCACCACGAACTCGTCGCCGCCGAGCCGGCCGACGACCTGTGCGTCCGGGAACGTCGTCGAAAGGACGGCCGCCACCCGTTGCAGCAATTCGTCGCCGGCGGCGTGGCCTTGGGTGTCGTTGACGCCCTTGAAGTCGTCGAGGTCGAGGGCGAGCAGGCCGAACGGGGCGCCTTCGGCTCGCGCAGCCACGAGTGCGGCCTCCGCCTGCTCCTCGAATCCGAGTCGGTTGCTGACCTTCGTGAGGTCGTCGGTACGGGCCAGCGACAGGGCGTGCCGGGTCACGTCGTCGAAGGCGCGGTGGCCGATGGCGCCCATGGCGATGGCGGATCCAAAGATCGACAGGTGGTACGGAACGACCCACAATTGCTCCGCGGGACCAAAGACGAGGACCATGCCCCATCCAAACAGGACCGCGGCGAGGGTGGTGCTTGCCGAGCGCACCGGAAGGACCGCCGCGTCAAACATCAGCTTGAGGAAGAGCGCTGCGCCGATCGGGGCGGTGAGGCCGCCGGCCATCAGCATCGCGCCACCGACGCCGACCGACAGCGAGATCGAGCAGCCGAGGAGGATGAACCAGTAGAAGCGACCCTCGACGAGCCGGTGGTGCCCATTTGCGATCCACGCCAGTGCGAGGTTCCAGCCGACCCAAGGCAGCCCGAGCCAGCGGATCAGCGTCGTCCAGATGCCGGACCCATCGCCGAGGATGGCGTCGACGACGACGACGAAGCCGGCGGCGGCGATCACCACGAAGCCGGCGGCGACGAGCCACCCGTAGATGATGCCGCGCTCCGGGACGGTCGGGAAGTCACCAGTGGCGCGGAGGTCGGCGTACGAGAGCGGGCGTCGGCGGGAGCGGGCCGGGCGCGCAGGGTGGTGGGCGTCGACCGAGCTGCCGGCGACGAGGGCGCGAACGCCGAGCGTGCGGTCGCGCTTGCACATATACAGCGCGGCGTCCGCGACCCGGAACAGATCAATGGGCTGCACGGCGCGCGTTTCGCTGGTCGCGACGCCGATCGACGCGGAGATCCGAGCGCTGAGTTCCTCGCGGACCGCGCGGGCGATGGCCTCCGCATGGCGCGGCGAGGCACCCGGGATCAGCACGGCGAACTCGTCGCCCCCCAGGCGTCCGACCTCCGCGTCGTGGGGGAGGGCGACGGGGATCGCGCCGCCGCACCAGGCAAGGATTTCGTCGCCTGCAGCATGGCCGCGGGTGTCGTTGATCTGTTTGAACCCGTCGAGGTCGATGATCAGGAGGGCGATTGGTTCGCCGTCATGGGCCCCGCCGTTGGTCGCGAGTTCCACCTGCGCCTGGAAGCCACGGCGGTTGAGCATCGAGGTGAGTTGGTCGTAGCTGGAGAGCGCGCGGGCCACGGCGGCGGCGCGCGCATGGGCCATGTGGCCGAGGGCGCCGACGAGCCAGCCGACGACGATCAGTCCGACCGAGATGAGCGCCTCGACGGGATCGGCGTCGGGCCGGATGGCCTGGACCACAAGGGCGGTCGTGACCATCACGGCGAGGGAGCGCCGAGCCCAGGTGGTCGGCAGGACGAGACCAAGGTACGCAGCAAGCAGGACGTTGCCGGCGAAGTACGGGTCGGCGAGGCCGCCGCCGCGGAGTTGGAGCGCCGTCAGCGTGACCAGGAGGCCGAAGCTGCCAAGAAGGTAGATCCAGAGTGACCCTCGGTACTTCTCTCCGAGCTGCGTGTCCTGCATCGCGGCCAGTACGCCGGTGGTGACCGATACCGCGATCGCGACACAGAGCACGAGTCGATCGACGTGCCCCGCCGGACCACGCAGGACGGTACTGACGGCGATCATGGCGGAGACGCCGCAGATCGCCAGCCAGGGCACGAGCGCAACATCCCGTCGGCCGAGGATGGAGCCTTCGTGCACCGCGCGCGTTCGTCCGCTGGCCATCAGCCGGCGGTCCTGCATTCGCGCCGTCGACTTGGGGAGGGGACTCTGCCCGATCACGGCCATTGCTTGGTGAGTCGGATAGATGGCCCGACACCTGAGGAACGGCGGGCGAATGTCCTACGCGGACGGGCTCTCAGCGGACGCTGCGGCCTTGCGTTCGTACGATCGGCGGTCGGCGACGCCCATGAGCGTGGCGATGTCGTGACCGTCGGCGGGCATGACGGCTGAGCCGATCGAGATCCCGATGATCGGGTGGAGCGCGGCACTCACCACGTCTTCCAGGGCTCGCGCGGCGGCGGCGGACGTGACCGGAACCGCGACCAGAAACTCGTCGCCGCCGATTCGCCCGATCGCGTACGCGGTGGGAAGCGCGAGGATCGTCGCGCCGGCAACCGCGGTGAGGAGCGCGTCTCCGGCGGCGTGGCCGTGGGTGTCGTTCACCGCTCCCAGGTCGTCGAGGTCGAACAGCAAGATCGCGAGCAGCCGGTCAGCCTCCTGGGCTCGACGCGGCGCATCCCGCATGGCCGCTTCGAGCCCGGTGCGGTTCAGAAGCCCGGTGAGCGGGTCGGTGCGTCCGAACGCGAGGGTTTGGCGCGTCGCTTCGGCGTACGCGTGGTTCGCGGTCGTGGCCACCGCGAAGGAGGCCAGGAAGATGCTGAGCTGAACCGGCGCCGCCCACAAGGCATCGGCCGGGCCGAGCGCCGCGATGCCGGCCCACCAGGCCACCATCACGAGCAGCGTGCCGAAGGCGCGGCCGCGTGGCAGGACGAACGCGTCGAACATCACCTTCACGTAGAGGCCACTCACCACGGCCCCGTCGATGCCGTGGCCGGCCAGCAGGACGCCGCCGACCCCGGTTCCCAGCAGGGCATTGGGGAGCCAGTACACGAGCAGGCTGCGCGGGGTTCCCGGCGCGTCCTGCCGGTCGGAGGACGCCAGCAGGCCGAGGCCGACGAGCGCGAAGACCCATGGGACGAGCGTGAATTGCAGGACCTGGTCGTAGATGGTGTCGCCGCCTTGGGCGAGCTGAACGGCGCCGATCACCCCGCCGAAGATGCCGGCCACGAGGCATGAGGCGCGCACGAGCCAGCCAAATTGGACCCCAGCTGAAGGCTCGACTGGGATGCCGCCGGTGGCGACGAGGTCGGCGTACCGCACGATGGGCGGCGGGAGGGCGCTGCGGCGGCCGTCGCGGGTCGTCGCTGCGGTACGTCGGCTCGTGGTGTCCAAGACCGGGTGGTGGACATCGAGGCCACGTTTGACGGCGGAGAGTTCGGCGTCGGCGATGCGGACGAGGTCGTCGGCGTCGTGGCCGGTGGCCTGGGCGGGGTCATAGGTCGCGCAGCCGATCGAGATGCCGGTCCGCTCGGCCACCGCGGAGGCCACCCGGACGGCGATGACGTCGGCGGCGGGTTGATCGGTGCCCGGCAGCGCGATGGCGAACTCGTCGCCGCCGAGCCGGCCCGCGGACGCCTCCGGCGGAACCACGCTGGCGAGGGTCGACCCGACCCACGCAAGGAGCGCGTCGCCTTCGTGCAGGCCGTGCTGGTCGTTCACGGCCTTGAAGTCGTCGAGGTCGAACACAAGCAGGCTGTACGGTTCGCCGCTGGCGTCGGCGTCGGCGAGGCCAGCCTCGAACTCCTCGAAGAACCCGCGGCGGCTCAGCGTGACCGTGAGTGCATCGGTGCGGGAGAGCACCAGGGCGACGTGCGCGGCGCGGCCGTGGGCGCGGTTACCGAGCACGCCCACAAGCCAGCCGGCGATCGTGACGGTGAGGATGGCGACGGCGTCGAGCGTCCGCGGAGCGGGCGTGATCAGCTGTATCGATGCTTCGATCGCGAGCAGCGTTGCGAGGAGGGGCCTCGACCAGCGGCCCGGCACGACCAGCCCGGCGTAGGTCGCGATGAGGATCACGCCGGTGAACGAGACGGTCGACAAGCCACGCTCGCTGAGCGCGAAGCCCGTCACGGCCGCGGTGAGCAAGACGATCGCGACGAGCGAACTCCTCAATCGGCCGCGAAAACGCACCGCCAGCGGATGGTCGATCCAAAGCACGAGTCCGCACGCGATGACCGAGATCGCCACGCAGAGTCCGGCAACGCGGCTCGCTTCGCCGCTGGGCTGGCCAGGCTGAAGGAGCGCGCTGAGCGCCCCGAACGCGGCGACGCCGGCGATCGACGCGCAGGCGACGAGCGGGACGTTGCGGCGTCCGAGAATGCTGGTCGGTTCCGCCATCGACTCACACCATCGGCATGACAGCGGTCGGGCTGAGGCGCGCGTCGGCGTTCAGCTGGGTCGCGGTGCGTCCCGCGAACGGCATTGGAGGTGCGTCAAGCATCGTGGGCCGTCGGCGGAGCCTTCGTCGCCTTGGCCGCTCGGCATCGGAGGTCGGCCACCCGGACCAGCGCCTCGACGTGGCCACCGTCATCCGGATATACGGCGCACCCCACTGAGGCCGAAAGGATGCCGCCGACGGCCCGTTCGATGCTCACGACGAGCGGGTCGGCGTCCTCCAGGCGGCGGATCGGCACGGCGGCGACGAACTCGTCACCGCCGAGGCGGCCGGCTGCGGCGGCGTCCGGCAGCACCGTGCGCAGGACCTCAGCGACACGCTGCAGGACCACGTCGCCTGCGGCCGGCCCAGCGGTCTCGTTGATCTGCTTGAAGCCGTCGAGGTCGATCGCGAGGACTGCAACGCGCTTGCCTGCGGAGTGGGCGAGCTCGAGCGCCTCGGCGCTGTCGTCCTCGAATCCACTGCGGTTCGAAAGCCCGGTGAGGACGTCGGTGTGCGCGAGACGAACCCACTGCGCCGTGGTGTCGGCAAGCGCTGACCGGCTGATCGCGCCGAGGGCGTAGGCCGACCCGAGCAGGGCGAGCCCGAGCGGGGCGGCCCACAGCGCATCGGCGGGGCCGAGCGCAGCGGTGAGCACCCACCAGCCTGTGATCGTGGCCAGCGTGATCCTGGCTTGCTTGACGGTGCCGATCGACGAGTCGAAGACCACCTTGAGGTAGAGGCCGGCGATGATCGGGGCGGCGATGCCATTGCCTGCAGACAGGGCGGCCGCGCCGATCCCGGCGCCAAGCAGCATGTTCGCGAGCGTGAAGATGACGCGGAATTGCAGGCCTGACGCGGCGAGGTTGCCCGAGTTCAGTGCGGCGATCGCGAAGTTCGCCAAGACCCACGGCGGCCCGGCGTACTTGATCACTTGGTCCCAAAAACCATCGCCGCCGGTCGCAATCGTGACCGCGACGACGACGAGACCGGACGCGCCGATGACAGCGAAGCCGCCTCGGATCAGCCAACCAAACACCACCCCGCCCTGCGGGCGGCTCGGGCGTCCACCCATCGCGCGCAGTTCGTCGTAGGTGATGGACGGTGTGGAGTGAACGACGACGCGGTCGTTCACCCCTACTCGGCGAAAGCCGCCTGCGATGAGGGACTGGACCTTGCGTTCAGGGTCGGCCTTCGCCTGCCGCATGGCGGCATCCGCGACGCGCAAGAGGTCGATCGCCGACACCATCCCGTCATCGCTCGTGGCGACCCCGACCGAGACCGGATGGCGCTGGGCGATAGCGTCCCGGATCGACTCGGCGAGGGCCGTGGCGGCCTCGCGTGGCTGGCCGAGCAGCGCGACGGCAAACTCGTCGCTCCCCAGGCGGCCAGCGGCGACGTGTTCGGGGAGCATGCCGCCGAGCACGCCACCGACCCACGCGAGCACCTCATCGCCGCCCGCGTTGCCGCGCTCGGTGTTGACTCGTTTGAAACCGTCGAGATCGAGGATCATCACGGCGACTGGCTGGTGGAACGCGCCGGAGTCGTGGACGATCGCTTCGAGTTCGTCGATGAAGCCGCGCCGGTTCAGCGTGGCGGTGAGGAGATCGCAGCGGGTGAGCCGGCGCGCGACACGCTCTGCACGCCGGTGGGCCGCGCCAGAGAGGACGCCGATCGCCCAGCCGGAGGGGATGAGTCCAGCGACGCTCAGTCCGTCGAGTAGGTCGGCCCGCGGCTCGGAAGCCTGAACGCCCACGGCTGCAGCGAGCATCAGCAGCATGAACGTGCCGGACCACCGGCGCGGCAGGACAAGCCCGATGTAGGCGGCGTGAAGCACGAGCGAGGTGAACGCGACGCTCTCGAGCCCGAGGGTGAAGGCCGCGTGCGTCGCCAACGTGGCGATGAGGCCCAGGGAGCCCAGCGTGTAGACGACCAGGCTGCTGCGCAGCACGACGAACGCCGGGCGGTCGATCATGAGCGTCAGCCCGCCGCCGAGCAGGACGACCGCCACGGCGCCACCGAGCGTGGGGAGGAGCAGGTCGCCGTCGGGGGCGCGCAAGACCTCGGAGATCGCGACGGCGATCGCGACCGCCGCGACGACGACCCACGGCACGAGGGCGACGTCGCGCCGTCCGAGGATCGGCTCGGGCTGAATCACGTCTCCGGAGCGCGCTCCCGGAGCGTCCCCGATGCTGCCACCGGTTGGTGCCGCGGCGCGCGCGGAGGTTGGGGGCGTCACAGGCGGATCACGCGGCGGCGATGCCGGAGTCTGCGTCGTCACTGGCGATCGCCAGCGGGCTGTGTCGGGTGCGTCCGGGCTTCGCGGAGTAGGAGTGATGGTCGGCGCAGCGCAGCAGGGCTTCGAGGTCGGCGCCATCGGCGGGGTAGACCGCGCAGCCGATCGACGCACCGACGAGCGGCTTCAGCCGCGCGGCCAGGGCGGTGGCCAGCGCGCCGGCCTCCTCCACAGAGCCGGCTGGGACGGCGGCGACGAACTCGTCGCCGCCCAATCGACCGACGCTGTAGGCCGAGGGCAGCGTGTCCTTGGTGATGTCGCCCACCTGCTGGAGGAGGTCGTCGCCCGCGGCGTGACCACGCGTGTCGTTGACGGCCTTGAAGTCGTCCAGGTCGAACGCGATGACGGCGAAGGGGCGCCCCTCGTCCTGGGCGGCGGCGAAGGCACGCTGCGCGCCCTGCTCGAAACCGGGGCGGTTGCGCAGGCCGGTGAGCGGGTCGGTGTGGGCCAGGCGCAGCCGCGCGCTGATCGCATCGGTGAAGGCGCGGCGGCCGACCATGCCAAGGCCATAGGAGACGGCAAACAGGGTGAGCTGGTACGGCACGACCCAGAGTTCCCGCTGGGGGCTGAGTGCGACGGCGAATAGCCACCACGCGACGGTCAGCAGCGCCGTCTCGCGCGCTTCGCGCTTGGCGAGCACCGAGGCGTCGAACAGCACTTTGAGATAAAGACCGGCGACGATCGGCGCGGTGATTCCGCCGTCGGCGAGCATCGCGAACGAGATCCCGAGGCCGACGAGCATGGTCGAGGCCAGCCGCGCGACGAGGATCTTGCGACCGAGGACTTCGGCGGTGCCGAAGTTGATCCAACCGAGCGCGAGGTTGGCCAGGACCCAGGGGAGGGCGAGGAGCACGATGAGTTCGCCCCAGATGTTCTCGGGTCCCCTGATCGCGATGCCTCCGGCGATGACGGCGCCCGAGACGCCAACGACCCAGAAGCCGCCGCGCAGCAGCCAGCCGAAGTGGATGCCTTGGGCGGGGCGATCCGGCGGGCCGCCAGCGGCGAGGAGTCTGGCGTACGTCAGGGACGGCGGGCGAACCGGACGGGAGTCGTGGTCGAGCGCGCGGGCGCTGCCAGCCACGAGCGACTGGATCTGCAGGCCGTCCGTGGTCTTGCACGCGTACAGCGCGGCGTCGGCGACACGCAGGTAGTCGTCGGCCGTGGTCTCGGGGTCCTGCGAGGTGGCAACGCCCACCGACGCGCCGATCTCGGGGGCGAGGATCTCGACGAGCTTCGCGGCAATCTGGTTGGCCTCGTCGCGGGTGGTGCCGGGCAGCACGATCCCGAACTCGTCGCCGCCGAGGCGGCCCAGAGCGGCGCGTGGAGGAAGGATGGTCGGGATGGTGGCGCCGACCCACCCGAGGAGCTGGTCGCCCGCCGCGTGGCCACGTTCGTCGTTGACCGCCTTGAAATTGTCGAGGTCGATGATCAGAAGGGCGATGCCTTCCCCAGCGGATCGCGCGGAGGCGATCTCGGCATCGAACTGATCGAAGAAGCCGCGGCGGTTCAGCGTGCGGGTGAGGACGTCGCTGCGCGACAGCATCAGCGCGATCCGCGCGGCGCGGCCATGCGCCGAGTGGCACAGCACGCCGACCATCCACGCCGCGAAGACGAGCCCGAGCATGGTGACGAGGTCTTTCGTGCCGGCGGCCGGGTTGAGTGCATGCACCCCGCCGACGGTGCTGAGCAGCGCGACCACCGCGCCACGCGACCAGCGCGCGGGCAGAATCAGCCCGAGGTACGCGGCGACCTGCACGATCGGGGCGAAGAAGACGGTGCCTATGCCTTGGTCGAGTACGCCGAAGGTAGCGAGCAGCCCGACCAGCAGCAGGCTGCCGAAGAGGTAGACGGGAAGCGAGCCCGCCAGCCGGATCATGTACGGCCTGTCTTGCAGCGTGGCGAGCACGCCGGCGAAGGTCGCGTAGGCCAGGGCTGCGCCGATAACGAGGGCGTCAGAGACATCGCCGTCGGGGCGCAGGGCTGTACTCGCCGCCACGGCCACAGCCACCATCGCAATGGTGACCCACGGGACGACAGCCACATCCCTGCGGCCGATGATGGTGGATTCGCCTTCCACGGGACCCAGGCTGCCACGCCGAGTCGTGTTCGTGGTCGCGACCGGGCTGCCAGGGGGCGTGACCGGACGGATGTGCGGGAATGCCATCAGACGAGAAGTCGGCCAGAGGGCCGGGACAATGAGTCAAAATCCGGTGGAGGGGGCTCCGGTGGACAACTGTGCAGTATTGCGCAGCTTGGGCGCTGGTGAGGCACACGTACTAGCGTGCGGACTCCGATGTCGCCACACCGAGATGCCTCCGCCTCTACTGACGCGCAACGCGCCGTCGCTCGTCTGCTCAGTGCAGCAGAGCGCGCAGTGGTCCTGACTGGTGCCGGAATCTCCGTGCCTTCGGGTATTCCGGATTTCCGCACTCCAGCGACCGGAATCTGGGCGAACGTCAACCCGATGGAGGTTGCCCATATCGACGTGTGGCGCGACGACCCCGAGCGGTTCTGGTCGTTCTATGCCCACCGCTTTCACATTCTCGGGCCGGCAGAGCCCAACGACGCGCATCGGGCCGTCGCCGAGCTGGAGCGCCGAGGGCTGATCGACGCCGTGATCACGCAGAACATCGACCGCCTCCACCACAAAGGTGGCGCCCGCGATGTGATCGAGATGCACGGATCGATCGCGTTCGGGGAGTGCATGCGATGCGGCGCGAGGATCGACTACGAGCCGCTCACCGCGGCGATCGACGCGGCAGAAGATGGCGTGCCGCGATGCGACTGCGGTGAGCCGTTCAAGCCAAACGTCGTGCTGTTTGGCGAGATGCTGCCGGTGGCCGAGGTCGAGCGCGCCCACGACCTCTGCGAGCAGGCCGACCTGATCATCGTGATCGGCAGCTCGCTGGAGGTGCATCCCGTCGCGGGACTCCCGGGCATCGTGCTGCGGCACGGGGGAGACCTCGTGCTCGTGACGCAGGGCGGGACACCCTACGACGACCTCGCGACGGTCAAGCTCAGCGGCGACGTCGTCGACGAACTCGACGGCGTGATCGCTGCGCTGTAACTGGGCCGCGGCTCGGCCCGACGACCGGACGTCTTAACGAGAACCGACCGCTCAACGAGAAGAGGTGGGACCCGGGCTTGCGCCCGAATCCCACCTCGTGGTCTCGAAGGTGGCTGCGCGGGGCGCAGCCGCCTGGATTACTTGGAGTTCTTGTCGGCCTTCTCGACGGAGACCGAGTATTCGCTCGGCTTCGCAGAGACGTTCGGCACCTTGAGCGTCGAGAGCTGGTTGACGAGTGCGTCCCACTGGCCCGGCTTGAGCAGCTGCTCGAGCTGCTTGCCGTTCACGCCCGTGGTGGGGCGGTAGCCGACGTGGATGTGGTCGTCGTGGTCGCCCATCGCGAGGGTGTTGTCTTCGCCCTCGTACTTCATGAGGGTGATGATCTGGTCGGGCTTCATGTTGCCCTGGAGCTCGAGGATCTCCCGCACGGCGCGGTCGGTGATCGAGCCCGGGCCCTGCGTGGCCGGCGTGATGACCGAGCCATACGCGGTGGCGATGTCGACGGCGGTGCCGGTGGTGTGCTGGGAGACGTTGCCGGAGCTCGTCATCAGGCCATGGCCGGAGCGCAGGCTCGTGACGGTGGGCTCGACGCCCTTCGTCGCGAGCACTTCGAGCAGCGCGAGGATGCGCCGGTCGATGATGCCGCCCTTGATGTCGTTGCGGCCGCCCTCGTAGATCGTGATGCGCTTGTCCTGCAGGACGCGCTCGGTCAGCTCGGCCTTGCTCATGAGCAAGATCTGGCCAACCGTGGCGGTGTCGTCGGCTTCGCCGGCCTTGACGGCCTTCTTGGCCTGCGCGGCGAGGAAGTCGGTCTTGTCGGACTGGCGCCAGCCATCAAGGATCGGCTGCGGGTCGATCCGCGGAGCCTTCTTGCCGGCCGGGCGGATCTCGAAGGTGACCTTCGAGGGGCCCTCACCGTCGAGGGCGAGCTTGGTCTTGCCGAGCACGGTGCCGGCGATGACCGCCTGGCCCGCCTTGAGCTTCTTGAGGTTGACGTCGGTGGCCTTGAGGCCGTAGTCGATCGAGAAGTAGTCGCTGAGTTCGCCGACGGGAGCCTTGCCGGGCTCGTCCGTCGCGGACGGGTTCAGCTGCTCTTCGCCGCCGGCCGCGTACGCGTCCGGGAGGCTCGGGTGGGCGTACAGGCGGGTTGCCTCGCCGTCGAGCGGCTCGGGGGCGGTGTTGACCGACTCCGAAGCATCGCGGGCGCGGAAGCGGATGCGGCGCGGCGTCTCGGCCTCGCTCTTGGCGGTCTTCTCAGCCGTCTTGGCCGACAGACGCTCGCGGCCCTTGACCGGGGCAACCTCAGCGGCTTCTTCGGCGGCCGTCGGCGTCGTGTTGACCGCAGGGTCGACCGTCGTTGCGACCGGCTGGTCGGTCTCGGTGGCCGGCGTGGCCGTCTCGGTCGGGACCTCGGGGGCCACCGGGCTCGGTGCGGCCGCAGGCGTGGTGCCGACCGGAAGGTCGGTCTGTGCCCCAGCGGTGGCGGGGGTCGTCGGAGTCGCGTCGTCGTCGCTGCTCTCGGAGTGCGCCTCGTCGTCGGTCTTCAGGCCCTCTTTGGACTTGATCGGCTTGGGGACCGGAACCTCGTCCTGCACCTCACCGAGGTGGGCGTACGTGTACCGGTTGCCGTAGGAGTCGCGCAGGCGCACGAACTGGCCGAGGCGCTTGGTCTCGCCGACTTTCTCCACGACGCCGTCCTGGATGGCCACGACGCGGCTGCCGCCGTCGGCCGTGATCTCGATCGAGTTGCGGCTGTCGCTGCCCTTGACGGGGTCGGCGGCGTTGTCGCCGGCCTTGACCTTCTCGCCCTTGGCGTCGAACTTGGTCTTGCCGGCGTAGTCGATGTCGGCATCCGGCGCGTCGACCGGGAAGATGCCCTGCGTCAGCGCGGTGAGCGAGGAGACGAGCGAGTCCGGGATGGCCGCGACGTTGCGCGCACCCTCGAGGACGTCGTCGACGTACCAATCGGCGTGGTTGTAGGCGAAGACCGCCTTGCGCAGGTCCTTGTCGCCCTCGGCAGCCTTGAGATACCGGGCGGCGGCGAAGATTGCGTCGGCCGGGTTGAAGGGGTCCTTCTCGCCGTCGTCGTTGGCGTCGACGCCGTACATCTCCCACGTGGCGGGCATGAACTGCATCCAGCCCAGGGCGCCCGCGGACGAGACGTTGAGGTTGCGGCCGTAGTTGGTCTCGATGCGGTTGATCGCAGCGAGGACCTCCCAGCGGATGCCGTACTCAGAGCCGGCGGCCTGGTAGATCGGCAGCAGGAACGGCGGGATGTCGAAGTCTTCGATGAAGAAGTTCGGAACGGCGGTGACCGTGAGGTTCGCCGGGTCGATCAGCTCGGTGTCGGTCGCCTGCTCCGTCGGCTTCGGATCGCGCTCGGCCTGCGTCTCGCGGGCCTTGCGGCGCTCTTCGCGGCGTTGGCTGGGGCTCTCGGTGCCGTCGGTCGTCTCGTCGATCTCAGGGTCGACGGCCTGCGGGGTCGTCGACCCAGCCGGGTCCGGGGTCGACGCCGCGGGCGGCGTGGACTCCGGCACGGACGTGGCCGGCGGCGAAGTGAGCGCCGGAGCGGGCTCCGACGTCGTCGCGACAGAAGACGTCCCGGGCGTCGTTGAGGGCTCCTGCGCGAATGCGACGCTCGGGGCGACGGCAAGGGCGGAGAGCGCGATGAGCGGACCGAGAGAGGAGGACTTCACGAAGCGAGCAGGGTTCGGACGGGAGGGGGCGTTCCGGACGTTGCGCACAGTATCAATCCGCTCGGTGGTGCGCTGCACCTCTGTCTGCGGGTGTTTCTGAACTGTGATCAAGCGTCGGATGTTCTCTTCGATCGGCAGGTAGGGGTGGAACGTTGAGCGCGGCGTAATGCCGGGTACTCTTCGGGGCATGTCGAGCAGCCAAGATCATCAGCCCGCAGAACGGGAACGGTCGACCGTCGAGCGGTTGGCCGCCGGTGTTGTCGGGAGTGATGCCGTCAAGGCCGCGACCAAGCGCGCGATGGAAGCACGCGAGCGTGCCGTCGAAGTTCAGGAGTTCACGCTTGGCGCGCTGAACCTCCCGTCGGCCGCCGTGATCGACCGATTGACGCGTCGGGTGCGCTCGGTGGCGCTCCGCCTTGAATCGATCGAAGACGGCCTGGACCGCCTCGAGGACCGCCTTCAGGAATCTGCCGACGACAAGTCGACCTCCGGTGACCTCGATCAGGTCCTCACGCGCCTGGAAGCGATCGAGAAGCGGCTCGAGAAGCTGCACCAGCCCGAAAAGAGTGCATGAGTGCACTGACCGCTGCCGAGGTCGCGCGCCGTGCTGGCATCGCGACTTCGACGTTGCGTCGGTGGGACGCCGTCGGCCTGGTTCCTCGGGATGGCGGTCCTTGGACTGAACGCGAGGTCTCGCACGTGCGGATGCTCGTGGGGCTGCGCAAACGTGGGTACACGGTCGCGCAGCTGCTGGATGGGGTCGAACGCGGCACGCTCGCGATCGGGTACATCGAGCACGGCACGCAGCCCGCGGGCACCGAGCACCGCACGTATACGTTCCGCGAGGCCGCGCGCGAGCTCGGGCTGGAGATCGAGCTGCTGCGCCGCTTCATTGCGGCGTTCGGGCTGCCCGCTGGGCTGACGACCCTCAACGAGAACGAGATGTCGCTGATGCGCCACGGCGCCCGGGTGCTCAACTCAGGTCTCCCGCTGGTCGCGTCCTTGCAGATCGCGCGGGTGTACGGGCAGGCGCTTGCCCAGATCGCCGACGCCGAGGTGCGACTCGTGCACCTTTACGTGCACGAGCCGCTGATTCGCGACGGCGTGCCGAACCTCAAGATCGCCGAGACGCTCGACTCGCTCGCGGCCAACCTGCTCCCGGTTGCCTCGCCGATCCTCGATCTGCTCCACCAGCGGTATCTCCAGCACTTCATCGAGCAGGACGTCGTCGGCCATCTGGAGCAGGAGGGCGTCGCCGATGCGCGCCGCGGCGAGATCCACGTGGCGATCGCGTTCGCAGACCTGGCCGGCTTTACCCGCCTCACGGAGGAAGAAGGCGACCTTGAGGCGGTTTCGGTCGTCGAGCGTTTCTTCGAGCAGGTCGAGCGGTCGTTGCCTGAGGACGCTCGCGTGATCAAGACGATCGGCGACGAGGTGATGGTCGTCGGCTCTGACGCCGGCAAGCTCCTGGACTGGGCGGTCACGTTCCAGCAGGAGCGCGATGAGCGCCCACTCCCGCGTATCGGCGTGCATTCCGGTCCGGCGATCTTCCGCGACGGTGACTACTACGGCGGCGAGGTCAACCGCGCGGCCCGCATCGTGACCCGAGGCGCTGGCGGCGAGGTCGTCGTGACCGGCACCCTGCGCGACGCGGCCGAGCTGCGCTCCTTCGAACTCCAGTCGATCGGCAGTGTGCGCCTCAAGGGCTTCGAGCATTCCGAGGAGCTGTTCGTGGTCCGGCGGGCCGAGTCGGAATGGTCGTGAGCCAGGCGCGGAGCGCCGGCTGGGCCGGCGGGCTCCTCGGATGAGTGGAGTTCGCTCAGCGGAGGATTTGGTCGATGCCGTCGGGGCCACGGGGCTTCTCGACGCAATGGGAGCAGGCGACGGCCCGCTCCTGCTGATGTGCTCGGCGGGGCGCGACTCCCACACGCTGCTCGACATCGCGGTCCGCCTCCTCGGTGCTGACGCGGTCCACGTGCTGCACGTCGACCATGGTCTTCGCGAGGCCGCGGTGGCCGACGCGGCCAACATCCAGGCCCGCTGCGAAATCCTCGGGGTAGCGATCTCCACGCGTCGCGCGGCGAAGCGCCCGGCAGACTCGAGGAATCTGCACGCGTGGGCGCGCGCGCAGCGCCAGCGGCTGGCGGCCGCCGAGCTGGATCGGCTCGGGGCGACACGACTCGCGACCGCTCACACCCGCACGGACCTGGTCGAGACCGCCCTTGGTCGACTCGCCACCCAGCCCGGCCGGCGGGCACTGCTCTCCATGCGCGCGCGCGAGGGAATGTCGACGGACCTCGGGATGCGCGGCGCGGGGAATGGCATGGAATCTGGTCCGGACGAGTCCCGCCGCCAGCTCGTTCGGCCGCTGCTCGGGGTCACCCGTGAGGAGACCGCTGCGTATTGCCAGGCACGTGGAATCACCTGGCGCGACGATCCAAGCAACGACGACGAGCGCTACGCCCGCGCGCGGCTCCGCCACGGGGTGGTGCCGGTGCTGCGGTCGCTGAACCCGCAAGCCGAGGCGACGATCGTCCGCACGCTCGAGGAACTCGCCGAGGAATCCGAGGTGCTCGATGCGCTCGTCGATGCTGAGCTACGCCCGCCTGGCGCGGGCGACGAAGGGCCGTCGATCACCGCGGTCGCGCTCGACAATTTGCCGCGGCCGCTGGCGCGCCTCGTGCTCCGCGAACTCTGCGAGCGGACGCTCGGCGCGCCGTGCCCGCGCGCCGGGTCCCGCCTCGGCGAGGTGCTCGCGCTGAGCGCTCCCGCCGGGCGCGCGGGGATGGCGTCCGTCGATGTCGGCGCAGGGGCCCGCATTGAGCTGCGCGGCGGCGTGTACCGCTGCCGCCGCTCCCAAGGCAGCGCGGCGCCCGGACGCTGAGCGGCCGGCCGGTTGCGACTTCGTTTCGGCGCCCCGAGCCTGCCGGCGCCGACGCGCGGGCGGGCCGGGCGGCGCCCGAGGGGCTTGCTTCCAAAAGCGACCAAAACGGGCTCATCTCGAAGCAAGCCCCGAGCCTGCCGGCGCCAACGCGCGCGGGCGGGCCGGGCGGCGCCCGAGGGGCTTGCTTCCAAAAGCGACCGAAACGGGCTCATCTCGAAGCGCCGCCCCCGGCCCGTCCGTACACTCGGCCTCGTGCGTGACGCGTTGATCGGCGAAGTCCTGGTGCAGCCCGATGAGCTGGCGCGGCGTGTCCGCGAGCTCGGGGTGCAGATCAGTCGCGACTACCAGGGGCGCGAACCGGTCCTGATCGGTGTGCTGAAGGGCGCGGCGTTCTTCATCGCCGACCTGATGCGCCAGATCGAGGGCCACTGCGTCGTGGACTTCATGGCGGTCTCGTCCTACGGCTCGTCCACGGCGACCAGCGGCGTGGTGAGGATCCTCAAGGACCTCGACATGTCGATCGAGGGGCGCGACGTGCTCGTCGTCGAGGACATCGTCGACTCGGGGCTCACGCTCTCCTACCTGCTGCGGACGCTGCGGGCTCGCGATCCCCGCTCGGTCGAAGTGGTGGCGCTGCTCACCAAGCCGGAGCGTCGGCGGGTCGATCTCGATCTCAAGTACGTCGGCTTCGAGATCCCAGACAAATTCGCCATCGGCTACGGCCTCGACGTGGAGGAGCGCTACCGCAACCTTCCGTACGTGGCTGAGTACAACGGCAGCGTCGAAGACCTCTGATCGGTGGCGGCTGGTGGTGCTGCGACGCGCTGATCGGCCGATACCTGGCGCCGCCCCACTCTTTGACGGGCGGCTTCCCCGATCGAGTCGGGCCCGGCGGCACGGCCTAGAGATCCACGGGGCAGCGGACGTGCGTAGTTCCGTTTGCATCCTGGCCAAAAGGCGGGGTGGGAACTGCGTAGTTCGTAACAACAAGGCTGCTACGCTCGCGTTCTGGCCAAACGGGCCGAGAAAGTAGTACATGCAGCGTTTCCTGAAGACCCCGATCCTTGCCCTCGTGATGGTGGTCCTCGTCGCGTTGTTCGTCTCGCGTCTGAGCACGCAGGCGAGCACGACCGACAAGATCTCCTACGCGAAGTTCACCCAGCAGCTCGCTGCGGGCCAAGTCAAGGAGGTCCTCGTCCGCAACAAGGACGCGACGATCCAGGTCACGCCCAAGGCGCCCGAGGGCAAGACGGCCGAGAAGTACGAGGTCGGTTTCGCACCGGCGTACGGCGATGAACTTCAGAAGGTCCTCGCCGACGCTGAGACCAAGAACCTCATCACGGACTACAACATCAAGGGCACGCGCACGAGTCCGTGGGTGTCCATCCTGTCGATGGTCGTCCCGGTCATCATCTTCCTGGCGTTCTGGCTGTTCATCATGAACCAGATGCAGGGCGGTGGCTCGCGCGTCATGTCGTTCGGCAAGTCGCGCGCCAAGCGCATGTCGGTCGACTCGCCGAAGATCTCCTTCCGCGATGTCGCCGGTGCCGACGAGGCCGTCGAAGAGCTGCACGAGATCAAAGAGTTCCTCGAGAACCCGCGCAAATTCCAAGCGCTCGGTGCCCGCATCCCGAAGGGCGTACTTCTCTTCGGCCCTCCTGGCACCGGCAAGACGCTCCTCGCGCGCGCCGTCGCCGGTGAGGCTGGCGTGCCGTTCTTCTCGATCTCCGGTTCGGACTTCGTCGAGATGTTCGTCGGCGTCGGCGCCAGCCGCGTCCGCGATCTCTTCGAGCAGGCCAAGCAGAACTCGCCCTGCATCATCTTCATGGACGAGATCGACGCCGTCGGTCGCCATCGTGGCGCCGGCATGGGCGGCGGTCACGACGAGCGCGAGCAGACGCTCAACCAGCTCCTCGTCGAGATGGACGGCTTTGAGATGAAGGACAACATCATCCTCATCGCCGCTACCAACCGCCCCGACATTCTTGATCCGGCGCTCCTGCGCCCGGGCCGCTTCGACCGCCAGATCATGGTCGACCGCCCCGACCGCAAGGGCCGCGAAAAGATCCTCAAGGTCCACTCGCGTGGCAAGCCGCTCGCGAAGGACATTGAGCTCAGCGCGCTCGCCGGCCAGACGCCAGGTTTCACCGGCGCCGACCTCGCCAACCTCGTGAACGAAGCCGCGCTGCTCGCAGCCCGCGGTGGCAAGCGCGAGATCGGCCAGGAGGAACTGGAGGAAGGGATCATGCGTGTTATCGCCGGTCCCGAGAAGAAGACCCGTGTGATGGGCGAGAAGGAACGCCTCGTCACCGCGTACCACGAGATGGGCCACGCGATCGTCGGGCACTTCCTCGAGCACGCCGACCCGGTCCACAAGATCTCCGTCGTTTCCCGCGGCCAGGCCCTCGGCTACACGATCTCGATGCCGACCGAGGACAAGTTCCTCACGTCGCGCAGCGAGCTTCACGAGCAGATGGCGATGACCCTCGGCGGCCGCGCTGCGGAGGAGATTATCTTCGGCGAGATCACCACGGGCGCTTCGAACGACCTGGAGAAGGTCACGGCCACCGCCAAGGCGATGGTCATGCGGTACGGCATGAGCGACAAGCTCGGTCCCCGCGTCTTCGGGCACGACCAGTCGCAGCCGTTCCTCGGTCGCGACATGGGCCACCAGGCCGACTACTCCGACGAGATCGCCCGCGAGATCGACGATGAGATCCGTCGCATCGTCGAGATCGCGCATACGAATGCGACGCGCATCCTCGAAGAGCATCGCGACGACCTCGACAGCATCTCCAAGATCCTCCTCAAGCGGGAGACCATCGAGCGCGACGAGTTCCTCGCTCTGCTCGACGGCCGCGCTGAGGAAGACGTGTTCGGTCCCGACGACGAGCCGGCGCCCGGAGCCCTTGATGCTTCCGAGCCGAGCGCTCCGAGCCTCCCGGGCGGCCTCACCAAGCCGAACCCGAACCCGGGCCTGGCTGGCGGCGGCGGGCTGACGCCCATGCGCGCCGACGACGCCTAACCGCGGCCAAGCTCACCTGACTCCTCGACGGGCGCCCAATGGGCGCCCGTCGTCGTTCTGGGGCGCATGGGCCCGCTGGTGGGGGGCGTGCGTGGACATGAGATGGCCCGTGAAACGCGGGTCCGGTGTCTACGCAGCGAGGCCCGCTGGTGCCGGGGTGTGCGTGGGCATGAGATGGCCTGTGGAACAAGGGTCCGGTGTCTACGCAGCGAGGCCCGCTGGTGCCGGGGTGTGCGTGGGCATGAGATGGCCTGTGGAACAAGGGTCCGGTGTCTACGCGGCGAGGCTCGCTGGTGCCGGGGTGTGCGTGGGCATGAAATGGCCTGTGGAACGCGGGTTCGGTGTCTACGCGAGGCTGCCCGGCTGAGCGCTCCCGAGCCTGCCAGCCAAGAAGTCCGTCAAGCGCTCGCCCCTTCGGGGCGGCCGAGCTTCGGCGGACTGGAACCAATCCGCGTGCGCCGTGCTGACGCGGCCGACGGAGCCGGTGTCCACGCGTCCGGGTTCGTGACGCATCCGGCTGCGGTGTCGACCCACCCGGGGTAGTCGGCACCGCGGCCGGCCCGCTAGGCAGGCGAACCGAGGCGGCTTGCGGTGTTTGGGATCTAGCGTTTCGGCGCCATCGCCCGATGCACCTGGGAATAGGGCGTGAGTTTGTCTGACCGTTTCAACACAAGTTACGACCCATTTCCAGGTGCATCGGGCGATGAGCTCGGACGGGCCGGCGGCCGAGGCGCCTCGCGGGGCCAGGCTTTGGCAGCTTGGGTAAGGCGTCGGCGGCGGCCGAGGCGCCTAGCGGAGCCAGGCCTTGGCGGCTTGGGTGAGGCGTCGGCGGCGGCCGGCGGCGTGGCCGGCGGCCGCGATCAGGAGTGCAAAGGCGCCACCGGCGAGGAGGGTGGTGGCGCCGGGGCGGGACGCGGCTTGGTAGATCGTGGCCTGGTGGTCGGCACTCTCCCGGGCGACTTCGGTCTGACGCTCCTCCTGGCGGATGGAGACGATCGCGGCGTTCGGGACCGGCACCTGTTGGGTCGTCACGCCGCTCGGCGGCGCGGGCGGCGCTGGCGGCGTGATCGGCTTGGGATTCGGAGCGACCGGTGGCCTAGCGGACTCGGCCGCCGGCGGGCTCCAGGTCAGCATCGGCGGTGCGACGAGCCCGAGCGGCGCTGTCATCGCCGGGATCGTCTTTGACGGAGCCGAAGGCTTGGGTTTGGGCTTGGTGCGATCCGTTGGCGGATCGAACGCCGCGCGCGGCTGAGGCACGAGTGACTTGGACTTGGCGGCCGTGGGCTCCGCCTTCGACGCGTCTGCCCGGTCGAAATACCTGAAACTGCATGGCGCCGACTTCCCACCGCTTCCGGCCGTGGGCTGGCGTTCACTCTCGCGTTGCGGCTCGATCACCCGCAGCGGAACCCTCGTCGCACGTCCAGCGGTGGTGACGGTGATCGTCGTGCGCCCGGCACGAAGCGGGCAGAGGATCGTCGACCGGGAATCGACCACTGGGTTCCCGGCCGCGTCGAAGAGAATCGTTGGGACAGCAAACGAGTCACGCTCCCGGTCACGCCCCTTCACCCGTGCGGCCTTCGCGCGCACGAATACTGCGATCGATGGGTCGGCGACTTCGAAACGAACGTCGCTGGGGAGGCTGTCTCCGCAGTCGCCCAGACCAAGAAACAACCGGCATTGGTCAGGCGTCGCGTCGCTCCAACCAGCGCCTGTTGCGTCCTGCTCGCCGAGCTCGGGGCGGCTAGGGTCGGTCCAGCGGAAGCCGTTGCCGGCATCGACGAGCGTCTGCAACCACATCGGCTGGGCGTAGGAGCGCTCCACCGTCGCGGTGCCGGAATCGCCGAGTTCGCGGAACACGGGGATGACCGTGGCGGACACGTCCGCTTGGCCCGGGCTTGCCCCCGGCTTCGTCTGGTCGATGTCGAGTGCCACGAGCGCGGGCTGGGAACTCAGGTCGCGGCGCTGCTCGCGCCTGGCCTTCTCTTTCTCCTCGTCGAAATCGATCATGTTGGGATACAGGACGCGAATCGGGATGGAATGCCCGAGAGCCCCCGAATGGATGACGGGGATCGCTCCGTGAGGGGTCTCCACGACGGTGTTGCGGATGCGCGGACCAACGTGCGAGAGGTCCTCGAGGTCGTCGGTGCCATCGGTACTCACGTAGGCGCTGGCGCCGGCCCGAGCGATCAGGTCAAGCTGGCCCGCCGTCTCGGAGGCGTCGATCGGTGAGCGGTCGTCGAGCCTGGCCGAACCGACGACGATTGCTGGCTTCCCCGCCGTCACCGCGTTCCCGATGGCCGTCACGATCCAGTCGGCCTGTGACCCGCCGAGCGTGCCGCGCAGCGCGCCGGTGGCGTTGTCGATCACGATCACGCGCACAGGATTGGGGGAGCCCTCGACCTCAAACCAGTACGCGACGGTCTCGGATCCCCTGGCGTTTGGCGGGGTCTGCGGATCCGTGGTGGCGACGAGCGGCGGCGCGATCGCCGGAGCAACCCGCGCCGAGAAGTTGGAGCGACCCACGTCGGTCGACGCGTCGCCGGTGCCGATCACCGGGAAGACCGGGGGTGAGCTGGCGTAGGGCGCGCCGCCGAGCAGCGCCACGAAGGCGTCCGCGCCTGCGGCGCTCAGCGGCGTCCCGCCCACACTCGCGCGTCCGCCACCGATCAACGTGGCTGACACCGGTGGGCTCCCGCCGCGCCCGAGGCGGATCCGCCGAGCGGTCGCGAGTGCCTGCTTGAGGGTCTCGGTGGGCCCAACGCGCTGCGCGCTTCGCCCGGTGCAGTCGTCCAGGCAGGCCGGGTGGCCGCCGATGAGGAGACGCACGCGGGTGCCGTCGCCGGGCAGGTCGTCGTCGCGAGGACCGGTGGTCGGGGCCGGAGCCGATTCGGGTGGGGAGGTCGGGTCGGTCGGCGAAGGCACCTGCGCGCGCGCTGCTTTGGGGGCCTGCGCCCGGTTCGCCGTCGCTGGACGCGCGAGGGCGTCGGCAATCGGCGGCTTGGGGCCGCCGTCGAGGCGCACCGCAAACTCGTCCGCGAAGCTCGCGGACGTGCGCGCCAAGCTGTACTGCTCGCCGCTGCCCCAGCCGCCGACGGCGAAGCCGCGAGCGTCGTCGCCGGACCCAATGAGGGTCAGCGCGCGGACGGGGAGCGGGAGGATCGCGAGGTCGCGGCCCGTGCTGCGCTCGATCGGGCCGAGGTTCCGGTCGACCCAACGGCCGTCGTCGAGTTGGGACAGGCGGGCGTCGTCGATCTGCGGCGGCACTTCGTTGAGCGGTTGTTCGGTCACTTGGTTCTCTGTGCCGTTGGAGACCGCGACGTTGGTCTGCGCGTCCGGTAGGGATCCGCGGCGGGCCGGGACCGCGTCGGCGATGGAGGCGATCACGCGCAGCGACGCGATCCCGCTGCGGTCGGAGCGGCGGGCAAGAGCGAGGGCGATCACGTCGCCTTCGGCTGGTGATGGCAGGCGCAGCCACGGTCCGTCGGCCGAGAGGCGTGCGTAGCGCGCGTCGACGACGGCCGCTCCGTCTGGCAGGCCGGCGACGGTCCGCACCCCCGCTGGCCGGCCGTCGGCTTCGATCATGGCGGCGAGGTCGCGGTCGAGTCCGAGGGCTCCGTCCTTCACCTTCACCAGGCCAGCCGACGAAGCGATCAGGGCTTGTGAGCCTGCGTAGGCGAGCTGCCGGAAGTCGGCCGTGGCGAGTTCCCCTGCGGGCTTGACGCGAGCGCACCGGTGCTCGATAACACCGCCTTTCCCCGGACGGTCGACGCAGTGCAGCGCCGCACCGTCGCGACCGACGGCCCAGCCGTCGAGTGGGTCGGCCCCAGCCGCGAACGCAACGTCGAGCAGGTCGAGTCCAGCGGCTTCTCGCACCGTCACCTCAGTGGCTTGTTGACCAGTGGACACCGGGCCGCTGATCAAGTAGTCCTCCACCGGGGGAACGGACGTGAACTTCATCAGTCCGGCGGTCCCGACGGCGACCATCAGATCGGCCCGAGGCCACGCAAGGGCTCGCGGCATCGGCGGAATCGTCCCCCCGGAACCCTCCTCGTTGTAGTCGCGGAGGCTCGACATGGTGTAGCCCCACACGGCATCGGGGTCTTTGCGGTACACCGACCCACCCGACGAGAGGGCGAGCGCCGTGGTGCCATCCGGCGACACGACGACATCCTGCAGCGACTCGGAGACATTGAAGGCAGACGTGGCGTCCTCGCGGATCGCGAGGTCGGCGAACAGGGGATCGCCGAACTGGCCGACATGCCCGACGGCGCGGTCGGCGCCGACCCAGCCGCTCGATCTGTTTTCGAAGGCCGCTGACTCCGTGCCGCTCGTTCCGTCGCCCTCGTCGCCGACGCCGTCCCGGATCTCGAACCGGGTTCCGGTGAGGGCGAGATAGCCGCCGGAAGCAGAGGCCTCTCGCCGCGCGTCGGTTCCGGTGGACTCGGGCACCACGGGGCTGGTGATTACGCGGCCACCGAACCCGCTGCCGGGGAACGCCTGAGAGCGGTACCCGCGTGATGACGCGAACTCGGCCGTGAGGTCGTGCGTGCAGGTGGCGAGCGTCGGCTGGCACCACGTGCCGTCCGGCGTGGCCGAGAGCCAGCCCTTCGGTGTCGAGTCTGGGGTCGTCGCGGTCGGCGTCGTCGGGGCGGTCGTGGGCGGGGAGGTCTCGGCTGGGGAGGTCCCGGTCGGAGTGGTCACGGCGGGAGTGGACGCCGGCGGGGTCGACTCGGGCGTCGTCGGCGTCGTCGGGTCCGGGGTCGTCGGTTTGACGGCTTGCCCCGGCGCCAGGTGCACGGTCGCGCTCACCTTCTTGGTGTCGTCGCGGGTGGCGATCAGGTCGACCCACCAGTGCCCGGCGGCGACGGTGAGCGGGTCGCCCGGGGCCGGAGCGGGCTCGACGGCGGTCACGGTCGACGGCAGCGGGCCGCGCAAGAGGGAGCCTTCGGCGAGCGTGATCTCCTGCCAGGCGGAGTGATCGGCCAAGCGGCGGTAGAGGCGAAAGCGGTCGGGGCTTGCGAGGTCGCTGTTGCGCAGCAGGGCCACGCCATCGCCCTCGGGCGTGGCCGCGAGCGCGATTGGGGTTCGGCCCGCGGCGGGGCGCTCGCCAGCGAGGTCGAGGTACGGCTCTTCGCGCCAGGCCGAGCCGGTCCACGCGAGCACACCGTCACCGCCAGGCGGCGCCAGGAGCACTCCGGTCTCGGCCTTGGCAGGCGCGACGCGTGGGGATGGTGTGGTCCCGCCCGGGTCGGTGGCCGGTGGCGTCGTCGGGTCGCCGGCCGGCAAGGGGAGGTCGACGACCGCGAACGGTAGGCGGGCCGTTCGGGTGGCCGCGTCGAAGAGCGCCGTCGCAGGCGCCAGCAGCTCGGCGGACGGGGCGGGGAGGGCGCGGAAGCGGTTGTCGGCGGCTCGGCGCGCGAGGAAGCCGGGTGCGCGGGCCGCGTCGGTCGCGAGCCCCAATTCGACCGCGAGGGCCGCGGCGCCGTTGGGCGTCGCCTCGCCAGCATGCAGCGGCGCGTCGCTACCAGCCGGCCGCCAGTCGCGCGCGGTGAGGTCCTGCCCGTCGACGGACTGTGGGGCCGCCGCACGCTCCCAGGCGGTGGGTTTGCCCGTGCCGTCCGTCGTGCCCGCGAGGAGCAGGCTGCCAGGGGGCGTCGTCGGCGTGGCGTCTTCGGCGGCGCGTTGTCCGCGCTCGCCGACTGGGTCCAGTGGGGTGGTGGCGTCGGGCGTCGTGGAGTCGGGCGAGGGCGACTGAGGCGTCGTCGACGGCGGCGGTGGTCCCGGAGGCTCGACCGATGGGCTGCGGGTCTTGCCACTCGCCCAGACCGTCGCGCGGTCGCCGTCGCGGGAGACGCCAAACGGCACGATGTCGCGGGCCGTCGCCACCTGCTCGGCGACGATCGACACGGCGGCGGGCGTCGTGCCCGCGTCGGTCGACGGCGCCTGGGCCCAGCTCAGCGCACCGACGATCGGCACGCCGGCCGCGAGCATCGCGAGGATCGTCAATCGCTGGCGGCCACCCGGGGGCGCCAGGCGTCCACGGCGCGGCGACGGCGCCAGGCGTCCACGACCGAGCTGGCTCGCCAGGCGATCCCGGCCGCGCCGATGTGGCGGGAGCGTCACCGCGCTGCGCCGGCCTCGCCTTTGGACCCGATGGGGGCGAGCAGCGCCTCGAGGGTGCGCTCGTCGAGTGATTCGTGTTCGAGGAGTTCGCTGGCGACACGCTGCAGCACCGGCCAGTGCTCGCGCAAGGCGTCCGACGCCCGCGATTCGGCCGCCGCCAGGATCCGCTTGGTTTCCTCGTCGATGGTGTCGAGCGTGGTCTGGGCCACCGAGCCGAGGTCCTGTAGCGAGGCGCCGAGGAACACTTCGGTGGAGCGCTCGCCGATCGTGATCGGGCCCAGGTCCGACATCCCGAACGAGGTCACCATCGAGCGCGCCAGCGTGGTCGCGGCGTGGAGGTCGTCGTGCACGGCGGTCGACAGCTCGCCGAACGCGAGGCGCTCGCCAGCGGCGCCGGCCATGGTCGTCGCGAGCTGGCGCTCCAGATCGCTCTGGCGCAGCACGACGCGCTCGCGGTCGCCGTGGAGCACCGAGGCCACGCCGAGCTGGCGGCCACGGGCGACGATCGAGAGCCGGCGGGTGCCGTCGCCGCCAAGCGCGCGAGCGACGACCGCGTGCGCGGCCTCATGGGTCGCGATCGAGTGGAGTTCGTCAGGGCTCAGGCGGTGCGTGGTAGTGCGTGGGCCGCCGACGACTCGCTCGATCGCCTCGTCCAAGTCGGGCGTCGTGATCTCGCTGCGCCGGCCGCGAACGGCGAGCAGCGCGGCCTCGTTAACGACGTTTTCCAGCTCGGCGCCCGTGAACCCGGGGCAGCGGCCGGCGACCGTGTCGATGTCGACGTCCGCGGCGATCGGTCGGCCGACGAGGTAGAGCCCGAGGATCTGGGCGCGGCCGGTGCGGTCCGGCGCGTCGACGGTGATCTGGCGGTCGAACCGCCCGGGGCGAAGCAGGGCGGGGTCGAGGACATCCGGGCGGTTGGTCGCGGCGAGCACGACGATGCCGGAGCCCGCATCAAAGCCGTCGATCTCGACCAGGAGCTGGTTGAGCGTCTGCTCGCGCTCGTCGTTGCCCTGGCCCACACCGGCGCCGCGCTTGCGGCCGACGGCGTCGAGCTCGTCGATGAACACGATCGCGGGGGCATGTTCCCGCGCCTGCGCGAAGAGGTCGCGGATGCGGGCGGCGCCGACGCCGACGAGCGACTCCACGAATTCCGCGCCGGACACGGAATAGAAGGCGGCGCCAGCCTCGCCCGCGGTGGCGCGCGCGAGGAGGGTCTTGCCGGTGCCCGGAGGGCCGACGAGCAGTGCGCCTCGGGGTGCTCGGGCGCCGAGGGCGGCGTATCGCTCAGGGGACGCGAGCAGGTCGCAGAGTTCGCGGAGCTCTTCGACGGCGGTCGACGCTCCGGCGACATCAGCGAACGACGACGTCGACGTCCCCGTGCCGCCGCCCTTGCCGCGCCATTTGGAGAACTTGCCGATCTCGTCGCCGACCTGCGCGAGGCGTGCGAAGAGCGTGAAAAGCGCCACGAGGATCAGGATCGGCAGCAGCACCTGCACGATCAGGCGGCGCGCCTGCTTGCCACCCTGGTTGTCGAAGCGCAGCGGCGCGCCCGACTTCTGGAATGCCTCGTACACGAGTTCCGTGATGGCGCCGTTTGTTGGCAGCCCTGCGTACAGCTCGCGGCCGTCCTTCATCACGATCACGACCTGGTGGTCGAAGTCCAGGATCGTGCCGCGCACGACCTGCCCGGCCTGGGTCATCGAGATCGCGTCGATCGGCGAGGTCTCCTGACCGTGGGGCTGCGGGCTCGTCGAGCCGAGCAGCAGTGCAAAGGCGATGGCGAGGATCGCGACGGTGGTCGCGAGGAACGCCAGGACGGGGTCGACCGCCGGAAGGCGTCGCGCACGGGCGCGGGAGGGTTTCTTCGGCATCGCTGGGCTCTCGAGGGAGTGAAAAGACTCGTGCTGACGAGTCAGCGACGCGGGGGAATCGCGCACCTTACGTGATGAACCGGTTCGTAGCGACCGCTTCCTGAGGTCGTCCAAGGGGTCGATCGACCGGAACGCCCTAGCGCCGGTGGTTTGGAGTCTCGGATAGTCAGGGAGCGGTCAGGTTTCGCTGCCGGTTGGCGCGGACCACGCGGCCAACGCGGTGGGGAGGGAGGCACGCGAGGCGATTCCGAGGGCCGCAAACGCCCCGGCGAGGTGCGACTCGATCGTCTTCTGGCTGAGGAAGAGCGTCGCGGCGATCTCGCGGTTTGAGTGCCCGTCGGCGGCGAGCGTCGCGACCTGGCGTTGGCGCGCGGTCAGGGCGGACGCTCCGCTGGTCACGCCCTGGCGCCCGCGGCGATTGACGCGGCGGCCGATGCCGCGCAGGTGGCGGACCGCTTCGGCAGCCAGGCGATCGGCGCCCAGCGCGGTGCAGGCTGCTTCGGCCTCCCGCAGCGTGGAGGCCGCACCTTCGCGGTCGCCCGCGGCCGACTGGGCCCGGCCGCAGAGGATCCGGGCACGAGCGGCAACGATCGGCAGGGCGGCCGTCTCTGCGCTGGCCGCGGCCGATCGGGCGTCGTGCAGCGCCTCGTCGTGATCGCCACTGGCGTGCGAGCGGGCCGCCGATGCGAGCCACGCGAAGGCCCAGCTCCCGGCGAGGTCGTCGGCTTCAGCCGAGGCGTGCGCACGCTCGACCCAGGCCTCTGCGTCGCCGGGGCGCCCCGCTTCGGCAGACGCGCACGCCAGCAGTGCGAAGCTCTCGGCGCGCAAGGTTCGCGGGAGGAACGGGAGGTCGGCTCCGCCGTGGGTGCCGAGGATGGTCGCCGTGGCCGCGTCCCCGCTGCCGGCGGCGATGTGCGCGCGGCTCAGCGCTTGGCCGGCGAAGCAGCGCATGAGCCGTGAGCCGGTGCGCTGCGCATGCAGGGCGGCCTGCTCGCCTGCGACCACGGCGGCGTGCGGATCCCCGGTCAGCTCCTCGGTGACGGCGACGGCGAGGTGCGCTGACATCAGCGACTGCTCGTTGGTCATCAGTCGGGCTTCTTCGAGCGCGGCATCGGCTTTGCGGCGGGCGCGGGACGCCTCGCCGGTCGCCGCCAGCGCAACGGCCTGGCCGCTGAGCGCCTCGACGGCGGAGATCGGCGCGCGGCCATCTCGCAGCGCGACGACCCCGCGTTCTAGCTGCGTCAGCGCAAGGCCATGGCGCTGGAGGAGCCATGCGGCTTCGGCGGTCATCGAGAGCGCTCGGGTGGCCAGACTCAAGGCGTCCGGATCCATCGCGTCGAGTGCGGCGGCCGCGGCATCCAGTCGCCTGACGCTCTCCGGGACGGCTTCTGTGAAGCACGCGGAGAGGGCGTGCAGGCTGAGGGCGGTCGCCACCATCACCGGGTCGCCGATGGCCGTGGTGCACTCGAGTGCTTCGTGGGCACGAGCGGCGAGTGCCCCCGGCTGGTCGTCGACGGCTTCGAGGATGCCCAGTTCAAGCAGCAGCATGGCGCGGGGGTAGGAAGGGCTGGCATCCAGGTCGGCGAGTGCGTCGGTAAGCCGGACGCGGGCATCGGCGGCGCGGTCGAGGAGACGCTCGACGGCGGAGGCGCCGATCGTGACCGGCAGTCGAGCGAGATGGCCGGGCGGGAGCGCGGCAAACAGCTCGTTCAAGTGATGAAGTGCTTCGGCGTGGCGCCCGGCGACGGCGAGGGCGGTCGTTGCGTCATGGCACACCAGGAGGTGGTCGAGCTCGAGGCGGTCGCGGGGCGGCACGAGATCCCATGCACCGGCGAGCCAGTGCGCGGCGCTGGCAGGGGCGCGGCCTCGCGCGGCGCGGCCTGCGGCGGCGAGGGTACGGATCGCTTCGCGATCGCCGATGGTTGCGGATCGCTCGACATGCGGGGCGGTGACACCCGCCTCGGCACCGACGCTCGCGAGGGACTGCGCGACGGAGGCATGCGCGTTCGTCCGCCACGCCAGCGGAGTCGATTCGTAGACGTGGGCATGCAAGAGCGGGTGCCGGAACGTGCACCAGCGGGGGCCGTCGCCGGGGCGCACGAGGTCGGCGGCGATGAGTTCGTCGAGCGCGCTTGGGTCGGCAGGATCGGTTCCCGCGAGGCCGTGGGCGAGCGATGCCTCAAAGGGATCTCCGACGACGGCAGCCGCGTCAAGCAAACGCCTGGCAGGCGGGCTCAGCGGCTCCAGCTCACTCGTGAGGGCGGCGTAGACCGCGGGGTGCTCGCGGACGCCTGCTCCTTGCGGCCCCGGCACTCGGGGTGGGCGCCGCCCGTCGGAGCCCAGGCTCGGTCCGCTGGAGAGCGCGGGCGTGCGTCCGCTCGCCGCCGCGCCCGGCCGTGGGCGTGCCAGCGGCTGGAGCAGCGTGGTGAGAAACAGCGGGTTGCCACCACACTGCTCGGCCAGGTGCTCGCGCTCACGGGCCGAGAGGTGGGCGGGGAGGAGCGGGCCGAGGTCGTCGGCGGCGAGTGGGCCCAGCGGCAGGGGTCGCAGTGCGGTGTCGCCAGCGGCGCGCAGCAGAGCCTCCCGCATCACCGATCCGGCTTGATTTGGGCGGTGCGCAAGCGCGAGGATCAGCGGCGCGCCGATGCCCCGGTCCACGATCGATGCGATGACGTCGATGCTGGCTGGGTCAGCCCAGTGGAGATCGTCGAGCGTGAGCAGGAGTCCACGGCTCCCGGCACGCTCCCGCAGCAGTGTGCGCAGGTGGCGGTGCAGCACATGCCGGAGCTGCGGCTCGGCGGAGTCGAGGCCGTGAGGAAGATGCTCAAGGGCGTCGAGCCAAACGCCGTACGGAAGGTCGTGTTCGATCTCGCTGGCGCGGCCCCGCATCACGGCGATGCCGTGGCGTGCTGCCGTCTGCTCCACAAATCGCAGCAGGCTGGTCTTCCCAATACCCGCTTCGCCGGCGATGTCGAGCGTGGCGGACTGCCCGTCGTTCAGGGCGCGGAAGGCGTCTTGAATCGCGGCGCACTCGGCGTCGCGGCCTACGATCAGTGGTGCGGTCGCGGGCGGCATGAGGCGGGGGTGGACAGGCCCCGATGGTACGCAGGAATGGGGCCCTGGGACCCACGGCCAGCCGGCACACTGGCGCCGGTCAATTGAGCTGGTTTGCAGGGATGTTCGCGGTGGGCGTCGGTCGGTCCGGCGAAATCTGTGGGGCCTCTCACAGAGCAGGACGGGTCAGGGTCCGGTTCAGGGTGGCGTCGCTTGAGACCGAGGGGTGTGGGCGCCCAGCATGCGACCGGCGTGCTCGTGGTTCGGGCACGCGTCCCGCACCCACACCACGGAGAACCTCATGTTTGGAACGCAAGGGCCTGACGGCCCGAAGGAAGCGGTGCGCCCGGCCGCTCGCTGGCGCGGCGACCTCCGTCGCGCGCTGACCTGCGGCCTGGCCGCGACCGCGCTTGCCGCGGCGACCGCGCCGGCTGCATTCGCGGTCGGCCACGGCGTGTACCCGACCGAAGTCCCGACGATCTACCCCGGAACGACGCAGGCGATCGATGCTTGGCGTCTCATCGGCGGCGGGCAGGCCAGTGCGACGCAGGTCGCGCCTCGTTGGGTGCTTGCGACCGGCCACGCTCCCGCCGACGGCGGCATCTGGACCAAGGATCGTGGGTCCGCCGGCGCGACGACGTGGTTCATGCCGCGCGACGCCACGGGCGCTCGCATCGGCGACATTTCACTCACGCTCCTGAGCGAGCCGCTCCCGGCCCCGGCCACGGGCTTCCCGCGACTGCTCGAGGAGACGCCGAGTAAGCCATTGCTGTCGGTGCTGCCCGGCCAGGTGTTGTTCGCTGGGTTCGGCGGCGTCACGGCTGATCGCCTGCCGGAGCCGAAGGTTGGCTGGGCGACGCCCAGTGGCGAGCGCGAGCCCGGCCAGGTGCGCCTGCAGGCCATCGGCGGCGACAGCGGCAGTGCAGCGTTCTGGTTCCCGACGCCGACGTCAGCGCCAGTGATCCGCGCGATCACCTCGGGCGAGTTCCTGGCAAACCAGGCTCCGTGGACGTTCTCTGACCAGGGCGGATTCTCGGGGACGTTCCCCCAGACGCCAGTGGGGTCGAACGCAACCACCGTGGCCGAGTGGCTCCGCGAGCAGTTCGCCAAGCACCCGGAGGCCACGCCGCCGCAGTGGGTCACGCTGGATGAACTCGTGCCGCTCGCGGCGCTTCGCCCGATGCAGCCCGGCAACTTCCGCCCCGTCTCGGCCACGAGCAGCTCGGTCTTGCTGCGGTGGGAGCACGCCGACGATGCCCGCGTGCCGCGCACCGGGTACCGCCTCACGCGCCCCGGCTCGATCGTCAATCTGCCGGCGGGCACCACGGAATACCGGGTCACCGGTCTGACGGCCGGTCAGTCGTACGACTGGGAGCTGCGCGCCGTGAACGACAACGGCGTCTCCCCGGATCGCTTCGGCGAGACCAGCACGGTCTCGTATGCGGTGCGTCAGTCGCCGGGACCGGCGCGCAACCTGTCGTTGACGGGCGAGCGCAGTCTTGGGGCCGGCCAGGTCGCGGATTACTGCCTCCGCGCAGCATGGGACGCGCCGACGGAGGTCGCCGGGGCACCGGTCACGTCCTACGTCGTGCTCTTCGATGGCGAGCCGACCACGACGTCGCTCGGCCTGAACGGTCGCTCGCCGCGGTTCTGCGGTCTGGACCCGAACACGACGCACGTGATCTCGGTGCAGGCGAAGTCGGATCTCACCCTCTCCAACAGCACGGTGAACACGTCGAACCCCACGCCTGCTGGCGTCCCGCGCGGCACGCCGATTCCGGCTCCGACGAACGTGGTGGCGACGACCCGCCTCAGCACCACTTCTGGCTCGGTCGACTACTGCCTCGATGTGTCCTGGAAGGCGCCGACGGCCGTGAGCGGCTGGCCGGTCACGAGCTACAACGTGCTGCTGATGCAGAGCGGGTACGGCGCTGGCGCGACGAATGGGCTGCCCGCAACGTCGACCAAGCACACGGCGTGTGAGCTGGAGCCGGACAGCGATTACCGCGCGGTGGTGTGGTCGAACTACGGCGCGACGGCCGCGACCTCCGCGTCGTCTACCGCCGTGGTGACTCCGAACGGCGCGCCGTTTGGGACGCCGCTGACGCCCGTGCGCAACCTCGTGGCGCCGATCGTGACGCGCTTCCTGGCGTCGTCGTGCGCGAACGTGGCGTGGGCGGCCCCGACCGCGATCCAGGGTGTCCCGGTGACGTCGCAGTCGGTCGTGATCACGCCGGCGGCCGGCGGAAGCCCGGTCGCCGCGAGTGCAAGCCTCTCGGCTTCGGCGACGGCGGTGCGCCTCTGCGGCCTCGTTTCGACCCGCACGTACACCGTGACGCACACCACCCGGTACGCCGGAGGCGGCACGGCCGTCGCGACTGGCGTCGCCAAGCGCTAACGCGGTCTGGAGCGCCAGGGTCGCCGGGAGGTTCCGGCGGCTCTGGCGCTGCCAGTGCGATGATCGGGCGGTGAGCGATTTCACCCTGATGGGCATCCTCAATGTGACGCCGGATTCGTTCAGCGATGGCGGGTCGTGGCTCGACGCTGAGGCGGCGGTCGCGCAGGGGCTGCGGTTGATCGAGGAGGGGGCGCACATGATCGACGTCGGCGGTGAGTCGACCCGCCCCGGTGCCACGCCGGTCGACGCGGCTGAGGAGATCCGACGCACAGAGCCTGTGATCCGCGAACTGCGGCGGCGCGCACCGGAGGTCACGGTGTCGATCGACACGATGAAGGCGTCGGTGGCGGCGGCCGCGATCGATGCCGGCGCCACGTACGTCAACGACGTGACGGCCCTGCGTGGCGATCCCGAGATGAGCGTGGTCATCGCGAGTCACCCGCAAGTGCGGTGTTGCCTGATGCACATGCGCGGCGAGCCGCAGACGATGCAGGTCGCGCCGCACTACGAGGATGTCGTGGCGGAGGTCGAAGGTTTTCTCCGCGAGCGCGTGGAGGCCGCGGAGCTGGCCGGCATCGCACCCGGCCGGATTGACCTTGACCCCGGCATCGGCTTCGGCAAGAAGATCGAGCACAACCTGCGGCTGCTGCGGCACGTCGATGCGTTGCTCGCGCTCGGGCACCCGCTCGTGCTCGGGACGTCCCGTAAGGGGCTGCTTGGTCAGATCACCGGTCGGGCTGAGCCGGCGGAGCGGGTTGCAGCCTCCGTCGCGACCGCTGTGCTCGCCTACCGCGAGGGCGTCCGCATCTTCCGCGTGCATGACGTCGCCGAGCATCGCGACGCGCTGTTGGTCGCCCATGCGGTGCTCGGCGCACGGTGAGCGGCCGGTCGCGCGGCTGGGGCCTTGCGGGCACCGGGCGTCGGGCGGTCCGCTGCTAGGTTCGTGCGATGTCTGACGAAGACGACGAACTCGACTCCGACGACCTCGACGAATACGACGAGGACGGCGGCGCGACCACGGTCACGATCGAGATCTCGGGGCTGTCGATCTACACGCACCACGGCGTCACGGACGCCGAGCGGGAGATCGGGCAGCGCCTGATCCTCGACATCCGCCTGGAGGTCGGCGATACCGACGCTACAGTGACCGACCGCGTCGAGGACACCGTCGACTACGGCTCGATCTGCGAGTTCGCCGCCCTGGTGGCGCAGCAGCGCAGCTACCGCACGCTCGAGCGCCTCGCCGCCGAGATTGCGGACCGCATCCTGATTCGCTTCCCGGTCGAGGCGATCAGCGTCAAGGCGGCCAAGCCCGAGCCGCCGATTCCGCTCACGGTTGAAGAGGTCTCGGTCGAGGTGTGGCGCGAGCGCACGCGCCGCCACGACGAGGTCGACGACGACTGATGCGCCGCCGCGCATCAGCGCGCGCACGGCGGGGCGCGGTCTCCCGTTGCGTCGCGGGACTCACTCGATGAGCGCGTTCGCGACGGCGACCGCTGCCACGCCGCTCGGGCACGGCCGGTACGGCTGCTCGCTCGACGCTGGCTGGTCGGCGCTCGCCGGCATCAACGGCGGCATCCTCATGGCGATCCTTGTGCGCGCCATCGAGACGGAGACCGGTCCCGATCGATCCCTGCGCTCGCTGCAGTGCCAGTTCATGCGGCCGCCGAAGGCTGGCGACGCCGAGGTCGTCATCGAGACGATCCGCTCGGGCGCCCGCGCGACCAACCTGCGGGTCCGCCTCGAGCAGGGCGGCAAGGTTATGCTCGAAGCGCTCGCCGTCTCCTTCTCCTCGGGCCTGCGCGAGCTGGCGCGGTGGTCACCGCCGGCGCCGCAGGTCGCGCCGCCAGAGGCCGACCTTCCGGTGTTCTCGGACCCGCGCCTACCATCGGTCGCCGAGCGGGTCACGTACACCCCGCGGATCGGTCCGGCGCCGATCTCCGGCACGCCATTGGAGCCCGGCGAGCCGGCCCGCACCGGCGGTTGGCTGGAGCTCAAGGATCCTCAGCCGATCGATCTGCCGCTCCTCGCGTTCTACGCCGATGCCTGGTGGCCCGCCGCGCTCGGCCCCCTCACCGAGATGGCGTTCAACCCCACGATCGACATGACCCTCGACATCCGCACGGCCCTCCCGGCTGCCGGCCTGCCGCACCAGCCGATCCTGCTCGACTCCCGTACCCAGGCCTCCCTCGAGGGGCTCTGCGACGAGGACGTGTGTCTCTTCACCGCCGACGGCGTGCTCCTCGCGCAGTCGCGCCAGCTCGCCATCACCCTCACGCCAGCCGACCGGCCGATGGTGACCCGAACCGACCACTCCGCGCTCCAGTAGCCACGCGACGCGGGCTGCGGGGTCGGCGGGCCTTGGTGCGTGGACATCGGACCCGCGTTCCGCGGGCCGTTTCGTGTCTACGCGGGCTGCGCGGCCCAAATGACGGCCAGCCCTGAGCCTCCGGCCGGCGGTGAGCGGCCATTTGTTGTTGTCCTGACGACAGATTTTGGCCGTTCACGCCACCGGCCAGCGCTGAGCCGCCGGCCGGCGCTGAGCGGGCTGGTCGGCGGTGAGCGGCCATTTGTTGTTGTCTTGACGACAGATTTTGGCCGTTCACGCCATCGGCCGGCGCTGAGCGGGCTGGCCGGCGCTGAGCGGCCATTTGTTGTTGTCCTGACGACAGATTTTGGCCGTTCACGCCACCGGCCAGCGCTGAGCCACCGGCCGGCGCTGAGCCGCCGGCCGGCGGTGAGCGGCCATTTGTTGTTGTCCTGACGACAGATTTTGGCCGTTCACGTCACCGGCCAGCGCTGAGCCGCCGGCCGGCGCTGAGTCCCTGGCCGGCGCTGAGTCACCGGTCGGCGGTGAGCGGCCATTTGTTGTTGTCCTGACGACAGATTTTGGCCGTTCACGCCACCGGCCGGCGCTGAGCGGGCTGGCCGGCGCTGAGCGGCCATTTGTTGTTGTCCTGACGACAGATTTTGGCCGTTCACGCCGCCGGCCAGCGCTGAGCCGCCGGCCAGCGTGTTGCCTACGAGCGGCTCGATCGACGACGCCGCGGGCGCACGGCTTCTCGCGGGCGCCCGGCCACCGGCAGCGCGGCCCCAATAGGCTCATGGGCCATGAGCGTGAAGCTGATTCAGCCGTTCGAGCATGGTCTGTCGTGGGTGATGGACGAGTGGATGCAGCGCGCATCCCACGCGCTCGTCGTCGATGGCAAGGTCTGGCTGGTCGACCCGGTCGATGTGCCCGAGGCCATCGAGCAGGCGCGCCAGCTCGGCGAGATCGCGGGCGTCATCCAGCTCTTGGATCGGCACCCTCGCGCGTGTAAGTCGCTCGCCGAGCACTATGAGGTTCCGCTGCACCGTCTCCCCGACGATTTGCCTGGGACGCCGTTCCAGATCATCCCGGTGCTCAGCGGCAAGGCGTGGACGGAGCGGGCGATCTGGTGGCCCGACACCGGCACACTCGTCGTCGCTGAGCAGCTCGGCACCAACCCCTATTTCGCGCTCTCGAAGGCGAGTCCGGTCGGCGTGCACCCGATGATGCGCGGGTTCGTGCACAAGCGGGTCGGCGACAAATTGCCGGTGCAGCATCTGCTGGTCGGTCATGGCGCGCCGCTGCACGACAACGCGGCCACGGCGCTCGCCACCGCCTACTCCCGTCGCCTGCGCGACTGGGCGCTCATGCCCAAGGGCCTGCGCGCATTCCGCAAAAGCAAGTGACGTCGCGGCTCCCCGAGTCGTTGGCGCTCCGCCCGGCCGGCTTGGCTCGCCTGGCCCGCTGGGCTCGCCCGGCCCGCCTGGCCCGCTGGGCCCGCCCGGTTCGGATGCCGACGTGACGCGCGGCTACCTTGGCCTCGGCTCGAACGTGGGCGAGCGGCGCGACCAGCTCCAGGCTGCGGTGGACCTGCTCCCGAGCCACGGGGTCACGGTCTTGCGCAGCTCCTCGACCTACGACACCGATCCCGTCGGCTTCGTCCTCGAGCAGCCCGCCTTCCTCAACGCCGCCCTCCAGATCGAGACCGACCTCAGCCCCCTGGAACTCCTCGCTGCCTGCAAGGCGGTCGAGCAGGAACGCGGCCGGGTGCTCGAGTCGATGCCCGGCTACGTGCGCCACGGCCCGCGGGCGCTGGACGTCGACCTGCTCCTCTTCGGCGACGAACCGTTTGCCCACGAGCGCCTCACGCTGCCCCACGCCCAGGTCCTCACGCGGCGATTCGTGATGATTCCGCTCCTCGAACTCGACTTCGACCTCAGGATGCCCGGCGGTGCTCGCGTCGCCGACGCGCTCGCCCAGCTCCCACTCGACGAGGGCGTCCGCCGAGCCGGCGACCCGCTGACGCGGTAGGCGACCGCTCGCCTGGGCCGGGGGATTTGGTTCCCGGGCGACATTCTGCGCCGCAGCGGCGTGGACTGGTGGGTGCTCGCCAAGCGCTGAGTCGTCGGGCGGGCCGCAGCTGCCACTTCTTTGAGCAACGCTCAACGGAACGGGAATTACCCGCGTACCGGCGGTTTCGGGCGTGCGGACCGGAGTTCAGAGGAATGGATCGAGAAGGAAGCCTTCCGTGAACCCGCTCACACGGCTACTCTTCGGCACCATGGTCGACGAACCGGCACCGCCCCGCTTCGCCGACATCGTCGCTGGGTCCACGCGCACCGATGACGGCGATGCCGCGCGTCGTGAGCAAGAGCAGAGCCATGCTGCGCGTCAAGTCCAGGCGACGCACCATGCGCTTTGCGACCTCGTCGCGAGGACGGCGGCCGAACTCCGGCGCCGCAGCGTCCCGACCGACACTGGCCGCTTCACGCCGACCGGCCGCGGCTGGCACCTTCCGACGATCGATCTGTGGATCGCGTTCGACGGCAGCGCCTACATCACCGAGCAGGCCAAGGCCGGCGCCGCTCGGCAGTTTCGCTTCGACGCCCGTCGTCAGCCCCGCACGCTCTTCGAGCTTCCGTCGTGGATTCCGGCGCAGGGCGGCATGCGCCATCGCGTCGTCCTCTACGGCGATCGACTGATCGTGAGCCCGGGCGCTCAGCCGTTCGAGGCCGTGATCAGCGCGGCCGTCGAGGACCGCGCCCGCGAAGCGTAGATCGGCCCGTCGGCTGAGTCGCCGGCGTGCCCTCCCGGTCGCCGGCTGGTCGCTTTGGCCTGCGCCGCTTCGGTCGCTTTGGCTTGGGCCGCTTCGGTCGCTTTGGCCTGCGCCGCTTCGGTCGCTTTGGCGTGCGCCGCTTCGGTCGCTTTGGCGTGCGCTGCTTCGATCGCTCGGGCCTGCGCCGCTTCGCTTGCCCTCGCCTGCGCCGCTTCGCGCTCCCGGCCGTGCCGGCCCGTGCGTGGTGCCGCGACGCTATCCAGCGACGACGCGGTTGACGAGCTCCTTGTCGAGCGCGCCAGCGGGGACGCTCCCGGGCGAGGCGGGGAGCCAGCGAGCGATTTCGCGGGCGAGCGGGTGGGCGTCGATGAGCGGACGCAGATCTTCGATGGCTCGCAGGAGCTGCAGCGAGGAGCCGATCTGAAGGTCGGCGCCGGTGGGGGTCGTCGTGCCGAAGGCACCGTCGGCATGGAACGCGTCGAGGCGGTCGAAGAACTCGGGGAACTCGGCGAGGTGCTGGTCGAGCTTGGCGGCCGTGATGCCGTTGAGGCGGTACTCGCCGGCGATGATCACCGGCGCGAAGAGCCCGACGATCGGCTTGGGCAGGCTCGGCAGATGGCTACCAGCCTGGAAGCTGGCGAGCGCCTTCGGGTTGCCGCGCATCGCCAGCCAGAACAGGCGGCGAGCTGCGGGCTGCAGGACGTCGTCGCCCCATCGCTCGGCCGTCTCAATGGCGGCGATGTGCTCGCGCGGGTAGAGCTGCGGGTACGGCTGGATCGCCTCGAGCCGCTGCATGATCTGCCTCGACCCGCGCACCACCTCGCCGCCGTCCATCACGAGCACCGGCACCCGCCGGTAGCCAAAACGCATCTTCAGCAGGGCCGCGTGGAACGGCGGCATGTACTCGACGATCTTCACGTCGATGCCCTTCAGCTCCATCGCCCGCAGCACCGCCGCACACGGGTGGGAGCCGTTGATCACATGCAAGGTGTGGCGCATGGGCGCCACCGTAGCACCAAACCGACCTAACTGACTAGCGGTCAGTTATAGGCTTGCTTCCAAATCAGCCCGTTTTGGGCGCGTTTGGGAGCAAGCCCCCGCGGGCACCGCCCGCCTGCCCGCCCGCCCGCGCGTCGGCGCCGGCAGGCTCGGGGCTTGCTTCCAGACCAGCCCGTTTTGGGCGCGTTTGGAAGCAAACCCCTCGGGCGCCGCTCGCGCTGCGCGCGCGTCGGCGCGGGCAGGCTCGGGGCTTGCTTCGAGAGCAGCCCGTTTTGGTCGCTTTTGGAAGCAAGCCCCTCGGGCGCCGCCCGTCCCTGCGCGCGCGTCGGCGCAGTCCGGCACGATGGGTGCGGTGACGGCCATCCCCGAACCCGCGCCGATCCCGGAACCCGCGCGGATCTCCGTCTGGGCGCGCCCTCGCGTCCGCGTGGCGATCGCCGTGCCGCTGATCGCGGGGCTCCTCGTGCTGGGGCTTCGGCTGTGGCTGAAGTGGGTCGGGCCGTTCCCGGGCGACGAGTGGGCGCTCCACCACCTGGAAAGTTCGACGCTCCCGATTCGCGTCGTCGAGATCGGGACATTCTTCGCGGCCATCGGCACCCCGGTCATCGCCGCGCTCACGCTCGTGGCGGTGCTGCCGGCGATCGTGCGATCCGACGGCGTGCGCGGCGTGCTGTTCGTGGGGCTCGCGGGCACCGGCGTGTTCTTCAACATGCTCCTCAAGGAGCTGTCGGGCCCGACGCCCCTGATGCTCGAGCGGGTCGAAACCTTCGGCGTGTTCGCTGGCGAGGGCCTCAACTACCCGAGCGGCCACACGGTCTACGGCGTCGTGTTCTTCGGGTCGCTGGCATGGCTGGCGTGGCGGCACCGTCGCCTCGACGTCGTCGCTCCGCTCGTCGCGGTCATGCTCTTTATGGGCCCCTCGCGCGTGATCGTCGAGGCGCATTTCGTGAGCGACGTGCTCGCCGCCTACCTCGTCGGCCTGGCCTGGCTCGTCCCGGCCGCCGTGATCACCGGTCAGGCCGCCGGCCGACGCGAACCCCATCGCCCGCAAGGGCCCACCGCCCGCGAATCCTGAACGCCCGCGATTCCTGGTCGCCCGCGAAGATTCCTGGTCGCCCGCGAATCCTGGTCGCCCGCGATTCCTGGTCGCCCGCGATTCCTGGTCGCCCGCGAATCCTGGTCGCCCGCGATTCCCGCGAACCCTGATCGCCCGCGATTCCAATTCCCGCGAACCGCGCGGACCCCGACTGCCCCGACTGCCCCGCTCGGTAGCCTTGCCGCCGTGCAACTTTTCGCCGGCGGCCGTGTTGCGGCAAGCATGTCACCACGTGTCCTGACCTCCGTGATCGTGCTGGGTCTCCTGGCCGGCGCCAGCTCCGGGGCGGCCACTCTCGCCGTCGGCGCGACGACGCCCGAGACCACCCCGCCGACGTCCACCACGCCCACCACGCCGACGATTCCGTCGCCGCCGAAGGCCACAACGAGCGGCGCCGAGGCCCTGAGTCGCACGGGCGCGACGGTCACCGGCACGCTCACGCCGGGCGGCGCCGATGCCACGTACTTCTTTGAGTACGGCACGTCGACCAGCTACGGCCTGAAGACTCCGTCGACGGTGGTCCCGGCCAGCGACGCCCCGACGACGGTGAAGCGCACGCTCTCGGGCCTGACCGTCGAGACGACCTACCACTACCGCCTGGTCGCAACGAACGCCGCGGGCACCTCCCGTGGCGCGGACCGCACCCTCAAGACGACGGCCAACCCGAAGAAGCCGAGCGTTTCGACGCAGCCGGCGATCAACGCGGCCGCTCAAAGCGCGACGTTCACGGCCCGTATCAACCCGCAGGGCCAGGAGACGACCTACTACTTCCAGTACGGCCTCTCGACGAAGTTCGGCCTGAAGAGCGCGGTGCAGTCGGCGGGCGCGGGCACGAGCACCGTGTCGGTGGCCACGAACGTCGGCGCGCTCACGGCGAATGCCAAGTACTACTTCCGCGTCATCGCCAAGAACGCCACGGGCACGACGACGGGCAGCACCCGCAACTTCACGACACCCCGCGGCCTGACGGGCGTGAATGCGACGGCGACGCCGAGCCCCGTCGTGTGGAGCGGCGGCGCGGTGATTGCCGGAACGGTTGGTGGGGCCGGCGTCGGCGGGGTCGGGGTCGCGCTCTTCCGGCAGGACTTCCCGTTCACCGGGCCGTTCACGCAGGTCGCGACCCAGGTCGCCAGCAGCGCCGGCGCGTTCAGCTTCGCGGTCACCCCGCTCTACCAGGCGACCAAGTTCCAGATCTCGACGCAGACCACGCTCCCGGTCAAGAGCCCGGTGATCACCGTCGAGAGCGCGCTGCTCACCAAGCTTCGCGTGACGGCGCGCAAACGGGCGACGGTCCAGCTCCGTGGCCTGATCTATCCGAACGCCCCGAAGGCGAGGGTGTCGATTCAGCGCCAGACGCCGCGTGGCCGCTGGGTGCGCGTGAAGCGCGTCGGCGTCACCGCCCTGGCGGCGCGCTCCAGCTTCCGCACCACAGTGCCGCGGATCAGTCGCAAGAGTCGTTACCGCGCGGTCGTGACCCCGAACGATGCGGGAGCGCACGTCAGGACGGTCACCAAGAGCGTGACCGTCGCACGTCGACGGTAGCCGCCGGCTCGTTCCGTCCGGCCCCGGTGGCCGCCGCCCCGCCGCCCGGCCGGCCGATTCGGGCCCCATCCGGCTGCGTGCTGCGGTGGGCCGGGCGGCCGCGTCATACTCAACGGCGTGCTTCTCGTCGTTGACGTCGGCAATACCCAGACCCATTTCGGCACCTATCGCGGTGACGACCTGGTCGAGCACTGGCGCATGGCCACGGTGCGCCAGGCGACGGCCGATCAGCTCGGTGCGTCGCTGCGTTCGTTGCTGCGCTTGCGCGGGGTGGAGCTGTCGGAGCTGAAGGGGTCGATCGTGTCTTCGACGGTGCCGGAACTCGCGCCGGAGTGGGCGCAGGTCGGTGAGCGCTACCTCAGTCATGAGACGGTCGTCGTGGGCCCGGGCGTCAAGACCGGCATGTCGATTCGGCTCGACAATCCGCGCGAGCTCGGCGCCGACCGCCTCGTCAATGCCGTCGCGGCCTACGAGAAGCTGCACACCGCCTGCGTCGTGGTCGATTTCGGAACGGCGATCACGTACGACGTCGTCTCGGCCGAGGGCGACCACCTCGGCGGCCTGATTCAGCCGGGCGTGGAGATCTCCCTCGAGGCCCTGTCGGATCGCGGTGCCAAGCTCCCCAAGATCGACCTGCTCCCGCCCCGAGGCGTGATCGGTAAGTCGACGGTTGAGGCGATTCGTGGCGGCGTGCTCTTCGGCTATTCGGCGGCCGTCGACGGCATCGTCGCTCGCATCCGCGAGGAGCTCGGCAGCGACGTGGCGACCATCGCGACGGGCGGCCTGGCCAGCATCGTCGTCCCGTTCTGCACGTCGATCGACGAGATCGACGCCGATCTCACCCTCCGCGGCCTCAAGATCATCTGGCACCGCCAAGACCGCTGAGCCGCGCCGCGGCTAGGTCTCTACGCGGGGGATGCCCCTGTGCGCCCAGTTCGAGCTGGCATTCGGCCGGCGCGCAGCCGGTGTTCAGGGGTGTCTCCCGAAAACCTCTGTCCTACAAAGTCCTACTTTGTAATACAGGGCCTTTTGGCGAAAGGGTCCCAACCCAGCCATACCAAAGCCCGGAGGCCCGGAGCCCGAAGTCCGAAGGCGCCGCCGCCCGCTCAAAGTCCCGCCCGCAGGAGCGTCTCCCGCGCACCGCCTTCGGTGTAAGAGGGCCCCAAGGCCACGCTTCCAGCGCCGCGTCCCGCCCGAACAAGCCCCAGCGCAGCCCGAACAAGCCCCAGCGCCGCCCGAACAAGCCCCAGCGCCGCCCGACTAGGGCAACCAGCCCCGAGCGCCCGAGCGCCGTTCAGGCCAGCTGGGCCTGCACCTGTGCCGCGTGGATCTCAGCGAGGACGTCGTCCATCGACCTGGTCAGCGACCACTCCGGATAGTCCGTTTGGAAGCCGGAGAGGTCGGAGACCCACCAGCGGTGGTCGCCGATGCGCGCGTCGCCGCCGAAAGTGATGTTCATCGGCCGGCCGGTGAGCGCCTCGCACTTGAGCACCGCTTCGCGCATCGAGATGTTCGACTCGCGGCCGCCGCCGAGGTTGTAGACGGCAGCGCTGCGCGGGGCGCGGTGGAACGCAAGGAATGCTTCGACGACGTCGTGGCAATGGATGTTGTCGCGGACCTGTTTGCCGTCGTAGCCGAACACGGTGTACGGCTCGCCGCTGACGGCGCATTTCATGAGGT